>NZ_JBIAWS010000046.1:0-1027 GCF_042896045.1 Streptomyces sp. NPDC001351 | reverse complement strand
ATATCGGTAACAGTGTATCCATTATGAGTACCTGGTCCGAGCCCCAGCCTGATTCCCGGTTCGTCGAGGTGGACGGCCTGCGGATCCACTACAAGCGTGCTGGGCGCGGCCCGGCACTCGTGCTGCTGCACGGCAGTGCCTCATCGCTGCAGCACTTCGACCGCGCGACGGATCTGCTGTCGGATTCGTTCGATGTCATCCGTCCCGACCTGCCGGCGTTCGGACTGACGGGCCCGCGCAAGGACCGCGACTACCGCATCCCGGCGTACGCCGCGACGGTGGCGGGCTTCCTGGAGGCGCTGGGCGTGCCGCGCTACGCGGTGGCCGGCAATTCCCTGGGCGGCAACATCGCCTGGAACCTCGCGCTGGATCACCCGGAGCGGCTGACCGGCCTGGTACTGGTCAATGCCACCGGCTACCCGGAGAAGACGGTGCCCGCGGGGATGCGCCTGACCCGCAACCCGCTGGTGCGGCCCCTGCTGAGGCGGGTGATGCCGCGCGGGGCACTCGAACGCAACCTGCGCGACGCCGTCGGGCCGTATGCGCAGATCGTGGACGACGCCATGGTGGACCGCTCCTATCAGCTCATGAGCCGCCCCGGTAACCGCTCGGCCTTCGTCGACTTCTGCAACACCGACCAGCCGGACCGCAGCGCGCAGATCCCTCGCATCACGGTGCCCACGCTGGTGCTGCGCAGCGCGAGCATCGACGGCCAGCACTTCGCCCGCGACATCCCCGGCGCCCAGGAGCTCGTCCACCCCCACGGCGGACATCTGCTGCCGGAGGAGGAACCGCAGTGGGTCGCGGACGCGATCGCGAAGTTCCTCGGCTCCTGCGCCGACACCCCCGCGAACTGAGGGCAAGGAGGCCCGTTCCATGAAGTACTTCGTCGCCCCGGGCGAGGACCGCAAGCTCACCGCCGACTCGCGGGGGGCGCTGCGCGGCAGTTTCATCGAGCTGTCCGACGGCGTCACCCACTACGAGTTGACGGGGCCCGAGGACGGGGAAGTGGTCCTGATGGCGGGCG
>NZ_JBIAWS010000045.1:0-1206 GCF_042896045.1 Streptomyces sp. NPDC001351 | reverse complement strand
GCGGGAAGCCGGGGCTGTCGCGTGATGGCCGGGGGAATCGGCCGGGCGTGGGCCCGGATCGCGGTGTTGCTGCCGGGGCGCGGAGACCTCGCAGAGATGCGGCGTGACCCGCGCCGGGACCTGCTGGCAGGCCTGACCGTGGCGATCGTCGCGTTGCCGCTGGCCCTCGGCTTCGGGGTCTCCTCCGGGCTGGGCGCGGAGGCGGGCCTGGCCACCGCGGTGGTCGCGGGTGCGCTCGCGGCGGTGTTCGGCGGGTCCAATCTCCAGGTGTCAGGGCCGACCGGCGCCATGACGGTGGTCCTGGTGCCGATCGTCGGCCGCTACGGGCCCACGGGGGTGCTCACCGTGGGACTGATGGCGGGCGTCATGCTCGTCGCTCTGGCGGTGCTGCGGGCCGGGAAGTACATGCAGTACGTGCCCGCCCCGGTCGTCGAGGGCTTCACGCTCGGCATCGCCTGCGTGATCGGCCTGCAGCAGCTCCCGAACGCGCTCGGCGTGCCCAAGCCGGAGGGCGACCGCGTGCTGGTGGTGACCTGGCGTGCCGTCGAGGAGTTCGCGAAGTCCCCGAACTGGACCGCCGCCGGTTTCGCGGTCGCCGTGGCCGCGGTCATGCTGGTCGGGGCCCGCTGGCGGCCGACCGTGCCGTTCTCGATCGTCGCCGTGATCGCGGCGACGCTCGTGGCCCGGCTGGCCGGCCTGGACGCGGCGAAGCCGATCGGCGACCTGCCGTCGGGGCTGCCCGTACCCTCGCTGACCTTCCTCGACCTCGGCTCGCTCGGCACCCTGCTCGCGCCCGCCGTGGCGGTCGCGGCGCTCGCCGCGCTGGAGTCCCTGCTGTCCGCCTCGGTCGCCGACGGCATGACGGTGGGCCAGAAGCACGACCCGGACCGGGAGCTGTTCGGCCAGGGGCTCGCGAACATCGCCGCCCCGCTTTTCGGGGGCGTCCCGGCCACCGGTGCGATCGCCCGCACCGCGGTCAACGTCCGCACCGGCGCGGGCTCCCGGCTCGCCGCCCTCATGCATGCCGCCGTTCTCGCCGTGATCGTCTTCGCGGCGGCACCGCTCGTCTCGAAGATCCCGCTGGCCGCCCTCGCCGGAGTCCTGCTGGCCACCGCGATCCGCATGGTCGAGGTCGGCTCGCTCAAGGCCATGGTGAAGGCGACCCGGTCCGATGCGCTGATACTCGTCCTGACCGCCGTGGCGACC
>NZ_JBIAWS010000044.1:0-1481 GCF_042896045.1 Streptomyces sp. NPDC001351 | reverse complement strand
GCCCATTACCTTCCTTGTAGAGCCCGGTTCGGGCTCGTGGCCTCCAGGCCCGGTATGACTCGTTGCCCCTGTCCTTGATGATCCGGGGGGTGCTGTCGCCGGTCCTGGCGGCACCGGATGGTCGCTGATGGAAGCGTGTCCGCCTTCGGGCAGGGCTGCGTAATGTGGCTGCCGATCTCCGGTGCCCGGGTTGGCCACCGGTTGTGACTCCGGGGAGGGAAAGCCCGGTGACCAGCAACGACTTCACCTCGATCGACGTGTTCTGCGCCCTGGACGTGGGCAAGTCCACCCACCACGGCACGGCCCTGCTGGCCGACGGCCGCATCACTTTCGACAAGCCGCTGCCCAACGGCGAGCCCCAGCTGCGGGCTCTGTTCGCCCGCCTGGAGCGCAAGGGGAAAGTCCTGGTCGTGGTCGACCAGCCGGCCTCCATCGGCACCCTGGCGGTGACCGTCGCCCGCGCCTGTGGATGCGAGGTCGCCTATCTCCCGGGCCTGTCGATGCGCCGGCTCGCCGACCTGCACCCCGGCACCGGCAAGACCGACGCCCGCGACGCCTACGTCATCGCCGATGCCGCCCGCACCATGCCCCACCTCTTGCACTCCATCGACCCGGCCGAAGGCGTGCGGGCCGAACTGACCATGGTCCTGGGATACGACGACGACCTCGCCCAGGACGCCACCCGCACCTCCAACCGGCTGCGCGGGCTGCTCACCTCCATCCACCCCGCCCTCGAACGCGTCCTGGGACCCCGACTGCGACACCCGGCCGTCCTGGCCCTGCTGCAGACCTTCGGCTCCCCGGCCGCCCTGGCCCAGGCCGGCACCGAACAGATCGCGCAGGTCATGCTCCAGGCGGCTCCGCGGATGCGCAGTGCCCACACCCTGGCCGGACAGATCACCGCCGCGCTGGCCGAGCAGACCGTCACGGTTCCCGGCACCGCCTCGGCGGGAGAGATCGTCTCCGGCCTGGCCGAGGCCCTCACGGTCCTCCTCAAGCGCCGCGAAGTCCTGGAGACCCGCGTCGCAGCCCTGTTGGAGGCGCACCCTCTCGCGAAGGTCCTGACCTCCATGCCCGGGGTCGCGGTCAGGACCGGTGCCCGCATCCTGGCCGAGGTCGGCGACGCCAGCGCGTTCCCCACCGCCGCCCACCTGGCCTCCTACGCGGGACTGACCCCCACCACCCGTCGTTCGGGAACCTCCATCCGGGGCGAAGGACCGCCCCGCGGCGGCAACAAGATGCTCAAACGGGCCCTGTTCCTGGCCTCGTTCGCCTCGCTGAGCAGCCCCGAATCGCGGGCCTACTACGACAGGAAGCGCGCCGAGAAGAAGCGCCACAACGCCGCCCTCATCTGTCTCACCCGCCGCCGCGTCGACGTCCTGCACGCCATGCTCAAGCACCGCACCCTCTACCAACCCGGGCACGAACAAACAGCCTGACCAAGCCCACAGACCTTGACCGAACAGATAGAAGCACCCCCC
>NZ_JBIAWS010000043.1:0-1615 GCF_042896045.1 Streptomyces sp. NPDC001351 | reverse complement strand
TAGCTTGATCTTTAACCTGTGCGGCGAGGTCGCGGAGTGCCCGACTTCTTATTCCGGGACGTGGTGGTGGTCGTCTTGCGGGGTGTGTGGACGTCGTGGCGTGGGGTGGGTTGGGTGTTCTTTCGGCCGGGCGGTCGTCCAGGTCCGGGGCGGGTGGGTTTCGGTGCTCCGGCCGGGCAGGCGGCCTTGGGGCGGATGTGTCGAAAGTCGCGGCGGACTCGTGCCGGGGTCAGCCTGTCCGAGGAGACGGGCCTCTCCCATGGGCGACGTCGGTCGGCTGCGAGTGGCCGGGCCAGTCGCAGTTGGGTGTAGGCCGCGAGGATCAGCCAGGTCCAGCGGTCCGCCGCCTCGGGGGTACGGATCTTCGGGCAGGTCCAGCCGAGTGTCTGCTTGAACAGGCGGAAGGTGTGCTCGATGTCGAAACGACGCAGGTATGCCTGCCAGAGTCGGTCGCTGTCCGTTTCGGTTGCGTCCGTGCCCGACCACCACAGCCAGACCGGCTTCGGGGTGGCTCCGCTGGGCAGATGATCGATGTCCAGGCGGATCACGGTTCCCTCGACGATCGGGAGTGAGCCGTCGGCCGCAGCCCAGGAAGAACGGTGGGTGAGCTTGGGGTGGAGCCGGTTCCAGGAGCGTGCGGTGGCGGTGCCGTAAAGGCGCGTGTCGGTGACCGTTTCGGTGTCCGGGGTGCCCCAGGTGTCGGGCTGCCCGAAGACGAACTCGCCGCCGTGCCGGGGCGGTCGGCCCATGGTGTGAGGCTGCCGCGGCGGGGCCGGCCTGCGCAGGACACGGTCCGAGCGCATCCTGGCCAGGACCTGGACCGGCAGATCCCGCAGGAGATGGGCCAGGCGGGGTGCGTCGTATCCGGCGTCCGCGATGATGAGGACGTCCGGGTCGCCGGCCTGCCACTGACCTGTGGTGATCAGCCGCTCGACCAGTTCGCGCAATTGCCGGGCGGTGACGGTGGCGGTGTCGTCCCCGGGTGCCAGACGCAGCGCGTCCAGCGGGGCGGTCCACGAGCTGCGGCCGGGCTCCAGCGCGCAGACGATCGAGTACGGCCACCCGGGAACGGGAATGTGCTGGTCCTTGCCTCGGCCGTAGGTGTGGCACAGGATCCGCTCCGGTGAGGTGTAGGCGTTGGGCCGCAGCCAGCATGTGACATCGACGGCCAGGACCAGCCGGCCGTCGGCCGCCCGCGGCAGCAGCACCGAGGCCAGGGCCCGCCGCATCCGATCCGCTTCGACCCTGCCCTTTGAGACGGCGGCGTAGAGCCCTCCGTGACCTCGGCGGTGTTCACCCACCAGCGACAGCTCGGCCAGCGACCTCACGGGACCGTCCCCGCACAGAACCGCGTCGGCCAGCTCGAACAGCGCATCCGAACGAGCGGTGAGGCAGGAGTAGAACTCGCCCCGGAAGCGTGACAGTTCCGCCAGCGACTCCTGCCGGACATCGTGATACTGCAGACTCATCCTCACGGCCTTCGCGCTGGACGTGTGTGTTCCTTGGTCGGAGCACATGTTCAGGCGAAGGCCGTTTCCGCGTACGGCAGTTACCGAACCGAGTGATCAAGTACGACGCACCGTTCGACAGCACACGTTAAAGATCAAGCTAGGCG
>NZ_JBIAWS010000042.1:0-1618 GCF_042896045.1 Streptomyces sp. NPDC001351 | reverse complement strand
TCGACCGAGGCCTTCACCAGGCCGGCGAAGAGCGGGTGCGGGCGGGTCGGGCGGGAGCGCAGCTCGGGGTGTGCCTGGGTCGCCACCAGGTAAGGGTGCGTCTCGCGCGGGTACTCCACGTACTCGACGAGTTTGCCGTCGGGCGAAGTGCCGGAGAACAGGATGCCGGCCTTCTTCTCCAGCTCCGCGCGGTAGGCGTTGTTGACCTCGTAGCGGTGGCGGTGGCGCTCCTCGACGTACTCCTTGCCGTCGTAGACCTCGCGCACGATCGAGCCCTCGGCCAGCTTGGCCGGGTACATGCCCAGGCGCATCGTGCCGCCCATGTCGCCCTCGCCGGCGACGATGTCGAGCTGCTCGGCCATGGTGGAGATGACGGGGTGGCCGGTGGCGGAGTCGAACTCGGTGGAGTTGGCGTCGGTGATGCCGGCCAGGTTGCGTGCGGCCTCGATCACGATGCACTGCAGGCCCAGGCAGAGGCCGAGCAGCGGGATCTTGTTCTCGCGGGCGTACTTGATCGCGCCGACCTTGCCGAGCACACCGCGGTCGCCGAAGCCGCCCGGGATGCAGATGCCGTCGACGTCGCCGAGCTGCGCCGCGGCACCGGCCGGGGTCTTGCAGTCGTCGGAGGTGACCCACTTGATCTTCACACGGGCGCGGTGGGCGAAGCCGCCGGCGCGCAGCGCCTCGGTGACCGAGAGGTAGGCGTCGGGAAGGTCGATGTACTTGCCGACCAGCGCGAGGGTGATCTCGTGGTCGGGGTTGTGGACGCGGTCGAGCAGGTCGTCCCAGGTCCGCCAGTCCACGTCGCGGAAGGGCAGGTCCAGCTTGCGGACGACATAGGCGTCCAGGCCCTCGCCGTGCACGGTCTTGGGGATGTCGTAGATCGAGCGGGCGTCGGGGCAGGCGACCACGGCGGCCTCGTCGACGTCGCACATCAGGGAGATCTTGCGCTTGATCGCGGTGGGCACCTCGCGGTCGCAGCGCAGCACGATCGCGTCCGGCTGGATACCGATGTTGCGCAGGGCCGCAACCGAGTGCTGGGTCGGCTTCGTCTTCAGCTCTCCCGACGGGCCGATGTAGGGCAGGAGGGAGATGTGGACGACGAAGACGTTGTCACGCCCCACCTCGTGGCGGACCTGGCGGACGGTCTCCAGGAACGGCAGCGACTCGATGTCGCCGACCGTGCCGCCGACCTCCGTGATGACGACGTCGACCTCGTCGGTCGCCATCCGCCGGATGCGGTGCTTGATCTCGTTGGTGATGTGCGGGATGACCTGCACGGTGTCGCCGAGGTACTCGCCGCGCCGCTCCTTGGCGATCACCGTCGAGTACACCTGGCCGGTGGTGACGTTCGCCGAGCCGTCCAGGTCACGGTCGAGGAAGCGCTCGTAGTGGCCGATGTCCAGGTCCGTCTCGGCGCCGTCGTTGGTGACGAACACCTCACCGTGCTGGAAGGGGTTCATCGTGCCCGGATCGACGTTCAGATACGGGTCGAGCTTCTGCATCACGACCCGCAGGCCCCGCGCCTTGAGGAGCATGCCCAGGCTGGAGGCGGTCAGGCCCTTGCCCAGCGAGGAGGCGACACCCCCGGTGACGAAGATGTGCTTGGTCGTCGTAG
>NZ_JBIAWS010000040.1:0-2036 GCF_042896045.1 Streptomyces sp. NPDC001351 | reverse complement strand
GTTCGGCGGCGTCCTACTCTCCCACAGGGTCCCCCCTGCAGTACCATCGGCGCTGTAAGGCTTAGCTTCCGGGTTCGGAATGTAACCGGGCGTTTCCCTCACGCTATAACCACCGAAACACTATGAAACTGTCGAACTCCTGCCGCACCATGCCGTGACCGGGCATGGGGCCGTTCGTGGTTTCAGAACCAACACAGTGGACGCGAGCAACTGAGGACAAGCCCTCGGCCTATTAGTACCGGTCACCTCCACACCTCACGGTGCTTCCAGATCCGGCCTATCAACCCAGTCGTCTACTGGGAGCCTTACCCCATCAAGTGGGTGGGAGTCCTCATCTCGAAGCAGGCTTCCCGCTTAGATGCTTTCAGCGGTTATCCCTCCCGAACGTAGCCAACCAGCCATGCCCTTGGCAGAACAACTGGCACACCAGAGGTTCGTCCGTCCCGGTCCTCTCGTACTAGGGACAGCCCTTCTCAAGACTCCTGCGCGCACAGCGGATAGGGACCGAACTGTCTCACGACGTTCTAAACCCAGCTCGCGTACCGCTTTAATGGGCGAACAGCCCAACCCTTGGGACCGACTCCAGCCCCAGGATGCGACGAGCCGACATCGAGGTGCCAAACCATCCCGTCGATATGGACTCTTGGGGAAGATCAGCCTGTTATCCCCGGGGTACCTTTTATCCGTTGAGCGACGGCGCTTCCACAAGCCACCGCCGGATCACTAGTCCCGACTTTCGTCCCTGCTCGACCCGTCGGTCTCACAGTCAAGCTCCCTTGTGCACTTACACTCAACACCTGATTGCCAACCAGGCTGAGGGAACCTTTGGGCGCCTCCGTTACCCTTTAGGAGGCAACCGCCCCAGTTAAACTACCCATCAGACACTGTCCCTGATCCGGATCACGGACCCAGGTTAGACATCCAGCACGACCAGACTGGTATTTCAACGACGACTCCACCTGAACTGGCGTCCAAGCTTCACAGTCTCCCAGCTATCCTACACAAGCCGAACCGAACACCAATATCAAACTGTAGTAAAGGTCCCGGGGTCTTTCCGTCCTGCTGCGCGAAACGAGCATCTTTACTCGTAGTGCAATTTCACCGGGCCTATGGTTGAGACAGTCGAGAAGTCGTTACGCCATTCGTGCAGGTCGGAACTTACCCGACAAGGAATTTCGCTACCTTAGGATGGTTATAGTTACCACCGCCGTTTACTGGCGCTTAAGTTCTCAGCTTCGCCTGGACGAATCCAAGCTAACCGGTCCCCTTAACGTTCCAGCACCGGGCAGGCGTCAGTCCGTATACATCGCCTTACGGCTTCGCACGGACCTGTGTTTTTAGTAAACAGTCGCTTCTCGCTGGTCTCTGCGGCCACCCCCAGCTCAAGGCGCAAAGCCCGTCACCAGGTGTGGCCCCCCTTCTCCCGAAGTTACGGGGGCATTTTGCCGAGTTCCTTAACCATAGTTCACCCGAACGCCTCGGTATTCTCTACCTGACCACCTGAGTCGGTTTAGGGTACGGGCCGCCATGAAACTCGCTAGAGGCTTTTCTCGACAGCATAGGATCATCCACTTCACCACAATCGGCTCGGCATCAGGTCTCAGCCGTATGCAAGGCGGATTTGCCTACCTTGCGGCCTACACCCTTACCCCGGGACAACCACCGCCCGGGCTGGACTACCTTCCTGCGTCACCCCATCACTCACCTACTACCACCTTGGGTCAGCGGCTCCACCACTCCCCTTTGCCCGAAGGCTCCGGGGCGGCTTCACGGCCTTAGCATTAATGGGTTCGATGTTTGACGCTTCACAGCGGGTACCGGAATATCAACCGGTTATCCATCGACTACGCCTGTCGGCCTCGCCTTAGGTCCCGACTTACCCTGGGCAGATCAGCTTGACCCAGGAACCCTTAGTCAATCGGCGCACACGTTTCTCACGTGTGAATCGCTACTCATGCCTGCATTCTCACTCGTGAACCGTCCACAACTGCCTTCCGGCGCTGCTTCACCCGGCACACGACGCTCCCCTACCCATC
>NZ_JBIAWS010000039.1:0-2361 GCF_042896045.1 Streptomyces sp. NPDC001351 | reverse complement strand
GTGTCGGCGTACACCTGAACGTCCCCACCCGCGTACGGATGAACGCGGCCAGTTCCTGATGCGGTGAGGCGGGCTGATCGGCACGCTGCTGCGTAGTCGGTGTGCTGCGGCAGGGGGTGGTCGGCAGTGGTCTTGGATCCGCGTCGGTGGTCGGAACTCCGGCGGTTTCGTGGGCTGTTGGAGTCCGGGGCGATGAGCCTGTCGGAGATCGCCCGGGAGACGGGGCTGGACCGCAAGACGGTCCGCAAGTACCTCGCGGGGCCGGCGACGCCGCCGCGCCGTTCGGCCAGTGGCCAGGTGGTGCCCAGGAAGATCGACGAGTTCGCGCCGCTGGTCGACGCGATGCTGCGGGCCGAGATCCTGATGAAGGCATCGGTGATCCACGAACGCCTGGCCGCGGAGTACGGGTTCACCGGCAACTACCAGCGCGTCAAGCTCTACGTTCAGCAGGCCCGCCCGAGGATCGCCGAGGAACTCGGCATCACACCGAAGGAGTTGGCCGGGCTCCACCGGCGCTTCGAGGTCATCCCCGGGGCTCAGGCCCAGGTCGACTGGGGTGACGAGGGCAAGGTCCTCGCCCACATGGGCATCCCGAAAGTCTACTCGTTTCACATGGTGCTGTCGTACTCACGCGACCCGTTCTGCTGCTTCACCACCAGCCAGGACCTGCAGACCTTCTTCGATTGCCATCGGCGGGCATTTGCGCACTTCGGCGGGGTGCCGATGACGATCGTCTACGACCGGACCAAGACCGTCGTGCGCCGGCACGTCGCTCCCGGCGAGGCGGTCCCGCTGCATCCGGAGGCGGTCGGTTTCGCCGGGCACTACGACTTCGACATCGACGTCCTGGCCGCCTATCGGCCTACCGGCAAAGGGCGGGTTGAACGCCAGGTCCTCATCGTTCGCGATCACGTGCTGTCCGGGCGGGCGTTCTCCTCGCTGGAGGAGATGGACGCCGCGTTCGCCGCCTGGGTGCCCAGCCGGCGGGACCAGATCCACAAGACGCACCGGGAAGTCATCGGCATCCGGGCCGCCCGCGATCACGCGGCCCTCAAACCGCTGCCGCCGACTCCGTACTTGGTGGCCGAGCGGCATCTGCGGCCGGTCGGCAAGGACTGTCTGGTCGCGTTCGGCGGAAACCTCTACTCGGTGCCCGCCCGCAAGGTCCGCCCACGTCAGCTGGTCGAGATCCGGGCGACGAAGTCCCAGGTCATGCTGCACTCGACCGTCCCCGATGCCAGCGGCGAGACGTTGCTGTCCGCCCATCCGCGGGCGGTCGGCCGCGGCGCCGTCGTCAAGGAAGACGCGCACTGGGACGGCCTGCCGGCCGGCAAGAACCGCCGCACCACGACGGGCGACGTGACACCGCCACCGCGTCGCGAGCCGTCCGCGGGCGGCCAAGTCAGCCCGCTGGAGGCCTTGTTGAACCGAGCCGCGGCCACCCGTGTCGAGGTCGGGCGGCGGCCGCTGTCGGTCTACGACGAACTGACCGGCACCCGGCCCTTCACCACCAACTCCCCGACGAAGGAGTCCTCTTGAGCGAGCTGACCGGCAACCGCATCCGCACCACGGCCGGCAAGCTCGGCCTGCCCCACCTGGCAGAGACCATCAACGAGTACACCCGCCGGGCCGACGAGGCGAAGATGGGCTACCTCGACTTCCTCGACCTGGTCCTGTCCGAGGAACTCGCCGTCCGCGACGACCGCCGCTTCCGCCAGGGCCTGCGACTGTCCAAGCTGCCGCACCACAAGACGCTGGACGAGTACGACTTCTCCTTCCAGCCCGAACTCGACCCGCGCAAGGTCAAAGACCTCGCCAGCCTCTCCTTCGTCGACGGCAAAGCGAACGCTGCCCTGCTGGGGCCGCCCGGGGTGGGCAAGACGCACATCGCCGTCGCTCTCGCGGTCGCGGCCTGCCGGGCCGGCTACTCGATCTACTTCACCAGCCTCGACGACATGGTCCGCAATCTCAAGGCCGCCGAATCGGCCGGGCGACTGATCAACAAACTCGGCACCTACCTGCGGCCGAGCGTCCTCGTGGTCGACGAAGTGGGCTACCAGCCCCTCGAACGCGCCGAGGCGAACCTGGTCTTCCAGGTCATCTCCAAGCGTTACGAGAAGGGCTCCATCATCCTGACCTCGAACAAGACCTTCAGCGAATGGGGCCAGGTCTTCGGCGACGAGGTCCTCGCCACCGCGATCCTCGACCGGCTCCTCCACCACTGCGAAGTGATCGCGATCAACGGCCCAAGCTACCGGCTCAAGAACCGCCTCCAGGCCATCGAGCGAGAGACCGAAGTGGCCTGACAACTGGGGACGTTCGCCCGTACGCGACCGGGGAGACAAGCCCGTACGCCGACAC
>NZ_JBIAWS010000038.1:0-2367 GCF_042896045.1 Streptomyces sp. NPDC001351 | reverse complement strand
GTGTCGGCGTACAAGCGAACGTGCGCCACCTCGTACGGATGAAAGTGCACCATTTTTGATGCGGTGACGGGGCGTCGGCCGTGAGTCTGCTGCTGTCGGTTCGGGGTGGCAGGGAGGCGGCTGACGGTGGTCTTGGATCCGCATCGCTGGCTGGAGTTGAGGCGGTTTCGTCCGCTGTACGAGTCCGGTGCGATGAGTCTGCGGGAGATCGCGAAGGAGACTGGGCTGAACCGCCGGACGGTCAGCAAGTACCTCAAGGACCCCGCATCGGTCGCGCCGCCGAAGAGAGAAGCAGCAGATCAGCGGCCTCGGCGGGTGGTGGACGAGGTCGCGCCGCTGATCGACGCGATGCTCAGGTCCGAGATCCTGCTCAAGGGGAGGGTGATCCACGAGCGCCTGACCCAGGAGTACGGGGTCAGCATCAACTACCAGCGGGTGAAGCTCTATCTGCAGGAAGCCCGGCCCCGGATCGCGGAGGAAATGGGCATCAGCCCGGGTGAGTTGGCGGGCCTGCACCGGCGCTTCGAGGTCGTCCCTGGTGCTCAGGCCCAGGCCGACTGGGGAGACGAGGGCAAGATCCTCGCCCATGTCGGCATCCCGAAGGTCTACTCGTTCCACATGACGCTGTCGTACTCGCGCGACCCGTTCTGCTGCTTCACCACCAGCCAGGACCTGGCCACGTTCTTCGACTGCCACCGGGCCGCGTTCGCGCACTTCGGCGGGGTACCGATGAGCATCGTCTATGACCGCACCAAGACGGTCGTGCGCCGACACGTCGCTCCCGGTGAGGCGGTTCCGCTGCACCCGGAGGCAGTCGCCTTCGCCGGGCACTACGACTTCGACATCGACGTGCTGGCTGCCTACCGGCCGCAGGGCAAGGGGCGGGTCGAGCGGCAGGTGAACATCGTCCGTGACCACGTCCTGGCCGGTCGGGCCTTCTCTTCCATCGAGGAGCTGAACGCTGCCTTCGCCGCCTGGGTCCCGCTACGGCGGGCGAAGGTCCACGGCACCCACGGCGAAGTCATCGGACACCGGGCCGTGCGCGACCACATGGCCCTTCGCCCGCTGCCGGCGACTCCGTATGTGGTCACGCAGCGGCACCTGCGGCACGTCGGCAAGGACTGCCTGGTCGCCTTCGACGCGAACCTCTACTCCGTTCCCGCCCGCAAGGTCCGACCCCGTCAACTGGTCGAGATCCGGGCCACGAAGTCGCAGGTCAGCCTGTATTCAATCGCCCCCGACACAGGTGGCCAGACCTTGTTGGCCGTCCACCCGCGGGCCGTTGGCCGAGGCGCCCGCATCGTGGATGAGACTCACTGGGACGGCCTTCCCACCGGAGCCGGCCGCCGGGTCACCACCGGCGACGCTCTGCCCTCGCCCCGCCGCGACCAGGCAGTCGGGGCCGAGGCCGGACCGCTGCAGGCTCTGCTGAACCGGGCCGCCGCCGCGAATGTCGAGGTGGGCCGCCGTCCGCTGTCGGTCTACGACGAACTGACCGGCACCCGCCCCTTCACTGCCAACTCCGCCAGCAAGGAAATCCGTTGAGCGAGCTGACCAGCACCCGCATCCGCACCACCGCCGCCAAGCTCGGCCTGCCGCACCTGGCCGAGGCTCTGAACCAGTACATCCAGCGGGCGGATGAGGCCAAGATGGGCTACCTCGACCTGCTCGATCTGGTGCTGTCCGAGGAACTCGCTGTCCGCGACGACCGCCGCTTCCGCAACGGCCTGCGGTTGTCGAAGCTGCCGCACCATAAGACGCTGGAGGACTACGACTTCTCCTTCCAGCCCGAGCTCGACCCGCGCAAGGTCAAGGACCTGGCCACCCTCTCCTTCGTCGAGGAGAAGGCCAACGTCGCTCTGCTCGGGCCGCCCGGAGTCGGCAAGACGCACATCGCCGTCGCCCTGGCCGTCGCGGCCTGCCGGGCCGGCTACTCGATCTACTTCACCAGCCTCGACGACATGGTCCGTCACCTCAAGGCCGCGGAGGACCAGGGCCGTCTGATCAGTAAGCTCACCAGCTACCTCCGGCCCGCCGTTCTCGTGGTCGACGAGGTGGGCTACCAACCGCTGGAGCGGGCCGAAGCGAACCTGGTCTTCCAGGTGATCTCCAAGCGTTACGAAAAGGGCTCGATCATCCTGACCTCGAACAAGACCTTCGGCGAATGGGGCCAGGTCTTCGGCGACGAGGTACTAGCCACCGCGATCCTCGACCGGCTCTTGCACCACTGCGAAGTCGTCCCGATCAACGGCAACAGCTACCGGCTCAAGAACCGCCTCCAGGCCATCGAGCGGGACACCGACGTGGCCTGAGCTGTGGTGCACACAACTTCGTACTCGATGGTGCACTCAGAGGAGTACCTAGACA
>NZ_JBIAWS010000037.1:0-6573 GCF_042896045.1 Streptomyces sp. NPDC001351 | reverse complement strand
CCGCCTCCAGGCCATCGAGCGAGAGACCGAAGTGGCCTGACAACTGGGGACGTTCGCCCGTACGCGACCGGGGAGACAAGCCCGTACGCCGACACCTGGCGAACCACTGCGGTGGGCCGGAGAGATAGCAGTGCAGGAAGCTGGGCTTGAGATGGTTGGCGCGGGCCAGGCGCCGGATGTATGAGTCGGAGGATTCTCCGAGGCAGGGGCGGAGGCGGACCGGCAGAGGCGCATACCGGGGCGGCAGTTCGCTGTTCACCGGGACGCTGCGGTCTTCGTGGCCATCGAGGCGGTGGTGTGGGCGGTGTGGTCGAGCGGGATGGCCTGCAGACTCCGCTTGGTGATCTTCTCGGTGCCGGTGAGGATGGCGTCGATCGCGGCTCCGCGGATGGCGTGGGAGAGGGATCCGATCATGCCGCCGGTGTGGTTGTGCAGGAAGCGGTCCAGGCTGGTGAGCGTGCCTGGGCGGTGGTCGTGCAGCCGCAGGGTGTCTTCCATGGTGGCGACCAGGCCCTTCCATTCGCTGTTGCAGGGGAATGGGCGGGAGGGGATCAGGGTGAAGCGGCCGGCGATCTGGGCGCCGCGTGTCCCGGACAGAAGGCTGGATTCGGCGATGTCGATGCCGGCATAGACGAAGGTGGCGGGCAGGCGCTCGGAGAAGTACTTGAGGGTGTCGGCGACTTCGGCGCCGTGGCGGCTGGTGAGTGAGATGTTGTGGAGCTCGTCGACCAGCACCAGACCGGTGCGGGTGTCGGTGCAGACCCCGACCACGGCCTCGATGATGTCGGTGATGTTCGAGCGGGCCCGCACCGGCAGTCCCAGGAAGCGGGCGAACTCGGTTGCGATCATGCGGGCCGTCGCGGCCGGCGGGACGGTGACGTAGACGACCGGGATGCGGTCGTTGACGTGTGGGTGCCGGGCCCGGTCAAGGAGTTCGTGGGAGCGTCCCAACTGGGTGATGGCGATGGTCTTTCCGGTGCCCGCGGGGCCGGAAACGATCAGCCCTCGGCGGGCGCTGATCGCGTGGCGGTTGAGCAGGACCAGCCGACGGCCGCAGATCGCCGTCTTCTCGACGAACGAGGTGGCGATCGTGAGCATGCGGGCGTGATGGTCCAGGCGGTCTTCGTCGTAGAGGTCCCGCTCGGGTACTGGCATTTGCTGCCACGTGCTCCGGGACGACAGGGCCGGGGGTTCGGGCGGCCCGTCGATGAACCTGCGCCATCCGGTCAGAGTGTTCAGCTGTCGGCCGGCCTCGGCGTCGGACTCCCGCAACACGGCTTGCCGGGGTGCCGGTGTGGATGAGGTCACGGGCGCCTCCAGGGGTTGGCGAGCGGGTCGAACAGGCCCAGCGGGATGACCTTGGCCGGCGGGGTGTCGGTGTCCTCATCCGCCGGTTCGCGGTCGGCCGGAGGATCGGGGATCTCCCGGCCTGGGGCGGTTGCCCGGGTGCGGGCGGCAATCCGGCGATCTTTCTGAGAGCGTTTGGCCGCAGGGCCCTTCTCGTCTAGGGGGCCATCGTGGGCGCGCTGGAGCAGGGCGGCCGCCGCATCCGCGATCTGTGTCTCGTTGCGGCCCGGGACCTGTTGGCGGGCGTGGTCCCAGGCCATTTCGCCGAACGGGACGCCGACGCGGTGCAGGTGCCGCCAGAACGCGGTGATCCACCGGTCCCTGTCGCCGCGGCGGTCGCGTACCCAGATCCGGGAGACGTCGTAGGGGTCGTGGTGGATCTCCCACCAGCCGTTCTTCTCGGCGATGCCGGAGCGCTGACGGCGCAGCGGGTTCAACTCCGGGCTGTCGTAGGTGCGGTGGTTGATCTTGATGCCGTAGGCGTTGATCGCCTGCCACCGTTCCGGCAGCAACTCGACGTAGTCCTCACCGCTCAGCGGGGCCGGGACGTAGCCGCTCGACTCCAGCAGCATCGCGTACTTCTCGTTCGGCGAGAAGGCCCGCTTCGGTGCGTCGGGGTCACGCAGGGAGTCGTGCGGCCGGTTCTGCCAGACGGCGACGATCCACTCGTCGAGCAGTTCTTGCAGCTCGGGCAGCGACCACAGCGGTCCGTCCTCCAAGTGCCGGCCGCGGCGGTCCACCGACCGGCCGGTGTAGCCCGCGACGAACTGCGCGAACAGCGTCGCCACGGACCCCAGGGTCTTCTCGATCACTCCCTTCTCGAAGGGCGATGCCTTGTGCGTCGGCTGCAGCGTGATGCCCAGAAAGCGGCAAGAGGCCCGGAAGTTGTTGGAGATGAACAGCTTTCCGTGGTCGCAGACGACCGTCTCCGGAACGATCACCGGCCGCGCCGCTGCATGCTCCAGCCGCTCGTCCAATTCCAGCAGCCGGCGGTGCGGCAGTGCCGACCGGGACATGCGCAGCGACTCCGACCAGCCCGGGCGCATCATGTCCGGCGTGATGCTGCGGGCCACCAGGGCGGAGGCATCGGCCGCCTTCGTCGTCGGCCGCAGGACCGCCGCAGTGATCGACCTGGACGCGATATCGACCAGCGCGGTCAGCTCAACCTTCTCCGCGATGCCGTCGTCCAGCCTGACCAGGACATCCAGCGGACTGGAGTCGATCTGCATCAACTCGCCCGGTGCAATGGCCGGGACTTCCCCGAACGGGCCGGCCGGACGCGCATGCAGCGAGCGGCGCGTGGTTGCCGAGCCGGTCGCATGTGTCCCGGCGGCCAGTTTGTCGAACAGCCGGTAGAGCGTGCGCTCGTGGGGCATTTCGATGCCGTCGCCATCCTCGCCGGCTGCCAGGATCTGCTTGGTCCGCCAGATGGTGAATCGGACTGTCCTCGAGGAGGCATCGGTCGTCTCGGCGATCGCCTGCCGCATCGCGTCGACCACCGCCGGGGCGATCTGGCCGAAGGGAGGCAGCTGCTTGGCCGTCCGGCCGTCGGCCAGCCCAACCAGCCCGTCGCGGCGATAACGCTGGCGCCGCTGCTTGACGCCACTGGCCGTCATCCGATGGCCCGCCGCCGTCAGCTCGGCCGCTTTGGCCCGCTCGCGTTCGGCCAGCGAGTGCAGCCTGGGGTCGAACTCCGGCCGCGGCACCGCCCCCTGGGGAGCATCCGGCGGCAAACCGTGCAACACCTCCAGGATGTGCCCCTCCCACCAACGGGCCTGGTCAGCGGCCGTCTTGGGGTACTCCGCGATCCGGGCTGTCGGTGGAACCCGCCGCCCCTGCTCCGTCATCCGGCACCCCCACCGGCGAGGCGCACGACCGTGCGCGGCCCCAGCAGCTCGACCGACATCCCCTCGGCGGACAACTCCTGCCGCCACAGAAGGTGGAACAACACAGGCAGCGTCGCGAGCCGGTCGCCGGCGCTGTCGGCCCCGGCCATCAGCGGCACCGGTTGCGAGAAGACTTCCATCAGCCGGGCCGCCACCGGATGCTGCCGGCAGCGCGGGTGACGGTAACGCGACAGCCACCGCACGTTCGCCAGCAGCACCGCCTCCGGCCTCCCCACCCGCTCAAAGCCCCACCCGGCCTCGGCGCAGGCCCGGCGCGTCACCTCGAACGCTTCCGCATCCCGCGGTGCGATGCAGTCGTCGGCGCGGACATCGACAACCACGGCCGAGCCATCCGCGCGGCGCACGAAGAAGTCCGGGGCATGCCGACGCTCACGCGTCCCGTCGTGCCAGTGCAGCCAGAACGGCTGGGAGGCGACCCCCACCACAGCCGGATCGAAATCCATGAGCACGAGACGGTCCCGCTCCAGCCACGACTCGAAACCGACATGCTGCCGAGTCGTCGCCGCCCAGTACCAGCCCGGGAAATAGCGCCCACCCGGCGGCCACCGAAACGGCCGCACCGGACGAGCGTCCTCGAACCTGACCGACACACAGTCCAAAAGCGGACGCCGACGACGCTCACGCTTGCCCACCACACTCGACACCTCGACGTACGGCGCCGCCCCTTCCGACCCAGCCGATACCGACATACGACACCCCCAGCCTGCATACCCGTCACGACTAGATTCACTGTCAAAGAAGCCGAAACGACTGGATTCGCTGTCAAACGCCTCGATTGGATGACAACGCGACTGGGTTCGCTGTCAAAGGACAGTGACCTTGACCTTGCACTGCCGGTGCTGAACAGTGCGGTGGTGGCGGAGCGGATTTCGTCGACAACCGGAAGCGTCCCGGACGATCAGCTTCCCAGCGTCGTACGACTGGACGATATTTGACGAGATACGCTTCGGTCGCGTGACCTTAGGGGCGTATTTCGGTGGGGTCCGTGCAGTCAGTGACGGCGACGCTGTAGGAGTCTGCTGGCCGGGGGCAGGGTCTCATCGAGGCATAGGGGAGCTCACGGGATGTCGCACACTGGGCGCAGAGGCACAGCCGGGCTGAAGGTAGGCTTGGTGGTCGGTTGTCAGGGACGCTTGCGAGTAGCTGGTCCCTCAGCTCCATCGGCTCCCTCGTTCAGCGCTTGGGCGAAGTCATCGGCGTATTCGCTGATGCGCTGAAGGATGCGGAGTCTGGCGCCTCTGCGGTTGCTGGGGGTCTGCAACTGTCCGATGGCGGAGACCAAGGGCTTGGTACTTTGCCTCGCTCTGCGAAGTGCTTCGATCGATGGGCTGTGCAGATGGTCGCCCTGGGTGACTCGAGCCCACACGAGCGCGGTTACCGCAGCCCGGGTCAAGGGGGACTCCACGTTGGCAAGGCGGACCAGGCCTTCCGTGAGCGCAGCAAGGTCCTTGACAGGGATCTGCCAGGTACGCAGCGCTCGACGACGCGCAGCGAAATTCACGTTCAGTGGATCAGCGTCCAATTCCTGCGCGAGGGTCTCGACTGCAGTGTCGAGCAGTGGCCAGAGACCGCCGGGCAGCAGGCTTCGCTTGAGGACGGCAAGGCTACGTTGGGCGGCGATCCACGGTACTCCCAGGATGACGGCGCATTGTGGCCAGGTTCCGCCGCCAGCCATTTCGACGAGCTTGAGGGAGGCTACTCGGCGTAGATGCCGTGGCTTCCAGACATCACCGGAGTCCCACAGGGACGTCAGATCACCGAAGTGCGCACCGATCCATGCCTCGGGCAAGAGAGCGGGGACATGCTCGATCCCGAAATGGACCTGACGTGAGGGAACGTGCTGTCTGGCGTGGTGATGGCCACCCGCACGGTTGAAGCCAAGGGACCGCTGGGCCAGGGCTCTTGACAGGTCTGGGGAGACGTCCATGCGTCGGAAGGCGGCACCGGTGTTCGCTTCGTTTCGCGTGAACGCTGCGGTCGCGAGCGGCTGGATCCGCTCGCGAAGGGCCAGGTCGTCCTGGCCCCGGCCGCCGAGCAGGGTGTCCGCGGCCAGCAGCAGTGCTCCGCACTCGGCCGGGTCTTTGGGCGCCGCCCATGCATCACGGACGCGCCTGCCCGGGCTGCGGTTTTCCCGGAGGGCGGTCCAGGCGGCAACGTGGCGGGCAATCAGGTCGGCGACGGCGCTGGAGGGGGCAAAGCGTGCACTGTCGGGCCAGCTGAGCCGG
Organism: Streptomyces sp. NPDC001351; assembly: GCF_042896045.1. Classification (NCBI taxonomy): domain Bacteria; kingdom Bacillati; phylum Actinomycetota; class Actinomycetes; order Kitasatosporales; family Streptomycetaceae; genus Streptomyces; species Streptomyces sp. NPDC001351. The sequence goes on along the minus strand of NZ_JBIAWS010000037.1, from coordinate 1,094 downwards.
ATGAGTTGAGCGGCGGCTATCAGGTCGGAAAAGAAGTGCTGCTCTGGATTCGAGTAGTTGCTGCTGATCGCGGGCGGATGTTCAGTGGCGGTCAAATGCCGGTCGATACGTCGCTGTAGGGCGAGCATCATGACCAGGTCACTGTCCGGTTGCTCGGCTACCCGGGCCGTCTGGTCGAGTCGCGCTGCACACGGCGGTATCCGGACGCTGGTACCGACAGGGCCGGGCGCGAGGCGATGGCGGCACTGCGCGGGGTGTAGTCCACCGATCGTGCGCTGTGTGATGAGCCCTTGCCGTTCGGTGTTCGAGGACCGGTTCGGATGACCTCCGCACTGTGGACATCCGCTCTCCAGGACGCGGCTGTGGGCAGTGCACGCGAAGGAGACCGGGACATGCCAGCGCAGTCTCCACGGGCCTCCGTACGCGCTCTGAATCGCGCTTCCGTCTCCAGCCAGGCAGTCGGGGCAGTAACGGCTGGACAAGCTGAAGGCCCAGGTGCGTCGGGCGGAGGCCATATTGCGACTGCCGCCCAGACGCATGTTGGCCAGTGGCGGATAGGCCGCGGCCATGGCTGACAGGGTGAGCGCGTCGGCTTCGCCTTCGCGGAGGGATGCAGCTGCCTCGAGAGACTCGGTGGCTTCTGCGGACAAGGTGATCAAGTACTCGGCTGGCAATCGGTGTTGGTGACGGCTCAGTCCGCACAGCGCGGCGATCCTGGCCGGCGAGCGATCCAGTCGGTAGGCAAGACGCAGGAGCAGGCCTGGCAGGGACTCTTCCGGCAGCGGAGCGAGACTTCGTGCCAGTGGACGGGTCGTCAATGGACCGGACCCTGCTGTCGTGCGCCAGTGGGGGTGGTGGGGTTCGGCACTTCGATTCGCAGGTCAGTTCCTTCGTCGCAGGCTCGGGCGAGCTGGGCAGCGTAGGATGCCAGCCGCCGACTCAGCGTCGTGTAGGACGGCCTGCGCTGAGTCCTGCTTGCGAATAGCGCTGCCTCTTCGGTCAGTGAGCTTTTTCAGCGTGGCCACCGATCGGGGGAAGGCGTCGGGGTTCGCAACGCACGAGGCTCCCGTGCCGTTGAGGGAGGTGTTCGACGT
>NZ_JBIAWS010000036.1:0-7356 GCF_042896045.1 Streptomyces sp. NPDC001351 | reverse complement strand
GAGTTGATCGCCCCCAGTTTCACGCCCTGGTCCTCGGCGTACTTCGCCAGAGCACCGTAGTCGTCCACCTTGTCCCACGGGATGTGCAGCGCGACAGTTGGCGCCACGCCGGTGAACGCATGCACCTGGGCCGCGTCGGCCAGCTTCTCCTGCGGCGTACGGGGGACGCCTTGCTGCGCGAACACCTTGAAGCGCGTACCGGAGTTGCCGTACGCCCACGACGGCGTCTCGATCTTCTGCGCCGCGAGTGCTGCCTTCACGGCGGACTGGTCTGGCATGACCACCTCTGCACACTGTTTGAATCGTTTCAGTGGAACGTAGTCTCACTGGTGGGACGTCGTCAAGGCTTCCGCGCGCTCACCCTGGGATGTTCACGAGAGTGCGTAGATTTCGTTGCCGGAACCCTTGACGAGCCGCCGTCGCGGGCTCACGATGCCGTGAAACGTTTCACGGCCGCTTTCAGGGCTGATTACACGTGTCATCACCCCATGGCGCGGACCGCCCTCCGTCCCCGAACTCCCCATCAGAAAGGCCGCCTTGATGAGCAACGACGCCATCTCACGCAGGCCCGCCGAACCCCGGGTCACCCGCTCCCAGTGGCGCCTGGCCGTCCTCTCCGGCATGGCCTCCTACCTGGACTCGGGCATCATCGTCTCCTCCGGCCTGTCACTGGGCCTGTGGCAGAGCCGCTTCCACCTGTCCTCCTGGGGCCTCGGCGCGCTGAGCGCGGCGCTGACCTTCTCCATCGCCATCGGCTCACTCGTCGGCGGCCGCCTCGCCGACCGCTTCGGCCGCAAGCGGGTCTACGGGATCGACATCCTGGTCTACGCCATCGGCGCCGCCCTGCTGGTCGTCGCCCCCAACAGCGCCTTCCTCTTCGCCGGCATGATCATCGGCGGTCTTGCGGCCGGCGCCGACCTGCCGACCTCGCTGGCCATGGTCTCCGAGCACTCCCCGCGCTCGGTTCGCGGCCGGCTCATCGGAGCGACGCAGACCATGTGGGTCGCCGGCATCACCGCCGCGATCGTGATCGGCTTCGGCACCTCCACGCTCGGCTACCTCTCCGCTCAGCTCCTCTTCGCCCACCTCGCCGTCGTGGCCCTGGTCAGCTGGGTGCTGCGCAACCGCATGCGGCTGTCTCCCGTGCTGGAGGAGGCCGAGCGCGGCGGCGGTGGCGAGGGCATCGACGCGCGTGCCCTGCGCCGCCTCGGTGCCAAGCCGGTCCTGGTCCCGCTGCTCGCGACGGGCGGCTTCTACCTGGCCTGGAACCTCGCCGCCAACACCATGGGCCAGTACGGCACGTACTTCCTGACCACCGTCAGCGGCGCCTCCCAGACCCTCGCCACGGGAATGGGCCTGGCCGGGCTCCCGATCGGACTGGCCGGCTCGCTCGCCTTCGTACGGCTGGCCGACACTCCCTGGCGCGACCGGCTGTTCTACGTCTGTGCGGTGCTCCAGGTCCTTGCCTTCGCCGTGGCCGCGGCGACCGGCGGCGCCGTGATCGCGGCGATGGTGTTCTTCCTGCTCCTCTACAACGTGGTCAACCAGTTCGCCGGCGAGGCCAATTACAAGGTCTGGTCCCAGGAGGCGTTCCCCGAGGAACTGCGCGCGACCACCCAGGGACTGACCTACGGCCTCAGCCGCGCCCTGTGCGGACTCGCCGGCCTCGCCACCCCCACCCTGATGGCGGTCAGCGGTTCGGCCGTCCTGTGGATCACCACGGCGTGTGTGGCGGTGTCCGGTCTGATCGGGGTGTGGGTCGTCCGCACCATCGCTCCGCAGGGGCGGGCCGCGACGCCCGGGACCACATCCAGCGTCCGTGCGAAGGAGGCGATCTGATGCGCGTCACCGCGCCTGTTCTGGAACACCACCGCGAGCCGCTCGGCATCGGCGAGAGCAGGCCCCGCCTCAGCTGGCGTACCGAGACCGACGTGCCGGGTTGGACGCAGCAGGCGTACCGGCTCGAGATCACCGGCACCGACGGCACGGTCCTCACCGACACCGGGCGCGTCGACAGCGCCGACTCGGTGCTGGTGGAGTGGCCGGGGGAGCCGCTCGCCTCTCGCAGCCGCGTCGGGGTGCGTGTCCAGGTGTGGGGCGAGGGCGCCGAGCCGTCCGCCTGGTCTCCGCCCACCTGGGCGGAGACGGGACTGCTCGCCCGTACCGACTGGACCGCCCGGCCCGTCACCCCCGACCGCGAACCCGCGGACGCCTCGCTCCCGGTGGCGCTGCTGCACCGCACCTTCACCCTCGCCAAGGCGGTCGCCTCGGCCCGCCTCCACATCACCGCCTACGGTGTCTACGAGGCCGAGATCAACGGCAACCGGGTCGGCGACCACGTTCTCGCCCCCGGCTGGACCTCCTACCACCACCGGCTGCGCTACCAGACCTTCGACGTCACCGGCCTGCTGCGCGAGGGCGACAACGCGATCGGCGCGTTCCTCGGCGAGGGCTGGTACACGGGCCGGCTCGGCTTCCACGGCGGCCGGCGCAACCTCTACGGCGACCGCCGCGCGCTCCTCGCTCAACTTGAGATCACCCACCCCGACGGCACCGTCACCACCCTCGGCACCGACGAGACCTGGCGCGCCACGACCGGCCCGATCCCGCGCTCCGAGCTCTACGACGGCGAGGTCTACGACGCCCGGGCGGCCCGCCCCGGCTGGTCCGCACCGGGCCACGACACCTCCGACTGGTCACCCGTCACCGAACTCCCGCTGCCCGAAGCCGAGTTGGTGGCCCCGACCGGCCCGCCCGTGCGCCGCACCCAGACCCTCGCCCCCGTCGACGTCCTCACCACACCCTCAGGGAAGACCGTCCTCGACTTCGGGCAGAACCTGGTCGGACGCCTGCGCCTTCGCGTCTCGGGGCCGGCCGGACACACCATCACCCTGCGGCACGCGGAAGTTCTGGAGCACGGCGAACTCGGCATCCGGCCCCTGCGTCTCGCCGCCGCAACCGACACATACACCCTCGCCGGCACCGGCGAGGAGACGTACGAACCGCGCTTCACCTTCCACGGGTTCCGCTACGCCGAAATCGAGGGCTGGCCCGGCGAGTTGGACCCGTCCGCAGTCGAAGCCGTCGTCCTGCACACCGACATGACCCGCACGGGATGGTTCGAGTCCTCGAACGAGCTGGTCAACCGCCTGCACGAGAACGTCGTGTGGGGCATGCGCGGTAACTTCCTCGACATCCCCACCGACTGCCCGCAGCGCGACGAACGCCTCGGCTGGACCGGCGACATCCAGGTCTTCGCCCCGACCGCCTCCTTCCTCTACGACTGTTCGGGCATGCTCGGCGGCTGGCTGCGGGACCTGGCCGCCGAACAACTCGCCCGCGCAGACGGCACGCCCCCGCTGGTCGTGCCCGACGTCCTGCCCTCCGGCTTCGGCGGCACCCCGCACGCGGTCTGGGCGGATGTCGCCGTGCTGCTGCCGTGGACGCTGTACCGGCGCTTCGGCGACCTGGCCGTGCTGCGCACCCAGTACCCGAGCATGCGCGCCTGGGTGGAGACCGCCGCCCGCCTCGTCGAGGAGGGCGGCGGCCTGTGGCGGCAGGACTTCCAGCTCGGCGACTGGCTCGATCCGGCCGCTCCGCCGGACGCTCCGGGAGACGCCCGTACGGACGGCGATCTCGTCGCGGGCGCATACGTCGCCCGCTCGGCCGACGTACTCGCCGAGACGGCGCGGCTGCTGGGGGAGAAGGACGACGCCGTCCGCTACGAGGAACTCGCGCGGTCGGTGCGGGCGGCGTTCGCGGACGAGTTCGTCACCCCGGGCGGGCGCATGTCGAGCGACGCGCAGACCGCGTACGCGCTCGCCCTGTGCTTCTCGCTGCTGCCCACGGAACGCCAACGGCGGGGCGCCGCCGAGCGGTTGGCCCACATCGTGCGCAAGGCGGGCTTCCGCATCGCCACCGGATTCGCCGGCACACCGCTGATCTGCGACGCCCTGTGCGCGGGCGGGGAAGCGCAACTGGCGTACCGGATGCTGCTGGAGAAGGGCTGCCCGTCCTGGCTGTACCCCGTGAGCATGGGGGCGACGACCGTGTGGGAGCGGTGGGACTCGATGCTGCCCGACGGGAGCGTCAACCCCGGCGAGATGACCTCCTTCAACCACTACGCCCTCGGCGCCGTCGCCGACTGGCTGCACCGCACGGTCGCAGGCCTCGAAGCCGCCGAACCCGGCTGGCGCCGGCTGCGCGTCGCGCCCGTTCCCGGCGGCGACCTGACGTATGCCAAGGCCGCCCACGACACGCCGTACGGCCGCGCCGAGGCGGGCTGGCGGATCGAGGACGGCACGCTGGTGGTGGAGGTGCTCGTGCCGCCGAACACCCGGGCCGAGGTCCAACTCCCGGGTGAAGGTGAGCCGTTCGAGGTCGGTGCGGGCCGCCGTACCTTCCGGCGGCCGTACACCCCGCCCGCCTGGCCGCCGGCCGCGATCCGCAACCCGTTCGCCGGGCCGGAGGAGTAGGGCCGGCGAGGTGCTCAGGCCAGGACGACCGGCCTGAGCACCTCCTCGCACCACTGGCGGAACGTGGTCGGGCTGGGCGATGCGGCGCGGTGGTCCTCGTCGTAGGCGTCCTTGATCTGGGCCACGGCCATGTCGACCAGCCCCTGCGCCCATGCCTCGCTCGCGCCGTGCTCCAGCATCGTCGCCCGGTAGGTGTCGAGGGGCAGCTGCTGGTACCGGACGGGCCGCCCCAGCACCTCGGACAGGACCTGAGCCATGCCGTCGGGGGAGAGGGCGTCGGGGCTGACCACGGGTACACCCTCCTGACCGCTCCACGACCGGTCGCGCAGGAGTTCCGTGGCCTTGGCCGCGATGTCCCGGGTGGCGACGGACGCGACGACACGGTCGCCGGGCTGCGGCCAGTAGAACGCGCCCTGGTCCCTGATCGCGGCCACCTGCCAGAGCAGGTTCTCCATGAAGGCCGGCGGCTGCAGCGCCCGGTAGTGCACTCCGGTGTCCATGATCATCCGGTCCTTGGCCAGCGAGGCCGACAGGTGCCCGGCGTTCTCCTCGATTCCGCGGCCCATGGTCGACACGGCGACGACCCGCTTGACGCCCCGGGCGGCGATCGCCTCACAGGCCGCCCGCGTGTAGTCGACGTAGTGGCCTTCGACGTCCTCCGCGCGCGGGTCCGGCGGCACCACCCAGAACACCGCGTCCGCGCCCGCGAAGGCCTCCGTGACGACATCGAGGTCACGGTGCGACCCCTGGACGACCTCGACGCGCCCGCGCACCTGCGCAGGCAGCCGGGAGGGATCGCGGACGATCACACGGACCGGCTCCTCGCCGTCGAGGAGACCGTCGACGACCTGGCGGCCGATCTGACCGGTGGGAGTGGTGATGACAAGCATGGAAAATCTCCAAGAGGGCTCGCTGGAAAGGCAGTTGGCACCCCTCGGCCGTCGGCTGGACCAGCTGGAGCGACCGGGGGACCGCGTGCTTCGATCGTGCGGTGCACCCCTGCGAGACGGAAGGACCGAACGGATCCCGCTTGTTACCCTCTGGGTCATACCGAACGGAGGTGCCGGGTCGTGGAATCCCGATCACTGCGCTACTTCGTCGCCGTGGCCGAAGAGCTCAACTTCGCCCGCGCCGCCGAACGGCTGGGCATCTCCGCCCCGCCCCTGTCCCGCGCCATCCGCAAACTCGAGGCGGACCTGGGCGTCACCCTCTTCGAGCGCACCACTCACAGCGTCGAGCTGACCCCCGCAGGCACGGTCCTGCTCGGGGAGGCCCGGATCGCGCTCGACGCCCTGCAGGCGGCCGGCCGACGGGCACAGCGCGCGGCCGCCCAGGACGCGAAACTGGTCCTGGCCCTCAAGGCCGACGGCGACGGGGGCCTGCTGGAACCCATCCTCGCCCGCTACGCGACCGAGCCCGCCGCCCTCCCCGTCACGCTCCGCCTGTCCGGCTGGGGCGACCAGGCCCGTCTGCTGCGCCAGGGCGAGGCGGACGCCGCCCTGATCTACGAACCCTTCGACCACACCGGCCTGGACGCCGAAACGGTCACCGTCGAACGCCGCCTGGCCGCCCTCCCGGCCACCCACCCCCTGGCTGCCCGCGACCACCTCGCCCTCGCCGACCTGGCCATCCCGGGCGTCGAGGCGGGCCGCCTCGACGGTCTGGCCGACTACCTGGACGCGATCGTCGAGCGCCACCACATCGCCGACCTGCCCCAACTGCTCACCCTCGTCGAACTGGGCGAGATCGTCACCCTGCTGCCCGAATCCGTCACCAACCGGTACCCGCGCCCGGGCCTCGCCTACCGTGAGGTCCCGGACGCCCCACCGGCCACCCTGTCGATCGCCTGGCCCCAGCAGTCCTGCTCGACGGCCACGGCCGCACTGGTCCGGGTGGCCGCCTCCGTGGTCCCCGCTGTCGAGGCGGCCGCATGAAGTACCTGGTCCTGATGTACGCCGATCCCGCGGCGACCGAAGCGATGACTGCCGCCGAACGCGCGGAGGTCTTCCGCCGGCACGAGGCCCTCCACCAGGACCTGGAAGGCACCGGCGAGATGCTGAACGGAGCCGGGCTGGCCTTCCCCCGGGACACGAGGACCATCCGGTGGCAAGGCGAGGGCGCGGCCCCGACCACGACGGACGGCCCGCTCACGGACACCACCGACCACGTGACCGCGTACTACGTGATCGACTGCGCCACCCCGGAACGAGCACAGGAGATCGCCGCACGCGTCCTGGACTTCCACGTCGTGGCGGTAGAGGTGCGGCCGGTCCACGACTCGTTCGGGATGGGAGAAACCTGACCGCACGGGCCCACGTCCACGGGGCCGTTCGCACACCGATCGGCACGGCCCTCTGCGACACGCTCGGCGCGACATACGTGATGTGCGGCTCTGCTGTGCGGGCGGCGCGAGTGGCCCCGTGAGGGGCGCGGGGCTGTATCAATGTGCATCAATGTGCGGCTCCGCCGCGCGGGTGCGACCAGCCACATCCGGCCCGCGGCCTGCAAGCAACCGGATCTGGCAGGTGAGTGGCAGCGTTCAGGCTCCCCATCCGGCTTGCTGCCCGCCGATGCGTTCTTCAATGATTTTTTCGGCCCATCCGGAGCGGCGGTAGGCGCTGATGGGGTCGGGGTCGAGGCCCATCTCCTGGCGGACTTCGGCGAGCAGCGGCCGCACGTCGGTGTTGTAGGCGTCCATCAGCACCGCGTTGGCTTCGAGCACGTCGCCCGAGTGCTGTGCCGCGGTCAGAGCGTCCCGGTCGACCAGTAGCGCCTTGGCGGTGGCTTCCTGGACGTTCATGACGGAGCGGATGATGGCGGGGATCTTGGCTTCGATGTTGTGGCACTGGTCCAGCATGAAGGCGACCTGGTCGGTGTATCC
>NZ_JBIAWS010000035.1:0-9623 GCF_042896045.1 Streptomyces sp. NPDC001351 | reverse complement strand
CCGCCTCCAGGCCATCGAGCGAGAGACCGAAGTGGCCTGACAACTGGGGACGTTCGCCCGTACGCGACCGGGGAGACAAGCCCGTACGCCGACACTCCGCGAGGCGCAGGGCCTCGGAGGCCCTCGTGAGCGGCAGTTGGGCGGCGATGCGGGGAGTGACGTCGCCGCGGCGGACGGCGGCGAAGACTTCGGTGAGGTCGGTCCGCAGCCGGGCACGGAAGCGGTCCTTGTTCAGCGTCCGGCCGGCCCAGATGTTGTAGAAGTGGGCACGGCGGCCGTTGGGCAGGGTGTTCCAGATCCAGGTGCGGGCGAGGATTTTCAGCACCGGCCATTGCTTGGAGCCGGTGTCGTCGCGTGTGGAGGCGCTGCCGTAGGCGACGAGGGTGCCGCCGGGGGCGAGCAGGTGCCAGGAGTCGATGACGCTGCGGCCGCCGACGTGGTCGAAGACGGCGTCAACTCCACGGGGGGCCAGCTCCCGGACCTGGGCCGTCACGTTTCCGGCGCGGTAGTCGACCGTGGTGACGCCCAGTTCCCGCAGCGCTTGGTGGTGCCGGGCGGAGGCCGTGCCGATCACCTTCACGCCGGCTGCGCGGGCGAGTTGGACCAGGACGGAGCCGACGCCGCCGCTGGCACCGTGCACCAGGACGGTCTGCCCGGCGCGCACTCGGGCTGTGCGGTGCAGCATCTGCCAGGCGGTGATGCCGTTGACGACGACGGTCTCGGCCTGAGCAGCGGTCAGGCCGTCCGGGACCTCGACCGCGTCCTTGGCGTCGACGAGCACGTGGCTGGCCCAGCCGCCGACCTTGACCAGCGCGGCGACCCGCCGTCCGGCCAAGCCCGGGTCGACTCCCTGGCCGGTCGACAGCACCCGGCCCACCAGGTCATAGCCGGGCACGAACGGGAACGGCGGCTGGTCGTAGTAGCGCCCGCGGCGCATCTGCTGTTCGGCGAATGAGACGCCGGTCGCCTCCATGGCGATCACTATGCGTCCCGGGCCGGGGTCCGGCACGGCTGCGTGGCGGATCCGCAGGTCCTCCGGGGCCACGATGCCTGGCAGAACGACCTGGACGAGGCGTTCGCTGCTCACGGACACCCCTCCTTTCGAGAGAAGTTGTTGTGTTCGTTAGAAGTTCTAACGCCCTTCTTCGTGAGAGTCAAGAGCGTTCGTGATAGGTTCTAACCAACGACTTGGCGAGAGTACGGGAGGCAGGTTGTGAGCGAGCCGGATGCGAGGACTCCCAGGGAGCGGTACCGCGCCCAGGTACGGGACGAAATCAAGAAGCACGCCTGGGAGCAGATCGCCACCGCCGGGGCTTCCGCTCTCTCCCTCAACGCCATCGCCAAGCAGATCGGCATGAGCGGACCGGCCCTCTACCGGTACTTCGCCAACCGCGACGAGCTGATCACCGAGCTCATCAGGGACGCCTACCGCAGCCTGGCCGACACCTTCCGCGCCCGCGCCGAGGCCGGCGCCGATCTCAGCGACCTGGCGCACGCCCTGCGCAGGTGGGCCCTGGACGACCCGCAGCGATACTTCCTCGTCTACGGCACCCCCGTGCCCGGCTACCAAGCCCCCGAAGACACCACCCGGATCGCCTCGGAGATCATGGCCGTCCTCCTCGACGCCTGCACCGCCCCACAGCCCCCCGCCGCGCCGCCGTCACCGCTGGAGACGCACCTGGACGAACACCGGGACTGGGCCGCACCGCACCCGGCCGCGCCGTCGGCGCTGCATCGCGCCCTCTCCTTCTGGACCCGCCTCCACGGCGTCCTTTCCCTCGAACTCGCCGGCCACTTCGCCGGCATGGGCTTCGATCCGGCCCGGCTCTACACCGCCGAGGCAGAGGCCATCACGGGCCACTGACAGCAACAACGGCGCAGCAGCGTCATGCGACGCGACGGTTACCCGAAAACTGAGACGCCGCCAGGGACGCAGCCAGATACATGCCGTGAAAGCCGAAAGTGCCGCGCAGTGAGGGGCGGCACCATCAGTGGCGCTGCCGAAGCCAGTGAACATTTCAACTCGCGTAGTGAACACTTCGACTCGCGTGCGGAACCTCACTGCCTTCCCAAGCGGCGACCACGTGCTGCCCGTTCTCGTGAACAGAACCAGGATTGCGATCAGGCCGTGCTCGCCGATGCAGGGAGGGGGCCCTTGAGCCTGTCCAGGAGCTGCCCGAAGGTGATCTTTTCGTCGGCGTCGCTGCAGTCGAGGGCTTCGAGCAGGGCATCCCAGTGTTCTGGGCGGGTGCCGGACTGGTTGAGTAGGTGGAGCAGGGCGAGGCCGGGTTCGGTGAGGATGTCGTCGGCGGGCAGCATGTCCAACGCCGCCTCTCCCCAGAGCGGCCCCTGGAAGGGCTGCTGCACGCCTGGCCATCCCCGGCGCGCACATCCCAACGGCCTGCAGGACCGCCAACGCCTCTGATGCGTCGGGAATTCTTGACGCGTCGGACTTTCCCGACGCATGATGGCGTCATGCCTACCGACGTGTTCGGTGTGCTGGCCAACCCAGTGCGCCGCAGACTGCTCGAAAGCCTGCGAGAAGGTCCGCGCTCCACAGGGGAGCTGGCCGGGATGTTCGAGCTTGGCAGGCCCGCAGTCTCCGAGCACCTGGCGGTGCTCCGTACCGCTGGACTGGTGCGCGAGGAGCCACGGGGTCGGTACCGCTTCTACCACCTCGAACCGGCACGATTGGCCGAGGTGAGCGAGTGGCTGCATCCGTTCGAGCACTACTGGAAGCAGCGTCTGGACGCGCTGTCCGATCTTCTGGACAAGGAAAACGAGACATGAGCGAGAACAACACGATCACCTGCGAGAAGTTCCTGCCTCACCCGCCAGCGGCGGTCTGGAAGGCCCTGACCGATCCCGATCTCCACGCCCGTTGGTGGGCCGCCGGTGACATCAAGCCCGTCGCTGGGCACCGCTTCACCCTTGACATGGGGAACTTCGGCAGCCAGCCCTGCGAGGTGACCGAGGTGGACGACCAGCGGCTGCTGGCCTACCGATTCGCCGAAGGCTCGCTCGACACCACCATCACCTGGACGCTGCACCCGGAGGGCCAGGGCACCCGCCTCGTCCTCACTCACGCGGACTTTGACCTCGACTCCCCGATGGGCCGGCAGGCGTACGACGGCATGGGCAAGGGCTGGCCCCACGTCCTGAACCGTCTCGAATCCGTCCTGGGCGAGGCCGCCTAGGTCTGTGTGATGTCGTGATCAATGGGTGTTCCGGGTGAGGTCTTTGACTTCGTCGAGGTGCACCCCTGCGGCGTCGTGATGAGCCCGGGCGGTGGCGGAGTCCACGCTGACCAGAGATAAGTCCACCTCACCCCGTTTGGCGACCTCCGCAATCATGCCTTCGAGCAGGGCCTCGAAGACCCCCGCGTCACGCCATCGCTGAAAGCTGTTGTGGACGGTGGACCAGGCGCCGAACTTCTTCGGCATCCCCCGCCACTGGCCGCCGGTCTTGAACCGCCAGATCACACCCTCGAACTGCTGTCGCAGCCCCTCGGGGTAGGAACCGTACTCGCCGATCGGCAGGTACGGCCCGACGAACTCCCATTCCTCGTCAGCCAGTTGCAATCGCGTCACGCAAGAAGATCTACCGGCCCCAGCCCCGCCGCAAGGACGCTTCCCACAGATTGATCACGACCCGATACACGCCCTAACGACTCGTAATGAAATGAGCTCGTGGATGGGTCGGGGGCCCCTGCGTCAGCTCCCGTTGACGCGTCCGGATGGGGGGTGAGTCAGTCGAGACGAAGAGTGCGAGCAAGCCGTGGGAGGTCGACGACGGACTGTGGACACGGATCGAGCCGCTCGTGCCGGTGGTCCAGCGCCGATACCGTCACCCTGGCCGACGGCGCTTGGATGATCGGCAGGTGCTCTGCGGAATTCTGTTTGTCCTCCACACCGGTATCCCGTGGCTTTCTGCCCCAGGAACTGGGCTTCGGCTCGGGGATGACGTGCTGGAGGCGGCTTCGAAATTGGAACGAGGCCGGAGTCTGGCAACGGCTGCACGAGCTGCTGCTCACCGAGTTGCGGACGGCCGACATGCTCGACCTCTCTAGGGCTGCCGTCGACTCCAGCCATATCCGGGCGATGAAGGGTGGGCCGGCCACCGGCCCGTCCCCGGTGGATCGAGGCAAGACCGGTAGCAAGCACCACGTCATCGTCGAGGCCCACGGAATCCCGCTGGCCACGATCACGACCGGCGGCAACCGTAACGACGTGACTCAACTGATTCCGCTGATCGAGGCCGTGCCGCCGATCCGCGGCAAGCGCGGCCAACCGCTACGGCGGCCCAGGCATCTGTATGCCGACCGCGGCTACGATCACGACCTTTACCGCGACGGGGTGCGCAGGTTTGAGATCACCCCGCATATCGCCCGGCGCGGCATCGAACACGGCTCCGGCCTGGGCGTCTACCGCTGGGTCGTGGAGGGCACGATCGCGATGCTGCACTGGTTTCGCCGCTTGCGGATCCGCTGGGAGATCCGCGACGACATCCGCCAGGCCTTCGTCACCCTCGGCTGTGCCGTCATCTGTTGGCGACGGCTGAGATTGTCGCTGTGACTCGTGTCGCCGTGGCCCACAGGTCTTCGCGTTCGTCATGGTGTTCTGCTGGACCGCTGCGGATGTGGGTCACGGCGAGCCTTGGACGCGTTGAGCGGTGTAGGTGACCGTTAGGCGCGGGTCTGCGACCTGGCCGCCGAGCTCGTCGACGAGCGAACCGAGGCGAGTGAGGAACTCTTCGCGGTCGGGCGCGGAGAGTTCCGCGATGTTCGGGAACGTGGACCATTGATCCCGTGCGGTCTGCGCGGTCAGGATCTGCTCCCATTCGATGATCTCGACGGAGACGTTGTCGAAGTAGCCGCCCGCGGTCAACTGGCTGCGCCACCGGTCGGTGTCGAGGACGTGCGAGCGGCTGTCCCGGTAGCCGGTCCCGCCGGGCAGCAGGTCTTGGTAGACCTCGTCGAGGCGGTCGCGGAAGAGCGTCGGCCGCTTGACGTCGCCGAAGTCGTTCCACCACGCTGCCAGCCAGCCGCCCGGACGCACCAACCGGGCGATCTTCGCGGTCGACGTGGCCGGGTCGAGCCAATGCAGCGCTGTCGCCGCCGCCGCGAGGTCGAACCCGCCTGGCAGGTCTACCGCCTCGAAGTCACTGACGAGGATCTCCAGCCGGTCACACGCGTGATCGGCGACGAGGATCGCGGCCAGGCTTTCGCCGGGCTCGACCGCGACCACGTGCGCGCCGGCCGCCAGCAGGGGCTCGGTGGCCAGGCCCGTACCGGCACCGATCTCGAGCACCCGCGCACCGGGCCGCAGCCCGCAGCGCTCTGCCAACAGGTCGAAGACCGCGTCCGGGTACCGTGGTCTGCCTCGTTTATAGGTCAGCGCATCAGCGTTGAACGACATCCGGCGAGCCGCGTGCGTCGTGTCAGCCACCATCGATCGCTCGGCGGCGACAGCATCCTGAGCAGCTCCGGTGTCGAGGTCAGATTCTTGATCGTCCACTTCGACAGTCTGCCAGCTACGCCTTACGGGGCCACAGGATTTTCGCCCTGGGTACCATGCGCAGCTGGGAGCCACCGGTGGTCGCGAAACCTCGTGATGCTGCACAGCAATGCCGGGCTTATTTCGTTTCGAGTCGTAAGGCGAATTCCAAGGGTTGTAGTTCCCCCGCTCCTCGCGAAACTCGGAGTCCATCGCACCCCTTGAGCTGGGGTGTTGCGATGACCACTAGAACGGAAGTAAACCGAGGCCCCACTGAGGCATCCTCCGAGTCCCCACGAGCCGACTCCGGCCTCTCATCTCAACGAACCGAGCCGACCTGTCACATCCCGCTCAGTCCACGCAGGTCACCGCCGTGCGCACGCCCAACCTCATTGAAGGACATCGCGCCAGTCCGGGATGGACCTGCGGGACAGGCGTCGACTGATGAAGCCGGTCATCGCGACGTGGATCACGGCTTCGGATCGGCCGGTGACCCCGATGACGCCAAGTTGCCGGAGCGCTGGCGACCGGAAGGCAGCATGAGGCGACCGGCGTCTTCCGGGAACGGGGCCGCTGTCCTCAGAGTGCTCCAGGGATACCCCCGGCTTCAGCTGGGGAAGGATCGAGACTCCTGCGGAGCGGGGCAGGGAAAGGGGCTTCGCCCCCTGGGCGAAGAACCGTCCAGCATGGGACGGGGTGAGGCAGCCGACAACGATCAAGAGCTCTCAACTGTCTGTCCTCCCAGGTAGGTTCGGGTGCATGACGACAGAAGCGACCACGGAGGCGGCCGGGCATTGCCGGTACGCCTACCGTCTGCGCCTGTCGTCCACGGCCCGCAGTGCGCTTGAGGCCGAGTGGGACCGCTTGCGCTGGATTTGGAATGAGTGCGTCGCCGAGTCCAAGCAGGTGCACCAGCACAACCGGGCGACCGGCGAGAAAACCACGTGCGGGCCAGTGCAGCTCGCGGCGATGCTCACCAAGGCCCGCGCCCGCACGCCCTGGCTGGCCGAAGGCGCCTGTGTGCCTCAGCAGCAGCTGATACGCGACTTCGGCAAGTCCCGCGCCAAAGCCCTCAAGGACGTCAAGGCAGGGTTGCCGATGCGGCAGCGGGCCGGGATGCCGAAGTACAAGAAGAAGCGCGAAGCGCTTCCCACCCTCGAATTGCACCAAGCGCGGTTTCCGCCTCAAAGACGGCCGCCCGCATCTCGCCGGCGGGCGGGATCGTGGTGCGGCCGGTGTGGTCGCGGGAGTTGCCCAAGCCGTTCGGCTCGGTACGCGTGTACCGGGACAGTGTCAGGCACTGGTGGGCGTCATTCGTGACGGCCGCCGTGACCGAGGAACTGACCGCGACCGGCCGCGTGATCGGAATCGACTGGGGCGTCAAGGAGATCGCGACCACCACATCGGACGACCACGACCTTCCCCACCCGCAGCACGGCCGCGCAGAAACTCGCCCGCTATCAGCGGATGATGGCCCGACGACGGCCGCCGAAGGGGCAGGCCGGATCGAAGGGCTACCGCGTGGCGCAGCGGCAGACCGCCAAGGTCCACAAGAAGGTCGCGAACCAGCGGCAGGACACCGGCCGCAAGTGGGCCAAGTCCGTTGTCCGCGACCATGACGCGCTCGCCGTGGAGGACTTCCGCCCCAAGTTCCTGGCGAAGTCGACCATGGCCCGCAAGGCTGCCGATGCCGCGATCAGCGCCACCAAAGCCGCCCTGGTCGAGATGGGCGGCAAGCACGGCCGCGCCGTGCACCTGGTAGACCCCGCGCACACCACCATGGACTGCGCGCCGTGCAGAGCGAGAACCAAGCACGCACTACCTCTTTCGATGCGAAGGTATGCCTGCACCGCGTGCGGCGCCGTGTCCCCAAGGGACAAGAACAGCGCCCGCGTGATGCTGGTCCGGGCTGGTCTTCAACCCGGCTAGCGCTGATCGTGTAAGACCTGCACCCCCGCCGGGGGTCAGGCAACGTGAGCTAGGAATCCCCCTCGTTTGCGAGGGGGAGAAGTCAACGTCGGCGTTCCCCACGCAGAGGGTGGCGCAGCGTCAGGGACAACCTGGGGGTGCTGAGCAGGACGCGGAGGGTGAAACGGCCGCGGGTGCGGCGTGTGGGGAGGGTGGCCAACTCGGCGTGCCATTCCTCGCGCCATCGGGCGCGGTGTGGGGCGGGAAGCAGCAGGGTCAGCGTGGCCAGCACGCGTGGCGTGAGCGCGGATCCGGTGGATGCCGGCCGGAGGACTGCTGCGGAGAGGGCGTGCAGTTCGCGGCTCACGCCGGTCAGACCTGCCTTGCGGGCCAGCGGGGCGAGGACGTTGAGGGTTTCTTGGGCCTTGCGGTGTTGCACGGCGGGAGCCAGGAAGGCGATGGTGCGCATGTTGTGCAGCCGGTCGGCGAGGCAGATGGCCAGCACGGCCTGCTCACGGGTCGGTTGGGAAGCCGGCCTCGAGCCTTCAAAGGCAAGGCCGTTGAGCGGGGCAGTTCCAAGCTTGGCGCTGCGGACGGCTGAGATCAGCTCGGCGATCTCCTGTCCGAAGTGCCCGGCCACGCGGCCTGGCGGGCAGAGGGTGTCTTCGACGTCGTGCAGCAGTGCCGCGCAGATCACGGCTGGCGGCATGCCGATGTCGGCGACGATGGCGGCGACGGCGAGGCAGTGGGTGAGGTAGGGGTCGCCGCTGCGGCGGGTCTGGCCGGCATGCCACACGGCGGCCTCATCGTGGGCGTGCTGGATGACGGAGGTGTCGGCGTCCGGGTGGTGCGCACGGGCTGCGGCCAGGATGCCGTCCAGGGACACGGCGGAGGAACGACGCGTCCTCAGCCGCGGCGCTAACCGGCGCCGGGCATTCATGACACTCCCCCGTCGGCGATCGGGCGGGCGGCCCATCCTGGCAGGGGCTGTTTGCGGGCGCGGTAGGTGCGGGCGAGGGCCTCCCGCGCCTGCTCGGCACCGTCTTCCGTGATCCGGTAGAAGCGGCGGCGCGGACGGCCGACTTCCTCGTGTACGGCCGGGTCCTCCCAGGTGCTGTCCACCCAGCCGACTTGTTCCAGGCGGGCGAGGATCGGATAGATCGTGCCCGACGGCAGTCCCGCCAGCTCGCACAGCTCGAGGCCGTAGCGCTCTTTGGCGGGATCCTCCAGCAACGCCCGCAGTACCAGCTGCGTCTGCAGAGTCATACGCAACGCACCCATACTCGTACTCTATATAGCCCATATACGGACTGTCTTGAGTTCGGCATGGACTGTGAGATGGCTTCTCCTGCCTCAAAGCACATCCAAGGTAGGCAGCCCATTCGGTATCAGGTAGGGCGGCCCTCACCAGGGCGCATGGTGGAGGGTCCCCGCGCCCTGCCGTCCTGTTGGAGCAGGGCACCACGTCGGTAGGTCACTCTCCCCCGCAGCTGCGGCCCACGCGACGATCTTGCCTGGAATACAGCCACGCGGCTGATGACCTCGAACAGTCGCGCCCTCTCGGACGGCCGGCACGGAACGGTCTGCGTAAGGCAGTTCGCTCCTCCGCAAGAAGCCTCTCCCGCAGCTGGGCCAGCGTCCGCGCCAGAAGCCGGGAGACGTGCATCTGGGAGACGCCGGCCTCCTGCGCGATCTGCGAGTGGGTCATGTTGCCGAAGAACCGCAGCAGCAGGATCCGCCTCTCCCGGGGGCGGGAGGTCCTCCACGAGCGGCTTGAGGGACTCGCGGTACACGACGCCTCGACTGCCGGCCCCTCAACTCCCAGGGTGTCGGCGACCGCCGGGGACTGGTCGTCCGCGTCAGGCACGTCCAGCTACAACGTGGAGTACGCGTTCACGGACTCCAGGCCCTCCAGGACCTCGTCCGAGATCGCCAGCTTCTGGGCCAGCTCGTGGACCGTGGGCGGTCGCCCGTGCGCCTGCGAGAGCTCCGAGGCGGCCGTGATCCCGCCGAGGACCGCCGGGGTCGCATACGTCAGGAACCCAACGCCGCGCTCCGGGTCGAAGCGATCGACCGAGTCAGCCAGCCAGGGCCAGGCAGTCGACCAGGTGCATCTCACGACCAGCGCCTAGCTTGATCTTTAACGTGTGCTGTCGAACGGTGCGTCGTACTTGATCACTCGGTTCGGTAACTGCCGTACGCGGAAACGGCCTTCGCCTG
>NZ_JBIAWS010000034.1:0-12004 GCF_042896045.1 Streptomyces sp. NPDC001351 | reverse complement strand
CAGGCGAAGGCCGTTTCCGCGTACGGCAGTTACCGAACCGAGTGATCAAGTACGACGCACCGTTCGACAGCACACGTTAAAGATCAAGCTAGGCGTGATACGGGTAATGTTCCAGTTCCTGCACGATCAGGAACATGGACTGAGAGGCATCGACCAGGCTGTCCGATGCCGAGACCATGATTTCGTCGAAGAGCTCGCGGTAGCGGGCGACGCCGGAAAGGTCGTCTGCCCTGTCCAGCCAGATGCTTGTGGCGCCGGCATGGACATTTATGGGGGCGCCGCCCAAAAGATCGCGCGTCGCTTCCTCGGGCACCGGCAGTGCATGACTGCGGGTGTAGCCACACAGCGCGGGCGACAATGAAGGATCAGCCACAATCGCCTGCGAGGCCGCACGCCATGCGGTGAAGAATTGTTCCCGGTCGACACCGTCGCGCGTGGCTATGAAATGGACAAGCTTGACGGCACCGCGCCGGGGCACGGCAACCTGCTCACGCTCCTCAGCTGTCACCAGCACCTTCAGGGCCGACCCGTCGGCGAAGAGGTGTTCGTCCGGCTGGATAACCGAAAGGTAATAGGGGTGCGACGTCAGGAGACCTACCGCTTCCGGCGAGGGGTTATAGATTTCGCTTACGACATCTATTTCGGCCGGCTCCACTCGTGCCGCATCCGGTGCGCCATAGGCAGCGTCGATCACAAAGTTTTGTACATACCTTGAGAGGTGGGCCAGCATATCGGCGGGGCCCGCCAGGATCTTGGCCGCATGGACGTTCTGATAATGCTGCCAATGCTTCTGACGTGTCATGCCCGGCAGGCGACGGGCCGCGACAATAAGTTTGATCATGATTCACTCCGATACGTTGCACCCAGGGAGAATCCTGGAGGTGGGGCGACCTGAAGCGGCCGATTGGAAGCGGTGGCGAGGAAACGCCGTTGTTGCTGGGTGGTTCAGCCCCCTGGGTCTTTCCGACTTGCTCGCGAATGGTCGATCCGTTGCGGCGGCGCGTGCTCGGCGCGGCCGCTGCTTTAGTCTCATCACACCCCATTCCATCTGTACAGTGGAACTTTGTTATGGGTTTCATTCACCGCATGGATGAAGTTGGAACGTGATGGGTCTCGATCTGAATCTGCTCGTGCCGCTGAACGCGCTGCTCCAAGAGCGCAGTGTGACGGCCGCGGCGCACCGTATCGGCCTCTCCCAGCCGGCCTGCAGCGCGGCGCTCAAGCGACTGCGCAGGCACTTCGGCGATGAACTGCTGGTCCGGGTCCCCGGCCAGGGAACCCAGCTCACGCTGCTGGCCGAGCGCCTGCGCGACCGGGTCTCACTGCTGACCGCGGAACTCGACGGCGTCTTCGGGGCCAACGCCGGCCTGCAACCAGGTTCGCTCGACCGCGAGTTCTCCCTGCTGCTCTCCGACTACGATTGCAGCACGCTCGCCACGTCACTGGTGCGCGAGGTCACGGCGCACGGCACTGGTGCACGTATCCGCCTGGATCTGCTCACGAACGACATGCGGGCAGGGATCGTCGAGGAGATCGACAGGCATGATGCAGTGATCGTGCCCCGGGCCGCGCTCCCGGACGGGACTCCGTCGCTCGACCTCTACGAGGACCAGTGGGTGCGCATCGTCAGCGCGACTCGGCAGTCCGAGGGCGACGATCTCGCGCAGGCACGGTGGGCCGTCTGCTACGACACACCGTTGATGCCGTGGTCGCCGGGCCAGCTGCTGGAGAGGGAGGGCCTCGCCGGGTCGATCACCGTGCGGGTGGAGAGCTTCGCGATACTGTTCCCGCTGGTGGCGGGTGCGGATCTCACCGCGCTCGTGCCCAGGCGGCTGGCGGACACGTGGTGCGGGCCGACGGGAACGCGCCCTGCCCCGGTCCCCGCGTCCCTCGCCCGGCCCTACGTCATGGCGATGGCGTGGTCTCCGCGCTGGGCGTACGACCCGGCCCACTGCTGGTTCCGGGACCGGGTGTCCGCCGCCGCGCAGTGTGACGACGTGAGCCGGTTGCCCCGGCCGTTGTGATCGACCGCGCTGGAGCGAGCACCTCTCCGAAGGCTGAAGGCCGCGAATAGGGTCTTCTGGCGAACGGTCAATGGGCCTGGCTGGAGGCGTTGTTGCCGCAGCGCGTCAAGCGGGGTCGTCCGGCGGTGCGGGACCCGGCGGCAGCTGCTCGACGGATACGGTGGCGGATGCGGACCGGTGTCACCCACCGCAGCGGAATGATGCGGAGCCCGCAATCTCTTTCAGAGCCTCGACGGGCCAGGGTGCGCCTGGCGGTGCCCCGCATCACTGCTCATGACGGGTGGGCCCCCGAGGGAAAGGCCCCCTCCTCAACTCTCCTTCTTCGCCCCGAACATCACCCTCCGCAGCGTCGCCAGCAGCCCCTTCCCCTCGCCCCTCGCCTCCCGGACCGGTTCGGGGTGCCGAAGCTTCACCCCCGGTGCCAGTTCGTACCGTACGGGCAGTACTGCCCGTCGATCTTGCTGCCGCACCGGGAAACTCCAAGATCCCCGACAGAGTCAAGCTTAGAAGCGGAGTGCTCCTTCTGGTAGATCCCGCTCCGCGGTCAGCGGCAACTCCACAGTGGTGAGCATGTCCCGGTACCGCTCGGCCAGTTGGGAGGGGAGCTTCCTGCTGAACACCACCAGCTCCCGGAAATAGCCGGGCCCGATCCGCCGGGCGTGCCTCGACCAGCGCAGCGGCACCGCGTTCTCCGGTGTCACCGTCACACCGATCCCCTCGACCGCGAACAGGAGCGCTGCGGAGACCTGGCCCGTGCGTGCGACGGCGCGCGGTGTGAACCCGAGGTGCCCTGCCAGGCGGTCCACCACTTCGCTCATGCCCTGTTCCTGCTCGTAGAG
The DNA here is from genome assembly GCF_042896045.1 of Streptomyces sp. NPDC001351. Classification (NCBI taxonomy): domain Bacteria; kingdom Bacillati; phylum Actinomycetota; class Actinomycetes; order Kitasatosporales; family Streptomycetaceae; genus Streptomyces; species Streptomyces sp. NPDC001351. The sequence continues at coordinate 9,141 of NZ_JBIAWS010000034.1, read as the reverse complement.
CACCCAGTCGGCAGCGGCCAGTTCGGCCGGATCGGCCGCTGTCCCCGCCGGGTGTTCGGCCGAGCCGGTCACCACCATCTCCTCGTATCCCAGGGAGATGACGGGTCCCTCCCACGGGTCGGGCCGTGGGCCGACCGCGATGTCGCCCTGGCCGCTGCGCATGGCCTCTTCGAGGTCCCGGCGGTGGGAGTAGTCGTGCAGTCTCAGCACGGTGGAGGGGTACGTCGAGTGCCAGCGCGCCGCGGACGGCGGCAGGATCCCCGAGGCGACGGACCGTACGGTCAGGACGTGGACGTCGCCCTGACGGCCCTCCACCACCTCGCGCACCGAGTCCTGCGCGTCCTGAACCGCGCGGACGACGTTCTGTGCTCGGGGCAGAAAGACACGGCCCGCGGGAGTCAGCGTCACCCCTTGCCGGCCGCGCTCCAGCAGGACCGCGCCCAGCTCCTTCTCCAGGACCCCGATCTGCTGGGACAGCGAAGGCTGCGTGACATAGAGCCGCGCAGCCGCTCTGCTGAAGGAGCCCGCCTCCCAGACCGCGAGGAAGTACTCCAGCTGACGTAGCTGCATGTGATCAAGTTACTCGGCCGAGCGTTGCCCAGTGCTCGTGCTGTGACCACACATCCGATGTGGTTCAGGATCAGTCGGCATGGCACGCAGCTCGCGTGTGCGTCATGCCGTGAGTGCAACCCTGCTGTCCTTGCGGGTGAGCCGGGACAGCAAGTAGTCGACCTCGGTGCGGGCACGCGCCGACAGCGCGGCCCCGGGCTTGCGCTGGGTGTCGGAGGTCAGGATTCCGCGGCGTTTCATGACGTACTTGCGTACGGCCAGGCCGATGCCCGGCTGCTGTTCGTAGCGCAGCAGGGGTAGGTGGGTGTCGAAGACGTCATGGGCGGCGTCACGGTCGCCGGCGGCGGTGTGGCGCACCACGTCGACGAGGAGTTCGGGAACGCAGTAGCCCGTCATCGCTCCGTCGGCTCCGCGTTCGGTCTCGAAGTCCAGGAAGAGGCCGCCGTTTCCGCACAGGATCGACAGGCGGGGCATCGCTCCGTCGGCTTCGAGTTGCCGGAGTGCGCTGATCTTCTCCAGGCCCGGCCAGTCCTCGTGCTTGAGCATCACGCACCCGGGCGCGGCGTTCACGATGCGGGCGATGACGGCAGGGGACATGACGACGGAGAAGGACAGCGGATAGTCCTGGATCACGAACGGCACGTCCGCGCCGATGGCGCCCGCCGCTCCCTCGTAGTAGCTCACGATCTGGTCGTCGGTGCGCAGCGTGTTCGGCGGGGCGATCATGACGCCGCCGGCACCGGCTGACATGACGTCGACCGTGAGAGCCCGCATGGCGGCGTAGCCGGGTGCGGAGACGCCCACGATGATCGGCAGATCGGTGCGCTTGAGGACGTGCTGGACGATGCGCACGCTTTCCTCGTGGGACAGCTTGGGTGCTTCGCCCATCTGGCCCAGGAGGGTCAGTCCGGTGACGCCGGCGTCTGCGTAGAAGTTGACGAGTCGGCTGAGTGAGTCGAAATCGATTGCGCCTTCCTCGTCGAAGGGCGTTGGTGCGATGGCGAAAACACCATTGGTGTTGCGGTCCAGGGGTGCCATTTTTTTCTGCCTCCTCAGAAGTCCGATGTCTTTTTCAGAGGCTGGCGATGAGTCCGCCGTCGACTCGGATGACCGAGCCTGTGATGTAAGAGGCCTGGACGCTTGCGAGGAAGGTGACGGCGGCTGCGTATTCCCGCGGTTCGCCGTAGCGGCCCACAGGGATCGACGCGACGCTCTCGGCGGACGTCTCCGCGACGGACTTGCCCTCCCGATCAGCCTTGGCCTGGTCGAGGAACTTGGTCCGCTGGGTGCCGATCCGTCCAGGAACGACCACGTTGCAGGTGACACCCTCGGCCGCGACTTCCCGGGCCAGCGTCTTGGACCAGCCGAGCAGGCTGCCCCGCAAGGCGTTCGACAGCCCCAGGTTGGGGATGGGGGCGATCACCCCCGAGCTGGCACTGGTGATGATCCTGCCCCAGCCGCGGCTCCGCATCAGCGGCGCGACCCTGTCCGTGATCGCGATGACGGACAGCACCATGGACTGGAAGTGCTTCTGCCAGAGTTCAGGGTCCTGCCCCGCAACCGGCGAGGGCGGCGGCCCTCCCGTGTTGTTGACCAGGATGTCCACGGGACCGAGCGCCCCTTCGACTGCCGCGATGTGCTGGTCGATCGCGCCCAGGTCCGCGAGGTCCCATTCCAGGGGCACGGCTTTCCCGCCCGCGTCGGCCACCGCCTCGGCGGTGCTCTCTGCGGCCTGTGGGCTGATGTCCGCGACGGCGACAGCGGCGCCTTCAGCGGCGAGGGCCTGGGCGATCGCGCCGCCGAGACCCCCACCCCCGCCCAGTACGAGCGCGGTCTTGCCCGAAATTCCCAGATCCACAGCTTCGCTCCTTGGGCGCGTGGCCCCGTTCCCCGGCCGTACGGCTGACGGCTACGTCCGTAGTTTCCAAATGACACTGCCACGAGGTCGTGATGGGTCTCCAATAGGAATCTCTCGCGACATGCATAAGGGATGCCTATGCGCCGCGAATAGGGAATAGGCGTTGCCGGCGTGCAAGATGAGGTGGGGAACAGGGCCGTTTCGGTTCGATTTCCGACGCATGTTCATGGCCGTAACTGGAGGCCCCTATGTCCTTGCCGGAAACCATGCAGGCCGCGGTGCTGGGTGAGCCCGGCACCCTTGCCGTCGCGACGCTGCCCGTGCCGCAGGTGGGACCGGAAGACGTTTTGGTACACGTCCGCAGGGCGTCCCTGTGCGGAACGGACCTGAAGATCCGCAGTCGCCACTTCTTCAAGGACGGCGGCCCGGCCGCGGGCGAGTTCGTACCCGGCCACGAGTACGCCGGCGTCGTCGCCGCGGTGGGCCGCGCCGTGGACGAGTTCCGGGTCGGCGACCGGGTGGTGACGGAAGCCCACCGCGGCTGCATGCGCTGCGCGAACTGCCTGGCCGGGGCCTACACGGACTGCCTCAACTACGGCCTGCGGCACACCGGGCACCGTGTGCAGGGGATGACCGTCAACGGGGGCTTCGCGGAGTACGCGCTCAATCACGTGGCGACCCTCCACCGGTTGCCGGACACCGTGGACTTCGACGCCGCGGTCGTCCTCACCACCGTGGGCACCGTGATGCACGCCTTCGACGTGCTCGACACCCTGCTCGTCGGATCCACGGTCGCGGTGATCGGCCCCGGACCGATAGGGCTGCTCGCGGTACAGGTCGCACGTGAACTCGGGGCCAGGACCGTAGCCCTGGCCGGCACGCGGGAAGCCAGGCTCGCCATCGGCAAGTCCTTCGGCGCGGACCTGATCGTCAACTCCCGGGAGGAGGACGCCGTAGCGGCGGTTCGGGAGGCGACCGACGGGATCGGCGCCGACATCGTCCTGGAGTGCTCCGGCGCCCCGAGTGCGGTGGACGACGCGCTGCGCATGGCCAAGCGGTCCGGGAAGGTCGTCCTCGTCGGCTTCTTCGAAGAGCCCGTACGGGCCGACCTGAACCATGCCGTGATGAACGGCATCTCGATCCAGACGGTCCGCGGAGAGGGCACCGGTTCGGTGGCCCGCGCCGTGGGCCTGGCCGCCCGGGGCCGGCTGCGCACCGCGGAACTGGTCACCCACCATTTCGGGCTGCCCGACGTCGCCGAGGCGTTCGACACCTACGCCGAGCGCCGGGGCAACGCCATCAAGGTCATGCTTGACATCTCCGAGGCCCCGGAGTCCGCCGGTGACCGGTGACCGGGAGGGCACCGTGCCCGACGCCCTGGCAGCCGGGCGGGAGAAGGCAGCGGCCGCCATGGCCGATGCTGCCACCGCCTGGCTGAACAGCCTGAGCGAGGACCAACTCCCGCTCGCCGCCTACGACTCCCCGCTCCACCCGGATGCGGAGGCCGAGCGCCTGCGCTGGTTCTACACTCCCACCGAACACGGCGGGCTCGCCGTCCGAGACCAGAACGCTCGCCAACAGAGCCTGGCCATGCAGTTGGTGGCCACCGGACTGTCCATTCCGGGCTACGCCACGGTCACCACCGTGATGGGGTTGGAGAACGTCCTGGACCAGCTGGAAGGGTGGCGGGTCCACTGGGGCCGGCAGCGCGGACGCGACCCCGGCCTGTACTGGCTGAGGATCTTCGGCCGCCCCGGCGACCGTGTCTGGGCGTGGCGGTTCGGCGGCCACCACATCTCCCTGAACAACCTCGTCGTCGCCGGCCGGCTCGTCTCCACGACCCCCTGCTTCATCGGTGCCGACCCGGCCACCACCGAGCTGATCGGAGGCACCCTGCGGCCCTTGCAAGGCCCTGAGGAGACGGCCCGTCAACTGGTCCGCAGTCTGGATCCGGGCCAACTCCAAAGCGCCCTGCTCCACCCGTCCGCAGTTTCGGACATCGTCTCCGGCAACCGCCCACGCGTCGAACACGGCGACACGATGATGCACATGCAGGACCTGTGGCGGGGCCGGTTCGCCGACCCTGAGCTGGACCGGCTTGTCGACGACATCGACCGCCGGGCGGAAGCGGGCAGCGGATACACCGAGAACGATCACGCGCGCGTGGCCATCACGATTCCCCCCAAAGGCATCGGCGGTCGCGATCTGAACAAGGAGCAGCGGCACCTGCTGCGCCGGCTCGTCAGCCTTTACAGCGGCCGGGCACCCGAGTTCCTCGCCGACGCCTACGACACCCACTACGCCTCTGACACCGTCCTCGACGCGGTGCATTTCGGCTGGGCGGGCAGCACGGCCGCCGGGGAACCGCACTACTACCGGGTACAGGACCCTCGCGTCCTCATCGAGTACGACAACACACAGCGGTACGCCAACCATGCCCACTCGGTGTGGCGTGACCTGACCTCCGACTTCGGACTGGACGTGCTCGCCGAACACCGCGCACACATCGCACACGAGTAGGGCCTACCCGGGCAGCGCCGTAGACGCCCGTACCGCTGGCCCCCACGAAAGAACCAGCACCATGATGACCCTGCTGATCGTCGACGAAGAGCCCCTGCCACGTCTTGCCGCGCGCGTAATCCTCGAACGACAACCTGGACTGACCGTCGTCGGCGAGGCCGACACCGGCTCCGAGAGGGTCCGTATGGCCTCTGCACCACAGCCCGACAACGTTCTGATCGCCGCAGTCCACGCAGTGGCCAGAGGCGACGCCGTCATCGCGCCGAGTGTGCCCCACAGACTCCTCGACACCTTCGCTCACCGTCTGAAACGTTCCGTCCCAGACCAGGATCGGGACGACAGCGGCCGCTCCACCACCTCGCCGGACGCGAGCGTGAGGTTCCCGCCCGCATCGCATCGGGTCGGAGCAACGGAGAGATCGCCGAGGACCTGCATCCGGCCGCAACCACGGTCAAGTCACACGTCAGCAGCATCCTCGCCAGGATCGGTGCCGGGACCCGCGACCAGGCGGTGGCTTTCGCCTCCGAAGTAGGGCTCGTCAGAGCGGGAACGGACTGGCCCTGGCTGGCGTGAACAGGGACATGGCCTCGCGGACGCGGCGCTCTGCCGCGGCCAACTCCTGCACGACAACCCCGAACGCGACGACGCCGAAGCGGCCGACCAGGTCATCGAGGATCTGCTGCCGATGTTCGGCCTTACCAGAGACGAGGCCCACGAGATCTGGCGGCAACCACTGCCCGGACTGGAAACCGCGGCCGACCGTCAAGGCGCCACCCTGGAACCCGAGAACCGTGACCACCCGAACGAAAGGTGCGCACTACATGACGCTCCGACGAGTCCTCGCCGAACTGGGCGCCGCAGCAACCTTCGGCGTTGCTGCGGCGATCAGCACACGTCGCCGCGCCCTGGCGGCAGTCCCTCGCGAGCTGCGGCACCCAGTGCTCTTCCTCCCGCTGAACTTCGGCAACCCGGTCACTCTGGCCATCGCTCGCCGCCTCGTGCCCTTGGCGGGAGCCGCCTCCAGGCCAGGCGTCCGCATCGAGCAGCGCACGCTGCCGGCCACGACCGGCGACCTCCCCGTCGAGGTGCTCACCTACCAGGCAGAAGGCCAAGCACCGCGCTCAGCGCTGCTTTGGATCCACGGCGGAGGAACCGTCATGGGTGCCGCTCGGCAGGAAAACACCTGGTGCAGCCGCGTTGCCGACGAACTGGGCGCTCTGGTCGTCAGCGTCGACTACCGCCTCGCACCCGAAAATCCGTACCCCGCAGCTTTGGACGATTGCTTCGGTGCGCTTAGCTGGCTTCACGCCAACGCCGCCGCCCTCGGTATCGATCCCGCCCGCATCGCCGTCGGCGGCGAAAGCGCCGGAGGCGGGCTCGCCGCCGCCGTAGTCCAGCGCGCCCACGATGCAGGAGTGCCGGTCCGGTTTCAACTCCTCATCTACCCCATGCTCGACGACCGCACGGCTCTACGCGTCGACCCTCCCGACAGTGCCATCTATACGTGGACCCCGGACTCCAACCGCTTCGCCTGGACCTCCTACCTCGGCCGCCCGCCACAGGACCTCGACGATCGCCCCTATGCTGCGGCTGCGAGGCGCAAGAACCTCGACGGGCTGCCGCCCGCGTGGATCGGCGTGGGCGACATCGACCTGTTCCACGACGAAGACGTCGACTACGCCCGACGCCTGAGCGAGGCCGGCGTCGCCTGCGAGCTGCGGGTCGAATCAGGCATGTACCACGGTGCTGATGCCTTGCTCGACGGCAAAGCACCTTCGATGACCGCTTTCCGCGCTGCCGCCCTCGACGCTCTGCGAACTGCCCTGGCAAAGCCCTGACCGCCCCGGACATGCCGAACCGGCCTCGACGGCCAGGCCGGCTCGATCAGTCGAGAGCGGGAAAGGGGCGCCGGGCGACTTCGCGTGCTTCCTCGCGGGGGAGACCGAGCATGCACAGGATCATTTCCGCCATGTCAGCCGCGCTTCGTCGGCGCTGACATCGGGGCGTGCGGACCTCAGTTCCCAGAGGGCCAGCTGGCCTTCACCGAGCGCCGAGAGGGCGACGAGTGGATCGGGCACGTCGAAGCGGCCGGACGCAACGCCTTCCTCCACGTCCCGCAGGGCGCGGGGGGCGAGTCCGATCTCAGAATGGATGTGCTGCAGGCCACGACGGTTCAGGATCCGGGTCACTTCCGGATGGGCCCTGGCCAGCTGGGGCGGCGATCCGAAAAGAGGCGGCCATGACTTCAGCTGGGTCCCGGATGCCGTGCAGGTGCTCGTCGATAGCCATGTGTCGGTGAAGTCGGATCCGACCAACGTGGCCCCAATGAGCTTGCGTACCTCGCTGTTGGCGCCGTCACACCCCAAGACGATACTTGCTCGCGCATGTCCGAGTTCGCCGTGTGCATCAAGGAACGTGACAGCGTGGTTGAGGCGTACGTCCGTCGCTCCGCACTCTGCAAGCGCCGAGCGCAGGTGCCGACGGATGACACTGAGGCTTCTCGGCCGGAAGGGTTGTGACCACCACCTTGCCACGCGGCGACATCCACTGCGCACCGGTGCCTGGGAGCATGTCAACGATTGCGCGCTCGTACACTCCAGCCTTTGCAGCGTCCGCGTTGCCTCGCCGTCCAGGACGCCGACGCGAGGTTCCGGGTCGGCCGATCACGTCGACGTCGAAGTCGGACCGGTTCATTAGTCCGTCCTTGCGCAGGTGAGACGCGCTCCGATACCGAAGATCAGAATCCACGCGGTGGATCCAGGTGGTTCAGAGGACGGCGGTCGAGCTGAGCGTCTGCCTCGTCTGCTGTGTCGACTCGGGTGCGGGCGGCAAGCCTGGCTTCGACGCCGTCGAGAAGTGACTGCAGGCCGAAGGACACATGCGGGCGAGGGGTGGCTGCGAGGGCGGCGCCGATCGCGAACGTGACGACGCTCTGGGCGGCCTGCTCGGCATCCCGTCTGGTGAGGCCGGACGCCTGGCAGACCGCCAGCAGGTGCTCGTCATGGCGGTCCCTGGCAGGGCCGTCGAGAGGCTGGACGGTCATGGTGGCCAGCAGCCAGGGGTGCCTGAGGAGCATCGAACGCAGGTTGTCCGCCATGGCCAGGAGGGCCGGACGCCATTCGAGACCGTCGAGAGCGGAGAGAGGTGTCTGCCCCCAGACGGTGTCAGCAGCCATCAGGAGCACATCGTGTCGGCTCTTGACGTGCCAGTAGAGGGCTGCCGCGGTGATACCGAGACGGCTGCCGAGTCTTCGCATGGTCAGACTCTCGATGCCGCCCTCGTCCAGAAGGGCGATGGCCGCCTGGACGATCTGCTCCTGGTGCAGAGCGTCGCGGGGCATCCCCGCGGTAGTCGGGATGGGGCTGCTCACGGCACCTTCTTGCTGTGGGAACGAGGCCGCGGCGTGCGGCTCTGGGGGGCGCGTGGCCGTCGCGCCGACGAGGACGCGGTGCCGTGCCCGTCGGCGCGGTTCATCTGGGGTCGTTGCGCTGTGTCAGCCGGGAGAGCCCGCGGGCCTGATGCTGTGCAGCAGCCGTTCTCCGGACTCACGTAGCTGGTCCTTGACCTTGTCGAGGCCGGATGCGAGCAGCGCGTGATCGCGTTTGCGCCAGGTGCCCGCCACCATCACGGCCTCGATGTTGGCGATGTCGGCGTGCAGAGCCGTGGCGACGGGGTCGTGTGCCGGCCACAGGTTGAGTGCGCGGGCGTCGACGGCGACCAGGTCGGCCTGCATGCCCGCCTCGATACGGCCCACCCGGTCGGCCAGGCCCAGTGCCTTGGCCCCATCGACCGTGGCCCAGGCAATGCGGTCGCCGTTGACGAGGACATCGGTGTGCTCGGAGTCCGGCCGGTCCGGCGTCATCGTGATGACCTGCGCCCCGCGCAGCAGTATGCGGCTCATCCAGTGGCCCCCGAACCGGGGGAGGTGTGGCTCGGCTGGGACATGGTGCGGCTCCTTGCCCCAGGCGTCATTGCCCGCACGGCGGCTTGTGTGGTGGTGAGGAAGTCCCGGGTGGCGATGTGCCCGATGTAGCCGTCGGGACGGATCAGCAGCAGCGTGTCGCCGGTCAGGCCGTAGGCACTGCGCAGCGTGTTCTGGGGGTCGGAGAAGCCCTCGGGCGGCCCGACGGTGAGCCGCTTCAGCCGGGCGCCCGTCGTCGGCCAGTCGAGGAGTTCGAGGTCCCGGGTGGCGC
>NZ_JBIAWS010000033.1:0-20420 GCF_042896045.1 Streptomyces sp. NPDC001351 | reverse complement strand
CGCCTTGAGGAGCATGCCCAGGCTGGAGGCGGTCAGGCCCTTGCCCAGCGAGGAGGCGACACCCCCGGTGACGAAGATGTGCTTGGTCGTCGTAGATTTCGGCGGCATGGCCAAGAGGGGGCTCCCGTGGTCGCGGTTCGAGGTGCGGTGCCGGGGATTTCTCGCCCACCGGTCCACGGGCTACCAGGGTATCAGCGCCCAGAGGAGATGGCTTCCGGCCACGCACCGCACACGAGTCACCACAGACCCGCACGGTCCTTCGCGTTTCTCACCCGTTGCTCACCCGTTCGGCCTAGTCGGGTTGCCCGGAGCGGCACGCAGATCATCTACGTGCGTCGTATCCTGCTCGGACACTCGCTGCCGAGCCCGGCCGGGTACACGGCACCACCCCCGCACGTGATGACCGGAACAACGAGAGCTCGTCAGTTCGTTGAGCATCAATTGTCGTTTTGCCACACGGCCAGGACGACTGCTTTGCTTCACCGCTCAACGACGCATTACAACGACCCCTTGACCGCAATAAGCGACAGCCCCCTTCTTTCACGGGGGTGACGTGGCCGTTCGACTGGAGTTGCACGTGGCCGGGCGCATCGAAGACTACGCACTCATCGGAGACATGCAGACCGCCGCCTTGGTCTGCCGGGACGGCACAGTGGACTGGCTGTGCCTGCCCCGCTTCGACTCGCACGCCATCTTCGCCGGCCTGCTGGGCACCGAGGAACACGGCTTCTGGCGGCTCGGCCCCGCCCACGCGTCCGATGCGCAGCCCCCGACGGCGGCCCGGCGCAGCTACCGCGGCGACTCCCTGATCCTGGAATCCGAGTGGGACACCCCGCGCGGCACGGTCCGAGTGACGGATTTCATGCCCCCGCGTGACGGCGCCCCCCAGCTGATCCGCATCGTCGAGGGCGTCTCCGGCCGCGTCCCGATGCGCTCGGCCCTCAGGATGCGTTTCTCGTACGGCCGGGTCGTGCCCTGGGTGCACAAGCACGACGGCCGTACGGTCGCCGTGGCCGGCCCGGACTCCGTCTGGTACGACACCGAGTGCGAGACCTACGGCAAGTCGCTGACCACGTACTCGGACTTCACGGTCGCTCCCGGTGACCGCATCGCCTTCACCATCTCCTGGCAGCCTTCGCACAAGGAGCCGCCGCCGCTGCCGGAGCCGGAGGCCTCGCTGGAGGCGACGGAGGAGTTCTGGCGGGAGTGGGTCGAGCACTGCACCTACCACGGCCCGTACCGCGAGGCGGTGGTCCGCTCCCTGATCACCCTGAAGGCGCTGACGTACGCCCCGACCGGCGGCATCGTCGCCGCGCCGACGACCTCCCTGCCGGAGGACATCGGCGGCGTCCGCAACTGGGACTACCGCTACACCTGGCTGCGCGACGCGGCGATCACCCTGTCCTCGCTGCTGCGCACCGGCTACCGCGAGGAGGCCCGCGCCTGGCGCGAGTGGCTGCTCAGGGCGGTCGCCGGCGACCCCGAGAACCTGCAGATCATGTACGGCATCGCGGGCGAGCGCGAGCTGGGCGAGGCGGAGCTGGACTGGCTGCCGGGCTACGAGAACTCCGCGCCCGTGCGCGTCGGCAACGGCGCCGCCCACCAGCTCCAGCTGGACGTGTACGGCGAGGTCACCGAGGCCCTGCACCTGGGCCACATGACCGGCCTCGCCCGCAGCGACTACGCCTCCCTGCTGCAGCTCAAGCTGATCCGCTACCTGGAGCAGCACTGGGACGAGCCGGACGAGGGCATCTGGGAGGTGCGCGGCCCGCGCCGCCACTTCGTGCACTCCAAGGTCATGGCCTGGGTCGCCGTCGACCGCACCATCAAGCTCATCGAGTCCGGTGACGCGGACGGCCCGCTGGAGCGCTGGCTCGAACTGCGCGACGACATCCACCGGGACGTGTGCGAGAAGGGCTACGACAAGGAGCGCAACACCTTCACGCAGTCGTACGGCTCCAAGGAGCTGGACGCCTCGCTGCTGCTGATCCCGCAGATGGGCTTCCTGCCCCCCGACGACAAGCGCGTCATCGGCACGATCGAGGCGATCCAGCGTGAGCTGTCCACACCGGACGGCTTCATCCTGCGCTACCCCACGGAGGGTTCCAGCGAGGGTGTCGACGGCCTGCCCGGTGACGAAGGGGCGTTCCTGGCCTGCTCGTTCTGGATGGCGGACGACCTGGCGATGATCGGCCGCGTGGACGAGGCCCGCAAGCTGTTCGAGAAGCTGCTCGCGCTCCGCAACGACCTCGGTCTGCTCGCCGAGGAGTGGGACCCGCGCCTCCAGCGCCAGGTCGGCAACTTCCCGCAGGCCTTCAGCCACGTCCCGCTCATCGACACGGCACTGCGCCTGACGGCCTCGGGAGCCTACGGCGGCTGAACAGGACCGCCGAGCCGGGCCCGCCTACGCTGGAGCCAACAGCCCCTGTACGGAAGGGGGCGCCCCATGGCTTCCCCGTCGAAGGCGGGCGCGGCCCTCGCCGCGCTGCGCGAGGATCTGGTCGGCGATGTGTTCGCCCCGGGGGATGTGGGCTACGACGAGGCGCGGGCGGTCTTCAACGCGCTGATCGACCGGCGGCCGGCGGTGATCGCGCAGTGCGTGGACGAGGCCGATGTCGTCCGGGCGGTGCGCTTCGGCCGGGAGCTGGACCTGAAGATCGCCGTGCGCGGCGGCGGGCACAGCGTGGCGGGCATGGCGGTGAACGACGGCGGGCTGGTCGTGGACCTGCGCCACATGCGCGCCGTCACCGTGGACCCCGCGGCCGAGGCGGTACGGATCGCGGGCGGCGCCACCATGAGCGACCTGGACCGGGCGACCGAGCCGTACGACCTGGCGACCACCGGCGGCCGGGCTTCGACGACCGGCGTCGGCGGCTATGTCCTGGGCGGCGGCACGGGCTGGCTGGACCGCGCCTTCGGCCTCGCGGTCGACAACCTCCTCGGCGTCGAACTGGTCACCGCCGACGGCACACGGATACACGCCAACGCCGACGAGAACCCCGAGCTGTTCTGGGCGTTGCACGGCGGTGGAGGCAACTTCGGCATCGCCACCGCGATCACCCTGAAGTTGCACGAACTGCCCCGGTTCTCCATCGCGTTGGTGCTGTATCTCCCGGAGTTCGGCCGCGATGTCGTACGCACCTATCGCGAGATCATCACGGCCGCCCCGGTGGAGGCGTCCGGCGCCGTCCTCTACTTCGCCGGGCCGCCCGAGGAGTTCGTACCGTCGCACCTGGTCGGCACGTTGACGTGCGGAGCGCTGGTCGCGTACGCCGGCGGTGAGGCGGACATGCGGAAGCTGGCCGAGCCGTTGCTTGCGCTGCCGCACGAGGCGGAGATCGTCGGCGCGGTCCCGTACGCCGACTTCCAGACCATGTTCGACGACCCGCCGGACCTGCGGAACTACTGGTCGGCGGAGTATCTGACGGGTCTGCCCGACGAGCTCGTGGACGTCTACTGCGCCCGCGGCGACTCGGTGCCCGTGCCGACCGGCACCCGGCATGTGCTGCTCCCCCAGGGCGGCGCGATCGCGGACGGTCCGCACGAGTACCCCGTGCCCTACCGGGACGCGCCGTGGGCGGTGCACCCCTTCGGCATCTGGCAGGACCCGGCGGACGACGAGCGGTGCCTGCGGTGGGTGCGGGACGTGCGCGCCGACGTCCGTCCGTGGAGCACCGGCGCGATCTACCTCAACTTCATCGGAGACGAGGGCCCCGAGCGGGTGGTCGCCGGTCTGGGCGCCGAGAACACCCGGCGCCTGGGCGAGCTGAAGCGGCGCTACGACCCGGACAACGTCTTCCGCTTCAACCACAACATCAGGCCGCTCTGAGCGCTCCGCGGGATGGGCAGCGATGGGCCGTGGGTCGTCCGCGGCGCAGTCGTGGTCGGTCGCGCCCGCCCGGGGGAGCCGCATGTGAGTACAGCCGCGCGCTCCTTCGGGGCGCTGCCGCTGTGCCGGTTCGCGCTCCGTCGCGGGGCAGCGGACTTCACCGAGGCCGCTGGGAGCCCGCATGTGGAACCCCGGCCGGTTCAGACATGGCCTCGCAGCGCCTCGAGCGTGCGCTCCCCCGCCGGATCACCGGCCGTCGCCGGCACGAGGGCGATCTCGTCCAGCCCGGCCTCGGCATAGGCGTCGATACGGGCGCGTACGGCGTCGGCATCGCCGACCAGGCCGACCGTGCCCGCGGCTTCGGGCGGCAGGGCGCGTACCAGGGTGTCGGGATCGGCGCCGGTCGCGGCCAGCTCCACCGCCTCCCCGAAGCCCGCCGCCGTGAACACGTCGCTGTAGCCCGGCACGGTCAGATACCCGGCGACGCTCCGCAGGACCTGGGCGAGGGACTCCGGCTCCGGATCGACGGCGGCAGGCAGCCAGGCGGCGAGCGTGGGCGGCGTACGGCCCGCCTTCCCGGCCGCCGCGAGCAGCTCGGCGCGCAGTGCGCGCACCTGCTCCGGGGTGACGATGTCGAGCAGCATGCGGTCGGCGTGCGCGGCGGCGGTGGCGATCGCGCGGTCCCCGAAGGCGGAGACGGTGAGCGGGCCGCCGTGCGGCGGAAGCCGGCGCCGGAAGGTGCTGCCGGGGACGACGGGCTCGCCCGGTGGGGCGTGCAGCAGCCCCCGCAGCGCTGCCGACGTCTCCTCCAGTACGGCCGCGGGGCGCGTCCGGGGCCGCCCGTGCACGCCCTCGACGACCCGTCTGCTGGAGGTGCCCAGCGCCACACCGACGGCCCGTCCGGTGACCGCGGCGACCGACGCGGTACCGCGGGCGAGGCTGTACGGGTCGCGCACGGACACCGGGACGGGCCCGGCGGTCAGCGCCGCCTGTTCGGTCACCCCGCCGATCGCGGCGGCCAGTACGAAGGAGTCCCAGGTCGGCCCCTCCCCGGCCCACACCTCCCGGTAGCCGAGCCGGTCGGCGAGCGCCGCCACCCGCAGCGGCTCGTCCACCGGACTGTCGTCCTCCCGCCCCACGGCAACCACACTGAAGTCCATGCCCCGGCCGCTACCCGGCCGTCGAGGCCCCAACCCCGCCCGGAGATGTCCCGAAGGCACCCGCGCGGGTAGCGTCCGGCTCATGGACAGCAGTACGGACAGCGGTACGGGCAGCAGATTCGACACGCACGGGGCCGGGATCACCGTGCAGCGGGCCCTGGAGCTGCCGGGTCTGCGCAGCGGGCTGCCGGAGGTCCTCGCGGGCGCCGACCGGCTGCAGCGCACCGTGCGCTGGGTGCACGCGGGCGAGGTGCCGCACATCGCCTCGCTGCTCAAGGGCGGCGAGCTGCTGCTGACCACCGGCTACGGTCTCGGCACCCGGCCGGCCGAGCAGCGGGCGTTCGTGCGCACCCTGGCCGAGCGCGGTATCGCGGCCCTCGTCGTGGAGCTCGGCCCGCGCTTCACCCGCCTGCCCGCCGCGCTCGTCGACACGGCGCGCGCGGCCGGGCTGCCGTTGGTCCAGCTGCACCGCGAGGTGCCCTTCGTGGCGGTCACGGAGGAGATCCACACCGAGATCGTCAACGGCCACTACGCGCTGCTGCAGCGGGCCGAGGAGGTGCACCGCCGCTGTACCGAGGCCCTGCTGGGTGGTGGCGGGGTGCCCCAGGTGCTCGGCATCCTCGCCGACTTCAGCGGCAACCCCGTCTTCCTGGAGACGACGGACGGACAGCTGCTGTACGCCGCCGGGGCCGGCCCCGAGGGCGCGGACCCGCTCCAGGTGTGGGAGGGGCTGCGCGGGCACAAGGACGCCCCGCCGCCGTCGGGGTCGGTCCTCGTGGACGTGCCCGGCGGCGGGCCGGGCACGGGTTCGGTACGCGCCCGCCTGGTCCTCCTCCCGGTACGGGCCCCGCTGGCCCCGGTGCACCGGATCGCGGCCGAACGGGCGGCCGGGATCCTGGCCGTCGTGCTGATGCAGGCCCGGCAGGAGGAGGAGCTGGCGGCGCGCGGCCGCGGGGACTTCCTCACCGATCTCGCCGAGGGCCGTATCGCCGCGGAGGACGCGCCCGCGCAGGCACGCGTGCTGGGCTTCAAGCCCGGCAACAGCCCGCTGCTGCCGGTGGTGATGCGGCTGGGCGACACGCTGTCGCCGGGCGGGGGCTGGGCGGTGCTGGCACGCGCGGTCGCCGAGGAGCTGGCCTCGGTGGGGGTTCCTGTCCTGTTGGGCGTACGGCCCGTCGAGGGCCGCGTGCCGCTGCTGCTGGGCCTGCGTGCGGAGGCGGAGCGGTCGGTGGTCGCGGACCGGGTCGCGGCGGCGCTGCGGACGGGCGTGGAGCGGGCCGGGATACAGCGTCCGGGGGCGCAGCCGCCGGTGGTGGTCGTCGGGGTGGCGGGCGGCTGGGCGGCGGCGTCGGCGGGCCTTCGGCACGCGGCCGAGACGGCGACCGCGGCGCAGGGCCTGTCGGACCGCCCCTGGTACGACGCCCGCCGCCTCGACATCGACCTGCTGCTGTGGCGGCTGCGCGACCACCCGGACCTGGCGGCCTTCGTGGACCGGGCGATCGGCCCGCTCCGCGACCACGACAGCCGCTCCAAGCCGCCCCTGCTGCCCACCCTGGAGACATATCTGGCGCACGCGGGCCGCAAGGCGGAGACGGCCCGCGAACTCCACCTCAACCGGCAGACCCTCTACAACCGCCTCGCCCGGATCGGCGAGTTGCTCGGCACCGATCTCGACGACCCGCAGACCGTACTGGCGTTGAGCCTCGCGCTGCGCGCACGTAGGCACGCCTCTTAGACACGTCAGGCGAGCGGCCGGTGCTGGGTCAACTCGTCGTAGACGCTGAGCACTTGGGCGACGGTCTCGTCCTCCGTCGGCCAGGTGGCGGCCTGCCGGATGCCCTTCTCCCTGAGCAGCTCACGGCGCTCCGGATCGCCGAGGAGCCCGGTGACGGCGTCGGCGAGGGCCTCCGCGTCCCCGTACGGGACGAGTTCGGCGGCGTCGCCGACGAGTTCGGGGATGCCGCCGACACGGGTCGCGACGAGCGGCACGCGCGCGTGGAGCGCCTCCTGGGCGAGCACGGAACGCGATTCCCAACTGCTGGGCAGCAGTGCGAGATCGGCGGCGGCGAGCAGCACCCGCACGTCGTCGCGCCGCCCGATGAGCCGGACGGGCAGCCCTTCGTCCTCGATGCGGCGCTGCAGCACGGTCCGCAGCGGGCCCTCCCCCGCGATCACGACGAGCGGCACGGGGTCGAGTCGCCGCCACGCGCGCGTGGCGTCCAGCAGGGTCTCGTAACCGCGGTGCCGGTCGAGGGAGCCGACGGCCATCAGCAACGGGCGGCCCGTGGCGCCCAGTTCGGCGCGGACCTTGGAGCTCGGGCGGTCGGGGTCCTCCGGCTCCGCGCCCGGAGGCGGCCCGGGCAGCGCCACGGCGGCCAGCCGGGCGTCCCGCGCCCCGGTCCGGCGGGCCAGGTCCACGAGGTCCGAGGAGGTGCCGAGCACCACGGTGGCGGCCTTCACGACCCGCCGCTCCAACAGCCGCAGCAGATGGGCGCGAGCTCCCTCGGCATGCGCGCGGTTGTGCCAGGTGACGACGAGTGGGGTGCGCCGGCCGCTGAGCGCCAGCGCTGCCCGGAAGGAGGCGTGCAGCCCATGCGCGTGCACCAGGTCGGCGTCCTTGCACGCGTCCCGCAGCGCGGTCACGGCTCCCGGGTCGCTGCTGCGCGGCACATGCACATGGTCGGCGCCGGTCCCCGTGAAGTCGTAGGCGCGATCGGCCTCGACAGGGGCGCAGACGGTGACCCGCAAGCCCCGTGCCACGAGCCCCGCCGCCAGCGAACGCACATGCGCGCTGCTGCCGGCGTTGCCGCCGCCCAGCACCTGCACGGTGCGCAGGGGCGACTGACCGTGCGGTGAGTGGCTGCTCACGGGGCTCACGTGGCCGGGGCTCCTGGTTCGGCGTCGGGCGGTCACGAAGAAAGTACAGAAGGATCGAGCGGAGGGGGTGTACCGCGGGTTTCCTCCACGTACTACGCCAAGGATGCCAGGACGTACGGGTGTTCCGACAACGAGAAGGAGACGCAGGTGCCGCACGGGGCCTGTGGGGCGGTGGGATTGGTCACTCGCACGAGTGAGAAAGGCGCGCCTGGCCCCCGCCCCACGACCGCGCCGCCTCGCTCATCTCGTCACCGTACGCCGCCGCGGCCACGAGGCGGCGGCGTGCGCGAGGAGGCCGGCGCGTCGCTTGCCTGCGACGACGGCGGCACCCAGAGCCGCGCCCGGCGCCCACGGCGGCCGTACGTCCACGAGGTCGACGAAGTGGGCGCTGAGGCGATCACGACGCCCGCGAGCGCCTTGCCGGCAGCCCGCTCCTTGAGCAACGCACCCGCGACGAGCCCCGCAGCGGAGATCCCGGACAGCCTGACCGCGCCGCTGGTGACCTCGCCCTCCCGGAGGGCGGAGAGACGATCCCGGAAGCCGCGCCGGGGGCCGCCGCGACCGTGGCCGCGGGGCCGGCGTACAAGTCGACCGTGGCCCCGCGTGGTTCTTCCGCTCCCAACGCCCGCGCCCACCGGGCGGCTTGGCACTCAGGGCCTCCTAGACATCCGCCCGGGCCGTCGCCAGCAGTTCCTCCGCGTGCGCCCGAGCGGTCTCGGAATCCTCCTGGCCGGCGAGCATCCGGGACAGCTCCCGCACCCGCTCCTCACCCTCGAGCACCTTCACACCGGACCGGGTCACGGACCCGTCGTTGGTCTTCTCGACCAGCAACTGCCGGTCGGCGAAGGCGGCCACCTGCGGCAGGTGGGTCACGACCACGACCTGCGCGGTCTTCGCGAGCTTCGCCAGCCGCCGCCCGATCTCGACCGCCGCCTTGCCGCCGACACCGGCGTCGACCTCGTCGAAGAGATACGTCGGCACGGGATCCGTCCCCGCGAAGACGACCTCTACGGCCAGCATCACACGCGACAGCTCACCCCCGGACGCACCCTTGGCGATGGGCCGGGGCGGCGCCCCCGGGTGCGGGGCCAGCAGCAGCTCGACCTCGTCGACGCCGGACGGCCCGTAGGCGACCGCACGCCCGCCGACCTCCACGCCCTCCGGGTCCTCGGTCTGCCGGATGTCGAACGACACGCGCGCGTGCGGCATCGCGAGCGAGGCGAGCTCCGCCGTCACGGCGGCCGCGAACCGCTCAGCCGCCTCCGCCCGCGCATCCGTCAAGGCCTGGGCAAGGCCGCCCAGTTCGGTCCGCAACGCGTCCCGTTCTGCGGTCAGCTCGTCGATCCGCTCGTCGTCGCCGTCCAGCTCGGTCAGCCGCGCGGCACTCCGCTCGGCCCACGCGAGCACGGAGTCGATGTCCTCGCCGTACTTCCGGGTCAGACCGGTGAGCGCCGCCCGGCGTTCCTCGACGGCCGCCAGCCGCAGGGGATCCGCGTCCAGGTCGTCGGCGTACCCCGCCAGCTCCCCGGCGACATCGCCCAGCAGGATCCCGATCTCCCCGATCCGGTCGGCGAGCGCGGCCAGCGCCGGGTCGTGCGCCCGCACGGCGTCCAGGGCCCGCTGAGCCCCCGCGACGAGCGTGGCGGCGTCGATGCCCTCGGGATCCTCCGGGTTGCCGGCCAGGGCGGCGTGCGCGGCCGTGGCGGCGGACGACAGGGCCTCCGCGTGTCCGAGCCGCTCGGCCTCCTCCGCCAGCTCCACGTCCTCCCCGGCGCGCGGCTCCACGCCGGCGATCTCGTCGAGCCCGTACCGCAGCATGTCGGCTTCCTGGGCCCGCTCACGCGCGCGCGTGGTGATCTCTTCCAGCTCGACGGAGACGGCCCGCAGCCGCCGGTACGCCTCGCCGTACTTGGCGAGCGGTCCCGCGACGGCGTCCCCCGCGTACCGGTCCAGCGCCTGCCGCTGCCGGGACAGCTTCAGCAGCCCCTGCTGATCGGTCTGCCCGTGCACGGCCACGAGATCGTCGGCAAGATCGGCGAGCAGCCCCACGGGCACACTGCGCCCGCCCACATGCGCCCGCGACCGCCCCTCGGCGGAAACGGTACGGCTGATCAGCAGCGCCCCGTCGTCGAGCTCGGCCCCCGCCTCCTCGGCGCGTACGACGGCCGAGGCGCCCGCGGGCACGGCGATCCGCCCCTCCACTACCGCCTTCTCGGCCCCGATCCGCACGAGCGCAGGGTCCGCCCGCCCACCCAGCAACAGCCCGAGGCTGGTGACCACCATGGTCTTGCCCGCACCCGTCTCACCGGTGACGGCAGTGAACCCGGGCGACAGCTCGACGACCGCGTCGTCGATGACTCCGAGCGACCGTATCCGCATCTCTTCCAGCACGGACACGACCTTACGAGGTCGGGGGCGCCGAGTGCGACGCCCCCTGCCCCGGTTGTGTGAAGGTGCAGGTGACGAATGTGTATCGGCGGCACATTGTCACTCGGCAGAGTGGAGCGCCCCTTACGACCCGCAGCCGCCCGCGTGCCCACACCACCCCTCACAGATGGCTAGTGAGGCGCCCCGCGCCACCCGGAAACCGGCAACGCAAACTTCGCCACCAGCCGATCCGTGAACGACGCATGGTGCAGCCGGGCCAGCCGCACCGGCACAGCCCCCCGCCGCACCTCGACCCGCGCCCCCGGCGGCAACTCCACCGTCCGCCGCCCGTCACACCACAACACACCCGGCGGAATATGAGGCAGCACCTCAACCGCGAGCACCGAATCCGGCGACGTGACCAACGGCTTGGCGAACAACGCATGTGCGCTGATCGGCACCATCAGCAGCGCTTCCACTTCGGGCCACACCACAGGCCCGCCCGCGGAGAACGCATAGGCCGTCGACCCGGTGGGCGTCGACAGCACGATGCCGTCGCACCCGAACCCGGTAACCGGCCGCCCGTCGATCTCCAGCACGACTTCAAGGAGCTTCTCGGCGCCGGCCTTCTGCACCGCCGCCTCGTTCAGCGCCCAGTCCGTGTGCACGATGTTCCCGTTCTGGTGAACGACGACATCGACGGTCATCCGCTCCTCGACCTCGTACGCCTTCGTCACCACCCGGTCGACGACCTTGTCGAGATCGTCCCGCTCGGCCTCGGCGAGGAACCCGACCCGCCCCAGGTTGACGCCGAGCATCGGCACCCCGGACGCCCGGGCGAACTCGGCGCCCCGCAGCAGCGTCCCGTCACCCCCGAGCACGATCAGCAGCTCGCACCCGTCCAGGCACTGCGGAGTGGCCTCCTTGACCAGCTGCACCTCCTCGGGCAGCGGCAGATCGGCCGCCTCGTACTCCAGGACACGCACGCCGATGCCCTCCCGGAGCAGCCCCTTGACCACGAGTTCGGCGCTGCGGATGGCCGCGGGCCGCCCGGTGTGGGCGAGCAGGAAAACTGTACGAGCTCGGTTCTGGGTCAACGCGGCCCCTCCGCCACTGCACGGTCAACGTCGGCCGGGTCCAGTTCGGGTGCCCCGGTCCGCAGCCACAGAAAGTACTCGACATTCCCGGAAGGTCCGGGCAACGGACTGGCGGTGACACCCTTCACCCCGAGCCCGAGTTCCCACGCCTTGTGGGCCACACCCCGCACGGCCTCCGCCCTCAGCTCGGAACTCCGTACCACTCCCCCACTGCCCAGCCGTTCCTTCCCCACCTCGAACTGCGGCTTGACCATCATCACCAGGTCGGCGTCCGGCTTCACACACCGCACCAGGGCGGGCAGGACCAGCCCGAGCGGGATGAAGGACAGATCCCCCACGACAAGATCCACAGGCTCACCATCGATCTCTTCAAGCGTCAACTCGCGTACGTTCGTACGGTCCTTGACGGTGACGCGTTCATCGCTCTGAAGAGTCCAGGCGAGTTGTCCGTATCCGACGTCCACGGCGACGACGTGCGCGGCCCCCGAGCGCAGCAGCACATCGGTGAACCCGCCGGTCGAGGCGCCGGCGTCCAGCGCCCGCCGCCCTTTCACCACGAGCCCCTGCGGCACGAAGACCTGCAGCGCGCCCGCGAGCTTGTGCCCGCCCCGGGACACGTACTCGGGATCGCTGTCGTCGGCGGTGACGACGATCGCCGCCGCGGTCTCCACCTGCGTGGCGGGCTTGGTCGCGACGGTCTTGCCGACGGTGACCCGCCCGGCCGCGATCAGCTGGCTGGCATGCTCGCGCGAGCGCGCGAGCTTCCGGCGGACCAGCTCCGCGTCCAGACGGCGGCGTGCGACTCCTGCCACGTTCGGTTCAGCTCCTATGGCCATACGAGGGTGAAGGCGCCCTCTGGTCATACGACGGCGAGGGTGCCGGGGGTCCCGGGCGGGCGTCGAGCGCGGTGAGCGCGTCGCGCAGCCCCCGGTGTACATCCTCGTACACCTCGAGGTGGCCGTCGGTGGCGAGGTGGTCGGCGTCGCCGAGGCGCTCCAGCTGGGCGTCCACGTCGGCGTTGCCGGTCGGGGTGCGGGGCACGTTCAAGGGCGCGGGGGCGGCGGGGTCGTACTCGGGTTCCTGCTCGGGTTCGACTTCGACCGTTTCGTCCCCCACCGTGGCGTCGGGCACAGAGTCGCTCATGCCCAGACGCTACCCCGAACCGCTGGGGTACCGTCGATCGCGATGGCCACGATCGAGGAGTGCCGCGCCGCACTCGAGAAGCTCTCGGACAACATGCAGACCGCCGAAGGGGACGTCCGCACGGCCGCGTCCCTGGACCGCTCGGTGAGCTGCCGGATCACCGACCTCGACATCACGTTCGTCGGCAGGATGACGGGGGGCCGGATCGTGGTGCAGGACACGATCCAGGGCCCACCGCGGGAGAAGGCCCAGATCAGACTGACCATGAAGGGCGACGACCTGGTGGCCATGGTCAACGGCGAGCTGAACTTCGCCAAGGCCTGGGGCGCGGGCCGGGTCAAGCTGGAGGCAGGCCTGCGCGACCTGTTCCAGCTCAGGAAGCTTCTGTAGCCACCACGCGCGCGCGTGCCTTGCGCGCCGCCGGCACCACCAGCGGGGTCCCCGTCTCCGGGTCGTCGATGATCTGGCAGCGCAGCCCGAAGACCTCCTCGACCAGCTCGGCCGTGACGATGTCGCCGGGCGCGCCCTCGGCGATGACCTGCCCCTCGCGCAGGGCGATGAGATGGGTGGCGTACCGGGCGGCGTGGTTGAGGTCGTGCAGCACGGCGACGAGTGTGCGGCCCTGCTCCTCGTGCAGTTCGGCGCACAGGTCGAGGACGTCGATCTGATGCTGGATGTCCAGGTATGTCGTCGGTTCGTCGAGCAGCAGCAGCGGGGTCTGCTGGGCGAGCGCCATGGCGATCCAGACACGCTGGCGCTGACCTCCGGACAATTCGTCGACATGGCGATCGGCGAGCCCGGCGACGCCGGTCCGTGCCATCGACTCCTGTACGACCCGCTCGTCCTCGGCCGACCACTGGCGCAGGAGGCCCTGGTGCGGGTACCGGCCGCGGCCGACGAGGTCGGCGACGGTGATGCCGTCGGGCGCGATCGACGACTGCGGCAGCAGACCCAGCGTCCGCGCGACCTTCTTCGCCGGCATCGACTGGATCACCTGCCCGTCCAGGAGCACCCGCCCCTGGCTCGGCTTCAGCATCCGCGACAGGGCGCGCAGCAGGGTGGACTTGCCGCACGCGTTCGGGCCGACGATCACGGTGAACGAGCTGTCGGGGATCTCCACCGAGAGCTGCTCGGCGATGACCCGCTGGTCGTAGGCGAGGGTGACGTTCTCGGCGGACAGCCGGTTCACGGTGCTCCTTCGGGTGTTCGTGTTCTTCGAGCCGCTCATGTCCGGCTTCGCGGGTTCGCTCATATCCGGCCGGCCCTGCGCTCCGTGACCAGCAGCCACAGCAGATAGACACCGCCGAGGACGCCGGTGACCACCCCCACGGGCAGCTGGTCGGCGCCGAAGGCCCGCTGCGAGATCCAGTCGGCGCCGACCAGCAGGGCGGCGCCCATGCACAGGGACGACAGCAGATTGGGGCCGGGCGACCGAGTCAGCCGGCGGGCGAGCTGGGGCGCGGTGAGCGCCACGAAGCTGACGGGTCCCGCGGCGGCGGTGGCGGTCGCGGTGAGCAGCACGGCGGCCACCATCAGCAGCGCCCGTACGCGCTCCACCCGCACCCCGAGGGCGTTCGAGACGTCGTCGCCCATCTCCATCATCCGCAGCCCGCGCGCGTTGGCGAGGACCAGCGGTACGAGCACGGCGCACAGCCCGAGCAGCGGCCAGACCTGCTCCCAGTCACGGCCGCTGAGCGACCCGGTCATCCAGACGACCGCGCGGGCGGCGTCGACGAGGTCGGAGACCGTGAGCAGATAGCTGTTGACCGCCGTGACGATCGCGGACACTCCGATTCCGACCAGGACCAGCCGATAGCCGTGCACACCCCGCTTCCAGGCGAGCAGATAGATGGCAAGCCCGGTCGCCAGCCCGCCCACGAGCGCCCCCATGGTGACCTGGGCCGCGCTGCCGGAGAACAGCACGATCATCACGAGCGCCCCGGCTGTCGCCCCCTGTCCGAGGCCGAGCACGTCCGGGCTGCCCAGCGGATTGCGGGTGACGGCCTGGAACAGCGCACCGCCGAGCCCCAGCGAGGCCCCGACCAGCAGCCCGACCAGGACACGCGGCAGGCGCAGCTCGTTGACGATGAACTCCTGCCCGGCGTTGCCGCCCCCGGCCAGCGTCTTCAGTACGTCGCCGGCCGAGATCGGGAAGTCGCCGGTGCCGATCAGCAGGACGCTCGCGGCGAGCGCGACGAGCAGCAGCAGGGCGACGACGGTGGCGGCCCGGACGTCCAGGCGCACGGAGAGCCCGCCCGGCGTCCTCAGCACACGGTTGCTCCTCACAGCTGCGCCGTCCTCCGTCGTCGTACGAGAAAGATGAAGACCGGCCCGCCGATGATCGCGGTGATGATGCCCACCTGGAGCTCCGAGGGACGGGCGACGACCCGGCCGATGACGTCGGCGCCGAGCAGCAGCACGGGCGACAGGATCGTGGCGTACGGCAGGATCCAGCGCAGGTCGGGGCCGGTGAAGGACCGTACGACGTGCGGGACCATCAGCCCGACGAACGCGATCGGCCCGCAGGCGGCGGTCGCCGCACCGCACAGCACGACGGCGGCGAGCATGGACAGCGCCCGGGTGCGGTTCAGATGGGCGCCGAGGGCCTTGGCGGTGTCGTCGCCCATGGCCACGGCGTTGAGCGGCCGGGCGAGCGCGAGGGCGAGGACCGTGCCGACCGCGAGGAACGGCAGTACCTGCAAGATGGTCGAGTCGGTCGCCGAGGAGAGCGAACCGACCGTCCAGAAGCGCATTTTGTTCAACGCCGCATCGTCCGTGATCATCACGGCCTGCAGATAGCCGTAGAGGGCGGCGCTGATCGCGGTGCCGGCGAGCGCGAGCCGCACCGGCGTGGCGCCCCGGCTGCCGCCGAGGAACCAGACCAGCGCACCGACGGCAGCCGCCCCGAAAAAGGCGAACCAGACATAGCCGCGCAGGCTCGTGACGCCGAAGTACGTCATGGCGGTGACGACCGCCGCCGACGCGCCCGCGTTGATGCCGAGCAGTCCGGGGTCGGCCAGCGGATTGCGGGTCAGCGCCTGCAGCACCGCCCCGGACAGGCCGAGCGCCGCGCCGGCGAGCAGCCCGAGCAGGGTCCGCGACAGCCGCTCGTCGACCACGACGTCGCCGTACGTCCCCGTGTCCTGGAACAGCCCGTGCCAGACCTGCTCCAGGGGCAGCTCTTTCGCGCCGACGGCGATGCTCGCCAGCGCGACGAGCACCAGGACGGCAACGGATGCGACGAGCCCAAAGGCACGTATCGCCCGGCGGGTTGGGGGCGCGGGGGCGGTCTCCGCGCGCGGTTCTGGAGGACGGTCGACCAACACGCAAGTTAGGTTAGCCTACCCTCGCATTGGCCCCCGATCCCCCGTCGCGACGGCCGGGCGGGCGGTTCACAGCTCCCGTCCGCCACCTGCCCTGCGCATCGCCTCACAACTCCAGCCGCGCCAGCGCCTTCCCCGCATCCAGGGCGCACGCGCCCTCGCCGGCCGCCGTCCAGGCCGCCGCGCACAACGCCCGCAGTCCGTCCAAGGCCTCGCCGTCACCGTCCAGTTCGAGCCGGTCCACACCCGCCGTCGCCGTCCAGCCGCCGCACCGGAAGTCGTCCCCCGCCTCGACGACCTCGGGCTGTCCCGTGAGCAGCCCGCGCAGATCCCTGTCGACGTACGTCGGCCGGTGCTGCGGCGGCGCGGCGAGCAGCTGCGCGCCGTCGGTGACGCCGGTCAGCACGAGCAGCGAGTCGACCTCCCCGTGGAACGCGCCCTCGATGTCCGTGTCCAGCCGGTCCCCGACCACCAACGGCCGCTCGGCGCCCGTCCGCAGGATCGTCTCCCGGTGCATGGGAGGCAACGGCTTGCCCGCGACCTGCGGTTCGGCGCCGGTCGCTATCCGCACCACCTCCACCGCGGCGCCGTTGCCCGGAGCGATCCCGCGCGCGCTCGGAATCGTCAGGTCGGTGTTGGACGCGTACCAGGGAACCCCCCGCGCGATGGCGTAACAGGCCTCCGCGAACCGCGCCCACTGCAACTCGGGCCCGCCGTACCCCTGCACGACCGCCGCCGGATCGTCCTCCGCCGACTCGACGGGCACAAGTCCCCGCTCCCGGAGCGCGACCCGCAGCCCCTCCCCACCGATGACCAGCACACGCGCCCCGGCCGGCACCTGCTCGCTGATCAGCCGCGCGACCGCCTGGGCGGAGGTGATGACGTCATCGGCGCCCGTCGGTATCCCCAGCTCGGTCAGATGATCCGCCACGGTGTCCGGCGTCCGCAGCGCGTTGTTGGTGACGTACGCGAGATGCATCCCGCCCGCCCGAGCCGTGGCCAGCGACTCGACCGCGTACGCGATGGCGTTGCCCCCCGCGTACACCACACCGTCGAGGTCGAGCAGCGCGGTGTCGTACGCCTCGCTCAGGGCCTGGCCACTGCCCTCGGGCCTCCTCCTGACGCTCTGGCTCATTCCACATCGCTCCTCGTTCGACGGCTTTCCCCCGATCATCCCTCACGCCACTGACACACGTACGATGCCGGGATGAACACAGCAGGTCACTCGGAAGCAACGGCGCGCCGAGGCCTGGAACTCACCCCGTTCCGAGGCCTTCGCTACGACCCCGACCGGGTCGGCAGCCTCGCCGCCGTGACGTCCCCGCCGTACGACGTCGTCGTACGCCCCGACGGCCTGCACCACCTCCAGTCCGCCGACCCGCACAACATCGTCCGCCTGATCCTTCCGCAGGCCACCACCCCCACGGCCCGCAACGAACAGGCCGCCGACACCCTGCGCCGCTGGCTCTCCGAGGGCATCCTGACCACCGACTCCGAACCCGGCCTGTACGTCTACGAGCAGCGCGACGGCGACGGAATGCTGCAGCGCGGCATCATCGGCGCCCTGCGCGTCTCGGACCCGTCGGAGGGCGTGGTCCTGCCGCACGAGGACGTCATGCCGCACGTGGTCGCCGACCGCGCGGCCCTGATGCGCGCCACCTCCGCGAACCTCGAACCCCTGCTCCTGACCTACCGCGGCAACGGCTCGACGTCTTCGGCGATCGAGGTCGTGGAACGCGTCGCCGACCACCCTCCCCTCCTGGCCACCACCACGGAGGACGGCTACAGCCACCGCCTGTGGTCGGTCACCGACCCGGCCGACCTCGCCCGCATCCAGTCCGACCTGGCCCAGCACCAGGCCCTGATCGCCGACGGCCACCACCGCTGGGCGACATATCGACGGCTCCGCACCGAGCACACCTCGCCGAGCCCCTGGGACTACGGCCTC
This sequence comes from Streptomyces sp. NPDC001351, assembly GCF_042896045.1. Taxonomy (NCBI): domain Bacteria; kingdom Bacillati; phylum Actinomycetota; class Actinomycetes; order Kitasatosporales; family Streptomycetaceae; genus Streptomyces; species Streptomyces sp. NPDC001351. The sequence goes on along the minus strand of NZ_JBIAWS010000033.1, from coordinate 2,676 downwards.
GTCCTCCTGGTCGACACCGCCCGCTACCCGCTGCGCGTCCGCGCCATCCACCGCCTCCTGCACGGCCTGCCGGTCGCCGACGCACTCGCCGCTCTGGACGGTCTGTTCCGCATACGACACCTGCCCGTACCCCTGCCGGAAGCCCTGGACGCACTGGCGGACGCCGCCTGCGCCGGCAACGCCTTCCTGCTCACCGGCGACGGCGCCTTCCACCTGATCGACCGCCCGGACCCCGACCTCCTGGCCCGTACGATCCCCGCCGACCGCCCCGCCGCCTGGCGCACCCTGGACGCCACGGTCCTGCATGCCACGCTCCTCGACCACGTCTGGCGCATCCCCGAGGACGACCCGACCCGTATCGCGTACATCCACGACACGGCGGCCACGGTCGAGAAGGCGGAACGCGACGGTGGCACGGCCGTCCTGATGCACCCGGTCCGCGAGGAGGTCGTCCGCGACCTGGCCCGCCAGGGCGTGACGATGCCCCGCAAGTCGACCTCGTTCGGCCCGAAACCCGCGTCGGGGCTGGTGCTGCGCGCGCTGGACCTCTGAGCCCCTCTGACATGCGAAAGGGCGGGACCTCACGGTCCCGCCCTTCTTCACAGACTCAGTCCTTGTCGTCTTCGGCCTCGGCCGTGGTCTCGGTCTCCGTGGCGTCGCCCTCGTCACCTTCGTCGCTCTCGTCGAAGGCGTCGACGAACTCCACACCGTCCAGCTCGGCAAGCCGGTCCGAGGCGTCCGTACTGCCGTCCTTGTCGGCCTCGACGGCCTTCGCGAACCACTCCCGCGCCTCGCCCTCACGACCGGCGGCGAGCAGCGCGTCCGCGTAGGCGTACCGCAGCCGCGCGGTCCACGGCTGCACGGAGCTGGAGGCCAGCTCGGGGCTCTGCAGCGTCACGATGGCCGCATCGAGCTGCCCCATGTCGCGCCGGGCGCCGGCCGCGACGAGCCGCATCTCGACCTGCCCGGCCTTGTCCAGCTTCTGCACCTCGGGCGCCCCGGCCATGTCCAGCGCCTTCTCCGGCCGTCCGAGCCCACGCTCGCAGTCGGCCATGACGGGCCACAGCTCCGCGCTGCCGGTCATCCGCCGCGCGGCCCTGAACTCGGCAAGCGCCTCGGCGTACTTCTGGTTCGCGTACGCGGCGAACCCGCCCGCCTCGCGTACGGCGGCGACGCGCGACGCCAGCCGCAGCGCGATCTTGGAGTAGGCGTAGGCGCGCTCGGGGTCCTCATCGATGAGCCGGGCGACCATTACGAGGTTCTTGGCAACATCATCCGCGAGCGTCTTCGGCAGGCTCAACAGCTCCTGTCGTACGTCCTTGTCGATCTCGTCGCCTGTGACGTCCTCGGGGATCGGCAGACGCTTGATCGGCTCGCGATCGCGGTCCCGGTCCCGCTCGTCACGGAACCGGCCGCCACCACCGCCGCGCCGGTCGTCACGCCCGCGGAAACCTCCGGGACGGCCAACACGGTCGTCCCGACGGGGGCCCCCGCGTCCACCACGGTCATCACGGCCGCGGAACCCACCGCGCTCGCCCCGGGTGTCGTCCCGCCGGAAGCCACCGCGGTCGCCTTCCCGACGCTCGCCACGGTCGTCACGCCGGAAGGGCGGACGCTCTCCGCGCTCGCCACGGTCATCACGGCGGAACGACGGACGTTCTCCGCGCTCTCCGCGGTCTGCACGCTCGTCACGGCGGAAGGAGGGGCGGTCCCCACGGTCTCCACGGTCGTCACGCCGGAAGGACGGACGCTCGCCACGCTCCCCGCGTTCGTCGCGCCGGAAGCCGCGGTCGCGATCGTCGCCGCGGAAGCCACGGTCGCGATCGTCCCTGCGGTCGTCGCGGCGCCCGTAGCCACCACGGTCGGACCCACCGCGAGTGTCGTCACGCCGGTCGTCCCGACGATCATCCCTGCGGAAACCGCCGCGGTCGCCGCGCTCATCGCTCCGGCGGTCGTCCCGACGGCCGTACCCGCCACCCCGGTTGTCGTCCCGACGGAAGCCACCACGGTCGCTGTCGCGCCGCTCACCGCCGCGCTCGTCACGCCGGAAGGAAGGGCGCTCCCCGCGGTCTCCGCGGTCGTCCCGCCGAAAGCCACGGTCACGGTCCCGGTCGTCCCGACGCGGCCCGCGGTCGCGGTCGTCGCGCTGGAATGCCGGACGGGAGCCACGGTCGCCCTCGCGCCGGTCGTCCCGACGGCCGTACCCGCCACCCCGGTTGTCGTCCCGACGCAAGCCTCCACGGTCCCCGCGGTCGTCACGCGGGCGGTCGTCACGCCGGCCGTGTCCACCGCGGTTGTCGTCGCGGCGGTTGTCATCGCGGCGGTTGTCGTCGCGACGGCCGTAGCCACCGCGGTCGGAACCACCGCGGTTGTCATCGCGCCGGTCGTCCCGACGGAAACCACCGCGGTAACCGCCGCGGTCGCCGCGGTCCCCACTGTCCCGTCGCCGCTGGTCGCGCTCCGGTCGGTCGTCGGGAGAGTTGGTGGACATCGGTGACTCCTGTCTTCGGTACACAAGCATTGTAAAAACAAAAGGACCCCTGGTCCCAGCTGAACGCTGGGACCAGGGGTCCTTCCAAAGATTGTTCGGCGGCGTCCTACTCTCCCACAGGGTCCCCCCTGCAGTACCATCGGCGCTGTAAGGCTTAGCTTCCGGGTTCGGAATGTAACCGGGCG
>NZ_JBIAWS010000032.1:0-23429 GCF_042896045.1 Streptomyces sp. NPDC001351 | reverse complement strand
CCTTACCTGGTGGCGACCCAGGCACACCCCGAGCTGCGCTCCCGCCCGACCCGCCCGCACCCGCTCTTCGCCGGCCTGGTGAAGGCCTCGGTCGAGCGGAAGAATTCCAAGTAACACACCAGTTGTACGGTGGCCGGGGCGCTCGCATTCAAAAGGTGAGCGCCCCGTTTCACTCGGCGTGTGCGGCACAAGTGTGCGAAAGGACAGGGCATGACGATCAAGGACACCCCCGAGGAGTGGGAGATCCGGGCGACGGAGACCCCCTTCGTGGGCAACAAGACCTCCGTGCGCACGGACGACGTGGTCATGCCCGACGGACATGTGGCCCGCCGCGACTACCAGGTCCACCCCGGTTCGGTCGCCGTCCTCGCCCTCGACGACGACGGCCGGGTGCTGCTCGTCCGCCAGTACCGCCACCCCGTGCGTCACAAGCTCTGGGAGATCCCGGCCGGTCTGCTCGACGTGCCCGGCGAGAACCCGCTGCACGCCGCCCAGCGCGAGCTCTACGAGGAGGCACACGTCAAGGCCGAGGACTGGCGTGTGCTGACCGACGTCTACACCACCCCCGGCGGCTGCGACGAGGCCGTGCGCGTCTTCCTCGCCCGCGATCTGTCCGAGGCCGACGGCGACCGCTTCGAGGTCGAGCACGAAGAGGCCGACATGGAGATCGCGCGGGTGCCCCTCCAGGAGCTCGTACGGGGTGTCCTCGCGGGCGAGCTGCACAACAACTGCCTTGTCGTGGGCGTCTTTTCGCTGGTCGCCGCAGAGCAGGGCGACGGGCTCGACGCGCTGCGCCCCGCCGAGGCGCCGTGGCCCGCGCGTCCCTTCGAGTCCTGAACGCCACCTCCTCCTCCGTACCGGTGTGACGATCTGCTGATCCGATCGGGGGATGTGCCCGCCGTGCTCCTCCAGGTTCGTTGCAGAGCGTGAACTAGGCTCTGTTGATGCCCGGTACCGGAGTCCCGGCGGGCTTGCGCGTGCGGTGGGACGGGAGTGTGGCCCGTGACGGATCAGGCGGTCAACACAGACGGTGTACGGCTGTCGGGGCACGCTGCTGACGAGAGCCGGTTCCTGGGCCGTACAAGGGAATTGAAGGAACTCCGCGCCGACATCGAGCGCGCGGGCCTGGACACCCTCTCCGGCCGCAAGGCCCCACGCGCGCGCGTACTGCTCATCGCGGGCAGGCCCGGTTCCGGACGCACCGCCCTCGCCGAGGAACTGGTACGGCAGGTTGCGGACCGTTACGACGACGGGGTGCTCCGGGCGCGGCTGAGCGAGCCCGACGGCACGCCCGTCCCCCTCGCGCAGACCGCCCGCGAACTGCTCGCCGCCCTGAAGCTGCCCACCCCCGCCGGAGCCGCCGCGGACGACCTGGCCGAGGCACTGCGCACCGCCCTCGCCGACCGCCGGGCCCTGGTGCTGCTCGACGACGCGGCGGACGCCGAGCAGGTCGACGCCCTGCTTCCGGACACGCCGGGCTGCCTGGTGGTGGCCGTGTCGGGCGGCCCCCTCACCGGTATCTCCGACGTCCGCCCCTGCACTCTCGGCGGCCTCGACACCAAGTCCGCACTGGAGCTGCTCACCCGGCACACCGGCTCGGTCCGCATCACCGTCGACCCCCGTGCCGCCGAGGGCCTGGTCGAGGAGTGCCAGGGCCACCCCGCCGCGCTGACGCTGGCGGGCGGCTGGCTCGCCGCCCGGCCCAAGGCGGCCGTCGCCGACCTGGCCAAGCATCTGCACACGGAGGGTGAGGGCACCCCCCTCAGCCGGGTCTTCGGGCTCGTCTACACCTCGCTGCCCGCCCCGTCCGCCCGGATGCTGCGACTGCTCTCCCTCGCCCCGGCCGGCCTGGTCGACCCGCACACCGCGGCCTCGCTCGCCGGCTGCTCGGTCGGCGACGCCCACGCCGCGCTCGACGAGTTCGTCGCCCTCGGTCTGCTGCGGGCCGCGGACTCGCCGTTGCCGCAGTACGAGGTGCCGGGCTGTCTGCACCCCCTGTTGAGGAAGCTCACCCAGAGCCAGGACCGGCCCGGGGAGGTGCAGCTGGCCCGCGCCCGCATGCTGGAGCGGACCGTACGGCTGCTGCAGTCCTGCCGGGTGATCACCGAGACGGACAGCCCCGAGGCGCGCGAGAAGCTCCAGGGCATGCCGCGCTCCCTGCGCTTCCCGAGCCCCCGTGCCGCCGAGGAGTGGCTGCGCCTGCGCAGGCCCGCCCTGCTGGCCGCGGCCCGGCTGGCCGTCGCGGACGGAGAGCTGGACACCCTCGCCCGCCGGCTGATGTCCCAGCTGGTCAAGGCCATGGTCGCGCATTTCGGCACCCGGGCCGCCGCCCCCGACCTGTACGGCATCCACCGGCTCGTCCTGGACGTGGCCGAGCGGCGGGACCTGCCCCGCGAGAAGGCCGCCGCGCTGCTGAACCTCGGCGATCTGGACGCCCAGACCGGCCGCACGACGGAGGCACTGGCCCGCTATCGGGCCGCGCTGGACGCCGGACGGGAGGCGAATGACCCGTACGCGAGCGGCCGCGCAATGGAATCCGTAGGCGGTGCGCATCTGGAGCTCGGGGACTACGACCGGGCCGCCGACTGGTTCGGCCGCGCCCTCGCCGAGCGCCTGGCCCGGGGCGAGCGGGCGGCCGCCGCCCGGCTCTACGGCCGTATCGCGGCGGCCCACACCTATGCGGGCCGCTACGGCGAGGCCCAGCGCGCCTGGCGCACGGCGATCGCCCGGCACCGCAAGAACGGCGACATCGCCTCCCACGCACGGGCGTTGAGCGAACTCGCCCGCGTGCAGGAGTACGCGGGACGGCCCGAGGAGTCGCTGCGGACCTGCCACGAGGCGGTGGAGTGGGCCCGGCGTGCCGAGGACGTACGGCTGCAGGCGGCGCTGCAGCTGCGGCTCGCCGACACGCTGGAACGCCTCGGCGATCCCGCCTCCGCTCAGCTGCACCGGGGCACGGCCGAGCGGCTGCTGGGGGAGGAGCGCAAGGACGGTGAACAGGAGCCGAAACCCCTTGATCCCTTGCAACAAGACGATGACACCTGCGAAATCCGTAGTACATCTGGCGAAGATTGATGCAATGGAAGGCTAGACAGAGAGAACACCTTCATTAGACTGGCTCTGCCGCACCTTCTCCTGCGGTGTCTCCCGGTGTGCTCATGCATGCCTGGGTATGCGTTGTATTGCCCCACATCCACTGAGCCAAGGACCGTGATCGACGTGAAGGTCGGCATCCCCCGCGAGGTCAAGAACAACGAGTTCCGGGTGGCCATCACCCCCGCCGGTGTGCACGAGCTCGTGCGCCACGGCCACCAGGTCGTCATCGAGCACGACGCCGGTGTCGGATCGTCGATCCCGGACAGCGAGTACGTCGCCGCCGGTGCGCAGATCCTGCCGACCGCCGACGAGGTGTGGGCCACCGCCGACCTGCTGCTGAAGGTCAAGGAGCCCATCGCCGAGGAGTACCACCGCCTGCGCAAGGACCAGACGCTCTTCACCTACCTGCACCTGGCCGCCTCCAAGGAGTGCACCGACGCGCTCATCGAGTCCGGCACCACGGCGATCGCCTACGAGACGGTCGAGCTCCCCAACCGCGCGCTGCCGCTGCTCGCCCCCATGTCCGAGGTCGCGGGCCGCCTCGCCCCGCAGGTCGGCGCCTACCACCTGATGCGCTCGGCCGGCGGCCGTGGCGTGCTCCCCGGCGGCGTCCCCGGCACCCAGCCCGCCAAGGCCGTCGTCATCGGCGGTGGCGTCTCCGGCTGGAACGCGACGCAGATCGCGGTCGGCCTGGGCTTCCACGTCACGCTGCTCGACCGCGACATCAACAAGCTGCGTGAGGCGGACAGGGTCTTCGGCACCAAGGTCCGGGCGATCATGTCCAACTCCTTCGAGCTGGAGAAGGCCGTCCTGGACGCCGACCTGGTCGTCGGCGCGGTCCTCATCCCCGGCGCCAAGGCCCCCAAGCTGGTCACCAACGAGCTCGTCTCCCGCATGAAGCCCGGGAGTGTCCTTGTCGACATCGCGATCGACCAGGGCGGATGCTTCGAGGACTCCCGTCCGACCACGCACGCCGAGCCGACCTTCCAGGTCCACGACTCGGTCTTCTACTGCGTCGCCAACATGCCGGGCGCGGTGCCCAACACCTCCACCTACGCGCTCACCAACGCGACGCTGCCCTACATCGTCGAACTCGCCAACCACGGCTGGGTGGAGGCGCTGCGCCGCGACCCCGCGCTCGCCAAGGGACTCAACACCCATGACGGCAAGGTCGTTTACCGCGAGGTCGCAGAGGCGCACGGACTGGAGCACGTGGAGCTCGAGAGCCTGCTCGGCTGAGCGGCGAGTCGTCGAGCCGCTAAGTCACCATTCGGTAAAAGGCGATACGTCAACACTGGTCGTCAACAGCGCACATCCGGCCGGACCTTGCCCGACAAGGTCCGGCCGGATGTGTGTATGGTCACTTTGTGGCTCTAGGTCAACTCGCCTCGAACGTAACCCTTCGACCGATTCGCACACCCGCGAAACCTGCCGTGCGACGGTCGTACGCCCTTGACAGAGGGATGTTTCATTGTCGACACATCGAGCCCGGTGCGGCGGATTGTGTTGCTGAGGACGCCCGACACGCCATAGAGTCGCCAGTCGTCGGCATGGTGCCACGCTGACCTGTCTAGAAGTTTCCTGGTCACCAAGGAGGTAAGACGACTTGTGAATGAGTCGACATTTTCTCCCGGGGGTGGTCAACCAGGAGCGCCTGTACGGGACCAGGGTCCCGCGGGGTTCGAGGCTGTCGGCTCCGTAGCTGTGCGCACCTTCGCAGCCCACCAGAGCCCGGGTCCGCAGGTGATCCGGACTGCACACCAGAGCATGGATGGCCATCACGTGAACGCCATGGCCGGCGACGGAAGTGGCGCGCCCCACAACCACTTCGCCGACTACGACGAACTGCCCGAAGGGCACTTCTACGACCCCGACGCGGAGTACGAGCCCGACCCCGAGTACGCGGCCACCCTCGCGCCCGACGCTGCCCGCCAGCGCCGTGAGCGCATCGGCCCGACCGGGCGTCCGCTGCCGTACTTCCCCATCCCGGGCCCGCTGACCGACCACGGGCCCGCGAAGATCATCGCGATGTGCAACCAGAAGGGCGGCGTCGGCAAGACGACGTCGACCATCAACCTGGGTGCCGCGCTCGCGGAGTACGGACGCCGCGTGCTGCTCGTGGACTTCGACCCGCAGGGCGCGCTGTCGGTGGGCCTCGGCGTCAATCCGATGGAGCTCGACCTCACCGTCTACAACCTGCTCATGGAGCGGGGGATGGCGGCCGACGAGGTGCTCCTCAAGACAGCGGTCCCGAACATGGACCTGCTGCCCAGCAACATCGACCTGTCCGCCGCCGAGGTGCAGCTGGTCTCGGAGGTCGCGCGCGAGTCCACGCTCCAGCGGGCCCTGAAGCCGCTGATGGCCGACTACGACTACATCGTGATCGACTGTCAGCCTTCACTGGGTCTGCTGACCGTGAACGCGCTGACGGCCGCCCACAAGGTGATCGTGCCCCTGGAATGCGAGTTCTTCGCCCTGCGCGGTGTCGCACTGCTGACGGAGACCATCGAGAAGGTCCAGGAGCGGCTCAACCCGGAGCTGGAACTCGACGGGATCCTGGCCACGATGTACGACTCGCGCACGGTCCACAGCCGCGAGGTGCTGGCCCGTGTGGTCGAGGCGTTCGACGATCACGTCTACCACACGGTCATCGGACGCACGGTCCGCTTCCCGGAGACCACGGTCGCCGGTGAGCCGATCACCACGTACGCCTCCAACTCCGTCGGCGCCGCCGCCTACCGTCAGCTCGCCAGGGAGGTGCTCGCCCGGTGTCACGCCGAGTGAGTCTGCCGGGGGCCGACGAACTCTTCCGTACGACAGGGGGAATGGCGCTCCAGCCGTCCACTCCGCGGCGGGGGGCCAACGGCGAGGCCCGGGTGCCCGCGCCCGCGGGGGAGAGCGATCCGGCCGCGGCCGCCTCGCCCGAGGACGCGCCGCAGTCGGTGCCCGCGCAGGGCGGCGACGGCGAGGGCCCGGAGCATGTCGCCGCGGAGCCGGAGCCGGCCGACGCCGGTGAGTCCCGCAGCCGTGCCGCGGGCCAGGAGCGCTCCGGGCGACGTCAGGGGGCGCAGGAAGGTTCTGCCGCCGCCGGCGCCCAGTCCCGTAAGCGCGGCCGGTCGTCGGCCTCGCGCCGGCCCAGTGGCCGCGAGCGGCACGACGAGAAGATCACCGTGTACGTCTCCGCCGAGGAGCTCATGGATCTGGAGCACGCACGTCTGGTGCTCCGCGGTGAGCACGGCCTCGCGGTCGACCGCGGGCGGATCGTCCGTGAGGCGGTCGCCGTGGTCCTGGCCGACCTGGAGTCCCGCGGGGACGCGAGCATCCTCGTACGCAGGCTGCGCGGGCGGTAGCGGTAGCCTGCGGGGGCCATGACCTCGAACGACGTTCCCGCCCCCGGCGCCGGCGCCTCCGGCGGCCGTCGGCGTGCACTGGGCCGGGGCCCTGGTGCTCCACGGGCCGAGCCGGTGGCTCCTCCCGGGGAACCGGCCCCGACTCCTGCGGAGACGAACCCCGAGGCTGCCGCCCCCGAGCCGGATCCGGGCCAGGAGGCCGCCGCTGAACGGCCGCTCCGTGAGCGGGGGCCGGATCTCGTCACTCCGGTGTCGGTCGCCGGGCCCCGAGGTTCGGGCCCGGGGCCAGAGGCTGTGGCCGATCGGCCGGTTCCTGAGCCCGGGCGGGATCCCGTGGCTCCGGCGTCGGTCGCCAGGCAGCGGCCCGTGGGCCTCGAGTCGGTTGCGGAGCCGGGCGCCGTGGCGCCGGAGGTGGTGTCTGCTCGTTCGGTGGGGGCCGTGGCGCCGGAGGTGGTCTCTGTGCCTTCGGTGGAGGCCGTGGCCTCGGAGACGGTGCGGGAGCCGGAGGACCTGGTTCCGGGGTCGGGTTCCGCGCCTCAGGTGAAAGCCGTGGCCCAGGGGGCTCCGGCCGAGTCCGGTGGCGTGCCCCAGGAAGCGGGTGCGGGGGCGGTAGCGGGCCCCGGGGACGCCGACGGCGACGGTGTCTTCAAGGTCCGGCTCGCCAATTTCGAGGGGCCCTTCGATCTGCTGCTTCAGCTGATCTCCAAGCACAAGCTGGACGTCACCGAGGTTGCGCTGTCCAAGGTGACCGACGAGTTCATGGCCCACATCCGGGCCATGGGGCCGGACTGGGATCTGGATCAGACGACCGAGTTCCTCGTCGTCGCGGCCACCTTGCTCGACCTCAAGGCCGCCCGGCTGCTGCCCTCCGCCGAGGTCGAGGACGAGGCCGACCTCGCGCTCCTGGAGGCACGGGACCTGCTGTTCGCACGGCTGCTGCAGTATCGCGCCTACAAACAGATCGCCGACATCTTCAACCAGCGGCTGGAGGAGGAGGCCCGGCGGTACCCGCGTACCGTCGGACTCGAGCCCCACCACGCCGAACTGCTGCCCGAGGTCGTCATCAGCATCGGGGCGGAGGGCTTCGCGAAGCTCGCCGTGAAGGCGATGCAGCCCAAGCCCAAGCCGCAGGTGTACGTGGATCACATCCACGCGCCGCTGGTCAGCGTGCAGGAGCAGGCCGAAATCGTGGTCGCCCGGCTCAGGGAGCTCGGCGAGGCCAGCTTCCGGGCACTGGTCGAGGACACCGACGACACCCTCACCGTCGTCGCACGATTCCTCGCGCTGCTGGAGCTCTACCGGGAGAAGGCCGTCGCCCTCGACCAGGAGACGGCGCTCGGTGAGCTGATCGTGCGCTGGACCGGCGGCGAGGGCGAGGCCCAGCGGATGGTGACCGACGAATTCGACCGACCGCCCGAGCCACCCAAGGAGGACAAGGCGTGAGCGAGGACACCACCGGCCTCCCGACAGGGCTGAACACCGTCGCCGACCTCGACCTCAAGCCCGCCCTGGAGGCCGTCCTCATGGTCGTGGACGAGCCCGCCACCGAGGAGCATCTCGCGAAGATCCTCCAGCGGCCGAAGCGGCAGGTCGGCGACGCACTGCGGGAGCTGGCCGACGAATACGCCGTGCAGGGCCGCGGATTCGAGCTGCGGCTGATCGCCGGCGGCTGGCGTTTCTACAGCCGGCCCGAGTACGCGGCGGCCGTGGAAGGCTTCGTCCTGGACGGCCAGCAGGCCCGGCTCACCCAGGCCGCCCTGGAGACTCTCGCCGTCGTCGCCTACCGTCAGCCGGTCAGCCGCAGCCGCGTCTCGGCCGTACGAGGAGTCAACTGCGACGGGGTCATGCGCACCCTGCTGCAGCGGGGTCTGGTCCAGGAGGCGGGCACGGAACCCGAAACAGGTGCGATCCTGTACACGACGACGAACTACTTCCTGGAGCGGATGGGCCTGCGCGGTCTGGACGAGCTCCCGGAGCTCGCGCCCTTCCTCCCGGAGGCGGAGGCGATCGAGGCCGAGACACTGGAAGGGGTTCCGTCGTTCGATCCGGACGCTCCGGATTCCGAGGACGCAGACGACAAGACGGAACTTTGATGCGAAGCAGCAGCGGCAGGAACAGCAGCGGAAACAACGGCGGGAGCCGTGGTGGCAACAGCGGCGGCCGCGGCGGGAGCAGCGGTGGCCGCGGTAATTACCGCGGCGCCGGTAACAACCGCGACGACAAGCAGGGCGGCCGGCCGAAGAAGCCCCGCCCGGAGGAGCGGCGCTACGACGTGGGCCCCGGCGCCACCCAGGACGGCCCGAAGTCGGGGCGCGGCGCCTCGGCGCGCGGCGGTGCCAAGGGCGGCCCAAGGCAGGGCCAGGGCACGGGCCGGGGCCGTTCGGCTCCGGCGACCTCGCGTGAGTACGACGCCCGGGCCGAGGAGCGCAACCGCGAGCGGTACGCCGGCAAGAAGGACGTCAAGCTGCCCAAGACCTTCCCGGGCGCCGAGCAGGAGGGCGAGCGGCTGCAGAAGGTGCTCGCGCGCGCCGGCTACGGCTCCCGGCGTGCCTGCGAGGAGCTGATCGAGCAGGCCCGCGTCGAGGTCAACGGCGAGATCGTCCTCGAGCAGGGCAAGCGCGTCGACCCGGAGAAGGACGAGGTCAAGGTCGACGGCCTGACGGTCGCGACGCAGTCGTACCAGTTCTTCTCGCTGAACAAGCCGGCCGGTGTCGTCTCGACGATGGAGGACCCCGAGGGCCGGCAGTGCCTCGGCGACTACGTCACCAACCGCGAGACCCGGCTCTTCCACGTGGGGCGCCTCGACACCGAGACCGAGGGCGTCATCCTGCTCACCAACCACGGCGAGCTGGCGCACCGCCTGACCCACCCCAAGTACGGCGTGAAGAAGACCTACCTCGCCGCGATCGTCGGTCCGATCCCGCGCGACCTGGGCAAGAAGCTGAAGGACGGCATCCAGCTGGAGGACGGCTACGCGCGCGCCGACCACTTCCGGGTGGTCGAGCAGACCGGCAAGAACTACCTGGTCGAGGTCACCCTCCACGAGGGCCGCAAGCACATCGTCCGCCGCATGCTGGCGGAGGCCGGCTTCCCGGTGGAGAAGCTGGTGCGCACCTCCTTCGGCCCGATCACCCTGGGCGACCAGAAGTCGGGCTGGCTGCGGAGGCTGTCGAACACCGAGGTCGGGATGCTGATGCAGGAGGTCGACCTCTAGCCGCTCTGCGCGACGGCCGGTTCCGGATCCTCTCCGGGACCGGCCGATGCGTTTTCGGTCCCTCGCCGGTCTGTACTCGTGACCGGCGAGAGGAATGGCCATGCCTGCTACGACGACGGACCGCGACGAGTTCGTCCGCCTGACGGACCCCTACCGGCGGGAGCTGCTCGCGCACTGCTACCGGATGCTGGGCTCGGTCGACGAGGCCGAGGACCTGGTGCAGGAGACCTATCTGCGGGCCTGGCGGTCCTACGAGGGCTACGAGGGCCGCGCGTCCCTGCGGACCTGGCTGCACCGCATCGCCACCAACACGTGTCTGACGGCGCTGGAGAGCCGCGCGAGGCGTCCCCTGCCCGCGAGGCTCGGCGGGCCGTCCGAGGCGCCTGAGGAGCCGCTGAGGGCCCCTGCGACGGATGTTCCCTGGCTCCAGCCGCTGCCCGACGCGCTGGTCGACCCGGCGACCGTCGTGGCCGCCCGCGGCAGCCTGCGGCTCGCGCTGGTCGCCGCGCTGCAGCACCTGCCCGCCCGGCAGCGGGCCGTGCTCATCCTGCGGGACGTGCTGGCCTGGCGGGCACCCGAGGTCGCCTCCCTGCTCGGGACCTCGACGGCCGCCGTCAAGAGCAGCCTCCAACGCGCGCGTGCACGGCTCGACGAGATCGCCCCGGACGAGGACCTCGTCGTCGAGCCCGGGGGCCCGGCGGACCGCGAGGTGCTCGACCGGTACATGGCCGCCTTCGAACGCGCCGACATGGACGCGCTGCTCGACCTCCTCCAGGACGGCGTCGAGCTGGAGATGCCGCCCCACCTGGAGTGGTTCCGCGGCAAGAAGGACGTGCTGCTGTTCCTGCGGGCCAGGGGACACGGGGACGGCCACTACCGGATGCTGCCCACGCGCGCGAACGGGCAGCCGGCCGTCGTCATGTATGTGCGCGGGGTGGACGGCGTGCTGCGGGCGCACTCGGTGCAGGTGCTCACCGTGGAGGGCGGCACCCTGGCCCGCATCACGGCCTTCATCGACCTGGCGCAGGTCGACCGCTTCGGGTTCCCCAGGGTGCTGTCGTGAACTGCGGGGAGCTGCTGGAGCGTTCGCTCGCCTACGCGCTGGGGAGTGTCGCCGGGGTGGGGCCTGGGAGTCTGGAGCGGGGCACCCCGTGCGCGGAGTGGGACCTGGGGGAGTTGCTCGGGCATCTCGACGACTCGCTGGACGCCCTGCACGAGGGGCTGACGGGAGGGCGGATCGGTCTCAGGCCGGGGCGCCCCGGGGGAGACCTCGCCTGCGCGTTCCGCACGCGCGCGTGTGCCGTGCTCGGCGCCTGGGCGGCCGGGCCCAGGGAGCAGGTGCTGGTGGGCGAACTGCCCCTGGACGTACGGGTGATGTCCGCCGTGGGGGCGGTGGAGATCGCCGTGCACGGATGGGACGTGGCGCAGGCCCGCGGGCGGCCCCGGCCCATACCGGCCCCGCTGGCGGCCGAACTGCTGGCGGTGGCGCGGTGCGTGGTCGCGGACGGGGACCGGGGCGTGCGGTTCGGCGCGCCCGTCGCCGTACCGCTGGACGCGGAGCCCGAAGCACGCCTGCTGGCCTTTCTGGGGCGGCGCGATTCCTTTCCGGGGTGAGGGTGGTCTGCCTTCCGTGAGCGACCTCAAGAGCTCATGGAAGGAACCCCCGTCATGACCGGCACACTGAGTGTCTCCGTACGCAAACCATCCGCCGGACAGGCCCCGCACCGACCCGTGTGGACCGTCCTCCTCGCCGGGCTCGGCGCGCTGCTGTGCTCCCTGGACGTCGTGGTCGTCGCGACCGCGCTGCCCGCCCTGCGGGCCGACTTCGGGGCGAGCCTGTCGGACCTGGAGTGGACGATCAACGCCTACAACCTGGTCTTCGCCTGTCTGACCCTGACCGGCGCCGCGCTCGGCGACCGGTTCGGGCGGCGGCGGATGTACCTCGCCGGGCTCGCCGTCTTCACCCTGGGCTCGGCCGCCTCCGCGCTGGCGGGCGGGCCGGGCCAGCTCATCGGTGCGCGCGTGGTGCAGGGCGCCGGAGCCGCCGTACTGCTTCCCCTCACCCTGACCCTGATCAGCGAGGCGTTCCCGGCCGAGAAGCGGGGCGTCGCCATCGGTGTGTGGGGCGGGGTGACCGGCCTTGGAGTGGCGGCCGGGCCGGTGCTGGGCGGGGCCGTCACCGAGGGACTGTCCTGGCAGTGGATCTTCTGGCTGAACGTGCCCATCGGCCTTGCGATGCTGCCGTTCGCCGCCACCCGGCTGCGCGAGAGCTACGGCACCCGGCCCCAACTCGACCTCATGGGGCTGGTGTTGGCGGCAGTCGGCGTGACCGGGCTGGCCTGGGCGCCGGTCCGGGCACCGCAGGCGGGCTGGGGGAGCGCCGAGGTGCTGACCGCACTCGCCGCCGGGATCGTGTTCGTGGCCGCCTTCCTGCTCTGGGAGCGCACGGGAGCCCGCTACCCGATGCTGCCGCTCGCGCACTTCCGCAACCGCGGCTTCTCCGTCGCCAACGCGGCCGCCTTCCTGGTCTTCGGGTCGCTGCTGGGCGCCCTCTTCGTGATCACGCAGTTGTTCCAGACCGGGCTCGGCTACTCCCCGCTCCAGGCGGGCGTGCGCATCCTCGTCTGGAACGCGATGCCGCTGCTGGTCGCGCCGGTCGCGGGCGCCCTCGCCGACCGCTTCGGCACCCGGCCCTTCATGTTCGGCGGCCTCGCGCTGCAGGCGCTGGGCCTCGCCCTGCTGGCCCGGCAGGTCGAACCCGGCGTCCGCTACGGGCAGTTGGTCCTCCCGCTGATCATCGCGGGCGTCGGCATCTCCATGGTCTTTCCGAGCGTCGCCAACGCCGTGACCTCCGCCGTCCCCCTCGGCGACGCGGGCGTCGCGGCAGGCGTCAACAACGCCCTGCGCGAACTGGGCGGCGTCTTCGGTATCGCCGTCGCCGCCCTGGTCTTCACGCAGTACGGCGGCTACGGCTCACCCGCGTCCTTCCTGGACGGCTGCGCACCGGCGCTGTGGGTGTCGGCGGGGGCCGCGGGGGCGGGGGCGCTGGTGGCGGCGTTCGCGCCGTCACGCGCGCGCGTGTGAGCCCACTCCGCGCCGCCGAGAAGCCCCTTCATGGCCTCGGCGGCGCGGACCGCGGCGGCACCGCAGCAGTTGTTGAACAGCACATGGAGTTGCTCCGTCCGCCCGGCCAGCGACTGCAGCCGGGGCAGCCAGTCGAGGAGTTCGTCCTCCCCGTAGTCGTACCGGAACCGGTCCTCCTTGCTCCCCGACCCCCAGGCCGCGCTCCGCCCGTGGAACCGGACGACGGACAGCCGCGGCGCGGCGACCGGCGTGACGGGCGGGATGGACGAGGGAAGCGACTGGGTCATGTCCACCGCCACGGCGGTCATGCCGTACCGGGTCAGTAACGCGCGCGTGGCCTCCGCCCACTCCGGCCGCCACCATGCGGGATGCCGGAACTCCACGGAGACCGGCCACCCTTCGGTCCGCTCGGCGCACTCCCGCAGGAACTCCCCGCTCCGCTTTCCGGGGCGAAACCACGGCGGCATCTGGAACAGCACGCTGCCGAGCCGCCCGGCCTCTCGCAGCGGCTCGATCCCCTCGGTGAACCGCGCCCACACCGCGTCGAGCACCTTCGGATCCCGGTGGTCGGCAAGAAGCCCGTCCGGCATCACCGAGTACCGCGTCGGGTGGCCGGTGAGCAGCGAGAACGCCTTCACGTCGAAGACGAAGCCGTCCGGCGTCCGTTCGGTCCACAGGAGGCTGTTGCGGGCGCTCGGCAGCGCGTAGTACGCCGAGTCGACCTCGACGACGGGGAACCGCTCGGCGTAGTGCCTCAGCCGCCCCTCCGCGTCCTTGCGCCCCGCCGGATACCAGCCGCTGCCGACCAGCGCCGGGTCCGTCCACGAACACGTGCCCACGAGGATCTCGCCCATGCGGTGCCGGTTACCCCTCTCGGGCTCGCGGAAGCGCGCGGGTTGTGGAAGCGCGCGGGTTGTGGAAGCACCCACCCCATGTTTATAGTCGATATGACCATTAAGCAGTCCGGGGGGTTGGAGGCCGGTGTCATGGAGTACGACAAGTACGCCTACGAACCCTTCGCCGTCACCGTCGACCTCGCCGTCCTGACGATTCGTGACGGCGCCCTGCACGTCCTCCTCGTGGAGCGCGGCCAGGATCCCTACGCCGGTCACTGGGCACTGCCCGGCGGCTTCGTGGAGCCGCGGGAGTCGGCGGAGACGGCCGCCCGGCGTGAACTCGCCGAGGAGACCGGCCTCGTGGACGTCACCGGGCTCCATCTGGAACAGCTGCGGACCTACAGCGAACCCGACCGCGACCCCCGGATGCGGGTCGTGTCCGTCGCCTTCACCGCGCTGCTGCCCGACGCGCCCGAGCCGCGGGCCGGCAGCGACGCGGCGCGGGCGAGCTGGCTGCCGTACGACTCGGCCCGGCCGCTCGCCTTCGACCACGACACGATCCTGGCGGACGCCCACGAACGGGTCGGCGCCAAGCTCGAGTACACCTGTCTGGCCACCGCCTTCTGCCCGCCCGAGTTCACGCTCGGCGAGCTGCAGCACGTCTACGAGACGGTCTGGGGCACGGCCCTCGACCGGCCCAACTTCCGCCGCAAGGTGCTCGCCACGCCCGGCTTCGTCGAGGCCGTGCCGGGCGCCGCCCGGCTGACCGGCGGCCGGGGCAAACCCGCCGCGCTGTATCGCGCGGGCCCGGCCACCGCGCTGCACCCACCCCTCCTCCGACCGTCCCGGGAAGGACGCCCCGCATGACCGCCACCATCGTCGACAAGCAAGCAGCCACCGGGGCGTTGACCGGACTCGCACTCGGGGACGCGCTCGGCTTCCCGACCGAGTTCAACGACGTGCCGTCGATCCTGGCCAAGTGCGGGCCGTGGCGGCAGATGCGGCTGCCGAAGCCCGCGATCGTCACGGACGACACGCAGATGACGCTGGCGGTGGGGCGGGCGCTGCGGACGGCGATGGACCGTGGGGTGCTCGCGCCGAAGCGGCTGGAGCGGCCGCTGCGCGAGGAGTTCGTGGACTGGTACCAGTCGCCGGAGAACAACCGGGCGCCCGGGAACACCTGTCTGCTGGCCTGCTACCTGCTGAAGGACGACAGCCGCCGCTGGCAGGACGCCAGCCAGATCGGCTCCAAGGGCTGCGGCGCCAATATGCGGGTCGCACCCGTCGGGCTCGTTCCCGGCCTGAGCGACGAACAGCGCGCGGGCGCCGCCCAGTTGCAGTCCGCACTGACCCACGGGCACCCGACCGCGCTCGCCGTCTCCGACCTCACCGCCCGTGCCGTACGGCTGCTCGCCCAGGGCGCCGAGCCGACCGGCCTGGTCGGCCTGCTCAGGTCGTACGCCATGGAGAACCGCAGCCGCTACCACCACGCCTGGCTCGGCGACCTGTGGACCCGTGCCGGTGACGCCACCCCCGAGGAGTTCATCGCGCGCGGCTGGGACGAGTGCCTGGAGATCCTCGGCCGCCTCCAGGACGCCGTGCGCACGGTCTCGGCGGAGACCGACCCGTGCCTGGCCACCGGCGCGGGCTGGATCGCCGAAGAGGCCCTGGCGACCGGCCTGTTGTGCTTCCTGCTCTTCGTCGACGAACCGGTGACGGCCATCCGGCGCGCCGCCTGTACCTCCGGCGACTCGGACTCCATAGCCTGCCTGACGGGCGCCTTCGCGGGGGCGCACCTGGGCGCCGACGCCTGGCCGACCGAGTGGGCCGACCGCATCGAATACCGCAGCGACCTGCTGACCCTCGGCGCCCTCTGGGACGCTTGAGCCATGATCGACGCCCTGGACCTCGACCTGACGCCGGTGGTCGCCGAACAGCCCGACCCGGTGCTGTTCGCGACCGTCTCCGGCGCCCACCTCTACGGCTTCCCCTCACGCGACTCGGACGTCGACCTGCGGGGCGTGCACCTGCTGCCCACGGCGGACCTGCTGGGGTTGCGGGAGCCGGACGAGACCCGGTCCCGGATGTGGGACCGGGACGGTGTCGAGCTGGACCTGGTCACCCACGACCTGCGCAAGTTCGTACGGCTGATGCTGCGCCGCAACGGCTATGTGCTGGAGCAGCTGCTGTCGCCGCTGGTCGTGCACACGACCGACGCGCACCGTGAACTGGCCGCGCTCGCGCCCGGCGTGCTCACCAGCCATCACGCCCACCACTACAGAGGGTTCGCGAACACCCAGTGGCGGCTGTTCGAGAAGACCGGTGAGCTCAAGCCTCTGCTGTACACCTTTCGGGTCCTGCTCACCGGCATCCACCTGATGCGCAGCGGCCAGGTGCAGGCCCATCTGCCCACGCTGCTGGGCGAGTTGGACGCCCCCGCCTACCTGCCGGAGCTGATCGCGGCGAAGGCGGAGCAGGAGCACGGGGACGCCGAGGTCGACCACGCGCGCGTGCGGGCTGACGTCGAGCAGCTGCACGGCGTGCTGGACGCGGCGCAGGAGGCCTCGGCGCTACCCGACGCCCCGGCCGTCCACGACGCCCTGCACGACTTCGTCGTACGCGTCCGGCTGGAGCGCTGAGGCGCGGCGGACGCGGACGAGGAAGGCCTCCACGCGGGCTCGGTCCGGCTCCTCGGGGAGGGGGCTGTGGCGGGCCGCCTCGTCGGCCTGCGCGGCCAGGCGGTTCATCCGGGACTCGACCTCCGGCCACGGGACCTCGCCCCGCTTCACGGCCAGGAGGGGCTCGCGCTGCCCGCCCACGTCGATGGTGAGGGCGCCCGTTCGCAGCAGGTCGCGGGAGCTCATCAGGAGGCGCAGCAGATGCATGGCGTGCTTCCAGCGCGGGGCGCCGTGGAGGCGGACATGGGCCTCCAGCTTCTTGCGCTGGCCGAGGGCGTAGCGCGTGAACGTCTCGTGGGCCCGGCGGGAGAGGAACGCCCCGCGCAGCGCGAGGAGTTCGCGGCCGGTGTCGTCGACGTACTCCACGAGCGGGGAGTGCAGGCACTCCAGGATGTTCGGGTTGGCGCGCAGGGCCAGCTCGCAGAAGCGCTCCAGCTCCCAGGAGAACTGCTCCTCGGCCGGTCCCTCGACATGCGTCGGCGGCTTCTCGAAGCGCCAGAACAGGGGAGTGGGCGCCGCGAACACGCCCCGGCGGTCGGTGTCGCTGCCGTCCGTCGCCAGACCGAAGGCGCGCGATCCCATGACGCAGGCGTAGATCGTGTGGTCGCGCACCAGGGTCTCGGGAAGCATGTCCGGGAGCGTACGCGGCCCCTCACGCCAGACGGATCGAATTTCCCTCCACCTTGATCTGCTCCGCGGGCAGCGGCTTCGGCGCGGGGCCGCCGGCCACCGAGCCGTCGGCGATGCGGTACTTGCTGCCGTGGCAGGGGCAGTCGATGGTGCCGTTCGAGACGGTGCTCACCGTGCAGCCCTGGTGGGTGCAGATCGCCGAGAAGGCCTTGAACTCGTCCTTCTTCGGCTGGGTGACCACGACCTTCTGGTCCTTGAAGATCTTGCCGCCGCCGACCGGGATCTCGGAGGTCTTCGCCAGCTCCTGCCCGCCGGAGGCGTTCGCGGAGGACCCGGAGTCGCTGTTGCCGTACTTGCTGCAGCCCGCGGCGAGCGTCGCCGCGCCCGTCGCGAGGAGAACCGTGCGCCGCGTCGAGCGGTGGGTCATGTCGTCACTCCGAACGTGCGGAAGAACCAGAGGGCGGACGTCAGCCAGATGAGCGTGAGAACGGTGAAGACCAGCCCCCCGACGAGCGGCAGCAGCCAGCCGGGGAGCCGCTGTGAGCGAAGCAGCAGCATCTTGGCACTGAAGGCACCGAAGAAGAAGCAACCCAGGGCGGAATGCCACATCACGCGCGTCGAGTAGGTCTGGTAGCCCAGGGCGTACAGGCAGTGCACGGCGACCGGGACCGCCACCAGGAACGCGATCCGGCCCGACCAGCGGTGCAGCGCCGACGCCCAGCGCGGCCCCGGCAGCTTGCCGTACACCATGAACGCGCTGACCAGCTGGACGAGAGCGAAGAAGAACGCGGTCGACGCCAGCCACGACTTCACCGCGCCCGTGCTGCTGAACCCGGCCAGGTTGAAGGCCGTCCCGCTGGGGTCGTGGACCTTGCCGTACACCCCGAGGCCGACGGCCACCGCGGCGGCGACGAAGGCCGGGACGAGGTAGCGGGCGGGGCTGGGGGCGCGATGGGCGGGTCCGGAGGGCGGGAAACTCTGGGTCGCGGCGTTCGGGTCGACGGTCATGGTGTCGTCTCCCAGGTCAGGAGGATCAAGGAGTTACGGGATGTGCCGTCAGCCGCTGTCCGCCGACCGTCACCGCGCCCGTCGCCGGGTCGATGGCCGGCGCGGCCGAAGGCGTTCCGTCGCGGGTGACGATGCCCACCTGCTTGCCACCCGGCAGGACGATCCAGCCGCCGACGATTCTGGCGCCGGCGACCTGGCTGTTCGCCCGGTAGATCCCGGACGGCTTCTTCGCCCTGTCGAGGGTGAAGGAGTAGTGCCCGCCGCCGACCTCGGCCGTGCCCCGGAGCTGCTTGGTGCCCTTCAGCGTGCCGTTCAGCTTGGCGCCGTGGTCACCGGTCAGGCTCAGGCTGCCGTCGTCCTTCACCGCGCCCTTCAGCCACGACTCGATGTTGTGGCCGTCGCAGAAGTACGCGATCGCCTTGCCGCCACGCAGTGAGACGGCCACGGCGGACGAGTCGTCGTCGGTACGGCCGGTGTAGACACCCTCGGGCGCGGCCGCCCGCGACGGCGACGGGCTGGGCGACGCGGCGGCCTTGGAGGGGGTCGGCGACGCAGTGACGGCGGGCGACTTCTCCTTGTACGGGGACGCGGCGCTCTTCGACCCCGTCGTCGCGTTGAGCGACAGCATGAACAGGCCGAGCAGCAGTCCCGCGAGCAGGGTGAGCAGCGGTCCAGGACGCTTCATACGGGCCTCCCCCGAGGCGAGTGTCCTGCCATCAGAGCGGACCGGCGGCCCCGACGTAAAGAGGCGCACAGGGGCGAGCCGCCGCAAGTAGCGAAATCGGGGCGATTCGGTGACATGGGCAGGGCATCGGAGCCCTCGTCTCAGCGGGCGGGCGTCGCGCACCCGCCCGCCGCGGGCTGACTAGGCTGGAGGGTCGAAAGCCGATCCGTACATCAGCGAGGAGTGCAGCCGTGGCGGTACGAGCGGTCCGGGGAGCCGTCCAACTTCAGCGGGACGAGGCCGGACACATGGACGAGCAGGTCGGAGCCCTGCTCACCGCCATCCTCGAGCGGAACGGGCTCAGCGCCGACGACCTGATCAGCATCTGGTTCACGGCCACGCCCGACCTGCACAGCGACTTCCCGGCGGCCGCCGCACGCAAGCTCGGCATCGTCGACGTACCGCTGATCTGCGCCCAGGAACTCGACATCGAGGGCGCCATGCCGCGCGTCGTGCGGGTCCTGGCGCACATCGAGTCGGACCGCTCCCGCGCCGACATCGCCCATGTCTACCTCGGCGCCGCGGCCGCCCTGCGCAAGGACATCGCCCAGTGAGAACCGCGCTCGTCATCGGCACCGGACTCATCGGTACGTCCGCCGCCATCGCCCTGTCCCAGCGGGGCGTCGTCGTCCACCTCGCCGACCACGACCCGGAGCAGGCCCGTACGGCCGCCGCGCTCGGCGCCGGCATCGACGAGGCCCCCGACGGGCCGGTCGACCTCGCGATCATCGCCGCGCCTCCCGCCCATGTGGCCGGGGTGCTGGCCGACGCCATGCGCCGGGGCGCGGCCCGCGGCTACCTCGACGTGGCCAGCGTCAAGGGCGGCCCGCGCCGCGAGCTGGAGGCGCTGGGCCTGGATGCGTCCGTGATGTCGAAGTACATCGGCACCCACCCCATGTCGGGCCGCGAGAAGTCCGGGCCGCTGGCGGCCACCGGTGACCTCTTCGAGGGCCGCCCCTGGGTGCTCACCCCGACCCGGGACACCGACACCGAGGTGCTCAACCTCGCCCTGGAGCTGGTCTCGCACTGCCGGGCCGTCCCGGTCGTCATGGACGCCGACGCCCACGACCGCGCCGTCGCCCTGGTCTCCCACATGCCCCACCTGGTGTCCAGCATGGTCGCCGCGCGGCTGGAGAACGCCGAGGAGGCGGCCGTACGACTGTGCGGTCAGGGCATCCGGGACGTGACCCGGATCGCCGCGTCCGACCCCCGGATGTGGATCGACATCCTGTCCGCGAACCCCGGCCCGGTCGCCGACCTGCTTTCCGACGTCGCCGCCGACCTGGAGGAGACGGTGCAGGCGCTGCGGTCCCTGCAGTCCTCCGACGAGGCCAAGCGTGGTGAGGGTGTCCTGGGCATCGAGGACGTCCTCCGGCGCGGGAACGCCGGACAGGTCCGCGTCCCCGGCAAGCACGGGTCCGCTCCGCGGGCGTACGAGGTCGTGGCCGTCCTCATCGACGACCAGCCGGGG
Source organism: Streptomyces sp. NPDC001351 (assembly GCF_042896045.1). Lineage (NCBI taxonomy): Bacteria > Bacillati > Actinomycetota > Actinomycetes > Kitasatosporales > Streptomycetaceae > Streptomyces > Streptomyces sp. NPDC001351. Next base: position 3,338 of record NZ_JBIAWS010000032.1, on the reverse strand, counting down.
CAGCTGGCACGGATCTTCGCCGACGCGGGCCGGGCCGGGGTCAACATCGAGGACGTACGCATCGAGCACGCCACCGGGCAGCAGGCGGGGCTGGTGCAGCTGATGGTGGAGCCGCAGGCGGCGCCGGTCCTCACGGCGGCACTGCGGGAGCGGGGCTGGGCGATCCGGCAGTGATCAACCGCACCCCCGCGCAGTGATCCCCCGGATCATCCGCCTGTAAGAAGGGTGCCGGCGAGCCAGTAACCTTGTGCAGGGCACCATCGCGGCCCCGCACACCCACCGCACCGCACCAGGAAGGTGTCCCCCCGTGGAAAACGGCGTCGCCAAGCCCGTGATTGTCGCCATCGACGGTCCGGCCGGCACCGGCAAGTCGAGCACGTCGAAGGCCGTCGCCGCGCAGCTCGGCCTGAGCTACCTGGACACCGGTGCCCAGTACCGGGCGATCACCTGGTGGATGGTGAACAACGGGATCGACGTCGACGACCCGTCCGCGATCGCCGCCGTGGCGGGCAAGGCCGAGATCGTCTCCGGCACGGACCCGGCCCATCCGACGATCACGGTCGACGGCACCGACGTGGCCGGCCCGATCCGCACCCAGGAGGTCAGCTCCAAGGTCAGCGCGGTCAGCGCGGTGCCCGAGGTGCGGGCCCGGATCACCGAGCTGCAGCGCTCGCTGGCCACCTCCGCGGAGCACGGCATCGTCGTCGAGGGCCGTGACATCGGTACGACCGTGCTGCCCGACGCCGACCTGAAGATCTTCCTCACCGCATCGCCGGAGGCGCGTGCCGCCCGCCGCAGCGGCGAGCTGAAGGGCGCCGACGTGCACGCCACCCGCGAGGCGCTGATCAAGCGCGACGCGGCCGACTCCTCCCGCAAGACCTCGCCGCTCGCCAAGGCGGACGACGCGGTCGAGGTGGACACCACCGACCTCACCCTCGCGCAGGTCATCGAGTGCGTCGTCACCCTCGTCGAGGAGAAGCGGGCCGGGAAGTGACCGCACCTTCCGTCCCTTCCGAGAAAGGCGCCGAGGTCGGGCGGCGGATCGGCGTCGGCCTGATGTACGGGCTGTTCAAGCCGCGGGTGCTGGGCTCCTGGAAGGTGCCCGCCACCGGCCCGGTGATCTTCGCCGTCAACCACTCCCACAACATCGACGGTCCGATGGTCATGGGCGTGGCGCCCCGGCCGACGCACTTCCTGATCAAGAAGGAGGCGTTCGTCGGCCCGCTGGACCCCTTCCTGCTCGGCATCGGGCAGGTCAAGGTCGACCGGTCGGGTGCCGACCGCACGGCGATCACGCAGGCGCTGGACGTGCTGTCCTCCGGCGGGGTCCTGGGCATCTTCCCGGAGGGCACCCGCGGTGAGGGCGACTTCGCCGCGCTGCGCGCCGGGCTCGCGTACTTCGCCGTACGCAGCGGAGCACCGGTCGTCCCGGTCGCCGTACTGGGAAGTTCCGAGCGGCGGGGACGGTTGATAAAGGGGCTGCCTCCGCTGCGCAGCCGTATCGACGTCGTCTTCGGCGACCCCTTCGAGGCGGGCGACGGCAGCGGACGGCGCACGCGCAAGGCGCTCGACGAGGCGACCGAACGCATCCAGAAGCAGCTCACCGCTCACCTGGAAAACGCCAGGCGCCTGACCGGGCGCTGAGCGACACTTCAGTAGTGGATCAGGCGAAGAAACCGGATGGTCCACCGATCACCACGATGAACGACGAGGTACGGACTTCATGAACGACCACATCCACTCCGACGGCTCGGGCGAGGAGCACGACCACGGAGCGCTTGGCGACGCCGAGTACGCGGACTTCATGGAGCTCGCCGCGGAAGAGGGCTTCGACCTCGAGGACGTCGAGGGCGCCATCGAGGAGGCCGGTCACGGCCCGCTGCCCGTCCTCGCCGTCGTCGGCCGCCCGAATGTCGGCAAGTCGACTCTGGTGAACCGCATCATCGGGCGGCGCGAGGCGGTCGTCGAGGACAAGCCCGGCGTCACCCGCGACCGCGTCACCTACGAGGCCGAGTGGTCGGGCCGCCGCTTCAAGGTCGTCGACACCGGCGGCTGGGAGCAGGACGTCCTCGGCATCGATGCCTCCGTGGCCGCGCAGGCCGAGTACGCGATCGAGGCCGCCGACGCCGTCGTGTTCGTCGTCGACGCCAAGGTCGGCGCCACCGACACCGACGAGGCGGTCGTACGGCTGCTGCGCAAGGCCGGCAAGCCGGTGGTGCTCGCGGCCAACAAGGTCGACGGGCAGAGCGGTGAGGCGGACGCGGCCTATCTGTGGTCGCTGGGTCTCGGTGAGCCGCACCCCGTCTCCGCGCTGCACGGCCGCGGCACCGGCGACATGCTGGACGCCGTGCTCGAGGTCCTGCCGGACGCCCCCGAGCAGACCTTCGGCACCGCGATCGGCGGCCCGCGCCGCATCGCCCTGATCGGCCGCCCGAACGTCGGCAAGTCCTCCCTCCTGAACAAGGTGGCGGGCGAGGAGCGCGTCGTCGTCAACGAGCTGGCGGGCACCACCCGCGACCCGGTCGACGAACTCATCGAACTCGGCGGCGTCACCTGGAAGTTCGTCGACACCGCCGGTATCCGCAAGCGCGTCCACCTCCAGCAGGGCGCCGACTACTACGCCTCCCTGCGTACTGCCGCCGCCGTCGAGAAGGCCGAGGTCGCGGTCATCCTGATCGACGGCTCCGAGTCCATCTCGGTACAGGACCAGCGCATCGTCACCATGGCCGTCGAGGCGGGCCGGGCGATCGTCATGGCCTACAACAAGTGGGACACCCTCGACGAGGAGCGCCGCTACTACCTGGAGCGGGAGATCGAGACCGAGCTCGGCCAGGTCGCCTGGGCGCCCCGGGTGAACGTCTCCGCCCGCACCGGACGGCACATGGAGAAGCTGGTCCCGGCGATCGAGACCGCGCTGGCCGGCTGGGAGACCCGCGTCCCGACGGGCCGTCTCAACGCCTTCCTCGGCGAGCTGGTCGCCGCCCACCCGCACCCGATCCGCGGCGGCAAGCAGCCCCGCATCCTCTTCGGCACCCAGGCCGGCACCAAGCCTCCGCGGTTCGTGCTGTTCGCCTCCGGGTTCATCGAGGCGGGCTACCGGCGCTTCATCGAGCGCCGGCTGCGCGAGGAGTTCGGCTTCGAGGGGACGCCGATCCATATCTCGGTGCGGGTGCGCGAGAAGCGCGGCAACAAGAAGAAGTAGACGGCACATGGGGGTGGGGGGGGGCGGGGGGGGCCCCCCCCCCCCCACCCCCACCCCCCCCCCCCCGGCCCCCGGGGGGGGGGCGGCCGCCCGGGCCGCCAAAAAGTGCGCGGACCGGGGCGGGGTGACCCCGAGG
>NZ_JBIAWS010000031.1:0-24069 GCF_042896045.1 Streptomyces sp. NPDC001351 | reverse complement strand
GGAGGCAAGGCCACGCAGCCTCCACCGGCCACGAACACGCCCACCATCGCGGTCTGAACAGCTTGGACGCACAGCTGTCGGTAGGCGTGCCGCTGGAGGCATCAGAGGAACCCGCCGCCACCCGGCATGAGACCGGCCCGACCGTCCTGTCCGTCATGGTCGACCAGCTCGCCACGGCAGCCCTGCCGGTACGGCGCATCTGGCTGCCTCCGCCGCCGGACACCGTCACCCTGAACACGGCCGCCGGGCCGCTGCAGGCCGGTACGGAAGGCCCGCGCCTCCCGTACGGCGACGGCTCGATGCATGTCCCGCTCGGCGTGCTGGATGACCCGGCCCGTCAGGTCCAGCAGCCATGGCTGCTGGACCTGACGGTAGCCGGCGGACACGTCGCGGTGATCGGCGGACCACAGTCCGGCAAGACCACCCTGCTGCGCACGCTCGCCCTCGCCCTGGCCCTCACCCACACCCCGGACGATGTCGCCGTCTACGGCATCGACCTGGCCGGCAGAGGCCTGTCCGCCCTGGCCGATCTGCCGCACGTCGGCGGCATCGCGGGGCGGGCAGACCACGAACGGGCCGCCCGCACGGTCGCCGAGGCCCGCACCATGCCGGCCGAGCGCGAGGAACTCCTCCGCGAACTGGGCATCGACTCCGTCGACCAGCTGCGCCGCCTACGCGCGAAGGGGCAGCTGTTCGAACTGGGCGCCACCGACATCGTGCTGCCCCGCTCCTCAGACGATGGATCTCGTAGAACACGGTGCTGAAATCCGCGAGAACCGCGTCATCCTCAGCGAGAAACGCCACGAATCTTCCGCGGAGCAGCATTACTGCATAAGCCGTAATTCACCTAGATCAAACACCCTCTTAGGGCTTGCCGGGATGCGTGGCGAGGAGATAGACGATTCCATAGAGATCCGCGTGGCCTTCCCGATGAAAAGCCTCGCTCATCGCGTCGCAGTAGTCGATCGCGGCGTCCTCCGCAGTGTCCACCCGTTCACCGGTCACCAGATCATGGCCTGCAAGAACGTAGCCTGCCTCCCGGAGAAGCTCCAACAGGCGGGCGGGGTTGTGCCCGTTGGCTCGGAGGCCGTCCGGCCAGAACTCCAGCCAGATGTCAGGACGAGCGGAACTCAGGACATCGCCTGCGCCTTGAAGGGCCTCGAGTTCCCATCCCTCCACATCGAGCTTGATGAGATCCGGTGACCTCTCCGCGAGATGCTTCGTGCAGAGGTCGTCCAGGGTTGTCACGGACACTGTGACGGAGTCCAGGGGTGAAGGGACCAAATCCGGGTTGAGGGAGTGGCAGGCAAGATTCGTCGCGCTGCGCCACAGCTTCATCTCGCCAGGCATCGAGCCGACTGCCGCTGCCACAATTTCGACGTTTCGGTGACCGTTTGTGGCCATGTTCCGGGTGAGCAGCTCGACCATTACGGGCTCCGGCTCCAAGGAGACGACACGCCCCGTGAGGCCGACCTGGTGGGCGAAGAGCGATGCCGTGTACCCGTAGTTGGCGCCGACGTCCAGAACCGTCATCCCAGGCTTTGTGAGCCGCTGCAACAGTCGAGTCTCGTGCTCCCAGCTCATGCCGGAAATCAGCACATCTCCGTAGTGACTGGCGTCTTCCTGCAGGACGGTCAATCGCGCGCCCCATTCGGTCTCTATGTCGGCCTTCGTAAATTCCTGCAACATGGGCACCAACTTCTGAGAGATCCAGCTTATGGCTCTGATATTCGTTCTGACCCTACGGTCGGCCGATCACGATACTGCTGTGAGCAAGCGGCATGGCAGTGCTCGTTCGCTGACGCCGCTCAGCCTGTCCGGCTCCACGCGGTACAGGTGCGCACTGGGAAATCGAGTCACCGCTTCTGTCAGAAGGCCGTCCGTGAATAGGGCTCCAACTCCGTCTTCCAATGCCCATCCTGCGGGAAGGGCGCCGGTTGCCACAGCTGCCTGGTAGGAGGGGCGACGGCCCGGTTCATTGTCATAGTGCGGGCAGACAGAACCGGGCAATAGACCCAACCCGTCCGGCAGGCAACCAAGCGGCCCGAAGGAGTCGGTATGAGATCCCTCTGCCCAGCAGTTGGCGCCAGCGCTGATCCCGCACAAAAGCGTTCCGAGATCGTAGGCCTCATGCAGCAGCCGATCAATGCCGTGCGTGCGCCAGACCGCCAACAGATTCGCAGTGTTGCCACCGCCCACGTACACGACGTCTTGAGCAAGGAGGAACCGGCGCAATGAGTCATCGTCGAGCTCTCGTCGGAACAGAGGCAGGACGGAGGGCTCACAGTCGGGCCGTGACCGGAATGCGGTGAGGAACTGCTCGATATAGGCGGGGGCGTCACCGCTGGCAGTGGGCACAAAGCACACCTTGGGTCGAGGAGTGCGTGCCTGGCCCAGCACCCAGTCATCGAGCAGTCTATCGTCGTCTGTGGAAAAGCCCCCTCCGATGAGGGCCAAACGACGCGGGTGAACGACGGGCACAGGAGCCCCTCCTCAGCAGACGGCATGCAGGAGCGGCTGTTCTGCCCCCGGTTACGGGGGCAGGTTACCGGACTGTATTCACCGTCTACCGAGCTGCTGGGCGCGGGGAGTTGGGCAGCCTTGTATCACCCCATGCAACGACCGCCCGAAGCCGGGTCCCCGTACCGCTGCCGCCGCTCCCGGCCAGCTGCCGGCTACTGAACTGCTGCTTCGTGACGGAGTCGATGCCGCGACGGACCCCCGTTTCCGTGTGCGGTGGGGATTGCGGATCGGTCTGCTCTGCCGGGGAATTGCGCGCCTGGCGCGACTACACCCGGGCATCGAGGAAATTGCCGGACTGACGGATACGACGTGCCTGGACGGAAGATCCTGGAGTCGTTGTGCGCCGCCCCTGGCTTCAGTCCTCAATATGCCAAGGCCGGTTCTGTCCATCGGGGAGATCTTTTCCGGCCGTTCGGAACGGGGCACAGTGAATGCGACCCCCGGGAGAGAACAACGCGCCACCTCGCGCTCCGGCCCGTTCCTGTCGGGCCGTTCGCATGAGTAGGGGAGACACCGTGACAGATCGTGTGTGCCGCAGTTGGAGCGGCGAGACCTCCGGTGACCTGCGGGGCAGATCCGGCCCTCGCCGGCCCGCGTCGAGACCGGTGGTGTGGGGATGACCGCCACCATGGCACCGGCCGGGCTGCCGGTCACCTTGACGTCGGTCGACACGTTCTTCCCGGACCGGGAGGCCTCCGTCGAGGAAGTGCTGGACGACCACGGCCTGTCCGCCGCTCAGGTGCGTGTCTTCCGGCGCATCCACGGCCTGGACCGGTTGCGGTTCGACGCGGACCTGGATCTCTTCGACCTGTTGCTGCCTGCGGCCAGGGGAGCACTGGCCGGCACCGCACGCGAACGTGTCCGCTATGTCGTCTACGCCCACGCGGTCCCGCAGGTGACCCCGGCGGACATCGATGCCGCACAGGTCCTGGCCGCCTCTCTCGGCCTGCAGCACGCTGACGCGTTCGCCGTGGTCCAGCACAACTGTGCCCAGGCGCTCACCGCCATGGACATGGCAGGGGATCTGCTCCGCGCCGAGGGAGCTGAAGGCGACTGCGCCTTGGTCGTATCCGGCGAGCGCGTGTTTACCCCGCTGATCCAACTGGACTACGGGCTCGGCCAGTTGCTCGCGGACGGTGCGGCTTCCTGTCTGCTCACCCTGGGCGGCGATGGTGATGTGATCCGCTCGCACGCGGTGCGCAGCGACTTCAGGCCGCCGGACGCTGAGCCGCAGCAGACCGGCGACATCGCCGTGGCGCTCCTCGTCGACACCATGAACCGTGCTGTCGCCGAGTCGGGCCTCACCCTCGACGACATCGACCTCGTGATCCCGCACAACGTGAACCGGACATTCTGGCGACAGGCCGCAAAGGCACTCGGCATCCACACAGACCGAATCTTCCTGAACAACATCGCGCGCTACAGCCACTGTTTCTCGGCAGACCCGCTGATCAACTACAAGACACTCGACGAAGACGGGCTGATCCGATCCGGAGGCACCTATCTGATGGCTGCGGTCGGTGTTGGCGGCAGCTACGCAGCCACCGTACTGACCCGTCCCTCGCGGAAGCTTCCCGCAGAAGGCGATCGACCATGAACCACAGCACTGTTGTCGCAGCCATCGCAGCCGGAGTTTCGGAGGCGTTGCACCGGCCGGTGACGGGTCTCAGCGATGACACCCGTCTGTTCGAGGACCTGCATCTCGACTCCACCACCAGCCTGGAGCTGCTCATGGCCATGGAAGACTCGTTTGGCCTCGTGGTCGATCCAGAGACACTCGACATGGATGATTTCGAGACCGTAGGCACCTTCGCCGCATTTGTACTGCGCGAACTGGCTGCGCATCAGAGCGGCGAGGTGCGTCCTTGACTCCCCCCCTGACCCTCCGTGCGGCGGCGGCCGTGACCGTCACCGACCACAAGGGCTGGCAGCCCGAGCCGCTGGAACTGATGTATGCCGAGGATCTGCACCGGCCGTTCGGAATGCGGATCGACGAGCGGCTGCTCAACGGCGGTGCCGGAGTCAGCCATGTGGACCTGGCCGAGCGGTTGTTGGCCGATCAGGCGGTCCTGAGTGCTGCGCGGAACGCGGATTTGGTCGTGGTCGCGAGCGGGCTTCCCGATCTCCATCCGTACACGCCGGTCTCTCCCTTTCTACAGGACCGGCTCGGAGGGAGCGGCCGTCGATTCGCGATCGGCGAGCAGGGCAGCGCCGCGCCGTTCACCGCGGTCCGGATCGCCTCGGCCGGTCACTGCTCCGGACGGGTGCGCACGGCGGCTGTTCTGATCGTCGAGCAGAGCACTCACCCGGCGCGCGGTGAGCGCCTCGATGCGGCCACGGCCTCCGATTCCGCGGCGCTGCTGGTCCTCGGCGAGGGCGACGGCCTGCGGCTCGGGGAGGTGGCCGAGGTCCGCGGGGCCGACCCGGCGGCCGTTGGTGACCGACTGGCGAGGATGATCGACGGCTCGGAACAACCGTTGATCGTGGTGGGACCGCATGCTGACCCGTCCCTGCTGCTGCCCGCCGGAGCTGCCGTACACCGGGTGGAACGGGCGACGTATGCCACCGGTGTGTGGCTGGCGCTCGCGGAGCAGCACGCCGACTGGGGGGCGGTGTATGACCGGATCGTGCTCTGCGAGACCGATGCTCGAGCACCGGAGCGCAGCCACCTTCTGGCGCTCGGGAGTGATCCCTCCTCGTCGGCGTCGGGAAGAATCGAAGTGAGCGCATGACCGGCCGCCACGTACGTATCCAGGGCTTGTCGGTCTCCGACATCGCCGAGGAGTTCGGGACCCCGTTCTTCGTCTACGACACGGATACCATCCGCGCGGACTACGAAGGGCTGCGGGACGGACTGCGGCCGACGGTGGATGTGTTCTACTCGCTGAAGGCCAACCCGAACGTCAGCGTGGCTGCCTACCTCCGGTCGCTCGGGGCCGGCGCCGAAGTGTCTTCCGAGACGGAACTGGTCACCGCGCTGCGCGCGGGGTTCGCGCCCGAGGACATCATTTTCCTCGGTCCCGGGAAGACACCACGTGAACTCGAAGCCTGCGTCCGGGCCGGTATTCGCGCCGTGGTCTGCGAATCCCTCGGTGAACTGCGGCTGCTCGACGACATCGCGGCAGGTGTAGGTACGGATGGCGCCGTGCCGGTACTGCTCAGGATCAACCCGGTCTTCACCACCACGGGTTCGGGGCTGGCCATGGGCGGCAAACCACGCCAGTTCGGCATGGACGCAGATCTGCTACAGCGCTCCCGCGCCGAATTGACCGCGCTGCGGCACATCAGGATCGAGGGAATCCATGCCTATGTCGGCACCCGGTTCCTGCGTGCCGAAGACGTCGTCCACAACACTCGCGGCGTCCTCGCCGAGGCGGGGCGAATCGCGGCGGCGCTCGGCATACCGCTGCGGACCGTCGACTTCGGGGGCGGGATCGGCGTGGCCTACTTCGACAACGAGAAGGACCCGAACATCGGCGAACTCGTCGACGGAGTCAACCAAGCCGTCGACGACTTCGCCCGGACCCGTCCCGACTGCCGTTACATCCTGGAGGCGGGGCGATGTCTCACCGCCGCGTCCGGGACATACGTCGTCCGTGTCCTGGACGTGAAGGACTCCATGGGTGAGACTTTCGTGATCGCCGACGGAGGAACCAACCACCACATGGCAGCGGTTGGTGTCGGCAGTTTCGTACGGCGCAACTTCCCTCTGCGCGCGCTGACCCGGCCCGACGAACCATCGACCATGCGGTACACGGTCACAGGACCGCTCTGCACCCCGGCCGACGTGCTGGCCAAGCAGATCGCGTTGCCCCCGGTCCGGCCGGGCGACCTGCTGGGAGTCGAACGCTCGGGCGCGTACGGTCCGACCGCGTCCCCGGGTCGCTTCCTGAGCCACGGCTACCCGGCCGAGGTGCTGGTCCACCAGGGCAGGGTCCAGCTGGTCCGTCGCCGCGACACGGTCGAGGACCTGCTGTCGCCGCAACGGCTCGCGGAGTTCTAGCTGTGGAACCGGCACCCCTGCGGTCGGAGTTCACGGTCCGTCCGGGTGTGGACGTGCTGTGGATCGCGGAGCTGGACCGACTGTGCGGCCGCCCCTGGTTTCTGCGCTTCGCGTACAGCAGTGCTGAGCGGGACCTGGCGGACGCCGTCGGGCCCGAGCGGCGGCGGGAGTTCCTGGCGGGCCGCTTCGCGGCGAAGGAAGCGGTCGCCAAGGCGCTGGGCCATGGATTCGGCCGGGGTCTCGCACCGCGCCACATCGAGATTGGCCGAAGCGCGGAAGGCCGGCCGACCGTACGCCTCCTCGGGCCGGCTGCCGAGCATGCTGCCTCGGCCGGCATCGACGGGGTCGCGGTGTCGATCTCCCACAAGAACGGCGTCGCCGTTGCGGTGGCTATCGCCCACCCGCGCCTCGAGCAAGTACCACCAGTCCTCGCCAGGAGTGAGTAACAACCATGGACACACCTTCCGACATCGTCGCCCGGATACGCATCCGCCTGAGCCAGTCGGACGCCCACTACGGAGGTGATCTGATCGGAGCCGCCCTCGTCCTGCGTCTCTTCGGGGACCTCGCCACCGAGATCGGCATCCGGTCCGGCGGCGACGAAGGCCTGCTCTCCGAGTACACCGGGTTGCGGTTCACTGCGCCCGTACACCCAGGCGACTTCATCGAGGCGACCGCCCGGCTGAAACACCGCTCGCGGCTGCGATGTCTCATTGAGTTCGAGGCGCATAAGGTGATCGCCGCCCGATACGGCGACCGCCCATCGGCTGCGGAAGTCCTCGATCCACCCGTCCTCGTCTGCGGCGGTGAAGGAACACTGGTACTGCCGTGGTCCGCCACGGCGAAGTCGGCGACCCGGCTCGCCCGGGCCGGAGCCGCGCAGTGACCGGGCCCGGGGCGCTGCTGCACGACCTCGTCGACGCGACGGCACGCAGCCGGCCCGACGCACCGGCCCTTTCCGACGGACGACACAGCATGACATACGGCGAACTGGCCACGCGCAGCCGCCAGTTGGCCACGGCTCTCCACCTTCTGGGTATGCGGCGCGGCGACCGGATGGTCATCGCGCTCCCCACCGGGGTGCTGGTGCCTGCCCTGGCGTTCGCCGCGTCACGGCTGGGAGTGGCATTCTCCATCGTCCACGAGCAGGTCAGGGGCGTCCCTCTGGAGCACGTGCTGGACGACTGCCGCCCCGCGCTCCTGGTCTCCGATGACGATGGGGCGCTACGGGCGGCACGGGAGCGCGGGCTGGGCGGCATCGCACCGATGGAACTGAACGCCTCCGCTGACCGGACCGATCCGCGCCGCGACGACCGGACGGGACCGCTGACGGTGGACCCGGTGTGTCTCATCTACACGTCCGGCACGACCTCGGCGCCCAAAGCCGTCGTCAGCACGCACGGACAAGCGCTGTTCGCCCTCTCGGCGATCCAGTCCGTCCTGCGCTACCAGCCGGACGACACGGTGTACTGCCCGCTGCCGCTCTCCTTCGACTACGGCCTCTACCAGGTGTTCCTCGGCGCCCTTTCGGGGGCCCACGTGTGGCTCGGCGGGGCGCGGGAATCCGGCCCGGCTCTGGTCAGCCGCCTGCTGGAGTGCGAGGCCACGGTGCTGCCCATGGTTCCCTCGCTCGGAGACAGTCTGGCCTGGCTGTTGCGCAGAACCTCCGGCCCCCGACCGCCGCTGCGGTTGCTGACCAACACGGGCGCGGCCGTCTCCGCCGTGACGCTCGCCGCGCTGCGGGAGACGCTGCCCGGAGCACGGATCCATCTGATGTTCGGCCTGACGGAGTGCAAGCGCGCCACGATCATGCCCGCCGACGGCGACCTGGACCGCCCGGGCTCCTGCGGACTGCCGCTGCCCGGCACCGAGGTCGTCGCCTGCGACGAGAACGGCGACCAGTTGCCGCCGGGGGAGATCGGCGAACTGACCGTGCGTGGGCCGAACGTTATGGCGGGCTACTGGCAGCGCCCCGACCTGACGGCGAGTCGGTTCCCCCGTCGGCACGGCTTGTTCCCCGAGCTGCGCACAGGGGACTACGGGTGGATCGACACCGACGGTTATGTCTACTTCGACGGCCGGCGCGACGACCTCTACAAACAGCGCGGGTTCCGGGTCAGCACCACCGAGGTGGAGGCGGCGGCACGGCGCGTACCCGGCGTGACGGGGGCCGTGGCGCTGCCGCCGGACGACGCCCACCCAGCCGAACTGGTCGTGGTCACGGATCTGGAGCCGGCGCAGGTCCTGGTGCAGCTACGAGAGCAGATCGAGCCGGCGAAGATCCCGCCCCGCTGCACCGTCGTCGCGGAACTCCCCCTGAACGGCAACGGAAAAGCGGACCGCCGCGCCCTCACGGAGCGGATACGGCCAGGACACAACAGGTCACGGCCGGATCAGTCCGTCTGACAGCCCTGTTCGTCGCCCTGGGCCGACGGCACAGTGAAGGCGAGTCCGGGGACAGGACCCCGCTCGGTGAGATGTCCCGAAACCACCCATGAGGAGTCCCAGTGCCCCCGACCACCCTCACCGGCAGGCTTTTCCAGATCAGGCCCATGGGCAAGCGACTGGCGTTCGCCGTGCTGCGCTGCCTGGACCAGGAGTACCTGTGTGTGTTCCCGGGCCGGCCCGACATCGCGGAGGAGAGCATCGTCCGGATCACCGGCATGCTGCGGCCGGCCGAGAAGTCCAGGAAGTTCGCTGAGGAGATCCACGTCGACGACGTTCAGGTGCTCGCGGAGAACACTTCCACCACCACGATGGCTCGATTGCGGCAACTGCCGTACAGCAGGGACATCCTCTCCGACCAGCATGTCTACATGAGGCTGCCGGAAGTTCGCGAACGGCTGCTGAAGAAGTGGACGGCGATCAAGGCCGTACGGGACCTGATGGAGGACGAGCGCTACGTCGAGGTGCAGTCGCCTCGGATCGTCGGAAGCATGGCGGACGGCCCGACCATGAAGTTCAAGGTGGACTTCTTCGGCCGCGAGGCTTATCTGAGCCTCAGCAACCTGCTGTTCCACACCGCCTTCGTCGCCGGCGACTTCTCGTCGGTCTTCGAGATCTCACCGCTTTTCCGCGCGGACATCAACCACAGCTCCCAGCATCTGAGCGAGTTCCTCATCCTGGAGGTGACCGCCGCCCACCGGGGACGGGACGACATGATCGCGTTGTCCGACCGGATCGTCCGCCGGGTCTGCGCTCACACCGACGCGCCGCTGCCCGACGAGCACCTGGCGGACATCCCCGTGGTCACCTACGAAGACGTCGTCGCCATCACGACGAAGAGCGAGGATCACGCCCCCCTGCAGCGCGGAGACCGAATCAAGCCTTATCACGCGCGCACTGTGGCCCGGCACCTGAACCGCCCGTTGTTCTGGGTCGTCGACATGCCTGCCCACCACAAGGCCTTCTTCTCGTCCACCCGCTACGACCCGCTCGTCGGCACGGAGGTGGCGAACGACTTCCGGCTCTACTGGGACGAGGTCGGGATCATCGACGGCGGCGAGCGCGTCACGTCCCCCCAGCGCCTGCTGGAGCGCATGGCGGAGCAGCGACTCGATCCCGTGCGCTTCGACTACTACGTGAAGGTCGTCAAGAGCGGCCTGCCCCCGTTCACCGGTCTCGGCCTGGGAATCGACCGCCTCATGGCGAAGTGCATGAGCCTCGCCAACATCCGACAGGTCGTGCCGTTCCCTCGGTTCATCGACCACCTCGAACCGTAGGCCGCGGCCCCAGCACAGGAGGAATGTCATGAACGGTCACACCCGGGAAGCCCTCCGCATCGCCGGGCGCGCCATCGTCCCGGTCGACACGCACGCGGAGTATCTCCGGCACGCCCAGGAAACCGGGCGGGCAGATGCCGTGCTCCCCGTGCCCGCTGAGTACTGGGAGAGTTTCCGGTCCGCCATCGCCACCCTGCCGACGGTGACCGAGATAGCCGCACGCCAGTGGCACGGAAGCGTCTACGTCTGCGACACCGCGTATGCCGCAGTGGGTGAGGTACTGGCGGGTGTCACCGGTCGCCCGCTGGTCCACGCGCCGTTCACAGCCGCCCTGGCACGCAGCCGGGAGGAACCCGTGACGGTGGTGGGCGGACTCTCCGTCATCACGCCCGAGCGGTTTGCTGCGCTCCCGGCCGACGCCCAGCTGGGCTTCTTCGTCACACGAACCGTCGCCGCCGGCGGTGCCCTCGCCGTACGCACCGTCCTGTGCGGGCCCGCCGCCTCGCAGCACTGGCATGACCTGTCCTTCGACACGGTCTCCATCGACGAAGTCACGCCCAGGAGACTCGTGGGCAACGCGGCGACACCCGCGAATCTGCGTGAAGCGATCGGCCCGGGCGTGGCGATGTTGGCCGGCCGCAGCCACGCGCGGGACTGCGTCATGCACCTCAACGGGGGAGGCATCTGCGGACGTGCCTCCGCGAACCCACTGCTGCCGCTTCCGATGCCGGACGCGGCCGACTTCCGGGAGCACCCCACGGCCTGCCAGCAGGGCCAGGGCTGCTGGCGCGCCGACGTGGAAGTCGAACAGCACCTGCGCGCCGCGGAGCTGCGCGCGGTGTTCGCCGTGCTGGACGGCTGCAGGCTGGCCGTCGCCGGCGAGGGGGCGGTTTCGGCCGAGGTCTCCGTTCCGCTCACCATGTTGGAGAACAGCACGGTCGCCGTCGCTACCGGAACCGGCATCCGCAAGGGTGTTGCCTACGCCGGCCAGCTTTTCCAGGGCCTGACGCGCGGCGGTCTGCCGCTCGGGCTGGCGCTGGCCGAGGTGAATGGGGTCCTGGACGCCGAACCGGACGGGCTGGGCCGTCTAGTGCTCTTCGGGGACGCGGGCCTCGCACCGGTCGCCGACGGCACGATCGCCTCCGTGACGTGCCCGCCGGAAGGGGTGCGCATCGCAGCGCAGCCCGCAGCGGTCCTAGTCGAAGGCGGCCCCGTCATGGCCAGTGGCGTCGGTGGTCCGGTGGTGCTCACCCGCCCTGACGGATACACGTCCTGGGCACTGACGACGGTGGCTGGCCGGCCACCGGGCCGCGTCCAGCTGGCGCCGCCGAGGCTCGACGTCCTGTGGACAGAGCGGGTGTCCGGATGGCTGGACCGGCTGCAGGGCTTGCAGAGCGTCGGTGTCCAGGCCGACTTCACCGTCCTGGACACCGTGCAACGCACGGCGAAGGAAGCACTGCTGGGCCGCGCCACCGCGACACGTGTCGAAGAGGCCAGTGAGGCTGTGGCCGCGTTCGAGTCGGCGGTGCGGGAACTGTCCCGGTTCCAGTCACGGCTGGTCCGCGGCGAGATCGATTGGATCAGGGAGAACTTCTCCAGCTACGTGGATGGCTGGCGCCGACCCTGGGCAGTGGAGATGAGCGAGGAGCCCCGGAACTGCCCGCAGTGCGGGAGTTGTACCGCGGTCGACCATCGCGTGCGTCCCTCGGCTGGTTCGGGGGCCGAGCAGCTCTACCTGATCTGCGCACGCTGTGGCGAAGTCGCTGCCGGCAGCAAGGACTTCGAGCTCGAAGTGGAGCTCCTTCTGGCGTCGGAGGTACGGCGCGGCACCGAGTTCGTGCTCGGCGTCGTCCTGACGGCCCCCGCTGAGCGGCCCCTGTCCGTATCTCTCGGAGCCGCGATCTCCAACGAGCCAGTGGTGCATTGCAGCCTCGCCGCCTCGACCGACCTCGAACTCGAGGCGGGAGAGCGCAGGGTCGTCGAATTCACCGGCACCAGCAACGCCACGAGGACACGGCCCGATCAGCACCCGCTCAAGGTGGTCGTAGCCGCCGACGGCGCCGTCCGGTGTTGGACCCGGGGCCTGTGGCTGCGCGCCTGACGCCTCTCCGCCAACCTCCGATTCATTGGGACCCGGAACACTCATGTCGATTGCCTCAGATGTACGGCAGCTGCCGCGAGCCAGTAGGCGGCTTCTCTTCCTCAGCCTCGTGAACAACCTCGGGACCGGCCTGATCATGCCGTACCTCGTGGTCTTCGTGCATGAGGTGCGTGGACTCGATGTCGCCGTCGCCACCACCGCACTCGCGGTCTTCTCGGGTGGCGCGGTGCTGGGCGCTCCGCTGGCCGGCCGACTCGTGGACCGGAGAGGGGCGCGCCCCGTGGCCATGCTTTCCCTGTTCGTGCAGGGGGTCGGATATGCCGGTTACGGTTTCGCCCCGGACGCCGCCGCCTTCATGGCCACCGCGGCCGTGGCGGGCTTGGGGGTGGGCGGCTTGGCCGCCTGGTACACCCTGCTGGCGGAGTGCGCACCCGAGGGGATGGCCCCCGTCGTCTTCGGCCTCAGCTACAGCATTGGGAACGCGGCGATGGGACTGGGCGGCATCGTCGCCGCGACCGTGGCGTCGGTCGAGCATCCGCTCACCT
Source organism: Streptomyces sp. NPDC001351 (assembly GCF_042896045.1). Lineage (NCBI taxonomy): Bacteria > Bacillati > Actinomycetota > Actinomycetes > Kitasatosporales > Streptomycetaceae > Streptomyces > Streptomyces sp. NPDC001351. The sequence continues at coordinate 11,175 of NZ_JBIAWS010000031.1, read as the reverse complement.
TCCAGATCCTTTACCTGGTGAACGCCGCCAGTTGTCTGCTGGTGGCCGCCCTGCTGAGGGGAGTTCGGGTTCCGGTGCGCACTGAGTCGGCACTGGACAGGCAGCCTCGTCGGCGCACCTCGTACGCCGTCGTTTACCGCAGCCCCGGCTTCATGGCCGTGCTCTTCCTGGGAGGGCTCCTGCTGGCGTCGAGCTTTGCGCAGCTGGAGTCCGGCCTGCCGGCGTATCTCACCCTGGCGGCAGGCGTCACGCCAGGGCAGCTGGGGGTCGCCTTCGCCCTCGACACGGGGGCGGTAATCATCTCCCAGATCCTCCTTCACGACCGCTTGAAACGATCCCAGCCGAGGCTGCTGATCGCCACCGCAGGCGGGTTGTGGGCCGGTTCCTGGGTGTTGGTGATCTTGGCGGCACGGCTCGGCGGTACGGCTACGCGTCTCCTGCTGGTCTCGGTCGCCGTCGCGGTCTTCGGTATCGCCTCCACCTGCTTCGTCGCGGGGATGCCGACACTCGTGAACAAGCTGGCGCCGCCGGAAGCGCGCGGACGCTACAACGCCGCATGGAGCATGGCCAAGTCGGTCGGTTTCATGATGGGTCCGCTCGCTGCGGGCGCGTTCGTCGACGCGGGCCACGGCACCTCGTACCTTGTCGGCCTCACCGTGATCTGCGCTGCCACGGCCCTCATCCACCTGCTGTCCAGGGCTTGGCTCCGCGATAATTCCCATTCAACTCAGAAGGAATCAAAGGAAGTTGATGGGGCCGGAATTCGCGTGTAGGCTCGGAACAACGTGTTGACGGAGACGAGTAATCACCGGGAAACGTGAGCGCGAGAGAGCCGCCGATAGCTGGGATGGCGGACTCACCCCCGGTCGACGAAGACCCTCCCGAGCGCGGGGAGAAAAGGCGCTGCAGCCCAATGCCCCGCCGGCCAGCCCCCGTTACCAGGCTTATCGAGGCCAACCTGTTTCAGAGGTCGGCGAAAGTGTGGTGGTACCGCGAGCTCCCTTCTCGCCCACACTCCCAAGGGGTCAGCGTTCACTTATCAGGGGTTTATGATGATCTCCCCGAAATTGATCGGCTCATCGACGGCCAGGATTCTCGCTGTGGATCTTTCCCGCCATGTGGGAGAGGAAGTGGTCATTGAGGGATGGTTGCACCGCAAACGCGTACTGAAATCCGTGGTGTTCCTCATTCTCCGGGACCGGTCGGGACTGTCGCAGGTAGTGGTCGGTGAACCCCGGGCCATGGCCGAAGCTGGCGCGCTCACCGAAGAGACCGTGCTGCGGATCAGCGGCACGGTGACGGAGAACCCGCAGGCACCCGGCGGCTTCGAGGTGACTTCGCCCGTCGTGACGTCCCTGTCGGGACGGGTCGCGCCCCCGCCCTTCGACCTCTATCGCCCGACAGTGCCGGCCACCCTACCGACCATCCTGGACCACGCCCCGGTCGCCCTGCGGCACCCTCGGCTGCGAGCCCAGCACGCCATCTCTGCCGCATCGGTGGCAGGCTTCCGGGCGTGCCTGGACTCACTCGGCTTCACTGAGGTCCATACCCCGAAGGTGGTGGCGTCCGCCACCGAGTCCGGGGCCAACGTCTTCGCGATCGACTGGTTCGGCAGCGACGCCTACCTCGCCCAGTCCCCGCAGTTCTTCAAGCAGGCCATGGTGGGAGTATTCGAGCGCGTCTACGAGACCGGTCCGGTCTTTCGTGCCGAACCCCACGACACGGCACGGCACCTGGCGCAGTACACATCCCTCGACGTGGAGCTCGGTTTCATTACCGACCACCGCGAGGTCATGGCCGTACTCCGTGAGGTCCTGGCCGCAATGACCGCTTCGGTCCGGAAGCGTGCGACTGAGGCGTGCACGCTTCTGGAAGTCGATCTGCCGGAGGTGCCGGAGCGCATCCCGGAGATCCACTTCGCCGACGCGCAGGCGCTCCTCGCACAGCACACGAGCGAGGACCCCCGCGGCGAGCCCGACTTGGCGCCGGCCCACGAGCGCTTCCTGTCGGAGTGGGCGCTGCGCGAGCACGGCAGCGATTTCCTGTTCGTGACCGGATACCCGATGGTCAAACGGCCCTTCTACACCCATCCTGAGCCTGGTCGTGAGGCGCACTCCAACAGCTTCGACCTCCTCTTCCGGGGACTCGAACTCGTCACCGGCGGTCAGCGGTTGCACCGGTACGACGATTATCTGGCTGCCCTGGCGGAGCGGGGGGAGTCGCCGGAAACGTACATGGGCTATCTGGCCGCCTTCCGGCACGGCATGCCCCCGCACGGCGGCTTTGCGCTCGGCCTCGAACGCTGGACCGCACGGCTGACGGGCGCCGACAACATCCGCCGCACCACACTCTTCCCGCGCGACCTGCACCGCTTGACCCCGTGAACGGGGCCGAGCGGGCGGCCTGGTGAGACCGGCGGCATCACATGTACCTCGTCCATGCTCACCTACTGCCGGCTGTCGGTGCCGAGCTGCCCTCCGACGCCGCAGCACTCGTGCAGCAGTGTGCCGGACCACAGGACGGCGTGGAGTTCGTTGTGGCTCACCCCATTGCCCTGGGTGAGCCCGTACTCGGGCTGTACCTGCTCGCCCCGTCCCTGGAAGAGGCCGAGTGTGCCGCGACGCGAGTCTGCCGGCGGGCTCTGTCCGGCCATGTGGCCTTCCGTGGCTTCACCTTGCTCTCGTGCGGTGTCGCCATGCCCGCGGCCTACTTCGAGAAGCTCCTCGATGAATCGGGCGAGCCTCCCCAATAAAGGGATGCCTGGCATGGACGCATTGGGCCACGACCGAATCAGTCCGCCGGGAAGATCTTCTCTTCTTCTTCGGACAGGGGCAGAGTGGTGCCGGAACCCAGCCACGGAAACAACTTTCGAAACGAACGGGGAAACAGAACCATGCACGCTACAAAGAAGATCTGTACCGCTTTCGCGGCATTTGCCCTCTCCGGTATCACCGCTGTTCTGCTGGCTACCTTCTCGGGTGAGGCACCCGGAAACTCCTCCATGAACGGCGCCCAGCGGGGCGAGTCCCACTACGCGGCGGAAGCCGACGATGTGACGTGGGGTAGCTGAGAACGCCACCCGCATTCCATTGAAATTCGAGTAGAGAATCGGGAGGGAATTCTTGTGTCCGTGATGGAGAAATTCTCGCACGGTGGATGGCGTCCGGCGGCAGACCGCTTCATAAAGATCATGGAAGATCCGTTCTACCGCACGCTCATCGATCTTCAGGATCTGCTGACCGTCCGCACCGCGGAATTCTGGCGGCAGCGGCAGGTGAAAGCACTTCACCTGCCCATCACCACAGGTAGCGTGTCCAGCCCGATGGGCCTGGGCAGCGACTCCGTACCGGTGGGTGTGGACCTCTTCGGCCAACGCACCTACCTGGCCGACTCGATGCAGTTCATGCTCGAATACGGCTGCCGGTTCAACCCGCAGGGCGCCTGGTACCTGATGCCGAGTTTCCGAGGCGAGGACGCCGACGAGACCCACCTCAACCAGTTCTTCCACAGCGAGGCCGAGATCGAGGGCGGCCTGGACGATGTCATCGACGTCGTGGAGAACTACCTGACGATGCTGTCCCGGTCCGTCCTTGAGCAGATCGCGGGCGACATTGCCGCGCACGCCGGCGGTACAGACCACCTGGAGCACATGGCGGCACTCGGCACCTTTCCCCGTATGACCCTCGACGAGGCGGTCCAGCACCTGGGCGGCGACCCCCTTGCCGTCGAAGTGGCCGACGGCTGGCGCACGTTGACGCGGCACGGCGAACGTCGCCTGATGGCTGAGGTCAGCCCGGTGCTCTGGGTCACCCACTTCGACCATCTCTCCGTGCCGTTCTACCAGGCGTACGGCGACGCGGACCGACGTACGTCCCTCAGCGCGGACCTGCTCTTCGGGGTCGGCGAGGTGGTGGGCTCCGGCGAGCGGCACACGACCGGCGAGCAGGTGCGCACCGCACTGGCCCAGCACGGCGTTCCCGAGGCCGACTACCAGTGGTACGTGGAGATGAAGGACGTCCGTCCCATGCGCACCTCCGGCTTCGGCCTGGGAGTCGAGCGCTGGCTGCTGTGGGTGCTCAACCGCTGGGACATCCGTGAACTGCAGCTCGCTCCCCGGCTCAACGGTGTGACCATCGCGCCGTGACGGGCCCGATTTTGTTCCCCCCGACGCTGAGAGCCGGAGACCGGGTCGCCGTGGTGAGCCCGTCCTGGGGCGCTGCCGGCCTGTTTCGCAGCCGGTTCGAACGCTCGCTGTCCGCGCTGCGTGCCGCCACCGGTCTGGAGCCCGTCGTCATGTCGCACGCCCGGGCCAGCCTGGACTGGCGCTCGGCCGCAGCCGAGGATCGGGCGGCGGATCTCATGACGGCGTTCTCGGATCCCGGGATCCGGGGCATCATCTGCGTGATCGGTGGGGACCACGCCGCGCAGGTGCTGCCACTGCTGGATTTCGACACCATCAGGACCTGCCCGAAACCGCTGATCGGGTATTCGGACATCACCGTGCTCAACCATGGGCTGTACGCGGCGGCTGGCCTCAGTACCTACTACGGTCTTGCGCTGCTGCCCCAGTTCGGAGAATTCCCCGTTCCGGACCCGTACACGGTGGACCACTTCCGGCATGTCGTCATGACGGGATCCGGAGGCCCAGTGCCTCGCGCGAACCACATGGTCGAGGAGTACATCGACTGGGCGGTGGACGAAAAGCGCCCAAGGCAGCACAGGATCGCACCGCCCCGTGTCGTCCTGCGGCCAGGTACGGGAGCCGGACCGTTGCTGGCCGGTTGTCTGCCGAGCGCACTCCAGCTCCTCGGCACCCCTTGGCAGCCCGACTACCAGAACCATGTCCTCGTACTGGACATGCCCGACGGCGGATATAGCCCGGCCGACGCGGATCGGGACATGACTCAGCTGCGCAACGCCGGCCTGCTCGCCGGGCTCACCGGGCTGGTCATCGGCCGACTTCGCCTGTCCTCCGATGCGGAGGACCGACAAATGCACGAAGTGGTGATGCGCGCTGTCCGGGACTACGACTTCCCGGTCCTCGCCAACATCGAGTGCGGGCACACCGATCCGATGGCAACACTTCCGCTGGGAGTGGAGTGCGTGCTGTCGGACACGGAACTGACGCTGCGCTCCCCCGCCGAGCCGACCAGCTCTTCCACTCACGCCTCTACGAAAGCTGTGTACTGATGAACGCCGGACCTGTTGCCACCCTGGACGAAATCCGCACGTACTTCAACGGAAAGGCAGACGCCTACGACGACGTCGATGCCCAGCCCTACTGGGTGCTCTCCGATGAACTGCTTTGGTCCGCGCTGTCGGAGTTCGTGCTGCCGCGGCTGCCAGAGGCGGAGGGTTTCCGATTCCTCGACGCCGGGGGCGGCACGGGACGCTGGTCCCACCGCATCGCAACGGCCCGCCCCGACAGCTCCGGCCTGCTCTACGACCTGACACCCGCGATGTTCGGCCACGCTCGCGAGAAGGCGGAGCGGCACGGGTACGCCGACCGGTTGGTTTGCCAGGAAGGCGACCTGGGGCAGGTGGGCGAGAACCTCGCCGGTGAACGCTTCGACCTCGTCTTCAACTTCCACAACGTCCTGGGCTTCGTCGACTCCCCTGCCGACGTCATCACGCAGCTGAGCGGTCTGCTGAAGCCGGGTGGGCTGCTGGTCTCCTTCGTGCCGAGTCGCTGGCACGCCGCGTGGTTCAACCTTGCCCTTGGGCAGACGGGCGAGGCGGAGCGCAATCTGGCCGGACGGGGGCGATTCACGGAGACCATGCCAGACATGCACCTGTTCACGCCGGAACAACTGCGGACGATGCATGAGGTCGCGGGACTCCAGGTGGATCTGATCAGCGGTTTCCCCGTTCTGCTCTACCCCGGTTATCAGGAGACGCAGCTGCACGGTTCGACGCGCTCCCTCGCCGATCTGCTAGGCGAACCGTCTGCCTTCGAGCGGATCCTCACCATGGAGCGGGGGCTTCTGGGCATGTCCGACACGGTGGGCCGCGGCAACAACCTCTTCGTCGTGGCCTCTCGCCCGAGCAACTGACCGAGACCGGCGGAGCGAAGGAGGACCGATGACCGACCTACCGCCCCCACACCCCGCGGCGGTCACGGAGTGGAACCGGACCACGCGCGACTACCCCCGCGATGCGACCCTGGTGGACCTGCTGGACCGTGCCGTGGACACCCACCTCGGCCTTCCGGCGGTCCGTACCACGGAGGGCCCGGTCCTCACCCACGACCAACTCGCCAAGGAAAGCCTTCAGTTGGCACGAGGTCTGAGCGGAGCCGGCGTACGCCGAGGCTCCCCGGTGGCGGTGCTCATGGACCATCTGCCCGAGACGGTCGTCGCCCTGCATGCCGTTGTCCGCGCCGGCGCCTACTACGTTCCGCTCGATCCGCGATGGCCCGTGTCGCGCATCGTGAAGGTCGTCCGATCGCTGGGCGTACGACTCCTGGTGGCGTCGAGCGGCCTACGGGAAATGGCCGTCGAGATCGGGAACAGGGTCGGCGAAATAGCGTCGATCATGGTGCCGCCCGGAGTTTCCGACCAGGCGACCGCGCTCGCTCCCGAGTTGCTGACCCGCAGCGGAGAGGAGGGCGTGTTTGCCCGGCAGCGGCAGCCGCAGCTGCCGGGAGAACCCCTGGAACCGCCCACCCCGGACGACCTCGCGTATGTCATCTTTACCTCCGGATCGACTGGCGATCCCAAGGGCGTTGCGGTGCGGCACCGGAGCGTGGTGAACCTGATCGACTGGTTCAACCGGCGCAACGGTGTCGGACCCGATGACGTGGTCCTGCAGATGGCGGCGTTCAGCTTCGACCTGTCCGTCTATGACGTCTTCGGAGTGCCCGCGGGCGGAGGCAGCGTGCTGTTGCTCCCCGGGGACGAACTGGCCGACCCCTACGCGGTCTGCGACGCACTCCTGGAACACGGTGTGACGCTGTGGAACTCCGCACCCGCGGCATTCACGCTGGCCCTCATGTTCGCCCGGGAGATCGAAGGGGGCGACCGTGGCCGATTGCGGCGCGTCTTCCTGAGCGGCGACTGGGTACCAGTGGACACCCTGGCAACGCTGAAGGGCGAGTTCCCGCACGCCGTACTGGTGGCGCTGGGCGGCGCGACCGAAGCGTGCGTATGGTCCAACGACTTCGTCGTGGACCGAGTCGACCCGGACTGGAGCAGCATCCCCTACGGGCATCCCATGCAGAATTCCCGGTACTACGTGCTGCGGCCGGATATGTCGCCTTGTGACGTCGGGGAAGCGGGCGAACTCGTGATCGCCGGCGACTGCGTGAGTGCCGGGTACGTCAACGATCCCGCGCTCACGGACCTCCGATTCCTGCCGGACCCATGGGCGGCCGACCCCGGCGACCGGATGTACCGCACGGGGGACCGGGCGCGATGGACCCCGGACGGCTGGGTTGAGTTCCTGGGGAGGCTCGACTCGCAAGTGAAGGTACGCGGTTTCCGCATCGAGCTGGGAGAGGTGGAGCAGGCCGCACGCCAACTGCCCGGCGTCGCCGAGGCCGTCGCCGTGACCTGCGGGGAGCCCCGCGATCCGGTGCTGGCACTCGCCCTGCGCATGGCCATACCCGCAAGCGGCAGGACGATCGCGCGGCTGCTGGCCGATGAGCTTCCCGCATACATGCTGCCGAGCAAGATTCATACAGCCGTGTCACTGCCCGTCGGTCCGACCGGAAAGGTCGATCGCGCCGCCCTGAGCGGGTTCTTCACGCGAGAGTCGGCTTCGCGCCCTGGTGCGGCCACCGATCCGGTGGTCGCACCGCTTCACTGACCATGCGGCCTTCGCGTCTCGTTCCAAGTTGTGTACTTCTTCTGGAGGATTACGTGGCTCGTCAGGAAGACCAGTACGACGTCATCGTAGTGGGCGCCGGCGCCGCCGGACTGTCCGCCGCGATCATGCTCGGTCGCCAGAAGCGGCGTGTGCTTGTCGTATCGCTCAAGAACCGGCGGAATTCACCGGCTGACCGGGTCAACAACGTTCCCTTCGCGCATGGCACGCCACCCGCTGAGGTCTACCAGAAGATGGAGTCCGACGCTGCCTCATACGGGGTCGTGTTCGTCTGGGACGAAGTCCTGACGGCCCGTTCGACGACGGACAGCGTGACTGTGGAGACGATAGGTTCGGGTTCCTTCACGGGAGACCGGCTGCTGTTGGCAACGGGGCCCGTGGACGACCTTCCGGAGTGGATACCCGAGGGACAGTGGGGGAAGACAGTCTTCGACTGTCCCTATTGCCACACCCTCGAGCACGACGGTGCGAACTTCGTGACGGTGGGCACTGGAGAGGAAACCCTCCAGCACGCTCTGCTCTGCAGGCAGTACTCCGACCGTCTCACCGCCGTGGTGTCCGACCTGGCTGCCGAGAAGTCCCCACTGGCTGAGCGGTTGAAGGCGGCCGGGGGCGAGGTCGTCGCCGACACGGTGCGTTCGGCCACCACGCTACAGTCCGGCGAACTGCTCCTTGTCACCGAAGCAGGGCTGGAGATCACGGCGGGTGCGGTGGTCCTCGACACCGCGATCCAGCGGCCGAACCAGCTTCTCCCCAAGGCACTCGGTCTTGAACTGAATCCGTACGGGTTTCCCCGGACCACGCTCTTCGGGCAGACCTCGCACCCGCGCGTCTACAACACGGGTAAGAGCAACCCCTCATCACCCTATTTCGCGTGGACTGGTGCAGCGGCCAGTGGCCTCAATGCAGCGCGGAAAATCTCGGAAGACCTTGCCTTCGGCTGAGGCTCCCCTGTGCCGCCCTGTCCTGGCCCCATGCCAGGCCGGGCCAATTGCTCCCGACTGACTGGACGAATCATGACCATCCCCTCGACCGCCGCCTCTGATATCCGGCGGACCGTGACCGACCGCTGGAATGCCGTCCTGCAACAGGACGAGGAACTGGAGGACTACACCTTCTTCGAGCTGGGCGGTACCTCCATCGCCGCGAGTCAGCTCATCCTCCAGCTGAGCCGTGACTTCGGGCAGCGCATCCCACTCTCTGCCCTCACTGAAAATCCGACCCTGGCGAAATTTTGTGACCGTTTGGAGGTGATTTTGGCGGTATGACTCCAAGATTCGAGCTCGGCAGGGCGGCCGTTCATTAACGGAGTGTGAAGTGAATTCCCGCTCCGTTGACCTGAAGAACATGATCAACTTCAATGTCTTTGCTGTCGCCAAGGGCGAACTCGGAGGGTGATGCGTGTATCTGCCAGCCAGTGGCGTATCTCTTGGGATCTGAAAGGCCGGTATGTCGAACACCTTGGGACTTGATGAACTGTCAGAAGCGCTGTACAGAGCGATGTTGGCCCACCCGGGTGAGTCCGTTGCCGGGCTGGCGGAAATTATCGGCGTTGCCGAGCGCGAAGTCCGGGCCGCATTGCGTCAGTTGAGTGCGCTTGCGCTCACTCAGGGGGACGGCCACGAGATACGGGCGCTGAGCCCCAAAGTGGCCATGGATTTGGTTCTCGCTCAGCGGAAGGCCGACCTTGCTGCCGCGCAGCAGAAACTGGAAGAATCCCGGTTGGCGGCGACACGATTGATCGCCGAGTATTCCGATCTCATTCCCGCTTTCGATGACCCGAATTTCGAGCGCATTATTGGTGTGACGGACATACGTGACCGCCTCGCTGCCCTGGCTGCGGAGACCGAGCGCGAGATCATGACCCTCGCGCCGGGCGGAGCGCATTCTGCGGAGGATCTGGGTGCCAGCCGGGAACCCAACGCTGGCCTACTGGGCCGCGCGGTTCGCATCAGGACGGTCTATGCCGACAGCGTCCGCAGGGACCCGCCCACGCTGGACCACATCGGCTGGCTGCACGCCCAGGGCGCCGAGGTGCGGACTGCGACGAGCCTGCCCATTCGAATGATATTGATCGACCATCGCCGGGTCGTACTACCGATTCGAATGTCAGACGCCCGCGCCGGGGCGATCGTGACCCACAGCGAGGGAATCGTCGCGACCGGGGTGGCGTTGTTCGAGGCCATCTGGGCCAGCTCCAGTCCGCTGGGCGCGTCCCCCGAGCTGGCCGCCAACGGTCTTGCCCCGCAGGAAGCCGAGGTGATGAGACTGCTGGCACGCGGATTCACCGACGAAGCCGTGGCCAAGAGACTCGGAGTCTCTCCACGCACCGCCCGACGCATCACGGCCGATCTCATGGAGCGGTTGGGCGCCGCGAGTCGCTTCGCGGCGGGTGTGCGTGCGGTTCAACGAGGTTGGCTGCCAGCCAGCTGAGCGGGCTTCGGTGTGCACTGCGAGACCCAGAAATTAGGCAGGCGAATGCTTCGGCTGTCTTTGGCACAGGGCCAAGGTGCGTTTCCGCGAGGTGCTTGGCGGCGGGTTTCTGATCAGCTTCCCGGCCGTGCGTGCAAGCGGTGATGTTGCCAGCGTAGGCACGCGCCCCCTTGCCGCTCTGGCCACGTGCACCGCCAGGTAGGGACAAGGGTCCACCGCCGCCCGGACGAAGCGCCGAGTGTGCGAGGCAGCGCTCAAGCTGGCAGGAAGGGTCTGATGCAGGTTCGGGCGACAGGTTGGCCTGCCCCACCTCCCAGGTTCCAGTTCTGGTGGCTAACTGACAGCCCTTCACAGAAGGCTGGCAGCCATGCCTCGTCCCTATCCTCCGGGATGGCGTCCCTCGAAGGACACCGTTGGCGAATTCGACGGGGCGTCTATGCGGGGCGTGGGCGGCGGAAGCGGGAGGTACGGGTGCTGGCAAGTGGTGTCCCCGTCAGCCAGGCGTCGGTTCGGATGAGGTTGAGGGCGGCGGCGAGGACGTGTTGGAGGCGGGTCTTGTTCAGGCCCATGTAGCGGCTTCTGCGTAGGTCGCAGCGGCGTAGCCCTTGGGCGACGGTGCCTTCGACGCCAGCGCGGGCGGCGTAGTGCCGCTGCCACTGGTCGGTTTCCTGGAGCCGTCGTCGTGCGCGGATCGCTTCATGTTCCTCGCGCGGGGCCAGGGCGAGTTTGCGTGGCTCGGTCTTCGAGCGGACGCATTTCGACCGTACGGGGCAGGCGGCGCAGTCGTTGCGGTCGAAAAACACGTTGGACTGCCAGTAGCCGGTGCGGACCGCGCGCGGGCGGATCCACGTGCTGGAGACCGAGCTGGCGATCGTCCGGCAGGCGGCGAAGTTCCTTGGCGAGGACAAGCCGGCCCCA
>NZ_JBIAWS010000030.1:0-33407 GCF_042896045.1 Streptomyces sp. NPDC001351 | reverse complement strand
TGGGTGTGTTTTTGGGGGGGGGGGTGGGCGGGGGGGGGGTTTTGCCCACCCCCCCCCCCCGCCCCGCGCGGCCCCGGCGCGGGGGGGGGGGGGGGGGGGGTGTTTTGGGGGGGGGCGCCCCCCCGGGGGGGGGGGGGGGGGGGCGCCCCCCCCCCCCCCCCCCCCACTTTCATGGCGCTATGGCGTGACTCACGGGGTGACGAGGGTGGCGTCCTGGGGAAGCTGGAAGTCCGGTCCGTGAGCGAGGAAGTCCGCGATGAGGGCGGCCAGATCCTCGGCGCGGTCGCCCTGCAGGTCGTGTGCGGCGTCGTGAAGGAGGACGAAGCTGCAGTCGGGCATGAGACGGGCGAAAGTGCGTCCGTTCTGGGGCGGTATCAAGCCGTCCTGCTCGCCGAACGCCACCAGCGTGCGAACGGAACTCTCCGGCAGACGTTCGGTGATCTGCTTCGCGTGGTCGGGGTTCGCTCCGTCGAGCCTGGAGATCAGCGCGAACATCCGAGCCTGGGAGTCGGGGTGGGGCGGTACGAAGACCGGCTCCCGCTCGGGGTGGACGCGAACCAAGCGCAGGGCTTCCTCGGGTGTGAGGTCCGCCTGTGCCGAAGGGTCGACACCTTCTTGGAAGGTGCTGGGTGCCTCGAGGACCAGTGAGGCCACCCGTTCCGGGTGATCGAGGGCGATGTTCAGGGCGACGTTGCCGCCGAGCGTGGTTCCGAGCAGGTGGAAGCTTTTCAGTCCGAGGTCCTGGGTCGCCTGGTAGACGGTGTCGGCCAGTTCGCCGAAGTTGCGGCCGCGGCCGCCGTCGGGCTCGTCGCCCCATCCGGGCAGTGCGAAGAGGATGACGTCGTACTGCTCGGCGAGGCGGTCCAGCAAGGGGGAGAAGCGGAGGCCGACGGCGCTGTGGATGACGACGAGAGTGTCGCCGGCGCCGGCGCGGAAGTAGCGGATGGGGTGACCGTCGGCTTGGGCGACACCTTCGGTGAAGGCGGAGCCGTACTTTGCGGATGCAGATGTCATGGGGGGCCAACTTTCGATCACAGGGGAAGCTGGGTGATCCTGCTCGTGAGGCCTCGCGGCCATTGAAACATGTTTAAATGGCCTTACGTAAATATTTCAATTTGAATCTGATGTGTCAAGACTTTATCGCGTCAGCCGCCGTCCAGTCCTCCGCGCTTGACGAGCTGGCTCGCGATGACGTTGCGCTGGATCTCGTTCGTGCCCTCGCCGACGATCATCAACGGGGCGTCGCGGAAGTACCGTTCGACGTCGAACTCGGTGGAGTAGCCGTAACCGCCGTGGATGCGGATGGCGTTGAGCGCGATCTGCATCGCGGTCTCGGAGGCGAAGAGCTTGGCCATGCCCGCCTCCATGTCCACACGGCGGCCCTCGTCCGCCTCCCGTGCCGCGTACAGGGTGAGCTGCCGCGCCGCGGTCAGTGAAGTCGCCATGTCGGCCAGGTAGTTGCCGATGGACTGGTGCTGCCAGATCGGCTTGCCGAACGACTCGCGTTCCTGGGCGTAGGCGAGGGCGTCCTCCAGCGCCGCACGGCCGACCCCGAGCGCGCGGGCGGCGACCTGAAGGCGGCCGGTCTCCAGGCCCTTCATCATCTGCGCGAAGCCCTTGCCCTCCACGCCGCCGAGCAGCGCGTCGGCCGGCGCCCGGTGGTCCTCGAAGGACAACTCGCAGCTCTCCACGCCCTTGTAGCCGAGCTTGGGCAGATCACGCGAGACGGTCAGGCCCGGGCCGTGCTCCACGAGCAGGATCGAGATGCCCCTGTGCGCCGGAGTGGCGTCCGGGTCGGTCTTGCACAGCAGGGCGATGAGCCCGGAGCGCTGCGAGTTGGTGATCCAGGTCTTCGCCCCGTCGACCACGTATCCGCCGTCGGCGTCCTTGCGGGCGACGGTGCGCAGGGCCTGCAGGTCCGAGCCGCCGCCCGGTTCGGTCAGGGCCATGGTCGCGCGGATCTCGCCGGTGGCCATCCTCGGCAGGTACCGGCGCTTCTGCTCCTCGGTGCCGAAGTGCAGCAGCAGCTTGGCGACCACGGTGTGGCCGCCCATCGCGCCGGCCAGGCTCATCCAGCCACGGGCCAGCTCTTCGGTGATCAGGACGTAACAGGGGGTGGAGACCGGGGTGCCGCCGTACTCCTCGGGGACGGCGAGGCCGAAGATCCCGAGGGTCTTCATCTGCTCGATGAGGGCCTCGGGGTAGGTGTTGGCATGCTCCAACTCCCGGACGACGGGCTTCACTTCCTTGTCGACGAAGTCGTGCACGGTACGGACGACGAGCTGTTCGTCCTCGGACAGGAGGTCCAGGGTGCCCATGCGGCGGTGCTCCTTGCTGAAGTGACGGGTGACGAAGGGCGGTTCAGATGTCGTGCTCGGCCTTCAGGCCCTCGATGTCGGCCGGGCCGTATCCCAGGCCGGCCAGGATGGCGTCGGTGTGCTGCCCGGCGGCGGGGACGGCGTCCATGCGTGGGGCCGTTCCGGCCAGATCCACCGGCGGCAGCAGCGCGGACACCGCGGCTCCGCCGGGAATCGGTACGTCCCGCCAGCGGTCCCGGCCGCTGAGCACCGGGTGTGCCAGGAAGTCGGTCATGTCGTTCACGCCGGCGTTGGCGATGCCCGCCGCGTCCAGCAGCTTCGTCACCTCGTCGCTGTCCAGTTCACCGAACCGCTCGGCCACGAGCGCGTTCAACTGCTCGCGGTGCGCCACCCGGGCCGAGCCCGTGGCGAAGCGCGGATCCGTGACGAGCCCGGGCCGGCCCAGGAACCGCTCGCACAGGGCGGCCCATTCGCGCTCGTTCTGGACGGAGAACAGCACGGCCCTGCCGTCGGCGGCGGTGAAGGCGCCGTAGGGTGCGATGGTGGCGTGCTGGGTGCCCAGGCGTGGGGGCTGGGTGCCGCCGTAACGGGTGTAGTAGGCGGGTTGGCTCACCCACTCGGCCAGCGCCTCGAACAGCGAGACCTCCACGGCCCGGGCGACACCCGTGGTGGCCCGGGTGAACAGGGCGGTGAGGATGCCCGAGTAGGCGTACATGCCGGCCGCGATGTCGGCGATCGACACCCCGACCCGGGCGCCCCCGTGTTCGTTGCCCGTGAGGGAGACCAGCCCGGTCTGGCACTGCACCAGCAGGTCGTACGCCTTGCGGTCGGACCACGGCCCGGTCGAGCCGTAGCCGGAGATCGAGCACGGGACGAGGGAGGGGAAGCGCTCGGCGAGGGCCTCGGCGCCCAGGCCCATCCGGACGGCCGCGCCCGGGGCCAGGTTCTGTACGAACACATCGGCGCCGGCGAGGAGTTGCTCCAGGATCGCGCGGCCGGCGTCCGTCTTCAGGTCGAGCGTCACCGACTCCTTGGAGCGGTTGAGCCACACGAAGTAGCTGGACTCGCCGTGCACCGTGGTGTCGTACCGACGGGCGAAGTCACCCCCGCCGGGCCGCTCCACCTTGATCACCCGTGCGCCGAGGTCGGCCAGCTGACGGGTGGCGAAGGGGGCGGCCACCGCCTGTTCGACGCTGACGACGGTGATGCCGGAGAGGGGCGGTGCTGCCGGGAGCGCGGTCATGAGGTGACCTCCAGGAGGGTGTGGATCCCGTGCCGTTAGTGCCATCATGAACACTCATGACGACGTAGGTGAAATACCAATACGGCATACCACCATGCGTACCTCGGATGGCGGGGGAAGGAAGAACGTCTTGGACCTCAAGCAGCTCAAGGCGATCGTCACGGTCGCCGAGGTGGGCAGCGTCACGCGCGCCGCGGAGTTGCTGCACCTGGTGCAGCCCGCGGTGACCCGGCAGATCCGCACCCTGGAGCAGGAACTGGGCACCCCCCTCTTCGAACGGACCAGGACGGGCATGCGGCCCACCGAGGCCGGGGCGATCATGGTCGACCGGGCCCGGCGCGCCCTGAACGAGCTGGACCGGGCCCGCGCCGAGGTGCAGCCGACCCCGGGCGTGGTGACCGGCATCGTCACCGTCGGGCTGCTGGAGAGCACCAGCGACCTGCTGGCCGAGCCGCTCGTGACCGCGGTCGCCCGTGACCACCCCGGCGTCGAACTCCGCCTGATGACGGCCTACTCCGGGCATCTGCAGCAGTGGCTCGACGACGGGGACCTCGACCTGACCCTGCTCTACAACCTGGACAGCACACCCTCCCTCAGCGCGCATCCGCTGCTGCGGGAACGGTTGTGGGCGGTCGCGCCCCCGTCGGCCCGCCTCCGGGCCGACCAGCCCGTGCCGTTTCCGGAGGCGGCGAAGCACCGGCTCGTCATGCCCACCTCGGGGCACGCGCTGCGCCGGCTGATCGACGCGGCCGCGGTGCGGTCCGGGGCCGCCATCGACGTCGCCGCGCAGACCAACTCCATGCGGGTGCAGAAGCAGCTCGTCCAGGCGGGGCACGGCTGGACCGTCCTGCCCGGCGTGGGCATCGCCGAGGACGTCGCGCGGGGCACGCTGAGCGCCGCGCCGCTGAGTGAGCCCGACGTGTGGCGCTCCGTCGTCCTCGGCACGCCGCGGTTCCGGCGCACCCCGCCCGCCGTGGAGGTCGTCGCACGGGAGCTGGTCCGCCGGATCAACTCCGCGGTGACTCAGGGCAGATGGCCCTCGGCCCAGGTCCAGCAAGACGACGCCCCTGCCGCGGGAGAGTGACTCGCCCAGGTTCAGGGTGCCCATGCGGAGAGGCTCCGCATACATGCACGCGACGCATGCGGACATCACAGCTTTCTATTGTCCAACCCTGTCCATCAGCACTCATGATGGGGAGTGATGAGAGCCGACCTCTAGCTGACGGGATCCCCCTTCCATGCAGCGCTACGAGTTGTTCATCGACGGGGAGAGCCGCGAGGCCGCCGGCGGTGAGTGGTTTCCCACGGACAACCCCTACCTGGGCACCCCGTGGGCCGAGATCGCCAAGGGCACAGCCCTGGACGTCGACGACGCGGTCCGCGCCGCCCATCACGCCCTGTACACCGGCCCCTGGGCCGAGCTGACCGCCAGCGCCCGTGGCGCCCTGCTGAGCCGGCTCGGCGACGCCATCGCCGCGAACGCCCGGCACCTGGCCGAGCTCGAAGTCCGTGACAACGGCAAGCTGTTCACGGAGATGCACGGGCAAGTCGCCTACGTCCCCCAGTGGTTCCACTACTACGGCGGACTCGCCGACAAGGTCGAGGGCACCGTCCCGCCGCTGGACAAGAAGGGCTACTTCGCCTTCACGAAGAAGGAGCCGGTCGGGGTCGTCGCCGTCATCACGCCCTGGAACTCCCCGCTCCTGCTGCTGGCCTGGAAGGTTGCTCCGGCCCTCGCCGCGGGCTGCACGGTGGTAGTGAAACCGTCGGAGTTCACCTCCGCCTCCACTCTCGAACTGGCCCGGGTCTTCCACGAGGCGGGGCTGCCGCCGGGTGTGTTCAACGTCGTCACCGGTTTCGGCCAGGACGTGGGCGCCGCACTCGTCGAGCACCCGCTGGTCCGCAAGGTCAGCTTCACCGGCTCGGACGCCACGGGCCGTCGTATCAACGAGGCCGCGGCCCGCGACTTCAAGCACGTCAGCCTCGAACTCGGCGGCAAGTCCCCCAACATCGTCTGTGCCGACGCCGATCTCGACGCCGCGGTCAACGGCGCCGTCTCCGGCATCTTCGCCGCCACCGGACAGACCTGCATCGCCGGCTCCCGGCTGCTGGTGCAGGAGGATGTGCACGACGAAGTCGTGGGCAGGCTCGTGGAGTTGGCGCGTACCGCGCGCATGGGCGATCCCATGGACGAGGCCACCCAGGTCGGCCCCATCACCACCCCCGCCCAGTACGCCAAGGTCCTCGACTACATCGGCATCGCCCGGCAGGAGGGCGCCCGGCTCGTCCTCGGCGGCAAGGCCGCCGAGCGTGGCGGCTGGTTCGTCGAACCCACCGTCTTCACCGGCGTGAGCAACGGCATGCGCATCGCGCAGGAAGAGATCTTCGGCCCCGTCCTGTCCGTCATCCCCTTCAAGGACGAGGACGAGGCAGTGGAGATCGCCAACGACAGCCGCTACGGCCTCGGCGCCGGCGTGTGGACGAGCGACATCTCCCGCGCCTTCCGCATGGCCGACCGCATCCGCTCCGGCACCGTCTGGGTCAACACCTACCGCGCGGTCAGCTACCTGGCTCCCTTCGGCGGCTTCAAGGACTCCGGCATCGGCCGCGAGAACGGCATCGGCGCCATCACCTCCTACCTGGAGGACAAGTCCGTCTGGATCAACACCGGCGCCCCCACGGGCAACCCCTTCGTCCTGCGCTGAGAGAACCTGCGGCGGCCGACAAAGACAGAGGGACAGAAAGACAGAACGACACAAGGACCAGAGGGACAGAGGGACACAAGGCCACAAGGCCACAAGGCCAGAAGGCCAGAAGGCCAGAAGGCCAGAAGGCCAGAAGGCCAGAAGGCCAGAAGGCCAGAAGGACTCAAGGCCAGCAGGACACCGGGACACAAGGACAGCAGGACGATGCAGCCCACTCCGCCCCCACTCGACTCATACGTGGAGTCCTGGACTCCCGGGCCGGTCACCGACGAGGACCCCCTGCCCACCGGGCCGGTGGCCGCCCTCTCGGCGGTCCTGGACCTGCCCGACCCGGTCGCGAAGGCCGGGGATCCGCTTCCCGCGCTGTGGCACTGGCTGTACTTCCTCAGCTGGCCCGCCGGGCGGGATCTCGGCCCCGACGGCCACCCCCGCGACGGCCACTTCCTGCCGCCCGTCCCGCAGCGGCAGCGCATGTGGGCGGGCGGCCGCTGCGAGATCGTCCGGCCGCTGCTCCTGGGGGAGCCGGCCGAGCGGACCGGCAGCCTCGGCGCGGTGACCGCCAAGCAGGGCCGCACCGGAGAGATGCTGTTCGTCACCGAACGCCGTGAGTTCCGTCAGCACGGCCTGGTCTGCCTGGTGGAGGAACAGGACATCGTCTACCGGTCCGGGCGCACGGCGGGACAGCACCCGGCCGCCCTCGACGAATCCGCCGTTCCCCACCCCGACCGCCCGTGGCAGCTTCCGCTGCGCCCGGGTCCCGCCCTGCTGTTCCGGTTCAGCGCCCTGACCGCGAACGCCCACCGCATCCACTACGACGCCCCGTACTGCCGGGACGAGGAGGGCTACCCCGGAGTCGTCGTCCACGGCCCCCTGCTCGCCCTGCTCATGCTCGAACTGCCCCGACGCCATGCCCCCGACCGGCCCGTGCGCTCGCTGTCCTACCGGCTCCGGCGGCCGGTGTTCGCCGGCGAACACCTCATCGCCTGCGGCACGCCCGCGGGCGGCGGCGCCGAACTGTACATCGCCACCCACCGGGAAGACCGGCACGCCACGGCCGAGGTGACCTTCGCATGACCGCGCCCCACGACCGGATCGCCATCGCGACCAGCCTGCTGTTCGTCCCGGGACACCGGCCCGACCGCTTCGACAAGGCGGCTTCCTCCGGTGCCGACCTGGTCATCGTCGACCTGGAGGACGCCGTCGCCCCCGAGGACAAGGTTCGCGCCCGGGACAATACCGCCGCCTGGCTCGCCCTCGGCAACCAGGCGGTCGTACGCATCAACCCGCCCGGCACCCCCTGGTCCGAGAGTGACCTCGCCGTGGCCGCCGACCACGGCTTCCCGGTGATGGTGCCCAAGGCCGAGGATCCGACGGTGCTCACCGAACTCGCCGACCGTACGGCCGGACGGTGCGCCCTCGTGCCGCTCATCGAGACGGCCCTCGGCGTCCAGCGGGCCCGCGAGGTGTGCGCCGCACCCGGTGTCGTCCGGGCGGCCTTCGGCAACGTCGACCTCGCCGCCCAGCTCGGCGTCGCCCACGATGACCACACGGCACTGGCCTACGCCCGCTCCAGCCTCGTCCTCGCCTCGGCCGCCTCGGGCATCAGCCCGCCGATCGACGGCGTCACCACCGCCGTACGGGACGGGGAAGCGCTCGGCTCGGACATCGCCCACGCCCGACGCCTGGGCTTCACGGGCAAGCTCTGCGTCCACCCGTACCAACTCTCGTACGTGACCGACGGATTCGCCCCCACCGCAGACGAACTGGACTGGGCCCGCGCCGTGGTCCAGGCCGGGGACTCCGTCACCACGGTCGGCGGCCAGATGGTCGACAGGCCCGTCCTGGAACGCGCGCGGCGCCTCCTGGCACTCGCCGCCCGCGCGTAGGGCGCGCGCTCACTCGGCGTTTTGCCTGCGCTGCTCGATGAACGCCTGCAAGGTGTTCAGCCGGTGCTGCCGCGCGTAGCGCTCGACCTCGTCCGGTTCCGCACCCCGTTCGATGAGCGCGAGCAACTCCTCGTGCTCCTCGACCGATTGGAGCGAGCGTGCCGGTACGAAGTCGAAGGGGGACCTTCTGATCCGGTCGAGGAGTTGCAGCTGCCGGTCGACCATGGTCAGCAGGTCGGTGTTCGGGCATCTGCTGCGCAGGATGGCGTGGAACTCGCCGTTCAGCCTGGCGAAGCCGACCGGGTCGAAGGATTCGCGGCTCCGGCGCATCTTCTCGTTCACCTCGCGGGCCGCCTGGAGGTCGTCCTCGGTGAGGTGCGGACCGCTGAGCCCGACGGCGGCACCGTCGACCACCGCCAGCGCTTCCGCCGCCGTCTCGTACTTCGTCTCGTCGATCGCGACCCGGGCGCCGACGTTCCGCTCGAAGGTGACGTGGCCCTCGGCTTCCAGGAGCCGTACCGCTTCGCGTACCGGGACGGCGCTGACCGAGAACTCGCGCGCCAGTTGTTCGAGGACCAGGCGGTATCCCGGGCTGTAGGTGCCGTCCATGATGCGCTCGCGAAGTGCGCGATACACCAGCTGTGACTTCGACAGCCGAGTCGTCTGTGCATCGGGGGAAGGCATCGGTTCATCCTCGCCGGTGGGTCTGGTCTGGAACGTACAAGGGGCACAGCCGGCTGGCAGGCGGGGGACCGGCGTTCCTCAGCATGTCATTCCTCTGCGGGCACGGTGGAGCGAGTCCGGCGGGACAGATGGTGATCGCTGTCCTTCCGCTGTTCGTAATGGTCGATCAGCAACGTGTGTCCCAGGTCGTTGTGGTAGTCCCGCCAGACCGAGTGGATGTGGTTGCCGCTGTCGATCGCGTTGTCGAACTCGATGAGCAACGTATCGGTCTGGATCCGGTAGTAGTGCGACGTTCCGTGCTCGGTCCCGCCCGCCCAACAGAAGAAGATCTTGTCGTCGTTCGTACCGTCGAGCGTGCGCAGATAGGTGTCGGCCAGTTCGTCGGGGACGCGGCCGACGTAGGTCCGGATGAGGTGCCTGACCAACGCGGCCCCCCGGCTGTCCAGGTCGCACGCGGCCACCCCGCGCGGCCGGTCGGCCTCGAACTTGAGCGCCTCCCGGTCCGCGTCCGAGATGCGGTAGCTCGGAATGCCCAGGTCGACGTGGTCGGGCAGCTCGACACGGCCGACGCGGGGCACCTGCCGGGTGACGTAGTCGGCGGGCGCCACGTCGTGGATCACCGCCGCCTTGCGGTGGACGTCCGACATGCCGTGCAGCAGTTCGAAGGCGAGTTCCTCGTCGTCCCTGAGCGGGTGGAAGACGCCCGAGGGAACCGGCTGCGCACCCATGTTGCACGGTGTGACCGTCAGGTAGCGCTGGCCGATGATCGTGTAGCTCAGGGAGAGGTGATGACCGAGGACTCTCCAGCCCCATGTGTCCTCGAAGCCGGGGCGGCCGAAGAACGAGAAGGAGTAGTTGTCGGGATCGCGGAAGTCACCCGCGATGACGCCGAGGCCGCGCTCATGGACCTCCTTCTCGCGCAGCATGTTCTCCATGGCCATGATCTGCAGCGCCTGGCTGTAGCCCCGTGTGCTCAGGCCCGAAGCCAACAGGTGCTGGGCCAGGGTTCGTTGGTGCCCGTGCAGCGCCGACATCGCGATCCCTGTGCGGTCGGGCTTCGGGATGAAGTCCCAGTCGAGGCGCCGGGGATCGGACATGGGGTACGAAGCGATGGCACGCTGATCGGGCGTCAGTGAGTTCAAGAGCGCCCACGTGGAGAACAGCATCCGCTTGATGGTCTCGGGGGCCTCGTATGGCGCATTCACCTGGTCAGTTCCTCAGCTTCCTGGGTTGGGACATTGTCGACCCGGCCGTCGGGCGGCGGCTACGCGCGCGGGGCGCCGTCCGTGGCCTGAGGGGCGGGGTGCCCGTACGCCGCCTCCTTCGCGGCCGCGTCGGCCTGTGGAGCCGGCAGCAGCGGTCCGACGCGGTAGTCGTCCTTGGCGATCGACGTGCGCAGGCGGCCGGTCGACGTGCGAAGTCCGTTCACTTGTGTGCCGGACACTTCGACCTCGACCACGTCCCCCGGCTGTGCGACGGAGGAGCCGGCTGGTGTGCCGGTCAGGATCACGTCACCCGGCTGGAGCGTCATGAACCGTGACAGATCCGCGATCACATAGGCGAAGTCGAAGATCATGTCGTCCGCGACTCGCGCGTCCTGCTCCAGCCGGCCGTTCACGTAGGTCCGGAGGTGCAGGCTCGAAGGGTCGAGCCGGGCCGCGTCCAGGACCGCCGGGCCGATCGGGGTGCAGCCGTCGAGGCCCTTGGAGTGGACGTTCGACCCGGGGTCGGCATAGCGCAGGTCGTACAGGCCGAAGTCGTTCGCCGCCGTCACCCCGCCGACGTGTCGCCACGCGGTCTCCCGGCTGACGCGGTGCGCCTCGGCTCCGATGACGAGGGCGATCTCTCCCTCGAAGGCGAGGAGTTCACAGTCGGCGGGTACGCCGAGCACGGAATCGGAGGGCGCCAGGGTGGAAGGCGCCTTGAGGAAGTACGACGGGAACGCGGGCGTCCTGCCGCGCTGATCGGCGCGACTTCGGTAGTTGAGGTGGACGGCCACCATCTTCGAAGGTCGATCGTGGAGTGGGTTGATCACCAGAGCGTCCTTTCGCCGTCACAGCCACCGGGAGTGGGCCGGTGGAGCCGCTCCGCGCACTATCATGCATGGTTTCATAGCTGTAATCGTATATGATTTTAGCTCACGATTGGCTGGGAGGGTACATGCTCGAACACGCACGCATCGAGGAGATCGCCGACGAGTTGGCCAAAGCGGGTCACAACCGCAAGGTGGTGCCACTGCTGGCGGCCCGCAACCCGGGAATGACGATCGAGGACGCCTACGCCGTGCAGGGGCTGTGGTCGCGGCGGCGTGAAGAGGAAGGCCACACCGTCGTCGGACACAAGATCGGCCTGACGTCCCGGGCGATGCAGGAGGCCACCGGCATCACCGAGCCCGACTACGGCGTCATCTTCGACGACATGGTGCTGGAGAGCGGTGCCGACATCCCGCACGACGCCTTCTCCAACGTGCGCATCGAAGTCGAGCTGGCCTTCGTGCTGAGTCGGCCCCTCACAGGACCGCGCTGCACGGTCTTCGACGTTCTTGCCGCAACCCAGTACGTCGTACCGGCGCTCGAGATCCTCAACTCCCACATCGAGCTCGCCGGACGAACCATTGTCGACACGATCAGCGACAACGCGGCCATGGGAGCCATGGTGATCGGTGGTCGTCCCGTGCCCGTCGGCGACATCGACCTGCGGCGTGTCGGCGCGCTCCTCTACCGCAACCAGACCATCGAGGAGACCGGTCTCGCCGCCGGGGTGCTCAACAACCCTGCCAATGGAGTCGCGTGGCTGGCGAACAAGCTGTTCCATCACGGCACCACACTCAGCGCCGGTCACATCGTCCTCTCGGGATCCTTCACCCGTCCCCTGTGGGTCGAGCGCGGTGACACGATCCACGCCGACTACGGAAACCTGGGGGCGGTCACATGCCGCTTCGTCTAGACCCGCCCTTCGCTTCGGTGCTGGCCGAGGCGGACCGGACACTGATCGGGATGTGGGTGTGCAGCGGCAGTGCCCTGGTCGCCGAGATCTGTGCCGGCAGCGGCCTGGACTGGCTGCTCATCGACACAGAGCACAGTCCAGGCGACCTCATGACGCTGCAGGGCCAGTTGCAGGCCACCCACGCCTACCCGATCACCCCGGTGGTACGGCCCCCCAGCGCCGACCCGGTCACGATCAAGCAGTATCTCGACCTCGGCGTCCAGAACCTGCTGATTCCGATGATCGACGACAGTGCGCAGGCCAGGGAAGTGGCACGAGCCGTCACCTATCCGCCGGAGGGGATCCGGGGCGTCGGCAGTGCGCTGGCCCGCGGGTCGCGCTGGAACCGGGTGCCGGACTACCTGGGACAGGCCCGGGAAACGCTCTCGGTGTATGTGCAGGTCGAGTCCGGCACCGCGGTGAAGAACATCGCGGAGATCGCCACCACGCCCGGCATCGACGGCGTCTTCGTCGGCCCGTCCGATCTGGCGGCATCCATGGGGTTGTTGGGCCAACAGGATCACCCGGATGTCATCCACGCCGTCACCACCTGCATCACGGCTGCGAGGCGTGCGGGAAGGAAGGTCGGGGTGAACGCGTTCGCCCCCGCCCTCGCCCAGCGCTATATCGAAGCGGGCGCCGACTTCATCCTCGTCGGCGCCGACGTCGACCTGCTGGCGCGGGGCAGTGAGCGGTTGATGTCCGCCTACATGGGAGGAGGCACGCCGTGAAGGGCACCGCGTTGCACGCCGAAGTGCGGGACAAGTTGCTGCACACAGCCGTCGCCACCATCAGCGCGGAACTGCGCCGGAGAGGCTACCCGGACATGTCGATCGACGGCGTTCACTCCCGCTTGCCGGGCAGCAAGCTCGTCGGCCCTGCACGAACGCTCCGCTTCGTCGCCTACCGGCCCGACCTCTCCACTGAGTACGGATCCGGTTACAACGCCCAGAAACAGGCCTTCGACGATCTCCAGGCCGACGACGTGCTGGTGATCGAGGCACGCCAGGATCCCTCCACGGGGACGTTCGGCGATGTCCTCGCCCTGCGCGCGAAGGCGCTCGGCGCTGCCGGGATCGTCACCGACGGTGGCGTTCGGGACTCGGCCGCCGTCGCTGCCGTAGGCATTCCGACCTTCACCCAGTCGGTTCACCCCGCGGTCCTCGGCCGGCGCCATGTCCCCTGGGAGAGGGACACGACGATCACGTGCGGGGGAGTGGCGGTCCAGCCCGGGGACATCGTGGTCGGAGACGACGACGGTGTCGTCGTCATCCCGGCACACCTCGTCGAAGAGGTGGCCGCCGCCGCGGCCGACCAGGAGAAGCAGGACGCCTGGGTGGCGGAGCGGATCGCGGAGGGGAATCCGGTCGAGGGACTGTTCCCTCCAACGGGGCGCTGGAAAGAGGACTTCGACAGGTGGCGCGAAAGCCACTGACGATGCCGTAGGACACACGCTTCCGGCCCGCACTCCATGGCGGGCCGGAAGATGTGTCGTACGGCGGGGTCAGCCCTCGAAGTGGCGCTGGAGGCCGTCCCAGACCGCGTCGTAGTCGTCCTGGAGCGTCGGCAGCGCCAGGGCGGCGGCGGTCGGGATGACAGGGAGTCGGGTCTCGAAGAGGAACGTGAGACCGTTGTCGATCTTGCGCGGCTTGAGCTCCGCCGTGCTGGCGGTCTCGTAGGTCTCACGGTCGGGACCGTGCGAG
This sequence comes from Streptomyces sp. NPDC001351, assembly GCF_042896045.1. Classification (NCBI taxonomy): domain Bacteria; kingdom Bacillati; phylum Actinomycetota; class Actinomycetes; order Kitasatosporales; family Streptomycetaceae; genus Streptomyces; species Streptomyces sp. NPDC001351. The sequence goes on along the minus strand of NZ_JBIAWS010000030.1, from coordinate 19,883 downwards.
GCGAAGCAGTTGTGCAGGCTGGCGCCGCCGGGGAGGAAGCCCTCGGCCTTCGCGTCGTAGGTGCCGTGCACCAGCCCCACGAACTCGCTCATGACATTGCGGTGGAACCACGGCGGACGGAAGGTGTTCTCGGCGACGAGCCAGCGGTCCGGGAAGATCGCGAAGTCGGCGTTCGCCGTTCCGGGGATTCCGCTGGGTGAGGTCAGCACGGTGTAGATCGACGGGTCCGGGTGGTCGAAGGAGATCGTGCCGATGACCATGAAGTTGCTCAGGTCGTACTTGTAGGGCGCGAGGCTGCCGTGCCAGCCGACGACGTCGAGGGGGGAGTGGTCGTAGTCGGAGACCCACAGGTTGCCGAGGTACTTGTTGAAGACCTGTACCTCCTCGTCCCGTTCCTCGTAGGCCGCTGTCGGGTACAGGAAGTCCCGGTGGTTGGCCAGGCCGTTGGCACCGATCGGGCCGAGTTCGGGCAACCTGAAGATCTGGCCGTAGTTCTCCATGGTGTATCCACGGGCCACACCGTCGGGCAGCTCCACCTTGAAGCGGAGGCCGCGGGGGATGACCAGGATCTCGCCGGGGGAGACGGCGAGGACGCCGAGCTCCGTGGCGACGCGCAGACCGCCCTGCTGCGGGACGATGAGCATCTCGCCGTCGCTGTTGACGAAGTACTCGCGGTCCATCGACCTGGCCGCGGCGTACATGTGGATGGCCACACCCGTCTGCGCGCGCACATCGCCGTTGCCGCCGATGGTGAACAGCGACTCGACGAACGTCTTCGGCTCGGCGGGGAATTCGTAAGGGTCCCACCGCAGGCGGTTGGGGGCAGGGGCGGCGTTCGCGATCGGGCTCGCGGTCAGGTTGCCGGCGTCGACCTGCCGGAACGGGGAGTGCTTCGCGGACGGCCGGATGCGGTAGACCCACGTACGCAGGTTGTCCTGGCGCGGCGCGGTGAACGAAGTGCCGCTCAGCTGCTCGGAGTAGAGCCCCAGCGGTGCCTTCTGCGGGCTGTTGCGGCCCTGCGGCAGGGCCCCCGGGACGGCTTCGGTGACGTGCTGGTTGCCGAAACCCGAGAGATACGCGAGGTCGCGCGCGGAAGCCGGTCCGGTGATGTCGGTGAGTGACCTGTCAACTGTGGTCATGAGTAACTCCGTTGGGTGTTGGGGACCTGGGACGGGCTCAGGTCGCCTCCAGGACGCTGACGTAGTTGGCCACCGCGAGCCCGCCCATGTTGTGCACGGCGGCGCGACGGGCTCCCGGCAGCTGCATGTCACCGGCGGTGCCGGACAGTTGCATCGCGGCCATCACGTGCTGGGAGACCCCGGTGGCGCCGACCGGGTGGCCCTTGCTCTTCAACCCGCCCGAGAGGTTCACCGGCAGGCTGCCGCCCCGGAAGACGGTGCCCTCGTCGAGCGCGACGCGCCCCTTCCCCCGAGGCGCGATGCCGAGCACCTCGTACATCACCAGCTCGGCGATCGTGAAGCAGTCGTGCAGCTCGATCAGGTCGAGGTCACCGAGTTCCACGCCGGCCATGCCTTTCGCGCGGTTCCAGGCGGCGGCGCTGCCGGCGAACTCGACCGGGTCGCGTTTGCCGACGGGCAGGAAGTCGTTCGCCTGGCCGAAGCCGATCAGCCGGACCGGGCTCTGGGCCGCGCCGCCGCTCGGCCTGGTCGTGAGGACGAGCGCCGCCGCGCCGTCGGAGACCGGGGAGCAGTCGGTGCGCCGCAACGGACCGGCGACGACAGGGTTCTTGGGCGAGGTCGTCGCGCAGAACTCGGGGGTGAGCTCCTTGTGGAGGTGAGCCCACGGATTGGCCAGCCCATTGCCGTGGTTCTTCGCCGCGATCTGCCCGAGTACGTCGCCCAGGTCGCCGTAACGCTCCTGATAGGCCTCGGCGACCCTGGCGAACAGCCCGGCGAAACCGGTGCGGGACTCCTGGCCGGCGAGCTCGTAGTCGGCCCCGAGCAGGGCGGCGCCGACCTGCTCCGCCGGGGCGTGGGACATCTTCTCGGCGCCGATCACCAGGACGGTCCGGGCGGTGCCCGCGAGCAGGGACCTGACGCCGCCGTGGACGGCCGCCGAGCCGGAGGCACAGGCGTTCTCGACCCGGGTGGCGGGTACGCCGAACAGGTCGTCGGAGATCTGGAGGGCGAGGGACGAGGCGAAGGCCAGTGGCCACAGGCCCGAGTTGAACTGGCCGAACCAGATCTCGTCGACGTCCCCGGCGTCGATTCCCGCCGAGACGATCGCGTCACGGGCGACGGCGGTGACGAGGTCTTCGAGGGACTGGTCGCGCAATGAACCGAAGCGCGTGTGCCCCCAACCGGAGATGACGATGTCGGATCCGAAGGTCTGGGCGAGAGTCATGCCGCCGCCCCGTACGCGGAACCGACGGTGAACTCGGCCTCGGTGACGGCACGGAGCTCGTCGACCGTCACCCCGGGCGCGGTCCGGGCCAGCAGCAGACCGCCCTCGACGACGTCGAAGACGGCGAGGTCGGTGATGACACGGTCCACGACGCCGACACCGGTCAGCGGGAGGGTGCACTTGCGGACGATCTTGGGGGAGCCGTCCTTGGCGATGTGGGTCGTCAGGGCGATCACGCGGCGCGCCCCCGCGACGAGGTCCATGGCCCCGCCCATGCCCTTGACGACGGATCCCGGGATGCTCCAGTTGGCGAGGTCTCCGGAGCCCGACACCTGCATGGCGCCGAGGATCGTGAGGTCGACGTGCCCGCCGCGGATCATCGCGAAGGAGGCCGCCGAGTCGAAGATGCTGCCGCCGGGCAGCACGGTGACGGTCTGCTTGCCCGCGTTGATCAAGTCGGCGTCCTCGTCCCCCTCATACGGGAACGGGCCCATGCCCAGAAGGCCGTTCTCGCTCTGGAGGGTGACCTTCACGCCCTCGGGGAGATGGTTGGCGACCAGGGTGGGGATGCCGATGCCGAGGTTGACGTAGGCGCCGTCTCTCAGTTCGGAGGCGGCGATGGCGGCCATCTCGTCACGCGACCATGTCATGACTGCTCCTCTTCTCCATAACGCGGCTCTTCGTACCTGCGGGGCAGACGCTCACGCGGATGTCTCGGTCCGCTGCCGCGTGGTGCGCTGCTCGATGTGCTTGACCCGGCTCGACGTCCGTACGACGCGCTGCACGTAGATGCTCGGCGTGACCACGTGGTCGGGATGGATGGCGCCTTCGTCGACGATCTCGTCGACCTCGGCCACGGTGACCCGGCCGGCCGTCGCCACGACCGGGTTGAAGTTGCGGGCGGTGTAGCGGTAGACGAGGTTGCCGGCGGTGTCCGCGCGGTGGGCGCGCACCAGCGCGAGGTCGGCGACCAGGCCGCGTTCGAGGACGTACTCGACTCCGTCGAAGACCTCGGTCTTCTTGCCCGCCGCGACCTCGGTGCCCACCCCGGTGCGGGTGTAGAAGGCGGGGATCCCGGCGCCGCCCGCGCGGAGCCGTTCGGCCAGGGTGCCCTGCGGGTTGAACTCCACCTCGAGCACTCCGTCGAGGTACTGCTGCGCGAACAGCTTGTTCTCACCCACGTAGGAGGCGATGACCTTGCGGACCTGACCGCCCTCGATGAGGACACCGAGGCCGATCCCGTCCACGCCCATGTTGTTGGAGATGACGGTGAGATCCCGGACGCCGGACGCGCGGACCGCCGCGATCAGGTCGTCGGGGATGCCGCTCAGGCCGAACCCGCCTACGGCCAGGGTCATCCCGTCGGACAGCAGTTCGTGCAGCGCCTCGGTGGCGGTGGGGTTGATGACAGCCATGTCGGTTCCTTTCACGGCCGGTTCGTCGGCAGGGCGGGAGGGGACGGGGGAGTTGCGGATCGGCTTGGGCGAAGGGGGAGACGTCTCAGCGGTACCGCCCCCGTAAGGGGCGCGGGGCTGTATCGATATGCGGCTCCGCCGCGATGGGGGTCCCCGCTCGAGCGAAGCCGAGAGTGGGGGAGCGACCAGCCCCCGCCGGCCCGCGGATTTGTCACCGCTCTTCCAGCGGAGCGCTCAGTGCCGATCGACGACCGGCTCGGACGCGAGCACCTCTCCCCGCAGGCATAGCTCCTCCATGAGCCCGAGGACCGCGCCTTGAGAGTCGGCCGTGCCGTAGACGTAACGGTCCGGCCGGACGACCGCCCATGAGATGCCGAGCCGGGAGGCCCAGCCCACGAGAGTGCCGTCGAGGTCGACGACCTCCGCGTCCGCCGTGTCCGCCGCCCTGGTCGTCGTACGGCCGTTCTCGTGATCGGTCGGTCTCCTGACGGCCACGTGTCGGGCACCGAGTGCTCGGCACACGCTCTCGAAGAACTGCCTGGACTCGTCTTCGGCGTCGGCCGCGGGTTCGTCGGCGTTCTCGATGCGCACGACGGCGAACCAGTCGCCCAGTACCTCGTCGAGGCGGACCCGGTCACCGCTCGCGTCCCGCACCCACGGCTGAGGGAACTGGGTGCCCGCCGCCACGTTCGGCGGCGACGCGATCAGCCCCGCCGACAGCGGCGGGATGACCTGCTGCCGTGTGGGGTCCGGACGCAGCCGGCGTGCCTCGCGGAGCCGGGCGTCCCGAGCCCTCGCGCGGTCCGGGTCGAGCTCGCCGATGATCTTTCCGAACTCCTTGGCGAGCGCGACGACTTCGCGCACATGCACCCGCATCTCGGCCTCGTAGGTGTCCAGCACGTGTTCCGGCCAGCCGCGCTTGGCGACGGCGTCGAGTTTCCAGGCGAGTCCGGCCGCGTCCCGGATTCCGGCGCACATTCCCTGCCCGAGGAAGGGCGGCATCTGATGGGCCGCGTCGCCGGCGAGCAGGATGCGTCCGCGCCGCCAGTTGTCGACGACCAGGGCATGGAACCGGTAGACGGCGACCCGTGCGATCTCCAGAGCGTCGACATCGACGAAATGGGACAGGACCCTTCTCACCACGGCGTGGTCTTTGAAGTCCTGGGGGTATTCCGACGGGAGCAGCTTGATCTCCCAGCGCCGGAGCGAGCCGGGTCCGATGATGAAGGTGCCCGGCCGGGACGGCTGACAGTACTGGGTGGCCCTGGAGGGAAGGTCGGTGTCGGCGACGAGGTTGGTGTCGACGATCACCCACCACTCGTCGAAGTCGAGATCGGTGATCGTGGGCTCGACGAGTGAGCGCGTGCGGCTCCTCGCGCCGTCGCACCCGATCAGGAACTCCGCCTCGACGCGCTCCGTCGCTCCGTCGCGCTCCAGGACGACCACGACGGAGTCCGTGTTCTCGGCCGCGTCGACGAGCGAGGTCCCCGGTCGTTGTTCGACGTTCGGGTAGCGCTCCAGCTCCCGCCTCAACCGGGCTTCGAGCCGCGGCTGGTAGAAGAGGAAGTTGGCTTCCCAGCCCAGCGGGTTGGGAGGCGGAGCCGGGTAGAACGTCTTGATGAGCCCGCCGTCGACACCGAGGTAGTCCGATCCCGGATGCGGGATGCACTCCTGGGCGACCTCATCGGCGATGCCGATGGCCTGGAAGGTTCTCATCACCTCGTGATCGGCGGTGATCGCCCGGGGCAGTGGGTAGACCTCGTGTGCGGGGTCCGCGATGAGGACCCTCCACCCTCTGCGCGCGAGGAGGTTGGCGAGAGTGACCCCGGTCGGGCCCATGCCCGCGATCACCGCGTCGTACCGCTTCATCGCTGGTCGCCCGCGGGCTCGCCCGTCTTGTTCAGCTTGTTCAGCGCCGTGATGCGGTGTTCGAGCGGGCCGAAGACCGAATCTCCGTCGGAGAAGGCCTCCATTTCGAGTACGTCGCCATGAAGGAGCCAAGGCGTGCGTACGTCGCCGTAGGTCGCGGTCTCCCAGATGCGCACCTCGGCGAGGCATCCGTGTCCGCTCTCGGCGCCCTCGTTGGAGACCGCGCCCGCGCCGAGGATGGTGCCGGCGGCGAGGTCGCGCGTGCGAGCGGCGTGGGCGATGAACTGCGGGTAGGTGAAGTACATGCCGGTGCCCGAGTCGGGTTCGCCGACGATCGATCCGTTGCGGCTGGTCCGCACCCGCAGGTGGATCCGCTCACCGTCCCACCGCTCGGCGAGCTCGTCGGGGGTCACCGCCGCGAGGGCGAACCCGCTGGTCGGCTTCGCCTGGAGGAAGCCGAAGCCCTTGGGGAGCTCGCTCTGCGTCAGGGTCCGCAGCGTGTAGTCGTTGAGCAGGACGAACAGCTTGATGTGGGCCGCCGCCTCCTCGACGGTGGTGCCCATCGGGACGTCGTCGAGTACGACCGCGATCTCGGCCTCGTAGTCGAGACCGAGATCCTCGTCGGGGATCACCATCTCGTCCCGGGCCTTGAGGAAACGGTCGGACAGGCCCTGGTACATCAGGGGCTCCGTCTCCCAGTTCGGCGGCATTTCCGCCCCGCGGGCGGCACGTGCCTTGCGCATGTGGTCGAGGTAGCCGGAGCCGTCGAGGAACTGGTGGCTCCTGGGGAGCGGGCTTGCCATCTCGAGGTCGGCGACGCGCAGGGCGTCGGTGACGCCGTCCCCGTCGAGGGCCTCGCTCAGCTTCCGCAGCGGCTCCTCCACCTCGGCCCAGTTCTCGAGCGCGGCCTGGAGCGTCGACGCGATCCCGGTCGCCGGTACGGCACGGGTCAGTGTGCGATCGAGGACGACGAGAGTGCCGTCACGGCCTCCTTCAACCAAACTGCCCAGCTTCACTGTGCGGTCCTTCCCCAGTCGGTCGGCTTCGCGTCCCATTGAAGAGACGGGTCGCGCGGCTGTCAGGAGCGGTTTCCGCTTATCGGAAAGACATCGAAAGGCACTTCTGCCCCTCTTTCGCGCGGTCACTGCCCTGTGGCATGACTGCTCTTGACTTCGGATGGCGAAGCGATCCACTATCCGGACCATGCCGCAGACAGGAGCCGTGGGCTCGCTCAAGCGTGGAGTCGTCGTACTGAAGGCTCTCGCGAGCGCCGGGCCCGGTGGTCTCGCGCTGACCCAGATCGCCGAGCGATGCGGCCTGCCCCACTCGTCCGCCCATCGAGTCCTGAGCCAGCTCCGCGAAGCTCATCTGGTGCACCAGGACGCACCCGACGGCATGTACTCCCTCGGACCGCTCGCCTTCGAGCTCGGCGTCGCCGCCGCCCAGCAGTTCGACATCCGCGGCCGGAGCCGCCCCGCCCTGATCACGCTCGCGACCGAACTGGGCGACACCGTCTTCCTCATGATGCGCAGCGGGTCGGAAGCGGTCTGTCTGGAAGTCGAAAGCGGCCCGGCGCCGATTCAGGTCGTCACCCTGCGCATCGGCAGCCGCCGTCCGCTCGGTGTGGGCGCCGCCGGTCTCGCCATCCTCGCGGCCATCGAGCAGCCGGAACGCGACGACGTGCTGCGCGACGTCGTGGAGCCGGTCGAGCAGGACTGGGGGATCACCGAGCAGACTCTCGACGACCTCATCGCCCGGACCCGACGCCAGGGCTTCGCCTACATCGAGAACCAGATCACGGCCGGTGTCGCCGGGGTGGGCGTGCCGATCCTCGACCTGTTCGGGCAACCGGTCGGCAGCGTCGGCGTCGCGGCACCGCTCAGTCGCATGCCGACGGCCCGGGTACGGGAGGTGGCCGACGCCGTGGGACGCGCGGTCGGCCACATCCAGACGCGACTCTTCGCGCACGGAGCACGAGTGACGCGAAGCAGGGGATGGTGACCTCGTCGGACCACGTCCCCCACGCGTGGAAAGCAGATCACCGGTGGCCTCGCCGGTGAGGCGGCGGGCCACCAGGGACACCGGACGCTGCGGACTTCTGTTGCCGACGCTCCCGGAACTGGGCTGTTGCAGACGTCGGCTCGGCGTCGCCCCTATGGGGCGACGCCGAGAACACCGACGATGCGGCTCGTGCGGTCAGAAGGAGGTCGCGGCTACTTCGAGGGGGCGACCTCGATGTAGGTGGTGCCGGTGACCGGGCGGTGGTCGTAGGTGCCGGTGATGGCGGCGCCGCCTTCGTAGCGGGGCCCGGTGATCACCAGTTCCTGGTCGTCGGCGTAGGTCTTGACGTTCAGCTTGGCGTGCTCGCCCGGGATGGTGACCTTCCAGCGCGTGGGGTAGCTCTTGCCGGTGGTCGGGCTGGTCCAGAGGGTGGACTCGTCAGGCGTGAGGGTCGCCTCGGCGACGGTCTGCGTGCCGTCGGGCTTCAAGACAGTCGCCCAGGTGTTCTCCTTGCTGTCCTTCGTCTTCCAGAGGCTGATCTTGTCGCCGTTGGACAGGTTGAGGTTCATCCAGCCCCATGAGGCCTCGCCCTCGGCGACGTTGGGAAGGGGGCCCCACTGGCGGTCCAGCCAGGACTCCCCGCGGACCTTCTCGGTGTGGCCCTTGAGGGTCAGCGTGCCGGAGGTGTCCATGGTGGGGAGCGCGTACTCGTAGTTCGGGTACTTCGCGTCGCCGAACATGGGGAAGTAGCCGGTGCCCATGTTGTAGAGGACGTTGCCCTGGGGGCGGAAGGTGACGTCGATGGTTCCCTCGGGGACCTTGGCGTGCAGCTTCTGTTCTTTGGTGTCGCCGGTCCAGGTGATGTTGTCGGTGTGGATGTCCACGCCCTGCTTGTCGGACAGGCCCGCCCGGGGCGGGAGGGTGGCCTCCGACCTGGTGTACCAGCCGGTGTCCTCGTCGGTGATCGACACAGCTGAGGCGGCGCGGCCCTGCTTGGCGTCACCAGCGCTCAGATAGTGGGCCAGGAATCCGTACCGGTGACCTCCCGCGGTCACGTGCGCGGTCACATACCAGGACTCGTTGACCTGGTCGGGGTTGGCGGTGAGGCCGGCGGCGGGGTCGACGGCGACCGGCAGACCGGTCTGCCTCAGCCCCTGTCCGGAGGCGGTGCCGTGCGCCGCGGCCGGGTCGGCGTCGGTGCTCGCGGTGGCCGTTCCTCCCGAGGCGAGGGCGAACGAGGCGATCAGGGCGGAGGCGACGGCGGCCCCGCCGATGGTGGTCTTGCGCATGATGGCTCCTTGTACGGATGTCCTGCACGGTTTGCACGAGATTGATGTACGAAACGGTTTCGTACTCTCGATGGATGCGGTTGTGGGTGGAAGGAAACCTGCAATGCCGATGAACGCCCACCCGATGGTGGGCGGCGCCTGTCCTCGGGGCGCCGCGCCGGCCACCCGAAGAAATATCCAACACCTGTAGGATTACCTGTTGTGGGGCCCGTGTCAAACCGGTGCCCCGGGCAGGGACCGCTGCATCAGCTCCGGGACAGGTGCTGGCCTGGGACGATGCTCGGATGCGCGGATCGGGGCGGCTACGCTGGGCCGACTGACGGGCACACGCCCGCACAGCCGACTGAGGAGGACACGTGGGAGGCAAGCCGACCACCACGCGACGCCCGGGCCGTCCCAGCGCGGATTCCGCCGCGGTGCCCGGGGAGCCAGACGTGCTGCTGCGGGGCCTGGAGGCGTTCGCGGAGCTGGGGTACGACCGGGCGTCGGCGCGGGAGTTCGCGCGCCGTCTCGGGGTCGGCCCCACCTTCATCAACGACCGCTACGGTTCCAAGGCGGCCTACTGGCGTGCGGTGGTGGACGCCGCACTCGGGGCTCAGCTCACCCGCATGGCGCCTGCTCCCCCCGGGAGCGACGACGAGGACGTGGTGCGGCAGTTCGTCAGGGAGTTCTACCGCACCACGATCGGCGAACCGCACCTCGCCATGTTGATGGCGGATGAATCCGCACGGGACACCGAGCGGCTGGACTACCTCTACCAGCGCTACATCGAGCCGACGCTGGCCCTCGTCGCGCCCAGTATCGAGAGGCTGATGGCATCCGGGCGCATGGCACAGATCCCGATGGACGTGGTGTTCTTCGCCATCATCACTCCGGTGTCAGGACTGGTGCAGGAGCCGCTCGCCCGGCGCATGAGCCGCGACGAGCACCTGACGCTGGCGGACCGTCTCGCCAAGGCGGAGGCCCTGGCCGGACTGGTGGTGGACGGCCTACTGGTCCCGGGTGACGCACAGCGCCCGTGACCGGCCAGGTCCGGGCTTACGACGGCTGCGGATGTTCGGCCGCGAGGGCCGCCCGACCCCGCTGGGCCAGGCGTTCATGGAGTACGGGCGGATCGCCAAGTCCGATGCTCCCGGCCGGCCAGTCAAAGACGTGATGCCACGCGGACCAGGTCGGCGACTGCGCGAAGTCGGCTGTGCGGCGGCCAAGCGATCACTGTTGTCACCGGCGGGGCGTCAGAGACCGGCACGGCGGCGAGGTCCCGGCGCAGGTCGGTGCCGGCTGACTCGGGGATGATCACGGTGGTGCGGCCGAGCGCGATGAGCTGGAAGAGCTGTGTCAGGTTCCGCACTTCTGCCCCTGGTCCCTCCGGATAGCTGCCGCCAGGACCGGGCCAGCGAGCCATCGGGAGTTCCGGCAAGGCGGTGACCTCGGCCACCCGGATCTCGCGGCGGCCGGCAAGTGGGTGAGAGGCGGGCCGGATCGCCACCTGTCCCTCGGTGTGCAGGGTCTCGGTGTCGAGTCCGACCGCCGAGTCGAATGGCAGATGCAGCAGAGCCACGTCGGCCTGCCCGTCCTGCAGCAGCTTCTGTTGCTCATGCGCCTCACAGAGCAACAGGTCGACGGTCGCTGCGCCGGGCTCCGCGCTGTAGGCATCGAGCAGTTTGGCCAACAACAAGTCGGCGGTGCCGGTTTTGACGGCAAGGACCAAGCGGGGACGCCGCCGCGCAGCGTCCTGGGTGCGCCGCTCAGCGGCAGCCACCGCGCTGAGGATCGCGCGCCCCTCGGACAACAGCACGGCCCCGGCCTCGGTGAGCGTGACCTTGCGGCTGGTGCGCTCCAGCAGCACGACCCCGAGCTGTCCTTCCAGCCGGGCGATCGCACGGGACAGGGGTGGCTGGGCCATCTCCAGACGCTCGGCGGCCTTGCCGAAGTGCAGTTCCTCGGCGACGGCGACGAAGTACCGCAGCTCGCGTATGTCCATGCCCGCACAGTAGCTTCGGTGGGCGGTCGATCGATGTCGCCAGGGTATTGCTGCATGACCGACGTGGTGTTGGTGCTCGGTCGAAGTCCGGCCATGCTCGCTGTCGTGAACGAGAAGACAATCGCGCTGGTCACCGGCGCGGACAAGGGAATCGGGTACGAGATCGCGGCCGGGCTGGGCGCACTGGGCTGGAGCGTCGGTGTCGGCGCTCGACACGAGCAGCGCAGGGCGGAGGCCGTGGCGAAACTTCGCGCGGCAGGTGTCGACGCGTTCGGCGTGCCCTTGGACGTGACCGACGACGAGAGCGTGACTGCCGCAGCGCAGCTGCTCGAGGAGCGAGCGGGACGCCTTGATGTGCTGGTCAACAACGCCGGCATCGCCGGCGGCTGGCCGGAGGAGCCGTCGACCATCGACCTGGACACTGTGCGACGGCTGATGGAGACCAACGTCATCGGCGTCATCCGGGTCACCAACACGATGCTGCCTCTGCTGCGCCGCTCGGCGCACCCGCGGATCGTCAACCAGTCCAGCCACGTCGGCTCTCTGGCCTTGCAGACCACGCCCGGTGTCGACCTCGGAGGGGTCAGCGGGGCTTATGCGCCGACGAAGACCTGCCTCAACGCCGTCACCATCCAGTACGCCAAGGAGCTGAGCGGCACCAACATTTTGATCAACAACGCCTGCCCCGGCTACGTGGCTACCGACCTCAATGGGTTCAGCGGTACTCAGACCCCTGAGCAGGGTGCGGCGATCGCCATCCGTTTGGCGGCGCTGCCCGACGACGGCCCCACGGGCCAACTGTTCGACGACAACGGCGTCGTGCCGTGGTGAGGAACCGTGCCGCCAGTCTGCCGCCGTCTGCCTGAGCAACTGCCTGCGCGGAAGCGGAGTACGGTCAGCTGCCCGACGGCTGGCCGTACAGCTGCCGAATCGTGCCCGCCCTCACTCGACCCGGACCCGAGCGGGGCGCGGCAGGCCAAGACGCCTGCCCGAGGTGTCGGCAACAACGCGGAACTGTCTCCCGGTTGACGAAGGCCGGTGGCGCGCAAGCCGTTCGTCAGGGTGTCGGTTCGGTGATTTCTTGAGTGCCGATGACCGCGAGAAGGTCGAGCAGGCCGGAACTGTCCGTACCGGCTGCGGGAGTGAACCACAGCAGGCGCTGCCCGCCGTCCTCGCTGAACAGATTGAGGCAGTTTTCCGATCCCATGGAAGAAACCCACTCAAAGGAGCAAATACCCATGCCTCTCGCCAACTTCAAGGTCCCCGCAGGCACCCTCACCGCCGAAGACAAGAAGAAGATCGTCGAGCGCACCACCGATCTGTACGCGGAGATCTACGGTGAGCGGGCTCGTCCCACCACCGTCGTGCTCGTCGACGAGGTCGTCGACGGCGGCTGGGGCGTTGCAGGCAACGTCCTGACCGCCGCCATGCTCAACGGCGACGCCTGACGCCGACCACCTGCGGGGGGCCTGGCGCAGCGCCGGGCCCCCGGGGCCGCTCAGCAGCCGGTGTCGGGGCCGAGTGCCTCGCGTGCCGCCGTCCGGGCCACCCGCATGAGGAGAAGGCGGAGTTGGCGGGTGTCGTCCTCGTCGAGGTCGGCGAGCAGGCGGGTCTCGGCGAGCGAGAGGCTGTGCTGGGCGCGTGCGAGCTGGGCGCGTCCCTCTTCGGTGATCAGGACTTGGCGTGCCCGTCGGTCGCGGGGGTCGGGCTTGCGCGTGATCAGCTGATGGGCCTCGAGATCGTCGAGCAGATAGGTCATGACGGTGCGGTCGAGGTTCACCTGCTGCGCGAGGGCGAGCTGCGACGGGGGCTCGCCGGAGGCCAGGGCGACCAGGACGAGGTAGCCGCGCGGTCCGCCCGGCAGGTCCTCCACGCAACTCCTGGCCATGCGGCCGAAGGTCGAGGAGACCAAACGAAGTGCCCACCCCAGTTCCGACTCGACTCCGGCTCCGTCGGCAGGGGAAGGGGATGCGCTCACCCGGCCAATTTACCGCACGTTCACAGCATTCCAGATAGTCTTGTCAGCAGAACATCTGTCGTGCATAGTTTCTGCCCATCAGCTCAACCTGCGCGGATCGGGAGTGAGAACGCGATGAGTGGCACTACCCCGCTGCAGGGCAGTACCGCCCTGGTGACCGGGGCCACCGCGGGCATCGGTCGTGCAGTGGCCCGGCGACTGGCGGAGGAGGGCGCGCAGGTCGTCCTGCACGGAAGGGACAGCACCCGCGGCGAGGACCTGGCCAAGAACATCGAGCAGGCGGGCGGATCCGCCCGGTTCGTCGCCGCGGACCTGGCCGACGCCGAGGACACCCTGCGGTTGGCCGCGGAGGCGGGCGACATCGACATCCTCGTGAACAACGCGGGTGTCTTCACCGCCTTCACACCGACCGCGCAGACCGACGCCGCCGCCTTCGACCACCACATCGCGGTCAACACCCGGGCCCCGTTCCTCCTGGTCGGCGCCCTTGCCCCGGCCATGGCCGACCGGGGGTACGGCTCGATCATCACGATCGGGTCGAGCTCCGTCAGGACTCCCGCGCCGATCGGCGCGGCCTACGGGGTCTCCAAGGCCGGCGTCGAGATCCTCACCCGGTACTGGGCCACCGAGTTCGGTGACAGCGGGGTACGCGTCAACACCGTCTCACCCGGTCCGGTGAGGACCGAAGGCCTCTCCGCCGCGCTCGGGGACCAGATCGCCGTACTCGACCAGGCCGGCGCCCGAGGGCGGGCGGGCGAGCCGAGCGAGATCGCCGAGATCGTCGCCTTCCTCGCCGACCCCGCGAGCAGCTACATCAACGGCGCGATCGTCTTCGCCGACGGCGGCGAGACCAGTCGGCTGCCGGTGTGAGGAAACCGTCGTGGAGAACTTCCTGATCGGCGCCACCGGGCTCGCCGGCGGTGCCGTCGCCCGCCGTCTCGCGGGCATGGGGCGCATGACGTCCCCGGCCCGGCCCGCACCGACACCGCGGCCATGGCTCACCAGGCCCAGGGCGTCACCCTGGTCAGAGGGGTCCGACGGCACGCCGGCAGGGCCACACCGTCGTCGTCCCACCAGGCGGCTCCGAACCGCACCACATGCGCGAAGCCGCCGAGGCGATGAAGACCTCCCGACCGCGGAACAGCCCCGGTGCCTCGCCGATCCGCCGACGAGCGCCACTCACTGACCTCGTCATCGCCCGTGCGCGATGACCGGCCCGGCTCCTGGCGTGAGCCTCACCATCCCCGCGCGGAGCAGGAGCGTCCCAGCCGGCGGCGAGCCGGTCTGTTCCGTCTTTCGGCACCCGCCGAACTGCCCCCCCCATGAACGTGGAGCCCGAATTGTCCACTCTCGCACGCTGGTGCTACCGGCACCGGCTCGTCGTCGTCCTGGTCTGGCTCGGCCTGCTGGTCGGGCTCGCCGCCGCCTCGCAGGGCGCCGGGAGCGCCTACAACAACAGCTTCTCGCTGCCGAACACCGAGTCCACCCGGGCCCTGAACCTGCTGAAGTCCTCCTTCCCGGCCCGGGCCGGTGACTCGGACACCGTGGTCTGGCATGTCGAGGCCGGGTCCGTCCGCGACAGCGCGACCAAGGCGCAGATGACCGGCACCCTGGACAAGATCGCCAAGCTGCCCGAGGTCAGCGACGTCACCAGCCCCTACGACCCACAGGGTGCGGCCCAGATCAGCAAGGACGGGCGCACCGCCTACGCCCAGGTGAACTTCGCCAAGGTCCAGCAGGACCTCGACAAGTCGGACATCCAGCGGGTGATCGACACCGCCGAGGCGGCCAGGACCGACGGTCTGGAGGTCGAACTGGGCGGCCAGGCGATCGAGAGCACCGAGCAGACACCGCCGGCCACCAGTGAACTCGTCGGCGTGGTGGCAGCCGCCGTGGTGCTTTTCCTCGCCTTCGGCTCGCTGTTCGCCATGCTGTTGCCGATCCTGACCGCGGTCGCCGGGGTCGGCACCGCCATCCTCGCCACCGGCCTGCTCAGTCATGCGACGACCATCGGTGAGATCGCCCCGACGCTGTCCGCCCTCATCGGCCTCGGTGTGGGCATCGACTACGCCCTGTTCATCGTCACCCGGCACCGCAAGGGCCTGCAGTCCGGGCTCGACGTCCAGGAGTCCCTGGTCAGGGCCGTGAACACCTCGGGACGTGCCGTACTGTTCGCCGGTGGCACCGTCTGCATCGCCCTGCTCGGCATGTTCGTTCTCCAGACCAAATTCCTCAACGGAGTCGCCATCGCCTCGGCGCTGACGGTGGCGCTGACCGTGCTCGCCTCGGTCACCCTGCTTCCGGCCATGCTGGGACTGCTCGGCACCCGGGTCCTCGGCCGGCGGGCACGGCGCCGGCTGGCCGAGGGCGAGCCACTGCCCGAGAACGTCACCTCCGGCCCCTGGGTCCGCTGGGCCGCGCTGGTGCAGCGGCGCCCGCGCGTGCTGTCCCTGGTCGCCCTGGTGGTCATGGTCGCCCTCACCATTCCGGTGTTCTCCCTGCGCCTGGGGTCGTCCGACGCGGGCAACAACCCGGCGTCCACCACCACGCGCAAGGCCTACGACCTGCTGGCCGACGGATTCGGCCCGGGCTTCAACGGGCCGCTGCAACTGGTCGCCGAGGCCCCCTCGGCCGCGGACAAGGCCGCCCTGACGAAACTGTCGGCCCAGCTGGAGAACGTGGAAGGGGTCGCGAGCGTCGCCGCGCCGCCCATCCGGCAGGGCTCCACGGTGGGCATCGTCCAGGTCATCCCCACCACCTCCCCCCAGGCCAAGCAGACCTCCGACCTGATCGATCACCTGCGTGACAAGGTGATCCCCGCGGCCGAGAAGGGCACCACCCTCAAGGTCTACGTCGGCGGAACGACCGCGATATTCAACGACTTCGCGACCGTGCTCACCGGCAAACTGCCGCTGTTCATCGCGGTGATCGTGGTCCTCGGCGGGCTGCTGCTCCTGCTCGCCTTCCGCAGTCTGCTGATCCCGGCCACCGCGGCGGTGATGAACCTGCTCGCCGCCGGCGCCTCGTTCGGCGTCCTGGTCGCCGTGTTCCAGTGGGGCTGGGGCTCGGACTCCCTGGGGCTCGGCAAGGCAGGGCCGGTGGAGGCCTTCCTCCCCGTGATGATGATCTCCATCCTGTTCGGCCTGTCCATGGACTACCAGGTGTTCCTGGTCAGCCGGATGCACGAGGAATGGGTGCACACCCAGGACAACGCCCGAGCGGTGCGCGTCGGCCAGGTGGAGACCGCGCGGGTCATCACCGCTGCCGCGGCCATCATGGTCTGCGTCTTCATCGCCTTCGTCTTCGGCGGCCAGCGCACCATCGCCGAGTTCGGCATCGGACTGGCCGCCGCGGTCGCCTTGGACGCGTTCATCCTGCGCACCATCCTGGTCCCGGCGTCCATGCATCTGTTCGGCAAGGCCAACTGGTGGATCCCGGCCTGGCTCGACCGCAGGATGCCCCACCTCTCCGTCGACCCGCCCGACGAGCCCCTCGAGGCCCCGTCGGCGGGCAGCCCGGCCCCGGAACCCGAGCCGTCCACCCGCCCCTGAAGGCCGTTCCGCACCGCGAGGCGGACAAGGCACTCGGGTTCATCAACCTGTAGGTGACTTCCATGACCAATCTGCTCGTTCTCGGCGGCACCGGCCGCACCGGAATCCATGTACTCACTCAGGCCGCCGCACGCGGCCACCGCGTCCGCGCGCTCGTGCGCAACCCCGCCACCGTCCAGGCCCCGGCCGGCGTCCAGCTGATCCAGGGCACGCCCTCGAACATCGACGACATCCGCAAGGCCGTCCAGGGCAGCGAGGCGGTGATCAGCGCACTCAACAACTCCCGCGCCTCCGACAACCCCTGGGCCAAGCCCGTCAGTCCGCCCATGTTCATGACGGACGCCATCCGCAACACCCTGACCGTGATGGGCGAGCAGAACATCCGCCGGATCGTCCTCACCTCCACGCAGAACACCGGAGACGGCCGGGCTTCGATGAACCCGGTCTTCAAGGCCCTCATCAAGCTCTCCAACCTCAAGGTCACCTTCGACGACCACGACGGCGTGGACGAGGTGGTGCGCGCCTCCGACACCGACTGGACCCTCGTCCGGGCGGTCCTGCTCGGGGACAAGCCCGTCGTCACCCCGGTGCGGGCCGCCGAGGCCGGAACCGAGAAACCGGGCACGCGGATCAACCGCGGCGACCTCGCCGGCTTCCTGCTGGACACCGTCGAGCAGGGCACGTGGATCCACAAGGCGCCGCTCGTCTGGAACGCGGGGGCCTGACCACCCTGCGCCCATCATCTCCACGGTGAGCGGAGGACAAAAATGTCCTCCGCTCACCGTCATGGGTGTGGGTACGTGATCCGGAGCCGACTGCCACATCACCACCATTCGCCGGCACAGCCTGCTGGCCGGGAACGTGCCCTGCATCGAGTGCCATCGAAGCCGAAGCGGCCGGAGAAGGCCGGGAGGTTCTGGTCGCGATGGAGAAAGCCGCCGGTCACCGGGCCCAACCGCGTCGCCTCACGTTCGCGCAAGGGTTCGCACGACAGCAGGCACATTCTGAGATGTCAAAACCTGCATAGCAAGAGAACAACCGGACTAGTTGACATCCCGGAAACCCAGGTTGATATTTCAAGGAACTCACGACGTTTCAATGACGACGCGTTCGGAGGACCCCTTGAGCTCGTCCACTCCCGTCCCCGCCGCTGCGGGCTCCATCCGCAGTGCCGGCTGGACTCCGCGGCTTGTCCTGTCCCTGATCTCCCTGGTCTGCCTCGTCGAGTCGGCGGCGTTCGCCAACATAGCCACCAACACCGCGCTTCCGCAGATCATCGGCCACTTCAACACCACCCAGGGTGGCTGGCTGGTCACGGTCTCCTCGCTGGCCGGAGCCGCTTCCTCCCCACTGTTCGGCAAGCTGGCCGACCTGCACGGCAAGCGCCGGATGATCCTGATTTCGCTGGTCGTGGCCGGCCTCGGCGAGATCCTCGCGGCTGCCGCTCCCGCGTACTGGGTGATGATCGTCGGCCATGTTCTGCTCGGGGCGCTCACCGCCCTGCTGTTCC
Source organism: Streptomyces sp. NPDC001351 (assembly GCF_042896045.1). Taxonomy (NCBI): domain Bacteria; kingdom Bacillati; phylum Actinomycetota; class Actinomycetes; order Kitasatosporales; family Streptomycetaceae; genus Streptomyces; species Streptomyces sp. NPDC001351. Next base: position 1,922 of record NZ_JBIAWS010000030.1, on the reverse strand, counting down.
TGTGCTACTCGCTGATCCGGGACGTCTATCCGAAGCAGCTCGTTCCCTTCGCGGCGAGCGTGTCGGTGACGGGCATGGGGCTGCTGCTGGTCGGTGCTCCGTTCCTGATCGGCGCGCTGATCGACAACTTCGGATTCCGTTCGATATACGTCTTCAACCTCGCATGGCTGGTCGTGATGGGCGCGGTCCTGGTGCTGACCACCCCGGAGACGAGCGTGCGCCGCCCCGCGCGCATGGATGTGCTCGGTGTGCTGCTGCTGGCCGGCGGCGTCACATTGATCCTTCTGCCGGTGAGCAAGGGCGCGGACTGGGGATGGGGCTCGGCCCGGGTTATCGGCCTTCTGATCGGCGGCGCGGTCGTGCTCGCGGTCTATGCGCTCGTCTCGCTGCGGACCCAGGAACCGGTGCTGAACCTGAGGGTTCTGTCCCGCCGGACCGTCCTGTTCGGCGTGCTGGGCGGGGGAATGGGCAACAGCCTCGCGCTGGTGCTGACGACGCTGCTGGCGTTGCTGGCCATGACGCCGCGGAAGTTGGGCGGAACCTACGGCCTGGGCTTCTCGGCGACCCACTACGCCCTGGTGACCATGCCGTTCACCCTCGCCAGCGTGGTGGCCGGCGTCGCCGTCGGCGTGCTCGTCCGGCGGGTCGGCCCCCGGCTGCTGATGTATCTGGGCCTGGGTCTGATCACCGTCGGCTATCTGGTGCTGATGTCCGCGCACGACACGCTCGGGAAGATGCTCGTCGCGTGTGTGATCGCGGGTCTCGGGTGCGGTTCGGCGATTGCCTCCAGCCCGAACCTGGTGATCGCGGGCACGTCGGCGTCGGAGCAGGGGGCGATGTCGTCGGCCGGCGGTCTCAGCTCGGGCCTCATCGGCGCCGTCATGACCACCACGGTGTTCGCCATCATGACGCCCACCGCGAAGTCCCCGGCGCCCGGTGTGCTCATCTACGGCGACTCCGGTATCTCGACCGCCTTGCTGGCCGTCGCCGGTGTCGCCTTCGTGACCCTGCTCATCGGTGTGCTCTTCCTTCGCCCCCGCGACGGAGGCGTGGCCGAGAAGCAGGCGATGGCACCCGTCGAGGAAACCGCGCTGGCCGTGTAAGGCAACCGGCTCGGCTGTGGCGGTCATCTGACCGCCACAGCCGAGCCGGTTGCGACACGGTCCGTCGGCCGTCTCAGGACGCGGGCGTGCCTCAGGACGCGGGCGTGCAAGTCGCCGATGCAGTCGCGGTTATGCGCGGCGGCGCCACCGTGGCGGCGTTCGACGAACTCGACCACCTCCGTGCCGATCGAGCGACCGGCCCATCGAGGTGTCGGACTCGGTGAGGATGCGCGCCAGGACGCGGGTGATGTCGTTCTGCAGTCGGTCGTGGATCCTGGTCAGGTAGTCGTTGTCGGCCACCGCGGCAGGGCAGGCGAAGCGACCCGACCGGCGGCGAGGCGCCCATGCGACGGGGAGAGGCGACCGCCGCGGAGCGCCGCGGAGAACGCGACGATGATCTGCCGGCGCTGCTCGACGGTGGCGTCCAGGCGGGGCTCATCGCGCCGCTGGACCAGCTGAGGGACAGGGCGCGAGCGATGTGTCAGGCATGGTTGGTTGTCCCGCCGACCGTGCCCCCCGGTGGGGGCATCGAGGCGAGGGGGTTGCCCTCCAGTACTTCCTTCGCGACCTGGTCGGGTTCGATGACCTGCGCGCGCAGGAAGTCGACGACGAGTCGGGCGCTGCTCTGCGTGTAGCGCGGTGTCGTGTCGAACTCGTGGTCCTGGCGGGCGATCAGGTGGAGCTCGCTGATCACCTCGGCTGCGGTGAGGGCGTCGAAGAGGCGCAGGTGTCGGCGTACAAGCGAACGTGCGCCACCTCGTACGGATGAAAGTGCACCATTTTTGATGCGGTGACGGGGCGTCGGCCGTGAGTCTGCTG
>NZ_JBIAWS010000029.1:0-47022 GCF_042896045.1 Streptomyces sp. NPDC001351 | reverse complement strand
CATGCTCAAGCACCGCACCCTCTACCAACCCGGGCACGAACAAACAGCCTGACCAAGCCCACAGACCTTGACCGAACAGATAGAAGCACCCCCCTTTGCGTCACTCAGCAATGCACACTAACCGACGTTTTCGCACTGGAGGTGTGCGGTCCGTGTCGATCACGTCATAGGGGTCCTTAGCCGACAAGGCGGCGCTCACGCATCGCCGCCGTGTACACCTCCGCCGTCGCCGCCGCGGCCGTGTCCCAGCCGAAGGAGCGGGCGTGGCGGGCCGCGGCCTCGCCCATGCGAACGGAGAGGGCCGGGGCGTCGGCGAAGCGGCGCAGTGCCCGCGCGTAGTCGGCCGGGTCGTGGCCCGGTACGAGCAGGCCGCTCACCCCGTCCCGTACCGCCACGGGCAGACCGCCGACCTCGGCGGCGATCACCGGGGTGCCGCAGGCCTGTGCCTCGACGGCGACCAGGCCGAAGGACTCGCTGTAGGAGGGCATGACCAGGACGGATGCCGCCCGGTACCAGTCGGCGAGCCGGCCCTGATCCACGGGCGGCCGGAACAGTACGACGTCGGAGATGCCGAGGCGGGCCGCCAGTTTCTGCAGGCCCTCCGGCTCGGCCAGGCCGCTGCCGCTCGGCCCGCCCACGACCGGCACCACGATCCGCTCCCGCAACCGCGGCCGCTCCTCCAGCAGCCGGGCCACCGCGCGCAGCAGGACGTCCGGCGCCTTCAGCGGCTGGATGCGGCCCACGAACAGGGGGACGAGGGCGTGCGCGGGCAGCCCGAGGCGCGCTCGGGCCGCTGCCCGGCCGGCCTCGACTCCGGACCCGTCGGGGCGGAAGCGTTCCAGGTCGACGCCGGGGTGCACGACGGACACCCGGTCGGGGTCGGCGTCGTAGTGGTGGAGCAGTTCCTCCGCCTCCTGCTGGGTGTTCGCTATCAACCGGTCGGCTGCGCGGGCGACTTGGGTCTCGCCGAGCACACGGTGCGCGGGCTCGGGGGTGTCCCCGTCGGCGAGGGCGGCGTTCTTGACCTTGGCCATGGTGTGCATGGCGTGGACGAGCGGGACGCCCCAGCGCTCGGCGGTGAGACGGCCGACCTGGCCGGCCCAGGCCTGGGTCACGCCGTGGGTGAACGCGCACAGCTGCGCGGGCAGGTCCTCCTTGGCCAGGCCCTCGTAGGGTCCGGCGGCCACATGCCGCACCAGGACCCCGGGCGCGAGTTCGACGCTGGGCGCAAGGGCGGCGGAGGTGGCCCGGGTGAAGATCTCCACCTCGATGCCGAGGGCGGCGAGGCGCCCCGCGAGCTCGACGATGTAGACGTTCATGCCGCCCGCGTCGCCGGTGCCCGGCTGGTGCAGCGGGGAGGTGTGCACGCTGAGCATGGCGACGCGGCGGGGGCGACCGGGGGCGCCGGGCAGTCGCTGCCGGGGCGGGACGAGCAGGGTGCCGCCGTGCAGCGGTGCGCGCGGGGTCACGCCACGGCCTCGGCGGTGAGATCGACGCGCTGCTCGCCCGCGTACACGTTCATGGAGGCACCGCGCAGGAAGCCCACGAGCGTGAGCCCGGTCTCCGCCGCCAGGTCCACCGCGAGGGATGACGGCGCGGAGACCGCCGCCAGCAGCGGGATGCCTGCCATGACGGCCTTCTGCGCGAGCTCGAAGGAGGCCCGTCCGGACACCAGCAGAATGCTCCGGGACAGCGGGAGTCGGCCGGACCGGAGCGCGCGGCCGATCAGCTTGTCGACGGCGTTGTGCCGGCCGACGTCCTCGCGCAGGTCCAGCAGTTCGCCCTCGGGTGAGAAGAGCGCGGCGGCGTGCAGGCCGCCGGTGCGGTCGAACACCCGCTGGGCGGCGCGGAGTCGGTCGGGCAGGGCGGACAGCAGGGCGGGGGTGACGCGGACCGGGGGTGTGTCGGCGATCGGCCATCGCGCGGTGGTCCGTACGGCGTCCAGGCTCGCCTTGCCGCACAGTCCGCAGGAGGAGGAGGTGTAGACGTTCCGTTCGAGCGTGATGTCGGGGACGGGCACTCCGGGGGTGAGCTGTACGTCTACGACGTTGTACGTGTTCGAGCCGTCGGCGGTGGCGCCCGGGCAGTAGACGATGTTCGCCACCTCGTCGGCCCGGGCCAGGACTCCCTCGCTCACCAGGAAGCCCGCGGCCAGGGCGAAGTCGTCGCCGGGTGTGCGCATCGTGATCGCGAGGGGTCTGCCGTTGAGGCGGATCTCCAGCGGTTCCTCCGCGACCAGGGTGTCGGGTCGGGTGCTGTGCGCTCCGCTTCGGATGCGCAGTACGCGTCGGCGTTCGGTGACACGTCCCATGGCCTCAACTCCTGGTTCGACTTCCTGCAGCGCCCGCGCTCTCAGCACTCGATGACATTCACGGCGAGCCCGCCCCGTGCCGTCTCCTTGTACTTGACCGACAAGGGGGCGCCCTGTTCGACTGGTCCCTTGACCTGCAAGTTCGTGGGAATATTCTTGACCCACTCAGCGAGTAGGGACTTCTCAGGGACTTTCGGCTGGGAGTGGTCCTCCAGCCAGGAGTCCATGGCGACGAGACCGCGCTGACCTGCGCCGGGCATGAAGTGAGCGTAGTGGTCGAGGGTGACCTTCGAGGTCGAGTGCCCGAGCCACTTCGACAGGCTGACGATCGACTCGCCGGCTTCCAGCTGTACGCTCGCGTAGGTGTGCCGAAGGACGTGGAACATGTCCTCTCGCGGGGCGGCGTAGATAGGGACGCGACGTATGCGGCCTCCGTCGCGCCGCACCTTTTCCCCGACAGGCTTGATGATGCCGGCATCGACGAGGGCAGGCTTCCAGCTGCGGTCGTTCCAAGTGCGGTAGTAGATCCGGTTGCCGTGCGAGGTGGTAAGGACCAGATTCACCGTGATCGGCTTCCGCTGACGCTCCTCCAGGGCGGTGGCCGGTGGCTCGGGGTTGCGCCAGGGCAGTGTGCAGGGCGTCGAAGGAAAGCGCCGAAAGTGCTCGCGTGCCCGCATGGCGAGGTTGGGCGGAAGAGGTACGTCGCGGGTCTTACGCCCCTTGGGGAGCGAAAAGTAGGGACGTCCCTTGATGTCCCACTTCAGCTGGCGTCGCACGTAGACGACACTCGCATTGAAGTCGAAGTCCTCCTGGGCGAGACCGAAGGCCTCCCCTTGACGGAGCCCCAGCCCGATGCCCAGATCGACAGCGAACCGGTAGCGCTCCTGGAGGCCCGCCCGAACGGCGTCGACAACCTCACGAGCCCAGGCCTTGGCCTTCTTCTCGGTGGGGCGCGGGGGTTTGACGCTGTTCTTGGCCTTCATGGGGTTGCGTACCAGGCGCTGGTCGTCCACTGCGCTGCTGAGGATCGACGACAGATGCCCCCAGATCACCTCCGCCGTTGTCTCCTCGACACGGGAGAGCAGCGAGGCTTTGAAAGAGCGCAGGGCCGCTGCGTCGATGTCACGCAGAGGGAGGTCGCCCACCAGCGGGATGATGTGGTTCCAGATACGGCTGCCCAAGGGCCCTGCGGTTGAGGGCTCGTCGGCTCGGCCTGGCCACCAGTGATCCACGATGTACTCGGTGAGCGGGATCTCGCCCCTGCGTGCGTCGACGAAATCGCCACGGCTGGAGTCAGTCTGGGAGGTGGCGAGCCACTGCTTGGCGTCCTCGCTCGTTTCGAAGGAGCGGTCCTGGACGCCGGGAATTCCCTTGACCCGGTAGCGCTTTCCCTTGCCGTACAGGGCGGTGCGCTCGCGTTTTCCGGTCTTCTTGTTGGGCCGCTTCTTGAGCCAGCGGTCTTCTATGTAACCGGCCATTCAGTGTGGTTCTCCATGCTTGCGTGCGTTGCGTAGTGGTCGGTGGCAACGCACTTCGCATCCGGTGCTTATCCCGGTCGCGGATGCTCTTTTCCTGGTCTTTTCGAAAGGCGGCTACTCGCGGGGCTTGGCGCGGCGTTGAGGCTTCTGCGCAAGAGGGTTGAGAGCAGAGTTGGACCGGGAGTCGGCCTGTTCCTGGGCTTGCACCCACGCGTCGAGAGCGGCGATGCGGTACATCACGCGGCGCCCCATCCGAAAGCTCGGCGGGCCTTGGCGGCGATGGCGCCAGACATAAAGGGTGTTGGGGGAGATGCCGAGATACTCAGCGGCCTTCGGGAGGTTCAGGAAGGCGGCCTCGACTATGTGATTCGGCTGCGACATGACTGTGCTCCTGCCTTCGGTGCGGCTGCGACAGGATGAGAATCCGGAGAAAGGGCAACTTGGTCGGGCCGGGAATTTCTGATATCCGGTGACGCCGGTGGGTGCTCGCGTCGGAACCGCGTCGGTGAGGACGCGTCGCGCAAGTACTCGGCGGAGGCAGGCGCCCACGGACCCCTGTGTCGGCGGGGGCGCCCCACGGGTCGTGGTGCCGACCGTGGCGAGACGGATCACCCCCGCAGACGTGGCGGTGATCCGAGTAGGTCTACTGAGAGTGCTTGACAAGCAGAGTGCTCCCCACCGCCCCAGCGCTAGCGGTCCATCGGCGGTGACCGAAGCGCGGGTTGCAGGCATCGCCTACGGCTGCTGCTACGAACTGGTGCTGGCTGTAGCCACTGCTCCCGCCGCATGGCTGTAGGTCGACCGTTCCGGGAGCCCCCGTAACTCTCGTGTGCATGGATGTAGACGGGACACTGTTCTTGATCGAGTGAAGGCCCGTGGTCCTGCGGTACTGCAATCTGTGAACCCCGGCGAAGTGACCGAAGTCATTTCAGGTCTGTGCAGTCCGGCCACCGCGGCGATGCGGATCCGGGGACGAACGGCGCTCGCCCGGGAGTAGCGGCGAGCTATCGCCGTCGTGATCGGCGTGGCTGGAGGCACCCGCCGGTCGGTGACCGTGCGTCAGTAGGTTGCAGGGGACCCAGCGCTCTGGTCGACCCGGTCGACGACACCTACCGCCGGCTGATGAACCGGCAGCTGACCGTGCAGGAGTCCCGCCACCGTCTGGCCCGCGCGATCTGCCACGGCAGTCGCGGCCAGATCCGCTAGGCGTACCGCGAGGGCCAGGAGGACCAGCTCGCCGCCTTCGGCCTCGTCCTCAAACGCCGTCGTCCTTTGGAACACCCGCTACCTGGACGCCGCCGTCGCCCAGCTCCGCGCCGAGGGCCACAAGATCAAGGACGAGGACGTCGCCCGCCTCTCTCCGCTCAAGGACCGGCACATCAACTTTTATCTGGACACTTGGCAGCTGTCGATGAGGCGGGCAAGGACGCTGAGGGTGGCCAGTTGTTCCAGTGATTCCTGCTCTGTCCACTCGCCCGTCTCGTGTGCGGCGGGGTTGCGGATCGCGAAGAACGATCCGAGCCCGAGTTGCAGGGCACCGCGTTGCCGACTCTGGACGGTAGGACTCGTCGCGTCGCCGGGGACACGGAGCCGAGGCTTGCCGGGCTCGGCTGGTTTGTCGCTGAATGCCTCTTGCACGAGCTTGTCGTCAGCAACGTCTCGGCGCCCGAGCTTCGCCTGGAGGTGAGCGTTGATCGCGCTGGCGGCTGCGTGCACGGCTGCGCGGTAGTGCTGAGAGTCCCAGAAGGTGCGGGCTGCGTCCCAGACCCAGGGGTGGAACTGGTCGGCCGGAAGGGACGGAGCGTCGGGCGCCAGCCTGGCTGCCCATTCGTCCATGTCAGTGAGGATGCCCAGCCCTCGCTGCACTTGGCTCCGGGCGTGTGACTCTCCCGCCATCGCGTCGACGTTTATTTCTTGCGCGAGTTGAGGGTCAAGGCGTCGCAGAATCTGCTTGATCGTGGGTTCAGATCGATGCAGTTGCTCCAGGAGAGCCTCGTCCCCGATGTAGTCGCCGGGCCTGGCGCTGTTTTCGTAGCGCATGGCCAGGTTGTCAAAAGCTTCGAGCTGTTGCCGCATCCAGTCACGATCCACTGCCGCATGGTAGGTGACCTGCCGCGCTATCCGGAGTGGTTTCTGTGTCCTGAGATTCGCCGAGGTCAGTGAGAAGCTGCCCGATCCGGGAGGCGATGGCGTTGTGTCGTTCGACCTCGCGCGGCCAGCCGCGTTCAACTGCATCCTGGGCGAGCTGCTGTTCACGGGCGAGCCTGGACCGCAGTCGCGGTGCGTACTCGCTGGTGGTGAGGAACTTCGAGCAGCGGAGGTAGAGGTCGCACTCGCAGGGGCCTTCGGCGGGCGCCCGCAGGCAGTGGCCGAGTTCGAGTTCGGTCTTGAAGAAGTTGGTCTTGAGCCAGTTCAGGGTGTCCTCGCCGATCCGGCTGGCCAGCAGTTCCTCAGCAGCCGGGCCCGCGAGGCGTCGAGGACCTCCTCGATGACGAAGTGTTCCTCCAAGCCGATGATTCTCATGCCGTTGCCTCACCTTGGGATTGGTAATTGGTCGCGTCCATGGCTCGGAGCGTGCGGCCCTTGGCGCCAGGACAATTCGCTGCCGTTAGCCATCGCCGGGACGCGCAGCCCGGTCGGCCCGGTTGCTCTGTCGGCCGTTCGCGCTCGTGGATCGCACGGACGCAAGGACCCGGGCCATGCCGCTCTCGCCGACGGCGATCCCGAGCAGTCCCGTCAGGCCGATCAGCGGCGGCACCGGGATCGGCGTGTGCAACAGTGCGAACACCGCTCCTGCGAGGATTCCCGCGATCAGTGACAGCAGGTAGCCGACGGTCTGGCGGGCGCGTGCCGTCACAAGGTGCTCCACCAGGTTGCGGTGATGAGCATGCCGCCGAGGCCCACCATGGCGATCAACGGAGCGCGGGCGACTTGATGCGAGCGAGCGCGTGGAGCGCCCCGACGAGCAGGCCGACCGCGGCCATCTCGGCGTAGGCCATAAGGGTGTCCTCTCCCGCCGACTGGGTGTCCGTGCCGCTCAGGTGCCGAGCAGCGCCGGGACGATGATGTCCTCGCTGGTGAGCAGGCGCTTGGAGAGGCCCTGTTCGTGGTGGTAGCGCAGGAACGTGTCGACGACCTTGCGGTTCGCTTCGAGGCCGTAGGGCCACCAGTCCTCACCGAGGAGCTGCCGGTTCTCCTCGAAGTGCTTGCTGAACCACGGAGTGATGACGCCCATGTGTTGCTTCAGGGCACCGTTGCGGTACTTCTGCTGGGTGAGTTCCTTAGCCTCGCAAAAGGCGCGGTAGATCGAGATCATCAGGTCGTTCTGCGTCGCCAGCTCCCGGGGAACCGCGACGATGTGCATGGCGGGGAAGATCCCGGTGCGCCGGTAGTAGTCGCGCTCCACGCTCTCGTACTCCGGGAACAGCCGGGCGATCTTCGTCGAGCCATTGAGCAGGGCCTGGGGGACGTCGACCGAGATCAGCGCGTCGATCTCGCCGGACTCCAGCATCGCGCCCAGGGTCTCCCCCTCCGCCGCGTGCCGCACATCCCCCCCTCCGGCACCGGCTGTGGTACCCAGTCGAAGGAGGGGATGGGGTGATCGGTGCCCCCGATGACCCAGCGGGACTGATCAGGCGTCAGGCCATACTCGTCGGAGAAGATGCCCTTCATCCACACGCCGGGGTCGTGCCCGAACATCGCGAACTCGCCGATCGTCTTGCCCGCGAGGTCCTGCGGCTTCTCGATCCCCGCCGCGGTGTTCACGAAGACGGCCGAGTGCCGGAAGTTGCGGTTCGGGAAGATGGGCAGCGCGAGGAACCGCGAGTCCTCGAGGTCGAAGGTGCGCAGGAAGTAGGTCAGGCCGAACTCGGCCACGTCGTAACGGCCCTCGATCGTGCGCTGGAAGATGTCCGACACCAGCGAGGCCGTCTCGTAGGTGGCGTCAACCCCGTCGATCGAAACGCGGCCGTCGAACAGCGCCTCCGTGTGCTCGTAGGTGTAGGCGGCGACGCGCAGGGGTGTACTCATCAGGGACCTCTCACTTCCGTGAATGACCTTTCACGTTTAGAGTGGGGTCGGCGAGCCGGGACTGTCAAGGTGAATGGCCATTTACGTTGGAGGTGGATCATGCCACGCATCACCCCTGAGCGTCGCGAGGCCAGACGGGCACAGATCGTGGCGGCCGCGCGTCGCTGCTTCTCGCGTGACGGTTTCCACCAGACCTCCATGCCCGACATCGCCACGGAGGCCGGTGTGTCCGCCGGGGCGGCCTACCGGTACTTCGCGAACAAGGAAGAGATCATCCTCACCATCGCGGAAGACGCCTTCCGCCTCGTCTTCGCCCCGGTCCAGCAGCTGGCGGCGACAACCGACCACGCCTCCCCGGCGGAGTTGGTGGCCGCCTCCCTCGACGCGTTGAGCACCGAAACCATCATCGATCCCGCCGGGGCTGAGGTGCCGGTCGAGGAACTGCTGCGCTGTGGGGTACAGAGCTGGTCAGAACTGCTGCGCAACGAGACGGTGCGCACCCGCGCCGTCGAGGGCTTCCAAGGGATGCTGGCCAGCATCACCGACGCCCTTCGCCGCGGCCAGGCCGCCGGCGCCGTCCCCGTCGCCGTGGATCCCGAGCGCGGAGCAAGGGCGGTGATGGCCCTGCTGCACGGGTGCCTGCTACAGCGCGTGGGCTTCGGCCTGACCAACACGGCAGGAATCGCCGACGATATCCAGATGCTTCTCGGCTCCACACACGCACCACCGCGGGAAGAAGGTCGCGCACTACGGAGTAGGAGCCGGTGAAGCCCTGCTCGCGTAGTTCGGCGTGGAGTTTGGAGGCGTCGGTGTGACCTTCGTTCCAACGCCGGTGCAAGTAGGGCTTGTAGGGGTCGAGGATGCTAGGGAGGTTCTGCCACCGGCCGGTGGCCAGTTCCTGCCAGGTGTCGGCCCGGGCGTAGCGTCGGACGGTGTTGCGGGCCAGCCCCAGTCGACGGCCGATGGCCCGCATGCTCAGGCCCTCGTCGAGGAGGGCGTGCACGGCCGTGTGATGCTGCTCGACCCTGACGGTCAGACGACCGCCCTGTGAGGCGGACGGGTGCAGGACCTCGGGCGCCATGCCCGGAGCGGCTTCGGGGCCGCACAGGCACATACTGTGCTTGCTGACCAGGCGTTTGATGGCCTCGGAGAGGTTGTGCCAGACATGCCACAGATCAGCGATCTGGACGGCGCCGGGGGCGCCGGTGCGGCCACCCTCGGCGTAGGCGCCGCCCCGGTCGCGGCAGATGATCTCAACGCCGGGATGCGCGGTGAGCCAGGCAGCGAACGTGGCCGCCTCCCGCTCGGGCAGCAGGTCGACGGGAGCGCGGGTCTCGCCGTCGACCAGCACCGTGCCGCAATTGTGGCGGCCCTTGCGCCAGGCGAACTCGTCGGCCCCGAGCACCCGGGGCGTGGCAGCGGGCGGATCCGGCAGCGCCATCACCAAGGACAGCAGAGTGGTCCGGCTGACCGGCGCGGGCAGCCGGGCCGCCAGGCGTTCACCGGACCGGCCGGCCAGGGCCACCGCGATCGCGCCCAGCAGGTTCCCCAGCTGCGGTGTCCGCCGCCCGTAGCGCACGGTCAGTCCACCCACCTGCTCGGCGAACGTCACCCGTGCGCACCCGGAGGCATCGCAGAACAGACGGCGCACCGTCAGCTCGATGCACACCTGGCGGCCGCCGACCGCACCGTCGCCGAGGCGGCGCTGGTAGCCGCTGTGGCGCCGCCTCGACGGTGTCCCGCAGTCTGGGCACGCCACCGGTACCGACTCGGAGGTTCTGGCCACGATGCGTAACACCCCGCGCTCGGGGTTCACTTGCTCCACGAGCACCCCGCCCACGTGCGGTAACACCGCCTGCAGAAGCTCCCCACACTCGACGAGTGTCACGCCGTCTGTAACGGAGCGTCACCGGCGCACGGAAGCATGATCGGCTTCACGGAAATCTTGACAGAGCCAGCGTTCGGCCGTCGCCGACACCCCCATCGCAGAGGCGGAAACCTTCCCGCTTCAGGCCAACGACCCGTTGCTCGCGTGTGGGCTATTACTGACTTCGGCTCGTCAAGGTGATGCTGGCTCGTCGAGAGTCAGGCCGGTGCCCGCTATGAAGCCGTCGAGGGTGTCGGCCCGGTACTGGAGGCGTTTGAGCCGGTTGCGGACGAGCGCTTCCAGGCGGTCGAGGGCGACGACGGCGAGGTTGGCCAGGCTGCGTTTGACGTGTGCCCACACGCCCTCGACGGGATTGAGGTCGGGTGAGTACGCGGGCAGCAGGAACACCGTCAGCCATTCACGCTCGGCGATCAGCTCACGCATGGCGTGGGAGACGTGGGTGTTGAGCCGGTCCCACACCAGCACGATCGGCGCCTTGACGAGCTGGTGGACGCCGTCGATCAGTGCGATGAAGTCACGCTCGCCCATGCTGCGGCGCTTGCCTTTGCCCGCGGGATGGGTGCGCAGACGGTGACACAGCCGGGTGCGGGAGCCCGGGCGCCACGCGATCAGCCCGGCCACCGACAGGCGCCCCGAGCGCCGCCCGCTCACCGTCACGACCGGGGTGCGGCCCCGCCGGCCCCAGGTGCGTCCTTTGGGCGGCCGACGGGTGAAGCCCGCCTCGTCCTCGAAGCAGATGTAGCCCCCGCAGGCCGCCCGGGCCCTTTTACCTCCGCCCAGGTCGCCTCCTTCCAGCCGGTCACGGCCTCTTCGTCGCGCTCGGCCACCCTGCGTGCGGGCATCTGCGGAGTGAAGCCGAGTCGGCGCATCAGCCTCGTCGCGCCCGAGACGCTGTAGGAGACGTGGAACTTCCTGCCGATCAGCGTGGCCACGCGTGCAGCCGTCCACACCTGGTCCTCAATCCAGCCGTGCGCGGCCGGTCCCTGCTCGAGATACCCGGCGAGCTTCTCCAGACAGCGTGGCGAGAGGCGACACCGGCCCCCGCTCGGCCCTCGGGAAAGCAGCGCGTCGGCACCACCTTGCCGCCACAACTGCTGCCACTGGTAAGCCGACTTCACACTCACACGCAGCTGCCGGGCCACCTCGGGCGGTTTGACCTGCTGCGCGAACAGCTCCGCCGCCTGCATCCGCACCGCTTCCCGGCGCCGCCGTGCTACAGGCGACAGCCCGCCCCCATCCGTATATCTCACGCACCACGGACTACCGGCAACTCCACACCCACATCAGGACGTTCGGCAAACATCACCCTAACGAGCCGAGATCAGTAGTCGGTGCGGCAGGACGCCTTGGATTGTGCCTGAGGCGGTGTTCAGAGGCGGCTGGGTAGGGTCGTGGTACACCGAGCTGGAGAGGTAGTTGCATGGCCAACGAGATTGTGATCGCGCAGACGACCATCGACGACGAGGGCCAGGCAAGGGCGCTGGCACGGGGCGCGGTTGAGAGTAAGTTGGCAGCCGGTGTTCACATCGACGGGCCGATCACTGCCGTCTACTGGTGGAAGAACGAGGTCGAGACCGCCCGGGAGTGGCGTGTCTCGTACATGACGACGACAGACCGTCTCCCGCAGCTGGAGGCGTGGCTGTCCGAGAAGCACCCGTACGACGTCCCTCAGTGGATCACACTGCCTGTGACCGGCGGGTCGGAGGCTTACCTGTCGTGGGTTGTTGAGGAGACAACGCGGGACTGACGAGCGAGGTCCTGCGCGACCGCGTCCGTGTTCTCAGCTTGTCCGTGTCCCGAGTGAGGGGATCGGTTCAGGACGCGAACTGCCGCAAGTGATGGGCGAGCTCCCGCTCGCTGTCAGGGAGCCACTCCGCGATTGTCGCGGCGCGTTCCTTGCCCATCGTGTTGGGCTTGGCTTGTGAGGCGGCCGTGAACTGGCGCGATACGTAGACGCCTTGTTCGACGTCGCCTCCTCGTAGCAGGGCCGAAGCGAGATCGCCGAGGACTACGACGCCGCCGTCCGGTAGGTCGTCCCCGAGGCGGCCGACTGCGGTGTCGGCGGCAGCGGTGAGTTCGGAGCGCCCCAGCTGCCCGTACACGGAAAGAGCCAACGAATCCATCCGGTACGGCGTCACGAAGCGGACCCATGCCTGCTCGCTGGCGTGATCCGCGAAGTCGTAGGCGAAGCGTGCTCGGTCAAGCGCACGCAGCGCCCCTGTCTCGTCGCCGACCGCAGCAGCTTCCTCCGCGTGTCTTCCGAGGACCCAGGCTGCGGCCGTGGCGTTGCCGTGGCCGCGCACATCCTGGGAGGCCTGGGACAGGAGTTGCAGTTTCCTCTTCGGTGTCGGAGCCCCGTAGCTGGCGTAGGTGAGGGCCAATGCTCTGAGGGGAGGATGCCCGGCCTTCGCCGCGCACTCAGTGGTGACTTTGTAGTAGGCGCCAGCCTTGCCGTACTCGCCCAGGTCCCAGGCCACCCATCCGGCAAGGGCGGCGGTTTCCCCGGCGGCGATGGTGAGAGCCCGTTCGTGCTCGCCGGCGTGAGGCAGGGCTGCGGTGATGGCGTCGAGGTGCGACTCAACGGTGTTCTGCAGGCGGCGGGCACTGAGGTTGAGTTCCTGGACGTGCAGGTCAGCAGCGCGGTTGATGAGCGCGACGGCAGCGGGCGTGTCGATGCGGGAGCTCTTGCTGAGAGCGAAGGCAAGCCGCCCCCAGGGCTCGGCAGCCGCGCTTACGCCAATGGCGGCGCTACCCAGCAGCTTGCGGCGCTTCACGTCGTCCTGGTCCTCCTCTTCACGAGCAGTCCCCCTCCTCCGTCGGGCGCGGGCGGCCTTGGCCTCCCGCAGTAATTCTTCGTAGGGGACGCCGCAGGCCACCGCGATGTGGGCGAGTGTGTGGTTCGTAGGGACGTTCTCAAACTTCTCATAGCGGCTGATCTCTCGGCGGGTCATGGTGTCCCGGCCAGAGACGGCGTTGATCGCGTCTGCCTGCTGCTCTTGCGTCCGGCCTGCGTCCTTCCGGAGCCGGAGCAACAGTTCGGCGAACGGATCTGGCATGAGTGTGACCTCTGTCGTGGATGGAATCCAATCATGGCCCCAACTCCCCCTTGGAGTTTCCCCCTTGACAGACTTTTCCCCCTCTGGATTCCCCTGGTAGACGGCTTGGTCGCGCGATGCGATAGGGGCATGACGACGTTCCTGAAGTCGGGTGACCGAGGCCAGCCGGCGCTGCTCTGGGACGAGATCGAGTTAGGCCGCTATCTCCTGCCGGATCCGGTTGAGGGCATGCTCCGCGGCTTCCTTGATCTCCGGCAGCCAAGGGTCCGCCGCGCGCACGATGCGCTGCAACTGGTGGGGAAGACGCTGGCGGACAGCTTCGTCGATCGCTGTGTTGAGGGACTCAGCAGCGCCGCCGCAGTCGTCGGCGGCCAGCCGTACTCGCGCCACTGTGATGAGCTCGATGACGCGCCATTGCGGGGCGACCGTGCTTGTCGGCACTGGACTTCCCTTCTCGACCAGGGCCACGGCGGCTTCCGCCCGGCCGGTGGAGATCAGACCCCGCAGCCGGATCTCGTGCAGGGCATACGGATTGAACAGCGACGTGTGTTCGGTCTGGTCGAGGAGCTGGCCCGTCTCCCGCATCACGCGGTCGAACAGCGGTCGATTGCCGATGGCGCCGGCAGCGCGGGCGAGCAGGGGGAGAGCAGCGGCGCGGGCCTCTGGATCGGGTGCCAAGGCGACGGCGCGCTGCAGACGGTCGACGGCGGCGCCGTGGATGCGGGCTTTGCGCAGTTCGTTGCCGTGCATGCGCAGAACGTAGGAGGTGAAGGCAGCGTCGTCGAAGTATTGGGCGACGTCGATGCTCTTGGCAGTCCAGCGGGCAGCGGTGCTCAGCCGCTCCTCCGGCAGGACGTTCCCCAGGGCGACGCCGAGGCCGACGCGGGCGCGGGCGAGGAGGCGAAGAACATCCCGCTCCGTGTGTCCGTCCTCCACTCGGGCCTCCAACCGGGCGACCAGCGGCCACAGTTCAGCGACGGCTTCAGAGGCGTGGCCGGACTGTCGCGCGATCTCGGCCAGGCGGACAGTGGACTCGCCGAACTGCAGCATGGCGCGGTGGTCGGTGTCGGCCGGGTCCGTGACGCCAAGGACGTGCGGGGGAAGCCTCAGGGATTCGGCGATGTGCCGGCGGGAGCCGATGTCGTCCAGGCTGCGCTTGCCGAGTTCGAGATGGGAGATGTACGTCTTGTCGTACCCGAGCACCAGTCCGAGTTCGGTCTGGTTCATGCCGTGCACGCTGCGGTGGAAGCGCAGGATGGCACCGAGGTCGCGCGTGGCGAGGATCGCCTCCGCCTGGGGCGTGGCCCAGCGCCACAGGACGTGCTGCGCCCGGCGCGCCACCTCCCCTCTGGCCACGGCCGGTTACATCCGCTCGTACCACGTGGCGATGGACTGCTTGTACCCGTCCGGCATGGTCAGGCCGGGCACATCCTCCGCGGCGAACAGGCCGATCTCCTTGTGCTCGTTACTCACCACGGGCTCCCTGTCCGGGCTGAGCACAGTGCAGCCGTAGGTGACGATCACCACCCGCCGGTCCGGCAGAGTCTCGGGCAAGGGCTGGTAGATCCACACGTCGAGGAGATGGCCCGCTTTCACCGCCCAGCCAGTCTCCTCCTCGATCTCCCTTTCCACCGTCAACTCCGGTGTGGGGTCGCCTGCTTCGAGGCGGCCGCCGGGCAGTTCCCATTCCTCGCGTTCGTTCTTCAGCAGCAGTACGCGTCGACGGCTGTCCAAAGCCACGCCCTTGACGGAGACGGGCCAGGTGGGGGGCGTGTTCGCCATCGCTCTCCTCGGATTACGCGGATGGCCGGGGGCGCTCGGAACGTACCACGCTTGCCGCAACCGCCGTCCTTCATGGGCGAATTGCCCGAGTCGACAATCTGTCGCTTTACCTCATGCTCCGTGACTCCGAACAGTGGGAGCACCCAACCGTGGCGAAGGAGATCCGTGATGCGCCGAGCCCCTCAGCTGTATGCCGACGCTTTCGCGCACCACCACATCGACCTCGCGGCGCCGGGGGCCGATTCGATGCTCGCGGCACAGCTGCGGGACACGGGCCTGGTCACGCTCGATGGCCTCACCTCGCGCAACGCCGTGATCGCCTTCGCCAACCGGATCATGAACCTCGTACCGCACCGCGACAGCGACTCGGACGGCCTCACGACCATCCGTGACACCCGCCGACACATCAACCGAGCGGGTTTCGCTGGATTTGGCAACGGTGATCTCGATCCACACACCGAACGTTCTGGCACACCCGCTCCACCCCGTCTGATGCTTCTCGTGTGCGGACAAGCTGCGGTGACAGGCGGGGAGCCCCTGCTCACCGACGGGCGGGCCGTTCACGCCGGCCTGTTCATCGGTGGGTGGGAGGCCGGGCTGACGCTGTCACAGCCCCGGACAGCGTTCTTCGGAGCCGGAGACGGTCACGCCACACAGGTGTTCACCGTCCATCGTGATCAGCGTGTATCGGTTCGTGTGCGGTTTGACGGGCTCTCACACTGGAGCCCGATCGTTCAGCCCTATGTCCCTCAGCTGAGGACCGCAGCCATACGCCATCAGATCCCTCTGCCATTGGCGCCCGGCCAGGGCTATCTGCTCGATAACGAACGCTGGCTGCACGGGCGCCGCGCCTTCGCCGGTGATCGGCTCTGCTGGCGTGCCCTGGGACATCCCCGCTTCCCCATGCCGCAAGGATTCGAGCCTGCCCCGGAGACGGTCCTTCCGCCCATGCTCTCGGAGGCGGGATGACGACCGGACGAACCGCGACGGTCCCCGTCACGTCATTGACGACCATCACAGCTAATGCCTCAGCCGACTCAGATCACGCAGCTGTACGCGGCTTCGAGGTCGATTTCCTTCCTGCTGACTTCCGCGTCGGGCACATGCGACGGATCGTGTCGGCCCACCTACACCTCTGGGACCTGACAGGACTGTGTGACTCAGCCACTCTGGCCGTCTCGGAACTGGTCACCAACGCCGTGCGACATGGCCAAGGGAAGCCGGTCGGATTCCGGGTGACGAACACCGACAACGAACTACGCATCGAGGTCACTGACGGAAACTCGACACCGGCCCGGCTCCGCGAAGCGGGTGAATCTGCTGAGAGCGGCCGCGGGTTGTTACTCGTCGGCGCGCTTGCGAAAGAGTGGGGTGTCAGTCCCGACGGGACGACGACGTGGTGCTCCTTCGCGATCCCCAAAGGGGGATCTTGATGGTCGCAGTGACGCGCGAGGTCGCCGCTGAGCTGACCGGACGGTGCTCCACCGATGACGCCACGCTGGGCGTGGTCCTCTTCTCACTGCGCCGCTCTCTAGCACGCGAGGCGATCAGCGAGGAGCTGTACGACGACCTGGAAGCCGTTCTCGGGGAGTTCTCGCGACCTGACCCAGACGAGGTCGGGGTCATCGCGGATGGGTTCCGGAAGACGACCACCAAGCTCGTGGAGATCGTGCCCTACCTCGTGAAGCCGTACCCGATCGATGAGATACGGCGCGTTATCGATGTGAGTGCCGAGCACCCGTGCCCTGAGCACGCACAGGGCCACGTCGTCCGCTTTGGCCTGGCCATCCTCTCGATCCTCGATCTGATGGGGGACGACGCGTCGTGATGCGCTCGCCAGCACCGACTGTTGGACCTGTACTGAGCGACAACAGCTTGTGGCTCCGCCCGGCGTCGGGCGAACACAGCTCCGCGCGTCCTTCTCGGGAAGTCGGAAATCCCTGGCGACTGTCACTGTATCCGCCATGTCGTACCCACCTTGATCGCCGCGATTTTCCCCAGGTCACCGCCGCCGCCCATTCTCTGGGCAACCACACCTGACTCCCATGCGCGGCAGCCCCGTTGCTAGCCACTGCCGCGCATGGGTTCCACACCCCTGTTCGCGCGATGTGCGAGCAGTCCCAACCAACATCTCGGAGGCATTAGATGACAGTCCAGATGGACGAACAGGCCACTGCGACCACTGGGCCGGCCACCGACCTCTTGCCGTTCTCGGACGAGGACTGGCAGCTCGAGGTCACGATCACCGACGCTCCGCGTTCGGTGCCGGCCAACTGCGACACCAGCGACGGCTGCGAGTCGTCATGCGCGTCCTCCTGCACCAGCGACTGATCCCACTCAACAGAGCCTGTTCCTGCGGGCCGGAAGTTCCCGGCTCGCAGGACCAGACACATCCGACGAGGACGAACATTGACGCGGACCAGACTTCTCCAGCGCGGCGACGTGCTTCTTCTGCGCGCCGCGGTCGCCCCCTTTACACTGCAGCACACTCGCTGGCCTTCGCCCGACGATGCGAAAGCCTGCCGTGAGTGGCTGGCCGGGATGTGGGCTGACCAGGCAGACTTCGCCACTGCGGTGCAGTCCGCCACGCCGCGCCTGACCCGCGCGGTGGAGCAGGCCGTGAACGACCTGAGTCTGTCACCCAGGAAGGTCCGCAGGGCGGCCACCGCCACAGCCCGGTACCTGCTGCGGGCCACCGGCCGTCCGACCCCTTTCGGTCTCTTCGCCGGGGTGACCACCGCGCACATCGGCCCCGCCCTCGCCCGATTCGGCAGCGAGCATCGCCCGATAGCCCGCCCGGACACCCTTTGGCTTGACCACGTACGCCGCGACCTCGAGAACCGCCCCGACGTCCTGCCGCACCTGATCGTGGCAGCCGACACCCTCACCACACGGCGCGGGATCACCCTCGAACGCCCAGCACCCGGCGGCCGTACGGCAACCGTCCGGCTCACCCGGCCGCTCGCATCCCTCCTGGAAATGGCGGTCAAGCCGGTGCCGTCCGCGCAGGTCGTGGAACACCTCACCGCGATGGGCGGCTCCGAATCGCAGGCGACGGGTCTGCTCGCCACTGCGGTCCGTGCGAGCCTGCTGACCACTCATCTCCATGCCCCGGTCACGGACATGGACCCCCTCGGCCACCTGCTCGGCGTCCTGGAGCCGGTGTCGTCGAGTCTGGAGCCAGAGACCGTTGCGGTGCTGACTGAACTCGCCGCTGTCCACCGGTTGCTGGACGGCCACAACACGGCCTGGGATCAGCGAGCAGCGAGGAGGATCCGGGAAGAGGCCGAGCACCGGATGACCACGCTCAAGAACGCCGGCCGCGTACGGCTGAGCGTGGATCTTCGTCTCGATGCCACCGTGCAGATCCCCGCCCCCGTCCTGGACGAAGCGGAAGCCGCCGCCCACGCTCTGCTCCGCCTCACCCGCCACCAGAGCGAGAAGCCCGAATGGGCCGCCTACCACAGTGTGTTCTGGGACCGGTACGGAGCGGGCAGCCTGGTCCCCGTCCGCGACGCCGTGGACCTGGCTGCCGGTGTGGGGCTGCCCGGCAACTTCCCCATGTCGCTGTGGCCCGAGCAACCGACGCGGCCGCTGCCGAGGGACGAGCTGCTGATGCGCCGCGCGTGGCAAGCCGCAGTCACCGGCGAGCAGGAAATCCGCCTCACGGATGCCGATATCGAGGAGCTGAACCCCACGCCGCGAACCGCGGACGACGAAGCAGCGGTGGCCCCGCACGTCGAGATGGGGGTGCGGGTCTACGCCGGAAGCCAACAGGCCCTCGACCGCGGCAACTTCACGATCTCGGTACGCCCGGCGTGGAGCACGGGGAACCTCACCGGCCGGTTCGCGGCCATGCTGCCCGACAGCGGCCTGCGCGAGGTCTACGGGAAGCTGCCCACCCTCGTGGACGGGGCACTCGCTGCTCAGCTGTCCTTCACCCCGGACTACCCGCACGCCGAGAACGTCGTCCGCACGCCGGCCTTCCTGCCGTACGTGATCCCGCTGGGCGAGCACCGCCCGCCCGCCGACAACCTCATCCCCCTTGACGACTTGGCGGTGCTGTCCACCGGCAAACGGCTTCACCTGGTCAGCGTTTCGCGCCGACGTGTCGTCGAGCCTGCGGTCCTGCACCCGCTGGCCCTGGAGAAGCAGGCACCGCCCGTTGCCCGTTTCCTGGCCCAGCTCGGCCGGGGCTTCGCCACCGCGTGGACCCAGTTCGACTGGGGCCCGCTCGCTGCCGGGATGCCGTTCCTGCCCCGCGTCCGCTACCGCAAAGCCCTCCTCACTCCCGCCCGTTGGCACATCGCCGCGAGGGATCTGCCGGCCGGACCCTTCACCCCTGGCTGGCACGAAGCCCTGACCGACTGGGCACGGACCTGGCGATGCCCGCAGTTCCTCGAACTACGCGAGGACGACCGCACCTTGCGTATCGACCTGCGCGAGGCCCTGCACGCACGTCTGCTGTTCGACCACCTTCGGCGGCACGACATCGCCGACCTCCACGAAGCCGCCACAGAAGAGGACTTGGGGTGGATCGGGCACGCCCACGAGATCGTCCTACCGCTCACGTCCACCCGACCGCCGGCGCCTCACCCGGACCTCGACAACGCACCCGTGATCACCAACCGGATGCAAGCCACCCCCGGCGCCGACCAGCCGTGGGTCCAGGCCAAGCTGTTCACCGCACCCGCCGCCATGGACCAGATCCTCGCGCGTACCCTCCCCGACCCACTGGAACAGCTGGACACCTGGTTCGTGCGCTACCGCTCACCACTGGAGGAGAGCCACCTGCGGCTCCGCGTCGCCGCTGCCGAACCGGCCACGCACGCCGGTATCACCCAGACCCTCGTGACCTGGGTCCGACAACTTCAGGACGACTCCCTCGTCTCCCGCCTCGTCTTCGACGGCTACCGGCCCGAGATCGGCCGGTACGGTACCGGCGCCGCGATGACGGCCGCGGAGAACGTCTTCACCGCCGACAGCAGTACCGTCCGCTACGCCCTGGCGGACCTCCCGCGCGCAGACCGGCGCGTGCTGGCCGCGCTCGGCATGATCGACATAGTCCTCGACTTCCTCGGCGACAAGCACGGCACCCGCTGGCTGGCCACCACACCCGCCCGCCGGACCGGCCTGTCGGCCGTCACCCGCGTCGTCGCACAGCACACGGCCTCCGGCCTTCGGGCCCGGCCGCTCGGCTGGACCCCGCGGCTCGACGCCGCGAACGCCGCCCGACGCGCCGCCCTGCACCGCTACCGCGAACACGTCGCCGACCGGCAGGTCACGGCCGTACTGGAATCCCTGCTGCACATGCACCACAACCGGCTCGTCGGACCGGATCGCGACTCGGAGGCCGCCTGCCGTCACGCCGCCCGCCAGGCGAGCCGCACCGTGTGGGTGCGGGAGGCCACCCCATGAGCCAGCACGCCTGCGACCTGGGCACAGGGGCAGTCGGAACGCTCCTACGCCAAGCCGTGATCGCACGCAGCGACGGCGCTTGGGACGCAGCACACCGCACCGCCCGCGCGGTCGCCGCCCAGCCCGCCACCAGTCACCCGGACGACGCCAGCCTGTACCGCGGCGCACCCGCCCTTGCCTACGCCCTGCACACCGCTGGCCACCCGGCCTACCACTCGGCACTCAAAGCCCTGGACGAGACGGTCGCAAATCTCGTGCGCGTCAGACTCGTGGCGGCGCACGCGCGGATGGACGCAGGCCAGCCGCCGAGAATGAGCGAGTACGACCTGATAAGCGGCCTTACCGGGCTCGGCGCCCACCTCCTGCACCGCCGCACCCGCCCGGAGCTCCTGGAACAGGTGCTGCGCTACCTGGTCCGGCTGGTACTCCACCCCGTCACGATTGGCAGCCTCGTGCTTCCGGGCTGGTGGACCTCGGACGGCCCCGGCGGTCGGCCCGTCAATGAATTGCCGCACGGGCATGGCAACTTCGGACTCGCTCACGGCGTTGCCGGCCCCCTAGCCCTCCTCGCTCTGTCCGCCCGAGCAGGAGTGCGGGTGCCCGGAGGGCAAGAGGCGCTTGAGCACGCCTGCCGACTGCTGGAACAGTGGCTGTGCCCCACTCCCCAGGGTGCGGCGCTCTGGCCCGAGACCCTCACCGCCCACCAGTGGTACGCGGGGCCGCCCCCCTCCATCACCCCGGGTAGACCCTCCTGGTGCTACGGCACCCCCGGCATCGCCCGAGCCCTTCAACTGGCCGCACTCGCCTGCGGCCGTGTCTCGGCACAGCGAGACGCCCAACAAGCCCTGGCCGCCTGCCTCACCGACCAGTCGCAACTCGACTTGCTCGGCGGTGCCACGGTCTGCCACGGCTGGGCCGGGCTCGCACTCGTCGTCAACGCGGCCGCGGCCGACGCCCCCGCCGGCAGCCCGCTCCCAGCGCAGATCCCCCTCCTGCGCGAACGTCTGAGCACCCACCTCGACCAGCACCCGATGCCGGACAACGGCGGCCTCCTGACGGGTTCGGACGGCGTCCTGCTGACCCTGCACACCCTCACCCCCACGCGGTGCGCTGCACCGACGTGGCAGACGTGTCTCCTCCTCAACTGATAAGGATGCAAAACGTGAACGACACCCCCACCGTCGATGTCCTCCGCAACAACCTCGTCGACCAGATCCTGGCCAAGCGGCAGCTACCACCCCGCGTCGAGCAGGCCATGCGCACCGTGCATCGGGAGATCCACCTTCCCGGCCTCGACCCGGCCGCGGCCTACACCGACAAGGCCGTCACCATCAAGGACAACCCCAACGGGCCGCTCGCCCTGTCCTGCGCCTCCGTGCCCTCCACCGTGGCCATGATGCTCACCCAGCTCGACGCACAACCCGGCGATCACGTCCTGGAGATCGGCGCCGGCACTGGCTACAACGCCGCCCTCCTCGCCGAGATCGTCGGCAACGATGGTGAGGTCACCACCCTCGACATCGACAGCGACGTCACCCTGCACGCCCGCACCGCCCTCAACAACGCCGGCTACGAGCACGTACGCCTCATGGAACGCGACGGACTGAAGGGCGCACCCGAATACGGCCCCTACACCCGCATGATCGGGACGGTGGGCTTCTGGGACATCCCTACAGCCCTGCGCGACCAACTCGTCGACGGTGGTCGCTTCGTCCTGCCACTGCGCTGGCGCGGCCAGACCCGCTCCGTCGTCCTCATCCGCCAGGGCGAGACGCTGCTGTGCCAGGGCATGGAACTGTGCGGCTTCGTCCCCATCATCGGACAGGACGGCGAACACACCGCCGAACTGGCCGACGGCACCGTCCGCATCTACTATGACCAGGACCAGGACATCGACGCCGCCGGGCTGAACTACGTCCTCGCACAGCCGGCCACCGAGACATGGTCGGACGTCCGAGTCGGCAACCAGGAGTCCTTCGATGGAATCTGGCTGCGAGTCACCGCCTTCGACGACACGGTCTGCCGACTCGAAGCCACGCCGGCCGCCGTGGACAAGGGACTGCGCCGCCCCGTGATCCTTCTACGGAGCCCTGCTCTGGTCTCCGGAGGATCCCTGGCGTACCTGATCGCCAAGCGCGATGACGGGGACCCCGAACGGCGTTCGCTACTGGGTGCTGCCTACCTCGGCGCCGACGGCGCCGATCTGGCCAAACGCCTCATTGCCCACATCACGGCGTGGGGAGCCGACCGTACAGCTGTGCCCCACCTCGCTGTCTACCCGTCGGGCACGCCGCACCGTGACCTACCCGCAGGCCACGTCATCGACAAGGTCAACTCCCGCATCGTCCTTTCGTTCGCATAAGGCGACAGTGGGGCTTCGAGTTGGAATCGGGGCCCCACTCTGGTCATCCCGGCACAGGAGGAGGTGAAGACACTGCTGAAGCACCATCGCCGACACGGAGCGAGGTAGAGGCGACTGCCGTCGTGATCGAGTTCAGGCCCAAGCCGGATTCCGCCGTCTGGGATCCGGACGCGGTCGTCCTGGACGTCGAGGCGCTGACCACGGACGCCCTCCCGGGCCGCGGCGACGACAAGACGTACGACTGGCCCACTGTGCTCGGACCGTGCCGCGCACGCACAGCCCCGGCTGTTGCATCTTGGAGGCTTCATGCCCACCCAGCGTCTGACGTTGCCACCTTCGACGAGGCCGAGCGTGCCGCTGCCCGCAACGAGCGCGACGTCACCGCCCACGTGGTCCTCGTGAAGGCCGACGACCGCACCAGCCTCCCCGCACCGCGAAGGACAAGCTGCTTCAGCCCGCAGAGGCGAGGGCATCGGCCCGGACCGCGACGAGCCGTTCCCGCTCGCCGAGGCCGTCATCCGCTCCTGGGGTCCCGACCGAGTTGAGCGAGTAAGCCGAGCTCATGAAGGAACTGACGGCATGAGCGAGAAGAACGAGCGGCCGAAGCCGCCGGCCCGCCGCACCGGCGGGCGTGCCCTGGTCGGGGCCAAGAAGACGGCCCCGCCGCCCCCTCCCCCGGCCGCCGAGCTCACCCCCGAGCAATACGCCGCCGAACAGGCCGCCGCCCAGGGCGAAGGTCGGCCCACTGCGAGCAAGGCGCAGGTTCAGCCCGCTGCTTCCGCCATTCCCGCCGAGGCATCGGCACACGGCCGGACTGAAGCGGTGCCCGAAGTGGCGCAGACCTCAGCCCAGCCGACTGCCGACGTGCCGGGCGGCCTGGTGCCGGAGCCGGCCGCCAGCCAGCCGACTCACCCGGCCGTCGACGTGCCCGAGGCCGGTACTCCGCCACGATCAACTCACGCGCCCCAGCCCCCATCATGCACAGCTCAACGAGCCACCCGAGCCCGAGCCACGGCCAACCGTGCACGAGGTCGTTAGCCGGACCGACCGGAGCAGCTCTCGTGCCTAATCACTCCCTCTACGCCCACCGGCTGCGGGAAATCGCCGACGCGCTCGACGCTGAACCCCAACCAACCGTCGATGCTCTTACGCCACACCCGGACACTCTGGAGGTCATCAGCAACCGGCACACCAAACGCGGACAACTCAACTACGCCGTCCCCGAGGCACTGGAGCCCCAGCGCCGGATCCGCCGTTGCCACGCCGACACTGGCCTACCGCACGGGGACATCGTGGCTATGGCTGCGGACACCTGGCTCCGCGCCAAGGGGTACCCGCCCAGTTTCCCCCCAGGCCAAGGCGGAAGCACCATGACCGTGCAAAAACGGCCAACTACCCGCTGAGGAAACGCACTTGTCCGAAGGCTGGGAGCCGATGTCCCCCGGCAACTCACCAGCTGGGTTGAACTCGTTGACCCGGCCTCGCCAGGAGCGCGGCTCAGTTGTGTGCGCGGATACTCCTCGGGCAGCTGCCCGCGCACCAGTTGTCCCACCCAGACGTCGGAACCAGATCGAAGCAGACACGATCTGAAGCGTCATCGACCACTTTGAGCCAAGGAAACACCTCTGTCCCTGCAGTATCAGATACTGCTTTGACTCACGGTGGCCACGGACGTGCGTCTGCCCGTGAGCGGGGTTGGAACGATGTCGGGAGTGCGATGCAGCTGACCCATGCCAACGTGATCAATTTCCGCGCCCTGGACAAGGCGGACGTGCGGATCGATCACCAAACCACGCTCATCGTGGGACGCAACAACAGCGGCAAGACATCGTTCGTCAACCTCTTCGAGAAGTTCTTCGGTGACGACGACACGCGCTTCGTGCTGGAGGACTTCTCCACCTGCCGGATCCCCGAAATCGAGCAGGCACTTCAGATCTTCGGTGAAGCACAGAGACATGCGGCCGAAGGCGATCAGGAGACGCGGGAGGGCCTGCTGGCCAAGGCGTACGAGCTCGTGCCGTCCATCCGGCTGGGACTCACGATCGAGTACGCCGAGGACGATGACCTCGCTCCACTCACGGACGTGATCCTGGACCTCGATGACTCCTGTTTCACAGTCAAGATCGAAGCGGCGCTGGAGGCGGCGAGGCCGCACGACCTGCTCAAGGACTTCTGGACTGCGAGTCAGAGGCCGAAATTCGAGCCCATCAAGTGGCTGCGCAAGAACTTCACGGACTACTTCGCCTCCGTCTTTCGAGCAGTGAGCCCGGTCGACGAGAAGGTGACGAAGGAGATCAAGCGCAGTGCCGCGCAGGCGATCGTCTCGGTCAAGTTCGTCTACGCGCAGACCAAGGTCGACGACACCCCAGGAGACAAGGCACGCACGCTGTCCAAGACGTTCGAGACCTATTACAAGGTCAAGAGCGGGCCTGAGGGGCGTCATCAGAGCGTCGAGCAGATCGAGGATGCCCTGGCCGCAGCGTCTCTGGAGCTCGACACCAGCTACAAATCGCTGTTCGACCCGGTCTTCGAGGACCTGCGTAGTTTCGGGGTTGGGACGATCACACCTGTCGAAAAACCTCGCATCGTGTCCCTCATGGAGGGCTCGGGCATCCTCAGGGGCAGCACGCGGCTCCAATATCCCTCTGGAGACGGCGACTTCCACCTTCCCGAAGGCCACAATGGGCTCGGCTACAGCAAGCTGATCTTCACGATCCTGCAGGTCATCAGTTTTCACCAGGCGTACGAGCGTGCTTCTCCGAAGCCGGCGCTCCAGGTGTTGTTCATCGAAGAGCCGGAGGCCCACCTGCATCCCCAGATGCAGGAGGTCTTCATCAAGAACATTCAGGACTTCATCAAGCGCAAGGCCCCGTGGAAGGTGCAGGTAGTCGTCACGACGCACTCTTCGCACATCGTCGCAAGCGGCGGGTTTCACACGGTGCGGTACTTCGACCGCTCCGAGCCGGACGGCAAGGTCAAGGACCTCTCCACCTTCCAGGCGAAGGTCAAGGCCACTCCTCAAGGCGACGAAACGCTACGGTTCCTGCGCCAGTACATGGTCCTGCACCGTTGCGACATGTTCTTCGCCGACAAGGTGATCCTCATCGAGGGCACCGCGGAGCGACTACTGCTTCCCGAGATGGTCCGTCGGTGCGCCGAAGGTCTGCTGCACCAGTACGTGTCGGTCATCGAGGTCGGTGACGCCTACGCGGTCCGGTTCCGTGAACTGCTCGATTTCCTCAACGTGAAGACCTTGGTCATCACCGACATCGACTCCGTCAGCCCCACAGATCAGAAGGCCTGCCCGCCGAGCACCGCGCAGGCAGTCACCTCGAACTCCACACTGAAGAACTGGCTTCCGGGCCAATCCAGCATCGCGAAGCTCCTCGACGTCGGCTCGGACGAGAAGGAGCACGGTCACGTGCGGGTGGCCTACCAGGTCCCGGAAAAGCCAGCAGGCGTCTGTGCACGCAGCTTCGAGGACGCCTTCATCATCGCCAACGCATCAGTCCTCGCCCGAGACCTCAGGCATCTGGAGCTGAAGAGAGCCTTCGTTCAAGAAGTCGGTGCCGACCCCGTCCCTGAAGACATCGAAGCCAACGCGTTCGCCATCGCCAAACGGCTCTCCAAGCACAAGACCGACTTCGCGTTCGACATCATGCTCCTGGAGGACTGGGCCGTCCCCCGCTACATCGCCGAAGGACTCCAGTGGCTCGCCTGAACACCCTCGAAGCCGTGGTCGAAGAGCTGGACGCCCGGCGCAGCTTCCTCGTGGAAGCAGGAGCAGGCGCAGGCAAGACGACCGATCTCGTCCACGCCCTTCAGTACCTCCTCAGCCACCGGCGTAAGGAGCTTGAGGCGAATAGTCGGCGGATCGCCTGCATCACATACACGAACGTCGCCAAGAAGAAGATCCTTGAACGCATCTCGGCGGACCCGCTCGTCGCCGTCGGCACCATCCACGAGTTCCTCTGGAGCGTCATCCAGGCCTACCCGCGCGAGCTCTGGCAGCAGATCCTCGACTACAACGAGACCCTGTCAAAGTCTGAAGACCTCACTGAAGTAGCCGCTCCCCCAGTGATCGAGTACTCAGACCGCGGGCGGAAGCTGAGCGAGGGCCGCATATCCCACGACGATGTCATCGCTCTGTCCCTGCAGCTCGTCGCCACCTACCCCAAACTCATACGCATCACGACCAGCAAATATCCCGTCATCTTCGTCGATGAGTACCAGGACACCTCACCCAAGACGATCGAACTACTGCTGAACCACCTGGCAGGAGCGGGCAAGGACCCCTGTGTGATCGGCCTCTTCGGCGACTCGATGCAGAAGATCTACCGATCCGGCGTCGGCGCTGTCCGGCACGACAAGCTCACACCCATCACCAAAATCGAGAACTACCGGTGTTCGCGCCCTGTAGTCGACGTTCTCAACAAAATGCGGCCCGAACTCCTGCAGCAGGCCACCGGGAAGCAGCAGGAGGGCGAGGTACACCTCTTCCTCAGCACCGACGTGCCGCCCGGCCCTCGACGGCTCGATGCCGCTAAAGCCACCCTCGCGAGCAGGGGCTGGTCTCTTGAGAACTCGAAATACCTCTTGCTAACCCATCGTGGCATCGCGGGCACACTCGAATACGCCAACCTGCTGGAGCAATACCGGCAGCTCGGCAGCCACGGCCCCGATGACCTCATGGCACGCAACGAGCCCTACATCCAGTACCTGACGCAGATTGAAGCCCTGAGCGCGGCCTACCAGTCCCGGGACTTCGTGGAACTGACAGACCTGCTGGGCCAGGGAAAGAGACGCATCACCCAGCACGCCGACAAGAGGATCATCAGCGACGCAATTCGCGAACTCGACACGGTGCGCGCGACCGGGACCATCGGCGACGTTCTGGACCTCATGGCCGACAGCCCCCTCCTGGCCGTACCCGGAAGGGTGAAAGACCGCGAGCGCCGCAGAACCGCAGCCGACCTCGACGAGCGACACAAGCGGCAAGCAGACTTCTCCAACAACATCCGTGGCGTCTCCTACCGGGAAGTCATCAGCGTCACCCAGTTCATCGATGAACTCACGCCCTTCTCAACCCAACACGGCGTCAAGGGAGATGAGTTCGAGAATGTCGTCGTAGTGATCGACGACTCCATCTGGACCATGTACAACATCGGCAAGATGCTCGCCGGCACCGACAAACCTGAGCGCACCGAGCGCTCACGCAACCTCTTCTACGTATGCTGCTCACGAGCCCGCCGGGGCTTGGCCGTGGTCTTCATCAACGACCTCCCAGACGGAGCGGAGGCAACAGCTCGCGACTGGTTCGCTTCGGGCACCGTCCATCCGTAAAGCGTGACCCAGGCACCATCGATCGTGGCGAACAGCCGCCTCATTCTGAAGCGGTCCCCCCGATGCTCTGGTAGCCGCGCTTGTAGGTCTCGTGGCGCCTCCTCGTTCGAGGTGGCGCCACAAGACCCGGTCCCATGCGGCACACCCTGGGAAAGGCCTCCCGGCTCGTCGGCGAGCTGGTCGCCCACCGTTTCCTGGGCCGGGACGACGATCGCCGGGTGCGGTCGGTGTTCGGCTCTGGGAACTCGCCGTCCGGGCTTCGCCCGTGCTGTCCCTGCAGGAGGTTGCGATACCGTTCATGGTGGGCGTGCACGACGTGGTGGGCCACCATGTGCAGCTGAGTGTCCTCGACGGTGACGAGGTGCTGTTCCTCGAACGCCTCTCGGCGCCGAAATCGGTGATCAACTACACACGGATCGCCGGGCGCCTGCCGCTGTACGCCTCCTCCAGCGGCCTCGTCCTCCTGGCCCACGGCCCGGCAGACCTCAGGGAACGGCTGCTGGCAGGCCCGCTCACCGCCTACACGCCAACGACGCCGGCCACGCCGAGCCAGCTGCGGGCGGTCCTGGCCGACATCCGAAAGCAGGGGTACGCCTACTGCCCCGGCCACGTCCACGAGGACGCCGTCGGTCTGGCCGCCCCGGTGCGGGCTGCGGACGGCAGGGGTGCTGGCGGCGCTGTCGGTCGTCGTCCCCAATGACGCGGGCGCCCAGGCGGTCGTTCCTTTCCTGCGGACGGCCGCGCGAGGCGTGTCCCGTGGACTGGGCGCGCCCACCGGACGAGAGGGGCCCGCTGTGTGACCGCAGTGTGACTTCGGTGCGAAAGAAACGTCTCTCACTCAATGGGAATGCCGTCGCGCCGTGCCGGCAGCCCCGTGCATCCTTCCTGCATTCCACAGGAGGGAGGCGACAACGTGGTCGTGCACAACCTGCTTTCCGCAATGCCCCGACCCACCCCACCTCCACCCCCTCCTTGCGGGTCCGTGCCAAGGACGTCGTCGCGGACGGCGTCGTGTCCCTCACGCTCGACCACCCCGACGGTGTCCGCCTGCCGGACTGGACGCCGGGGGCGCACATCGCTTTCGTGCTGCCGGACGGGACGACCCGGCAGTATTCCCTGTGCGGTGACCTGTGGGACCCGCACAGTTTCCGCATCGCCGTCCTGCGTGAGTCCGCCGGGCGCGGTGGGGCGGCGTACGTGCACAACCGGCTCATGCCCGGTGACCGGGTGAGCGTCGGCGGGGTGCACAACCACTTCCCCCTCGTGTCGGCGTGGGAGTTGCTCTACGGGGGCCGTAGCCGCGCCTCGACGGCGTTCCGCGCGAACCTCACGCACACCTACGGCGAGCGGGTGCACATCAGGCCCCAGGACAAGTGCGGGCTGCTCGATCTGGCTGCGTGGCTGGGCGAGCCGCTGCCCGGTACCAAGGTGTACTGCTGTGGACCGGCTCCTCTCCTGGCGGCCCTCCAGGAGGCGTGCGCCCACTGGCCCGACCACAGCCTGCGTACCGAGCGCTTCACCGCCGCCGACCGCTCCCAGCCCGCGCGCCGGGTGCCCTTCGAGGTGGAACTGCGGCGCACCGGCCGTACGGTCACCGTCACCCCGGACGTGACCGTGCTGCACGCCGTGCGCCGAGCCGGTGCCAGAGGTGCTGTCCTCCTGCGAGCAGGGCACGTGCGGCACCTGCCTCGTCCCGGTGCTGGAGGGCACGCCCGACCACCGGGACGCGGTGCTGGCCGACCACGAACGTGGGGCGGGCGACTGCATGCTGCCCTGCGTGTCCCGCTCGCACTCCGACCATCTCGTCCTGGACCTCTGACCGTCCGGTGACCGGTACCGAACCCGCGGCCGGACTTCCGAGCCACGTCGCCTTGAACCCCCTCGCCTCAGCCGCATCTCATGGAGCCGCCATGACCGAGACAGCCGCCGTTCCCGCGTCGCCGCCGATCAGCGACGCAGACCCGTTCGCCGCCGAGCACCTGGAACACCCCGAGCCCCTGCACCGGCAGCTGCGCCAAGCCGGCCCCGTCGTCCGCCTGTCGCGTTACGGCGTCCACGCCCTGACCCGCTACCAAGAGGTGTACGCCGCCCTCGTCGACTGGCAGACCTTCCAGTCCGGCGCGGGAGTGGGACTGGCCAACTTCCGTCACGAAAGGCCATGGCGCCCGCCGAGTTTGCTGCTGGAGGCCGACCCGCCCCACCATGACGCGCCGCGCCGCGTGTTGCGGGACGTCCTCGCCCCGCTCAGCCTGCGCCGGCTGCGGGAGACGTGGCAGGCGGTGGCCGAGGAACTCGTCGCCACCGTACTGGCTGAGCAGGGGAGGGAGTTCGATGCCTTCGAGGTGCTGGCGGCGGCGTTCCCCTTGCGTGTCTTCCCCGACGCCGTCGGCCTCGGCTCGCACGGGCGGGAAAACCTGCTGCCCTACGGCAACATGGCCTTCAACGCCTTCGGGCCGCGCAACGCCCTTGTCGAGGCCGACGCGCACCGCGTCGGCGCGCTGTCGGACTGGGTGAACGCCCAGTGTGCCCGTGAGGCGCTGAGCGAGGACGGCTTCGGCGCCCGGATCTGGGCCGCCGCCGACCGCGGTGACCTCACCCTTGCGCAGGCGCCCCTGGTCGTGCGGTCGCTGCTCACCGCCGGTATCGACACCACCGTGCACGGACTGGCCGCCGCGCTGTACGCCTTCGCCACGCACCCGCAGGAGTGGCAGCGGCTGCGTGAGCGCCCCGAGCTGGCGCGGGTGGCGTTCGACGAGGCGGTGCGCTGGCAGTCGCCGGTGCAGACCTTCTTCCGTACCGCCACGACCGATGTCGACATCGCGGGTACCCGCATCTCCGCAGGCGGCAAGATCCTCATGTTCCTCGGCTCCGCCAACCGCGACCCAGATCGCTGGGCCGACCCCGACCGCTTCGACCTCACCCGCGATCCCTCCGGCCACGTCGGTTTCGGCATGGGTATCCACCAGTGCGTCGGCCAACACGTCGCCCGCCTTGAAGCGGAGGCCCTGCTGACCGCCCTCGCCCGCCGCGTCGGACAGCTGGCGCTGGCCGGCGAGCCGAGGCGGCACCTCAACAACACCCTGCGCTCGTGGTCTTCGCTGCCAGTGCGCGTCCTGCCTGCCGGCTGACCACACTCACCGGACCCCGCCTTACCCACCGAAAGGACCCCTCCCCCATGCCCCAGCACGTACGCGGAGTCGTCGCCCGCACCAAAGGCGAAGCGGTACACGTCGAGACGATCGTCGTCCCCGACCCCGGCCCGGGAGAGGCGGTCGTGAAGGTGCAGGCGTGCGGCGTCTGCCATACCGACCTGCACTACCGCGAGGGCGGCATCAACGACGACTTCCCCTTCCTCCTCGGCCACGAGGCGGCAGGCGTCGTCGAGCAGGTCGGACCCGACGTGACCGACGTTGCCCCGGGTGACTTCGTCATCCTCAATTGGCGTGCGGTGTGTGGCCGTTGCCGCGCCTGTCGGCGCGGCCGCCCGCAGTACTGCTTCGACACGCACAACGCGCGGCAGAAGATGACCCTGCCCGACGGAACCGAGCTTTCGCCCGCCCTCGGCATCGGTGCGTTCGCAGAGAAGACACTCGTCGCCGCCGGTCAGTGCACCAAGGTGGATCCGGCTGCCTCCCCGGCCGCCGCAGGGCTGCTGGGCTGCGGGGTGATGGCGGGCATCGGTGCCGCGATCAACACCGGCGGCGTCGGCCGGGGCGACACCGTGGCCGTCATCGGCTGCGGCGGTGTCGGCGACGCGGCCGTTGTCGGCGCACGTCTGGCCGGCGCGGCGAAGGTCATTGCCGTCGACATCGACGACCGCAAGCTGTCCACCGCCAAGTCCCTGGGCGCCACACACACGGTCAACTCCAGCACCACCGAACCGGTCGAGGCCATCCGCCACCTCACCGGAGGCTTCGGCGCCGACGTGGTGATCGAGGCCGTAGGCCGGCCGGAGACCTACCGGCAGGCCTTCTACGCCCGCGACCTGGCCGGCACCGTCGTCCTCGTCGGAGTGCCCACCCCCGAGATGACCGTCGAACTGCCGCTGCTGGACGTCTTCGGACGCGGTGGGGCCCTGAAGTCCTCCTGGTACGGCGACTGCCTGCCCTCCCGCGACTTCCCCATGCTCATCGACCTCTACCTCCAGGGCCGCCTCGACCTGGACGCCATCGTCAGCGAGACCATCGCCCTCGACGAGGTCGAGGACGCCTTCGCCCGCATGCACAAGGGCGACGTCCTGCGCTCGGTGGTGATCCTCTGATGACCGGCCTGCGTATCGAAAGCGTGGTCACCTCGGGCGTCTTCACACTGGACGGCGGCACCTGGGACGTCGACAACAACGTCTGGGTCGTCGGCGACGATCATGAAGCGGTCGTCATCGACCCCGCCCACGACGCCGACGCCGTCGCCGAGGCCGTCGGCGACCGGAAGCTGGTCGCCATCGTGTGCACCCACGCCCACAACGACCACATCAACGCGGCACCGGCGCTCGCTGCGGCCACCGGCGCACCCATCCTGCTCCACCTGGACGATCGGCTGCTGTGGAAGCACACCCACTCGGACCGCGACCCCGACGGTTACCTCTCCGACAACCAGCGCATCGAGGTCGCCGGCACAGACCTGCGTGTCCTCCACACCCCCGGACACACGCCGGGTGCCATCTGCCTGTACCTGCCGGACCTCGCCACCGTCTTCACAGGTGACACCCTGTTCGCGGGCGGGCCGGGAGCGACCGGGCGGTCGTACTCCCATTTCCCCACCATCATCCGCTCGATCCGCGACCGCCTGCTGGTGCTGCCTCCCGCCACCACCGTCCGCACCGGGCACGGAGCAGACACCACGATCGGCGACGAGGCGCCGCACCTCTCCACATGGATCGCGCGAGGCCGCTGAGGGCGCAGGCTCACCGCCACGGCACCCTGCCGGTGCCGTCCCACCGACAGGGGCCAACGGCGACGCATCGGGGTCGCACCGGCCTGTCGGCCCATGGCGAGGGCAGGTCGGCGCACCGAGGCCAGCGGTTCGACGGCGGACGCCGCGACGTCGATGTCGTCGTAGCCGATGACCTCGACGTCGTCCGGCACGCACAGTCCGGCCTCGTACCGCGCCTGCAGTGCCGAGGGCGAGCAGGCCGTTACCGCAGAAGACGACGGTTGGGCAGGCCGAGGATGCGGGTGTCCGGCGTTCCGGTCGGGCAACCACCGTGAGGTCGACGCAGGGCAGTTACCGCATGGCGTTCGCCGCGATGCCCACCTCGCTCAGGGCAGGGCGTCGGGGTGAATGTGGGACAACGGGCTCGCGCCGCGGCGGTGTACGAGAGCCACAGCAGCCGGCGTGGCGTCCTGGTCGTGTTCGCCTTGGCAGACCTCGGCATGATCGGCGTCGAGCGCGAGCATCGTGCCTACCACTCGGCGTTACGGCAGCACCAGGGGTGGCCTTGCCGGCCGCCAGGGGCCGCGTTCTTGACGATGTCGAGGCGCGTGGTCACCGGCGAGGAC
This sequence comes from Streptomyces sp. NPDC001351, assembly GCF_042896045.1. Lineage (NCBI taxonomy): Bacteria > Bacillati > Actinomycetota > Actinomycetes > Kitasatosporales > Streptomycetaceae > Streptomyces > Streptomyces sp. NPDC001351. The sequence continues at coordinate 13,857 of NZ_JBIAWS010000029.1, read as the reverse complement.
ATCTTCATGACGGCATCGCGCTGGGAGGGCCAGGCCGAAGAAGCGGTTCATGGCGGAGATATGGGTCGCCCGCGCCTTCACGAAGTTCAGGTAGTTCGCTCCGAACGCCCAGCGGCCGTCTTCCTGCACCCCGGTTCGCTGTGCGAAATCGCTGATGCCCATGACAGGTAAACGAGGCACAGGAGGTTCCGACACATGCACCTACGGCTACTTCCTCGTCCTGGGCCCGTGGAGCAAGCCGATCACCCGAGTGAACAGCCTGTCGGTCTTCTCGGTGCGGTCGAAGGTGGTCAGTGTGAGCATCGGCCTGAACCTCTGCCGGGCGATCGCCTTGGCGTATGTGAACTCCTTCAGGCCGTCGGGCCCGTGGATGCGGCCGAAGCCGGAGTCGCCGACGCCGCCGAAGGGCAGGCTCGGTATGCCGGCGAAGCTGATCACGCCGTTGACCGCGGACATGCCCGAGCGGATCCGCTCGGCGACCGCCATGCCGTGGCGCTTGCTGAAGACCGTGTTGCCGAGGCCGTAGGCGGTCGCGTTGGTCAGTTCGATGGCTTCGTCCATGTCCCGCACCTTCGCGACGGTCATGGTCGGTCCGAAGGTCTCCTCCTGCACCGCCAGGGAGTTCTCCGGCACGTCGACCAGGATGGTCGGCTGCACATAGCGCTCGCCCACGGCGTCGAGGCCGCCGACCACCGCACGGCCGCCCTTGTCGAGGGCGTCCTGCACGTGCCGGCGGATGACGTGCAGCTGGCTCGGCATGGTGATCGGCCCGATCTTGCCCTCGGCGCCCGCGTGCAGGCCGGCGGCCTTGGTTGTGAGTGCGTCGACGAACTCGTCGTACACCTGCTCGTGGACGTAGACCCGCTCGACGCCGATGCACGTCTGCCCGGCGTTGCCGCACGCGCCCCACAGCGCCGCGTCGGCCGCGGCTGGGATGTCGGCGTCGGCGTCGACGATCACAGCGTCCTTGCCCCCGGCCTCGATGACCACCGGTGTGAGCGTCTCGGCGCACGCGGCCATCACCTTCTTACCGGTGGCCGTCGATCCGGTGAAGGCGATCTTGTCGGCCCCGGCGTGGCACAGTGCGGCGCCGGTGGCACCGAGGCCGGTGACGACCTGGAGGACCGGACGGCCCACGGCCTCCTCGAATCGCTCGGCGAGCCACACGCCCACCCCCGGCGTGTACTCGCTGGGCTTGAAGACCACGGCATTGCCGGCTGCCAGTGCGTAGGCGATCGACCCCAGCGGTGTGAAGACCGGGTAGTTCCACGGCCCGATCACGCCGATCACCCCCAGCGGCTTGTAGGCCACCGACGCGGACTGATTGACCATCAGCAAGCCCGGGGACACCTTGCGCCGACCGAGCACTCTCCTCGCGTGTCCGGCGGCCCACCCGATGTGTTCGATCGCGAGCCCTGCCTCGAGCGTCGCGTCACCGCCCGGTTTGCCGGTTTCGCGGTGCACTGTCTCGATCAGCTCGGGCAGTCGCTGGACCATCGCGGCTTTCCACGCCGTCAGGTGCCGCTTGCGTGCGGTGAAGCCGAGGTCGGCCCACCAGGCGGCCTCGGTGCGGGCGCTGTCGACGGCCGCGCGTACCTCTTCCTCCGTGTGCACCGGGTGGGTACCGACGACCTCTCCGGAGGCGGGGTCGAGCGAGTCGAACGTGGCGGCGGCGTGCCCGCGCCGACTGGCGGCTGCTTGGCTGGTCGGACTCACAAAATCCCTTTCGCTTTCGACCTGGCATGGCTCACAGGCGCGCCAGTTCGGTGTTTGTGGCCGCGCGCCGGCCTTGTGGCGCGGGCGCCTGGAGGTTGGTTCAGGGCTGATATCCGCTGGCTGTGGCACGGCGCCATACGTCCTCCAATTGCTCGCTTGTCAGCGTTGCCGGCTCTGCGAGTTGGGCGGCCTGCATGTACAGGCGTGCGAGCCATTCGACCGATTCGGCGTTGTGGACCGCCTCGGCCAATGTGGCGCCACTGGTGACTGCGCCGTGGTTGCGCATGAGCGCAGCCTTCCGGTCGAGCATCGCGCGACGCACGTTGTCGGCGAGTTCCTGGCTGCCGAAGGTTGCGTAGGGCGCCACTCGGATCGGGCCTCCGAGCTGGAGGATGGCGTAGTGGACGCTGGGCAGCTCGTCGCGCACCAGGCCGAGGGCGGTGGCCCACGGCGCGTGCGTGTGCACGATGGCCTGGGCGTCGGTTGTGCGGTAGATCCCCAGGTGGAGGGGGGTTTCCGAGGAGGGTGAGCTCGCGCCCGGGTCGAGGATCTCGCCGTCGAGTGTGACGCGGGCGATGCCGGCGGGTTCCAGCGTCCGGTAGTTCACCCCGGACGGCGTCACGAGTACCTGGTCGCCGGTGCGGACGCTGAGGTTTCCCGACGTGCCGGTGACGAGCCCGGTGTCGTGGAGGTACCGGCTCGCGTCGACCAGAGCTGTCCGGGTTTTCAGTTCGTGCGTGTCGTCCACTGCGTTGTCACCGCGTCCGTTCTTGTGCCGTTGCATCGGGTGGTGGCTGTTCGGTCTTGTCCGGGCGGCTCAGCGCTTCAGGGCGCCGGCCGTCACGTTGCGGACCACGACGGGGAGTTGGCGTGCGAGTTTCCCGCCGAGCAACGCGGCGTAGAGGCGGTGCAGGGGGCCGTCGAGGACGACGCCGTGGGTGGTGCGCATGCCCTCGCCGGCGGGCTCCATGTCGTGGGTGATGGTCAGGGTGGCCAGTGGCAGCCGGATGACGAAGTCCATGGCGCGTTCGTGTTCGACGCGGGTGAACTCGATCTTCTGGGCCGGGGTGCCGTGGTCCTTGACGACTCCGGTGGTTCCGACGGTGAGGGGGCCGTCGATCTGGGCCCATGCGACGCCGGGATCGTCGAGCTGCCAGTAGGCGGCGTTCGTCCAGCGCTCCCACAGCTGGGGGGCGGTGGCGGTGGTCAGCTGGCTGTGGTAGCGGCTCCAGGTCATCGGCGTGCCTTCTCGTAGGGCGTGGTCGTGGTGAGTTCGATGGCGGTCTCGCGGGCGGCGCGTTCGCCGGCTGCGACCGCGCCGTCCATGAATCCGGCCCAACGTCGCGCGGTCTCGGTGCCGGCCCAGTGGATGGGGCCGACCGGCTCTGTCAGCCGGGCGTGCAACGAGGCGACCGCTCCGGGGCCCGGTGCTGCCGTGGGCCCGCCGCCGAGCCAGTCCTCCTCGCCCCACCGCTGATCGGTGTAGCCGCGTGGTTTCAGGACGCGTTCACCGAAGAGGTCCGCGAGCGCCGAGAGCGTGCGCAGGCGCCGCTCGGCAGCGTCCACTGCGTCCCACTCGCGTGCGTAGTCGCCTCCGATGAAGCCGAGGAGGACGCCGCGGGAGGCGTCGGGAGGGCTGGCGTCGAAGGTGATGAAGACGGGGCCTTCGTCGGAGATCGTCATGCCGCTGAGGCCCTGTTCGCGCCAGAACGGCGTGTCGTAGACGGCGTAGATCTTGGACAGGACGCCGGGCGACCAGCGCTGTGAAAGGCGCCGGTGCGCGGCGGGAAGGTCGGGGACGAACCGGATCCGGCGTCGCATGGCCGGCGGCACCGCGACGATGACGCGGCGTGCGGTGGTGGGGCCGTCGTCGGTATGGACGGTCACGGCGTGGTCGCTCCAGTCGATCCGCAGGACCGGCGACCCGAGGTGGACGGTGTCCGCCCCCAGTCCGTCGGCGACGCGGACGGCGATCTCGTGCGAGCCTTCGACGAAGTGCTGCTCCTGCGCGCCGCCGCGGGTGTCGAGCAGCGGGTCGAGCCCGCCGGCCTGGGCGATGTAGTGCAGCACGTACAGCAGCGAGATCTCCGAGGGTTCGCAGCCCCACGAGGTCTTGCACACCACCGCCAGCAGGTCTTTGGTCGCCTGGCCGGCGTGCTTGGCGGCGAGCCAGCTGCCGAGGGTCTGGGCGTCGAGGCCTGCCGCATCGGGGGCGTCCCACGGCCTGCCGACGGGGATCTTGCGGCTCATCCGCTCAAGGGAGGAACGGACACGGGCGAGGTCCAGCAAGGAGGTCGCACCGATCGGGAGGGCGACCCCGCGGTACCGCTTGCGGTCCTTGCGCCACAGCAGCAGGGTGTCCCCGGCCTCGTGCGTCAGGTAGCGGCCAACGCCGACCTCGTCCGCGAGGGAGTTGATGTGGTCGTGGTCGGGGCCGACGAAGGTGCCTCCGAGGTCGACATGCGCATCGGCGACGGTGGCGGAGTGGACCCGGCCTCCGACCCTGTCGAGCGCCTCGAACACCTTCACGCGCAGCCCGTGCCGCTGCAGGCTGCGGGCGGCGGCGAGGCCGGAAAGTCCGGCGCCCACCACTACGACATCGACGTCGAAGCTGTCGGTCACGCTGGTTCTCCTTCGGGAAGAGGCTTGGGGGAAGCAGAGGTACGGGTCGGGAGCCGGCGGGCGATGGGCAGCAGGAGCAGGAGCGCGAGCGCGGGTGCCACGAACCCGAGCCGGAGGGCGGCACCTGAGCCGAGCAGGCCCGGGACGACGGCCCCGGTGACGGCGCCGGCGTAGTTGAAGACGTTGACGCGGGCTATGACCTCGTCGCTGCGGGCGGGCAGCAGCTGACCGGCGGCCGCGAAGGCGATCGGCACCAGGACGCCGGTGGCGATCCCGGCGACCGCGAATCCGGCGACCGCCGCGGCGGCGCCCGGGCCGGCGACGACGAGGGCGCACCCGATCGTTCCGAGAGGGATGGTGCAGACACCGACGGCACGCCGGCCCCAGCGCAGCACGGCCGGGTCGGTCACGAGCCGGGCGAGCAGGACCATCGCCAGGTAGGCCGCATAGCCAATCGGCGCGACGGCATCGGAGGTCTTCAAACCGTCGGAGAGATAGACCGTGCTCCAGGTCGAGACCGCCGCGTCGAGCACGTAGGCGACGAGGACGAGCGACCCGACAGCCCAGATCGCCGCTCGCGGGAGTGGGGTGCTCCGGCGATCGGGCGAAGTGGTGTCCGCCGTTCGGGCCGGAGGCTGCGGCACGAGCCAGATACGGCCGGTGAGGGCCACGGTGAGCTGCAGCAGGGCAACGCCCCCGACCAGGGTGAGCGCGGAGACACCGCCGGTGGCCAGAGCCGCGGCGAGGAGCGCTCCGATGATGCCGCCGGCGGTGAAGGCCGAGTACAGGCGGCCCATCATGGGCACTCCGGCGCGGCTTTGCAGGGCGACGCCCTGCATGTTGCTGCCGGCGTCGACCGTGCCCAGGCCCAAGCCGTAGACGGCGACCGCGCCCAGGTAGACGCCTCGGTCGTGGGCGAGGCTCATCCCGGCCATGGCGGCGAACTGCAGCAGGAATCCGAGGCACAGCGCACTCCGGCTCCCGCGGCGCACGGCGACCGCATCCGCCAGTCCCGACCCGAACACCGCGGCGACGCAGACCCCGAGCAGGATCGCGGAGAGGACGGCGTCGCTGAAGTCCATGCGGTCCTTGGCCGCGGGAAGCGCGGTGACGACCGCGGCGTAGCCGAGCCCCTGAGCGCCGTATACCGCGCAGACCATCAACGTCGTCGCGGCCGGTCTCTTACGGGGGCTCACCGCACGTCCAGGCGGTCGGCGCTCGCGGCGAATGCGCGGATGTCGTCGAGCGTGTAGGTGCCGGCGTCGGTCCCGAGGCCGCCGGCGACCTGTGCCGACGTCGCGCAGCCGAGCTCGGCCGCCTCCCGCAGCCCGAGCCCTAGCGACCGGGCGCGCAGGAAGCCCGCGCTGAACGCATCGCCGCACCCGGTGGTGTCGACGACCTTCACCGCGTAGGCCGGAACCTTCACCACCTCGTCCGCGGTCACCACCACCGCGCCATGGGCGCCGTGGGTCACCGCCACGCACCCGGCGCCGGCGCTCACGAGCGCGCGGGCGCCGGTGACCAGGTCGTCGGCGCCGGTGAAGCCCAGCACCTGCTCGTGGTTGGGCAGCAGGTAGTCGGTGTGGGGCAGCGCGGCCGCGATCCACTCCAGCATTCCCGGGTCGCCGGAGGCGAGGATGTCGACCGAGGTCGTCGCACCGCACGAGCGTGCCCGGGCCAGCAGCGAGGCGGCGGCGTCGCCGCCGAGGAACTCCGGACCGCCGAGGTGCAGATGCGTCAGGTCACGCAGCAACTCGTCGGAGACGTCGCCGAGGGTGAACGCCGCGTTCGCCCCGATGCAATGCCAGGCCGGGCGGTCGCCGTTCGGGCGGACGGGCAGCACGGAGGCCGATGTCTGGTGGCCCTCCTTGCGCACCAGGCCGGAGGTGTCCACGCCTTCGCGGGCCAGGAGCGCCACGAGTGTGTCCGCGAGAACGTCGTCCCCGATCGCTCCGACGCTGCGGACGTCGGCTCCCAGCCGCGCCGCCACCAGCGCTGTCCCGCCTGCCGTGCCGGCGGCGGTGGCGCGGATGGTTTCGACCAGCTGACCCTCGTTGCGCTCGGGGATCGACTCGATCCCGATCACCAGATGGTCGAGCACGTGCACGCCCACGCACCCCAGCTTCATCACGTCGCTCATCGCGTGTTCCTCCCTCGCCTTGCTCCGCCTCCTGGCCCGTGGTGCGACGTCATCGCTGCGCGGCGGCCAATTGCCTGCCGCAACCACGAACGGTTGAGCGACGGTAGGAGCGCGCCGCCCGAAGCTGGGCGCCGCGTCACGCTTGTGGCAACATTTCCCCCCGTCATGGCGCGAACGCGGCCCCTCCTCACCTCGGGCGGAGGCAGCTGGCGGCGGCAGGATGCCGAGGAGGCGGACCGTGGAGAAACCGAAGCTGACGCAGGCCACGATTCCTCCGCTGACCCTGACCGGGTTGCTCGAAATGGCCGACCACCACCGAATCGAGACGGCCAGGTGGTTCGCGGGCACGGGCCTGGATCGGGCCCGGCTCGAGCAGCCCCGGACGCTGGTCTCCTACCGGCAGGCGATCACCGTGATACGCCGCGCCCTGAAGGAACTGCCCGCCGGACCGATCGGCCTCATGATCGGAAGCCGCGACCCGCTCCTCACCTGGGGAACGCTCGGCACCGCCGTGCGGTCCGCCTCGACGGGCGCCGAAGCCCTCAAGGTCGCGACCCGGTTCCAGCAAGGGGCGGGCACGATGATGGACTACCTCGTGTCCCGCACGGACCAGGGAAACGTGGTCGAGCTCCTGCCCCGCACCCACGAGCCGGACCTGCTGGTCTTCCTCAGCGAGGAGGCGTTCGCCGGGATCGTGGTCCTCACCCGGCTCATGTTCGGTCCGTCATCCGGCCCGCTGGCCGCAGAATTGTCCTACCCGCCGCCACCGTGGGCTGCGGAGTACACCCGACTGTGGCGCTGCCCGGTCACCTTCGACTGCGAACGCACGACCCTCACGATGCCCAGTGCCCTCGAAGAGCGGCGCGTTCCCACGGCGAACGCCACCCAGTTCGAGGCCGCTCTGCACGCCACTCGCGCGATCCTGGACTCCGACCCGGTCGACGACCTCGTCGCAGCCGTCGAAGGAACACTTCGCCAAGACCTCCGCTCCCGCCGAACCGCGACGCAGGTCGCTGACGCGCTCGGCATGAGTCCCCGCACCCTTCATCGTCACCTCGCCAAAGCCGGGTACAGCTTCGGCACGATCCAGGACCGGGTACGGCGGCAGCAGGCCGACGTACTGCTGATGCAGACACGCAGGTCGATCACCGCCATCGCAGCCGAACTCGGCTACAACGACCCGCGCGAGTTCCGCCGCGCCTACAAACGATGGACCAACACCACACCCACCCAAGCGCGACAACAATCGACCCCCAGCATTTGAGGAGGCGCCACTCCCCCGGCGATTGCCCAGGTGAGCTGAGAGAGCGGTATGAGACCTGATGCCCGATTCTTCGTTTCGTGTGGGACAGGCGAGCAGGTCGTGGCGACGTCGGTCGTCTACGGCCGGGACTGAGTGAACAAGCCTGACTCGGTCTCGGCCAGGATCCCGCGGTCGGCCAGCCGCTTGAGCTTGAGGCGAACGTTGTTGATGTTGTTGAGCGCGATCTCCAGGTCCATCGCCTCGCGCCACGGATGAGCGAGGCCCGCCGTTACCAGCAGCTGCGGGCGGCCACCGGGTCTATCGGGTGTCCTCGGCCAAGGCGGCCGATCTGCGCCGGTTACTGACGAGGTGGTCGCCGCGATCGGCGACCCGCCCCGGTTCCCCAACGGCAAGGCCTTTCGCTCCTACACCGGGCTTGTGCCCAAGGCATCCGAAACGGCGACACCGACCGCAAGGGCCAACCCATGTCCAAGGCCGGCTCCTCGCTGCTGCGCACCACCCTGATCCGGGCCGTCGACAACGCCCGACACCAAGACCCCCAGCTGGCCCGTCTGGTCGTCGGGGACAGGCCGGAGGACTTCGCGCTGGCCCAGCTTGCCGGTCTGGTCCATGGCCCGTGCATGTGGCTGCCGTGGCCGGACCCGAGTCCATTGACGGTCATGGGCCGCTTCCCGCGCTGGACAGGGGCAGGCATGGTCCGGGTGACCAGTGCCTCGTTGCCCTTGGAGGACGTCGAGGCGCGGATGCGCAAGATGTGGGACCGACGGCTGCGCGCCTTCGTCGACGGCAAGGAGATGGACGACAAGGCATTCGCATGCGTCTCTGTGAACGAACTGTGCACCCGCGGAAACAGCCTTTACGTCCACGAGCAAGCGTGGGATCTGCCGCGTTCGCTGCCAGCCACCGTATTGCCAGACGGCTCGCTGGAGGCCGCCCTGGGCCTCCCCGCGGAGGTTCCGCCAGGCCTGGATGCAACCCGGGACAAATGGCAGGTCCTTCTGGTGGCTTCGGACCACCCGCTGCCGCCGCACCGGGCGTTGACCGGCGACGCACTGTACGCCGGGCAGAGCAACTTGTGGTCGACATTCGTGCGGGCCGCGGACGGGGGCATCACCTACTCCTCACACCGCTTCGACTTCGTACCCCAAGGCGCCTCTTTGGCAGGCACGTTGGCCGCACCACGGTTGCGGTGGCCGAGCCTGCCTGGAGTCCTGGCAATGGCGGCCAAGCCCCATACTGTCCAGGCGAGCGCCGCGGGCAAACGAGCGGCAGTGGCCGAGCGACTTCTTGGCTCCCGCGCGGCTCTTGAGGAGCTTGCCGATGGCCCCGGATGGAACCTGCTGAAGACGTTCCTGCCCGGCCAGCAGCATCCCGGCCAGCCCGAGAGCGCCTGGTGGGCTTTGAAGACCTCAGTGGTGATGACCTTCCGCGCCCTGGCAGCCACCCCCATCGCACCGGAATGGGATACACCACAGCGGCGCGCCCAGGTCGACGAATGGACCAGGCAGGGCATCCTGCGCAGAGGGCTGGCCCTGGGCTGCCAGGAGTGTCCCGCCTTCGAGTTCTATCCCCTAGAGGAGATCGCACAGCACTATCGCTGCCGCCGCTGCGGCGCAGGCAACGACCTCGTCCAGGCACGCTGGAAGACGGATACCTGCGAACCCGAGTGGTCCTACGAACTCCACCCAGCCGTCGTCGAGCTCATCGACAACAACGCCGACGTGCCCCTGCTTGCCACCCGCTACCTGCGCCAACAGGCCAGAGGCACGCGCCCTTTGGTGGCAGCGGAGTTCGAGATCCTGCGCGACGGCGGATCCTGACCCCCCAGCTGCGGCAACGACACGAACCCGTCCTTGCCCCAGCGCTGCCCGCGCTGGCCTCCTTCAGCCCCCAATGGCCTGGTCGCGCTCGCTTCTTGCGCTGGTACTCCCTCGTCGGTCAATTCACCCAGGCCAGCGATGAACCGGCACGAGCCGTCTGCGCCCTGCAGCACGATCTCGAAGACCTGCTGAAGCTGGCCCACCGCACATACGCACCGGTCGCCCGCATGGCGGTCCTCCACCACATCACCCTGCTGACAACCGGTCCTGCTGCAGCCCGGCGCCTGCTGTTGGCCGCACTCGCTGCAGGTCAGCCGACCGCGCGCATCGCTGCCGCACACGCCCTGGCGGACAAAGTTAATCAAGGCGATGGAATACAAAGCCTCCTGACGGCTCAGGCGGCCAACGATCCGGACCCTTCCGTGAGAGCGGCCACCCTGACCTTGTTGGTCGGTCACTGGGGCCACGATGACGACATGCTCACGCTGCTGGCCCACCGTGCGACGGCCGATCCCGATCCACGTGTCCGCTGGACCATCGTCACTGCCCTGGCCAACGCTTGGCACGACAGTCCTGACGCCCGCACGGTGACGGCGGCACTGGCCGGCTGCGACAGCGACCCCACCGTGCGCGCTATCAGCCTGCAGGCCACGATGTTGATGGCAAACGGCTCCACCGATACGCACGACGCCCTACTGCGCTTTGCCGCACACCTGCCCGACCCACAGATCCGCAGCATGGCATTGCGCGACCTCGCCCGACGCGCTCCCCACGACGAGGGCACCTTCCATATTGTCAAACAGGCCACCAAGGATCCCCACGGACTGGTGCGTTGCGCCGCCGTGGAAACCCTCACGCAGCATTGGGCCTGGCGCGAGGACACGCTGCCGGTCGTGAGGCACGCCGCCGAGGATCCCGAAGGAACGGTCCGTGCCCTGGCCGTTGAGGCGCTCGTACAGGGCTGGGCTACCCACGACGACCTCCTCGCCGTCGTCGACAAGGCCGCACGCGACAACCACCCTGACAGTCGGTTCGCCGCCTACCAAGCCCAAGCCCGACTGAGAGGAACAGACCGCACCTTCTGGACATCCCTGGCAGACACGGTGGCAGAAGACCCCGATCCCACCGTACGACAGCGGCTCATGCACCTCATCGCCCTGGCAGAGACCGACGCTTCCCGTGCACGGACCTTGCTGGAAGCACGCACGCGGCACGAGCCGGATCCTGCCGTACGCGAATGCGTCTGGGAGCTGCTGGCCTCTTTCACCACACCGTTGTCTCTAAGGCAAACCGCAATTGACTGACGAGGAGCTTCACTTCTCAATCTCGTCCCGCCGAGACCGGGCGTGCAGGAACCATTGCAAGGCTCAGCCGCCAGGTCGCTACCGTCACACACCGGTGATTTGAGGCGTGATCTCGGGGAGCTACCGAGCGAACGAGTCTTGCGCGCCGTCCCGCCAACCAACGCGCCGGCGATCTGGCCCAGTTGCGGCTGACCCACAGCCAAGGGCCCGACATCGTGTCCCGCGACAACGAAGACACCTCTAGCGGTGGCAGGTCCCCATCCGCGCCTACCAAGGGCGCGTGTGATGAGCCATATTGCTCTGTCGGTGATCAGGCCCGGATGGTGGGGGTGATCAGTCGGCGATAGCCGGCCCAGGGAGCCCGCTTCCGGGTTCCTGGACCGGCTGATGGTACTGGCGTCAGGCGTCCGGCGTCGGCTTGAGCAGGCGTACATCGCCAGCCCTGCCGTTCTTGATCACGAACTCGACCTGCTCCCCGGGTTTCGGTGCACGCGAGAAGACCTTGAAATCCTGGCAATGAACCGGGACTTCGCGGCCTCGGGCCACGGCGATATAGCCCATGCCCTCGCGCGCGTCGAACCACTTGATGCGGCCCTTCAGCACCGCATTACCCGGTGGGCGGGCCTGGGCCCGCTCGGGGACCAGTTGCTTATTGTCCCGCTGCTGCTCGTGGCGGGGCATCACCCGTGCCCTCTGGATCACCTGGTTGAGGCCATCGCCCAGGCTGATCACGTTATGCAGGGAGTCCACTGCGGAGTCGGACACGGCCGCGACGTACTTGTCGAATGCCTGGTCCTGCAGCTCATCCTTGTCGAGGTCGTCCCATGGAGTGCTCATTCGTCACCCCCCATGAACCAGTCGCGATTGTCGTTGAGGGCTTCCTTGAGCCTTTTTCGTGCCAGATGAAGGTTCGAGCGGACACGGCGGGGATCAACGTGGAGCAGATCCGAGATCTCCGGAATGCTGAACCCGTCGTAGTTCCAGGCCATGACTTCACGCTGCCGTTCAGGCAACTTTGCGATGGCATCGATGACGTCCTTCTCCTCGTCGAGGAGCTTGAGCTGGTCGAATGACGGGAAGTAGAACCATTCCGCTTCGGTAGCCCGCCGGACGTCCTCGCTCGAACGCTGCTTTTGCGCCCGGTAGTTGCGCAGTGCGGTGGCCCGCACGTACTTCGCCGGGTAGTCGATGCTGTCCCACCGCTGGAACGCCTCCGCAAATGCGTTCTGGGTCGCGTCCCATGCGTCATCCCACGTCGCACCGTTCTTGTACACGAACAGGACGATGAGCCTGACCTCTGAGGCGTAGAAGTCGGTGAAGCTCGACTGGCCGGCCCATTGGTCCGCGGAAGGGTCCGGGTCGTCGGGCGTTTTCATGTCCAAGGCGTGCTCCTTGCGGATTCCAGTCCTTGGGCTTGATGGTGCCACTGGGTACCAGGCCAGGAGCACACCATGGAGTGTTCCTCCCCGAAACTGGACCAGGCGATCACGCCACCACCGGGAAGCAGGGGAATAACTGCCTCAAGGAGGTCCTGGCGTGATCGTGCTTCCCGCCTGCTGATCCAAGCCCTCAGGAGCACGCCTGGGTACGGGTAGAGATATCGCAGAGCCAAGAGCATTGCGCTCAGCCCCACCACGGCCGGTTCGGCCATCTGAACCTCCTCGCTACGAGACCGGGTTGTCAGGCGCAGTCACTAAGTAAGAGCGAGACGATCACCGATTCATCAAGTAGCTGTCGAATGAACCCATTTCATGGGGCTGCGGCGCAGAACGGTCGGCCAGTCCGGCCCCGCCGCCGATCAGCCGATCAGCTTGGCGGGACCTCGACCGTCAGGGGGCTGCTTGCGGGCTCGGGTTGCGTGCTGATTGGCGGGCACACCGTGGAGTCGACACTCAGGTCCGGGGTCACCAGGGCGGGGTGGGGGTTCCATCCGGGTCAAGCCCGTAGCTCCACATACGGAAGACATCCCTCCCGGTTCCTCCCCAGGCTTTCCCCGCATTGAGGGCGCGTTTGACGGTGTCTTCGGCGCGGGCATCCTCTCCGGTCGCTGTAAGGAGCAGGAAGAGTTCGATGAGGGCTTGCGGATGACCGGTCTCGTCGGCCCTATTGAGCGCCTGTTCCGCGCCGGGTAGATCACCGGCAGCTCGGCGGATCCGGGCAATCTCGAAAAAGGCGGTCGGCTCACCCTTGTCAGCGCCCTCGGTCAGGAGTTGCTCGGCGCCCTCGCGGTCTCCGGCAGCGTGTCGGAGACGGGCAAGCTGGATGACGGCCCACTGATGACCAGCCGCAGCCGCATTTTTGAGGAACTGTTCAGCGCCTTGAAGGTCCCCGGCCTGCTGCCGTCGACGGGCGAGTTCGACAGCTGCCCATGGCTGGCCGGCTTCAGCGGCTTGGGCGAGGGGCTGGTCTGCCGCCTGATCGTCCCGGGCTCCCGGCTGGCGGGGAAGCGGCTCAGCACCCGCCTCGACCGAGACTTCAGCGCGACGGGGACGTCGGCCTCTCAACTCCTGGCGGCCACGCCGCACGCCCTCACTGTGCAGCATCGCTTGGGCTATGGCATCCCCAGAGTCGGCTGCTTGGCTCAACAGGCGTTCGGCATCCTCGTCATCACCAGCCGCACGGCGAAGTCTCGCAAGGTCGACGAGGGCTGACGTATCGCCAGCATCGGCGGCTGCGGTTAACAGCTGCACGGCAGCCTTGACGTCTCCTGCTCTTTCCCGAAGCACTGCGAGTTCCCTGAGCGCGCGCGGGTCACCGCTGGCAGCGGGCTGGGCCAGCAACTCCTCGGCACCGCGCATGTCACCAGAGCCCAGCCGGAGATCGACCAGCTCGAACAGGGCAGCACGACTTCCCTCTGCGGCAGCTTCGCTGAGCAGTTCAGCCGCTCCTCCCCTGTTGTCTAGGTACTCCTCTGAGTGCACCATCGAGTACGAAGTTGTGTGCACCACAGCTCAGGCCACGTCGGTGTCCCGCTCGATGGCCTGGAGGCGG
>NZ_JBIAWS010000028.1:0-60808 GCF_042896045.1 Streptomyces sp. NPDC001351 | reverse complement strand
CGACCCCCGGCGCACCGCCGTCGGGCACGCCCGGCACGCCGAGCACGCCAGGCAGCCCGTGGGGGGGGGGGGGGGGGGCGCGGCCGCGCGGGGGGGGGGGGGGGGGGGGGGGGGCCCCGCGGCCCCCCCCGCGACCGCGTCATTGCTCCCCTGGGTACCAGGTTTCACGGTCGCCCGACTCCTAGCGTTTCTGGTGAACGAAGCCCGCAGGGGCCGGTAGCCAGACGCGAGGTAGCGACCATGATCGAGGCACAGCAACTGACGAAGCGGTACGGCGAGAAGACGGCGGTCGACCGCCTGGACTTCGTCGTCAAGCCCGGCACCGTCACCGGGTTCCTCGGCCCGAACGGGGCCGGCAAGTCGACCACCATGCGCATGATCGTCGGACTGGACGCACCGTCCGGGGGCAGCGTGACGGTCAACGGCAAGCGTTATGCGCGGCACACCGCGCCGTTGCAGGAGATCGGCGCGCTGTTGGAGGCCAAGTCGATCCATCCGGGCCGGTCCGCGTTCGACCATCTGATGGTGCTGGCCCACACCCACGGGATTCCGCGCCGCCGGGTGGATGAGGTCATCGAGCTGACCGGTCTGCAGGCCGTGGCCAAGAAGCGTGCCGGCGCCTTCTCCCTCGGCATGGGGCAGCGGCTGGGCATCGCCGCGGCGCTGCTGGGCGATCCGGCCACCGTCATGCTCGACGAACCGGTCAACGGGCTGGACCCGGACGGTGTGCTGTGGATCCGCAACCTGCTCACCGGGCTCGCCGAAGAGGGCCGTACCGTCTTCGTCTCCTCCCACCTCATGAGCGAGATGGCACTGGTCGCCGATCACCTGATCATCGTCGGGCGCGGACGCCTGCTGGCCGACACCACCGTGCAGGAGCTGGTGCGCCAGTACGGCGGGGACGCCGTGACCGTGGCCAGCGACCAGCCCGCCCGCCTGCGGGAGGTCCTCTCCGGACCCGGTGTCGAGATCACCGGCGAGGTCGGCTCCGAGCAGCTGCACGTCACCGGCCTGTCCGCGCGTGACATCGGCCTCAAGGCCGCCGAGCACGGCATCCCCCTGTTCGAGCTCAGCTCCAGGACCGTCTCCCTGGAACAGGCATTCATGGAACTGACCCACGACGCCGTCGAGTACCACGGCGCCGCCACCGTCGACACCCCTGGGAGGGCGGCATGAGCACGATGACCGAGACCCACAGCGAGTCCGCGCCCTCGCCCGAGGCCGCGCGGCCGGCACGTCCGCGGTACAAGGTCACCGGGCTTCGGGTGCTGCGCTCGGAGTGGGCCAAACTGTGGACCCTCCGTTCCACCTGGATCACCCTGGCCGTGGGCCTGGTGCTGCTGATCTCGTTCGGTGTCATCGCCGCCGCTCAGTACGGGTCCGGCAGCGGCCTCGACGACGGCGGCCCGGGCGGCGACCTGAGCAACAGCGACGCGCTGGGCCTGTCCCTGTTCGGTATCTCCGTCGCGCAGATGGCGTTCGGCATCCTGGGCGTGCTGGTCACCGCAGGCGAGTACTCCACCGGCATGATCCGCTCCACGCTCGCCGCCGTCCCGCGCCGGCTGCCGGTGCTGTGGTCGAAGGCGACGGACTACGGCCTGGTCACGTTCGCCCTCGGCACCATCGGCGCCGTCGTCGCCTTCCTCATCGGGAACCAACTGGTGTCCGGCACCGAGGCCGAACTCTCGCTCTCCGACTCCGGTGTCGTCCGCAGCCTGTTGGGCGCCGGCCTCTACCTCGGTCTGATCGGCGTGATCGGCACCGCGCTGGGCGCGCTGCTCCGCTCCGTCGCGGGCGGCATCGCCGCGCTGGTCGGCCTGCTGATGCTGGTGCCCGGGCTGACCTCGCTGCTGCCCAACTCGTGGGAGGACGACGTCAGCAAGTTCCTGCCCAGCAACGCGGGCGAGTCGCTGTACTCGCTGACCCACGACGCGGCGAGCCTTTCAGCCGGCGGCGCCCTCGTGGTCCTCCTCGGCTGGACCGCGCTCGCCCTGGCAGGCGCCGCGTACCGTCTGAAGCGCGCCGATGCGTGACGCGGCCCTTCCGCTCGAGCGGTGCGGTACCGGCCTGGCCGGTACCGCACCGCCCGGCCGTTGTGAGCCACGAGGGACAGGGGACACCCCATGAGCACTGACGACGCCACCCGGCAAGGGACGGCCTCCCACCCGTCACCGGGAGGAACCGAGGCCAGGTGGGACCACCCCCTGGTCAGGCGGGCGTCCTGTATCGGGGAGCGCCTCAGGGAGATCGACCGCAAGCGTCCGTGGCTGCTGGACGCCGGACTGGTCGTCGTCCTGATCCCCATGCTCTGCCTGCCCGACCTGATCTCCCCGGAGCAGCCGGAGGAATTCGACGTCGACTTCACCAGCCTGCCCTGGCCGGGGACGATCGCGCTGCAGGCGGGCCTGCTGCTCCCGCTGCTGTGGCGGCGCAGAAGGCCGACCCTGACCTTCACCGTGATCGCCGCGGTGTTTCTCGTCCAGTGCGCTCTGGGCGTCTGGCTACGCGCCGGCATGGCCATGCTGATCGCCCTCTACCACCTCGCGCTGCGCGGGCGGCCGCGCCATCTGCCCGTGGCCTGCGCCGCGCCGACGGCCGCCCTGGGGCTGGTCGTCGTGCGGCTGAGGGGCGAAGTGTCGCTCGTGGACGGGGTGTTCTTCCTCGGTACCACCGTCGTCGCCGCGGTCGCGCTGGGTCTCGCCGTACGGGTGCGGCGGGCCCAGCTGGCGGCCCTGCACGACCGCGCGGCCCGCCTGGAGATCGAACGCGACCAGCGCAGCCAGCTGGCCGCCGCCACCGAACGCACCCGGGTCGCCCGCGAGATGCACGACATCGTCGGCCACAACCTCTCCGTCATCATCACCCTCGCGGACGGCGGCGCACGGGCGGCCGACCTCACCCCCGAACGCGGCAAACAGGCCCTGCTCATGATCGGAGACACCGGACGCCAGGCACTGGGGGAACTGCGCCGCACACTCGGTGTCCTGCGTGACCAGCGCGCCGCCTCCGACACCGCCCGGCTCAGCCCGCAGCCGCGCATCGTGGACATCGACGCCCTGTGCGCCCGTATCCGTGGCGCCGGTCCGCAGGTCGTCTACCGCACCAGCGGCGACCTGGACAGCCTCGACCGTGGTGTCCAGCTGACCGTCTACCGCATCGTCCAGGAAGCGCTCACCAACACCCTCAAACACGCGGGACGCGATACGCGAGTCGACCTGGCGGTGACCGCCGGGGACCGGGAACTGCGCATCGACGTCCAGGACACCGGCCCCGTCCAGGGAGCCGCCCGTTCCGAAGAACCCCGCGACGAAGGACAAGGTCTCACCGGTATGAGAGAACGTGCCGCCCTGTACACGGGACCGTCACCGCCGGACCGGCTCCCGGCGGAGGCTGGGCGGTGCGGGCCGTCCTCGACCTCACCCCGATCACCGGTCTCGCTCGTCCTTCCCACGCGGGTGGTGCGGAGTGACGACCGTGCTCATCGTGGACGACCAGCCGCTGCAGCGCTTCGGCTTCCGCATGCTCCTGGAGAGTTCTCCCGGTACCGAGGTCGTCGGTGAGGCGGAACACGGCGGTGAGGCCGTCCGTTTGGCCGCCGAACTCCGTCCTGACGTGATCCTGATGGACGTCCGGATGCCCGGCATGGACGGCATCGAGGCCACCCGCCGCATCGTCGCCTCCGGCGGCCGCTCCCGAGTCCTCGTCCTCACCACCTTCGACCTGGACGAGTACGCCCACTCGGCCCTGCGTGCGGGAGCCAGCGGCTTCCTCCTCAAGGACGCCCAACCCGATGAACTCCTCGCCGGGATCCGCGCGGTCGCGGGCGGCGATGCCGTCATCGCCCCGGCCCTCACCCGCCGACTCCTGGACACCTACGCCCAGCACCTGCCCGGGGCGACGCCCAGCCGCACACCGGACGACGACCCCAGGGTCCGCTCGCTGACCGAACGCGAACGGGAGATCTTCGTCGCCATCGGTCAGGGCTGGACCAACGGTGAGATCGCCGAGCATCTGGTGCTCTCGGAGTCCACCGTGAAGACCTATGTCGGTCGTGTCCTCGCCAAGCTGAGAGCCCGCGACCGCATCCAGGCCGTCATCCTCGCCTACGACCTGGGGCTCGCCCGCCCGAACTCACCAGAGTGAGGCGCCGGGTGACCCGTGGCGCTCGCCGGCGCCGGCGATGAGCGTCCGGCGCCATACGAACAGGCGCCCCTTCTCGACGCCCGCCGCTGAGAAAAGGCTCTGAACTGCACGGACGCACTCAACTGCTGCCGGGGGGACGTCAGGTCGCGCCGTCGGGGCGCTGCGCGGCAGGCTCGCTGTGGGCGGTGTTCGCCTCAAGGAGGCCGGTCAGCGTGCGGATCTCGTCCGGGCCGAGCGCGTCGAGCAGGGCTGAGCGAACGGTGCGGGCGTGGCCGGGGGCCGTGCGCGTGAGCAGGTCGGCTCCTTGGTCGGTGAGTTCCACCATCACCACGCGGGAGTCGCCGGCGAAGGGGCGGCGGCGGATGAGTCCGGCGCATTCCATCCGATCGATCTGGTGGGTCAGACGGGTGCGCGGAATGTGCGTCCCCTCGGAGATGGCGGACATGCGCGCCGAGCGGTCGGGCAGCTGAGAGAGCGCCGTGAGGATGGCGTACTGGTTGTGCGTGATGCCTGCGTCGCGGCGGATCTGTTCACTCACCTCGCGTTCGACGCGCCATGAGACATCGACCCAGGCCCGCCACAGCCGCATCTCCTCGGGCGAGAGCCATGTCGGTTCCGCTTCCATCGCTCCGCCTCACGTGTGACTCGAGCCACAGCCCAAAGAAACTCCAAAGTTGGAATACATGGTAGCGTGACGGCACGTAATCCAAATTTGGACCATCTCCGTTTCGGGACGGCCTCGGTGCCTGTGAGTCCGTCCCGCGCTTCAGCGGGCGACAGGACGTTCCGCCCGCACTCCCTGCCTCGGCACACAAGGAGACTCGAGCACCGTGACCCCTATCGCATCAGCCCGAAGCATCCTCGCCGCCACGTTCGTGGCGGCCACCCTGACCGCTGTCACCGCCGTGCCCGCCGTCGCGGCCACCCCGTCGGCCGTCACCGCCTGGCCAGTCAGCCCTGACGCGACTCCGGACCACGGCGACGGCGCCCGCCTCGCCTACCAGAAGTCCGTCGCTGCCCTCGTCCTCAAAGGGGTGTACGAGCGGGGAGACACCAAGGTCGTCGACCGGTACATCCGCCCGGACCTGATCCAGCACGACCCGACGCTCCCCGACGGCACGCAGGCGCTGAAGAACCTCGCCGTCACCGTCCACCAGCAGTACCCGGACGCCACGTACGACATCAAGCGGGTCATCTCCGAGGGCGACCTGGTGATGGTGCACTCCCATGTCGTCCTGACGCCGGGCACCCGCGGCAGCGCCGTCGTCGACCTGTACCGCTTCGAGGGCGGGAAGATCGCCGAGCACTGGGACGTGCGCCAGGACGTGCCGGCGACCTCCGTCAACGGCAACGACATGTTCTCCACGATCAGTCAGCCCCGGAGCCCCTACCCGGGACCGCGGTCCCACACCGCGTACAACAAGAAGGTGGTGACGGACTACTACAACCAGCTCTTCGGCCGCAAAGACCTGTCCGCCATCGACACCTACGTGGATCCCGTGGAGTACGACCAGCACAACGCCACCATCCCGAACGGTCCTGCCGGTGCGAAGGCTGGGCTGGGAGCGCTCTTCCAGCAGTTCCCGAACCTGACGGCCGAACCGAAGAGGATCTTCGCCGAGGGTGACCTGGTGGTCATCCACCAGTATTCCGCCCTCGGGATCGGCGATCGCGGCTCGGCGATCGTGGACATCTTCCGTCTTCGGAAGGGGAAGATCGTCGAGCACTGGGACGTGATCCAGTCCGTGCCGGAAACGTCGGCGAACGACAACACCATGTTCTGAACCCGGTCCACGAGACTCCGTCGTCCATGCGGCGCGCGCGACGGCATCCGGACCACGACATGTCCTCCACGATCGGCCGGCCCCGGAGCCCCGGTTCCGCCCGCACGACCGGACGATCATCCCGCCTGCGGGGGATCCACGAAGAGGTCGAGCTCCGGATGCTGTCCCCCGCCGTACCGGGCGAGATCCGGGTGCCCGGCTTCGGCCAGGACGTCGGCGTCGACGAGGGTCCGGCCGGTCTGTTCACGCGATGGGCGGGAGAGCACGGCGAGGGCCGCGTCCGCCATGATCTCGGGGCTGCGTGACCGGGAGAGCAGGCTCTCGCCGTCGAGGACGTTGGCCACCGCGGCGGTCGCGATCATGGTCTGCGGCCACAGGCAGTTCGCGGCGATCCCGTCCTCCGCGAACTCGGCCGCCCAGCCGAGGGTGAGCAGCGTCATCCCGTACTTCGACAGGGTGTAGGCGGGGTGGGCGCCGAGCCAGCGCGGGGCGAGGTTGAGCGGCGGTGACAGGGTCAGGATGTGGGCGTGGTCGGACTGCTTCAGATACGGCAGGCAGGCCCGGGTCAGCAGGAACGTGCCCCTGCTGTTGACCGACTGCATGAGGTCGAAGCGCTTGACGGGCAGTTCCTCGGTTCCGCGTACATCGAGGGCGCTGGCGTTGTTGACGCAGATGTCGACGCCCCCGAACCGGTCCACCGCGGTGGCGACCGCGCGCTCGACGTCGGCCTCCTCACGGACATCGCCGACCACCGCGACGGCGGATCCGCCGGCGGCCTCGATCTCGGCGACCGCCGTGTGCACGGTGCCCGGCAGCCTCGGATCGGGTGTGTCGGTCTTGGCCAGGAGCACGGCGTTGGCGCCCTCGCGGGCCGCGGCGGTGAGTATGGCCAGCCCGATGCCACGGCTGCCGCCGGACATCACGACGGTCCGGCCCTTCAGTGATGTCCCCATGCCGAGGTGCTCCCGTCGTCGATCGTGCGGTGGGTGTCAGCGGCCGGTGAAGTGCGGGGGCCGCTTCTCCAGGAAGGCGAGGGCGCCTTCACGGAGGTCGTCGGAGGTACGGCAGCGGGCGACGGCCTCGATCGCCTGGCCCAGCGCGGCGCTGCCCGCCGCTTCGTCGCCTTCGCTCAGGCGGCGGACGGCTCGTACGGACGCCTTGGCGGCGCGGACGGACAGGGGGGCGTTCGCCGCAATGGTGGCCGCGAGTTCGTCGACGACCTTTCCCAGCTCGTCGGGTTCGACGACCCGGTCCACCAGTCCCACGGCGTGTGCCTCGGCGGCCGGTAGCCGGCGTCCGGTGAACAGCAGGTCGCTCGCGACCGACGGCCCCACGGTCTGGACGAGCGCGGCGGTCTGTGCCAGGGGGTAGCCGACGCCCAGGCGGGCGGCCGGGATGGCCAGGACACTGCGGGTGTCCGCGTAGCGCAGGTCGGCGCCCAGGGCGAGGGCCATGCCCGCGCCCAGGCAGTAGCCGTGGATGCGAGCGATGACGGGCACCGAGAGCACCGACAGCTGCGTGAACAGCGCCGTGGCCGCGTCGTCCGCCGCCTGTCGCGCGGCCTCGTCCTGGCGGCCCGGGAACTCGCTGATGTCCGCGCCGGAGACGAAGACTTGCTCGCCGGCGCCGCGGACGACGACCACACGTACGTCCTGGTCCTCGTCCATCGCCCGTAGCGCGGCGGCCAGTTCGGTCATCATCGCCACGGACAGCGCGTTGCGCCGGGCCGGGTTGCCGATCTCCACGGTGCCGACCGCGTCCCGTACCTCGGTGCGGATCCATGGCGAGGAGGTCTCGGTCACCGCGGTCATCCGACCTTCTCGGCCACAAAGCGGTTGCGCAGCGCGCCGATCCCCTCGATGCGCACTTCGAACTCCGAGCCGTCGCGCAGGAGCACCTTCGGCTCGCGTACGAATCCCACCCCCGACGGGGTGCCGGTGAGGATCAGGTCACCCGGCTCCAGGGTCATCACGGTGGTGATGTAGGCCAGCAACTCCGGTACACCGAACAGGAGTGAGGAGGTGCGGTCGTCCTGGAGAACCTCACCGTCGAGCGTGCCCTTGATGGAGAGGTCGGGCCGTGCGCCACCGAGTCGCGTGACGGGCACGACGACCGGGCCGACGGGAGTGAGACCGTCCCACGCCTTGCCGGCGACCCGCTGCGTGGTGTGGAACTGGAAGTCACGCACGGAGACGTCGTTGGCCGCGGTGTACCCGAAGATCACGCTCTCCGCGTCCTCGGCCGCGATCCGACGCGCATGGGCACCGATGACCACGGCGAGCTCGCTCTCGTAGTCGATCTGGTCCGACTCCGGTGGCAGCGCCACCTCGGCGAAGGGCCCTGTCAGCGAGGTGTGCCATTTCGGAAAGAGATCGGGGTGAGCCGGTCCCGTGTCCCGGCCGCCCTCGTGCACATGTGCCAGATAGTTCTGGCCGATGCAGATGACCTTGCCGGGCCGTCCGACCGGGCTCAGCAGCCGATGGTCCGGCGCGTCGATCACGGCGCCGCCCTCGATGGCCGCCGGATCGCCCTCGGCCGCCTCCAGCAGCGCGGGCAGGTCGTCGAAGACCTGGCCCTCCACCAGGGCGAGGCGTGCCTTTGCCGCCCCGTCCC
This sequence comes from Streptomyces sp. NPDC001351, assembly GCF_042896045.1. Taxonomy (NCBI): domain Bacteria; kingdom Bacillati; phylum Actinomycetota; class Actinomycetes; order Kitasatosporales; family Streptomycetaceae; genus Streptomyces; species Streptomyces sp. NPDC001351. The sequence continues at coordinate 52,268 of NZ_JBIAWS010000028.1, read as the reverse complement.
GCCGCAGCGCGACCACGGGGCCACCGCCGTGCAGGACCCGGGCGAGGCCGAGCCCGTCCGTCCAGTCCGCCGGTGAAGCGGGTGTCGCAGTGGTCATGAAGGTGCCCTCCTGATTCACTTGCGCGCCTCGGCGCTGCGGGCGGCCGACGTGGCCGCCTCAGTCCTCGCGTGAGCGGCGCCGGCCGTGGCCTCGTCGGCATCGGGCACGCCGACGACACCGCCCTCGACCAGGGCGGCGATCCGCTCGTCGTCGTATCCCAACTCGGCCAGCACCGCGACGGTGTTCGCTCCCAGTTCGGGTGCGCGACCACGGGCGCGTGGCGCCCCGTCGGCGACGATGGGGGTGTTCACGATCGTCGGCTCCGCGAAGCGCTCCTCGTCGTGGACGAACAGGCCGCGCGCGGCGAACTGTTCGTCGGTGAGGATGTCGCTGATGCCGTTGACCGGACCGCAGGGGACCCCTGCAGCACGCAGCGCGCCCATCCAGTGATCCCGGGGAGCCGTGGCGAACCGGGCCTGGATGATCTCCGAGAGGGGCGCCCGGTGCAGGAAGCGTTCGTACTCGGTGGCGAAGCGGGGATCGTCGCGCAGATCGAGCTCCAGGACGGCGCAGAGCGCATCCCACGCCCGGTCGACCGCACCGAGGACGAGGGTGGCGCCGTCCTGGCAGGTGAACGCCTCGTAGGGGGCGGCCAGGCGGTGTGCCGTGCCCAGCGGGGCCGGTTGCACCCCGGTCGCCACGTAGTCGGCGACCTCCCACAGCGACCAGGCGGCCACCGAGTCCGCGAGCGCGACGTCGATGTACGCGCCGCCGCCACCGGCGCGTGCGCGCAGCAGGGCGGCCAGGACGCCGATCGCTCCCCACATGCCGGTGCCCACGTCGGATATGGGGAAGCCCGCCTTGGCCAGTTGCCCGTCTACCGTCCCGGTCACCGACATGAGCCCGCTGTAGGCCTGCGCGATCAGGTCGATGCCCTTCGCGTCGCGCATCGGTCCGAACTGTCCGAAGCCGGAGATGGAGCAGTAGACGAGGTCGGGGCACTCCGTCCGCAGATCCTCATAACCCAGTCCGAGCCGCGCCATCGCGCCCGCCCGGAAGTTCTCCACCAGGACGTCGCTGCGTCGTGCCAGGGAGCGCACGATGTCGGCGCCGGCGGGGGACTTCATGTCGACCGCGAGGCTCTGCTTGTCGCGGTGGGTCAGGTCGAAGGGGATCGACCTGCGATCCGGGCCCATGCGCCGGGCACGCATGCCGTCACCCCTGACCGGTTCGATCTTGAGGACGTCAGCGCCGAGGTCGGACAGGATGGTCGTGCAGTAAGGGCCGGCCAGGGCCCCGGTCACATCCAGGACGCGTACGCCTTGCAGGAAGGCCGGGCCGGGCTCGGCGGACTCCGTTGTCGCTGTCATGGCGCCCTTCGTTTCACTTTTGGTCCGTAGAATGGACCAGTGGACCGTAATAAGGACCTGCCAGCAAACTTAGGCCCGGCATTCCGGAAGCGTCAAGCGGATGGGAAGGGCGCCTCCGGGGCTCGCGAGCCGCACCGAGCGGGAGCTCGACGTGGACCGCAGGGTGGACCCCGTACAAGGAAACGCTGAGGAGTACCTCCCATGGCCATCGCCATCTCGGCCACCTGGACGGCCCGCTCCGGCAAGGAGGACGTCGTCCGCGACGCCCTGGCCAAACTGGTCCCCGTGACCCGCGCCGAACCCGGATGTCAGGCCGTGGGTCAGGCCGCTCCGGCGTTGGCGGACCGCTCTCACGCATTCACCGCCGTGCTCAATTTCTGGCGCATGGCGCCGCGATCCCGGCGGCATCCGCGGTGCGGTCCTTCGTCCGGCCGGTTTGTGCCGCGACGTTCCCGTGAACTGTCGCTTGACGCTTCCGAAATGCCGGGCCTAAGTTGCTGACAGGTCCTCATTACGGTTCACCGGTCCACTTTGCGGACCAAAAGTGAAACGAAGGGCGCCGTGACAGCGACAACGGAGTCCGCCGAGGCCGCCCCGGCCTTCCCGCGAAGCCTCGCGGTCGTTGACGACCTCGCCGGCCTGGGCGTCGTCGGAGGGAGTCATCATGCCGAAACCGTCTGAGACCGACGTGCAGCACGCCACGCGGTTCCGCCGCTACGTTCCCGCCCCCTTCCTGCGGGACAAGACCGGCATCGAAGCGCAGTCGGTGCGCATCACGCGGCATGTCACCTATCGGTTCCGCTCCGAGATCGCCGACCGGATGCGGGTGGGCAACGTCTTCCTCGGTGGTGACGCCGCCCATCTCATGACCCCCTCCGGGGCGCAGGGATCGTGCAGCGCGATGCGGGATGCCATCAACCTCGCGTGGCGTCTCGACCTCGTGCTCGACGGCAGGGCCTCCGACTCGGTTCTCGACACCTATGGGCCGGAGCGGCTCGCCCACGTCGCCCCCATCATCCAGGCTTCGCTGATGGGGTGGGCCCTGGCCGCGGAGACGGACCCGGACAAGGCCGCCGCCCGCGACGCCTTCCTGTGCAGCGGCGAGGGGCCACTCCCGTCCGCGTCTTCGCTGACGACCGGATTCCTGCGGGACACGCCCGAGGGCGGCCTGGCTCCGCTGGCCGGCTCGCTGAGTCCGCAGGGGCGCGTCCGTATCGGGGAGCGCAGCGGGCTGCTCGACGATCTCGTCGGCTTCGGTTTCCAACTGGTCAGCCGGGTCCCGGTCGCGGAGTCGCTGACACCGGCCCACACCAGCCTGCTGGAGCGACTGGGCGTTCATGTCGTCGTCCTCGGTCCGGACCACGTCGAGGACGTCGACGGCACCTACCGAAGCTTCCTGGACGAGAACGGCCTGGTCGCCTACCTCAGCCGCCCGGACTTCTACCTCTTCGGCACCGCGGCGAGGGCGGAGGACCTTCCCGCACTGATCGACGCCCTGGCCGCCGCGCTGACCCGGACCGAACCCGCTGCCTACTCCGCCACGCAGCCACCCGTCCCGCAGCCCGGAGCCGCCTTTACCCGGGCAACGGTCCCGGCCGGTGAATTCACCCTGCACTACGCCGAAGCCGCCCGCGCGGCCCCCCTCGGCACCATCGTGTCACTGCCCGGTTCCGCCGGCCTGGAGATGTCCACCGCCAAGGACCGCCTGGCCGAGCGGTACCGGGTCGTGGAGATCAACCCCCCCGGCTGGGGCGACCAGACGGACGTGTCCCGACCGATGCCCCAGAGCGAGATCGGTGCGTTGTTGGCCGAGGCGATCGGGCACCTCGTCGAGGGGCCGTTCGTCCTGCTGGCCACCTCCATGGGCGGCGCCAACGCGCTGCACATGGCCGCGAGGATCCCGGACCGGGTGCAGGGCATCATCCTCGAAGCGTCCATGGCGCCGAGCCGACCGGAGGACCGTTACCCTCTGCCGACCGGCACTCCTGCGATCCACCCCAACAAGCCGTGGGCAACCCCCGCGTACGTCGCGCACCAGATGGCGAACCGGATGCGGATGATCCAACAGACAACCCCGGACCTGGACGCCACCGAGGCGATCGCCGTCGTACGTGAGCGCGGGATCCCGGTACTGGGGCTTCTCGGCACCGACGACGAGGTCCTGAAGCCGTCCCTGGAGGAGACCTTCCGCACGGCCCTGCCCGAGGGGGAGTTCCGGCTGGTTCCCGGTGGCCGGCACGACCTGCAGAACACCACACCAGAGGAATTCGTCGACCTCGTCGAGACCTTCGTCACGGACCCGGTCCGTTCGGCCACGAGTAATCGGTGAGGCACTCATATGCAGGACCAGCCGATACGCCGCAAGCGAATGACGGCCGAGCGGTGGGTCGAACTTCTCACCACCGCCCTCGACGTGATGCGTGAGATGGGCTACGAGGCCATGACCATGGACGCGGTGGCGGTCCGGGCCCGCTGCAGCAAGGCCACGCTGTACCGCATCTGGCGCGGCAAGCCGCAGATGATCGTGGCCGCGCTGTACGCCACGCGGCGGGTGGACACAGGCGCCATCGACACCGGCACGTTGCGCGGTGACCTGCTGGCCCTGTGCGGCCAACTGGTGGCGGATGTGCAGCGGGACACCGAGTTGTTGGCGGCACTCGCCCACGCCGTGCTCATCGACCCGGAACTCGCATCGGCCATGCGCACGTCGCTCGTCGAACCCGAGTCCGCCGCTCTGGACGGATTCGTGGAACGGGCCGTCCAACGCGGTGAACTGACCGCCCGGCCGGCCGCCGTCGAATTCCTGCCGCAGCTGGTGTTCGTCGCGCTGATGGCCCGGCCGCTGACCGAGGGTGCCTACCTCGACATGGACTACGCGACGCGCTTCATCGACCTGGTGATCATGCCTGCCCTGCTGACCGACTGCCCTGTCGATGCTGCCTCTTTCGACTCTTGAGGCATGCATCCTAGGCTGTGACATATCAGAGCTGTCAATCTGAGATATCGAAAGTCCTTTCAGGAGGGTGGAACGGCTGGTGCCAGGAGCGGCTCCCGACGAGTGGTGAACTCGTCGGAAACGTCGCCAGGAAACTCGTGACATGACATCCAGGCCGGGTTCGCCGAGTATCGCCGCGTAGTTCGAGGAGGAATCGTGACAGTCCCGCCGATGACGGATGTCGACATGTTCGCGACGTCGGATCAGCGCACCCGCTACGAGCAGTACCGGCAGTTGCGGGAGCTGGGTCCTGTTGTCCGGCTGCGTGAACCGGACACGTACGCGGTCACGCGTTACGCCGAGGTGAAAGCCGCGCTGGCGGACCACACGTCGTTCATTTCCGGCGAAGGCGTGGGATTCAATCCCGAGCTGAACCAGATGATCCGAGGCACCACGCTCGTCAGCGACCCGCCGGAGCACGACCTGCTGCGCTCCGTCGTCGCGGACGGACTGAAGCCCCGTGTCATACGCGGCCGTGGCGAGGAGATCGCCCAGAAGGCGCGAAGCCTCGTCGCGGACGTCGTGTCCAAGGGCGAGATCGAAGGTGTCAGGGAGCTGGCCGAGGCGATGCCGATGTCGGTCATCCCCGACTTCCTCGGACTGCCCGAACGCAATCGTGACCACCTCTACGAGTGGGCGAAGGTGGGCGGCGACCTGCTGGGCCCGGTCACGGAGCGCACTCCCCAAAACCTGGAGATGACGCAGAGCATGGTCCGGTTCACTCATGAACTCGCCGAGAACCGGGAGGTCGCGCCGGGCTCCCTCAGCGCGGCCATGCTCGAGGCTGCCGACGAGGGCGTCATTCCCCCGGAGAAGTGCCCGCTGCTGTTCATCGACTACATCAATCCCTCGCTGGAGACCACGGCCTCGGCGATCGGTCATCTGCTCGTCATCTTCGCCGAGCGCCCGGACCAGTGGGCCGCGCTGCGTGCCGAGCCCGGCCTGGTGGCCTCCACGATCAACGAACTCGTCCGGTACGAGAGTCCCTTCCGGGGCTTCACCCGTGTCGCCACGCGCGATACGGAACTCGGCGGGGTGACCATCCCGCGGGGTGCTCGGGTGTGGCCGCTCGTCGCCTCCGCGAACCGTGACGAGCGGAAGTGGGAGCGCGCGGACGAGTTCGACTTCCGCCGGAATCCGATCGACCACCTCGGATTCGGCTACGGCACGCACACCTGCGCCGGCCAGGGTGTCGCCCGCCTCGAGTTGCACGCCCTGATCCACGCGCTTCTCGATTCCGTCGAGCGCATCGAGCTCACCGGCGATCCGGTGATCGCGGAGAACGCGATGGTGAACACGTATGCCGAGATCCCCGTCCGGCTCGTCACGGGGAAGGCGGCCTGATGCGGATCGAGGTGGTCCGTGAGAGCTGTGAGGGGCACGGACTCTGCGGAGAGCGGGCGCCGACGGTCTACGGTCTTGACGAGGACGGCTATGTGACCTTCGCGTACGAGGACCGGCAGGTATCGGCGGACAAGCAGGAAGCCGCGATGGCCGGCGCCGGCGTCTGCCCCGTGGCCGCGTTGCGGGTGCGGGCGGACATGTGAGTGTCAGGGGGCCCAGTATCGCGTCGTCGGCCTGCTGCTGCGCCCCCGCCACGCTGACTGACTCCGGCCGGAAGTGAAGTACGTACGGTACGCACCCGGCAGTCGCCGGGCGTTCGTCAGCGGCGCGCGAGTTCCGCCGAGATCCGCTCGGTCGCCTCCATCACCAACTGTCCGTACGGCTCGTGGAGATCGTCGGTGAGTCGGTAGCTGGGCAACGAGATCGACAGGGCGGCCACGGGCTGCCCCCGGCGATCGCTGATTGCCGAACCGACCGCGGAGACGTCCGGCCGCCACCGCCCCGAGTTGACGGAAAAACCCCGTCCCGCGACGGCCTCCAGCTCGGCGAGAACCTCCTTGCGGGTAAGGCGCGCGCCGGTGGCCAGCTCGACCACGGACGGGACTCGGGCGGCCCGCTCCGACACCGGGAGCCGGGAGAGGTACGCCCAGCCCGACGCCGTAAGGACCATTGGGACCCGCTCGCCGACCTGCGCGACCGTCTGAACGGGCCGGGTGGACGGCACCTTGTCGATCAGGACCAGCGACTCGCCGTCCGGGACGGACAGGTGGATGTTCTCGTCGGTTCGCCGGCCGAGCTCTTCGAGGACGGGGCGGGCTCGTTCTCGGAGGTCGTCCTGAGTCATGACCCTTGCTCCGACCGCGAGCGCCCGGGCAGTCAGGACCCAGCGCTGTTCCCCCGGTGCTCCCTGCGGGGCCAGCCAGCCGGCCTCGCCGAGAGTGCGCAGGATCCGGTGGACCGTCGCCTTCGGGATTCCCAGCGACCTCGCGAGGGCGCTGATGCCGACGGGCTGTGACAGGGCGACGGCCTCGAGGACCTCGAGGGATCGCAGCACCGACTGCATTCCCTGCCGCGTGTCCGACGACTCGCTCACGCTCTCTCCTTCGGTGGTGGACCCCGACATCGTAGTGAGGCGGCCTGCGGACTACTTCTGATCGTAGCTGCGAGCCGCCCCGTCGGTCCGCATGATGGATCGCTTGACCGCATTACGGTTCGACTCTACGCCGAATTCCTGATGCCGGCGCCCTGCGGTCCACGGAGTGTCCGTCTCGATCCACGCCGAATCTGGCACATGGTCAGTCGAGGACCGCGGTGGCTTCGATCTCGACCAGATGCTCGGGGACGTCCAGCGCCGCGACGCCGATCAGCGTGGTCGGCGGCACCGGAGTGACCCCCAGCTTCGCGGCCGCCCGGGAGATTCCCTCCAGAAGCGGGGGCATCTTGTCGGCGGTCCAGTCGACGACGTAGAAGGTCAGTTTCGCCACGTCGTCGAAGGAACCGCCCGCCTCTTCCAGCGCGGTGGCGATGTTGAAGTAGCACTGCTCGACCTGCGCGGCGAGGTCGCCCTCGCCGACCGTGACCCCTTCCGCGTCCCAGGCGACCTGACCGGCGATGAAGACCGGCTTCGAACCGGAGGCGATCGCCACATGCCGGTAGACATCGATGCTCGGCAGTCCAACGGGGTTCTTCAGGGTGATGGCCATGCTGTCCTCCTCCTTGTCCGGGCTTCGGTAAGCCCGGGTTCGTCAAACCAGACCCCTGTGGTCTCTTGTGGTTACTCAGGAACCGTAGGAGAGTGTGGGTTGACATGGAAGAATGCACTTTTCAGTGACTGGGGAACCTGATGGTGACCAAGCAGCTCAGCGGATCAGCCGACGACGCCAATCTGCGACTCGCCGATTCCCTGGCGCGGGAGATCTTCTCCGACGTCGCCAACAAGTGGGCGCTGTTGATCATCGAAGCCCTGGGGGAGGGCACCCTGCGCTTCAGCGAGCTGCGCAGCCGGGTCGAGGGCATCAGCCACAAGATGCTCACCCAGAACCTGCGCATGCTGGAGCGCAACGGCCTGGCCGAGCGGACCGTCCACCCCACCGTCCCGCCCCGCGTCGAGTACACCCTCACCGAAGCGGGCCATGGACTGCGGGCGACGGTCGACGGGATGTGCGAGTGGACCTACCGCTACTTCCGGCACATCGAGTCGGCCCGGCAGCGCTTCGAAGCCTGACCGGCTGCGCCTGGCGTGTCGAGTTCCGTTCTGCAGGACCACATCTCCGGCGGCGCGTTTCACGTCCTTTCCTTCACCAGACGCATCGACTCCGCGGTCCGGCCGTCGGAGGTGCGGCCGGTCATGATGTAGTACGTCCTCCGCCGCGATGGCGAGGTCGCAGCCGACCAGAGGGACGAACGTGCCGCCGAAGCACCAGCCGTTGACCATGGCGATCGTCGGCTTCGAGTAGTCCTGGAGGTGGCGCCACTGCCACTCGGCCTTGACCCGACGGACATGGATTTGCACAAACGGGTGCACCTTGTCGACGTCCCCCAAGCGCATTGTGCGAGCGCCCCCATTCGACGCGTCCCGGCGCCGGGGCCGGGCCACCCCGCTCGGGGACGCCCTGATCACACCGTCGTCCTCAATCGAGCGGATCCCCGAGAGGGGTTTTCCGGCGGTGCTCCCCGTCCACGATCGTGTTGCGGAGTGTCCCGAGGCGCTCGACCTCGACCTCCACCACGTCACCGGGCCGCAGCAGCCAGGGCGGTGTGCGGGCGTAGCCGACGCCGGACGGGGTGCCGGTGGCCAGCAGGTCGCCGGGGTGCAGTGTGAGGGTGCGGGAGATGTGGGCCAGTGTCTCGCCCACGTGGTGGATCATCTGGCTGGTGGAGGCGTCCTGGACGGTCGTGCCGTTGACCCGGGTCCGCACCCGCAGTCCGTCCCGCAGGTCACCCACCTCGCCGGCGGGCACCAGGGGGCCCAGCGGGCCGGAGCGGTCGGCGTTCTTCCCGAGGGTCCACTGTGAGGTCAGTTTCTGCGCCCGCCGCGCGGTGACGTCGTTGAACGTCGAGTAGCCGACCACCGCGTCGAGCGCCTCGGCAGGGTCCGCGTCCACCAGAGGTCGGCCCACCCAGGCCACGATCTCGCCCTCCCAGTCGAGACCGTCCTCGGTGGAGGGCACGGGGATCTCGGCCCCGCCGACTGTCAGCGACCGCGTCCACCGCGCGAACAGCGTGGGGTGCTCGGGCAGTTCCTGGTCGCGGTAGGACCCTTCGGCGGCGTGTTCGAGGTAGTTGAGACCAACGCACAGCATCTGTGCCTCAGGTAGCACCGGCGGCACCAGGCGTGCCTCGCCCGCGGGTACCACCTCCCCGGTCGGGGCGCGGGCCAGCCATGCATCGGGGTCGGCCCAGAACTCCCGCAGCCCGGCCACCACGGTGAGCCGGTCGCCGTCCGGCGACAGATTCGCAACCCGCACCTCGTCGCCGTACGCCACTCCAACGATCCGCATCCGCACTTCTCCACTTCGGAAGAGAACAGTCACGCCATAGGTTCTAAAGGTTATAACCTTTATGGTTGAATGGCGTCATGGTCACCGAGAACCGCGCCCTGCTGGCCGGCCTGAGTGCTCCCGGCGGCACACGGGCCGAGCAACTCGCCGGTGCCCTCGAAGACCGCGTCCGCGGACTGAATCCCGGCTCCGCGATCGGCACCATCGAGGAGATCCGGCAGGAGTCCGGACTGGCACGCGCCACGGTCAGTGAGGCCATCCGGCTCCTGCGCGACCGTGGGGTGCTGGAGATCCGCCCCGGTCGCGGGGGCGGACTGTTCGTCGCGGACCAGAGCCCGGTGGTCCGGCTGCGGCACACCCTGCTCAGCGTGGTGGGGGAGCCCGGCACGGTCGCGGACGCCATCGAGCTCCGCAACCACCTGGAGGAGCTCATCACCGTCGGCGCCGCCCGGTGCGCGGGCAAGGCCGACGTCCAGGCGCTGCGAGCCTGCCTGGACGACATGGCGGCCGCGCCGGACTGGGACGTCTTCCTGCGCGCCAACTGGGCGCTGCACGAGCGCATCGCGCAGCTGTGCCCGAACACCATGGCCCGCGCGGTCTACGTCGGCACGCTCGGGCACCTCACCTCGTCCACCGCGCGCGCCACCGACCGGGACCCCGACGCCTACCGCGCGAAGCGGCTGCGGATCCACTCCGACCTGGTGGAGGCGATCGCAGCCGGGGACGAGGACGCCGTCCGGGCGGCCGTCGCGCGCCACAACCACACCGACTGAACGTACGGGGGCACGGGAGCCGTCATGTCATCAGCCCAGTACCGCAAGTACCTCTACCCGTCCGACTCGCCCCGCCTGTCCTCGATCAGAGGCATGGACGCCTACGCATACCGGGAGGCCGCCAAGGCGGGCCCGTTCACCGGCGAGCTGATCCGCGGCTGGAAACCCCTGCAGTACGCCGAATTCCGCGGAGTGACCGAGAACGGCACGCTCCGGCCCGAGGTACACGCCTGGGAGCCGGTCCGCCCCGGTGAGGAAGCTCCCGTCGCCGACATGGTCGCCGCGGCGCGGGACCTGCTGGCGGCGCTGGACGACGAGGGCCGCGCCAAGCTGTGCCACCCGGTGGACGCGGTCGAGTGGCAGACCTGGGCCAACCCGGAGTTCCTGCAGATCGACACCGGCATCCGTCTGGAGTTCCAGCCCCCCGAGGTCCGCAAGAAGGCCCTCGCCCTGGTCGAGGCCTCGCTGAGCCCCGACGGCTTCCGCCTGGTGCACGACATGATGCTGATCAACGGCTTCCTCGGCGAGGTCGTGGGCCTGCAGAGCATCCTCAACGAGTTCAGCTACAACATCGCGCTCTACAGCGATCCCGACCCCACCGCCCCATGGGGCTGGCAGCTGTTCGGCCACCACTGCGCTGTCCACTGCCTGGTCGTCGAGGGCCGCATGGTCGTCAGCCCGGTCTTCCTCGGCGCCGAACCCAACGAGATCGACGACGGCCCGCACGCCGGCACGGTGGCCCTGACCGACCGGATCCGGCTCGGCACGGACCTGATGGCCGCGCTCCCGCAGGACCTGCGCGCCACCGCGACCGTGTACGAGCACATGGTCGACCCCGCCATGCCACCCGGCCGCATCCACCCCGGCGACGAACGCCACCTCGCCGGGGCCTTCCAGGACAACCGGGTGATTCCCGCCGAGGGCCTGCGGGCCACGGACATGCCCGAGCAGGCCCGGGAGATCCTCCTGGCGATCGCCGAGTCGTTCGTGTCCCTGCTGCCGGACGGCCCGCGCGCGGCCCGGATGCGCGAGATCCGCGACCACCTCGACGAGACCTGGTTCAGCTGGATCGGCGGGCACGAGGTCGGCGACGTCTTCTACTACCGGCTCCAGTCGCCGGTGCTCATCGCCGAACTCGACCACCACTGCGGCGTCTTCCTCGACTACGACACCCCCAAGCCCTTCCACATCCACACCGTGCCGCGTACTCCGCACGGCAACGACTACGGCCGCGCCTACGTGCGCGCCTCGCAGGCACGGAACGCCTGAAGGAACCTCGCCCTCTGACCTCCCTCTCCACCCCTCGCGTCCACACGGCCCTGGCGCGCGGCGTGGGGCTCGACGCCGCCTCCGAAGCGGCCGAGGGAAGCGGTCTCACCGCTGGTCGAGGATTTCGGGGATGTGGGCCCTGCCCTTCCTGCGGACCGAGCCGGATCCGTCGATCCAGGTCCCGCCGGGCGATCGAGGCCAGCTCGGTGCAGGTGCCGTCCGGAGCCGACAGCGGGCCCTGACCGGGACGGAGTCGCGTGTGCCGCCGCGCGGGCTGGGCCGCCCGTGCGCAGGGACGACGTAGCGCAGTGCCGGGAGCGTCGTGCCGCACGCCTGCCGGCCATCGGGCCAGTGCTGCCGCCGCGTCTCGCCGCGCCGCTCGGCGGCCGCCAAGGCTGTGCGGACGGCGAGCTCACCGCTGCGCCCGAGGAGGTCAGGGCTGTTGACGATGCCGGGAGCGACGCCTACTCTTCAACAGAATCAGGATTCTGAATTTGATGTGAGGGGGTGTCAGTAGTGCCCCTGACCGGGGATTGGACCCGGCCGGGTGGCCTGGCACCACGCGGCACCGTCCTGCCGTAAGGCGGGCGGGAGTGCCGTCCCGACGCACGCCGTGTTCGCCTGTGTGCCCGTCCAGGCCGCGGTGGCAGAGGCGTCGTCGGGCCGGCCTTCTCCAGGGATCACCACGGTCCGACTCCCTCGAAGGCATTTCCCTGTCACCACTCACCCGGTCCGTTGCATCGGCCAGGAGGTTTCTGTGCGCTTCTCTGCCTTTCTCACCACCCGTTCGGCCGGCCCGCACGAGGACCGCGACGTCATGAAGGCGATGGTCGAGCACGCCGTCGACGCCGAGCGGCTCGGGTTCGACGCGGTGTTTCTGCCGGACCACCACTTCACCGGGTACGCCCCGCCGGCCAGTGACCCGATGATGTTCGCGGCCTACCTCTCGGCTCTGCTGCCCCGGCTGCACTTCGGCTTCTCGGTGCAGACGATTCCGCTGCACCACCCCGTCCGCTTCGCCGAGCGGCTGAACCTTCTCGACCAGCTGACGGACGGCAAGATCCTTGTGGGAACCGGCAGCGGCACCACGCCCGAGGAGATGATCGGGCTGGGCATCAACTACAAGGACACCCCACAGCTCTCCGTGTCCAACCTGGAGATCGTGCGGCGGCTGTGGGACAAGAAGCCGGACGACGAACCGGTCCTCTTCGACAACGGTTCGTACAAGGGCGCCGTCGTCTCGCGCATCGTGCCCGTGGCGCACTCGTCGCGCGGCCCGCAGCTGATGTCGGTGGCCTTGCGTCCCTCCAGCACCCAGCGGGCCGCCGATCTCGCGCAGCCGGCCTTCATACCCGCCTTCACTCCGCCCGCGCTCGACGACGGCGAGCCCCTGTCGCACCTCCGCAAGCATTTCGCCGCCTACCGGGACGCCCTGGGGGCGGCCGGCCATCCCCAGGATCTGGTGGACCATGCGCTGAGCTGGACCACGCACACCTACCAGCACGTCCATGTCGCACCGACCGATGAGCAGGCCGAGGAGGAGTTCCAGCAGATCATCGACCTCTACCAGACGGCGGTCGAGCGGGAACACACGGCCAACAAGGCTGCCGAACGGCTCAGCGGCGTCGAACTCGGAGCGGTCCACAACGCCCGGAACCCGGGCTGGCAGCGCACCTGGTGCCTGTGGGGCAGTCCGGAGACGGTCACCGAGCACCTGCGTGAGGTCGCCGACGTGGGTATCGGCAACATCCTCGGTGGCTTCCTGGGCGGGACGCTGACCCCGGAGCGCACGGAATGGGGCAAGCGCTCGCTGGAGCTCTTCGCCACCGAGGTCATGCCGCGGTTCCGGTCCCGGTGAGCGGCGACACTCACTCCCGCGGGAGGACCGTGGGTGCTTCGTCGGACCCTGGCGCCAAGGAGCACGACACGCTGCGCGCCTGCGCCGAACGTCCCCCGTGCCGGTCGTCGGCGCAGTCCTCGAACCGTCGGGCGGTCGATCTGTGACGCCCCCGCCAGAACCGCACACGGACGGTGGCCACGGCCTCGACGCCGTCGCCCCCAGGCGCCCATGGGTGATCCTGGCGATCGCCTGCGCGGCCCAGTTCATCTGTGTGCTGGACGTGTCGATCGTCAACGTCGCCCTGCCGTCGATGCGCGAGAGTCTCGGTCTGTCGCCCGGCGGGCTGCAGTGGGTGGTCAACGGCTATGCCCTGACCTTCGCCGGCTTTCTGCTGCTCGGTGGGCGCGCCGCCGACCTGCTGGGGAGCAGACGTGTCTTCCTCGCCGGGCTGGCGCTGTTCACCGCGGCGAGCCTGGCGGGTGGCCTGGCCCAGACGGGCTGGCACCTGGTCGCGGCGCGTTTCGTTCAGGGGCTGGGCGGAGCGCTGGTGGTGCCCACGACACTGACGGTGCTGACGACCACCTTCCCCCAGTCCCACGCCAGAGCCCGGGCGCTCGCCGTGCTGACGGCGGCGGCCGGGGCTGGTGGAGCGCTGGGAGGCGTCTTCGGCGGGCTGCTCACCGGGCTGCTCGGGTGGCGTTGGGTGCTGTTCGTCAACGTGCCCCTGGGAGTCGTCCTGTCCCTCGCCGCAGCCGGCGCGCTGCCCGGCGCGTCGCGAGGCGCGGCGCGAGGCGCGGCGCGAGGGCGGCTCGACGTGCCGGGCTCGCTCGCGGTGACCCTCGGAACGTCCGGTGTCGTGGCGGCGATCGTGGTGTCGGAGGGCCGCGGCTGGACCTCGGCGCCCACCCTGTCCCTGCTCGGGGCGGCGGTGCTGCTGCTGACCGGTTTCCTGCTGTGGGAACGGCGTGCCCGTCACCCGCTCGTCCCCCCGGCGGTGTTCCGTCTCCGCGCTCTCATGACGGCCAACGCCCTGGCCCTGCTGACCAGCGGTGTGCTGCCGGCGACCATGTTCTTCCTCTCCCTCTATCTGCAGAACGTGAGGGACATGACGCCCTTGTGGGCCGGTGTGGCCCTGCTGCCCAGCGCCGCGGGTGTCGCGCTCGGCGCGGCGGCCGCCTCCCGGCTGGTCGGCGTCCTCGGCCCTCGCGCGGTCTTCATGGCTGGTTCACTGCTCGCCGCCGTGGCCCTGGTGTGGCTGTCGCGGCTCGGCCCGGACAGTGGCTACGTGGGGTTTGTCGCGGTTCCGCTGTTCCTCTCCATGGCGGGGCTCAGCGTGGCGGGACTGCCACTGACACTGACCGCCGTCGCGGGCGCCGGGCCCGACAGAGCCGGGCTCGCCTCGGGTCTGCTCAACACCGCCAAGCAGATCGGCGGAGCCGTGGGCCTGGCCGCCCTGGTCACACTGGCGGCCACGCGTACGGCCGTCCTCACGGCCGCAGGGCGGACCAGTGAGGACGTGGCCACGACCCAGGGCTTCGGCCTGGCCCTGCTGGTCGCCGCCGGTGCGGTTCTCGGAGCGGGTCTCTGCGGCCTGGCTCTGCCGCGGGACGCACCGCCGAAACCGGCTCCTGCTTCGCCCCGGGCCGGGGTGGCCTGAGTCCGTGCCCGCGTCGCTCCGACCGAGGCGCGGGCGAGGAAGAAACGCCGGCGGAAGTGACCCACGCCACTTTTTCTTTTTAGAATCAGAATCTTGAATTTGTTCGTTATGGCGCGCACACTCGCCCGTAACGTGACGCACACGCCAGAACGGACTGGTTACGGCAGAGGAGGCATTGTGGCCCCACGTGTTCCACCCGGCTCGCGCCGTACCGCCGCCCCGCCTGACGCCCCCGTGGACGTGTCACCTCTCGGCCTCCGTACGGGCACCGCGGGAAACGAAGCCGGCAACTTACGCGGTGCCCGGCACACCAACGGGCGGACACAGCGAACGATGCGCGCCACAAGATCCGCTCCCCCTTCCCGGTGACTCCCTTCCGGAGCTGAGCCGGGACCGCTCGAAACAGACTCGCCCCGTGCCGTTCGGACGGCCCGCCGTACCGGACGGTCTACGAGGACGTCCCGCGTCCCCACGCCGTCCGTACCGCTGCGGCCCATGTCCGTCTGCCGCCCCGATATCAGGACGCCCTCCTCCTCGTCGGCACCGCCCTCTCGCCGAGGGCCGGCCCAGCGCCAACCGAAAGGCAGCGCCATGCAGTCAGCCTCCCGATCGACCATCGTCCTCGCACTCGCGGCGGCCGGGGCACTCACCCTGTCCGCTTGCGGGGGCGGGGGCGGCACCAAGAACCAGGCCGCCTCCGCGGCAGCCGTGGCCGCCCCCGCCGACAGCGGCAGCCTGACCCTCCTCTACCAGTCCAGCGGCAACAAGACGGAGCCCATGGACGAGGTCATCGCCGCCTTCGAGAAGAAGTACCCCGACATCAAGGTGAAGGCGGAGTACCTGCCGATCGGCACCAGCTACGCCGACTCCCTGCGGACCCGGCTGCGTGGCGGCAACCAGCCCGACGTCTTCTACGCCGCGCCCGGCGGAGGAGGCCTCACCTCCCTGCTCAACCTGGCCGACGCCGGTCTCACCGCCGATCTGGCCAAGCAATCCTGGACCAAGGGTGTGGTGGACACCAACGCCCGCGAGCTCTTCTACCAGGACGGGGGCCTGTGGGGAGTCCCGTTCGACCGGGTGGTCGTCGCCCAGGTGTACAACACGACCGCCCTGAAGAACAGCGGCATCGAGATCCCCAGAACGATGGACGAACTCCTGGCCGCCTGCAAGAAGGTGAACAGCCAGGGCAAGTCCCTGCTCTCCTTGGCAGGCGCCAACGCGGAGAACTCAGGACTGTTCGCCTCCGCGCTCGCCGCCAACTACGTGCTCGCCGACCAGCCGAAGTTCAACTCCGAGCGAGCACAAGGCAAAACGACGTTCGCCGGCAGCAAGGGCTGGCAGAACACCACCCAGGCCATCGTCGACATGAAGAAGGCCGGGTGCTTCCAGAAGGGAGCCGAGGCGGCCGACATTCCGCAGGCTGCCCCGGCCCTGGCGCAGGGCAAGGCCCTGTCCTTCGTCATCCCCACGGGGGCGCTGTCCGCGCTGCGCGGCATAGAGCCGAGCCTGCAACTGGAAGCCCACCCGCTGCCCGGCGTGACCGCGGAAGGAACGAACATCTACTCCTCCCAGTCCGACGCGCTGGCCATCTCGACCAAGGGCGCCAAGAACGGGGCCGCCACCACGTTCCTGCAGTACGTCGCCACCGGCGGCGGCGAGGTCTACGCCAAGGCGACCGGCAACCTGCCGCTGAAGGGGATGCTCGACGACCCCGCACTGAGCGGGCTCTCCGGCATCCTGGCCGACGAGAAGCACAACTACCCCATGATCAACCTCCCGTGGCCCAACCCCGAGGTCTACAACGACCTGGGCAAGGGCGTCCAGGGACTGCTGACCGGCCAGCAGAGCCCCGCCGACGTCCTGAAGAGCATGGACGGCGCCTGGCAGCAGAAGTGAGCGCGGGTGCCGGCCGGCACCGCCGTGCCCGCCGGCACCCGTCCTCCTCCACCGGTTGACGACAGCGAAGGGGCGCCTCCTCCGCCCTCACCCCGACCCCGCAGGGAGTTCCCGTGACCACCACCCTTGAGGCGCCCCCGGCCGCCGAGACCGGCCAGCGGCCGGTGCGCCGCCCCAGGCGCCGCCCTCGGGCACCGTTGATCTGGCTCGCACCGGGGCTGCTGCTCCTGCTGGCCGCCCGCTACCTCCCCACGGTCCTCGGTGCCAACTATGCGTTCACCGACTGGAACGGGCTCAGCTCGGTCTACAACATCGTCGGCCTGGACAACTTCCAGACGATCTTCAACGACCCGGACTCCCGGCAGGCGTTGGTCAACACCCTCGTGCTCGCGGTGACCGTCGTGATCGCGAGCAACGTCCTCGGCATGGCCCTCGCCCTCGCGCTGGACTCGGCGATCAAGACGCGCAACATCGTGCGCGCCGTTTTCTTCGCGCCGGCCATCCTCAGCCCGCTGGCCACCGCCTACATCTGGCGCTACATCTTCCAGATCGACGGACCGCTCAACCACCTCTTCGGCGCCGTCGGACTGGACGCATGGGAACGGAGCTGGCTCGCCGACCCCACCTGGGCCCAGTGGGCGGTGGCGGTGGTGACCGTCTGGCAGTTCACCGGCCTGGCCATGGTCGTCTATCTGACCGGACTGCAGTCCATCCCCGCCGAACTCACCGAAGCGGCCTCCGTCGACGGCGCGGGCCCCTGGCGCCGCTTCCGCACGATCACCCTGCCCCTGCTCGCCCCGGCCACCACGATCGCCCTCACCCTGACCACCATCATGGCACTCGGCATCTTCGACCAGGTCGTCGCGCTCACGGGCGGCGGCCCCGCCGGCAAGACGGACACCCTGTCCACGGTCATCTACGAACAGACCTTCAGCCTCGGCCGGTTCGGCTACGGCACCGCGCTGGCCGTGATCCTCACCGTTGTGATCACCCTCGCCTCGGTCACCCAACTCCTCGTTCTGCGTTCCCGTGAGAGGCGGATGCGATGAACTCCGGAATGCAGCGCTACACCCGGCGCACCCTCGCCCGCGAAATCGTGCTTATCGTGGCCGGGCTGCTGTGGCTCTTCCCTCTCTACCTGCTGGTCATGACGTCGGTGAAGCCCGACAGCCAGATCTTCAGCGCCCCGACCGACCTGCCCACCAGCCTCGACATCGGCAACTACGCCGAGGCGTGGAGCACCGCGCACCTCGGCCGCGCCCTGCTCAACAGCCTGATCATCACGGGCGGCAGCGTCACCCTGCTGATCATGGTCGGCTCCCTGTGCGCCTACACCATCGCCCGCCGGCCCGGACGCTGGAGCGCCGTCTTCTACCTGCTGTTCGTGATCGGCATCATCGTGCCCTTCCAGCTGGGGCTGCTCCCGCTGTACTCGATCATGCGCTCCCTGGGCCTGGTCGGCAGCTACCTGGGGATCATCCTGCTCTACGGCGGACTGTGGATCCCCATGGCGGTGTTCCTCTACACCGGGTTCATCCGTGCCATGCCCAAGGACTACGAGGAAGCGGCCCTGCTGGACGGAGCGACGCCCTTCCGGACCTTCCGGCGTGTCATCTTCCCCCAACTGCGGCCGGTGACCGCGACGGTGGCCACCCTCTGCGGAATCCTGGTCTGGAACGACTTCTTCACACCGCTGGTCTTCCTGTCCGGCACGGACAAGGTGCCTCTCCCGCTCGCGATCTACGAGTTCGTCGGCTCGGTGGCGACCCGCTGGAACCTCGTCTTCGCGGGGATCCTGGTCGCACTGCTGCCCGTCCTCATACTCTTCGTCGTCGCGCAACGACACCTGATGCACGGCTTCTCCGGCGGGCTCAAGAGCTGACCCCCGGCATCCGATCCCCCAAGACTTCCCGAGCGAGAAACCGGAGACGAGGACCCATGGCCGACACCACCACCCCCAGCTCGCACAGGATCAGGCGCGGAGTCAGCTTCTACTCCTTCCAGGAGGAGTTCTTCCTGCGCACCATGACACTGGAGGACTGCGTGGCAGCCGCCGCGAGCATGGGCGCGCGCGGCATCGAGATCATCCCCGAGCAGTCGATCCCCGGCTACCCGGCCCTGTCCGACGCCTTCGTGGCCGACTGGCACGGCTGGATGGACCGCTACGGCACCGTCCCGGTGGCCACCGACCTGTTTCTCGACACGAAGCTGCACACCGGACGATGGCTCAGCCATGAGGAACAGGTGGCATCGGTCCGCCGGGACATCGACATCGCCGTACGCCTCGGCGGGCACGTCATCCGCATGATCATCAATACGCCGCCCGAGGTCATGGAGTCCGTGGCCGGCTACGCCGAGGAACGGGGCGTCCGTCTGCTCCTCGAAGTGCACGCCCCGTTCCACTACGAGCACCCCTGGATCCTCCAGCACCTCGAGGTCATGTACCGCCTCCGGTCACCCGCGCTGGGCCTCATGCCCGACATGGGCACCTACGTCCAGCGCTTCCCCAGGGTGGTGAGCGAACGCGCCCTGCGCGACGGCGCCCGGCCGGAGCTCGTCGACCTGATCGTGCGCACCTACGACAACCACGAGGACACCCACGCCCTCATGGACATCGTCAACTACCGGGGCGGTGGTCCGGTGGAGTTCGGGCTCGCGCGACAAGCCACTCACTACATCTGGAGCGAGCCGAAGGCGATGCTCGACCACATGTCCCTCATCGGGCACATCCAGGCCAAGTTCTACGAGATGACCGAGGACGGCGAGGAGTACAGCATCCCGTACGCACAGATCGTCCCCGTCCTGCTCCAGGGCGACTTCGACGGTTACCTCTCCAGTGAGTACGAGGGCAACCGGCACATCCAGGACGCGTTCCCCGTGGACAGCGTGGAGCAGGTCCGCCGTCAGCAGACCATGCTGGCCCGGCTGTTGGGCGAAGCCGACTGACCCTCGGCTCGCGTCGAACCGGCCTCGACGACGGTCGCCCCGGGCGGCCGTGTCGAGGCCGTCACTGTCCTTCGTAGCGCAGGAAGGCGAGCATCATCGCGCCGAGGTCTTCGATCAGTGTCGGCAAGTCGCTGCCCTCCGCGGCCTCGGGAGCGACGTCGAGGGCCAACGCCCTGGCGAGCGCGGCGTAGACCGTGGTGAAGCAGGAGCTGACGGCGCGAATCGGGTCCGGGTGCCGGATCTCGTCGCGGCGGGAGAGGATCAGGTCGATGAACCGGTCACGGGCGTCCATGTAGCCGGCTTTGCCGACCTTGGCCACCGCCGGGTCCACGGCGCCTCGCTGGAGGAAGGCGCCCAGGGTCCTTCCCTGCCGTTCCAGCACGCCGGCGAATTCCGCGATGAGCCGCGGGACGAGCTGGGCGAGCGGTACGCCGGCCCAACGCTGCGGGTCCGTCATTTCGCGCTGCGCGGCGAGCAGCCGTTCCTGGAACCGCGCCTGCGCCGCCCGCAGAAGGTCGTCCTTGCCGTCGACCCGGGTGTAGATCGAACCCACCGATACCCCGGAGCGCCGGCTGACCTCGGTCAGGGCGAAACCGGAGTAGCCCTTCTCGGAGAGCAGCTCGAGGGTCGTGTCGAGCACCAGATCGAAGGAGCGCTGACTGCGCTCCTGTTTGGGGGCACGGATACCGCTGGTCTGCGGGGGCTGCTGTGGCGTGGTGGGCATTCAGTCAGTGTATTCAGCCCTGCATGCCGCCCGGTCGTGGCGGGCGGCCGTGCGGGAACCGGCCGAGTCAGGCGACACGTACCGCCCCCGCGGGAGCGGCGAAGCGCTGGGCGAACTCGTGGACCTGCCGGCCCAGCAGGTCGAGCTGGGCGGCGGCGGTGGGTTCGGTGCAGGTGCCGTCCGGGGCGAACAGCGGGCCCTGGCCGGAGTTGAGGGTGACGCCGAGCGGGGTGGGCCAGCCGCGCATGGCGTGGACGGTACTGCGCAGGGCGGCGAGGGTGGTGCCGCACGCCTGCCAGCCGGCCGCCGTCACGACCAGTCCGACGGCCCGTCCGTCGAAGTACACGCGCTCGTCCTCACGGAGGTCCTCCAGCAGATCGAGCGCGTTCTTGACGAGCCCGGAGATGCCGCCGTGATAGCCGGGTGAGCCGATCACCAGGCCGTCCGCCCGGCGCACCGCCTCCACCAGTTGGCGCTGCTGGTCGGTCCGTTCGGTGCGTTCGGGGGCGTAGTGGGGGAGTGCGGCGAGGAAGTCGCCTCCGAAGCGGACCGTGCGGGCGCCACGCCGTTCCGCGGCCGCGAGGGCGGTGTGGACGGCGAGCTCGCTGCTGGAACCACGACGGGTGGTGCCGCCGATGCCGACGATCAGGTGACTCATCGGGTGGAGTCCTTTCGGAAGTGAGGCATGGCCTCGGAGGCGAAGGGCCGCGGCAATGAATTAGAATTAGGATTCTGAAAATATGCGAGGGGTTCATGCTCGTCAAGGGGTGCGCCCGGTATTGACTGGCCGGATCCGAGCTGCCTAGGTTTGAACAGAATCAATATTCTGGTTTGAGTGACATCGAGAGGTCGCCATGCACGCCTCCGCGCACCCGCTCCCGACTGCCGCTTCCCTCACCGCGGGGAAGACGGGCTGGAGCACCCTGGACGAGCCGGCCTTCGGTCTGCGGTCGTTGCACCTGGTCGACGGGCCGCTGGGCCTGGTCAGTCCGACCTTCGACGAGCGGGAGACCTCTTTGCTGCTGCCCAGCGGCATCGCGCTGGGGGCGACCTGGGACCCGGATGTGGTCGGCGGGGTGGCGGCGGCGCAGGCGTCGGAGGCGCGTCGGCGCGGTTTCGACGCGGTCTACGCCCCCAATCTCAATCTGGCCAGGACCGGGCTGTCCGGCCGGACCTTCGAGATGCTGTCGGAGGACCCGTTCCTGGCCGGCGTGCTCGGCGCGGCCTACGTGACGGGCTTGCAGGACCAGGGCGTCGCGGCGTTCCCCAAGCATCTGGTCTGCAACGACACCGAGACAGCCCGCCAGTCGATGAGCGCCGAGGTCGACGACACGACATTGCGCGAGGTCTATCTGCGCCCCTTCGAGATGGCCGTCCGGGCCGGCGCCTGGGGGCTGATGGCCGCCTACAACCGGCTGGGCGGCACACCGTGCACGGCCCACGCCGGACTGCTGGCGATCGTGAAGGAGGAGTGGGGCTTCGACGGGGTCGTCGTCTCCGACTACTTCGCCCTCAAGGAGACGGTCGGCCCGGCGCTCGCCGGCCTCGACCTGGAGATGCCCGGTCCCGCGATCCACTACGGTGCGCGGCTCGCCGAAGCGGTGGAACGGGGTCAAGTGCCGCACGCGCGACTGGAAGACGCCGTGGAGAGACTGCTGCGTCTGGCCCGGCGGGTCGGTGGCATCGAGGGCGTCGACCGGCAGGTGGCCGCGGGTGCCGCCTCCGTACCGCCCGAACAGGCGCAGGAGACTCTGGTCCGCGCCGCCGCCGCCTCGTTCGTTCTGGTGCGCAACGAGGACGCGTTGCTCCCGCTCGACCCGGCCGGGACACGACGGCTCGCCGTCATCGGACCGAACGCCGGCCGGCCCTGCTACCAGGGAGCGACGTTCGGCCGGATCCGGCCCGAGCAGCCCCCGGCGACCCCGCTCCAGGCGGTGAGGGAACGCTTCGGGCCCCTCTGCGACGTCGTGTACGAACCCGGGGTCGACACACTGCCGCCCGACTCCCTCGGTGCCTTCCGGGTCACCACTCCGGACAAGGAGCCCGGAGTGCGGCTGGAGTACCTGCGCGACGGTCACATCGCCCTGACCGAAGTCCGCGCCGACAGCGCGTTCATCTGGTTCGGGAACATCCCGGGCGTCGGGCCGACCACCGAGCCGGTCACGCTCAGACTCACCGCCGTCCTCACCCCGGAGACCGGCGGACACTGGACGTTCGGTGCCGGTGGATCCGGTACGACCACGCTGTCGGTCGACGGCGTGGTGCTCGCCCGGCGGCCGGCGCCCGCCGCCGGGGACGTGATGGGACAGGTGGCCCGCGCCGAGACCACGACCGGGCAGGTGGAACTGAGGGCGGGAGAACCGGTGACCGTGGTCGTCGAGATGGTCGCGACGGGCGGCCCCGTCCAGGCGCTGACCGTGGGCTGCACACCGCCGGCCACCCCCGGAGCCCTGGAGCGCGCGCGGCAGGCGGCCGCGTCGGCCGACGCCGTCGTCCTGGTCGTGGGCGACGAACTGGAGACGTCGCGGGAGAGCAAGGACCTCGATCACTCGGCTCTGCCTCAGGCCCAGCGTGAACTCGTCGACGCGGTGGCCCGGGCGAATCCGCGCACCGTCGTGGTCGTCAACGCCGGACGGCCCGTCGACGCGCCCTGGGCGGACTCGGTCCCCGCCGTGCTGCAGAGCTGGTTCGCCGGGCAGGGGTACGGCACGGCGCTGGCCAGGGTGCTGGCCGGGGACGACGAGCCCGGTGGCCGGATGCCCGTCACGGTGCCGCTGCGCGACGCCGACCGTGCGACGCACGGTGAGACGCTCGACGCCGAGCTGCGGCGTGTCTACCGGGAACCCACCGGCTACCGGCATCTCAGTCGCAGCGGCACCCAGGCCCGGTTCGCCTTCGGCGCCGGACTCGGCTACACGACCTGGCGGCTCGGGACGGCCTCGCTCGTTGCGAGCGGAGGGCGTTGGGCGGTGCGCCTCCCGGTAGCCAACACAGGGGAGCGCCGCGGCCGTGAGGTCGTCCAGGTCTACGTCCGCGCCCCCGGGGAGACGGATGCCCGCCTCGCCGGCTTCACCGGGATCCGGCTCGACGCGGGGCAGGAAGCCGAGGTGGAGGTGGAGCTCGACGAGCGTGCCTGGCAGCGCTGGGATGCCGCGAGGGGAGGCTGGTCCGTGATCGGGGGACGGCACGAGGTCCGCGTCGGCCGGTCCGCTGAGGACATCGCGCAGGCGCTCGTCCACGAGGTGTAGGCGATACGGAAGGGGGGGAGGCGCGGTGCGCGCCTCCCCCCCTTCCGGCTGTCGCGATCACAGCGCCGCGACGACCTCCCGGACGGACCGAAGCGACGCGGCCGACGCGGTGGTGGGGTGGTACTCCAGACCGATCGGGCCGTCGTAGCCGAGCTCGCGCAGGCCCTGCAGCCGCGCGGCCCAGTCGACCGTTCCGGTGCCCGGTTCCGTGCGGTCCGGCAGGTCGGCGATCTGTACGTGTGAGACGAGGTCCATGGCGCCGGTCAGTTCCCGCTCGGGCGTCTCACCCATCTGCAGTGAGTGGTAGACGTCGTACAGCAGGGCGAGCCCGGGGGAGTCGACCTCACGCACCGCGGCGAGGCATTCGGCGGTCGTGTCGAACAGGGTGCCCGGGTGGTCCACCCGGGTGTTGAGGTTCTCCAGCAGGATCGTCACACCATGGTCGGCGGCGATCTCGGCGCCGGCCTTCAGGCCGTCGACGACGATGGCGTGCTGCACCGCGCGCTTCATGTACGGCAGTCCCACGCCTGAGCCCGTGACGACGCGGGTGCAGCCCAGCCGGGCGGCAGCCTCCGCCGCGGCCCGGACGTGGCCGAGGAACTCCTCGTGGGTGCGGGCGTCGGCGAGTGTGAGCCGGCCCTCGACGAGCAGGGTGTGCAGGGACGAGCCGGTGGCCTCCAGGGCCTTGCGGATCGACTCCAGGTCCTTGTCGCTGTGCGACCAGATCTCGACCACGTCGATGCCGTGATCGGCGGCTGCGCGGATGCGCTCGCCCAGATCGTCTCCGGCCTCCCGGAAGAGGAGTTCGACGTTGACGGACAGACGGACGGGACGGGACATGCGGGCTCCTGAAACGGAGAGGGAAGCCCCGCGACGGTGACCGCGGGGTGCGCCGGAACGCTCGGCGGCGCCGGCCGGGAGGGAAGCGACACCCGGTCGCTCCCCTGCGTGAGGTGTCAGCCGCGCAGCAGCCGCTGTGCGTACCAGCCGTTGAGCATGGCGCTGCGGGCCGGGTTCGGGGTCTGCTCGCTCTCGAAGACGGCCCAGCCGGACCAGTCGTGGGCGCGCAGACGTTCCGCGAGGGCGGGGAAGTCGACGAGGCCGCCGGTGGTGCCGCACTCGTAGAACCAGCGCTCGATGCCGCGGGCTCCGCCCTCGGAGAGCATGCTCGCCTCCGCGTGCGGTGCGAGCCGTTCACCGTCCTCGTCGACGTACCGGGTGTCCTTCAGGTGCAGGTGGTCCACCCGGTCGTGGTGCGTGTCGAAGAGCTGCACGGGGTCCAGCCCGGCGACGGTCAGCTCGGCGGTGTCGAGCGTGAGGCCCACCAGGTCCGGGTCGGTCTCGGCGAGCAGCGCGGACAGCGTCTTCTCCTCGGCCGCGGCGCTCAGGCAGTCCACGTGCAGGGACAGCCGTACGCCGGTCTCCGCGACGGCCGCGCCCACGCTGTTCCAGCCGGCCGCGGCATCGGTGAGCACCGCGCCGGACAGCGGCCGGTCCAGGGTCCAGGCGGCGGGCAGGGCCCGCACCACCAGCCGGGTGCCGCCCGCCGTGGCCAGGAACTCGGCGAAGGGCAGCAGCGCTGCGGCGATCTCGCCGTGCCGGTCGCGCTCCAGGATCGACCGGCCTCGGCTCAGCTCCTCGTCCACGGGCTCACCGGGGTCGACGTACCAGCTGGACACCGCCTCGAGACCCGTACGCCGGACGATGTCGAGGAAGGCCCCGGTGGAACCGTAGGTCGCCGCGATCGACGCGGGTCGGCCGAGCGGATCCCAGCGGCCGGTGCCGCCGCGCAGCTCGACGCCGGTGAACCCGCAGGCGGCGATGACCTTCAGGGCGCGCTCGTGCTGTTCGGGGCGGGTGAAGTCGTCGAAGTTCGGCTTCCACTGGTTGATGGCGTAGCCGAGACGGATGCGGGGGCTCATGCGTAGATCTCCGACAGGACGTTGCGGGCGTACCACATGGACAGGGCGGTGGCCTCGGCGTAGTCGCCGCCGATGTTGACCTTGTCGTGCTCGACGGTGATCCAGCCCGTGTAGCCGACGTCCTTGATCGCGCGCATCAGCCGCGGGAAGTCGACCAGACCGCCCTCGGTGCCCATCTCGTGGAACCACTGGTCGGTCTGCGGTGCCATCAGCTCGGCGTCCGGGCTGTGCTTGAAGGCCTCGGTGGTGTCCCGCTGCCGGGTGTCCTTGAAGTGGAAGCCCGAACAGCGCTCGTGCAGGTCCATGAAGAGGGAGACGGGGTCGATGCCGGCGATGCAGTGCTGGGCGGTGTCGCAGAAGAACGACACATACCGGGGGTCGGTGAAGTCGTAGAACTTGCGGATGTCGTCCTCGGTGCGGATGGCGCAGAAGAACTCGTGATGACAGGTGGTGCGTACGCCGAACTCCGTCAGGGTCATCTCCCCGACCCGGTTCCAGCACTCGGCCGCCGCCTTGATCTTGTCGTCGGTGACGGGCGCGGTCTGTGCGTAGAGGCTGGCCGGCATCACGATGAGGCTCTCGATGTCGAGGGCGTCCCACATGCCCAGCATCCGGCGGGTGCTCCCGACGATCTCGTCGTGCGTCTCGCGGACATGGGCGTCGGCGACGCGCGGGTCGTACATGATGCCGCGGAACAGGTTGACGATCTTCTCGATGCCGTGGTCGCGCAGATAGCGCTGGTAGTTCTCGACGGAGCCGAACATGCCGGTCAGGGCGTAGACCTGGAAGTCGAACATGTCCAGGCCCTCGAAACCCACCGCACTGATCTGCTTGACGAAGTCGTCCATGTAGCGGCGGGCGGCGTACTGGGTCACCGGGCCGCGTGGGCTGTCCACCCGCCAGTGGTCCATGTAGCTCCAGCGGAGCTCGTTCATGCGTGATCAACTCCAGGAGGGGGAGGGGAACGCAGCCGACCGGATGCGCTCGCGCGTAACAGAATCTACATATTGATTCTGGGTCTGGATAGGGGTCGAGCCGCTGGCAGGGCGCCCATTGGAGGAATAACTGAAATCTGAATTTTGAATTCACTTCGTCTTGCGCTGGGCCCAGGCGTGGTGTGCCCTGTTCACCCAGGGGCGCCCGACGGGCGTCGTGCCACGCAAAGGAGCGGAGCACCTTGGACATGACGATCAGCGCAGTCAAACCGCGGACGCCCCAGGGAACGACGACCCGCATCGGCTGGCGGGAGAAGTTCGGCTACGGGGCCGGCGACCTGGCCTCCAACCTGTCGTGGAACCTCGTCGGAGGCTTCCTCCTCTACTACTACACCGATGTCGCCGAGGTGCCCGTCGCGGCCCTGGGCACCCTCTTCCTCGTCGCCAGGCTGGTCGACGCCGTGATCGATCCGGCCATCGGGGTCCTCGTGGACCGCACCAGGTCCCGCTGGGGCAAGGCCCGCCCCTATCTGGTGTTCGCCTCGATACCCTTCGGGGTCGTCGGCGTGCTGACCTTCATGGTTCCCGACGTGAGCGACAGCGGGAAGCTCATCTACGCGTTCGTCACGTACCTGACCCTGGGGCTGCTGTTCTCCCTGGTCAACGTCCCCTACAGTGCCCTGCTGCCGATGATGACGCGTGACTCGGACGAGCGGATGCAGATGGGCGGCCTGAGGGCGATCGGCAGTTCCGCCGGTTCCATCATCGTGACGGCGTTCACGACACCGTTCGTGGCCTGGCTGGGGGCCGGCGACGAGCAGCGGGGCTGGACCCTCGCGACCATGATCTACAGCGTGCTGAGCGTCGGCTTCTTCGCCGTCACCTTCCTCACCTGCAAGGAGCGGTACGCCCTGCCCGCCGAGTCCGAGCAGGTCGGCGTGACGACCGCGCTGCGGACGCTGTGGGGAAACCGGCCGTGGAAGGTGGTCTTCGTCTACGGGGTGCTCAACTTCGTACGACTGTCCCTGGTGCTCGGGGTGACCGTGTACTTCGCGCTGGCGGTCCTGCACGCGCCCTGGGCGATCTCGGTCCTGCTTCCGCTGGTGTCCGGCACGATGATCGTCGGTGGCATGGTGGCCGCCCCCTACTACCGCCGCTTCGGCAAGCGCCGCGGCAATCTGCAGGCGCTGGCGGTGGGCTTCGTCGCCTGGGCCGCGCTCTACCCGGCCGAGGGCGTCTTCCCCGTGTTCCTGGCCTTCTACGTCATCGCCACCCTTGCGATCGCGGTGTCGATGGTGTCGATGTTCACGATGGTCGCGGACGCCGTGGAGTACCAACAGTGGCGGTTCGGCACGCGGCACGAGGGGCTGCTGTCGTCCGGCATCAGCTTCGCCACGAAGGTCGGTTCGGCCATAGGCTCCGCCGCGATCGCGTACGGGCTCGCCCTGGCCGGTTATCGCGCGGGCGGCGAGGGCGGGACGGCGGTGACCGCCATCCGCGTGCTGTTCTACGGCGTCCCGCTGCTCCTCGTGGTCGCGCAGGCCGTGACGATGGTCTTCTGGGATCTGGACGGGCGGCACGAGCAGATGCGGGCCGAGATCGACCGCGCGGCCCGCGTGGCGAAGGGCTGACGCCCCGCTGTCGGTCGGCGGCACGGTCTCTCGGGAAAAAACAGAATCAGAATCTTGCATTTATTTCAGTGCGGGACGCACACTGGCCCCAGGGGCCGCACAGCAGACGTCCCACCATCGCGGAGAGGCTTCACCGTGTTCGACAAGTACATCGTCTGCGAGGACGGATTCCGCACCCGCGGCGACGGCCGCCCGGGCGGCGAGCTGGAGGTCAGGATGCCCTACTACCGGGGGCTGTTCCTGTCCATGGTCGAAGCCGTCGACCTCACCCTCGACGGGCACCCGGTACCCGCCGAGCGCACCACCTTCAGCGTGCACGGCAACACCTACACCTTCGCCGAGCTGCCCCACGTCACCGACGACCGCTGGGAGATGGGGGAGCGGGCCGTGCTCGCCTTCGAGACCGACACGCCACTCGGTCCCGGTGACCACGACGTCGCCGTGGCGGTACGCCTGCGGATCTCCTACATGCCGGTGCCCGGCGGCGGCCGTGACCGCAAGCGGCTGCGGCTCGGGTCCTGACGGCGGGAGACACCACAATATGACGAAGGACTTCCCGGCATGTGTCGACGTGGCCGTCGTCGGCAGCGGACCGTGCGGCGCCGCCTACGCGCGCATCCTGTCCGAGCAGCGCCCCGACCTGGACCTGGCCACCTTCGAGGTGGGCCCCCTGCTCGCCGACCCGCCCGGCCTGCACGTGAAGAACATCGCCGACCCGGACGAACGGCAGCGTGCCCAGCTCCGCTCCCAGGGACCGGCACCGGCCCCCGCCGACGGCCGCCTCGCCCGCCCCGGCACCTTCCTGCTGCCCGACGGCTACCAGAACCCCGGCGAGGACGGCCTGCCGAACGCGGCGATGTCCAGCAACGTCGGCGGCATGGGCGCCCACTGGACGGCCGCGTGCCCGCGCCCCGGCGGCAGCGAACGCATCGACTTCGTACCGGACCTGGACGAACTCCTCGACGAGGCCGAGCGGTTGCTCGGCGTCGACGCCCACGCGTTCGACGACGCCCCCTTCGCCGCCGAGGTCCGCAAACGCCTCGGCGCCGCCCTGGACACCGGCCGCCCGGAGGAACGCCGAGTGCAGCCCATGCCGCTGGCGGTACGGCGCCACGCCGACGGCCGCGTCACCTGGTCCGGAGCCGACGTCGTCTACGGCGAGGCCACCCGCGCCAACCCACGGCACACCCTCCACCCGGAGGCCCTGGTCACCCAGGTGCTGGTCGAGGAGGGCCGGGCCGCGGGCGTCCTGGTGCGCGACCTGCGCGACGGCACCGAGCACCAGGTGCGCGCCGCACGGGTCGTGGTCGCCGCCGACGCCTTGCGCACCCCGCAACTGCTGTGGGCCTCCGGCGTACGGCCGCCCGCACTCGGCCGGTACCTCAACGACCAGCCGCAGATCGTGTACGCGGTCCGCCTGCGCGACGTCCAGGCGGCACCCGGTGGGGCCGCCGCCCCGTCCAGCGGCGTCAGCTGGGTGCCGTACACGGACGACGAACCCTTCCACGGCCAGGTGATGCAACTCGACGCCTCACCCGTCCCGCTGGTCGGCGACGACGTCCCGGCGCCCGGGTCGATCGTGGGCCTGGGCTGGTTCTGCGTGAAGGACGTACGGGCCGAGGACCGCGTCACGTTCGACGACACCTGCGACGACGCCTACGGCATGCCCGCGATGCGCATCCACTACCAGCTCACCGAACGCGACCACGCCTCCCTCGACGCGGCCCGCGCCGCCGTCCGCCGGGCGGCCGACGCCCTCGGCGACCCCCTCGACGACGCACCCCGCACCCTCGCCCTCGGCGCGTCGCTGCACTACCAGGGCACCGTCCGCTCCGGCCCGGCCGACGACGGCACCTCGGTGTGCGACCCCGTCGGCCAGGTCTGGGACGTACCCGGCCTGCACGTCGCCGGCAACGGCGTCATCCCCACACCGACCGCCTGCAACCCGACGCTCACCTCGGTGGCCCTGGCCGTCGCCGGCGCCCGCCACATCGCCCGCACCCTGCCCCTCGAAGGACGGTGACCCCATGCCCGGCGACACCTTGCGCGTGGCCCTCGTCGGACACGCGTTCATGGGAGCCTCGCACTCCCAGGCGTGGCGCACCGCGCCGCACTTCTTCGATCTGCCCCTGACTCCCGAGCAGACCGTCATGGTCGGCAGGGACGCCGAACGCGCGGCACAGGCAGCCCGGCGGCTGGGCTGGCAGGAGAGCGCGACCGACTGGCGTCAGGTCGTCGAGCGCGACGACATCGACCTCGTCGACATCTGCACCCCCGGTGACACCCACGCCGAGATCGCCGTCGCCGCCCTCGCGGCCGGCAAACACGTCCTGTGCGAGAAACCCCTGGCCAACACGGTCGCGCAGGCCGAGGAGATGACGGCGGCGGCCCGCCACGCGAGCGGGCGCGGCATCCGCTCCATGGTCGGCTTCACCTACCGGCGCGTGCCCGCCGTCGGGCTCGCCCGGCAGCTCGTCGCCGAGGGCCGGATCGGGCGCGTACGGCACGTCCGCGCCCAGTATCTGCAGGACTGGCTGGCGGATCCGGCCACTCCCATGAGCTGGCGGCTGGAGAAGGACCGCGCCGGGTCGGGAGCGCTCGGGGACATCGGCTCCCACATCGTCGACCTCACGCAGTACCTCACCGGCGAACGGCTCACCGGGGTCAGCGCCCTGACCGAGACGTTCGTCGACAAGCGGCCGCGGCCGGACGGCACGGGCCCCGGCAAGGTGACCGTGGACGACGCCGCCGTCTTCCTCAGCCGTCTCGAAGGCGGCGGCCTGGCCACCTTCGAGGCGACCCGCTACGCCCTCGGCCGCAAGAACGCGCTGCGCATCGAGATCAACGGGGACCGGGGCAGCCTCGCCTTCGACTTCGAGGACATGAACGTCCTGCACTATCTCGACGGCACCGAGCCCGCCGCGAGCGCCGGATTCCGCCGGGTGGTCGCCACCGAGCCCGAACACCCGTACGTTGCCGCCTGGTGGCCGCCCGGCCACGGCCTCGGCTACGAGCACGGCTTCACCCACCAGGTCGTGGACCTGCTCACCGCCGTCGCCCAGGGCACCGACCCCGAGCCGTCGTTCGCCGACGCCCTCCAGGTGCAGCGCGTACTGGACGCCGTGGAGCACAGCGCCGCACATCAAGCCCAGTGGACCGCCGTTCAGGACAAGGAGAGCCGATGACCCGCCCCGTCACCCTGTTCACCGGCCAGTGGGCCGACCTGCCCTTCGAGGAGGTGTGCCGGCTCGCGTCCGGATGGGGCTACGACGGCCTGGAGATCGCCTGCTGGGGCGACCACCTCGACGTCGCCCGCGCAGCCGAGGACGACACCTACCTCGCCGGCCGCCGTGCCCTGCTCGACAAGTACGGCCTCCAGGTCCACGCCATCTCCAACCACCTGGCCGGTCAGGCCGTCTGCGACGACCCGATCGACGAGCGCCACCGCGCCATCGTCCCTGCCAGGGTCTGGGGCGACGGCGACGCGGAAGGCGTACGCCGCCGCGCCGCCGAGGAGATGAAGCTCACCGCACGCGCGGCGGCACGCCTCGGCGTCCGTACCGTCGTCGGCTTCACCGGATCGAAGATCTGGAAGACCGTGGCGATGTTCCCGCCCGTACCCGAGTCGATGATCGACGACGGTTACGCCGACTTCGCCGCCCGCTGGAACCCCGTCCTCGACGTCTTCGACGAGGTCGGCGTGCGCTTCGCCCACGAGGTGCACCCCTCCGAGATCGCCTACGACTACTGGACGACGACCCGCGCCCTCGAAGCGGTCGGCCACCGCGAGGCGTTCGGGCTCAACTGGGACCCGAGCCATTTCGTCTGGCAGGACCTCGACCCGGTCGGCTTCCTGTGGGACTTCCGGGACCGGATCTACCACGTCGACTGCAAGGACGCGAAGAAGCAGACGGGCAACGGCCGCAACGGCCGGTTGGGCTCCCACCTGCCGTGGGCCGACCCGCGCCGCGGCTGGGACTTCGTCTCCACCGGCCACGGCGACGTGCCGTGGGAGAGCTGCTTCCGCATGCTCAACACCATCGGCTACGACGGCCCCGTCTCCGTCGAATGGGAGGACGCCGGCATGGACCGGCTGGTCGGTGCCCCCGAGGCCCTGGCCTTCGTGCGGCGCCTGGCCTTCGACCCGCCCGCCGCGGCGTTCGACGCGGCATTCTCGACGGGAGGGTGAGGGTGCGGGGCGACCGCCGCCCGAGCGTGCGGTCGCCCGGAGCCCACGGCCGGCCCGGCGGTGCTGTCCGGACGGCCTGAAACGGCATCGTGCGGCTCAGCCCGGAGAACGTCTCGGCCATGCCGTACTACGCGGCCGAACACCGCTGCGCCTTCTGGCGCGTTCTTGGACGGGCGTAGCCGAGCAGGGGTTGGGCTTGGGCGCACGTACCGTGAGCGGTTTCGTCGGGCCTCACGCCATGACCCGGTTGAACTCGTCCTTGTCGAGTGCGCGGTGCGGCAGGGGAGTCGGATGGTGCTGGTCGTGGCGCAGGCCGTCCAGGAAGAGGACGAGGTAGCGCCTCCACACGTCGGGGGCGACGGCGCGGGTCTGCTCCGTGACGGTTCCGAGCATGAGCTGCATGAGCGGGAAGTCGGTGGCTTCGAAGTCGCCGCGGAGCCGGCCGGCCTGCTGGGCGCGTGCGATGAGGGCGCTGAGCGCCTGGATGAGGCGGTCCCGGGCGGCGGCCACCCGGATCTTGCCGTGCACGCCCTCCAGCAGGGCTTCCCGCAGCCCGCGGTCTCCGGCGAAGTTCTCGGCGGTGGTCAGGAAGAACTGGACGAATCCCTCCCAGGGGTCTTCGTGCGTGAGTGCCTGCTCGGCCAGTGCGACGAGACGCTCGGTGGCCTCTTCGAAGACCGCTTCGACGAGTTGCTCGCGGTTGGCGAAGCGACGGTAGGCGGTGCCGACGCCGACGCCCGCCTGGCGCGCGATGTCGTCGATGGTGACATCGAGTCCTCGCTGGGCGAAGACCTCCCGGGCGGCGGCGAGGATGCGCAGCCGGTTGCGTTCCGCGTCGGCTCGCAGGGGGCTCGGGTGTGGGTCCGGGGGCGGTGGTGTGGAGTCGGTCCTGCGGCTCATGGATCCACTGTATCCCGCATCTGGAGAAGGCTTCTCCAGTTTTGGTGCTAGGGTGGATCCGCAACTGGAGAAGACTTCTCCGGTTGTGCGGTCGAGCTGCCATGTGGGCCCGACCGGGTATTTCGTCATGCTTCCCTTCCCTACGGCAACCCTTCTCCCCGGTCCATCCCCACATCCAGCGAGAGTACGAAACAGTTTCGTACACCACTGCAGGCACCTGAGCAGGACATCCGTACAAGGAGTCATCATGCGCAAGACCACCATCGGCGCGGCCGCCGTCGCCTCCGCCCTGATCGCCTCGTTCGCCCTCGCCTCGGGAGGAACGGCCACCGCGAGTACCGACGCCGGCCCGGCCGCGGCGGGCAGTACCGCCTCCGGGCAGGGGCTGAGGCAGACCGGTCTTCCGGTCGCCGTCGACCCCGCCGCCGGCCTCACCGCCAACGCCGACCGGCCCACCGAGTCCTGGTACGTGACCGCGCACGTGACCGCCGGAGGCCACCGGTACGGATTCATGGCCAACTACCTGACGTCCGGTGACGGCAAGCAGGGGTACACCCTCTCGACCGTGTCGATCACCGACGAGGACACCGGCTGGTTCACCAAGTCGGAGCTCGCTCTCCCGCCCCGGGCGGGCCTGTCCGGCAAGCAGGGCCTGGACATCCACACCGACAACATCACCTGGACCGGTGACACCAAGGAACAGAAGCTGCGCGCCAAGGTCCCCGAGGGAACCCTCGACGTCACCTTCCGCCCCCAGGGCAACGTCCTCTACAACATGGGCACCGGCTACTTCCCCATGTTCGGCGACGCGAAGTACCCGAACTACGAGTACGCGCTCCCCACCATGGACACCTCCGGCACGCTGACCCTCAAGGGCCACACCGAGAAGGTCCGCGGGGAGTCCTGGCTGGACCGCCAGTGGGGACCCCTTCCCGACATCTCCACGGGCAAGGCCTCGTGGACCTGGATGAACCTCGACCTGTCCAACGGCGACAAGATCAGTCTCTGGAAGACGAAGGAGAGCAAGGAGAACACCTGGGCGACCGTGCTCAATCCCGACGGCACCCACACCCTTGCCGAGGCGACCCTCACGCCGGACCAGTCCACCCTCTGGACCAGCCCCCACACCGGCAAGAAGTACCCCACGCGCTGGAAGGTCACCATCCCGGGCGAGCACGCCAAGCTGAACGTCAAGCTCTACGCCGACGACCAGGAACTGACGGTCCCCGGGCCCCGCTACGAAGGCAGCGCCGCCGTGACCGGCACCTACGACCACCGCCCGGTCGCCGGCAGCACCTACGTCGAGATGACCGGCGGACAGTAGCCGCCCACGGCCACTGCACCACCACTCGGCCACAAGAGTCCTGTCCCTTCGTTCGGCCCCGGAGTCTCTCCAGCGCCGCCGCCGACTGCCTCGACGGCAGCAGCCCAGCGGACCCGGCCCTCCAGGCCCAGGCCGGCCTGGAGGGCTACTCCACCGCCTACTGATGGTCGGCCGTCTTCTTCTCCGTCGGCCTGGTCATCAGCGTCGTCCTGTACCGCCGCGGCATACCCGCCCAGGACCCGGACGCGGCGCCCGTCGTCCACAGGTAAGACCCCGACCGGGCCCACGACCGCACCCCACCCTCCGCGACGGCTCGCCGTAAACCCGGCGGGCCGTCGCGGCTCTGCGCCCAAGCACCCTCGTCGGGCGGCCTGACATATGGAATCGGCGCGGGACCGTCCTGACGAATGCGTATGCCCGGAGGGGGTGTTACACCTGCCGGGGAGAAGGACGACGGTATGAAGCTGGGCGCCGCCGACGAGTGTGGTGCGTCTGAAATCGCGGGGTCGTCCCGCCCTCCGCGCGTCGCAGCACGATCCTCGCGTGAAGGGTCAGGAGTCGTGTCGGTGAGAAGCCGCTCGGCCTTCGCGCGCCTCGCCCGACGCGTCAGCTGGTCTCGTCGTCGCGGATGCCGGACACGGTGATGACGCCGCAGGCATCCCGTGAAGATCGAGCAGGCGATGTCGCGGCCGTCACCGCCTCAGCCCTGATCGGCTGAGGCCCTCGTCCGCTCTGCACCCCGGCGCCCGGGACGACCTGGGCCGCCAGAGGCTTCAGCCTGCTGAGGTGCGGTCGTCGTCGCTGGCCAACTGGGAGCCGGCGAGAGCCATGTGCCCCCGCAGCACATCCAGGGCGCCGGCTTCGTCGCCGCGTTCGATGGCGTCCACGATCGGTTCGTGCCGAGCGGCGGACATGGGCAGGCGGCGTTGCTCGTTGCTGGCGCTCATCACGGTCACCCGGATCGGGCCTTCCAGATGTCGCCACGTTCTGACCAGCATGGAGTTGCCGGACAGCTCGCACAGCAGGAGGTGGAAGCCGAGATCGGCCTCCACCTGGGCGGCGAAGTCGCCCGCGGCCTGATCGAGCCGGATCAGTGCCCGCCGCAGTTCCTCGACCGCGGCCTGGCGTCCGGCGGAGGCGATCACACCGGCGACGGCCAGGCCCTCGAGGGCGGCCCGCACCTCGTACAGTTCGTGCACCTCCGTCGGCGAGAGCCGGTGCACCTGGAGCATGCCTCGTGCGGCGGGAACCAGCAGTCCCTCTTGTTGCAGGTGCCGCAGCGCCTCTCGGACCGTGCCCCGGCTGATGCCGAGCCGACTGGCCAGTTCGACTTCTCCCAGATGCTCACCGGGCTGGTACTGCCCGGTGAGGATCGCGGTCCGCAGGGCACGCAAGGCCCGTTCTCGCAAGGTGCTGCGATCCAAGCTGGACAGGGATTCTGCGGCCATGGAGGGTCACCACCCCAACTTCAGTCCCAGACAGGATAGCCGACAATCGGCTGATGACTGTTGACACTCGGCAGTCAACTCACTTCACTATGAGCTGCGACACAGCCGTCACGCCGTTGAAACACGCATTTTGAGCCCAACCGCTAGCTAGTCGTCTTTCGGTCACACGTTGCATGTGGTGTGTGAGTACACCGTCGGTAAGCAGTGGCTACTGCCTGCTACCGGTTTGCCCCGGCCTATCGGCCCATGGGCGACCACCGGCGAAACAGCGACTCATACAGCGACGTGCCATCGAAACCTCGAATCGAGGTAACAGCCATGACCGTCGCCACTCCGCTCCTGGCCGTTCGCGGTCTCACCAAAGCCTTCGGGTCCACCCGCGCGCTCGACGGTGTCGACCTGACCGTCGGGGCCGGCGAGGTGCACGCGCTGCTCGGCGCCAACGGGGCCGGCAAGTCGACACTGCTCGCCATCGTGGCCGGCGTCGAAAGCGCGGACGCCGGTGAACTGAACGTGGCAGTCGAGGACTCCCGTGACCACCCGCCGGTGGCCATCGTCCATCAGGAGCTGTCGCTGCTGCCGCACCTGTCGGTTCTGGAGAACATCGCCACACACGAACTGCTGCTCGCCGGCCGGGGACGGGGGCGGCGACGTCGGGCGCGTGCCGCGGCCGGGGCCGCGCTGGCCTCCCTGGGCCAGGATGCCGCCATCGACCTGGGCGCCCGGGTCGGCGATCTTCCGCTGGACCGCCAGCAGATGGTGGAGATCGCCCGCGGGCTGGCGCAGGGATCACGACTGCTGCTGCTGGACGAGCCCACTGCCTCACTGAACCGGCCGCAGGCGGAGAAGCTGTACACCGTGCTGCGCGGGCTGACTGCCAGCGGGGTGGGAGTGGTGCTGGTCAGTCACCGCTTCCGGGAGATCCGCGAGGTGGCCGACGTGGCCACCGTGCTGCGCGACGGACGCACCGTGGTGGACCGTGTGCCGTTGACCGACATCGACGACCGCACCCTGCTGGCGGCCATGGTCGGGGACGCCGCCCGGGCACTCGACCGGCCGGTGCCCAAGGCCGACCCGGCGGCCGGTGAGCCGCCCCTGCTCGAACTGCTCGACTCCGAAGCGCCCCTGCGGGTCGACCCCGGCGAAGTCGTCGGGATCACCTCTCTCGATCCCAGTGCCGCCAGTGACCTGCTGCTGCGGGCCTGGGGTGACCGCCCCCACCCGCCCGGGCAGACGATGCGGGTCCTGGGCCTCTCCACCGCCCGCTGGTCGCCTCAGCGCGCGTTGCGCGCGGGTGCCGGCTATGTCTCGGGCGACCGGGCCCGCGACGGTGTGCTGGGTGACCTCAGTGTGCTCGAGCATCTCCTCGGCCCGCAGCGGGTGGCCCGGCGGCGCCTGATCGCCCGCCCGGACGTGGCCACCGCCCGGCAGCTGGTCGACCGGTTCGCCATCAAACTGTCCGACCTCGCCGCCCCGCCCGAGGCGCTCAGCGGCGGCAACCAGCAGAAGGTGCTGTTCGCCCGCTGGGCCCCGCTGGGGGTACGGCTGCTGCTGCTCGACGATCCCACCCGGGGCGTCGACATCCACGCCAAGGTGGACATCTTCCAGGCCGTCGACGAGGTCGCCGCCGCCGGCGGCGGCGCCTTGTGGTGGTCCTCCGACCCCGAGGAACTGGCCGCGCGATGCCATCGGGTGCATGTGCTCGCCGGCCCCCGGGTCACCGCGACCCTCTCCGGCTCCCAGCTCACCGAGACGCAGATCGTCGACGCCCTGAACGCGAGCAGCACCACGGCCGCCGAGGCGCGGCCCCGACCCGCCGGCCCCGCAGAAGGAGGACCCCGGTGACCACCGTCCACACCGACCAGAAAGACGTCAGCCCCGGTCCGGCCCACTCTGTCCGCTACGGCGGGCCACGGCTGCTGCAGGTCGCCTCCCGGTTCCGCGTGGAGCTGGTCATCGCCGCCGCCTGTGTCCTGGTCGAACTCCTGCTCAGCACCGTCCAACCGGCCGCGATCAGCAGCGGCAACATCACCAACATCGCCCAGACCGCCGCCCCGCTGGTCATCATCGCCCTGGGGCAACTCCTGGTCATCGTCACCGCCGGGATCGACCTGTCCGTCGGATCGGTGTTCTCCCTGACCGGAATCGCCGCCGCCGCCCTGCTCAACCATCACGCGCCCACAGGCGTCGCGGTGTTGGGGGCGCTCGGCCTCGGCGCGTTGTTCGGCCTGTTCAACGGCGTGTGCGTCGCCGTGCTCGGACTGGCCCCGTTCATCGTCACCCTGGTCACCTACTCGGTGGCGGCCAGCCTCGCCTTCGTGGTCACCAACGGCAACTCCCAGCCGGTCGGCTCCACCGGCTTCGGCTCCCTCAACTCCGGCCACTACCTGGGGATCCCCAACTACCTGCTGTACGTGATCGTGCTGGTCGTCCTCCTGCAGTTGCTGCTGTCCGGTACGACCCAGGGCCGCTGGCTGTACGCGGTGGGCAGCAACGAGCGCGCCGCCCGGCTCATCGGGGTGCCGGTGCGCGGCATCAAGCTGGCCGCCTACACCGCGTCCGGGCTCCTGGCCGCGTTCGCCGCCGTCCTGTCCGTCTCCTACCTGGCCAACGCCGAATCCACCGCTGGGACGGGCCTGGAGCTCCAGGCCATCGCCGCCGTCGTCATCGGCGGCGCCAGCCTGTTCGGCGGGGTCGGCTCCGCGGTCGGCGCCCTCACGGGAGCGGTGCTCGTCGTGGTGATCCAGAACGCGGTGAACCTGCTCGGGGTCAACAGCTTCTACCAGGGCACCATCACCGGCCTGGTCATCCTCCTCGCCGTGCTCGCCGAGCGCCTCACCCGCCGCAGCCGCGCCCGCGGCGCCTGATCCGCCCGCCGGCGAGCACCCCACCCGCAGACCCCCAGAAAGGACCAACCCATGCGCTCAGCCCGTTCCCGCAGAGACCGCAGGGCCCGCCGACCGCTCGCCCTGTCCGCAACCGTCCTGGCCACGGCCCTGGCCGCGGTCGGCTGTCAGGCCAACAGCTCGGCCACCCCCGGCCAGGCCAAGACCGTCAAGGGCATGAAGGTCGCCTACCTCGCTCCCTCGCTCGACATCTCCTACTGGCAATGGGTCTACTCCGGCGTCCAGCAGGAGGCCCGCAAGCACGGCCTCAAGGTCACCCGGTACAACGCCAACAACTCGCCCAGCGCGCAACTGGCCAACGTCAAGACCGCGATCGCCGCCGGAGCCGACATGATCGTCATCGGTCCGGTCAGCTCCACCAGCACCCCACCGGTCCTCGCGGCGGCCAAAGCCGCCAAGGTGCCCATCTCCTTCGCCGGCATAGGCCCCCAGCCCGGCGCCACCGACTACACGTCCGCGATCACCGCGAACAACTACCGCACGGGCGTCGACGAGGGAAGCTTCGTCTGCCGGCAGGCCAAGAAGCGCGGCGGCAACAAGATCGGCATGCTGTCGCTCCCACAGGACAGGGAGAACGCTCAGAAGTACCTGCGGGGAGCGCGGGAAAGTTTCAAGCGCGACGGCTGCAAGCTGGTGCAGATCCTGCAGAGCCACAGCCTGACCGTCAGCGAGGCGGTCTCCCAGACCAACGACCTGCTCACCGCCCACCCCGACATCACCGGCATCTACGGCATGTACGACGCGGCCGGCACGGGCGCGGCCAAGGTGCTGAAGACCCGCGGATCGGTCGGCAAGATCGCCCTCGCGACCGCCGACGGCAGCCCCACCACCGTCGCGCTGCTCAAAGAAGGCGCCATCCAGGGACTGTTCCTGCAGGAGGCCGTCGGACAAGGGATCGAGGGCGTGATCCAGGACGTCAACGCCATGCTCGGCAAGCCGGTGAAGAAGAGCATCCCGCTCAACGAGCCCCTGGTCACCACCGGGACGCTGACCTCGCCCGAGGCCCAGAAGGTGCTGCAGCGGACCTACCCGCCGTCGGCCGGCCCCTACAACTGACCAACCGCATACGGAGACCGCCCAACTGCATACGGAGACCGACATGTTCACCGATCACGATCTCGTCGACCTCACCCTCACCCTCGACGAACGACTGCCCACCACCTGGCCGCCCCACGTTCCCTTTCTCCGGCACATCTGGAACTGGTTCGAGGACGTGGACGAGGGTCACCACGTGCTGCGCAGCCACTGCGGCTCGTACTTCACCGAGGCTCTGCTGCTGGACGAGCACATCGGAACCCACTTCGACGCCCCCTCCCACTTCCTCCCGGAGCACGCCCACACGGGAGCGGACCCCATCACCGGTGACATGGTCGACGTGAGGGTCTTCTCCGGCGCCGCCGCGGTCATCGACGTCACGGCCGTGGAAGCCCGCGGCGCCGCACCCGGCACCAGCCCCTTCATCACCAAGGACGACGTGGAGAGCTGGGAGAAGCAGCACCGGACGCTGCAAGCCGGAGACATCGCCCTGTTCCGCACGGGCTGGGACCGCTACTTCACCAGCCGCAACGGCGGGCGCGGATACGCCTACGACGTCGCCGTACTGAAACAAGCCCCCGGGTGGCCGGCCCCGGACGTCGACTGCATGCGCCACCTGCTCGACCGCGAGGTGCGCTGCATCGGTACGGACGCCCCCAGCATGGGAGCCGCGCAGGACGGGGGCCCGGTCCATGTCGAGGGCCTCGGCGGTGGCGCCGTGTTCATCGAAGGACTCGCCAACCTCGGCCAACTCCCCGACACCGGCGCCTACTTCCAGTTCCTCCCCTTGAAGATCTCCAGGTCGTCCGGCGGCCCGGGCAGGGCGATCGGCTGGCTGCCCGCAGCCCGGTAGTGGGCCGTGTGCACCCGGCCGGGGAGGGCGAGGGAAGAGTGCGCCGAGGACGCCTCGGTCACGAACGGGACGTCGACGACGTCGCAGCGCCCGGCCACCGGTAAGGCCACACGCCGGAGCCCGTCCCGGCGCGTGGGCTCCGGCCTCGTCACTCGCAGCTCGCCATCCCGTGGCGGAAGGCCGTTTCGGCGCACGGACCGTCCGTCGTACGCGGACGCTGGGCCCTGCGTCTCGATCACCGTCGGCCGACGGGCAGATCGTGGCGAGCCGACGGCTCCGGACGCACCGCCACACTGCAACGTCCTGTCACCTCGTCCAGAGTCAGTCCGGCAGCAGACGTCGGTCCAGGGTCAGGCGGTCTCACGGGTGCCGTCGTGTTCGATGCCCAGCTGCTCGATCGCCGAGGTCATGTGCGCGTGCAGGATCGCCTGGGCAGCCGCCGCATCTCCGCGTGCGATCGCGTCGGCGATGGGCGCGTGGGAGGTCGCGGACATGGCTACATCACGGCGTTCGCCGGCTGCGCTCATGATGACCACGCGCATGGGTCCCTCGAGCTGCCGCCAGGTCCTGAGGAGTATCGAGTTGCCGGAGAGCTCGCACAGCAGCAGATGGAAGCCGAGATCGGCCTCGACCTTCGCGGCAAGATCCGCTCCTGACTTGAAGGCGTCGTGGAGCTTTTCCAGTGCCTTGCGCAGTGCTTCGGCCGCGTCCTGTCTGCGTGGTGACGCGATGATCTGCGCAACCGCGAGTCCTTCGAGGGCTTCCCTTACCTGGAAGAGTTCCCGCACCTCGGTCGGGGTCAGCTGGGACACGCGCAGCATGCCGCGGGCTCCCGCGGTGACGAGCCCCTCCTGCTGGAGGTGGCGTAGAGCTTCGCGTACCGTGCCGCGGCTCACCGACAGGTGCTCGGCGATCTCCACTTCTCCGAGGTGGTCGCCGGGGCGGTACTGACCGGTGGTGATGGCCGTCCGC
This sequence comes from Streptomyces sp. NPDC001351, assembly GCF_042896045.1. Classification (NCBI taxonomy): domain Bacteria; kingdom Bacillati; phylum Actinomycetota; class Actinomycetes; order Kitasatosporales; family Streptomycetaceae; genus Streptomyces; species Streptomyces sp. NPDC001351. The sequence continues at coordinate 10,551 of NZ_JBIAWS010000028.1, read as the reverse complement.
AGGGCCACGAGCGCTTGCTCCCGGAGGGTCGTCGAGCGGGTGAGACTGGACAGCGCCTGACCGGACACGGTCGAAACCCCTTTCAACGCCGCGAGCGATCATAGTAGCCCAGCTGTCGTCTGCTGACAGTCGGCAGTTTGCCCGCCGGGAGGGTTGACACGTCTCTTCATCGGGCCCAGCATCATTTCTCGACTGTTAACAGTCGACAGCCAACAGCGAGCCCGGGACGGCTCGCTCGCCTACGATCAAGGAGGATCGGCATGGCTGAGTTCTCGGCGCCGCAGCAGGCGGCGCACGGGTCGCCTGAGCGTCTGAGGGTCGCCGTCGGGTGCGGGGTCGGCGCGACCATCGAGACATACGACTTCATCGGCTTCGGGACGGCCGCCGCTCTCTATTTCGGTGATGTGTTCTTCCCGGACTCCGATCCGCTCTCGGCCACCCTGCTGTCCTTCGCGACGCTCGGGATCGGCTTCGCCGCACGGCCGCTCGGCGGTGTGATCGCCGGACACCTCGGCGACCGGATCGGCCGCAAGCCCGTACTGGTCGGCTCCCTGCTGCTGATGGGCATCGCGACTGTACTGATCGGCTGCCTGCCCACGTACCAGATGGTCGGGATCTGGGCGCCGGTGCTGCTGGTGGTCGTCCGGGTGATCCAGGGGCTCGCCTTCGGCGCCGAGTGGGGCGGTGCCATCCTGATGACCTTCGAACACGCTCCGTGGCGGCGGCGTGGGCTGTACACGGGCATCACCCAGGCCGGCTTCCCGGTCGGGCTGCTGCTCGCCAACCTCGCCTTCCTGTTCAGCCGGCACACCCTGAACGACACCTGGGCCTGGCGCGTGCCGTTCCTGCTCAGCTCCGTCCTGATCGCGGTCGGCATCTTCATCCGGCTCAAGATCGACGAGTCGCCCCAGTTCGAGGCGCTCAAGGAGTCCGGCGAAGTCGTCAAGAACCCGTTGCTCGAGGTGATCCGGGAGGACTGGCGCAACGTCCTGCGGGCCTTCTGCCTGCGCATCACGGAGACCGCCGGGTACGCCGTCTCGGTCACCTTCGTGCTGTCCTACCTGGACGACGGCGACGCCCCCGACGTCTCGAGCACCACCACCCTCACCGCCCTGGTGACCGCCGCGGCCCTCGGTATCGCCGCCACCACGCTCTGGGGCCGCCTCTCGGACCGGATCGGCCGCCGCCCGGTCTATCTGCTGGGCTGCGCGGTGAGCGTCGCCTGGGGCTTCCCGCTCTTCCTGTCCGTCAACACCGAAGCCGCGGCACTCGTCCTGCTCGCCTTCCTGATCAGCTACGCCGTCTGCCAGAACTCTCTCGCGGGTGTCCAAGGGGCCTGGTTCTGCGAGCTGTTCGCGACCAGGACCCGTACCGCCGGAACCTCCCTGGCCTACCAACTGTCCGCTGTGGTCTCCGGGTTCACACCGATGATCGCCACGGCGCTCTACTCCGCCACCGGTTGGACCGGGCCCGCCATCCTCTTCAGCTGCTACGGGCTGCTGGGCCTCGTGGCGGCGCTGGTGACGCGCGAGACATGGGGCGTGGACGAACGCCGGGCAGCCGACCGGGCGGTGACCGCGTCCGCCCAAGCCCCTCTCCCTGCTACCCCCTGACAGAGACGAGGATCAACGTGATGTCCCCTCAGGCAGTCGGAACAGCGGTTCCGTCGACCCGGCGCGTCAGCGCCCTGAAGGACTCCGCCTACCGCATCCGTATGCACGCGCTGGACATGGGGGAGACCCAGGGCCAGGGCTACATCGGACAGGCGCTGGGCGTGGCCGACATCCTGGCCGTCGTCTACCAGGATGTCCTCAACCACCGTCCCGCCGAGCCGGACTGGCAGCAGCGCGACCGGTTCCTGCTCTCGATCGGCCACTACGCGATCGCGCTGTACGCGGCGCTCGCCGAGGCCGGCGTTCTGGACGTCGGCGAGCTCGCCACCTACGGCAGCGACGACTCGCGCCTGCCCATGTCGGGCATGGCCTCCTACACGCCCGGCATGGAGATCTCCGGCGGCTCCCTGGGCCATGGCCTCGGCGTGGCCACCGGCATGGCGCTCGGCCTGCGCCACCAGGGCAGCGACGCACGCGTCTACAACCTGCTCTCCGACGGCGAACTGGACGAGGGCTCCACCTGGGAGGCGGCACTTGCCTGCGCCCACCACGGCCTGGACAACGTCACCGCCATCGTCGACGTCAACGCCCTGCAGGCGGACGGCCCGACCAAGGGCGTGCTGCGCACCGAGCCGGTCACGGCCAAGTGGGAGGCCTTCGGCTGGCACGCCATCCGCGTGGACGGCAACGACATCGAGGCGCTCCTCGCGGCCTTCGACAGCCTGCGCGGGCACCGCGGCTCACCGGCCGTGGTCATCTGCGACACCCGGATCGGATGCGGCGTCCCGATGCTGGAGACGCGCGAGAAAGCCCACTTCATGCGGGTCGAGGAACACGAATGGCAGCTCGCCCGCGACCAGTTGACGGAGCGTCACCACACCGCCGCCCAGGAAGAGGGAACCGCCCGATGAGCACCTCCGTCCCGGCCCAGGCCCCGCAGCGCAAACTCACCACCTCCGCGATGATCGCCTCGATCGCCGAGGAGGGCCAGCGCACCACCAAGGCGCCCTTCGGACACGCGCTGGCCCGGCTCGCCGACGAACGACCCGACATCGTCGGACTCTCCGCGGACCTCGCCAAGTACACCGACATGCACGTCTTCCGGGACGCCCACCCCGACCGCTTCTTCCAGATGGGCATGGCAGAACAGGCGATGCTGGGCGCGGCCGCGGGTCTGGCCGAGGTGGGCCTGACCCCGTTCGCCTCCACCTACTCCGTCTTCGCCACCCGCCGCGCCTACGACTTCCTGTGCCTCGACATCGCCGAGCCGCAGCTGAACGTCAACGTCGTGGGCGCCCTGCCCGGCCTGACCACCGGCTACGGCCCCAGCCACCAGGCGACCGAGGACCTGGCCATCCTGCGGGGCATGCCCGGCCTGACGATCGTGGACCCCGCGGACTCGATCGACATCGAACAGGCTGTCCCGGCACTGGCCGCCCACCCCGGCCCCACTTACATGCGGCTGCTGCGCGGAGCCGTACCGACCGTCCTCGACGAGTACGACTACCGGTTCGAACTCGGCAAGGCGGCGCGGCTGCGCGGCGGACGCGACGTGTTGTTCATCTCCACCGGCCTCATGACGGTACGGGCCCTGACCGCGGCCGAGGAACTCGCGCACGACCAGGTGGACGTCGCCGTCCTCCACGTACCGACGATCAAACCGTTCGACCGCGAGACGGTCCTGCGGGAGACCGCCCAGGGACGCCTCGTGGTAACGCTAGAGAACCACAGCGTCGTCGGGGGCCTCGGCGAGTCCGTGGCGTCCTGTCTGGCCTTCGCTCAGCAGACGGCACGCATCGTCCCGATCGGGCTGCCGGACGAGTTCCTCGCCGCGGGCGCGCTGCCCACGCTCCACGACCGCTACGGCCTCTCCGTCGCGGCGATCAAGGAACGCGTCCGCCGCGAACTCTGAACCCGTCCACTCCTCTTCCCCCCCTTCTCAGGAGCACCGCATGGGCACCGACCCCACCCCTCGCACCGCCGTCATCACCGGCGCCGGCTCCCGGCGCGGCATCGGCCGCGCGACCGCGCACGCCCTGGCAGCTGCCGGCTACCACATCGCCGTCCTCGACCTGGACAAGGAGGCCGCCGAGGACACCGCCCGGGAAGTCGCTGACAGGCACGGGGTGCAAGCCCTCGGACTTGCCGCGGACGTCACCGATGCCGACGCGGTCGACGCCGCCGTCGGGGCGGTCGAAGCAGCGCTCCCGCCGGTCGGCGCCCTGGTCAACAACGCGGGGATCACGTCCCCGACCCGCTTCCTCGACGTCACGCCCGCCGAATGGGACCGGATCCTCGAGGTCAACGTCCGCGGGAGCTTCCTGGTGACCCACCGGGTGGCTGCCGGGATGGCCGAGCGCGGGTTCGGCCGCATCGTCTTCCTGTCGTCCGTCTCCGCCGAGCGCGGGGGTGGGGTGTTCGGCGGAGTAGCCTACTCGACGGCCAAGGCCGCCCTGTTGGGCTTCGCCAAGGCGCTCGCCCGCGAACTCGGCCCGTCCGGAGTCACCGTCAACTCCGTCGCCCCGGGCCTGATCGACACCGACATCACCCAAGGCAAGCTGGACGAGCAGCGCAAGGCGGCCATGATCGCGGACGTTCCCGTACGCCGCATCGGCGCGGTCGAGGACGTGGCCGCCGTCATCGCCTTCCTGGCCCGGCCCGAGTCCGGCTACCTCACCGGCGTGACGTACGACGTCAACGGCGGGTCCCACATCCATTGACCGGGCCCCGAGCGGAGGGGAAGGCCGACCGGCGGATCACGTGCGCACCTCCCGGTCGGCGGCCGCCACGGGGAAGACCCGTTCGGTCGGCTGCGAGACTGAGGTGCAGGACGCGTTTCCTGCAGACGGCGCTGGTCGCACACATCGGCGGGGACCGCGGCGCAGCCGCCATGCGGTGGGACATGAGGAAGGGGCACGGTACATGCGGCTCATCCCTGCCGGCGAGATCGCCTGATGACGGTCATCGCTCTTGAGGAGCACCACGGCACGCAGGCCTTTCGGTATGCGAATGCGGACCATCCCCTCCTGCGGACCCCGCAAGTGCGAGAACCCCATGACGGCCCCGCTGGAGCGGGGTTCTCGGGGGTCGGCGAGCAGATACTCGTCTATCTCACCGGCCTCGCCGTCTACCGGGCCTCGGCGACCTACCGCGGCGAGGGGAAGACGGACGCCAAGGACGCCTTCGTCATCGCCGACCAGGCCCGCGTCCACCGGGACCTCGGCCTGCTGCGGCCCGGTGACGAGATCGCTGTCGACCTGCGCACCCTGACCACCAGGCGCCTGGACGTGGTCTTCGACCGTACCCGGCAGATCAACCGGCTTCGTGCTCAACTGCTGGAGATCTTCCCGGCGTTGGAGCGGTCGCTCGACCTGACCCGCAAGGGGCATGTCCTGTTGCTGACCGCTCACCAGACTCCGGCCGCGATCCGCCGGGCGGGCACCAGACGGATCGAGACCTGGCTGAGGAACAGGGGTGTCAGAGGTGCCGCCTCGATCGCGAAGACGGCCGTGGAGGCGGCGCAGGCCCAGCACACCGCGCTGCCCGGTGAGAAGCTGGCCGCTGCCATGGTGGCCCGTCTCGCGAAGGGGGTGATGGCCCTCGATGAGGAGATCGCGGAACTCGATGCCCTGATCGAGGCCCGGTTTCGCGAGCATCCGCACGCCGAGGTGATCCTGAGCCTGCCCGGCATGGGCGCCAGACTCGGCGCCGAGTTCATCGCCGCGACCGGCGGAGACATGGACGCCTTCGGCAGCTCCGACCGCCTGGCCGGCTTCGCCGGCCTGGCCCCCAGACCTCGTGACTCTGGACGCGTCAGCGGCAACCTCCGCAGGCCCAGGCGCTACCATCGCGGTCTGCTCAGGACCATGTACCTGTCGGCCATGGTCAGCTTGCAATGCTGCCCGGCCTCGAAGGCGTACTACGACCGGAAGCGAAGCGAGGGCAAGGGACACAAGCAAGCCCTGCTGGCCCTCGCACGCCGACGCCTCAACGTTCTGTGGGCGATGATCCGTGACGGAGAGTGTTTCCATTCTTCACCTCCCGTCACACTCGCGGCTTGACATCACGATTGGGAAGTTCCTTAGGAATGTTGGGCGGTCCGGCAGGACCGGGTGTGGCCGATGGGGTGTATTCCGTCGGTGGTTTGTGGAGAATGGCCGCCCGGTACTCCGGGACGCTCCCACTCGCGCCAATGGCTTGCCGGCCCCACGAGGCCTGACGTCGGGGTGTCGTCCTCATCCTCGACGGCCTGCGCATCGAAGCCGTCCACCCGCTCCCCGCCGCCCCGGCAATCGCATGGCAATACGGGATGGCCGCTCGCGGTCACGACGACCGCCGCCGTACTCCTGAAACCGCCCCCAGCACCGACCAACACGCAACAGGACACATCGGAGCAACCGTGCTGACCGTCAACGCCTATGCCGCCGCCTCGCCCCTCGGGTCTGTACGCTCACCGGTGTAATTGATGATCATGGAAGAGACATCAAGTGACTGACACCGTGACCGAGTTCGTGGCCGCCGATGACCAGGCGGAACCGTCGCTGGAGACTGCGGCGGTCGAGCAGAAGCTGATCGACCAGCTCGTCGAGCAGGCCCGGAGCAAGGGCCTGCAGCTGACCGGCGAGGGCGGCCTGTTGCAGCAGCTGACCAAGACGGTTCTGGAGTCCGCCCTGGAGGGCGAGATCACCGACCATCTCGGCTATGACAAACACGATTCGGCGGGCAAGGACGGCGGGAACTCCCGTAACGGCACCCGGTCCAAGACGGTGCTGACGGACATCGGGCCGGTCGAGATCGACGTGCCCCGTGACCGGGAGGGCTCCTTCGAGCCGGCCATCGTCAAGAAGCGGCAGCGCCGGCTGACGGGTGTGGACGAGATGGTCCTCTCGCTCTCGGCGAAGGGCCTCACGCACGGGGAGATCTCCGCGCACCTGGCCGAGGTCTACGGCGCGAGCGTGTCCAAGACGACCATCAGCACCATCACCGACAAGGTGATGGACAGCATGGCCGAATGGCAGAACCGCCCGCTCGACCGCGTCTACCCGGTCGTCTTCATAGACGCCATCAACGTCAAGATTCGCGATGGCCAAGTAGCGAACAGGCCGATCTACGTGGCTCTGGCGGTGACCGCTGAGGGGCACCGAGACATTCTCGGACTGTGGGCCGGTGACGGTGGCGAGGGCGCGAAACACTGGCTGCGGGTGCTCTCCGAGCTGAAGAATAGAGGCGTCGAGGACGTCCTGATGCTGGTCTGCGACGGGCTGAAGGGGCTGCCCGACGCGGTCGGCGAGGTCTGGCCGCGAACTGTGGTGCAAACGTGTGTAGTTCACCTGCTGCGGGCGTCGTTCCGATACGCGGCCCGGCAGGACTGGGACAAGATCGCGAAGGCGCTGAAGCCCGTCTACACCGCGCCGAGTGAGGACGCGGCCACGACCAGGTTCCTGGAGTTCGCCGAGGTCTGGGGGAAGAAGTATCCGGCGATCGTCCGCCTCTGGGAGTCCAGTTGGGCCGAGTTCACGCCGTTCCTCCAGTTCGATGCGGAAATACGCCGCATTGTGTGCACGACGAACAGCATCGAGAGCGTCAACGCCCGCATCCGCAAGGCCGTCCGCTCCCGCGGGCACTTCCCGACGGAGCAGGCCGCGCTCAAGTGCGTCTACATGGCTGTCATGAGCCTCGACCCGACCGGCGCCGGCCGCAAACGCTGGACCATGCGCTGGAAGGGCGCGATGAACGCCTTCGACATGGCCTTCGACGGCCGCCTCACCGCAGGCCAACTCTAGCCACACCAACCCCAGTTACACCGCTAGCTTTACAGACCCGGTGGCGGTAACAGTTCCACGGTCGCTTGAGCTGAGGTGATCCCTGTCAGGGCGAGGCAACTGTGCCTCGCCCTGACAGCGAGCCGAATGGCCTGCTGGCTGCGGAGTGGTTCATTCTTGCTGGGCTTCGTTGACTTCCCGGTAGACGAGCGTCTCCAGTTCGTCGCGGAACGCGTCGAAGTCGTTGATCATCTCGTTGGGATCGTCGTCCAGTTCGAAGCGGCGCCGCACGCGGCGCATCTCGCTCCTGAGGTCCTCGGCATCCACCGAGTCGTCCAGGACTGCGTCGATGTCCTCAAGGAGTAGCGTTGCATCTGCCCGTGTCGCGCCTGCAGGGTGATCGAGAAGGAAAGAACGCTTCAGCCGCTTGATCTTGTCACGGGTCTTCTCGCTGGTGATCTCCCGTATGGCTTGTCGCTGCCTGCGGTTCAGCTCACGAAAGAGCGCACGGAAATTGGCATCCATGGCGTGCAACGCATCGTCGAGACCGGAGCCGTGCCGGATCGAGTCGGTGACGCTTCGGGCCAGTCCCACCTTGTCCAGATGTAGACCAGGCACCTTGGACTGGGCGGCCGCGGCGAGGGCTTCGTGCGTGCCGTCGCAGTCCGAGAAATCCACGTCACCGACGTCCAACGACTGAAGCTGCTGGGACTGTTCGGGTTCCAGGAAGTCATTCGCATAGCGCTTCACGGCGGAGACGCCGATCGCCAGGGGAATAAGGTCTTCGATGGTGCGTACACCGTCAGGTGCGGTGCTGGCGACTTTGTCTCCCGGAACGTCGCCCAGTTGCAGGATTAGATCTGGGTCGATCAGTCTCTTACCTTGAGGCCCGCGCTGCAGCCCCTTACGGGCCTTGTCGCCCGCCTCATCGCTGTCCAGCAGAACGATGACCGCCGGCCGGTCTGCATCGCGCCCCCGGGCGAGGTACACCATGTACGGGATGTGGGAGGCCGAACCCGCGGGAACCAGCGTCAGCGCGTTCAGATCAATGTTGTCGAGCGCCGGCGCCTTCTGCTGCCGCAGTCGCGCGGACATGCCGGCAAGCAGGATCTGGTCCGACATGCCTTCGAGCATCAGGTTGCAGTTGCTGATGAAGGTGGTCTCTCCGACAAAGCCGCCGAACGCCGAGCGCAGCGGCTCGTAGTGATTGCGGGACGCGTTCCGTACGACGCGTGTGCCCTCGTCTCCTTCGCCCTTCTCCAGCACCCGGATGCGTTCGCCGTGGTTCTTGTCGATCAGGAACGGTGAGTGCGTCACGTACACGACCTGGCAGGGTGCACGCTTCGGGTCCTGTGGATGGGCGAAGTCTTCGAAGATTCGCAGGAGATCCTGCTGGCCCGAACTGGACAAGTAGGCGTCCGGCTCATCCATCAGCAGGATCTCCGGGGCCCCGGATGCCGGTGGCTCGTGAGAGAGGTACTGCACGAAATAGCTGAGGAAGTACTTGAGGCCGCCGCTGCGCTCGTCGGCTGAGTACTCTGTTCCCGTTCGGTCTCTGATCGTGAAAACAAGGTCCTGATCCCGGAGGGTCAGCCGCAGCTCGAACTGGTGGTCCTGTGACCACCATCTGGGAAAGTTCAAGGAAGCCGCGAGCTCGCGATTCATCTGCTCGACGATGCCGTTGGCGAAGCCGTCCTTGCTGGCGTCCACGGCGTCGAGCAGTTCCAGAAATGCACTCCTGTCGATGCCTGCTACCTTCAGCAATAGGTCTTCAACAAGGAGAAGCTGATCCTCGCGGTTTCCGGCACCTGTATTGGCGGAGGTGAACGCGGATACGACGCTTGGTGCTGCCGCAGTGATCTGCTCGGCGGTGCTGAACCATGAGGAGGCGTTCTCCATCAGGGTGTTGATGAACACTTGGCGTTCTTTGCGGGGGCTGGTACGCAAAGAGGCGGCTCCACCGCCTGCGAGGTACTTCAAGGGGACGCTTTCCGGCAGTGCGACCGTAGCGTCGATCTCGAACCAGCTCGGCAGGAGGTCGGCGACAGAGTTGGCGTCCCTGAGGGTGTAGGTAGTCCACTCCTCACCCTGGCGCAGATAGATCACCGGGTCCTTGGCTCCGATACGAAACAGGAGAAAGCTGTCGAACCCGTCGTCGCTTACTCTTCCCTTGCACGCTTTGGTCAAGGCTTGCCGTTCACTGGCCGAAATATTCTTGAACTCAAGTCCGAAGTCTGGGTACGCCATTGACCTATTGACGGCAAAGAACTGTGAGTAGCGGCAGAAATCGCCACGCTCAATTCCCTCGCCGCTGAGGGCATGCTTGATCGCCGACAGCAACTGACTCTTGCCGGACTCGTTGGCGCCTACGATCGTGGTCACGCTGTCCTCCAGCGGAACCTTCACGAACGGGTACTGCAGGTCCCCGGACTCCAGTACGTCCCAAGGATCCGGGACGAAGGAATTATGTGCCTTGCGCAGGTAGTCGAAGTTGAACGAGCGAAAGAAGCGGAGGTACACGGCCGAAACGAACATCCATAGCCCCATTCCGGGCGGCAGTTGCTAACAGATAGCAATGCTACTCAAGAGACATGAGAGCGGACTGGCCTTCGGAAGCAGGAGCGAGATGGGATCTCGGCTGGTTCCCCCTGCGAAAGGCGGCTTCGTCGAGAGCCGGCCAGCGGGAGTTGATCGCGCGTCCCGGTCATGATGCTTGCACCTGGGGTGGTCTGAGGTCAGGCGGATAGCCCTTGGCTCGCAGCCAGGTGTCGAGGGCGAGGGCGACAACATCACCGTGCTGAAGGCCGTGATCAGCATGGTAGCGGCGGATCCGGCGCTGAAGTTGGAGAACTTCGGGGACGGCGTAGTTGAGTTGCCCCCGTTTGGTGTGCCGGTTGCTGACGATGCCCAGGGTGTCTGGGTGCGGCGCGAGGGCGTCTTCGATCGGCTGCATCATGGCGTCGAGCGCGTCAGCGATGTCACGTAGTTGGCGGGCGTGTTGGGAGTGATCAGGCACGAGAGCTGCTCCGGTCGGTCCTTCTAGGCGGATAGCTGTCCGCCTAGTGGGCTATTGGAATAGTCGGCAGGGGGGTGCTTCTATCTGTTCGGTCAAGGTCTGTGGGCTTGGTCAGGCTGTTTGTTCGTGCCCGGGTTGGTAGAGGGTGCGGTGCTTGAGC
>NZ_JBIAWS010000027.1:0-61920 GCF_042896045.1 Streptomyces sp. NPDC001351 | reverse complement strand
CGGGCCCCCCGCGCCGGCCCGGCGCGCGCGGGCGGGGCGGGGGGGGGGCCCCCCGGGGGGGGGGCCGGGTGCCCCCGGGGGGGGGGGGGGGGCCCCCCCCCCCCCCCCCCCCCCCCCGCGACCTCGACGAGGCCTTGCGCAACGCCGTACGCGACGCACTCACCCTCCTCACAGACCGGTACGCCGCCCCCGGCCCCGTCGGCCTCGCCCACCCCGGCACGGCCGCCGACGTCCCTGTCTCCCGTGTGGTCGACATCGTCAAGGGCGTCCACGGCCGCATCTCCAAGGCGGACCTGGTGTGCTGAACCGTTGCCGGGTCCGCCGTCGGTCAGTCGCTCCCGGAAGCCGCCTTCCCCAGGGTGCCGCTGCCGTCGAAGTAGAAGTCCTCTCCGACCATCAGCCCGTCGCGGAACGGGATGACGATGACCGCCCTCGTCGTCTGCACGTAGACGTCCTCGGCCGTTCCCCCGTCCGGCAGGGGCACTCCCGCCTCGGCCAGCGCCGCGCCGGGTAGCCGGAACCGCGTGTAGCCGTCCCAGGCGATGGCGTCATCGTTGATGAAGAAGTGCTCGACGTCGACTTCGAGGGCGTCCATCTCCAGCGTGCCGTTGGCCATGTTCGCGAGGTAGTTCGCGCGCACCACGTCCCTTTCGATGACCCGGCCGCCCTGCCGCTCGACCATCTCGGGGTCGCCGTAGTTGTGGTAGACGCAGTCCTGCACCAGCGTCGCCATCGTCCGGTCGATGTCGTGATCCCGCACTTCGGCGACCGAGTGCTCGATCAGCAAGTCGATCATCGCGGCATGCTTCGGATTCTGTGTCGCCGCCTTCTGGGCCTCGAGAAAATCGACGAACCTCGTCATGTCCGGCAGGCGAGCCCCCGTCGGCGTCGCTTCCTTCTGCTGTTCAACAGTCGCCATGATCTCCTCCTTGAGATCGGTTGAGCCACGTTTCCAAGACGCTCCGGCCCTCGCGGACCGGGATGCGGCGATCGTCAGTTCGGCCACGAGCCGTCGACGGACAGGTCGCCATGGCCGGCCTTGCGGGTGGTCTTGGGGTCCGGATCGGGCCATCCGCCCAGGTGCAGGTGCATCGTGCTGGCGGCCGTGATCACCTCGATGAAGTACGGGCCGTCCGCGGCGATCGCGCGCCGGATCGCCGGCACGAGTTCGTCCGCCTTCTCCACCCGCTCCCCCGGCACGCCCAAGCCCTGGGCGACGGCGGTGTAGTCGGTCTCGGGAAGGTCGGTCCAGTGCGTGAACGGTATCGAGCCGGGGCCCCCGTGCTCGCGGCCGCGCCGGCCGCCGTAGAGACCACCGTTGTTGAGGACGATGCTGATGACCCTGAGATTGCGCTCCGCGAGCACCGAGAGTTCGCCGCAGTCGTAGTAGAAGCCGGCGTCGCCGCCGACGCTGACGACCAGGCGGTCGGGCGCGGCGAGTTTGGCGCCGATCGCCACCGGGAGCGAGGACCCGAGCGCCGCGTAGTGGAAGCCCAGCGGAGCCGCGAAGCCGTCCGGATACTTCGACTCCCGGTACACCATCCCCGGCACCGGGAACCCCTCGTCGTTGACGAAGACGGTCCCGGCGGGGACCTCCTCCGAGAGGATCTGGCCGATCGCGGCCGGCATGATCGGGTCGGTGCCGACGAAGGACTTCAGCGTCTCAGTGTAGGAGTCCTTCGCCGTGGCGATCTCGGCTGTCCGCGCTTCGTCCGCGCGGTGCCGGCTCTCCGGGCCGGAAGCCCGCAGTTGGCCGTTGAGCTGGGCGAGGAACGTCTTCGCGTCGGCGACGACGCCCAGCGTGGGCTGGAAGATCCGGCCCAGCTGGGACTGCTCGATGTCGACGTGCACGACCTTCTCCGGCTTGGCGAGGGACCACGACAAGGTGGCCGTCTGGGAGAAGGAGAACCCGACCGCGATCCACAGGTCGGCCTCCTCGGCCACCTTGGTGCCGGTTCCGAAGTACCCCCAGCCGCTCATGTCGCCCGCGTAGAGCGGGTGGTCGTCCGGCAGCACCGCACGGCCGCCCGCCCCGCTCGACACCACCGGAATGCCGGTCGCGTCGACGAACCTGCGCAGTTCGCCGGTGGCGTCGGCGAAATGTATGCCCGCTCCCGCCAGGATCACGGGTCGCTCGGCGGCCTCGATCAACTCCAGCGTCCGCCGCACGCTCGCCTCGCCCGCCGCAGGGGGTTCCGGCAGCGTGAGCGGCTCGGTCCTGACCGTGGTCCGCTGGTACATCGCGCCCTGGGTGAGGTCGAGCACCGCGGGGCCGAACTTGCCGGTGCTCGCCGCGAGCACCGCCTGCCGGACGGCCAACGGCAGGTCCTCGCCGTCGACGACGCGTTTGATGTACTTCGACAGCGGCTTGAACGCCGGGAACAGCTCGGTCGCGTCCTGCAGGATGTCCCGCATGTCCCACGCCGCGGCGCTCTCGACCAGCATCAGCACCAGGGGTGTGGAGTCGAGCTTGGCCGCGTAAACGGCCGGCGAGGCGTGCAGCGCGCCGACGCACCAGGTGAGCGCCGCGGAGGCGGCCCGCCGCTTCACGCGGTTGTAGCCGTAGGACATCCACGCCGCGGACAGCTCGTTGCGCGCGTTGAAGTCCTTGATGCCGTGCGCGATGATGCTGCGCTCCAGGCTCGTGGACACCCCGCCCGTGTAGCCGAAGACGTACTCGATCCCGGACGCGGTGAGCGTCTCCGCGACCGCGACGGATCCTTCCCGGAACGGTACCCGTGCGCCCGATCCGACGCGCACGCCTTCCACCGGGGCCCGCTCCTTGAACGCCCCGAATCCCAGCTCGACGCGGCCCAGGAGAAGGTCGCCGTCGACATCGGCCTCGAAGCGCAGCGGGACCGGGTTGGCGCCGACGGCGACGGTCCACGACAGGCTCCGCCCGTCGACGGTTCCCTCGCCGGTGCCCGAGCCCTCCGGGTTCTCGAACCGCACCGCCAGCGCGTCGCCGTTCCGGGTGAGGGTGAGCACACCGCTCTGGGGCGGCAACGCCCCCGGGCGCACGGTGAGATCCCACTTGCCGTCGATCTGCGTCGCGGCCTCGTCAGCAGCTGTCATCGAAAAACTCCTCCACGTGCCTTGTAGCGGCGGATCTCAGGAACCGGCGGTGCCCCGTAGCCGGTCGCGCAGCTCACCGCGGCGGATCTTCCCGGACACCGTCTTGGGCAGCTCGGTGACGAACCGGATCTCGCGCGGGTACTTGTACGGCGCGGTCAGGCGCTTCACGTGCTCCTGCAACTCCTCGGCGAGCTGCGGTGAAGGCTCGGTGCCAGGACGCAGGAGCACGAACGCGGTGACGATCTGCGTACGAGCGGGGTCGTCCTGCCCGACGACCGCGGCCTCGACGACGGCCGGATGTTCCACGAGCGCCGATTCCACCTCGAACGGGCCGATGCGGTACCCCGAGGAGGTGATCACATCGTCCTGACGGCCTTCGAACCAGAAGTAGCCGTCCTCGTCACGGCGCGCCCGGTCGCCGGTGTAGTACCAGCCGTGCCTGAACGCGGCCGCGGTGGCGTCGGGATCACGCCAGTAGCCGGCGAACAGCCCGAGCGGACGCTCCGGTTCGACATGGATGGCGACATGGCCCTCCTCGCCGACGGACACACGGGTGCCGTCGTCGTCGACCACGTCGACGTCGAACCCGGGAACCGGTTTGCCCATCGACCCGTTGCGCACCGGCAGGCAACGGAAGTTGGCGAGCACGTTGACCGTCTCGCTCTGGCCGTAGCCGTCGTGGACGACGAGCCCGCGCGTGCCGTCCTCCCAGATCCGGATCACCTCGGGGTTGAGCGGCTCCCCGGCCGAGACGCAGTGGCGCAGCCTGGAGAGGTCATGGCGCGCGAGATCGGCGACGACCAGCGAGCGGTACAGGGTCGGCGGCGCACAGAACGTCGTGACCCCGTGCCGGGCCAGGGTGTCGAGGATCAGCTCGGGGTCGGACTTGCCCAGGTCCATCTCCAGGACGGTCGCGCCCTGTGCCCACTGCCCGAAGAGCTTGCTCCAGGCCGCCTTCGCCCATCCCGTGTCCGACAGGGTCCAGTGCAGGTCCCCGGGCCGGAGATCCTGCCAGTAGCGGGCCGTGACCGTGTGGCCGAGCCCGAAGCTCGCCTGGGTGTGCGCGACCATCTTGGGGTACGCGACCGTGCCGGACGTGAAGTAGATGAGCATCATGTCGTCGGCGGCGGTCGGGTCGGCCGGCGTCGGCGCGTCCGACGCCCGCGCCAGCAGATCGTCCATCGTGTGCCAGCCGGCGGACGGCGCGGGACCGACGGCGATGCGGTGCGCGAGCGCCGGAAGACGTTCGGCGATCTTGTCGATCTTGACCGCCCCGTCGCCGTCCGTGATCGCCGCGACGGCTTCCGACCGGTCGATCCGGTACTCGATGTCACGGGACGTCAGCTGCGGCGTGCCGGGAACGGGGACGGCGCCGATCCGGATCGCGCCGAGCATGGCGATGTACCACTCGGCGATCCGCGGGAGCATCACGAAGATCCGCTCGCCCCTGCCGACCCCCAGCCCGGAGAGAGCATGGCCCATCCGCCGGCTCGCCCGGCTGAGTTCGCGGAAGGTGAACGACGTGGCGACGGCGCCGTCGCGGCGCAGCGTCACCAGGGCGAGATCGTCCGGGCTGTGCTCCGCCCGGCGCTCGAGGATGTCCAGGACGGCGTTGAACCGCTCCGGAACATCCCAGCGGAACCGGGCCCGCTCGGCGTCGTAGTCCGTCATGTTGGGTACGGCATCCCGTCCCGGACGTGTCACCGACATACGCTATCCCTCTTTCCCGCGCACTCCCAACTGGCTGCGGCGATCCGAGATTCGCCCGGCCGGTCCCTCGCCGTAAACCCTCCAAAGGGAGCGCCCGGTGACCTACCTTCGGACGCTGGTGGCGGTCGGAGCGGGGCCCTTAGCGTCGCAGCGTCGTCCCCCGGCCGGCTCGGGCACCATGTGCGGCTTCGAGAGCACCGTCGTGCGTCCGCGCCCGGGGGCTTCGTCAACCCCAACGTCACCGTGGAGGACGGATGAGCGCCGACGAGTTTCGTTTCGACGGTCGTGTGGCGATCGTGACCGGCGCGGGCAGCAACCCCGGGCTCGGGCGGTCGTACGCGCTGCTGCTGGCATCAAGGGGCGCCAAGGTCCTGGTCAACGACCTCGGTGTCGGGCCCGACGGACGCGGGCAGATCGGCCCCGGCGTCGAGGCGGTGGTCGAGGAGATCCGCAAGGCGGGCGGCGAGGCCGTCGCCGACGGCCACTCCGTGGCGGAGCGGGACACGGCGCGGGCGATCGTGGACGTCGCCCTCGACACCTGGGGCCGCGTGGACATTCTGATCAACAACGCCGGCATCGCCCCGTTCGCGACCTTCGACGAGATCACCGACCAGGACATCGAACGGGTCATCGGCGTGCATCTCATGGGCCACATCTGGATGTGCCGCGCCGCATGGCCGCACATGGCCGCCCAGAACTACGGGCGCCTCGTCAACGTCAGCTCGGC
This sequence comes from Streptomyces sp. NPDC001351, assembly GCF_042896045.1. Lineage (NCBI taxonomy): Bacteria > Bacillati > Actinomycetota > Actinomycetes > Kitasatosporales > Streptomycetaceae > Streptomyces > Streptomyces sp. NPDC001351. The sequence continues at coordinate 56,408 of NZ_JBIAWS010000027.1, read as the reverse complement.
CGTCGCGCTGGGCGGGCTGCCCACCCAGTCGATCTACTCCGCCGCGAAGCTCGGCATCGTGGGACTGACCCGCTCGCTGGCGGCCGAGGGAGCACGGCACGGGATCACGGCGAACGCCATCGCGCCGTACGCGGACACCGTGGCACTGCAGACCATGCTCGCCGAGGAGACCCGCAAGCAGAGGCTGGACTCCGGGCTGACCACCGAGGTCGTCGCCCCGGTCGCGGCATGGCTCGCCCACGAGGACTGCACGGTCTCCGGCAAGGTGATCGAAGCAGCCGCCGGCTCCGTCAGCGAGGCGTTCCTCAGCCACACCACCGCGACACAGCCCAACCCGGACCTCACGATCGAGGACCTGCCGGCCGCGATGAAGCAAGCGCTCGACCGCTCGGCAACGGTCCCGTATCCCGAAGGTGGCGACTTCATGTACGACATCGTCAAGCCGTACGAAACGACACCACGGACCGCGTGAGCGAGAGCAGCAGATGCCCGGCGCAGGCGGATGCCGTCCGGTTCGCCGCGCCCGGTGTGCGCGTGTTCGCATGGTGACGGCGGGCGGCTTGCCGCCCGCCGTCACCATGCGTCAGCATCCGGACTCGCTCTGTCAGGACGACCCCAGTGCCTCACTCCAGCGCCGCCACCACAGGCGCTGGTTCCGCTCGCCGAAAGCCGTGGCGGTGGCCACGCCGGGCCCGATCCAATCGGCCAAGGGCTCGTACGCGCTCGTCCCTTCCAGCCCCATCTGCAAGTTGAGCTTCATGTCCCTACGGGCGAACGGGGAGCGCCCCACCATGGGGCCGCCGCGCCAGACGACGGTGTCGTCCTGCTCGAAGATCCCCGAGGGGCTGAAGCCCAGGACGGCGGCGTCGTACGAGGCCTGGTTGAACTCCGGCGGCGCCGCGTTCCACACCAGAGGCCAGTTCCACAGCTCGAACTCCTCGGGCCCGCGCGGCTGCCACTGTCGCAGGCAAGTGAAGGTCGCCGGTGGCCGGCCCAGTTCGGTCGACGTGGCAGCCTTGATGAGAGACAGGTTCGGGAAGATCGTGAACCCGACCACCGAGTACCGGGACTCCAGGAACTCACGCTGGTCGGCGGCGAACCGCGTGAGATCGAAGGTCGAGGTCACCTGGGGCGGGTAGCCCATGATCCCGTAGTGCGGCTCGGGCAGGGGAGCCGGGATGACGAGGAGCCCATGCCCGCCTTCGAGAGTGATCTGGAAATTGCTCGTGGCCGACCTCCCGATGTCGGGGGCGAGACCGATGTCTTCGATCGAGCGGTGCGCGGACTGCACGTGGTAGGCGTCGCCGACGAAGTTCTCGGCTCCCGACTTCCAGTTGGCCGGCACGATCCAGCGGTGCGGATCGCCGGCCACCCTCATCCCCTGTTCGTTGAGGTCGAACAGCACGTCCAGGTACCAGCACATGTCGCCCAGGTACTCACGCAGCGGCACCGCATCCGGGTCCAGGCAGGCGAAGATCAGCCCCTGGTAGCTGTCCACCTGAGGCGCCTTCCGCAAGCCCCAGCTCGCCGCGTCGATCTTGGGATAGGCCTTGGCGCGGAAGGGCGCGCCGTTCCATTCACCGGAGTTCTTGTAGATCCAGCCGTGATACGGACACCGGAAGTGCGACGTGTTTCCCTTCTCGGCCCGGCACACCGGCGAGGCACGGTGCACGCAGTTGTTCAGAAGCAGCTGGATCTCGCCGTTCTCGTCGCGGACCAGGATGAACTGGTCCTCGCCGACATAGCGGAGCACGTAGTCTCCCGGACTGGGAATCTCCGAGACATGTCCGACGAAAACCCAGCACCGTGTGAAGATCTGGTCCAGCTCGGCACGATGGAGATCTGGGTCGTTCAGCGCCCGTGGCGACAACACCCCTTGCTCCAGGTCCTTTTGGACCTCCGAGAGGAAAGTCTGCATCGAACCGTTCAGCGAACCGTAACCGCCAGTTCCGGCCTGCTGGTCAGCAGACACCATAAGAGCCTCCTCGCGTTCACTTTCTCCATGTGCCCGGTCGAAATATGTCCGGCCGAAATGCGCCCGGTCGAACAGGGTGATTCGTCGAAATTCCGGGCGACAGCTTCGCCGACGCTAACCTGCCGATCCACGGGTGTAACCCCTTCAAAGGAAGCAACCTGTCCCCGACCTTTGGACGCTGTTCGCCGTCAGGGCGCGGCCATACAGTCGGCTTCGACCGACGTCAGCGCTTTGCGGCCGGTGACGAGCAACGGGTCGCCGGCAGGGAATGAGTGACATGAAGGTACTGGTGGACCACACGAGGTGTCAGGGTTACGGCAACTGCGTCGTCGCCGAGCCGCAGGTGTTCGATCTCGATAACGACGGGTTCGTCCAACTCCAGCGCCAGGATCCCCCGGAGGAGCTGCGGGCCGGGGTGCGGGATGCCGTCCGCGCCTGTCCGGCGCGTGCGCTGGACCTGGAGGACTGACGATGTCCCACCGTCGGCGCGTCGTCGTGGTCGGTGCTTCGCTGGCGGGCGTCCGCACCGCCGAGACCCTGCGGGATCGCGGCTTCGACGGCGAGGTCGTGCTGGTCGGGGCGGAGGAGCACCTGCCGTACGACCGTCCGCCGCTGTCGAAGGCCGTGCTTGAGGGCCGGGCCTCGCTGGACGACATTCAACTGCTGTCCGGCGACCAGGGGGCCGCGCTCGACCTCGACCTGCGGCTCGGAAGCAGGGCGCGCGCCCTGGATCCGGTCGGAAAGGCACTGGAACTCGATGACGGCGAAACGCTGGGATATGACGAACTGGTGATCGCCACCGGCAGCGCACCGTGGATGCCGCGCGACTGGGACCTGTTCGAAGGTATCCACCCCCTGCGCACGGTCGACGACTGCCTCGCGATCCGGTCCGCGCTGCAGGGCTCGCCGCGCGTCGCCGTCGTCGGGGGCGGCTTCATCGGCTGCGAGGTCGCGTCAGCCGCCAGCCGGCTCGGGTGCGATGTGGTGCTGATCGAGCCGCTCGCGGCTCCGATGGCGCGCGTGCTCGGTTCCGAGATCGCTCGCGCATGCGCCGAGATCCCCATGGACGCCGGAGTGCGGCTGGTCTGCGGCACGGCGGTCGAGGGGTTCGACGGCGGTGCGCGCGTGGAGCGGGTGCGCCTCAGAGACGGCCGCATGATCGAAGCCGACCTCGTCGTCGTGGGCATCGGCGCACGGCCGGTGACCGACTGGCTCGCAGGGTCCGGCGTGGACATCTCCGACGGAGTGCTGTGCGACGACCGCTGCGCCGCGTCGGTCCCCGGTGTCTACGCGGCGGGTGACGTCGCCCGCTGGTTCAACCCGCTGTTCGAGCAGACGATGAGGATCGAACACTGGACGAACGCGTCCGAGCAGGGGGCGTTCGTCGCCCGTGCCCTCCTCGACGGCCGGGCGTCCGGCAGCTATGGGCCGGTCCCCTTCGTCTGGTCCGAGCAGTACGGCGCCAAGTTCGAGATCGCGGGAGTCCCGCAGCCGACCGACCGGATCCGGATCGTCGAGGGATCGGTCGCCGAGCGGCGGTTCGTGGCGCTCTACGAGCGCGATGAGCGGTTGACGGGCGTGGTCGCGCTCAACTCGACGCGGAGCATGCTCAAGTTCCGGCGTCTGCTTGCTCGGAGTGGATCACATGCCGAGCGGGTCGACGCCTCATCCATATCTCCTTGAATCTTCTTGAACCTTCTCGGACCTTCTTGAACCCTCTTGACCTGGCGTGAAAGGCGATGCGATGACGGTGGAGCAGACAAGTACAGGTACAGCTCTGGTGGGTGCGGAACTGGAGCGAACCTGTACGCAGTTTCTGTACCGGGAGGCCGAACTCCTGGACGAGTCCGACTACTCCGGCTGGTTCGGCACCTGTCTGTCGGAGGATCTCGAGTACCTGATCCCGATCCGGACGACGCGAGAACGCTCGGCGGGAATCTCGGAGTTCAGCAGGGAGGCCTTCCATATGAAGGACACCTACGCGTCCATGCGCCTGCGCGTCGACCGACTGCTGACGGAACATGCGTGGGCCGAGGACCCGCCCTCGCGCACCCGCCGTCTCGTGACCAATGTCCGGGTGCGCGAACTGGCGCCGGACGAGGTGGAGGTGAAGAGCTACCTGATGCTCCACCGCTCCCAGTGGGACACCGCCGACTACGACCTGCTGGTGGCCGAGCGTCAGGACGTACTGCGCTCGGAGGCCGGCGAGTGGCGCCTGCGGCGGCGCGAAGTGCTGCTCAACCACACGGTCCTCGGTACGGCCAACCTCGGCGTCTTCCTCTAGGCGGGGTGGCCATGTCCGAATACCAGTACAGCGACGACCCGCCGATCCAGGTCTCCAACGAGTTCGCCGACGTACGTGTCAGAAAGGTCCACACCCGCAACGGCGAGCGACTGGAGATCCACGCCCACCGGCGCGGGTACCGGATCCTGCTCGACGCCGTCGAACTCGAGAGCCTCACCTGGCAGACCGCGGAGACGTTCTCCGGCTTCCTGCGCGGCTCCGTCGGGCGGGACGCGGAAGAGGAGTGACACGTGCCCTTACGGACGTGACGCCCCGGACACCGGCCGGCCTTCGGCGGAAAACCCGGTCACGCACCCAGTGCACCGGGCACGACAAGCCCGAGTTCGTACGCGCGGACGACCGCCTCCAGCCGGGAGGACGCGTCCAGCTTGTGCAGAAGGCCGGTCACATATCCCTTCACGGTCGTCTCGGAGAGACACAGCTGTTGCGCTATCTTGCGGTTCGAGCAGCCGTGTGCGAGAAGCGTGAGCACTTCCTGTTCCCGGTCGGTGAGCCTCGTCGCCGCTTTCGCCTCATAACGCCTGCTGACCTCCGGGGCGATCTCCCTGGCGATCCGTGGGTCTATCACGAACTGTCCCGCCAGGAGCGCCCGCAGGGCGGCGCCGACATTGACTTCTGACGTGTCCTTCAGGAGACACCCGTTCGCTCCGGCGGCGAAACACGCGTGAATGACCGAGGGGTCGTCGAAGGCGGTGAAAATGACGATGACGACGTCCGGAAGCAACTCACGCAGTTCCTGGCACAGTTCGTCCGGCGGCATGGACCCGGGCATCCGGGCGTCCAACAGGATCATCTCCGGACGCTTGTCGTGAGCGAGAGCGAGAGCCGTTGTCGCGTCTTCGGCTTCGAAGATCTCGCATTCTCCCAGATGGGAGGTCACAACCGCGCGCAGTCCGCGGCGCGCCACCGGATGGTCGTCGACAAGGAGCACTCTCATCCGACCGCCAGATCGTTGTACGGAAGATCGAGCTGAAGCACGGCGCGACCGGTCGAGACCGTCCTGAGCCGGAGTGAACCTCCGAGCCGCTCCGCTCGTGTGCGCAGTGTGCGGATACCGGTCCCGGTTCCCGTCTCCGACGTTTTCCCAGGGGTGTTCGGCGGGGTGTCGACGCCCAATGCCCTGACCACGAGCGAGAGTCTTCCCCCGGTGTGGACGATCTCCACACCGACGAAAGCAGCGTGCCCGTGCTTCACGGCGTTGCGCATCCCTTCGACCGCCGTGTCGATCACCAGCCGGGCGATGTGTTCCGGCACGCGTTCGAAGGTGCCGCGTCGCACAACGCGCACCATGCAACCGGTGGCCTTCTCCAACAGGCGGAGTTCGCCGTCGAGTTGTGCGTCGAAGGCGAGGTTCTCAGGATCGCGGTGAAGTTTGAGGAGCGTGTCGCGCAGCTCGCGGCGCGCGTCCGCCGCCGTCGTCTCGATCTCCTCGATCGCGTCGACGAGGCCTGCCGGGTCGACCTGGGCACGAGACGCCTGAGCGACGGCGCCGATCGTGAACAGCCGTTGTGCGACCGAGTCGTGGAGCTGGTTGGCGAGGCGCTCCCGCTCGCGCAGTCGGACGAGCTCGAGTTCCATCTCGCGCGCGCGAATCTGTTCGAGCCCCACCGAGACGAACGCGCCGAGCTGTTCGAGAACTGCGACCGCACGGTGGCCGAGCACTCCCTCGGCATGCGCACCGGCGTACAGCAGCGCCTCGACACCCGCGGGGCCGAGCACGGGGACACAGGCGACCGCTCGCAGCCCCTCTCCGCGCGCCACGATCTCGACGAAGTCGCGACTGATGTGTGAGTCCGTCGCGTAGTCCGCGACGATCATGGGACGTTCCCGCGCCAGGACCTCGCCTCCGAGCCCGGTGTGCGGGCGAACGACGATGCTGCTCCACCGCGGGTCGCGAATCCCTTTCGCCGAGGCGATGGGGAATTCCGTGGAACCGGACCCGACCGCGGCAAAGGCGACATCAGAGCCCAACGTGTCTCGCGCCACGTCAACAGCGGCCTGGACAACGGCCGCCGGCGTACGCTGCAGTGCGATGGCTTTTACTGGCGCGTGATTGTCCATGACGTACCGCTCTTCTGCAGCCACGTTGCTGAATGACGGCAACGTAACACAGCGCGGACTAGCTGACCATGGAGCGGTAACCGGCCGAAAGTAGGGCCCAGTTACTTCCTTCGCAGGTGTTACAGCGGCAGGACCTGACCTTACGGTCGTGCGTGTCGCCGGGATCCTGCCGGGGCCCTTAGCGAACGAAGCGCACGCGGCGCACGAGGCGCACGAGGAAAGCGCACCGCTCTACGAACAAACACGCCGTCTTCGTGGTCGCGGCCGGCATGCGGTGGAATATGAGGAAGGGGCACGGAACATGCGGCTCATGCCTTACGGCGGGATCGGCTGATGACGATCATCGCTCTTGAGGAGCACTTCAGCACGCAAGCCCTTCGGGATGCGAACGCGGATCATCCCCTGCTGCGGAAACCCCAGGTGCGAGACCCCCACGACGGCCTCGCCGGAGCGGGGTTCTCGGGGGTCGGCGAGCAGACACTCGCGCGCCTCCTCGATCTGGGCGAGCAGCGGCTGGCGGACATGGACGCGGCAGGCATCGATGTGCAGGTTCTCTCACAGACCACGCCGGGCACGGAGGGCCTGAACGCGAGCACGGCTGTGCGGCTCACGGCCGAGGCCAACGATGTCGCGGCCGAGGCGATCGCCGTCCGCCCGGACCGCTTCGCCGGGTTCGCCACCCTCCCGACACCCGATCCCGGCGCGGCCGCCAAGGAACTCGAACGGGCCGTCGGCAGCCTGGGGTTCGTCGGGGCGATGACGAACGGACACGTCAACGGACGGTATCTCGACGACCAGTTCTTCTGGCCGATCTTCGAGGCCGCCGAGGCGCTGGCCGTCCCTGTCTACCTCCACCCCGGTTACCCGCCCCAGGCGGTGGTGGACGCGTGTTACTCCGGCTTCTCCCCGACGGTCAACGCCGCTCTTGCCTCCGGAGCATGGGGATGGCACGTCGACACCGGCCTCCACGTGCTCCGGTTGATCCTCGGCGGCGTGTTCGACCGGTTCCCGCGCCTGCAACTCGTCATCGGCCACATGGGCGAGGCGCTGCCGTCGATGATCTGGCGTGCGAACTGGATACTGAGCGGGACCAGCGGCCTCCAGCGGCCGGTTCAGGAGTACTTCACCGAGAACATCTACGTCACCACCAGCGGCGTCTTCGACCACGCCCCGTTCGCCGCCGCCGTGCACGCCCTGGGTACCGATCGCATCCTGTTCTCCGTCGACTACCCCTACAGCAGCAACGACGAAGCCCGCGCGTTCCTCGACGCCCTTCCGGTCAGCTCTCCGGACCGAGAGAAGATCGCGCACCGCAACGCCGAACGGCTGCTCAGGCTCGGCGACCGGACACGAGGCCGGAAGGGGGTTCAGAGCCTGGCTTGCAGCACCCCGCCCTCACCGGTCAGCCGCAGGCCCTGATTCCGGGCCCGGTCGGCCGGCATCCCGATCACCTGGTCGTCCGACACCGACTCCGCAGCCGGAGCGACGGCCGGCTCCTCCATCTGACGTCGTCCTGCCAGGAGTTGGGGAGGCAGCGAGGTCGGGGTGGGTACCACCATCAGCGAGCGTTCCGCCGCGGTGCCGGACACCAGGTGGCTGGCGATGGGGAAGGTGGCTGAGGCGCCGATGGTGGCGAGGGCGAACGTGGCCAGGCCGGACACCGCCGACTTCGACCGAGCGCCCGTGCGCTGACTTCCTTGCTCCTCCCCCGCGTTGAGGGCCGTGGTCGCGGGGCGGTGTCGCAGGCTGGGGCCGTCCGGGGTCGGCGCAGAAGGAACCGTGGCTCGGTCGGCTCCGGGCGGCCACTGCCGTGCGGTTCCCGGCGGTTACGCGGTGGCGTCGGCCTGCGGGGGCGCGGCGAAACCGGCCTGCGGGGTCAGCTCCACCGGGTGGGCCAGCTCGACGCGGTCACGCCGGGTGTACAAGTTCCAGTAGTGCTCGGCGAGTTCGTCCGGGTGGACGACGGGGAACTCGATGCCGGTGTCCGGAAGGTCGATGTCGCCCTTGGTGGCCGCCTCGTACGACTCGCTGCCGGTGATCAGGGCGGCGATGGTGAGGGTGCCGGCGTAGACGCCGGTACCGGCGAGTTCGCCGTTGAGCGCGTAGACGTAGTTGCGGGCGGCGGACATCACCGGGCCCGGGCCGCTGATGTGAGGCACACCCTGCACCGCCGTGTAGCCGGTGGTCATCAGCAGGGCGCCGTCGCCGCGTTCGGTCAGCTCCGGCAGTACGGCGCGGAACACCTCCACCGGCGTCAGGAGGAGCACCCGGGAGATCTTTTCCAGAGTGGCCGCGTCCAGCTGCGCGGCCGGGCTGAAGGCCTGGTCGGCGCCGATCGGCCCGTACTCGACGACGTCGATCCGGCCGAAGTGGTCGCGGATGGCGTCCACCAGGGCGGGAACCCCCGCGGGGTCGGACAGGTCGGCGGGGAAGGCGGTGGCCTCGACGCCCTCGTCGGCGAGTTGTGCGACGAGGGCGTCGAGCCGCTCCTTGCGGCGGGCCACCAGGGCCACGCGGAAGCCTTCCCGGCCGAAGCGGCGGGCAACGGACAGGCCCAGGCCGGTGCCGGCACCGAAGACGGCGATGACTTTGGACATGGGAATTCTCCTTGCCGTGAGTTATCTTGACCAATGGGTCAACTTAAGGTCCCAGCCTAGCATCGAACTTGACCCCTAGGTCAACTTCGGTGCTGTCGGAGAATGCGACCATGGACGCCCATCACACGAGCAGGAGGGACGCCGGATGCGGGCCGACGCGCAACGCAACGCCCAGAAGCTGCGAACAGCGGCAGCCGAGCTCTTCCGTGAGCGCGGCCTCCAGGCCCCCCTGAAGGAGATCGCCCGCCGCGCCGGCGTGAGCCACGGCACGCTCTACAACCTCTTCGGCAGCCGCGAGGCGCTCATCGACGAAGTGGTCACCGACCTGGCCGCGGAGCGACTCGGCCAGGTCGCCGAAGAGGCCCTGGCCCGTGACGACGCCTGGGACGGATTCGCGTACTACATCGAGACGATGTGCGAACTGCAGGTCACCGACCCCGTGATCAGGGACGTGGTCACCGGCAGCTATCCGGACGCCGTACGCCTGATGGCCATCTGCCAGAGCACCCACGTCGCCGCCACGCGCCTCATCCAGCGGGCTCAGCAGGCCGGCGCCCTGCGCCCCGACTTCACAAGAGAGGACCTGCTGTTCATCTTCGGCGCCAACGGCCTGCTGGCCCAGGCTTTGACGGACGCGGCCCCCGAGGCCTGGCGCCGGGGCGTCGCTTTCACCCTCGACGGCCTGCGCGCCGAAGCCGCCCGCCCGCTCCCGGCCGCCCCGCTGACCCCGCAGCAGGTGCACGAGGTGATGCGCAACCTCACCGGCACGCCGTAACGGCCCGCGTCACGCCAGCTTCGAGCGATCATCGAGCCGGTGCCAGGACCGGGAGTGATAGACGAGTGGAGCCGCCACCGGCTCGGCGGCCCCCTCGGGCACGGACGCCGACACCGCGTGGACGACGAAGATCCAGGCCTCTCCCGCCTCGATACGGGAGACCACCTTCCCTCGGACCCACGCGGGGGCTGCCGTGAAGACCGGTTCGCCCGTGGCCAACCGCGTCCAGGCACTCGTATCGGCGAAGCGGTCGACCCCGCTGGTGGCCCCGAGCTGCGCGAGCCAGAGCTGGTCGCTGCCCACCATGTGGATGACGACGCTGTCGGCCCGCCGCAGGACCGCGCTGCTGGAGGCCCGCGAGGAGACGGAGAAGACGATCAGCGGCGGTTCGGCGCTGACGGAGGCCAACGAGCTGACCGTGATCGCGACCGGCCGCCCACCCAGGTCGGCGGTCACGACGGCGACCCCGGAGGGGTGCATCCGGAACGCCGACCTGAAGGTCTCGGCCGGCAGTGACTCCGCCCGTTCCGCTGCGGTCAGGTGGATCGGGGGGTGAGCGGGAGAAGGCATGGCGAATGTCGTCATGGCGGAAGGTCCTTTCGACGTGTCGAGTCCCGCCGTGGTGGCCCCGAGGGCCGGGCCGCGGGGCCACCACGCAGGAGTCAGGCCGTGCCGGCCGGGCCGTGACGGCCTCAGAGCGAACCGATCTCCGCGGTGTCGCGACCGACGAGGCTCTGGCCGTAGACCTCCCGGTTCAGCAGGGGGTTGTTCAGGCCGTGGCCGCTGGCGACGGTCAGGTCACGCCAGACGCGCTGGAGCGGGTTGGCCTGGGCGAAGCTGCTCGTGCCGACGATGTCGAGCATGAGCGTGACCGCCTGGCGGAAGTTACGCGTCGCGATCTCGGAGTCGCCGCGGATCCGCGCCCGGGCCGCCGCGTCGAGGACCCGGCCCTCGCGCGCGGCGTCGTCCATCTCGTCGGCGGACCTGAGCAGATGCATGCGGCCCGCGTCGATCGCGACCCGTGCGTCGGCGAGGGCGAGGCGGTAGCTGGGGGCGTCCCGGCGGTCCGTGTAGGCCCAGTAGCTGATGGGGCGGCCCTTGGCGAGGTTCTCCGTCGTGAAGTCCCAGGCGGCCTCGGCCATGCCCAGCAGCGGACCGCACAGGCCGAGACAGGCGAGAGCGTTCAGCGGCGCCCGGTAGCTTGTCTCGTCGTCGTGCCAGATCGGGAAGACACTCGTGCCCATGAACGTCTCGAGGTCCAGGGTGCACCGGTCCTCGACGAAGAGGTCCTCGGCCACGAGGGTGTTGCTGCCGGTCCCCGCCATGCCGACGACGTACCACGTGTCCTCGATGCGCATCTCGGCCAGCGGCATCAGCGCCCACCGCACCTCCGATGGCTGGCCCTCCGCGTCGAGGACGAGGAACGCGTTCAGCGTCCACTGGGCCTGGTAGCAGCCCGAGGCGAAGCCCCACTTGCCGTTGATGCGGTAGCCACCGTCGACCTTCTCGGCGGTCCCGCCGGGGGCGAACTGGCTGATCGCGACGTTGCGGGGGTCCGGGCCGTACACCAGTTCCCGCACGTCGTCGGGGAAGAGGCCCATGCCGAACGCGGTCGTGTTGGCGATGAAGGCGACCCAGCCCGCGGACGAGTCCCCCCGAGAGATCTCGGCCGACAGCTCGATGAGGGTCCGGACGTCTCCGCCGACTCCGCCCGACCGGCGGGGCGTCGTGGCCTGGAACAACCCGGACTCGCGCAGGGCCCGCTCCGTGTTCTCGGCCAGGCGGCGGTTGCGCTCGGACTCGTCGGCATGCTCACGCAGGAGCGGCCGTAGGTCGCGGGCGGTCCGCAGCAGACGTTCGCGCGCTTCGCTCTGCGCCTCCGGTCCAAACGTCGTGACGTCATCGAGAGCAGTCATGAGGCCTCCTTGCCTCGGCGGCTCACCTGCCGAAGCGGTGGCCGGCCATATCGTCCTGCTGCCGATTGAAGTCCCGGCGTGACGCCGGTCTCTATGCCTGACCTGCCAAGCTTTCGACGCCGATTGGGCCCGGGGTCCAAAACGGGTCCAAGGTGGGTCCAAGGTGGGGTCCAGAACGGTGGCGCGGTCGCCGGGCTCGTGCGTCGAGCAGCTCACGCCGGAGGTCGGCCGGCCCGTGCCCCGGGTGCGCGGGATTCGCGACGTGTGCCCGTCAGTGAGCGGTGTCGTCCAGATCGGGGAACAGCTCCGCGAGGCGGAGTGCCGCGTGCAGTTCGAGCTGGGAGTCCCTGACGGAGCGGCCCAGGAGTTCCTCCGCCCGCTTGACCCGGTAGATGACCGTGTTCTTCGCGACCCGCAGCTCCTTGGCGGCCTCCGCCGGACTGCCGTGGCAGTCCAGGTAGGCCCGCACCGTCCGGCGCAGAACCCTGGTGGAAGCCGCGCTCGATCCCAGCGCGCCGAGTTCGTCGCGCACGAAGCGAGCGGCCTTGCCGGGGTCCGCGATCAGCAGCGAGAGCAGCCGGACCTCGTCGTACCGGACGACACTCGCGCCCGCCGTCGAGCGCGCACCGAAAGCCCCGACCCGCACGGCTTCGAGGGCCTCCTCATGGGTGGACCGGAAACCCTCGACGCCTCGATGCGGAGCCCCCACGCCCACCAGCACGTCGGCCCCGCCGGGCAGCAGCGGCGTCTCACCCGGTGGCCGCGCCCGGAACGCCCCCCACGCCCATGTCTCGGTACGGTCCACCGGCACCACCAGTTGAGCGTCCGCGCCGAAACCGCGCAGGAGGGACCGGGCCAGGTGGTCCAGGTGATCCGCGGTGTGGCTGGGCGAGTCGGCCGGATGCAGCACCAGGCCGATGTGGTACGCGTTCGTCAGGGGGTGGGCCAGTTGCCGGGACGCCGCGTCGACCGCGCCCTCCCCCGCCAGCAGTGCCAGAACCGTCTCGTACCTGGCGGCGGCGGTGCTGCTCAGAAACCGCTCGTTCTGGGCGGCGTACGACTCGGCGGTGATGGTGGCGAAGGTGTCGGCGAACTCGAAGAGCACATGAGACACATGCTCGAGTGATGCCGCGAGATCGGTGAGCGGCACCAGGGAGCGGCAGCCGCCCATGAAGTGATCGGCCAGCTGTGAGTGGATCCTGCGCTGATGAGTCAGGAGCAGGTCGACCGGAACCCGGCGGCGGACCAGGTCCACCAGGTGTGCCTCCGCCTCGGGCGGGATCTGGGCCGGTGGGTGGCCGTCGGCCTCGATGGCGAGGAGCGTCGAGATGACGATCGACTCGATGCTGGAGCGCATGACCTGCCGGCCTCTCAGGCCGGTGCCGGTCAGATCCGGGAACGCGCCGTCCTGGACGATGTCGGCCGCCACCGCGACCGCCCACGCGACCGGCTGGTCACCGACCTGGTCGATCGCACGGCGTACCGTTTCGCGAGTGCAGGTGGGCTCCCCGGGGTCCACGGCCGGGTGCAGCTTCCTCACCCACGCTCCGATGTGCTCGGCCAACCCCGCCTCCCGTCCCGGCCGTCCTGCGACGCGACTGTCCCAGTCCGCGTGGCTCGGCTCGACGGCTCTCAGATGAATATGAAGATTGGACCATCTCGACCGCCGGTGCGCAGCAGCCGCTGCACCCTCGTCGTGTTGCGACCACCCCCCCGGGCCCGCCCAGGCGCCGGTCACCGCGGGCGAACCGCCGGTTCCGGCGGGCTTGCCGAAGTCGGCTGATCGGTGAGCCGGGACAGCAGGATCCGGAACGTGGCGCCCTCGCCGGGGGCCGACTCGACCTCGATCTGTCCGCCGTGAGCGGTGATCAGGGAGTGGACGATGGACAGGCCGAGGCCGGCGCCGCCGGTGGCTCGGTTGCGTGAGGTGTCGGCGCGGTAGAAGCGCTCGAAGATACGGCCGCTCTGCTGCGGGGTGAGACCCGGTCCCTGGTCGGCGATCTCCAGGACGGCGTGGTCGCCGACCGTGCCGACGCCGATCCGGAGGGGGGTTCCGGGTGGGGTGTGGGTGACGGCGTTGCCGACCAGGTTGGTGACGACCTGACGCAGCCGGGCCTCGTCGGCGAGGGCCGGTGCGGGCGCGGGCGGGCCGTCACCGCCCGGACCGGTGAGCGTGACGGTGCGGGCCGGGTCCAGGGCGCGTACGTCGTGGAGGGCGTCGGCGGCGAGGGTGCGCAGGTCGGTGGGGGTGAGGTCGAGGTCGGGTGGGAGGCCGGGGGCGGGGGAACCGGTGGGGCTCTCCGTGGTCTTCAGCGCGTGTTCGTCGAGGCGGGCCAGCTGGAGCATGTCCTCGACGAGCCGGGTGAGACGTTCGGACTCGCGGGCGATGCGGTCCATCGTGGCGTCGATGTCCTCGCGTGCGGGGAGGGCACCCATGCGGTGCAGATCGGTCAGGCCCTTGATGCCGGCGAGCGGGGTGCGCAGCTCGTGGCTGGCGTCGGCGACGAACCGGCTCATCCGCGCCTCGGACTCGGCGCGCGCGGCGAACGCGGTCTCCAACTGCCCGAGCATGCTGTTCAGCGCGGCGGCCAGACGCCCCAACTCCGTCTTGGGCCCGGCCAGTTCGGGCACCCGGCGGGACAGGTCGCCGCCCGCGATCTCGGCGGCGGTCTGCTCGACGCGGGACAGCGGACGCAGCCCGGAGCGGACCGCGAACCAGCCCGCCACGGCCAGGACGGCGAGCAGGGCGAGGCCGGTGGTCCGGTAGTTCTGCCACATACGGCCCACCGTGCCGTCCACCTGGCCCATCGGCATGGCCACGACCACACTGCCGGAGGCGGCGGAGCTCGTCACCGCGGTCCCCGGCAGCGCGGCACGCGCGGCTCTGGGCACGGCGATCACCCGCCAGCGTGCGTCGCCCTTCGTGCTGCCGACGGTGAAGGAGCGGCCGCCGTGGGCCTCGACGGCGGCCGTGTCCAGCCGGGCGAGTGCCGGACCGTGCGCGTTGCTCGTCCGGTCCGCGGCGAAGGAGTCGATGCTGCTCTCGACGGCGCCTTCCGCGGTGACGTACGTGATGACGGGGTTGCCGAGGACGGCCGTGTTGAAGTCGGCGAGGTACGCCGGCGGCGTCCGGTCGGCTCCGTTCTCCGCCACCGTGGCCGGCAGGACGGCGAGTACCTGTGCGGCGGCCCGGAGTTGGGCGTCGACGCGGTTCTCCATATAGCCGCGCAGGGCGTTTCCGGTGACCAGGGCGAACGCCGTGAAGCCGGCCGCCAGCAGGGCGACGGACAACAGCAGCACCCGGCTGCGCAGGGACGCGCGCGCCCACAGCGCACGGGCCCGAGGGAGCCTGGTCACGTCTTCGCTCCACGCAGCACGTACCCCACGCCGTGCACGGTGTGGATGAGCTTCGGACCACCGTTGTCGATCTTGCGGCGCAGATAGCTGATGTAGGTGTCGACGATGCCGGTGTCGCCGTTGAAGTCGTAGTCCCACACCCGCTGGAGGATCTGCGGCTTGGAGACCGTCCGCCCGGCATTGGCCATCAGGTAGTGCAGCAGCCGGAACTCGGTGGGCGACAGGCGCAGCGGCTCGCCCGCACGGGCCGCCTGGACGCCGTCCGGGTCGAGTTCCAGGTCGGCCACGCGCAGCAGCGCGGTGGGGTCGCCGCTCGTGCGGCGCAGCACGGCCCGGATGCGCGCGATCAGCTCCCGGAGGTCGAACGGCTTGGTGACGTAGTCGTCGCCGCCCAGAACCAGGCCCTCGATCTTGTCCTGGGTCGCGTCACGGGCGGTGAGAAACACGACCGGGATGTGGCCTGTGCGCGGCGCCGCCGCCGACCGGTACCGCTCACGCAGCCGGCGGATCACCTCGAAGCCGTCGAGGTCGGGAAGCATGACGTCCAGCAGAACGAGATCGGGCGAGACCTCCTCCGCCCGGTCCAGGGCCTCCTGGCCGGTGCCGGCGGCGGCGACGGTGAACCCGGCGTGCCGCAGGGCCGCGCACAGCAGTTCCCGCACGGTGGGCTCGTCGTCCACGACCAGCAGGTTCACGCCGGTCGGGGCACCTGCGCGGGATGCGCCTTCGATGCCGGTGCCAGGTGGGGCAGAGCGCTCAACAGGTATCAAAGGGGGCCTCCAGGCAACCGGGACACGCTCCCGGCCCCGCCGGACACGCGGACACGGCAGAAGGCACGCACCCCGCGGCGGGCGGGATCCTGCCCGGCAGGATACGAAAGAGAGCTGTGGTCACCATGCGAGGCCCCCTGTCACTACGCCCTGCGGAACCCGCGCACCGCGGACAGCACGCTCCCGGCGAACCCGGCCAGGGCCCCGACGAGCAGCCCGAACACAACCGTCAGCAGCACGCTGCCACTCAGCTCGGCCTCCACTCCCCCCATCGTGCTGCCGAACATGCTGACGCCGAAGTTCCCGGACGCCCCCGCCAGCCAGGCCGCAAGGCCCAGGACGACGGCCGTGACGACACCGAACCGCTCGGCCATGGCGAGGTGCCCGGCCAGCGGGCCCCGATAGGGAAGCAAGGGCAGGGCCCGGCCGCCGTGCGTGGCACGGGCCGCCCGGTAGGCGCAGGCGAGCAGGATCAGACAGGTCACCGCGAGGGCCGCGAGCCACAGCGGCCATCCGCCTGCCGACAGGGACCTCAGGTGCTCGGTACGGTCGGGCTGCTGACCGCCGCCCATGCCGCCCATGAGTGCGGCGAGCGGGTTGCCGCCGCCGTCGCTCTGCGCCGGGTGCACCGCGGCCGTCCAGGAGGAACCGACACCGAGCGTCAGGAACACCGCCAGGGCGTTCGGGGCGACCAGCAGGACGGCACCCGCCGCCGAGGCGGCCCGGCCACCGGCCACCGCCCCGGCGACCGCCAGGGCCACCAGCGGAACCGCCACCAGGACGAGGCTCGTGCGGACGACCGCCGAGAGACCCGGACCCCAGATGGTGCGCAGCCGGTCCAGCGCACCGCCCACCGGCAGCTGCACCCGGCGACTGATCAGGAATCCCGCACCGAGTACGACGGCCACCCACAGCACCGCGCCAAGGCCCGCCGACCCCGCGCTCACGTGGTACGTCATGGCCTGTTGCGCCCCCGTACCGCCACCGCCCATGAAGCCACCGAGGCCACCGCCGTCCGCACCGCCCATGAGGCCACCCAGGCCACCACCGTCCCCACCGCCCATGAAGCCGCCCAGACCACCGCCGTCCCCACCGCCCATGAGATCGCCCAGCCCACCACCGCCCCCGAATCCCCCGGCAGACCGGTCGCCGTCGGCTCCGTCGGCTCCTCCCATCCCGGTCATCGCCGACGCGGGCATGCTGACCGATCCCCGTGCCAGGGCGGCCACGATCATGAAGGTCACCAGTGCCGCGGATGCCGCTCCGGCCGCCCGCACGGCCAGTTCACCGGCCGTGAACCCCCGTTGCTGCCCCTGACGCAGCCGCCGGGAGAACGCGATCCACAGCACGACGGCGCCGACCAGCGTGACGCCGAGCGGTACGGCGTCGACGGCACCGCTCATCGACGGGCCCATGCCGCCACCGCCGAACAGGGAGGCCAGACCGCCCATCGACCCGGTGTCCGCGGAGACATCCGAACCCGCGCTCACCGAGCCGCCGACGGCCATGGCCGTCAGGGCCGTCGTCAGCGCCCACAGCGACCCGAACGATCCGGCGTCCAACAGGGCCAGCGCCAGCGCGGACACGGCCGCCATGGCGACCACCGCACACAGCACGGCCGCCGCACCTTCCAGGGCGTTCTGCCACGGGCCGATCAGCCGGACCGGCACGGTGTGGCGTGGGGATCGCGGGCTCGTACCGGGCCGCGGGCTGGAACCGGGCCTGGTCCTGGGATGGGGCGTGGTGACAGCCATAGGGGTAACAGCCATAGGGGAGGCACTCCGCATCGCTCGCGGGGGAGCACGCGGCGCCGAGCGGGGGGAGACTACGGCGCCGCGTGCCAGGGACCCGCACACAGTCACGGTTCCGGGTACGACGTTCCCGAGAGGTTCTGGGAGATTTCTGTGAGCCGGTGCGAGAGCGACGCAGGTCGCGCGGCGCGCACGACCGGCGTGCCGCCCCGTTCTCAGGAAATTCCCAGAGTCGGCCTACGGGTGCCGTCGTGCCTGCGGTTCCCCCGCCCGGCCGAGGTCCTGACCGCGGGACCTGGCCAGGGTCTCGGAGGGTGCGGTACCGAAGCGCCGGCGATAGGCGGCGGAGAACCGGCTCAGGTGGGTGAAGCCCCACCGGCCGGCCGCTTCGGTGACTCCGGTGGTGCCCGTGCGGAGGTCGGCGTGAACCCGGTCCAGGCGGACGTTGCGCAGATACGTCATCGGGGTCACACCGAGGTGCTCCCTGAACCCTTCCTGGAGGCGTCGCGCGCTGATGCCTGCGGCCCGGGCCAGGTCCCCGACGGTGAAGGGGGTCTCGGGATGGGCCTCGATCAGGTCGACGGCCTTGCGTACCGTCCGTGGGTAGGCGGGGGGTTGCGGACGCAGCAGCGCTTCCGAGTAGGTGTGCGGCTGGGCCAGCAGCAGACCGCTCACTAGGAGGCGCTCGAAGTGCCGCTGGACCGCGGGCCGGCCGATGAGCCCGCCGGTGTTGTCGGACTCCGCGAGCAACAGGTCCAGCGTGCTGCGCCAACTGCGGCCGGGCGCGGATGTCAGATCGAAGCCGAACGCGAATTCCAGCGGAGCCTGCAGCGAGCGGCCCAGGAGGGCTTCGAGCTCGGCTTCGACGAGGCTCCGGTCGATCTTGATTCCCAGGTGCTGCTCACCGCGGTCGCAGCTCAGCAGCCGGTGCTGCCGCGTCGGTGTGAAGACCATCGCGTCTCCGGCGGTGGCCACCATCTCCTGGCGTCCGGTGGCGGCTTCGAGGGAGCCGCGCAGGACGACATTGACGTGGTAGTGCGACGGCGTACGGCCGGGATCGACGCGTGTGCGCTGGCCGAAGGTCATCAGGCCGACGGTGATGTGCTCAGTGCGTGTGCCACGGAGTTCGCCGCCGGGGCCCTCGGGGCCCGACAGCGGGGTGACGTCCGCCGGATAGAACAGGTCGTTGAGGCGTTCGCGGAAGTCCTCGAAGCCCGAGTCGCGGCACAGTACGTGGCTCGCAAGAGGTGAGCGGCCCATACGTCATTGTTGTCCGCGCCTTGCCCGCGCAACAAGGGGTGATCCGCGGGTTCCGGCGGAGAACCCCAGGTCATCGGTCTGGTGCGAGCATGGTCACACGGGCGGTGGACGCGAGTCCTCCATGCGGCCTCCATGTTCCTCCAGACCGCGTCCCCGGACCGGTCGTCCGAACGCGTCGCGCGATTCGGCTGCCGGTCGCGCTGCGCGGATATCGCCCCCGGCCTCGGCTCCCTAGCGTTGTCGTGACTCACTCGCCCGGAGCCGCCGCCCGGTGCGAGGAGCGAGCCACCACTGGAGGAATGTCATGCCCGGCACCGACGAGGCGGCGCAGGCCATCACCGCCGCAGCCTTCGACAGTTTCCGCGCCACCCCGGACCCCCGGCTGCGCGAACTGCTCCAAGGACTCGTCCGCCATCTGCACGGCTACGTCCGTGAACTGCGCCCCACGATCCAGGAGTGGGAGTACGCCGTGGACTACCTCACGGCCGTCGGGCAGAAATGCGATCCCACCCGCCAGGAATTCATCCTGCTCTCCGACGTTCTGGGTGTCTCCATGCTGGTCGAGACGGTGAACGAGGAGGGCGGAGGCACGGAGAGCACGGTCCTCGGACCGTTTCACGTGGTGGAGTCCCCGAAGCGCGAGAGCGGGGACAACATCGATCTCATGGGCACCGGAACGCCCTGCGTCGTCTCGCTCCGCGTCACCTCGGCGGACGGCCGCCCGCTGGCCGGCGCGAGCGTCGACGTGTGGCAGTGCAGCGAGGACGGCTTCTACGACGTGCAGCAGCCCGACGTCCAGCCGCTGGGCAACGGACGCGGACTGTTCCGTACCGACGACGAAGGCCGCGTGTGGTTCCGCACGGTCGTGCCGAGCCACTACCCCATCCCGACCGACGGCCCGGTGGGCGCGCTGCTCGACGCCACCGAGCGGCACCCGTACCGCCCGGCGCACATCCACTTCATCGTCGAGGCCGCCGGCCACCGGCCGCTGACGACACACATCTTCGTCGCCGACGGCCCCTACCTGGACTCGGACGCCGTCTTCGCCGTCAAGGAGAGCCTGGTCGTCGACTTCGAGCAGGTCGACGACGCGGAGACGGCCCGCGCGTACGAGGTCAACGCTCCGTTCCGCAGGGCCGAGTTCGACATCACCGTCGAGCCCGAGACAGCGGAGGACGCCCTGTGAACACCCCGTTGGACTTCAGCTACCAGGCGCTCCCGATGCGCGTGGTGCTGGGCACCGGCGCCCTCGGCCGGCTCGCCGACGAGATCGACCACGCCGGCCTCAAGCGGGTCATGGTGCTGTGCTCGCCCGGACAGCGGGAGCTCGCCGAGACCGTCGCCGGCCTCATCGGCCCGCGCGCCGTGGACATCCACCCCCACGCCCGTATGCACGTGCCCGCCGAATCGGCGGCCGAGGCCCAACGACGGGCGAAAGAGGTGAACGCGGAGGGCTGCGTCGCCGTCGGCGGCGGCTCGGCGATCGGCCTCGGGAAGATCGTCGCCCTGCGGTACGGCCTGCCGGTCATCGCCGTCCCGACGACGTACGCCGGGTCCGAGATGACGCCGGTGTGGGGCCTGACGGAGAACGGCGTCAAACGCACCGGCCGGGATCCCCGTGTGCTGCCGGTCTCAGTGCTGTACGACCCCGCGCTCACGGTGGCCCTGCCCGCGGCCGTCTCCGCGACCAGCGGCATGAACGCGATCGCGCACGCGGTCGAGGCCCTGTACGCGCCGGACGCCTCCCCGTTCATCGACCTGATGGCCGAGGAAGGAGTGCGGGCGCTGGCCGCCGCACTCCCCCACGTCGTCGCCGACGGCACCGACCTCGACGCCCGCGCCCGCGCCCAGTACGGCGCCTGGCTGTGCGGCGCCTGCCTCGGGGCCACCACCATGTCCCTGCACCACAAGCTCTGCCACGCCCTCGGCGGCACCCTCGACCTGCCCCACGCCCCGACCCACACCGTGGTGCTCCCGCACGCCCTCGCCTACAACCAGGGCGCGGCACCCAAGGCGGTGGCCGCGCTCGGCCGTGCCCTCGGCGACTCCGCCGACCCGGCCACGTATCTGTGGGACCTCGCCGGCCGGCTCGGTGCGCCG
This sequence comes from Streptomyces sp. NPDC001351, assembly GCF_042896045.1. Classification (NCBI taxonomy): domain Bacteria; kingdom Bacillati; phylum Actinomycetota; class Actinomycetes; order Kitasatosporales; family Streptomycetaceae; genus Streptomyces; species Streptomyces sp. NPDC001351. Next base: position 35,541 of record NZ_JBIAWS010000027.1, on the reverse strand, counting down.
CGGTCCCTGCGGGAGCTCGGCATGGCCGAGGGCGACATCGACCGGATCGTCGAGGTCGCGCTGGCCAACCCCTACGCCAACCCGCGTGAGGTGACCGCGGAAGGCCTCACCCGGCTCCTGCGCGCCGCCTGGTCCGGACAGCCCCCGGCCTCCTGAGAGCACCTCCGCGCAGCGCGGAGCCGGCGGGTGGTCGCCCTCGCCCCCGTCGTCATCACTCCAGTCCGCGCTTGCCCGGCGCCCAGAACGGCTTGGTGAGGACCGACCGCCGGTCCCAGCCCGCCTCCCGCACAAGCACCTGCTTCACCGCTTGCACGGTCCGCGCCTCCCCGGCGACATACGCGACACCGCCGGCCGCGGGAGCGAGCCGTCGTACCGAGTCCGGCAGCGATGTACCGCCCCTGACCAGCCAGTCGAGGCGGTCGCCGTGGGCCAGCGGCAGCCGGTCCGCCTCCGTCGCCGTCTCCACGCAGCCCGAGACCCGCGCCCCCTCGGGGAGCGCCGCCAGCATCGCCCCGAAGGCGACGGCCGCGGTCTCGTCCCCGGCGAAGAAGTGGTGCGTGGCGTCCGGGCGCAGCACGAAGGAGCCCTCCGGCCGGCTCAGCCGGACCTGGTGTCCCACCTCGGCGGTCCGCCCCCACACCGCGCCGGGCCCGGCGCCCGGATGGTCCAGCACGCACAGCTCGACGGCACCGGCGGGTTCGTAGTGCCACACCGAATACGTACGCCGGGTCAGCCCGTTGCCCACCAGTACCCGCACCTGCTGTCCAGGCTGCACCGTCAGCCCGGCGAGCGCGTCGCCCTCGATGCGGAGCCGGCGCATACGGGCGGCGATCGGTTCGGTGGCCGCGACGGTTCCGCGCAACGTCAGCAGGTCGAGGACGGGATCCAGCAGGGCGGGCATGACGGGCTCCAAGTGGGAGAGAGGGCCAACCGGGCGGCGAGGGAGGGGAGTTGTGACGCGATCGGGGGGGTAGGCAGGCCTTGGCACAGGCGGCCGGGCGGAGCCGGAGCGGCGTGTGATCAGCGCACCGGGCCCAGTGGCATGACCTTGCGGTACGCCGACACCGCGAGCACCGCGACCGCGACGTGCATCAGGAGCAGCGCGACCACACCCGTCACCTCGCCGTCCTCGAACTTGAAGAAGTCCGGGACGAAGGACACCACGACGACCGAGGGGACGAGTGGGCGCAGCAGCCGTTCGGGATCGCGGGAGAACCTGCGGACGAGGGCCCATCCGGCGGATCCCGCCAGCACTCCCAGCACGGTCAGGAAGATGTACGACGAGGCCTTGAGCGGGTCGAAGTCGTCCGGTGCGCCCAGCGCGTGCGCCAGCACGGCGATCAACGCGTTGGCCACAGAGGACAGCAGGATGGCTACGACCACACCTCCCGCCACCACGAGCGGACCCCGGCGTGCGGGAAGCGTCTGGGAGACAGAGGACACGGCAACTCCAAATGGTGGGTGGGGGCTTGGTCGGTTCTTGGGGCCGCTGGTGGCGTCCACTCGCTGAAGGAGACGTCCGGCGTCGACGCCGGTACGCCGGACTGCCCGCAGCGTTCCTGGCCAGGTGGGCCTCGCCGTTGGACGGGCGGGAACGGAGGCCAGGGGCACGGGTGGTTCCTCACAAGGGGCGGTGGAGCAGCGGGCCGTCGTCCGCGGGGCCGATCGTCGCCGCCCGCTCCCTTCCCGCACATCGACCGACCGACGGGATCTCAGTCCACCGATCGGTGGACCCGCCCTCACTGGCCGGCTGATTGTTCCGGTACGCGACTCACCTACTCTGAGGGCCATGGCACTGCAACAGGCATGGACGCGGGAACGGTGGAAGGCCATGGGGCAGCACGCCTTCTTCGCCATCGTGCTCGCCCTGTCCATGCCGAGTGCGCTGGCCGGGGCGGACATGACGACCGGCGCGGCGCTGTCGCGCATCGGCCCGACGGTGGGGCTCGCCCTTTGGTACGTGTACTGGATCGCGCTCCGCGGCGGCGCCGACCGCCCGCCGCTGACCTACCTGGTCGGGGCCTTGGCCGGGTGGGCGGTCATGGCCGTCGTGGACCCCGCGTTCCTCCCGGTCGCCGTGGCGGTGCTGAGCCCGTACTGGCTGCGGCGGGCCTGGTGGTCGGCCGGCGGGGTCCTCGTGCTGGGCGCCGTCTGGTGGTGGCAGAGCCTCACCACGGACGGCCCGGTCGATGTGCGGGCGCTCACGGGCTGCGTGCTCGGCACCGCGGTGGGGGTCACCATCACCTGCTACGTCGCCACCCTCGACCATGAGAGTCACAAGCGGCAGCGGCTCCTGGACGAGCTCACCGCCACCCAGGCCGAACGAGCGGCAGCGGAACGCCAGGCGGGCATCCTGGCCGAACGCCAGCGCCTGGCCCGGGAGGTCCACGACACGCTGACCCAGGGGTTCGCGTCCATCGCCATGCTGCTGGACGCCGCACGTGCCGATCTGCCGCCCGACTCCCCTGCGGCCCGTCGCGTCGAGCAGGCCATGCGGACGGCTCGGGACAACCTCGTCGAGAGCCGCCGCCTCGTGCAAGCCCTGCGCCCGGCGCCGCTGGACCGCACGCATCTGGCGGACGCGGTCCGCGAGCTCACCGCCCGGCTGGCGGAGGAGACCGGCACCGAGGCCTACACGGTCGTGACCGGCCGACCGGTCGCCCTGCCGCCCAGTACCGAGGGCGAGTTGCTGCGCGTCGTGCAGGAGGCGCTGACCAACGCCCGGCGGCACGCTCGCCCGGTGAGTGTGTCGGCCACGCTCTCGTACCTCGGCGATGTCCTGGCGATCGACATCCAGGACGACGGCACCGGTTTCGCACCCGCCGCTCGGCACACCGGCATCGGCCTGATCACCATGCGGGAGCGCATCATCGCCCTGGACGGCACGTTCGCGGTGGAAAGCGCCCCGGGCGAGGGTACGACCATCGCCGTCACGGTGCCGCTCCCGGCCGAGTCCCCGTCCACCGGACCCTCGGTCTCGGAACCTGCGGTCTCGGAACCTTCGGCCACCGTGTCGGGCAACGACCGTATGGCGCCGGCGTCATGAGGCCTTCGACGGGTCCCACGATCCGGGTCCTCCTCGTCGACGACCACCCCGTGGTCCGCGACGGGCTTGCCGCCGTGCTGGCGACCCAGCCCGACCTCGATGTCGTGGGCGAGGCCGCCAACGGTGCCGAGGCCCTGCGCCAGACCGCCGCACTCGCACCCGACGTGGTGCTGATGGACCTGCAGATGCCCGGCATGGACGGCACCGCCGCGACCGCCGCCATCCGTGCCGCCCACCCCGACGTGCGGGTACTCGTCCTGACCACCTATGACACGGACGCCGACATCACCGCAGCCGTCGACGCCGGCGCGGTCGGCTACCTGCTCAAGGACACGGGACGACACGAGCTCTGTGAGGCCGTCCGTACCGCCGCCCGGGGAGGTGCGGCACTGTCGCCCACAGTGGCCGCCAAGGTCCTCGCCCATATGCGCGGCGACCGGGGCGGCGGCTTGTCCGGCCGGGAACTCGAAGTCCTGTCCGCCGTGGCCCGGGGGCAGAGCAACAAGCAGATCGCCCGTGCCCTGCGCCTGTCCGAGGCCACGGTCAAGACCCATCTGCTGCACATCTACGCCAAGCTCGGCGTCGGCGACCGGACCGCCGCCGTCACCGCGGCGCTGGGCGGGGGGATCATCCGCATGGACTGAGCGCCGGCGACGTCGTCGTGCCGGTCGCCGACGCCGCTCCGCGAACTTCGCCTGCCGGTGTGTTGTGCCGTGTCAGTCGTTCAGCCGTACGGTGACGAGGACGCGGCCCTTGTCGTCTCGCTGGGCCACGGCGTGGCCTTCTCTGTCCGCCCCTTCCAGCTCGAGCGATATCGGGCCGCCGTCCCCCGTGAAGTTGCGCCACCAGTTCTTGGCGTCGGGGAAGGCCACGGCGATGGTGACGATGCCGCCCTTGTGCTGGTAGGCCACCGGCGTGCTGAACGTTCGTCCCGACCGCCGCCCCGTGTACTTCACGACGGTGAGATGGCGACGGACCCATCTCCCCCACCGGTCCGACGAACGGAGTCTCACGATCAAGCCGTTGAAGCGGCTGACTCCTCGTCCCTTGAACACCCCACTGCGTCCCACGATGCCTCCCGGGTTCGATTCCCGATCGTCCTCCCGCCTGCGCCGGAGACGTCGGGGACAACAACACCATGTTCTGTGCCCGGGCACGAGACCACGTTCGTCCAAGCGGAGCCCAGGGCACGGCAGTTGAGGCAGCATGGCCTCGGCTGCCCGGATCAATTGCTGCACAGCGGTGTTTGAAATGCAAATCAAGTGCTAGTGTGCAGTTGTCCAAATTTGAACATACGCTACACCGCCTTGGGGTACTCGTGAACGTACTGCTGTGGGTTTTCCAGGCCTATCTGGCCGCCTCCTTCGTTGTGTTCGGGGGCATGAAGATCCTGCGAGACAGAGAAGAACTCGCCAAAACCGCCTTCGGCTGGGTCGAGGATTTCTCCGACACATCTGTGAAGCTCATCGGGCTGCTCGACGTGTTGGCGGGCCTCGGCCTGATCCTCCCGGGTGCCACCGACATCGCGCCGGTACTGACTCCCTTGGCCGCTCTCGGCGGCATCATGCTGGCCGGAGGTGGGTCCGTTGTTCACCTCCGTCGCTCCGAAACCGCGAAGGCCGCTGTGAACCTTCACTTCATAGCCTTGCTGGCCGTGGTCGCGTGGGGCCGTTTCGGGCCGTACCAGTTCTGACCGCGTCCGCACGGGTTCCATGGCCGACACTCAGCAGCTCTCCGGCCGCACCGACCACGAGGCGGCTTCGTCGAGAAGACCTCACGAGACCCGCACAGTTGACGAATTCCGGGGCTGACGCCGACCGCTCCGGCCAGCTGGCCCTATGGCGCCGGTCGATGAGGCGGGTGACCTGCGGAACGGGCTTCACGTGCGGGCACGGGTCAACAGCAGGACCGTCCAGGACGGCTCCACCAGCCAGATGATCCACCGCGCGGGCAAGATGCCGGCCATCTCACGCACCCCCACGCCGCATCCCGGTGACCTGCTCAGCACCGACACCCCCTCCGGCTACACCCGCCGGCCTCCCTGGCTGCTGTGGCCAGGCGATGTGGTGGAGACCGAGGTCGGGCGCCTCGGGATCCGCGCAACACGATCACGGGCGGGGAGCATTGTCGAAATCCCCTCTCGGGGAACCGCTCGACGTGGACGCTGTTGTTCCTGCGGTCTTCTCCAGGCAGGAGTAGTCACCTTCCCCTGCCGAGCCGAGCGCGGCGGACTCCATTGTCGCTGTCATTGCACTCTTCATTTCAACCTTCGGTCCGCAAAATGGACCAGTGGACCACCGAGAGGACCTGTGGCAAGGTAGGGCCCGACGTTCCGGGAGCGTCAAGCGGGTGGGCCGGATGCTCCTGGGGCGCGAGCCGGTGCTGTCTCGCACCCCCACTCCCGGAGGCGACATGTCCAGTGACTTCCGCGACCACCTCTTCCCGCTCGACCATCCGCGCCTGAGCGCATTCCGATCGTGTGATCCGTACACCTATCTCGACGCCGTGCGGCAGAACCCGGTGGCCGACGAGGTCGCCTCGGCATGGACGGAGCTGTTCGAGAACACGGAATTCCGTGGTATCACCACAGACGGCCGGACCGTGCCGGAGCTCTTCGGCACCGAACGCGACGAGGGCGCGGACAACAACGCGGCGGTCGATGCCGCCGTCGCACTCCTCGGCATGCTCGGCCCCGGCGAACAGAGCCGCGTCCTGCACCCCCTCCACAGCCGGGTGTGGCGGGCCTGGCTGAACCCGGAGTTCTGCCTCAACCCCTTCGGCATCCGGCTGGAGGAGGTCGACGAGAAGATTCGCGATCAGGTGTTCCGGCTCGTCGCGGCGTGTCTGAGCCCCGCGGGTTACCGAAAGGTCCGGGACATCATGAGAGTCAACGGGTTCCTGGGCGAGCTCGTCGATCTGCCCCGGATCCTCAACGAGCACAGCTACAACATCAACATCTTCGGCACCCCGTCCGTGACCGAGCCGTGGGGCTGGAACCTCTGGGGGCACCACCTGGCCGTCAACTGCCTGCTGATCGGCGGCCGGCAAGTGCTCACGCCGGTCTTCTTCGGTTCCGAGCCCAACCTCGTCGACCGCGGCGAGCACGAGGGACTGTCACTCTTCGACGAACAGGAACGGGCAGGGCTCGCTTTCGTCAGGAACCTGACGCCCGGCCAGGCCGAGCAGGCAGTGCTGTTCCACCAGAAGCGGGACCCGGACATGCCCCCAGGGCGGCTGCACCCCGCCGACGAACTCCACCTGGCCGGAGCGTTCCAGGACAACCGGGTCATCCCCTACGAAGGGGTCCCCGGCACAGAACTCCACCCGGCCCAGCGGGCGGCGCTCATCGATCTGGTGGCCCTTTTCCTCGACTACCAGCCCGACGGGCCCAGGAAGGCACGGATGGCGGACGTCCGCCGCCATCTCGACGAGACCCACTTCTGCTGGATCGGCGGACGCGGTGACCAGGACACGTTCTACTACCGCGTACAGAGCCCGGTCGTCCTCGTCGAGTTCGACCACCACGCGGGCGTGTTCCTCGCGAACACGGAGCCTGAGAAGTTCCACACTCACACCGTCGTCCGAACGCCGAACGGCAACGACTACGGAGCCGAACTCGTCCGGCGCGCGACGGGGACTCCGCACCGTCTCCAAGGACCCGTCTAGGGAAGGGTGTTCGCGATCCACTGCCCCATGGCGTCCCGCCGTGGTGTAGCCGATCAATGCGCCGGAATCCGCAGGTCAGGGACGGCCCTCCGCCGGACCAGGGGTCCAACTCGCCTCAGCAGGCCACATGTCCCGTGACGAGGGGAGAGCGATGAAGAGGTCGAGGAGGGTGTCGTCTGTCGGCGCCGCCATCCGCCCCGGACACGGCTGACCGATCGCCTCACTGTCGGTCCCAGGCCCGAAAAGCCCTATGACAAGTTCGCCTCAACCCGCCGCAGGCGGGTACGGGCCGCTGAGCGCGCGATCAAAAGGACAGGACAGAACAGCCATGGATTTCACGGAGACCGAGAAGATCCGGGATCTAAAGCTACGAGCCACCCAGTTCCTGGACGAGTTCGTCATCCCCGCAGAACCGGTCTACGCGCAGCAGAAGACCGAGATCGGCCCGTGGGACACACCGCCGGTCATGGCGGAGCTCAAGAAGGCCGCCCGTGACCGCGGCCTGTGGAACCTCTTCCTCCCCGGAGAGCGGGGCGCGGGCCTGACCAACCTCGAATACGCACATGTCGCCGAGATAACCGGTCGAAGCCCGTGGATCATGCCGGAAGCGCTGAACTGTTCCGCGCCCGACACGGGCAACATGGAAATCCTCGCGCACTTCGCCACGCCGTCCATTCAGAAGCGGTGGCTCAAGCCCTTGCTCGACGGTGAGATCCGCTCCGTCTACTCGATGACCGAGCCTCTGGTCGCCAGCTCCGATGCGAACAACATCGACACCCTGATCACTGAGGACGCGGACGGCTTCCGGATCAATGGCCGCAAATGGTGGTCCAGCGGCGCGATGAGCCCCGCCTGCAAGGTGGCCATCGTGATGGGCCGCTCTAATCCGGGCGGAGAACACCACCGTACCCACAGCATGGTCGTGGTCCCGCTCGACGCCCCCGGGGTGAACGTCCTGCGGTCGACCAGCGTGTTCGGGTACTCCGACAGCGGTCACGGCGGTCATGCCGAGATCCTGTACGACGATGTCCGGGTCCCTCGCGAGAATCTCCTGGGCGAGTTGCACGGCGGCTTCGCCATCGCCCAGGCACGCCTCGGCCCCGGCCGGATCCACCACGCCATGCGCCTGGTCGGCATGGCCGAACGCGCCTTCGACCTGATGTGCGTGCGCGCCCAGGAGCGCACTCCCTTCGGTAAACCGCTCGCCGAGCAGGGCGTCTTCCAGGAGTGGGTGGCGGAAGCACGCATACGTATCGAGACGACCCGTCTGCTGGTGCTGAAGACGGCATGGCTGATGGACACCGTCGGCAACCGCGGCGCGGCTGTCGAGATCTCGGGTATCAAGGTGGCCGCACCGCGGATGGCCACGTGGGTCATCGACCATGCGATCCAGGCTCACGGCGGCGGTGGTGTGAGCCAGGACTTTCCCCTGGCCGAGTTGTATGCCCAGGCCCGCATGCTGCGTATCGCCGACGGGCCGGACGAGGTCCACAAGATGTCGCTGGCGCGCCGTGAGCTCCGCCGCTTCGCATAAAATATTCCGTTACCCGGGCCGTGACACTTCAGCAACGCCGTCGTAGCATGACGTTCGCTAGGCCACGCCGGTGTGGCACGCCGCACCGGCAGTGCGACGTTCGCCCGAAAGGCGGGACCATGGCGGACAGACGTGCACCGGCGACGCAGGCCCGGCCGTCCGAGGCCGTGTACCGCACGCTGCGGACCCGGATCATCACCGGCGAGCTGCCTCCCGGCCAGCCGCTCAACGAGCGCGCCAGCGCCGTCGCATTCGGACTGGGGCTGTCCCCGGTCCGCGACACGTTGACGCGCCTCGTGGGTGACGGCCTGGTCCAGGTGGTCGCCCCCCACGCGTACCGGATCACCCCACTCACCCTGAAGTCGGTCAACGATCTGTTCACCGTTTGGACACTGGTCGGCCCGGAGATGGCCGCGCTGGGCACCAGCCGGGCCGACCCGAAGCAGGCCGCCCAGCTGCGACAGCTGATGATGGACGGGAACGCCTTGCTGGCCGGCCCGCTGGACCGGGACGGGGTCGTCCGGTTCATCGACATCACCGAAGAGACCTTCGATCTGGTCGCGAGCGCCGCCGACAACGACCGGCTCATGGAGGTCTACCGGTCGCTGTCATGCGAGTTGTGGCGTGTCCTGACCTTGATCCTCATCTCGGCCGACTGCGTCGACACACTCCGGGCCGCAGGCGTGACATGGCACTCGGCGATCGACCGGCGGGACACGCTCGGGGTCATGCGGCTGACCCGCCAGATCGCGGGAGCAACCCGCGCGTCGGCCTTGCGCCTGCTCACCGACCGGACGAAGAGCGGCGACGGCGTGGTGATTCCGCTGCGACGCTGAAGCCTACGCCCACACCACGCCGCTGGATGGCGTATTTCACGGGAGCTGCCCGGGGCTCCCGACGTTCGTGCGTAAGCGGTATCATCGGCGTGCTGCTATATCACCGAGTTTCTCGATCGCCGGGAGCGAGTAACGTGTCAGTGCCCTCGTCCGAACCACTGTCCCTCGGCGATGCCGCCTACCGACAGCTACGGGCCGACATCGTGTCCTGCCGGATCGCCCCAGGCCGGCGCCTCACCGAACGCTCGCTCGCCGAGTCCACCGGCTTCGGCATCTCCCCGATCCGTGACGCGCTCGCCCGCCTCAGCCACGAGGGCCTGGTGCGGACGTTGCCCCGCAAGGGCTACCAGGTGACCCCGCTCACCCTGAAGTCCGTCGACGATCTGTTCACACTCTGGCGGATCATGGGACCCGAGACCGTCCGGCTCGGCGTGCAGGACGCCACCGCCGAACAGCGCCGGCAGATCGTCGCCGCGTTCTCCGCGGCGCTCCCCGGCAGCAACCCGACCGGCGGCGAGGCCGACGAGCAGCCCCTGCAGACGATCGAGACGGTCCCCGCGGCCTTCGGCTGCCTTGTGGCGGCGACCGACAACGAGTACCTCATCAAGGTGCACGAACGGCTGCAGAACGACATCATCCGCGTCCTGGCGCTCATCGCGGCCGAGGCCGATACTTCGGTGCCGACTCCGCCGGTCGACGCGGAGTGGATCGGGTTCATCGAACGAGGCGACGGTGACGCCGCCGCGACACGTGTCCGCGACTACATCGGCGACATGCACACGCGCGTCCTGAGAATCCTGACCCGCTGGCCGTCGGTCGTCACCAGCGAGATCACCTCGGTGCGCGACTGACCTACGGCGAGGCAGGCTGAAACAGCAGAGTCCGTGATGCCGGTCCACCTGTTGCCATGTTCGCCCTGGAGACCGCATCTCGGTGGCATCCGACCGGCCTGTCCGGGCTCAGCCGATCGCTCGCCCTGCCCCAGCCTTCCGTCCGACGCGGTCTGGCGAGGGGGAGACCGTTCGCCCCATGGTCGCTGCCGGCGACGAATGACACTGATCGAACGGATGGACAGTCCAAGCCCGGTTCACGCCGTCGCGACGCCGAGCGCCCTCGGTCCCTTGCATGCCCGCACCGAGGAAAGGCGGTGCCGACCCGGCAGGACCTCGCCAGGAGCCATCCGTTCGTCAGCACAGCACGGTGACGCGACCAGCAACGGGGAACTCCAGGACGGTGTCGTATCCGGCCTGGTGGTGGCAGGCCCATCGCTCGTTGCCGTTCCTGGGCCGCAGTCGCGGACGGCGGAATCAGCGCATCGCGACCACGGCTGGAAGGTCGCTGCTACGGCGGGCCATATCACAACCGGTCTTGCCGTGGCGGTCAGCCTGGTGATCGCCACGGCAAGACCGTTGCCTCACACGGGTAGGGCGGGTTCCTGGGCGGATGCCGCCGCGCGCTCCTCAGTCGCACCCCTGTCGCGTGGGCGAAGGAGGGTCGCACCGATCAGCAGGGTGACGAAGGCGAGGGCGGCGAAGACCAGCAGGCTGGTCGAGATACCGGAGTCGCCGTAGACGAGCACGCCGGGCTTCGGGGATGTGGCGGTGGAGGTCATGATGGCGAACGCCACAGTGGTCATGGTGGCGCCGATGACGCCGGTACTGAGCCCGCCGGCCGACGACATCGAACCCTGCTCCGAGACCGGCGTGCTTGCGATGACCAGGTTCGGCACGGCGCCTGTCGCCCAACCGAGCCCGAGGCCGAAGAGCACGGCGCCGACGAGCAGCTCCCCAACCGTGTCGTGCGCGAGCATGAGCGCCAGCGAGCCGGACGTGAGCAGGCCCAGGCCGATGTACATCATCAGCCTGGGGCCGGTCCGCCGGACCAGCACGCCGACCAGCACGCCGCCCACGACACCGGCGAGCGCGAACGGGCCCTGCACAAGGCGGCCGTACTCGGTCGCCGACAAGCCCAGGCCGTAGCTGCCGCCCAGGTGCCTGGGCGTCATCGCCAGCAACCCCACCAGGGTAGTGGTGATCGCTGCGAGACCATAGGCCACGCCCCCGCCCAGTACCCCGAGCAGGAGGGTCCGGCCGACGAGGAGCCGCAGGTTGAGCACCGGTTCAGGAATCCGGAGCGATACGACCACGTAGACCCCGAGCGCGACCACTCCGCCGATCATCAGGCCGAGGGCACGGGCCGAACCCCACCCCCACTCCGCGCCCTTGCTGACGGGGAGCAGGATCAGCGTGACACCGCCGGCCAGCAGGAGCATGCCCATCGCGTCGATGCGCGCGGGACGGCGCACGCCCGTCTCCGGGGTGGTCAGCAGCATGAGCGTCCCCATCACGACCAGCCATGAGAGGTTGAACAGGTAGAGCGAGCGGAACCCGAGGTGATCAAGAAGGACGCCGATGACGATGGGCGCACCGACCAGCAGGATCCCGATGCCCGTCACTGACACGCTGGCGGCGAAAGGAACGAGCTTCTTCGGATAGACATCCCGGATCAGCGAGTAGCACAGGAAGAGCAGGCCGGTGAGCGGGCCCAGCAGAATGTGACCGACGATCATCATCCAGAACACGGTCGCGGTCGCGCCGAGGATCTCGCCGAGGCCGGCCACGACCAGCGAAATCCAGATCATCCGGCGCTTGCCGTACAGGTCGGCGAGCTTGCCGAGCAGGGGGGCGGACGCGGCTCCGGCCAGCAAGTTGGCCGTCAGCAGCCAGCCACTCTGCGTGGTGTGGAAGTGGTTGGTGATCTTGGGAATCGCGATGGCGGTGCTCACATTGGTGAACGACGCCGATTCGACGAGGCAGACCAGCGAGATCAGGGACAGGGCAAGCCGCGGAGTCCATCCAACACTGCGGAAGGTGCCCTTACCTGCGGGGACGGGAGCGGAACTCAAGAGGTCCTCCGAACGCATCAATTATTGGAACGCCACGTTGGGACTCTTGAAATATCAAGTTACCATTCTGAGATGTCAATTGGTTGAACTGAACTATCATTCCTCTGAAATTGACATCTATCGGCGGGGATCCCCAAGGCGGGACTCTCCGCCGTGCCCTGGGTGGGCTGTCAGATCGTTCTTGGCCTCCGGCAGCAATGCCTGCCATGAGGAAACTGCCCGCCGAGCATGTCGGCGACGGTGTCGACCTGGGCCCTGAACCACGCTTCGGCCCGGGGGAAAGAGAGCCCTTCCTGGTGCCGGCGTTGCTGAAGCCGGCGAAGCCGGACGAACAGGGCGATCCGATGTCGCCGCTGCGCTGGAGCACGAAGTCCCGGCAAGCAGTTGGGGTAGTTGCCGAACCCCGGACGGCAATGACGCCCCGCCGGCGATCCGGTGCAGGTAGGTCGGGTAGCCGGAGGGAGTCGCACCCTCCGGCTCCCACGGATCCGCCCCGTCCCGGTCGAAGCCCTCGTTCCCGGCGCGCCGACGGGTGTGGTTGCCCGCCAGTGGCGCGCTGACCGTGGCCTGGTGTTCAGAGGCGGCTCGCTCCAGGTTCGGCGGCCACCTCGCACCTGAGCGTCACGGCCCACGGGCTACGGTCTGCGCGTGGTCAGCTCACCGGCGGGTGCTTCCCCCGTCGACGGCGATGATCTGGCCGGTGATGAACGCTGCGTCGTCGGACGCGAGGAATGCCACCGTGCCGACGACCTCCTCAGGCGTCTGCAGCCGCCTGAGGTCCTGCATCTGTACGGTCTGGGCGATGAACTCCTCGCTCGTGTGCTGGAGCACCTTGGCGGTCCCGACCAGGCTCGGCGCGACCGCATTGACCGTGACGTCATATGCCGCCAGGTTCGCCGCCAGCACGGAGGTGAACCCGTTCAGGGCGCCCTTGGCGGAGATGTAGGAGACAAGGGGCGGCGGGCTCACCCAGTAGCTCGAGGACGTCATGTTGATCACCCGGCCCGCGCTGGAGTGCTTGAGGTCCTCGAGGAATGCCTTGGCCGTCAGGAACGCGCCATTGACGTTGACCGAGAAGGTCTGGGTCCACTCCTCGAAAGTGACCTGCTCGAAGTCGCCCATGGTGACATTGACCGCGTTGTTCACAAGGATGTCCACACGGCCCAGCGTGTCCCGGACTTCCGCGGCGAAGGCGTTCACCTGCGCACCGTCGGACACGTCGACCTTTGCACTGAGGAACCGCCGTCCGTTCGCTTCCACGAACGCGCCCGTCTCGTCCGCCGGACTGACATCGGCAACCGCGATGTCAGCGCCTTCCGACGACAGTCTGCGCGCGATCTCCTGACCGATTCCTGAACTGCCGCCGGTCACCACGGCGATCCTGCCTGCCAGACGTCCAGCCATGACACAACACCTCACAAGAATTCGACGGACGGGGTGGGACCTGACCGCCTGCGAAATCGACGTACACCCCGCCTGGACGCGCCCCAGGCAGCAGAGTCCTGGCGGACGCGGCACCCGCCCGAAAAGGCCGTTGCGTCAGTGGATGCATTACGGCGGGGCCATCAGGGCCCTTCTGGTCGGTGTGGGAATCGTGATCCACGCCGGTCCCGAAGGGCCCTCACCCGTTCACGACCCCGAAATCGAGGACTGCACAACCGTCACAAACTCCGGGACGGAGCATCCAGCTGGTCACAGGCGATCCCTCTGTCAGGCCGGGATGCGCGGGATGCGCAGAGGCCACGGATCGAGTTCGGCACTCGACGCGATGACGCGCGAGGAGCAGATGGTGAACAGGCCATCAGCCCGTCAGGAGTCAGCCGAAGGAGCGGTACCGGCCTCGGCGAGGGCACCGGCCGCCTTCGTACTGACGTCGAAGAAACCAGCCGGTGTGCTGCGCGGCGCGTTGTCGTCGGGGTGGGCATTCTGCGGGTCGCGGCCGGCCTCGACGTCATCGACCGCCTGGCGCAGCATGCGGCGCAGCATCACGATGCCCTTGTCCGCGGAGGCCAGGGTCTCCTCCGAGTGCAGGGTGATCGGGCCCTGCGAGCCCTGGGCCTCGAAGTCACCGGGAAAGCGCTGCTTCTCTTCCTCGGTCAGCTCGAAGTACAGCTTCCCGTTCTGCCTGATACCGGTGACCACGTGCAGGACCCGCTCGATGTCCTTCCCCCGGACGACGATGAACGCCCGGGTCGTCGTGTCGTCGGACGGCACGACCCAGATCAGGCAGTCGTGACGCCGGCCGGGGTGGGCCCAGGCGGTGTCGGGTAGCGCGATGATGGTGGGCACCTGCACCTCCACGACCATCTCCACCTCGGCGGTCGTGCCGTCCGGCTCCTTGCGCTCGAACCGCTGCCCGGTCATCGCCCCCCGCTCGGTCCGCTCGTACCGGATCTTTGCAGGGGCCGTGTCGGGGTCGAAGAACGAGTGCGGGAGCCCGTCGGGCGTACCGGTCATGTCGAACTGCGGGCCGCTGTGGTGGTAGTGCAGCCACATCGGATGCACCGCGTCCAACGCGTTCTCGAAGCCCTGCAGCCAGTTGAAGTCGGTGAACATGCCCGTCACGTCCTGCCCGGGGACGGGGATCTCGGCGTAGATCGCCTCGCCCTCCTCCAACTCCTCGAAGAAGTCATAGCGCGGCAGCGGCGGCTTGCGCTCCGGCGGCCCCATGTAGACGAACACCAGGCCATAGCGTTCCTCGACCGGGTACCAGGGCTGGCGGGCCACGTCGCGGCGCCGCCCCCGGCCGGGCTCGCACGCCTGCTCCAGGCAGTGCCCCTGAACGTCGAACTTCCACCCGTGGTAGCAGCAGCGGATTCCGTCCTCCTCGATACGTCCGTAGTACAGGCTGCTGCCCCGGTGCGCGCACCTCTCGAACACCACACCCGCCCGGCCGGCACCGTCCCGGAACACGATCAGGTCCTCCCCCAGCACCCGGGTGCAGTGCGGGACTTCACTGGTCAGTGCGCCTGAGTTGGCGACCGGGTGCCAGTACCGGCGCAGCGCCTCCCCCATCGGCGTCCCCGGGCCGACCTCGGTCAGCCGCGCGTCGTGCGAAGGCCGCGGCCGCCCGTAACCGGTACCGGTATCGGTACCGGTTACGGGGGCGGAGTTCTGGATCGTCATATCTCTCTCCTTCTCCATTGAAGTCAGACGGCAGGACCGGCTCCGGCCTTCGCAGATCACCAGATCGTGACCATCGAGCGGTCGTAGTCGGTTGCCCGCCAATGGGAACGGAAGCGGCGATGACTGCCCCGGTCCGGACCTGTCGGGAGCAAGCGCGGTGAGACCGCTGCGGAGAACCTTTTCGGCGGGCCCGGTCGGCAGGGCAACAGTCCCCGGAGTGCTGACCGACAAAACCGGCGGCTACCGCTTCGGTGAATGGTTGCCCATCATGAGGTCGGCGAGGTCGTCCGGCTTGAGGAATGAGGGCGGCACAGGCTCCGCCCACCCGTATTCCCGTGTCGCATCGGCAACGACTTCCGGCTTCCAGAGCTGGTCTTCGAGTATGCAGTCGATATCCGAGAAGTACTCGGAGTAGTTTCCCGCGGGATCCCTGAGATACCAGAAGAAGTTCGATCCGATGAAGTGGCGCCCCATGCCCCAGATGTGCCGCTCCGGGTTACCACGCAGCATGTCCGCCGCACCCCGGCCCACTTCGTCGACATCGTTCACCTCCCAGGCAGTGTGGTGCAGGTAGCTCACGGGCGACTGCTGGACGAGCACGTTGTGGTGGTCGGAAGAACAACGCAGGAACGAGGCAAGCCCGACGATGTGGTCGGTCACCTTGAAGCCGAGGCCCTTGGTGAAGAACAGGTGGGATGCCTCCTGGTCGAGGGAACCCACCATGAGGTGACCCAGCCGGCGAGGGCGGATCCGGGTGGTGCGTGTCACGGCAGCCGCCCGGCCGTTCGGCCTGTCCGGGCGGCCGGGCCCGTTGGTGGGAGCCACTGCCGCGGGCGCCTGTACCAGGCGGGGCGTTATCTGGACCCTGACGGTGAGCCCGCTGTTCGGCTCCTCGGTCAGGAGACTCGCCCCCTCCCTCTTGTAAGCGACGTTCAAGGCCGTCAGCTGACTGCCGATGCGTGCCAGGTCGTCCTCATCGTCGGCCCTCAGGGCCAGCTCGAGGAGACGGCGCTGGGGGGAGCCCACGATCGCGAGCTGCTCACCGCCATCGAGGGTTGCGAAGCGCCGACGGGCGTCTCCGGGACTGGAGACCTCACGCAAGCCGAACTCGTCGTAGTAGGCCGCTACTTCCTGGACGTTCGGCACTCCGACAACTATGGACCGTATACCGTGCAAGCTCATGACGGGTCCTCCCTGGGCGCTCGTTCACAGTCACACGGCGGCCGAGTCGATTCGACGTTCGCGGAGTGAGATCTCAGATGCCAGACACATAAACTGTAAGCAGGGGTTGGTGATATTTCAAGGTTGCCAACAGATACATCAGTTAGCCTTGATCGCAGTTCCCGGGACTGACCAGCCCCAGAAGACCAGGGCGTCGAGAACGGCTGGAGCAGAGGGGGCCAAGGTTCGTCGCCGAGGCCTGGATCCGCCCGAAGAAGCACTCCTGCCGGCTCATTCGTCGTGATGAGCGCCTACGGCCAGGGGCCTACCCGCCCCTCACCGCGCGTCCGGGCAAGCCTGCGCGCCATGGCGATCGAAAGCCATGGTCTGCCGGTGATCGAATCGAGGCCCCGCGCAGCCCCCGCAGGGGATCAGTTCCGATTACCGAGGGCGGTGGTTCCGAAGAGACGACTCATGATCGCGCTGGCGTCGATCTCGCGGCTGATCCCGCCGAACAGTCGAGCGTGCTCGTCGTCGTGGCTGCCAGGCCATGTGTGCACCCCGCCCTCGAGGACGTACTGGTCGACGAGCGGGTGGCCGCTGGGGTCGACATACCTGACCAGTCGGGCCCCGTCACTCACGCGGTAGCGCCGGGGAAGGGGTTCGGCGTCGGCGTCGGCGGCGATCGCTGCCGCGGTCTCCAACACACCGGCGTCCCAGCGGGCGTCCGGGCCCCCTTTGAAGGGGTTCACCGGGTCAGCGGTTCCGTGGAAGGCGACTATGGACGGCAGGCGATGCGGGCGGTCGTCTCGCGGATGCGCACGGCCCGCTGCGCCTCTTGGGCGGCGCAGCCCAGCCACGATGCCCGCGGCGGCGAAGCCTTCCCTGGCGTACAGCAGGTGTGAGCACAACCGGCCTCCGCCGGAGTAGCCGGCCAGGTAGATCCGTCGTCTGTCCAGCGGCAGTAGACGATCCAGCTCGTCGAGCAATGCGCCGATGAAGCTGATGTCGTCGGCACTGTGCGGTTGACCGGCACCATCGGCGTGCGGGAGCGGTACGCCGGGTACGTTCCACGCATAGCCGGGCTCCCACCCGGGGAAGAGGGTCAGGGGTATGGCGGCCTGTGGGAGGACGTGAACGAGACCGAGCTCCTCCGCCACACGGTGCAGTCCGCTGACTCGGAACTGCTGCTCCGGATGTGAGCCACTGCCGTGCAGTTCCACCAGTACCGGGACTCGGCGCCCTGTCTGATCGAGTTCCGGCGGCAGGTGGAGCGCATACGTACGGTCCATGCCGTCGTGGTGGATGGTCCGGCGTTCGGTGTCGGCGTAGCGGCTCATTGCGCGACCGCCTGATCCACGGCGGTCCGGAGCAGATGGGGTTCACGACCACTGTCGATCACGGAGAACGTGATCGAACTGACCTTTGCGATGTGCCGGGCCACCAGGTCGGCGCAGCGTTTGCCGTCGCGTCGGAGCGCCGCCTCGAGGATCGCGTCGTGGTCGGCCTCGGCCAACCGTGCCACCGCATGCAGATCCTGCTGCCGGCTGAGCATGAGAGAGCGGTACCGTTCCGCGGATTGCCACAGCTCATCGGCCATCCGCCTGATGCGATCGCCGGCACGGCTGAACATCAGCGCGTGGAAGCGCCGATGGGCGTCTGCGGCGGCCTGGGCGTCCGACCCTGCGGAGAGCTGACGATGTTCTGAAGCAGCCGCGGACAGCTCAACCAGGTCCTGGTCGGTCAGGGCCGGCACCGAGAGCCGGACGGCCATGGGCTCGACGGCGAGCCGGAGGGCGCACAGCTGCTCGAAGTCCTTCATCTCGAGTGGGGCGACGCGGACCTGACGGTTGTGCTCGGCCTGGATGAGCCCCTCGTTCTGGAGCATCCGAAGAGCCTCGCGAAGGGTGGGGCGGCCGACACCCAGTCGAGCAGCCAGCTGCACCTGCGACACGCGCTGACCGGGGGCCAGTTCGCCAGTCAGGATCGCGTGGCGGACGCGCCGGTACGCCGACGCGACCCCCCCGAGTTCCACAGGTGCGGAGGCATCAGACCCGGCGCGTGTGTGATGTTGATTCGGCATGCCACAACTGTAGTCAGTACGAGAGTCGCAGGCAATGAAAACTCCTGCATCTAAGCACACAAAGTGGACACTTAGACCAGCAACTGCCGACAGTTTCTTCTTGACGTCTACTTCTGCATACAGATTCAATGCTGTCAGTAAGCGGGAGTACCCGCCGCCGATCAAGGAGGACCCCGTGCCAAGTCGGCCCTACTACGCGAAGCTCAACGAGTTGCCCAAGGCAGCCGGGCTGGACGGGGCGTTCCGGCGCACGGCGATCGTCGCCGATCACGCACTGATGCAGCTCGTGTGGGTCGACCCTGGTCACCCGCCCGTTCCCACCGATCAGCACCCCTTCGACCAGACCTGCTTCGTGTTCTCGGGAACCCTCGAGCTTGTCCTCGACGGTCGCGACCGCTACGTCGTCGGTCCGGGCGAGTGCCTCTACATCCCTGCGGGAGTACCTCACGACGCCCGGGTCCTCGGCACCGAGACGGTCTTCGCTCTCGATGTCTTCGCGCCCGGCCGGGAGGACTATCTGCCACTCGCAGATCATCAGCTGGAACGCGAACCACGGCCTGCGCAGGAACGATGACAAGGAGACAGGCATGACCACGCTTCAACACGCGACCGGGGTGACGGTGACCTCCGGCTCCGAGGTCTATCCGGATGCCGGGACCGAGCCGCCGAAGGGTACGGCCGAGCACGCGCTGTGGCTGGTCCACTGGCATCTCGAGTGGGAGAATCCGGAGCAGCTCGACCAGCTGGCGACGCTCTACAGCGACGACATCACGTGGGAGTTCCACATCCCGGGCGCCGACCTCGTCTATGGCGGGAAGCCCGCGGTGCTCGACAACTACCGCCGGCTGCTCGTTGTCCTCCAGGACCTCCAAGGTTCTCTTGTCGACGCATATGCCACTTCGGAGCGCTGCTTCATCGACCAGCGCATCAGCTACGTCGTCGGGCCCGGATCGGAAGGTCTGATGGACCCGTCCGTGCTCCCGCCCGGTGCGCGTGTGGAGGGTCGGCTCATGCACAACTTTCATGTCCGTGACGGACTCTTGAGTCGCGAGGTCGCGTACTTCGTGCCCTCCCCGCCCGTCACCAGCTGAGGGCCGTCGTGCAAGCCGTCGTCGTCACCGACACCAACGGTGCCGGTGTCGTGGAACTCCAAGAGGTCCCGGATCCGCGCCCCGGACCGGGTGAGGTGCTGGTTCGCGTCGAAGCCGCGGGGGTGAACTATCACGACATCATCGCGCGCACCGGACTGCTCGGCTCGGCTCCTCCCTTCATCGCAGGAGTCGAAGGAGCGGGAACGATCGTCGAGGCCGGCCCGGGGGTCGACGACCTCGCTCTTGGCCAACGCGTGGCGTGGCCGCTCGCCGAAGGCAGTTTCGCCGAGTTGATCGCCGTATCGTCGGCACTCGTCGCGCCGATACCGGATGCCATTTCCGTGGAGACTGCCGCGGCCTTGACAGCGCAAGGCGTGACTGCTCACTACCTCGCGACGGACGCCTACGAGACCGCCCCCGGGCACGATGTCCTGGTCCATGCCGGGGCCGGCGGAGTCGGACGCCTCCTCGTTCGCCTCGCATCCCATCGTGGTGCGCGCGTCATAGCAACGGCGTCGACGCCGCAGAAGGCGGACGTGGCTGCCTCGGCGGGCGCCGCGGCCGTCTTCGGGTACGACGACGTTGTCGACGGAGCACGAGGTGCCACGGCCGGTCGTGGTGTTGACGTGGTCTACGACGGCGTCGGGAAGGCCACCTTTGAAGCGAGCCTTTCGGCAGTCAGGCGACGAGGCCACGTCGTTCTCTACGGCGCCACCAGCGGGGCCGTGCCGCCGTTCGACCTCAGACGGCTCTCCTTCCTCGGATCGCCATATCTCAGCCGGCCGGCGCTGCGGGACTTTGTCGCCAGTGCGAAGGAGATGCGCGCACGTGTCCAGGCCGTCTTCGACCTCGCCGAATCCGGTGTCCTCGACGCGTCGGTGACCGGACGTTTTCACCTCGGCGACATCGAGAGAGCGCATCACAATCTCACGAACCGAGCCGGCTGGGGAAAGCAGGTGCTGCTCCTCGACTCCGGGACGCGCGCCACGGCGGATGTCGCGTAGCAGCCGACAGTCGGCTGGAGCCCGCCACCGGACTGCTGAGCGGCACGCTCGCTGCGGGCGGTGTTCACCTCCGGGAGGCCGGTCGGATGCGGATCCGGCCAAGGACGTCGAGCAGGGCTGAGTGAACGGTGCGGGCGTGGCCGGGGTCCGTGCGCGTGAGCGGGTCGGCTCCGTCGTTCGACTCACCAGGAGACATCGATCCTGGGAGTCGTGGGCCTGGTCCGCCAAGC
This sequence comes from Streptomyces sp. NPDC001351, assembly GCF_042896045.1. Taxonomy (NCBI): domain Bacteria; kingdom Bacillati; phylum Actinomycetota; class Actinomycetes; order Kitasatosporales; family Streptomycetaceae; genus Streptomyces; species Streptomyces sp. NPDC001351. The sequence goes on along the minus strand of NZ_JBIAWS010000027.1, from coordinate 14,859 downwards.
ACCAGGGAACAGCGACAGCGATCCGCCGACTTGACGAGAAGCTATTGACAAAACTCCTTCGTGCGTGTTCCGTGATGGAGGAATTGATGCATCAGACTGACTAATTTGACATCTCACCATTCTGGACACCCATGGTGGACACGGCCATGGGCCTCTCGCCTCCTCTCACTGCGCACTGTCGCCTGCTCGAGTGCACTGACCCTTGCGCGCCCTGTCCGGCCGTTCGGTCAGTCCCTGGCGTCGAGCTGCCGCCATCGACTGACCGGGTGACGGGCGGGAGGAAGCGGCGACGGAAGTGACCGACACAACCCTTTCGTGTCCGCAGCACAGCCAGCGGCTTCACGGGCTCGGGTGGCACCTTTCGCCGTCAACAAGAAGAAGACCGAAAGGGAGAAGAAATTGGGAATCCTGAACGGCAAGGTCGCGATCGTCACGGGCGGGGGCCGGGGCATCGGCAGAGCGCATGCTCTGGAGCTGGCCGGCCAGGGCGCGGCCGTGGTCGTCAACGATCCCGGTGGGGAGTTCAGCGGCGACGGCGACTTGAACAGTGGGCCCGCCGAGGACGTCGTGCGGGTCATTGCCGCCGCCGGCGGCCGCGCCGTGGCCGACACCACCGACATCTCGGACTGGGACGGTGCCGGGGCCCTGGCACAAGCGGCGTTGGAGGCGTTCGGGCGACTCGACATCGTCGTCAACAACGCGGGCATCACGCGCTTCGGCGCCATCGACGTCATCTCCCGGCACGACTGGGAGCGAACCATCGCGGTCAACCTGACCGGCACAGCCGCCCTCAGCCACGCGGCAGCCGTCCGCTGGCGCGAGCAGGGCCCACAACCAGGCCGGAGAATCATCAACACCTCGTCCGGCGTCGGGCTCTTCCCCCATGCCGGCAATCCCATGTATGTCGCCTCCAAAGCGGGCGTCGCAGCCCTCACCATCGCCTTGGCGGACGAACTGGCCGAGCTCGGCGTCCGCGTCAACGCGGTGGCGCCGGTCGCCCGGTCGCGCATCAGCGAGACAGTGGCCCCCGCTGTCATGAAACCGGTCGAGCAGGGCTTCGACCGCATGGCCCCGGAGAACGTCGCAGCCGTCGTTTCGTATCTCGCGTCGCCGTCCTGCCGCTTCACCGGCCGGATCCTCGGCATCCTCGGGGACCATCTGACCGTGGTTGACGGCTGGTCGATCAGCCGTCACCTCGACAACGCCGACCAGCGTTGGACCCAGGATGCCTTGCAGGCCGCGCTTGCGGACGTTCCTCTGCAGCAGGCGGTGGCGCAACAGGCGCTGGCCGGCGTGGAGGAGGCACTGTGGCCGACGCCTGAAGTGCTGGCGGCCCTCGCAGGCGTCGAGGAGCAGTAGTCCCGAAAGGTGTGAGCGCCCCGGTCCAGCCGTGATCCCGGGGCGGTGGCCTCGGACAGGCCTGTGAGGGGCGGCTCGACAGAGACCTCACATGATCGCGGTGCTGCGCTCCGCGGCCGACGAGGGCGTGACCTTCTTCGACACCGCCGAGGTCTACGGCCCCTACGCCAACGAGGAGCTGCTCGGCGAGGCGCTTGAGCCGATCCGCGACCAGGTGGTGATCGCCACCAAGTTCGGCTGGGACATCCAGGACGGACGCAGCGTGGGCCTCAACAGCCGTCCCGAGCAGATCCGCCATGTCGCGCAGGAGTCCCTGAAGCGGCTCCGCACCGACGTGATCGACCTGTTCTACCAGCACCGCGTCGACCCCGATGTACCGGGAAGCCGCGCGGGCAGAGCACCGCGGCTGTGCGGCCCGTCACGGTATGTCCTGCGGACGAGAGGTGGGGCGCGACCACACCGCCACCTTCTGATCGGAAACCAGACACGAAAGGGCACAACCATGGAATCTCCCTACGACAAAATTGGAAAGTTTCCGTCGTTCACGCTGAAGAGCAATGACGTGCAGGACGGTGCGGTTCTTCCGATCGCGCAGATCAGTAGCCGGATCGGTGGCACGGACACCTCCCCGCATCTGAGCTGGTCGGGTTTCCCCGCCGAGACCAGGAGCTTTGCCGTCACCGTGTACGACCCGTATGCGCCGACGGCGAGCGGGTTCTGGCACTGGGCGGTCGCGGACGTCCCGGCATCGGTGACGGAACTCCCGGCAGGGGCGGGCGACGACTCCGGCTCCGGTCTACCGGAGGGGGCGTGGCAACTGGCCAACGACGCGCGCCTGAAGCGCTACGTCGGTGCCGCGCCGCCTCCCGGCACAGGCGAGCACGTGTACTACATCGCCGTCCACGCGGTCGACGTGGAAAAGCTCGACTTGAACCCGGACGCCACCCCGGCCTACCTGGGCTTCAACCTCTCCCTGCACACACTCGCCCGTGCTGTGATGACCGGACGGTTCGCCGCGCGGTCATAGGAACGGCGAGGACCCGAGGTGATGCGGAGTCACTTCGACCGGCCGAACGCCCCGTGCTGACGCAGCTCGAGGCGTTCGCTGCCGTAGGAGTCGGCCGGCCGCAAGAGCGCACGCCTCCCAACGCGCGATTTGGGCTGCGCTGCTCGTGGGCGTAGGCGTCCAGTCCATCCAATGAGGGGCATCTGACATGACAGATCAGCATAATTGAAGCAGCACAAAGTGCGAGAGAGATGCTAATTTCGAAGTTACAGGGCAAGCTGAGATCTTTCCCAGGACGAAGGTGACAGACGGTGGCCGTTGACGAGCCTGTGGCACTTCCGCTGCGCGAGATCGCCTACTGTCGTCTCCGCGAGGACATCCTTTCGTGTCGCCTTCTCCCCGGACAACGGATCACCGAACGCCAGCTCGTCGCTGAGACCAAGCTGGGCATCTCCGCCGTCCGCGAGGCGCTCACGAGACTCGACCACGAAGGGCTGGTCCACACGCAGCCTCGCCGGGGGTACCAGGTCAAACCGATGACCATCAGAGGAGTCGACGACCTGTTCAACTTCTGGGAGTTCCTCGGTCCCGAGACAGTCCGCCTCGGCGTCACCGAGGCCGCCCAGGAGCAGCTCGACCGTGTTGTCGCTGCGCGTCAGCAGTTCCTGGAGCTGCAGTCCACCGACTTGCCCATCCGCGAGTTGACCCAACGACTGCTCGAACTGGCGGAGGACATGTTCGAGGTACTGACGAACGCGACAGGCAATCCCTACATCATCAATGCGTATCGCCCGGTGGTCGGCGAGCTGAGACGGGTGTTGTCGCTGCTCAACGATTCGACCTTGATCTTCTCCGTCTCCCCCGAGTACATGGCGAGTTGGAACGAGGCGCTCAGTCGCCGCGACGGCGAGAAGGCCGCCGAGCTCGCCCGTCAGTACATCCAGCAGTCACACAACCGCGTCCTGCAGGTACTCGCGCGGTGGCCATCGGTCACCACCACGGAGATCGTGCCACTGCCATGATCGGCCATCCAGCCCGTAGAGCGCAGGGAGCGCCGTCGGTGACCAGGGGGGCGGCGGCGTCCACGAGGGGGAACCTCCGGCAACGATGCGTGAGCGGGCCCGAGGCGTCCGCACCGCATCACCCATCCGCCTCGCGCACGCGTGATGCGGTGCGGGACGGGTGCGGCTTCGGCTCCGCGCCGCAGAACCCGACCATCGACGACGAACACGCCGACGGACTGTTCACCCCCTGCGCCTCCCGAGGCCGCAGCCCTCACATCTCTTACCCCACGCCCGGCGAAAGGCGACACCCGTGACCACGCCACCCCCGACCACTGTCGACGACGCCGAAACGGCCCTGCTCACAGCGTGGCTCGCCCCCACCATCGAGCCCCTGCGCGCACTGCTGCACCCCCAGTTCACCATCGTCCACTCCCCCGCCGGACTCATCCAGGACAAAGAGCAGTTCCTCACCGACACGGCGCAACGCCCGAGTCCCGAGGACGTGCAGATCCTCACGGCCACCATCCGCCACTATCCCGACACGGCGACGGTCAGCTGCCTGCAGGAAATGCGCATCCCCTTCGTGCCCGGCACACCCCCCTTCGTCATCCAGCAGGCCGTCACCCGCGTCTGGGTCCGCACCGACGACGGCTGGCAACTCGCCCAACTACAGCTCGCCCGGCGCCTACCACCCTCATGAACCACGAGTGAGCGTGCTCCAAGGTCCGGGAACGGGGCCACACCGGGTATCGGATCCCGGCGGCAAGCCCCGCCCGCCCGGGAGGATCGCCGCCGACGTTCCGGCCCGGAGTAGAGGACGTGTGCGGGCGCGGTCTGGGCGACAGTGCGTGAGGTCACACGAGGGTCTCCCATGCCGGCGTGTGCCAGGCCTGCCCGGGAGACATACGGGGAGTCCCTTCCGGATGTGCCCCCGGCGTGGGGCGGGCCGAGCTCACTGGGGCACCCCGGGCCGCTCGGAGCCCGCCAGCCAGGCGGCGCCCTCCGCGTAGAGGCGGTCGACCGCCTCGCCGACCAGGCCCGGCAAGCCGGGCTTCACCGTGAACCCGGCCTTCGTCTGCACATATCCGAGGTAGCGGTAGCCGACCGGGAACCGGGCCAGCAGCTCGGGGGCGAGCTTGAGAGAGGCGCCGGGGTCGACGACATCGAGGCGGTCCTTCTCGTAGATGGGCTGTCTGCGGACGATCGTCCACTCGCCGTCGTCCCGGGAGAGGAAGTCGTAGAACCGGCCGGTGCACACCACATCCACCAGCACGCCGTCCACTTCCGCGCGCTGACTGATCGTCATCTTCGTCTGGGCGATCGCCCGTTCCCCCGCCACGTCCGAGGTGTGGCCGCCGAGGAAGTGCAGGATGCTGACCCCGTTGTCGAAGCCCTCCTTGCTGGCGGCTATGAACTCCGCGGCGGGGGCCTGCAACCATGTGGCGCTCATCCACCCGTCCTTGTGCCAGACGGTGGCGAACCGTTCCCAGTCGCCGGCGTCCCGCCACAGCGCCCAGTTCTCCACGAGCTGTCTGATCTTCGCTTGATCCGCGTTCACCGAGATCTCCGTTTCTGGTCGGTCGTCGGGGACACCGCCCATGGGGGGAATGGCCGCCTGCTGTTTCCGGCGTATGCGATGCGCGTACGCCGATCAGATCGGGTAGTGCCGCTCCCCCGACTGGATCGTGACCCAGCGGAGTTCGGTGAACTCCTCCAGCGCCGCCTTGGAGCCGAAGCGGCCGAAGCCACTGGCGCCGACGCCTCCGAACGGCATCTGCGGCTCGTCGTGGACCGTGGCACCGTTGATGTGGCAGATCCCCGACCGGATGCGGCGCGCCACGTCCAGCGCGACTCCGCCGTCCCGGCCGAACACCGCGGCGGAGAGCCCGTACTCGCTGTCGTTGGCCTTGGCCACGGCATCGTCGATGCCATCGGCCTCGATGATCGATGCGACGGGCCCGAACGACTCCTCGGTATAGATCCGCATCTGCGGTGTCACGCCACGAAGAACGGTCGGCTGGACGTAGAGCCCGTCCGCATCGCCGCCGGTCAGTACCTGCGCGCCGCGCGCGCGGGCGTCCTCGACCAACGCGAGGAGGTGGTCGCGGCCCTGTGCGTTCACGAGGGGACCGATCTGGGAGGAGGGGTCATCGGGCGGTCCGACGACGAGTTTGGCGGCGCGATCGGCCAGCCGCCGACTGAACTCGTCGGCCACCGAACTGTCGACGATCACCCGCTCGGTCGACATGCAGATCTGGCCCTGGTTCATGAACGCGCCGAAACTGGTCGCGGCCGCGGCGGCCTCCAGGTCGGCGTCGGGCAGTACGAGCAGAGGTGCCTTCCCGCCCAGTTCCAGCACGACACGCTTGAGGTGCCGCCCGGCCAGTTCGCCGATGATCCGGCCGACCCTCGTCGACCCGGTGAAGTTCACCCGAGCCGTGCTGGGATGAGCAACCAGGGCCTCGACGACCTCGGCGGCGTCCTCGGGGGCGTTGGTGATCAGATTGACCGCACCGGCCGGCACACCCGCCTCGTGCAGCACCTCGACGATCGCGGTCTGGGTGAGGGGCGTCTGCTCGGACGCCTTGAGCACCACGGTGTTGCCGTAGACCAGCGGCATCGCGATCGCCCGCACGCCAAGAATCAGCGGCGCGTTCCACGGTGCGATTCCCACGACGACGCCGGCCGGCTGCCGGATCCCCAGGGCGGTCAGCCCCGGCACGTCGGAAGGGATCACCTCACCGACCGCGGAGTACGCCTGCGCCGCGGCCTCGGCGAGCATGCCCTTGGCGACGTGGGCGTTGAACATGCACCACGGCCGGGTCGCCCCCATCTCCGTGCCCATGACCGCGGAAATGTCGTCGGCTCGCGCCTCCAGCAGCGCCGCCGCACGCTCCAGCACCTCCCGGCGGCGGGCCGGTGGCAGTCCCGACCATGCCGGAAGTGCCGCGGCCGCGGCGTCGACCGCGCGGCGGGCGTCGGCGGCGGAGGCGGCCGCGACCCGAGCGATCGGCTTGCCTGTCAGCGCCTCGGTCGTGTCGATGTACCGCTCCGCCTCTGCCGCGACCCGGCGCCCGTCGATGAACAGGTCACAGGTCGGGGTGGCGGGCTTGGGGTCGGTCCCTGACATTCTTGTCTCCCTCGACAACACGGGCTGCTCGCCACGGCGGCGACAGCGACTATCTGAATTGACGCGGATGCCCCTGAAGCGGACTGCTCATCGACTTTCCACTGTTCGGGCCCGAGACCGCGCGGACCGCTGGTGACGATCACGGCTGTTCACTTCGGCCCCTCGGGTGCCGCCACGATGGTGTTCCGGAGCACACCGACGCCCGACACCTCGATCTCGGTCACGTCACCGGGAGCGAGAAGACGCGGCGGATTCGCGGCCAGCCCGATCCCGCCCGGCGTTCCCGTGGCGATGACATCGCCGGGGGCCAGCCGGGTGAACCCGGTGACGTAGCGCAGAATGGCCGTGAAATCGAAGACCAGGTCATCGAGCGTGGCGTCCTGCCGTTTCTCACCGTTGACTCGCGTGGTGAGCCGTACCGACCCGAGGTCGTCGAATTCGTCCATGGTGACCAACCAGGGACCGAACGAACCAACACCGGTGAAGTTCTTGCCCGGGAGCCACTGGCTGTTGTGCAACTGCCAGTCCCGCAGGCTCAGGTCGTTGTAGCAGGACAGTCCCGCGATCGCCGCCCGCGCGTCGGCGTCCGTCTCGATCCTCGACACGTGACGTCCGATGACGACCGCGACCTCGCCCTCATAGTCCAGCTGCTTCGAGTTCGGCGGATGCACGACGGGTTGTCCGTGGCCGACCTGGGTGTCGGCGAACCGGCTGAAGACGGTCGGGTGCTCCGGTTTCTCGACGTGCCCGGTCTCCTCCCGGTGGTCTGCGTAGTTGACCCCCACACACAAGATCTTCGCGGGGTCGGGGACCGGCGGCAGGAACTCGATCTCAGCCAGTGAGTACGTGGCCGCGCGGCGCGCGCTGAGCCGCTCCAGCGTCCCCACCAGGTCGCGCTCCAGCAACTCGCGGATCGATGTCGCATCCCCGGCGAGTGTTTCGGCGCCGTCGACGACCCCGTCGGCCGACAGGACGCCGAACGACTCCTTTTCACCGACGCGATAGGTGAGCAGCTTCATGGGCAGCCCTTTCGGAATCAGCCGTCACATCCCTGGGCAACGGACTCATGCGAGTGTCTTCTTCTCGGTCTCCAGACCTACATACCGGCCGCGGTGGAAGACCAGCGGCTGCTCCCCCGAAACCCCTTCGAAGTCAGCCGCTTCCCCGACGACGATGAAGTGGTCGCCGTGCTCGTGGACGGCCGTGATCCGGCAGTCGATCCATGCCCCCACCCCCTCGAGCACCGGAGAGCCTGTCGCCGGCGCAGGACGCCACGACAGGCCCGCGAACTTGTCGGCCGCAGGCACGGCGAAGGCGTTGGAAATGTGCTCCTGGTCCGCAGTGAGCACGTTCGCGCAGAAGGAACCGGACCGGCGTATCCGGCCGATGCTCGTCGACGACACCCCGGGCAGAAACCCGACCAGCGGCGGATCCGCCGACACCATGAGGAAGGTGGCGACGGTGAGCCCGACCGGTTCACCGTCGTCGACGGCGGTTATGACGGCAATGCCGCTCGGCATCGCCGTAAGAAGCTCACGGAAACGGTCGGCGTCCTTTCGGACGTCGCCGTGCGTCGGTTCGTAATCGTCACCCACGGAACCCTCCTCATCCCGCGATCGCGGCCTTCTCCGCGATCACGACCGCCATTGCGTCCACCCAGCGGCGCGCGGCTCGGGATCCACGACCGTCGCCAGAATCTGATATTTCAGGTCATGCTAGTTGATGTGACCTAGGCAGGCAGAGCCTCGCCACACCCCCGTCGGCCGACGATGTCGACCTGCGGACTGAGTAACCATTGACAAGTTTTCGTGCACTGACGCTATCTTTGATGTGTCAGATCGGCAAGATTGATGTTCCACAGTTCCCGATGAGGCAGCCGCACGCCCGGAGCCTTGGCTGACGTCCGAACGAGTTCGCCCTGCGGCGCCCACCCGACGCGACCAGAGTTTTCGAGCTCAAAGGAGAGAACGATGACTGTCACGTCTTCCGGCCAGGACACCGGGACCGGTTACGGCCGTCCCGCCTCATCGCATGATGCCCGCCTGACCGAGGTGGGGCCGGAGACCCCGATGGGCGAGGCGCTGCGCCGGTACTGGCATCCGGTCGCCTCGTCGAGTGCGCTGACCAGCGACCTGCCGCACCGCACGCGGATCCTGGGCGAGAACCTGGTCGTCTTCCGCGACGGCAGTGGCCGTCCCGGCGTGGTCTTCGAGCGCTGCGCGCACCGCGGCAGCAGCCTCTTCTACGGCCGCGTCGAAGAGGACGGCATCCGCTGCTGCTACCACGGCTGGAAGTTCGACGTGCAGGGCCACTGCCTGGAGCAGGCCTGCGAGCCCGGCCGCGGCCTGCGCCGTGACGTCGCCCGCCAGCCCTGGTACCCGGTCGAGGAGCGCTACGGCCTCGTCTTCGTCTACATGGGCCCGCCCGACCGCAAGCCCCCACTGCCCCGCTACGAATGCCTCGAGAACCTGGCGGACGGCGAGTCGCTGTTCTCCGAGGTGCCCGTCCCAGGCCAGAACGTCACCGGGCTTGTCGGGGACTTCAACTGGCTGCAGGCCTTCGAGAACGCGATGGACCCGGTCCACGCCATGTGGCTGCACTACACCCACAGCGGCCCGCAGTTCGAAGGGACCGGCACCATCGGCTTCCCCCCCTCCTACTTCGACCCGTACACGGTCTCCGACAAGATCCGGTACAACATCACGACCGACCACGGACTGATGTACCGCCAGCGCTGGCAGCGCGACCAACCGGACGGCACCACCGCCGACATGGACTGGTGCTTCGAAGTACAGCTGCCCAACATCATCGCCCTGCCCGACTTCGTCGAGGTCGTCCCCGACCGCCGCCACGACTGCCTGATCTGGATCGTGCCGTCCGACGACACCTCCTACCGGGCTTTCATGGTGGTCCGGGCCCAGAGCCCGGACCGGCTGACGCGGATCGTCCTGGGCATCAAGCAGAACGGCAAGCTGTTCTTCGAACTGACCGAGGAGGAGAAGCAGCGCTTCCCCGGCGACTTCGAAGCCCAAAGCTCCCAGGGCCCCATCACGCAGCACTCCGAAGAGACCCTGGCCACCTCGGACAAGAGCGTGGTGGCGCTGCGCCGCATGCTGAGGAAGATGGTGGACGACGTCGAAGCCGGCCGCGACCCCATCAACGTCGAACACGGCCAGGCCCAGCTGCGCCAGGTGAAGTCAGGCGTGTTCACGGTCAGCCCCGGTCTCACCGCCCGGTCCACAGCCGTTGCCCCGTCCGTCGCCGACGCACGAGTGGGTTGATCGATGACGGCTTCTTGGACCGACGCGGTCGTCGCCGGCCGGACCATGACGACCCCCCGTGTGGTCGTCCTCGACCTGGAACCGGCCGACGGCACCCCGTTCCCCCCGCACGAAGCCGGAGCCCACATCGACGTACTGGTGGAGCGCAACGGCCCCGACGCCGAGCTGGTCCGCCAGTACTCCCTGTGCGGCGAACCCGGCAACCGCAAGCGCTACCGCCTCGCCGTCCTGCGCGAGGAACACTCCCGGGGCGGCTCGTCGGCGATGCACCGACTCCAGGTCGGCGACCACGTACAGATCTCCGCCCCACGCAACAACTTCCCGCTCGCGCCGGCACGCAGGCACCTGCTGTTCGCCGGCGGCATCGGCATCACCCCACTCGCCGCGATGGCCCAGGAACTCGACGACGCCAACGGCGACTACACCCTCCACTACTGCGCACGCTCCGCCACGGACGTCGCGCTGACCGAATGGCTCTCCGGCCACCCACACATCGTCCTGCACCTCGACGACCAACCCGACGAGCAGAGACTCGACCTGCACCGTGACCTCGGCCACCCGGCCGCGGACACGGCCGTCTACGTCTGCGGCCCGGGCCCCTTCATCGACCACGTCCTCGACGGCGCCCGCGAGCTGGGCTGGCCGGCCGCCGCCCTGCACAAGGAACGCTTCACACCGACCACAACCGCCGCCGACAGCGACCCCGGCAACGGCTTCACCGTCCGGCTGGCCTCCACCGGCGCCGAATACGACGTCCCCCCGGACGAAAGCATCCTCGACGTCCTGCTCCGCAACGGCGTCGACGCCCCCTCGTCCTGCCAGCTGGGCATCTGCGGCGAATGCGTGGTCCGCGTCCTGGCCGGAGAGCCCGACCACCGCGACGACGTCCTCACCGACGACGAACACGCCGGCGGGCTGTTCACCCCCTGCACCTCCCGCGCCCTAAGCCCCCACATCGAACTCGACCTCTGAGCCCACACCCGGTGAAGGCGACAAACACCGTGACCACGAAACCCCCAACCACCCTCGAGGACGCCGAAACGGCCCTGCTCACAGCGTGACCCGCCCCCACCGCCGAGCCCCTGCGCGCACCCCGGTTCACCGCCGCCCACCACCCGCCGGTCCTCCCGGACCGCCCTCATCCTCAAGGAAACACATGACTGCCCCCTCCTCACGAGTGCTCCCGCCCCCGAGGCACGCCCACCCGTTCGTAGGCGGTGCGGCATGAGGGCCCCGCTGACCTACGAAGCCGCCCGCGCCGCCGCCGACGCCGTCCTCACCGCCGGCCGCGCCGAAGGACTGCACCTCGCGGTCGCCGTCGTCGACCGCGGTGGCATCACCCGCATCCTGCTCGCCGACGACGGCGCCGGACCCATCGCCATCGAAACCGCCCGCCGCAAGGCCTACACCTCCGCCGTCACCGGCTTCACCACCACCGTCTTCGCCCAGTTCGCCGCCAGCCCCCAGATGGCCGCCGTACCCCAGCACACCATCGACGCCAACCTCCTGCCCGCCCCCGGAGGACTGCCGATCACCGTCGACGACTCAGAAGTGATCGGCGGCATCGGCGTCGGCGGCGCCGACGGCGAAACCGACGACCGCATCGCCGCCACCGCCCTCAAGAGCATCGCCGACCTGCTCGCCTGACCGGCTCGACTGCCAAGGATGTGCCTCCTATGACCACTGTCCGTGATGTGACGTACGAGCTGCTGCGGACGCACGGCCTGACAACCGTCTTCGGCAATCCGGGTTCGAACGAACTGCCGTTCCTCGCGGGCATGCCGGACGACTTCCGCTACATTCTGGGCCTGCACGAGGGCGCGGTGCTGGCCATGGCGGACGGCTACGCGCAGGCATCCGGTGGGCCCGCCGTGGTGAACCTGCACGCCGCGGCCGGAACCGGCAACGCGATGGGCGTGCTGACGAACTCGGTGTACTCGCACACCCCGCTCGTGGTGCTGGCGGGCCAGCAGGTCCGCAGCACCATCGGCCAGGAGGTGGTGCTGTCCATCGTCGAGCCGGAGACGCTGCTTCGGCCGCTGGTGAAGTGGAGCGGCCAGCCGGCCTGCGCCGAGGACGTGCCGCGGGTGATCAGCCAGGCGATCCACACCGCGACCCTGCCGGCCCGGGGCCCGGTGTTCGTGTCGGTGCCGTATGACGACTGGGCCCAGCAGGCGCCCGAGGAGACGGCACACCTGCTGCGGCGGCGGACCGCCGCCGGGGCCTGCCTGAGCGGTGACCAGCTCGCCGAACTGGTCACCGCGCTCGACGAGGCGGCCAGCCCGGCGCTGGTGCTGGGGCCCGATGTCGACGCCTCGGGCGCGTACGGCGAGGCGGTGCGGCTGGCGGAGGCCCTCAACGTCCCGGTGTGGCTGTCCCCGTTCTCGCCGCGCTGTTCCTTCCCGACCCGGCACCCCAGCTTCCGCGGCCTGCTCCCGGCGTCGGTGCGGGGCGTGACACAGGCGCTGGCCGGGCACGACCTGATTCTGGTGATCGGCGCCCCGGTGTTCCGCTACCACCAGTTCGATCCGGGACCCTACCTGGCGCCCGGCGCCCGGCTCCTGCAGGTCACCAGCGATACGGGCGAGGCGACTCGCGCTCCGATGGGAGAGGCCTTCGTCGGCGCGATTCACGACACCGTCACCCGGCTGGCCGACGCCGTCACCCCCGGCCGGCGTCCCCCGCTTCCTCCCCTGCCCGACTTCCCCGTCCCGGCGGCGTCGAAGGACCGGGTCCACCCGGAGCGGCTGTTCGCCGACCTGCGTGCGCTCGCGCCCGCCGACACCATCTGGGTGTCGGAAACGACCTCCACGATAGGCGCCTTCTGGGCGCACATGGACATGCAGCACCCCGGCAGTTACCTGTGGCCGGCGTCGGGCGGTCTCGGATTCGGCCTCCCCGCCGCGATCGGCGCCCAACTGGCCCGGCCAGAACGGCAGGTCGTCGCGCTCATCGGTGACGGTTCAGCGAACTTCGGCATCACCGCGCTCTGGACGGCCGCCCAGCACGACATCCCCGTCATCACGGTCATCCTCAAGAACGGGACCTACGGGGCGCTGCGCTGGCACGCCGAGATCATGGACACCGGCGAGGTGGCCGGGATGGACGTCCCCGACATCGATTTCACCCTGCTCGCACGTGGCTACGGCATGGACGCCACATCGGTGAGCACACCCGAGGACTTCGCCGCGGCGTTCAAAACGGCCCTCGGCAGCGGCAAACCCACCCTGATCGAAGTCGAGACCGAGCTCACCCGGCCGTGACCGTGGTGCGGGCGGCCCGGGGTGGCAGCCGACGGACTCCGTACATCCCTGTCGATTGATGAGGAAACCGCGATGATCAAGCCTTGGCTCTTCGAGTTCTTCCAGTCCGTGCACGACCCGGCCGGACGCGACGACCCCGCCACCGTGCACGAGCAGTTCCGCCGCTACCTCGATCTGTGGGTCGACGACGAGGCACTCGGCTTCGAGGGCGTCTTCTTCAGCGAACACCACTTCGGCCCGGGCTACAGCCCGTCGCCGAACCTGGTGATCGCCCACCTCGCCGCCCGCACCACCACCCTGCGCCTGGGCGTACTCGGCTCCGTGTCGGTCTACGCCACCCCGTGGCGGGTCGCCGAGGAGTTCGCCATGCTCGACCACCTCACCGAAGGACGGCTGGAGATGGGAGTGGTCAGCGGCATCCCGCCCGAGCTCGCCGTCGTCGGCATCTCCCGCGAACACGCCGCCGAAGTGCACGCCGAGACACTCGACGTGCTGCTGGCCGCCGTCACCAAGCCCGCCGTCACACACCAGGGCAAGCACTTCTCCTTCGAGGACATACGCATCACACCCCACTTCCTGCGGCCCTCACCACCCGTCTGGACCGCCGCCACCAGCGAGGCCTCAGCCCGCCGCGCCGGGGAGCGGGGGCTGAAGATGTGCGGCGGCTTCGCCAACGTCGACAAACTGGTGCCGGTCTACGAGGCCTACCAGGACGCTGCCCGCTCCGCGGGCATGCCCACCGGCCCCGACCAGGTCGGCATCCGCCGCGAGGTCGTGCTCGTCGAGGACGAGGCGGACCTCGAGCGGGCCACACGGACGGCCAAGGACGGCCACGACGAGTTCTTCCGGGTGTCTTTCGAGAGTCTGAAGATCCCCGACGCACCGCAGATGAAGCTGGACCCCGACGAGCTCATCCTCGGCACACCGGCGCAGGTGGCCGACGAGATCATCCGCCAGTGCCGGGCCCTCGGCGCCGGCAACTTCATGGCCACCTTCAACTACGCCCCGGCCGAACTGCGCCGAACCCACGAGGTGTTCGGTCGCGAGGTCATTCCCCTGCTGCGCGCGGCAGGGATCGGCTGACCCGGCGATGAGCGACTTCTCCACCTTCGACTACGTTCCCGGCGGCGACCCGCGCCAACGGCTGGACGTCTTCGCCCCCGACCCGGCCGCCGATCTGCACACCGCCGTCCTGGTACTGCACGGTGGCGCCTTCCGGCTCGGCGACCGTGCAGCCGTCCACACCCGGTGCCAGGCACTCGCCTCGCACGGAATCACGGCGATCGCCGCCGGCTACCGGCTGCTGGACTCCGCGGCATGGCCCGCGCAGCTCGACGACGCCCGGGCGGCTCTGCGGTGGACACACGAGCACGCCGACGAACTCGGCATCGACGCCGGGCAGATCGTTTTGCAGGGGCACAGCGCGGGCGCCCTGCTCGCGCTGCTCCTGGCCGGAACCGCAGGCCGCGACGAACCCGACGTGCCCGGCGACGCGTCCCCGGTGCCGGTCCCCGCGGCCGTGATCGCGTACTACGCTCCCGCCGCGCTGTCGCTGACGCCCGGTCAAGATGAGCTGCCGGCCCAACAGATACTCGGGCCCGACGCCACGGCCGACGACGCCGCGGCGGCCAGCCCGATCAGCCACATCGACGGGCATTACCCACCGACCGTGCTGTTCCACGGCACCTCCGACCGGTTCCTCCCATCCGCCACGAGCCTGCTGTCTAGGTACTCCTCTGAGTGCACCATCGAGTACGAAGTTGTGTGCACCACAGCTCAGGCCACGTCGGTGTCCCGCTCGATGGCCTGGAGGCGG
>NZ_JBIAWS010000026.1:0-90636 GCF_042896045.1 Streptomyces sp. NPDC001351 | reverse complement strand
GACGTCCACACACCCCGCAAGACGACCACCACCACGTCCCGGAATAAGAAGTCGGGCACTCCGCGACCTCGCCGCACAGGTTAAAGATCAAGCTAAAGGCTGTCCCGTAAGTGATCTTCGATTTGGGTGTGGACGAGGTCCGGTGCGCTACGAACTCGTCGCCTATCCAGCGAGGGCGAGGTTGTGCAGCCGTGCGATGCCGAGCAGCGCGTGGTGGACACCGTCGCCCTTGAGGCGGCAATCGCGCAGGATCTTCCAGCATTTCATCCGGGCGAAGGTGTGCTCGACGCGGGCGCGAACCCGCTTGTGAGAGCGGTTGTTCTCCTCCTTCCAGGCCGGGAGTTCTCTGCCTTTCTGGCGGCGGTGCGGGATGACCAGGCCGGTGCCTTGGTAGCCGCCGTCGGCGATCGTCATCGTGGCGCCGACGGCGGTACTGGCACCAGATTCCTCCCAGCCGCGGGAGTCGTGTCGGTTACCGGGCAAGGGCCGGCCGACCACGACAACCAGACGGGTGTCGGCGTCGATGACGACCTGGTGGGCGGTGGAGTAGCGGTAGTTTTTGGACTGCTCGGCGATCGTGCGGTCGCGGGTGGGCACGAGGGTGCCGTCCACGATGAGCACGGTGTCCTTGCGGAACCGCTGGCGTGGCTGGAGGGCCAGTAGCGGGCCGAGATGGTCGATGATCCGATCGGCCGCCGACTTCGAGACACCGAACAGCGGCGCGAGCTGCCGCATGGTCAAGTTCGTGCGCCAGTACGCCGTGACCAGCAGGATGCGATCCTCCAGCGACAGACTCCAAGGTCGGCCGCGCTGTCGGTCTGCGGTCTGCTCGCGCCGTACTGCGGCTACCAACTTGCCGAAGCAGCGCGGGCTCAGCCCTGTGAAGGGGGCTATCCAGGACGACACCGACGCCGTGATCACACCAGCCACACCGTGATCGTTTCACTCTGGGCGAGGTTGCTGAGCGACAAGCGGGATTCACGGATCAGCAACCAGCATCTACCTACCTCTCGGGCCGGGGTCCACCCAGAATGCTGCCCATGGGCGACGAAGAGCGGAACGAGGCAGAGGAACCGACATTCCTGTCGGCCGCAGCCGAGGTGGCTCGGCTGCTGGACCTCGACAATGCGGCGGGCATGCCGGAAGGCCGACGCGCGCGGCACCTGGCCCATGCGGTGCGCAAGCCACTACTCGAACGCGCCAGCCTGTCCGAGGAGTTCTTCGCACCGCTGATGGCCGCAGCCGTCTACGACCCTGACCCCAGCTTCTGCCGTTGGTTCATCGAGCCCGCGCTCTACGCATTCGGGCGCCGGCGAGTCACGGCGGCCCTGCTCAACTACGCGCTGACGGGCACGGACGCGGAGCAAGCGGGCGCCAAGCGGGCCTGGTACTGCGCCCACTTGCCGCTGCGTGCCGACCGGTCACCGGCCTACGCGCCCAGTGGAAGTCGCGATCCGGCTCTCGACGACTCCCATGACGTGGTGGATAAGTGGCTGCAGTGCACCACCTCACCCGACCGCAACGGACCCTGATCCCGCGCACGCGGTTACGGGACAAGCTTTAATCGCGCAATTCCTCCCCGCGGCGGCGGGGAGGAATTATCGCGATCAGGCCCTGTGGGCATCGTCTGACTCTGGTCGATCTGCTATCGAGCCGCCTTGCCCGTCGTGGTGCTCACATTCTCACCGCCCTGACCGAGGAGCGCTTCACAGGCCGCGTCCGTGCTGTCGAATATCCGGCAGCTCATGCCGACCCCGGTCAGGTCGAGCAGACGTCGCACCACTTGACTCGGCGCCGCCAGGGACACGGATCCGTCGATACTCCGAACCTCATTTACGGCTCGTATGATGACGCCCAGCCCAGAGGAATCCATGAACGGCACTTCCGCCAAGTCCAGCACCAGGTGACGGCGTCCATGCACTACCTGACCGGCGAGCTGGTGCTGCAGGACGAGACCCGTGTCGACGTCCAGCTCCCCACTGACGGTGATGATCGCGGCGTCGGAGCCGATCACGGACACCTCGACACTCAAACCTGCAGGCTCGGTCACAAGCCCTCCTCGAACGAGATACACACGGCAGCAGCTCTGCTACCCCATCCGACCACCTTCATCCACGGACCCACCACAGCAGGCTCCTCTCCCACAGGAAGAAGTCGGCGATGCCATCCCCACGCCAACGGCCAGCACATGAGATCAGCCCCCTGACAGCCACCCCGACAGCACTCAAAAAAACTCTGCCTGTCGGCGGTCTTTGACAGTGGGTTCTGGATCACTTTCAGTGCCGGGGCCACCGAGGGTCACCACAAGCGCGATCATGAACGGCCGTGAGTGATGTGCTCCTCCAGGACCTGTGGTTCCACCAGGTCGACGGCGTAGTGATCGAAAACGCAGTGATCGAGGGCGAGTTGGTGGTCGTACGGGCCCGCGCATCGGCAGAGCGTGCCGCGTGTCCCGCGTGCCGGACGGTGTCGGCCCGGGTGCACAGCCGATACGTGCGCCGCCTTGCCGACACTGCGGTCGCCGGGCGTCCCGTGTTGATCGAGTTACAGGTCCGGCGGTTCCGCTGCCGTGACCGCGTCTGCCGGCAGGCCACGTACGTCGAGCAGGTGGAGGGACTCACCTTCCGGCATGGGCGGCGAAGCTCCGGGCTGCAGACGGTGCTGCAAGAGGCAGGGGTGATGCTCGGTGGCCGGGCCGGCTACCGCCTGGCGACCACGCTCGCGGTCCGGGCGAGCCGGTCGACACTCCTGCGGCTGATACGCCGCCTGCCGGAGCCGAAGTACACACGCCGCGGGAGCTCGGAGTGGACGAGTTTGCCCTGCGCAAGGGACAAAACTACGGCACGATCCTGATTCGCCTCCCTCAAGAATTTCTTCACCAGCAGCGGTAAGGAACTGGCACCGCACGTTCTGTGGGATCCGTTCACCGGTGCGTTCGCCCGGTTCTTCCCCGCAACATCCCGCAGCAAGTCGCTCAGGGATCTGTCCGGCGGCACTCGTACCAACCGCGCCGGCAAGGTCGTCATCCAGATCGAGGCCCTTTTCTTCCCGCACTGCCGCCTCAACGGCAAGGTGTTCGCGAAGCTCACGGACACCCCGTGCAAGGGCTGGGACGAGCTGAACGCGTGGGTGCGCTCCTGGGGCGTTCCGGACAACTGGCCCATGGGCCGTGCGGCCGATTCACCGCGCATTGCTCTGTGAGTGTGTGGCAGTCTCAGGGCGGCTGGTACGCACACGCGCACGTCCCTGAACACGACCACGTCGATCCCGGCTCATGGCCGGCATACGTGGAGGCCAGGCATCCCGTCGGCGCCGGCGCTCCGGCCCATCACCGTCCCAGAACCCGAGCCGTTACTCGGTTCTTCTTGCTTCAGTACCGGCGTGGAAACCGGCACTCACCGCCGTGAGGCTGTGACACGTCGGTACTGAACTAGCCTCATTCCGCCGACCTTCGCGGAGCACCACCAGGCCGGTACGGCGACGACGCCGTATGACGTGGTCGCCGACATGTGCGCAGCGATCAACTATGTGCGTAGCCGTTACCGCGTCAACAATTCCGGTTCGAACTTCGCCGCCCATCAGGCAATCCGACCCCCACCGGCCGCCCCACCCGTACTGAACGACAAGCCGACGCACGCGGTCGGCGAGGCCGGTGCACCATTTTTCCGGCGCCCAGGCCCTCGTCCTTCCCATTGGCTCAAAGCGCCTGCTGTCTTTGGGCACCGAGGACGTGATGCTCAGCGTTTCCCAGACCAGCGGGGACCTGCGGCAGCGCGTCGGTGTGCGCATCCGAGCCGACTGGCTGATTCAAGTCCGGGTAGCAGCGCAGCCGTACACCGGGCTGGCCACGTCGTGCGTCGTACGCTCTGCTGTCGCTGTCGCCCACCGGTCGGCGAGCAGTTGCTGGAAGGCCACGGCCGTGGCGTCGTCCGCGGCCGCGATGTCGACGACAAGCATCTGCGTCTGCCTGGAAACCGACGCCGCAGCTACAGACCGGACGAGGCGGCGAGGGCCCGTCCGGCAGATCATGCTGATGGCGGCGACCCGCAGACGGCGGGCTTGACAACCTCGACAAGACACCGCCCATTTCCTGCCTCTTGGCCAGCCGGACACGCCCGGGCGGTCACTTCCCGGTGAAGCGGACCCGGCGGAGTCTGCGCCGGCCATCCTCGTCGCGCTCGACGACGTGGGTGGCGTCGGGTGGCAGTTCCTCTCCTTCCAGGACGGCCTGGCCGCGGGCGAGGAGGTCGTCGATGAACCGTTCCTCCGCCTGCCGCTCGGCTGCCTTGGCCGGGTCCTCCTCGCCCTCTTCGTGGTTGGTGGTCACTGTGGTGGCGTTCCTCTCAGGGCGCGGCGAACAGAACCCGGTCGAGGCTGAGTTCACCCGATTCCGTTCGGGCGACGGCGTGCGTATGGGTCCTGGTACCGTCCACGACGGGCGCCGCAGGGGTGAGGACGTCGTCGGGTACCTCGACACGGCCCTGCCGGAAGAGGTCTTCGACAAAGGACAGGGCGGCCCGTTCCGGGTTCGCGACTTGCTCGAGTTCGCCGCCCTCGGGCGCCGCCCCCGCCACACGGAATCTCGGCTCCTGCGCGGGAACGCGTACGGAGAACACATCGGTCAGACCGAACCGTTCGCCCGGAACGGTGGTCTCGTCCAGCGGCGCGAGGAGCCCTGGTTCCGGTTCGGCGACAGCCGTGAGTTGCTCTTCCGCGAGGGTGGCCATCGAAATCGCCTCGCCCGGCGAGAGGATGCCGTGGCGGATGAACGCAGCGCTGAGGGCCGGTACGTGTGCCCCGCCGTACAGTGTCTGGTCGGCGGCGAGCATGTGGGCGGCGGTCTGTGCGTAGAAGCGGGGCACCACCGGGGTGGTGCGCAGTGCGGCCACCAGCAGGCTGCCCATGACGTCGCCGGCCTTGACGAGTCCCGCACCGTCGCGGTTTTGCTGCTGCCGGAAGACGCCGGCCAGGCCTTCAAAGAACGCTCCGGTGAAGATCCTCGAGAAATAGTGCGGTTCGCTGGAGAGCTGATTCGCCGGGGCGAGCGGCGGGAGAGCGATCGGGTCTTGGTAGAACCAGCTGTTCGCCGCGTTGCGCAGGCAGTCGGCTTCGACCTTGTCCGGGGCGCTCTGGCGGATGGCCCAGCCGAGTTGCTCCGCCAGGCGTGACAACCGGGACGACTGTGCCGGGTTCCCGTGCGTCTCGGCGAGGACGTCGTCTGCCAACGATCCGACCTCCAAGGACGCGAGGATGGCGCTCATGTCCCCGAACGCCTCGTGGAAGGCGGCGACCTCGGCGCTGAAGGCCCCCCAAAGGTCGGGGCGCAGGGCGTCCAGGATCGCATGGCCGGTCTCGTGGCAGGCAACGTCCGGGCTCTCCCCGGAATGCACCGTCACGCCGGCGACAGCGTGCCGGAAGAACTTCAGTCCCTCCCGGTCGTAGTAGGCGTTGAGCAGGTCACCGAAGTCGAGAGTGGCCTCCAGCACGGAACCGACATCCGGGTTCCACGTGGTTCCCGCAGGAAGGTGCTTGCCCCAGAACGTCGCGGCGCGACTGAGGGCGTCGACCGCGGCCCAGTACCGGAACTCCTCGCTGCCGGGATAGTCGCCGCTCTGCGCGGGCCGCGCCCCGGCGACAGCGACCGCCAAGGGTCCGGCACTGCCGTTGGGAATCGGACGCTGGATCGGCTGCCTTGCCGCCGGCGGCTGGCCGGGATCGTCCTCCCAGGTCCGAATGGTCTGCGTCTTGGTGTCGGGCTGTGTCATCGCCGCCTCCTTCGACTGAGGCTCGCAGGCGAGGGTCGGCAACGCCGGCACAGGTCTCACCCGCGTTCCTGAGAAGCGCGCAAGCCGCATCGGCTGCGCTGCCCTGCGGCAGGCACCACACGAGAGAGGGGACGCAGACTACCGACCCGCCAGGTGGGAGGACCGGCGGTTACGGGCGGCACAATTGCCAGGCAGGACTTGGCCGTTCTCTGCTTCCATCGTGCGCCTGAACCAGTTGATCCGCATCCCGGACAGGCCGCGCTCACAGACATCCTCAGCGCCTGCCCGAACAGCCCCAAGGTCACGCTCGCCCGCTGGACGAAAGTCCGGCCCGCCGCTACGGGGGAAAGCGGCGGGCCGAGCGGCTGCACGGTGCCACAGCCTCGCACGCTGCGTATGCAGCGGCAGCGAGAAGCTGTGCAGAGACTCCTTTGTTGATCTCGAACGACTCTGGTGGGCGGCGTTGCTGATCGAGGCTTCTCTGAACGAGCTAATCAGGGGCTCTGGACGGCAGTAGCAGTGGTGAAGCCACCTTCGGGCGCAACCCTGTTCCAAGGTCGGCCGCTAGGTGGAGCCGAAGCCGTTCAGCAGCGACGGAGAGGGTTTCCAGAACATCGTTCGTGACTGGTGTGTCGTCGTCGGACTGCCGTCCACCGGCTTTGTCGAGGGCATCCATCATCTTGAAGTACGCGTCCTTGGTCTCTTGCGAGAAGAGGAAACCGCCGACCTCGAAGTACCACGAATGGCACTTCTCGATGAGACGAATCAGGTCTGTCCGCGTCGGCTGAAGCCGCCAGTAACGCGGGATTGCTCCGGTTTCCTGCCAGAGCTTCCGGTAGGCCATGAGCCTCTCAGCCCGCAGGTCCTTGTCGTAGCTGTGCTCGAGTTCCTCACGAAGTTTCCAGCGTGTGGTCAGCCATGTGAGGACACCGCCGACCAGAGAACCGATGAGACCCCCGAGGAGTCCGATCCACAGCTGCATTGAATCCTCACAATGCCGGCGACACGCTGCAACGAGAATCTCGGGAAGTGCAGCTCATGTCTGCACTGTGGGCAGGTGGGACCGGCTTGAGTACCTCGACTGTGCCCCCTGCCCCACGCGTTCGATCGCATGCCCTTGCGACGCTCAGGACGGGCCCTCGGGGGCCGGCGCTTAGGTGCGTCAGGGCTTCCAGGTGCGGAGCATGGCGGCGATCCCTGCAGCGGTGGTACGCGGGCTGTTCAACTCGTGGGCGAGCGCGGTCAGTTGCTCGCGGGTCGGGTTGACGGGGACGTTGCTGGCTTCGAGGTACATGACGGCGACGGCGCAGGCGACCGTGAGGTTCGAGCGCTCCAGCCAGCGGCAGCGGCCCAGGGTGTGGACCAGAGCGGCGGCCCGCGCGTAGGGGCCGTCGTAGACCGGGGTGTCGAGGAGCTCGCCGCGGTGGCGGGCGACGGCGGCGATGGGCACGCCGTAGTCGTCGGCGGCCGGGTCACGCTGCCCGGCGCGTTCGGCGGCTTCGAGGATCCAGGACTCGTCGATGTGCAGGATCACGCGGCCGCACCCGGCTGCGGCTGGGCGTAGGGGGCGTCGAGCTGCTGCTCCAGGTCGTCGAGGAAGGCGCCGTGCTGGTCGATGAGACGCTGCGCGGCGCTCATGCCGGCGGCGCGGGTGCCGGTGGTGTCCTCGATGATGAGCCGTTCGACGTAGCGGTTGAAGTCCAGCCCGCGGGCGGCCGCGGCGTCCTTGCCGGCGGCGAGGACCTCGGGTTCCAGCCGGACCTGGGTCTGCTTCTTCTGTGCGGTCACACCTTCAAGGTAGCAGGGTGGTAGCAGCATGGCGAACCTCTGACGCGGAGAGTCCGTTGTCAGTGGTGACGTGCAGGATGGCGGGCATGACCACACCAGCTGCAGTGATCGTGGATGCCGCCGCCTACGTGCAGGCGGTCGAGGACACGGTGAAGGCGTCGACCGCCTACTACACGGGGGGCACGTCCGTACTGGACGACGACGCCTACGACCGGCTGATGCGTGGCATCGCCGCGTGGGAGGCAGATCATCCTGATCAGGTGCTGCCCGAGTCGCCGACGGGCAAGGTCGCCGGCGGCGCCGTGGAGGGCGATGTCCCGCACACGGTGGCGATGCTGAGCCTGGACAACGTGTTCTCGCCGGAAGAGTTCACCGCCTGGACCGCCTCCCTGGCCCGCCGCATCGGACACGACATCGAACGGTTCAGTGCCGAACCGAAGCTGGACGGACTCGCGGTCGCCGCCCGCTACACGCGCGGCCGCCTGAGACAGCTGATCACCCGGGGGGACGGGACGGCCGGGGAGGACGTCTCGCACGCGATCGGCACCATCGAGGGCCTGCCGACCGAACTCGCCGAGCCGGTCACCGTGGAAGTCCGGGGCGAGGTCCTGATGACGACCGCCCAGTTCGAGCACGCGAACGAGGTGCGTACCTCGCACGGCGGGCAGCCGTTCGCCAATCCGCGCGGCGCCTCTGCGGGCACCCTGCGTGCCAAGGAGCGCGCCTACACCGTGCCGATGACGTTCTTCGGCTACGGCCTGCTCCCCCTGGCCGACACCGACACCGAACTCGCCGCACGGCTGGGCGGGGGCGCGCACAGCGAACTGATGGCGCAGGCCGCCGCGTACGGGATCAACACCACCGCTGCTACCGCGGTGCCCGGCACGACCGCCGACACCGTCGATCAGGTGCTGGCCCGGGTCCAGGAGATCGCCGCGCTGCGGGCCGAGCTGCCGTTCGGGATCGACGGTATCGTCATCAAAGCCGACCTGGCCGCCGACCAGCAGGCGGCAGGTTCAGGAACGCGGGCCCCGCGCTGGGCGATCGCCTACAAACTGCCGGCCGTCGAGAAGATCACCAGACTGCTCGAGGTGGAATGGAACGTCGGCCGCACCGGCATCATCGCCCCGCGCGCCGTGCTGGAACCCGTCGAGATCGACGGCGCCACCATCACCTACGCCACCCTGCACAACCCGGCCGACATCACCCGCCGCGACCTGCGCCTGGGCGACCATGTCATGGTCCACCGCGCCGGCGACGTCATCCCGCGCATCGAAGCACCCGTCGCCCATCTGCGCACCGGCAACGAGCAGACCATCGCCTTCCCCGAGGTGTGCCCGCGCTGCGGATCCGGCATCGACTCCAGCCAGGAACGCTGGCGGTGCGAACAGGGCCGCAACTGCCACCTTGTCGCCTCCCTCTCGTACGCCGCAGGTCGCGACCAGCTCGACATCGAAGGCCTGGGCGCCACCCGCGTCGTCCAGCTCGTCGAGGCCGGCCTCGTGGCCGATCTCGCCGACCTGTTCACCCTCACCCGCGAGCAGCTCCTGGGCCTGGAACGGATGGGCGCAACGAGCACCGACAACCTCCTCGCCGCGATCAGCGCGGCCAAGGGACAGCCGCTGTCGCGGGTGCTGTGCGCGCTCGGGGTGCGCGGTACCGGTCGCTCCATGTCTCGCCGTATCGCCCGGCACTTCGCCACGATGGACCACATCCGCGCCGCGGACGCGGAATCGATACAGCAGGTGGAGGGCATCGGCACCGAGAAGGCCCCTTCGATCGTCGCCGAACTCGCCGAACTGGCCCCGCTCATCGACAAGCTCGCCGCCGCAGGGGTGAACATGACCGAACCGGGAACCACCCCGCCTACGTCGACCACCGGAGACACCGGCGCCGACGGCGGGAGTACGGAGAGCGGGGATACGGCGGCAGGCGGGCCGCTGGCCGGCATGACGGTCGTGGTCACCGGGGCGATGACCGGTGCGCTGGAAAAGCTCAGCCGCAACCAGATGAACGAGCTCATCGAACGCGCCGGCGGCCGCTCCTCCTCCAGCGTCTCCAAGAAGACCACCCTGGTCGTCGCCGGCGACGGCGCAGGATCCAAGCTGGCCAAGGCCGAAACCCTCGGCATCCGCCTGTCCACCCCGGACGAATTCGCCGCCTTGGTCGCCGACTTCGTCGACTGACCCCCGGCAGGTGTGCCCCAGCTCACCATCGCAGAGGCGACCGGCCGGGAACACTCCAGGGTGGTTGACCGTTCATCAATATGTGGCTGCGGAGGGGACAGTGTCCCCGGGCCTCACCAATAGCCCATGGGGACGATCGTCCGGCTGAAGCCCCATGGAGCCTTTCGCCGAGAGGCGACCGCCCTCCGCACGTCACCGCGTTACGGCCCCGGCTGGTCTCCCCCGTCCAGCCGGGGCTTTCGCGTGCCGACGGCCGACGCTGCCCGGTCGGGAACACCCTGGTCGTTAGCGGCGGCCTTCAACCCCTGCTCGTCTCAGCCGAGGTGGAGGGTGGCCAGGGCGGTGGTCCAGTCGGTGACGATCGCCTTCTGCGCGGCCGCGAGCGTGATCTGGCCCTTGCAGACCGTGGTGTGCAGCTTCGGCTCCACCAGGCCTTCTTATTGTTCACCCCGGAACCCTTGTGATCAGGGTCGGCGTGCTCCACCCACAGTTCCGGTAGGTGACTGGCAACGCATCACCCAGGTCCAGGCCCAGGTCGTCGAGGCCGGGCTTCCAAAGGAGAGGCCGGGCTTCCAAAGGAACTGCGCGCCTCGCTCCCCCCCCCGTTCCGCCCCACGACACTGCGGGACACCACCATTTTGCGCGAATACCAGCACCGCACCGTTGAAGAACTGATCGCACGGGCCGACCGCCGCTGGTACGCCTGGGACTTCGCCTCAACCGCCGACCGACACCTCCACCGGCGGAGCAGGACTGACCCACCCCGTGGGCGCCGCCATACGCCTCATAGCCTCCCACCGATGTCCCATCAGCAAGTGCGGCCGCGAATGCCCTGACCCACGGTGCGAAGACGGTGTCCTCATCGACACCAGTCACTCATGCCCCCGATGCGCCGAACACCGGAGCGATCACCGCAACAGAGACGCCCTCCAGCCTGGTACTGCCACTCGCGAGAGCAAGAGGCAGCGACGGCAGATGCCGCATTGCCTGCTGCTGCGGCGGGCAGCGTGCTACGAGCCGCTCGATGTTGGGGGTCAGGACGTTATTGACGCTCTGGCTCGGGGGCAAGTTCAGCACCGGCTGTCCGATGCTTTCAGCGTGCCACCAGTCGGACGGTGAAGCGGCGCAGTGCTGTGGTCACACGGCTCATCGGATGCTGCCCAGTGCGCCTGCCGTCGGGGCGCGGGTTCATCGAGTGATCGGCGTGGCGCCGGTCGCGGCGACGGAGAGGCCCCAGAGCCGGGCGGCGTCGTCGGGGTCGACGGCGTACGCGCGGACGCCGCCGTCGTCCATGGGAGTGTCGGGGGCGGAGACGCGGGCGATGTCGCAGTCCTCCAGGTAGAGCCCGCCGCGGCCGTCGAGGAGCGGGGACGTGGCGGCCCACAGGCCGGAGGCGGCGCCCTGGGCGGGGGTCTTGAAGTCCGCGCCGACCACGTTGCCGTGCTCATCCACCCAGCCGCGGTCGATCTGTTCCTGAAGCGTCAGCTCACGCTGGAGTCCGGTGATGATCTTGCCTGGATGAACGGCGAACGCGCGGACTCCGTCACCTTGCCCAAGGGCGTCGAGGTGCACGGCGAACAGGACGTTGGCGGTCTTTGCCTGGCCGTAGGCCAGCCACTTGTCGTAGCCGGTGCGGAAGTGCGGGTCGTGCCAGCGGATGCCGGTCAGGGTGTGTCCGGCGGAGCTGTTCACCACGACGCGCGCGCCGTCGGCTGCGGCCAGGAGCGGGTAGAGCTCGCAGGCGAGGGTGAAGTGTCCGAAGTGGTTGATGGTGAGCTGGCCTTCCCAGCCAGGCCCCACACGTCGCTCCGGGGTGGCCATGATGCCGGCGACGGCCATCAGGAGGTCGAGCCGGTCGATACGGTCGCTGACGTGCGCGGAGACTGAGCGGACGCTGTCGAGGTCGGCCAGGTCCATGGGGATGACCTCGCTGCCCTTCACCTCCTGGAGAGCGGCACGGGCGACGTCAGGGCGGCGGGCGGGAACGATGACCCGGGCTCCGGCGGCCGTCAGAGCCCGGGTGGTCTCCAGGCCGAGCCCGGAGTAACCCCCGGTCACCACAGCGGTCCTGCCGGACAGGTCATGGTCGGCCACGATGTCCTCAGCGGTGGTGGCAGCGGAAAAGGGCGAGCCGAGCGGCTGCTGATCAGTAACGGTCATGCCGCTGACGCTACGATCTAGAGCAAGGTCTAGATCAAGTCCAGGGGTGAGCGGCATGACGACCACCGAGGCGGCCGTGCCGTCGCTGAGCATCGGCGAGGTGGCCGAGCGGACCGGACTGAGCGTGCACGCTCTGCGCTTCTACGAGCGCGAGGGCCTGCTCGTCGGGCCGGTCCAGCGCACATCGGGCGGCAGGCGGCGCTACACCTCCTTCGATGTCGACTGGCTGCTGATCTGCGTCAAGCTCCGCGAATCCGGTATGCCGCTCGCCGACCTCAAGCACTTCGCCGAACTGGTACGCCACGGACCAGGCAACGAGGCTGAACGCCTGAGCCTGCTCGACGCCCATCGACAGCGCGTCGATGCACAGATCCGGGCGCTGGAGGAGTGCCGGTCCGTTATCGCCTGGAAGGTCGGCGTCTACGCCGAGCACCTCGCCCGTGGCAAAGCCGGCGGGCTCTGGGACCCGACAGCCTGAGGCAAGCGCGGACAGTCGCGTCGTGTCTCCTGTCCCAGCAAGCGCTCCGCGGTCAAGCGCCTGCCTTGCCACCCTCGAACGTCGCGGACCCGAATCGGGAGTCGCCTAGGTGGGGATGCCGGACGGCGCTTCACCTGTCGCTTCGCTGAAGTCGACGGCGCCTGAGAACTGCGCCCCCTTGAAGTCGACGGTGCCGCCGGAGAAGGTCGTCGCGCCGAGGTCCACCAGGTGGCTTTGTACGAGAGTTACGACGTCGTTTGTCGATGGATTGGGGAGTCACCCCGATGTCGGTCAGATCGATGGTCACGACTTTGGGAGTCACACACCCTATTGACCGAGGGCTAGCCGGCGCCTGTCGGCGCGTAACCCGCCGGTAGTTTTCCGGGCAGCAGCGTCGGACAGGGTGATTCCGGCTTGAGCGGACGTCCGGGTGAGGTGTCAGAAGTTTCCGGCGCAGCGGTCAGCCCAGGGTGCGCAGCACCGCGTCCAACTGCTCGTAGCCCTCCGTGACGCCGCGGTCCATGCCGCCGACCAGGATCATGTCGCGGGCAGCGAGGTTCTCGACGATCCCGAGGATGGTGACGCGGGTGCGTTCGTCTGCGATGTCCTCGAACGTCGCGATGTCGAGGCTGACGCCGTCCGGGACGCCGTCGTAGGTGAAGGTCTGGACGAGGCGCTTCTCGGGGCGCACCTCGTGGAAGGAGCCGTAGAAGGAGGCCACCTCCTGGCCGTCGCGCAGCTGGTGGTAGCGGTAGCTGCCGCCGGTGCGCAGGTCCCAGTGGTCGAACTTGGTGGTGAGGTCCTTGGGGCCGAGCCACTGTCCGACGAGCTCGGGTTCGGTCCAGGCGCGGTAGACGTGCGCGACGGGTGCGTCGAACTCCCGGGTGATGCGGATGGTCGGCAGCAGGGGGTCGGCCTCGATGGCGGTCTCGCGGACCGGTCGGTCGGTGGTCATGTTCATGCGACTCCTTCGTCCTGTTGGTCTTCGTCTTCCCGCTGCCTGTCCGCGTCCATGGTTTCCAGAACGGCGTCCAGGCGGCGGAACCGTTCCTCGGCGTTGCGCCGGTAGCGGTCCACCCAGGTGCTCATCTCGTCGAGCACGGCCGTCTCCAGATGGCACGGGCGGCGCTGTGCGTCGCGACTCCGACTGATCAGCCCGGCCTCCTCCAGCACCTTCAGATGCTTGGAGACCGCCTGGAGCGACATCGTGAAAGGCTCGGCCAACTGGCCGGGGGTCGCGTCGCTGAGCGACAACCGGGCCACGATGTCCCGCCTCGTCGGATCGGCGAGCGCGGTGAAGGCCCGGGAGAGCTGGTCCTCGGCCACCGGTGTCCTCCAGACACTTCCTCAACCGTTTGGTTGAGAAACACGCTACATTGATCCGGTTCTTTGTCAACCGCCAGGTTGAATTCTCTGTTCAGAGGAGCTATCTCGGGGCTCGGCCAGCCCGATGACGCGAGGCGTGCAGGGCCGAGAGAAGGCAGTCCCCTTGGTGTAGCCGCCCTCACGTCGTCTGCGGGTGGAGTACCTGCCCAAGGAGCTGGGCTTTGGTTCAGGGATGACGTGCTGGCGTCGGCTGAGGGACTGGAACGAGGCCGGGGTCTGGCAGCGACTGCACGAGGTCCTGCTCGCAGAGTTGAACGCGGAACGGAAGCTGGACTGGTCCCGGTGCGTGGTCGATTCCTCGCACGTCAGGGCGTCAAAGGGGGGAGCCACAGGGGCCCGTCGCCGGTCGGCCGGGGCCGGGCCGACTCCAAACATCACCTGATCACCGACGGGCATGGAACCCCGCTGGCGGTCATTCTGACCGGCGGCAGCCGCAACGATGTCACCCAGTTGCTGCCGCTGCTGGATGCTGTCCCACCCGTCCGCGGTCGGGTTGGCCGGCCCCGCCGTAGAGCGGTCACGCTCTACGCGGACCGCGGCTACGACCACGACTGCTACCGCAGGCAGGTCCGCGCCCGCGGCATCGTGCCCGCCATCGCACGGCGCGGCACCGAGCACGGCTCCGGCCTGGGCGTCTACCGGTGGGTGGTCGAGCGAACCTTCGCCTGGCTGCACGGCTTCCGCCGGTTGCGCGTGCGCTGGGAACGACGAGCACACATCCACGAGGCACTCCTGAAACTCACCTGCTGCTTGATCACCCACCGACAACTCAAGTCATTCTGTTAGCCGCTGTAATGCTCGAGATCGAGGCCAGTTCAACACCGCAGCCTGACCAACCGCGAACCGCAGCCCCGAGCGCCGAAGGGGGCAAGTTCAGGAGAAGGACGGCGACAGAAGGATGACTCAGGAGGCGGACGGTTCGATCTCCCCCGCAAAGACGATGACCTGGTCGATGAGGCTCCGCCGCAGATGGACGACGTCCGTTCCCGCCAGGCGGGGACCTCCATCCGGCGTGGTGAAAACCCACTGGTACCGGGCCCACTCGTCAGGCATGTCCACCGTCGAGCAGCGCACCATCGTGCCGGTCCCCGCCGGGTGGCGCCGGATGTCCAGCACGAACCGCTCGACTGCCGCGATTCCTTCGCTGCGACCCAGCGGCCCCCAGAAGACCACGTCTGAGGTCAGAGCCTGGGAGAGCAGGGCAGTCACATAGCTGTCGTCCGAGGCGTTGAACGCGGAGATGAACGTGTCGATCGCGGAGCGTGCAATCTCTTCCTGCATGCCCTAGTAATACCAGCCGTTTCGCATGCGCTCGTCCCGCGAGCCGCCTTCCGATCACGGTGAACCATCCCGGTCACAGCGCCAGCCGCCGCACTCGACTACCTCACCCGGTCCGCCGACCTCTGCCACCAAAACGACGGAGGGACGCGCGATCCGTCACCACAGCGGAATGCGTCGGATCCCCACAGCCCTGCCCACCCAACTACGCGGCGCAGCCGATGAGCCACCCCTACGCATGCAGTCAGGCGGCGACGAACTCCTTGAGCATCTCCTCCAGGTCGGCCAGCGTTTCGGTGACCGGCGTCCCGTAGCGCTCCGCACGGACGGTGATGCAGGTGGCAGCGAAGTCGGCGCGCGGAGTGCGGCGTGCTTTTCCTAGCCGTTGATGGCGGCCGAAGCTGTCGGCACGACCCTTACGCCGGCTTCCCGCAGGGCCACGCAGGTCGCGTCGTCTTCGGATGCATTGGTGATGATCACGTCCAGGTCCTCGGGACCGCAGATCTTCACCATGCCGGTTCCGGGAAACTTGGTCTTGTCAGCCAAGAGCACCACCTTGTCGCTAGCGGCGATCATGGCGCGGCGGGCGGGCACCTCAGCCACTGTGGTGTCCATGACCTGACCCCCGGGCCGGAGGCCGCAAGCACCCATGAAGAGCCAGTCGGCGTGAACCTGGCGGAGGTTGTCCTCGGCCATGAAACCGTCCAGCATGCGTGAGTCACGGATGACCATGCCCCCCAGCAGCATCAGGTCGACGTTCGCGTCCGCGATGAGCTCGTCATACACGGCGAGGTTGTTGGTGATCACAGTGATTCGGCGACCCCGCAGTTGAAGCGCCAAACGGTGGACCGTTGTGCCGCTGTCGAGAATGACCGACTGGCCGTCCTCGACCAGTGCGGCTGCTCTGGCGGCAATGGCGTCCTTCTCTGCCACCTGAACTTCTGCGGCCTCGGAGAAGGGTGGCTGATCGCCCTCGATGACTGCCCCGCCGTGAACGCGGGTGATCAGCCCGTCCGCCTCCAGTTTGAGGAGGTCCCGGCGGATGGTCGCCGCGCTGGCGTCAAGCTGCTCGGCGAGGGCGGCCACGGAGGCAGTGCCGCCGGAACGCAGGGACCGCAGGGACCGCAGGATGAGTTGGTGTCGTTGTTCAGCCAGCACGCAACGGGACATTACACGCTGCTGGGTTAGGCAACCTCCAGACATCTGGCCGCAGTTGACGACCAGGGCTGCGGACCCAGGCGGCATGACGCCGTGCTGCTTGCCCGGCCCAGAGAACACCGCCGACCAGGCCAGTAGATCGTGAGGCAGATAGCGCCACTGACACCCCGTCCGGTTCTGGTAGAAGATCGCGTGCACGGCCTCCCGCAGATCACAGGCCCCGGCGTCGCCGGTCGCCGACCAGGCCACCCGGTCCTGCTTCCAAGCCGTGAACGTCGGCTCGATCAACACCTACTGCTCGTCCGATAAGTCGCTGAGGTATGACTCTCGCCCCATGCCCCGCATTGCAGCATGGACATGCCCAGTAAGTGGCCGACCTGGCGATCAGTACCACGATCGAGCGATCACGACGCGAGGAAGATCGGACTTAACGTCCAATCAGGGGCGAGGAAGTCAAGCTGGCTCTTCGGTAGTCGGCTTGTAGGTCCGACTTGCCAACGTCAAGTTCCGTTTCTCGTCGGGCTCCTGCACCAGCTGAGCGGTGATGGTGAACCGGCCTGGTTCAACACCTCAGCGAGCTGGTGTGGGGGCAGCCGATACGACGCGAAGGACACGGGGTGACCGCCATAGCCGCGTGTCGGACGGCGGTGCTCATCTGTGCCTACGCGGCCGGCGAGTAGGAGATGTCCGCCGGGTGCCCGGGTGCGGTGGAACTCGGCGAGCACCACCGGCAGCAGCTCCGGAAGGGCATGTCGCGCGGGCTGACGATCACGTGCTGTGCGGTCCTGTTGCGGCGTCGGCACCGGAACCGCCGGCCTCATGGAGCGCGACAAACACCGGGCGCTGTCGCGGCATTGCCGACACGGGCATCAGACCCATAGCTTCGCCCCGAGGGAACGCGGGCGTGTCAGGTGTTCCGATGGCGCGTTCCGACTGAGGAGGGTGTGCGCGTGATGTCCGACAGCGGAGCCGGGGTGCTGGACCTGCGATTCGAGTCGGAGCAGCCGGCGGGTGTCCTCGCAGGGCACGCCGTGATTGTCGTGCGGCCTCCGGCCGGCCTCGCCCCCGCGTCCGAGACCGCTCTACGGCTGCGTCTGTTCCGCGCTCGCATCACCTCACTGCGCCGCCGGTTGCCACCTTCTTCGGCTCTGCCGCCGGGTGACCGGTGGGAGGACTTGACCACACGCGTGCGTGCGGAGTCGTCACACGTCCTCCATCTACCGCTCGAAGCCGGGCCACCTGCCGACGGCGCGTCGGAGTATCACCTCTGGTGGGACATGGATCCGTCGGAACGGGATGCCGGGGCCGAGGGGGAGGTGCGGGCTCTGTTCGACGTTCGCCTCCTGGCCCGCCGCCGCGGCGCCGACGACACGGTCCTGGCTGCCGGACACATCACAGCTGCCTGGGAGGCACCCCATCCCGTCAGGGACCTACTGCAACTGGACCACCTCGCTGCGCACGGCCATCTCCCCCGGCCGCTGGCCGACGCCATCTCAGACCTGGTCCGCGCCAACGGGGAAATGGTGCCCTGGTGTCGGTACTGCGCGCTGTCCTGGGAGTTGGAGGTGCTGACGTACGCCGATCGCGTGCGAGGTCTGGCCGAGCACCACGACGCAACGGACGTCGCCCTCCTCCTGGCCCGATGGGATCCGGGCACGGGTCCCGACCATCCCGACCGCTCCCGCTACCACCCTTGCCGCTGCCAACGTCTTCAGCTGGGGGCACACCCGGACACAGCAGAGGAGTGGCGGGCCGAGACCGGCGAGGCGTGGTGGGAGGAGAGCCAGGACCCGACCGCCCGAGAGCGTGTGGAGGCCCGATTGCGGGAGCAGGTCGACGTCGCCCGGTTGCGGCACCTCGCGCACCGGCACCGGACTCTCGGCGGCAGCTGACACGGGCGCCCGGAAACGGCCGCCGCGGCGCTGCGCGGCTCATAGGGCGTGAACGGAACAGTCGCCGCCCGGCAGGGCCACCACACGGTTGGTCTGAGCGACGTCAATACGTACGCCTGCCGTGCGCCTGTCGAAGTAGACGTACGCGGCGTATCCCCCGCCCTGAGAAGTCCCGGTCCGGTAGAACTCGATGTGCTCGACCGGCTCGACGGCGACGAAGGACGCGAGAAGTACTTCCAGGAGGCAATGGGGGCACTCTTCCGCCACCCGGAACCGGTTCCGAGACGACCGGCCGTTCAGGTTCCTGGTGACCAACAGGTCGCCACCGGTGTCGAGTTCCAGGCACATCCAGCGCAGCCGAGGTTCGTCGGACAGGCGGTGCAGCTCCTGCTCCACCCCTGTTCTGTCGGACTCCACGGGCGGTGTCAGCGCCCAGACTCTCTCCACCAGCCGGTCCACCCGCTCAGGGCTGTTCAGGAAGCGCAGTATCAGCAGCACCGCGACCAAGTCGGCGAGATACCACGCCATGCGCCAGCCGTGCATGTCGTCGTTGGCGTAAAGCAGCTCGCCGAGCAGGGCGTACAACCCCGGCAACAGGATGCGCCAGCGGCGTTGCCGGGCCACGACGTAGTAGGTGGCAAAGGGCATCAAGGCCAGACTCAGCAGCTCCAGCTCTCTCATCCCCAGCCCTCCCCCGGCTCGGCACGCGCGAACTCGGGTTGATGATATGGGCAGTTGGCGGAGGGTGGCTGTACGTTCGGCATGGGCGTTTCAGGTCAGTGCCCACCCAGCTCCGCGACCACCGGCACGAACGCCTCCATGTACGGCTCCATGTACGGCTCCATGACCATCAGATACGTACAGCCGTACCGTCCGCGCTGGGCCAGCACCTGGGCGACGATCTGCTTCAGGGTGCCGACCAGCAGGATCGGCAGCTCCAGTGCCCCCTGGACGGTCGCTCCCGGCACCCGCTCCACGAACGGCCGGACCGCGGCGGCGCGATCGTCGGTCACGATCACTCGCCGGCCTGATGCGGTGGGGTCGCCGGAGCACGATAGTTGTCACCGGCAACGCGGAGGCGGGGCGGTTGTGACCGGCTCCAGTACTCCGCCGCTGTCTGGGCTGCAGGACGGATCCGTACGATCCGCAACTCACATGGTCTCAGCAGCGCCTTCTTGTCCAACCGCTAGGAGCCGAGGGAGGCGGTGTTGAGTCGGGTCTCCGCGAGGTGGATGTCGACGTACCGCGTGAGGGCCAACGCATCGTGCGGCTCATCGGCCTGGAAGGTGACGCGACGCAGCAGGCTGACCCCGTCGAGCGCGACACCCTCGCGGGCGAGGACGAAGACGAGGGCGAGGAAGGCGGACCGGGCGTTGCCGTCGTCGAAGGGATGGAAGAAGCAGACGTCGAGAGAGGCGCGTGCAGCCCGGGCGGTGAGCGGAAGGGGCTGCTCGGCGTCCCGCGCGCTCTCGGCCAGACAGGCGTCGAGGCGGACTCGGGTGTCCGGGGCGATGCCGTAGCGTTCCCGGCCCCCTTGGCGAAGGCCGGCAGCTCGCGGAACGGCGGCAACTGCTCTGCGCCCAGGACAAGTTGCTGCCATCGCCGCAACAGCTCGAAGTCGAGTCGGGCGCCGCGTGCCGCGTCGGCCCGCAACAGTTCCAGGGCGGCGAGCAGGCCGTCGGCGCGGGCGGGGTCGAGGGCGCCGTCGAAGGCACGGATGTCCTCCACCGCGCCGTCGCGTGCTGGAGTCACCGGTTCCCCGCCGCCACCGTCGGGGGCCTCGTGCCAGGGCACGGTCTCGCGCACCGCGAGCCAGCGCTCGAGGTGGTCCTGCGCGAGCCCGCCCGCTCGTTCGGCGTGGTCCGGCCGCAGCGAGAGCGAGAGCCGCTCGGCGACGTCCTCGACCAGCACCGGGTCGGGGCCGGTCCAGCTCTTGAACCGCCCGCCGATCGCCTCGTCCACCAGTTTCTCGGCGACGTCGGGCGCGACGTTCCAGCGGCTGAGAAACCAGGCGAGCACCTGATGGCAGTGCCCGTACCAGCCACTGCCGCAGCCGGTCCGGTCGGTCACCTGCAGGATCAGGTTGCGGGCGGCGCGCTCCCACAGGATCCGCTGGTCCTCGACCTCGGCCAGGTCCAGCGGGTACGCGTCGAACCACCCGGCAAGACTCTCCAGCCACTCGCGCCTCTCGCACAGCGCCGCGACGACACGGTCGAGCGTCTCCTGTGGTGTGGTGATCGAGTCCCTCGGGCAGCACCAGTTCCCGATCGGTCCCCCGTCGAAGTCCCCTTCGTCGTGCGACCAGCGCCAACCCGCGGTCCAGAGGCCGTAACGCTCGGCGAGGGCGTGCGACATGGCATCGGCCCAGGGCTGCCCCTCACCCCAACTCCAGGCGCCCATCGCCGGGTCACCGAAGGGGATGCCAGGACGGCTGGGCACCCTCCGAGCAGGCCCGAGCGACCGCACCACCTGCGGCGCCGACGCGCTGTCGAAGAAATGACGCGCGGGATCCACATCGCCCCAGGTCAGAAAACTGGGAGCCAGCTCGACAATCACCGCGCAAGCCTGCCACGCCCACCCGCCTGCAGTTCAAGCGGATTACCGACTGAAGTCCTATGGCGCCAGCCGAAGCGGCCTCATTCCGCCTGCCACCCTGGAAGAATCGCAGTGCCTCTGCGACGAAGGGCCTCCTCCAAGGCCTGAAGCGTGTGGGCGCGCTCGGGCAGCCCGTTGGCGTGCAGTTCGGGAGTTCCGGCTGCGCGCCCCCA
Organism: Streptomyces sp. NPDC001351; assembly: GCF_042896045.1. Taxonomy (NCBI): domain Bacteria; kingdom Bacillati; phylum Actinomycetota; class Actinomycetes; order Kitasatosporales; family Streptomycetaceae; genus Streptomyces; species Streptomyces sp. NPDC001351. Next base: position 69,777 of record NZ_JBIAWS010000026.1, on the reverse strand, counting down.
TGTGACTGCTTCAGCTCGGCCCGTTTCGTCGCCAATGCGGTAGCGAAAGAATGGTCCGGCGAACACGACCACGTGGTCCGTGCGATCGACGGTGAAGTCTGCCCACCAGCCAAGGTCTGGTTCGAGGGCATTTGCGAGTGCTTGGGCAAGGTCGTCGGCGACGGAGGCGGGGCCTTCGAAGTCGGCAAACGTCCAGATGGAGGGTTGACCGTCGACAGCGCCCTACTGATCATCGGCACCAGAGCTCTTCGTTTGCCGGCCGAGTCGACGCGGATACGTCGTGGCGGCCCAGGCGGACGAGCCTGAGTCCAGCCACCCGAATGTCCCCGCCGAGCCGCAGGCTTTCAGTAATGATGCGGCCGGCCGCTGCGTCATGCTGCCGCCGCGGCTCGTCAGAACGGGAAGTCGCGCGGCTCCCCGCGCACCGTGATCCAGCGGAGTTCGGTGAACTCCTCGGCCGCGAAGCCCGTGCCGAAGCGGCCCCAGCCGCTCTCCTTCACACCCCCGAAGGGCATGTTCGGCTCGTCGTTGACCGGTTGGTCGTTGACATGCACGATCCCTGCCTCTAGGCGGCGGGCGATGTCCAGTCCGCGATGGGCGTCGCCGGTCAGGACACCCGCGGTCAGCCCGTAGCGGGAGGCGTTGGCGCGCTCCACGGCGTGGTCGGCGTCGTCGACCGTCTCCAGGATCACGACCGGGCCGAAGGTCTCGTCGAAGGCGAGTTCGGCGTCCTCGGGGACGTCGGTCAGGACGGTGGGCGGGTAGCACGGTGGAGCCGCCGTGCCCCCGGTCAGGAGGCGGGCGCCCATCGAGACGGCCTCCTCGACGCGGCGGTCCAGGAGGGACAGCGCCCATTTGTTGATCACCGGTCCGACCACGGTGCGTGGATCGTGCGGGTCGCCGACGGGCAGGGCCGCCGCCTTCTCGGTGAACAGGCGGGTGAACTCCTGCGCGATCGGCCGCTCGACGTAGATGCGGCGGGCGCACATGCACACCTGTCCCTGGTGCACGAACGCTCCGTAGATCGCGGCGTCGACGGCGTAGGCGAGGTCGGCGTCGGCGAGGACGAGAAGCGGGTTCTGGCCGCTGAGCTGGAGGACGATGCGCTTGAGGTGACGGCCGGCCGTCTCGGCGAGGCGTCGGCCGGTGGGCGTGGAGCCGGTGAAGTTGACGCGGCGCACCGCCGGATGGGAGAGGAGCGCGTCCGCTATGGCACCCGCGTCGCCAGGGGCATGGGTGATCACGTTGAGGACGCCCGGAGGGAGTCCGGCCTCGGCGAAGATCTCCGCCCAGAGCGTGCCGCCGGTGAGGGGAGACTCCTCGGACGGCTTGAGGACGACCGTGTTGCCGAGGGCGATCGGGCCGACGATGCTGCGACCGGACAGCACCAGGGAAGCGTTCCACGGGGCGATGGCCGCGACGACTCCGACCGGTTGACGGACGGCGAGCGCCCGGGTGCCGGGGATGTCGGAGGGCAGCACCTGCCCGACGGCTGTGTAGGGGAGTCCGGCGGCCTGGCGGAGCAGCGAGACGCTGAAGTCCAGCTGGACCGTCGCGAAGTGGCGGCCGCACCCCGTCTCCCTCGCCAGCAGCCCGATGACCTCCTCGCGGCGGCGTTCGAGGATGTCACCCGCGCGCAGCAGGACCCGCTGTCGCTCGGCCGGCAGCGCGTCGGCCCACCCGGCGAAGGCCGTCTGGGCGGCGTCCGCCGCGCGGCGGGCGTCCTCGGCATCGCCGGCGGCGACCGTCGCCATGACGGATCCGGTCCAGGGGTCGTGGTCGGGGTAGGTTCCTCCGCCCAGCGGCTCGGTCCAATCACCGCCGATGTGGTGGCGCACCGTGACCGGGAGATCCGGTCGGCCTGCGTCCGCCGCCGTGGGGTCAGGAACGTTCACCTGGTCAAGTCTCCCTCGATGACGAGTGGGGACGGGCCCCCTGCCGCCGCAGATGGTAACCGACGGGTAGCAACTGGACGTGCAGCCGGTCGTTCAGCAGACTCCACAGGCCGCGCGGGAGGAAGAGGGCGAAGGCCACGGCGGCCAGACCGAGCCCGATGAGGTACCAGGCCCCCTGGTCGGCGAAGAAGTACTGCACGGCGAAGAAGAGGACGGCGCCGATGATCGGCCCCTCGAAGGTGCCGATGCCGCCGACCAGCACCATGAAGATCATGTATGCCGACCACTGCACCCCGAAGATCGACTGGGGCTGGATGAACAGGGTGTTGGCCAGGGTGAGCGCGCCCGCTGCACCGCATCCGAAGCCGGCGAGGACGAACAGCATGAGCTTGAGCGGCCTGACGCGCACGCCGAGTGAGGCGGCTGCGTCCTCGTCGTCGCGGATCGCCTGCAGCGCCGCTCCGGTGCGGTGCCGCAGCAGGAGGAACAGCAGGACGAGCAGCAGGACAGCGAAGGCGAGGGTGAGCCAGTAGGTGAAGGCGCGGCGCACCTCGGGGGCGTAACCGCTCAGCCCCTGGAGGGAGATACCGGTTCCGCCTCCGAGACTCTGGTCCAGCATGACGAACAGGGCGATCGCCTCGGCGACGACCCAGGTGCCCACGGCGAACTGGCCACCGCGCAGCCGCAGGACCAGCAGGGAGAGCACCGCCGCGAGCACGGCGGAGGCGAGGGATGCCAGGACTACGGCGAGGTAGGGCTGTATGCCGCGCTGGGTGAGGTAGATCGTGCCGTACGCGCCGAACCCGATGAAGGCCTGCTGGCCGACGGAGACGAGCCCGGCATATCCGGCCAGGGCGTTCCACATGACGGCGAGGATGAGGAAGATCAGCAGGGTGGTGAGCTGCTGGACGATGTTCGCGCTGAGCACCTGGGGGACGGCGAACAGGGCGATCGCGACCAGGACGAGGACGCTGGAACCGATGCGGGAGGCGAGGCCGGCGCGCTGGACGGACCATGCGCCGGGCGGGGCGGGGGCGGCTGCTGTGGTCATGCGTGGGCTCTCCGGGTGGCGATGAACCGGCCGCGGGGGCCGGCCAGGATGACGAGGAAGACCAGGTGCCCGGCGAGGATCGCGTACTGCGGGTCGATCTGGGCGCCGAGGGTCTGGGCGATGCCGAGGACGACGCCGCCGGTCAGCGTGCCCCACAGGGATCCCAGGCCGCCGATCACGACCGCTTCGAAGGCGAAGATGAGCTGGGTGGGGCCGCTGGAGGCGTCGAAGGTGGAGTGGACGGCGAGGAAGGTCCCGGCCAGGGCGGCGACCGCCACGGCGATCGCTGCGGCGCGGGCGTAGACGGACGCCGCCGGTACGCCCACGAGGGCCGCGGTGTCCGGGTCCTGGGCGGTGGCGCGCATCTCCCGGCCGAATCCGGTGCGTTGCAGCAGGAACTGGAGGGCGCCGAGGACCGCGACGGCGACGGCGAGGATCAGCACGCCGAGGTACGGGACGGACAGCTGGTCGGTGATCTTCCAGCTGCCGGTGGACAGTGAGCCCACGGACGGGCCGAGGGAGCGCACGTCCGGGGAGAAGATCTGCAGCAGGGCGTTCTGCAGGACGATCGCGAGTCCGAAGGTCGTCAGCAACGGGGTGAGTTCACCGCCGCGCAGGCTGCGGGCCAGGACGGTGCGCTGGAGGGCGTAGCCGAGGGCAAGCATCACCGGGAGCACCGCGAGCAGCGCCAGGAACGGTGACACGTCGGCCTGGGTGGAGACCCACCAGACCCCGAACGCGCCGAGCACGGCGAGGTCGCCGTGGGCGAGGTTGATGATGCGCATGACGCCGAACAGCAGGGACAGGCCGCAGGCGAAGAGTGCGTACAGGCCGCCGAGGAAGAGGCCCTGGACGATGGCGTTGATCCAGCTCATGTCCGCTCCGGAGTGGGGTGGGCCGCCGGTGTGTCGACCGGGGCGGAGGTCGTGCTCACACGGCCGAGGCCGAAGTAGGCGTCGGTGACCTGGTCGCGGGTGACCTCGCCGACGGGGGCGTCGAGGACGACGCGGCCCTCGAGCATGCAGACCACGCGGTCCGCCACCGTCATCGCGCGGCTGAGGTCCTGTTCGACCAGGACGACGGTGGCGCCGTCGGCGATGAGTGCCGTGAGTGACTCGTAGACGGCGTCGACGGCGACCGGTGCCAGGCCGAGCGAGACCTCGTCGACCAGCAGCAGCCTGGGGTTGGTCATCAGGGCGCGGCCGATGGAGGTGGCCTGCTGCTGGCCGCCGGACAGGCTGCCCGCCCGTTTGTGGCGGATCGGCCGCAGCAGGGGGAAGGCGTCCAGGACGGTGTCGACGCTCCAGGGTCCGGGGCGGGCGCGTCGGCCGGCGACGAGCAGGTTCTCCTCGACGGTGAGGTCGGGGAAGAGCTTGCGGCCCTCGGGAACGAGGGCCAGGCCGCGTCCCACTCGCCGGTGCGCCGCCAGGCCGGTGACGTCGTTCCCGTCGAAGGCGATGGTTCCTCCGGCGGCCGGATGGGCTCCGGCCACCGTGCGCAACAAGGTCGACTTCCCGGCTCCGTTGGCGCCCACCAGGGCCACGGTCTCGCCGTCGGACACCGTCAGCGACAGGTCCCGTACGGCGGGGAGGAGTCCGTGGCGGGCGTCGAGGTGGGAGATGTGCAGCAGGTCAGCCATGGCTGCCCCTTCCCAGGTAGGCGTCGACGACGTGCGCGTCACGCAGAACCGCCTCGGGCTCACCCTCGGCGAGGACCCGCCCGGCGTCCATGCACACCAGGCGGTCGATGACCTGCACCAGCACGTGGACGATGTGCTCGATCCACACGATGCTGATGCCGAGTGTTCGCAACTGCTTGATGGTGGCGACGAGTTCGGCGGCCTCGGCGTCGGTGAGGCCGCCGCCGATCTCGTCGAGGAGCAGGACGCGTGGGTCGGTCGCGAGCGAGCGGGCGAGTTCGAGCCGTTTGCGGTGCAGCAGACCGAGGCTCTCGGCGCGCCGGTTGGCGAGGTCGATCAGCCCGCACAGTTCCAGGACTTCGATGCACCTTCGGTGGGCCGCGCGCCGCGACAGCCGGGTGCCGTAGGAGGCGCCGACCAGGACGTTCTCCAGCACGGTCATGCCGCCGAAGGGGCGCGGGATCTGGAACGCCCGGCCGATCCCCTGGCGACAGCGCAGCTCCGGTCGCATCGACGTGATGTCGTGGCCGTCGAGGTGGATGGTGCCCCGGTCCGGTGTGACCGATCCGGCCAGGGCGTTCAACAGGGTTGTCTTCCCCGCGCCGTTGGGGCCGACGATGCCGACCGCCTCGCCGGCGCCGACGCGGAAGTCGACGCCGTCAAGGACGCGCAGGTCGCCGTAGTTCAGAGTGAGGCCGGCCCCCACGAGGACGTGCTGGAGGTCCTCCGTCCTCGTGGGGTCGGCCGCCGGGGTGCTCACGGCGCTCATGCGGTGTAGGGGCGCAGTCGCGCGGCGACGGGGACGTTGGGGTCGCTGGAGTTCTCGCACAGGACGAAGTCCAGCTTGTACGGGCTGCCCTTGGCGGCCTGCACCCACTGGCCGCCGAGGATGGGGGTGGCGACGACGTTGGCGTTGGGTCCCTTGCCCCACTGGAGCCTGCCGACCGGGGTCTGCACGTCGAGACCGGCGATCGCCTTGGCGACGGCCTTCTTGTCCTTGGGGTCGGTGGCCGCCTGGAACGCGGCGGCTGCGGCGTCGAACAGGGCGAGGCTGGGGCCGAGTTGCTGGGTCCACTGCTTGCCGGACGACTTCTGGTAGCCGTTGGCCAGGTCCTTGGACGAGATCTTGGTGAGGGAGGAGCTGTAGGGGAAGGTCGGGGTCCAGTAGGCGCCGCCCGCGATGCCGATGCCTATGGAGCCCAGCGCCTCGACCTGCGAGGGGAACAGGCCCGTCTTGGCGAGCTGCACGATCTTGGGTTTGTAGCCCTGCTGTGCGGCCTGCCGCCAGAAGGTGGCGAAGTCGGAGGGGATGGGGAAGGTGTTGAAGATCTGGCAGTCCTCGGACTTGAACTTGGCGATCTGCGACGAGTAGTCGTTGGTGCCGTCGGTGTAGGCGCCGGGGTCGACGATGTCGTAGCCGCCCTTCTTCAGCAGCGGCCCGAGTGCCTGCCGGATGGCGTTGCCGTCGGAGTCGTTGGGCCACATGACGCCGGTCTTCTTGTTCGTCTTCACCTGCGGCCACAGGTGGGTGTACGCCTGGTGGAACTGCTCGACGCCGAAGCAGAAGTGGAAGGTGTACTGGTACGCCTGCTTCTGGGTGGGCTTGGCTCCACGGCCGAAGTACCAGGCCTCCCAGGGGACGACGGTGGAGATGCACGGGACGCCGGCGGCTTCGCACGCGTCGGAGACCGGGTTGACCGTCTCCGGCGTCGACGTGGTGAGCATCAGGTCGATGCCCTCGGCGTTGATCAGGTCGTTGGCCACCTGGGAGCCGCGCTGCGGGTTGGACTGGCCGTCCTTGTCGATGATCTTGACCTGGTACTTCTTGCCGCCGATGGTCAGGCCGTCAGCGAGGGCCTTGCGGGCGAGGCCGAGGACGTACGCGTCCGGCTCGCCGAAGCCGGCCGCGGGGCCGGTGCGCGGGCTGACGAACCCGATCTTCAGTGTGGCCGCTCCGCTGCCGCCGCCGCTGCCGCCGCTGCCGACCTTGCAGGCGGCGAGCAGCGGACTTGCCAGGGCGAGTCCGGACATACCGAGTCCCGCCGTGCGCAGAATCTGGCGTCTGCTGGGTTCGGGAGACGGTTCGGACATAGGAGACTTAGGCATGTTTGCCCTCCTGGTGAACCAAAGGTGGGGGGAACGTAGGAGCGGCTGTCACGAAAGTCAACGCGGCGTTCTAATAGCTGAAACATTCGGCGCTACCATGCGGCATGACCTCACGGACACCGCCGTCGGCATCCGACGAGCCCCTGACCCCCCTGGCAGCCGACGATGCCGAGGCCCCGGCATCACCCCCGAAGGCCGCCGCCGCGGGGTTCTCCCAGTCCCTGGAGCGCGGGCTGCTGATCCTTTCGTCGTTCAGCGAGACACGGCCCGTGCTGGGCATTTCCGACCTGGGGCGCGCGGTCGGTCTCAACCGCAGCACCACCTACCGCTACGTGGCGACCCTCGCCAAACTCGGCTACCTCCAGCAGGATCCGGACTCCCGGAAGTACTCCCTCGGGCCCCGGGTCGTCGACCTCGGGTTCGCGGCGATCAACTCCATGGAGATCACCCGTGTCGCCGGGCCGTTCCTCCAGGCCCTGTCGGACGAGACCGGCTACACCGTCAGCATGGCCGTGCTCGACGGCCCGGACATCGTGTACGTCGACCGGCGGCGCAGCGGTCGCGCGGGCACCTTCGCCATGGGCCTCCACCTGCATGTCGGCTCCCGCCTTCCGGCCTACTGCACCTCGATGGGCAAGGTGCTGCTCGCATACCAGGAGCCGGCCGTACTGCGTGACCTGGTCGATCGCACGGACCTCGCCCGACGGGGGCCGAAGACGATCACCGCGCGGGAGCAGCTCATGGTGGCGCTGGCACGGGTCCGGCGCACCGGGTTCGCACTCAACGACGAGGAACTCGCTCCGGGGCTGCGGTCGTTGGCCGCACCGGTACGGGACCGGTCCGGCGCCGTGGTGGCCGCGGTCAATGTCGCGGTGCACCTCACGGTGTGGAACGCCTCGGTGGAATCCGTCATGTCGCGCCTCGAAGCCCCCTTGCGGCGCGCCACGACCGAGATCTCCACCCGGCTCGGCCATCGGCCACAGGCTTGATCCGAAGATGTTCTGGCAGTCTGTTTGAATAAATGCAACATGCGTCCCTGCATAGGGAACAGTACGGTCTCATTTCATTGACAGCGGCTCCAGACGGGCGCAGACTCACGCCGCCACATTCTGTGGACGTTATTCCACCAGGCGAACAGAGTGGTTCCCTGTGTCCGGGAGGCCGTCATGCGTATACAAGCCGCCGTCTTCGACAAACAGGACGGCCCGTTCCAGCTCCAGGACGTCGAGTTGGACGAGCCGGGCACGGGCGAGGTCCTCGTGCGGATCGCGGCCACCGGGATCTGCCACACCGACGGCCTGGCGCGCCACGGCGATCTCCACTTCCCCGCCCCCGGGGTGCTCGGCCACGAAGGCGCCGGTGTCGTGATCGCGGTGGGTCCCGACGTCACGTCGGTGCGGGAAGGCGACCACGTCGTGATCGGCTGGCCCTGGTGCGGCGAGTGCCGCAACTGCCTGGCCGGTGAGCCCCGTTACTGCGCCCGGCTCAGCGAACTCCTCGTCGGCGGAGTCCGGCCGGGGACCGGGGCCTCGGCCCTGAGCCGCCCGGACGGGGGCACCCTCCACGGACACTTCTTCGGCCAGTCCTCGTTCGCCACGCACTCCCTGACGCGGGCCAACAGCCTGGTGAAGGTCCCGCAAGACGTCCCGCTCGACCTGCTCGGCCCCCTGGCCTGCGGGCTGTCCACCGGAGCGGGCGCCGTGCTGAACACGCTGCGCCCGCAGACCGGCTCCAGTCTCGTGATCTACGGCACCGGCTCGGTGGGACTGGCCGCCGTCATGGCGGCCCGCAACAGCGGCGCGACCACGATCATCGCGGTCGACCGGCACGCCGCCCGGCTGGAGTTGGCGAAGGAACTCGGCGCCACACACACCGTGAACGCCGCCGACGCGGACCCCGTCACCGCCGTGCACGACATCTGCGGCGGGCCCGCCGACAACGCCCTGGAGTGCACCGGCATCATCTCCGTCGTACGCCAGGCCGCCGACTCGGTCGGCATGCTCGGCACCTGCGCGCTCATCGGCGGCGCCCCGGCGGGAGCCGAGTTCACCCTCGACCACCTCACCACCCTGTGGGGCAAGCGCATCGTCGGCGTCCTCGGCGGCGGCGGTCGCAGCACCGAACTCATCGGCGCGCTCATCGAGTTGTACCGCCAGGGCCGCTTCCCCATGGAACGCCTCGTCTCCTGGTTCGCCTTCGACCAGATCGAGCAGGCGCTTGAGGCGTCGTACGCCGGCGACGTCATCAAGCCGATCGTCCGCATGCCCGCCTGAGCCGCCCGCACATTCTGTGGCCCCGCCACGACCGCCCCGTACCGAAAGAAGCCCTTCATGTCTCTCACCCGCGAACTTTTCATCGGCGGCAAGGACGTGCCCGCCCTCTCCGGCCGCACCGCCGAGGACATCAACCCCTACACCGGCGAGGTCTACGCGACCGTCGCAGCGGCCGGCCCGGACGACGTGACCCGGGCCGTGGACGCCGCCGACGCGGCTTGCACCGAGTGGGCAGCGGTCGCGCCCTTCACCCGTCGCGCGATTTTCCTCAAGGCGGCGGATCTGCTGGACGCACGTGCCGAACAGGTGGCCGAGATCATGGCCCACGAGGCCGGCGGTACCCGTCCCTGGGCGTTCTTCAACGTGGCGCTGGCGGCGAACATCCTGCGGGAGGCGGCCGCCGCGATCACCGCTCCGCGCGGTGAGGTGCTCAGCGCACAGGAGGAAGGCGCGCTGGGCCTGGCCGTGCGGGAGCCGCTGGGCGTGGTCGCGGCGTTCGCACCGTGGAACGCTCCGGTCATCCTCGGTGTCCGGGCCGTGGCGGCGCCGCTCGCCGCCGGCAACACGGTCGTCGTCAAGCCCAGCGAGGACGCGCCGATCGCCTGCGGACTGCTCGTCGCGGACGTGCTGCGCGAGGCGGGACTGCCCGACGGCGTACTCAACGTGATCACCAACGCCCGCGAGGACGCGGCGGAGATCGCCGAGGTACTGATCGCCGATCCCCGGGTGCGTGCCGTGAACTTCACCGGCTCCACCGGCATCGGCCGGATCATCGGCACCCACGCGGCGAAGCACCTCAAGCCGGCCGTGCTCGAACTGGGCGGCAAGAACGCGGTGATCGTCCTGGACGACGCGGACATGGACTACGCCGTCGACGCCGTCACCTTCAGCGTGTTCATGAACTCCGGGCAGATCTGCATGTCCGGCGATCGCATCCTCGTGCACGAGTCGCTGGCCGAGGAGTTCACCCGGAAGTTCACCGCCAAGGTCGCCTCCCTCCAGGCCGGGGACCCCGCCCACCCGCACACTGTGGTGGGCCCGCTCGTCACCGCCTCCGCCGCACAGCGCGTCGCCGCCTTGGTGCAGGACGCGGTCGCCAAGGGCGCCACCGTGCTGACGGGCGGCGGACAGCCGGCGGGCGCGGTGCACGCGGCGACCGTGCTCACCGGCGTGCCCAAAGACGCGGACCTCTACTACGCGGAGGCATTCGGGCCGGTCTGCGTCGTCGAGACGTTCGGCGACGACGACACCGCCGTGGCCCTCGCCAACGACACCGACCATGGTCTGACCTGCGGCATCATCACCGAGAACGCCACTCACGGGCTCAGCGTCGCCCGCCGGATCCGTACCGGCATCGTGCACATCAACGACCAGTCCGTGGCCGACGAACCCAACGTCCCCTTCGGCGGCGTGAAGGCCTCCGGATACGGCCGGTTCGGCGGACGGTGGGGCATCGAGGCGTTCTCCAACACCCGCTGGGTGACCATCGCCACCCAGCAGGCCCACTACCCCTTCTGATCGCCCCCCGGGCACAAGACACGAGGCCTGCACCCTCCCCAGAAAGGTGCAGGCGTCGTAGTGGTCCATGCGGGTCAGGCCTGAGGGTTGCCGTTGACGCTCTCCGCGACCGGTTGGAGGGCGTCTTCGGATATGTCGGAGGCCAGGCGGTCGACGCAGAACCCGAAGCACAAGCCACCCAGGCCAGCGGCATCACCGCAGAGCAGTGGGTGGACGGAGTTCTCAAGCGGGTGCGGGAGCTCGCGGAGACGGACTGGTGCCGATACGACGAGCTGGCCGCCCCCATCGGCTACCGGGAAGCAGCCGCCTCGTAGGGGTAGGTGGGCCGGAGTTCTTCGACTGACCCGGGGTTCGTTCTCGTCATCGGATCGGTCGACCGCGCGATGATCCGCTCGGAGGGGATGCCCGCGTGCGTGGCCGGCAAGTGGCGAGACCGGTCAGGAATCGAGAAGCCCCGGCCACCGCCCAGCCCCTAGCGTGATGGACATGGCAACCACCACTTCCACCGCAGCCCCCACGATCCTCGCGTCCGTCACCCTTGAGGTGGCCGAACCCGAGGCCGCCCGCAGCTTCTACGGCGCCTTCGGCGTGGACACGTACATAGGCCTGCGGGCGTCCGAGGCGCGCTCGACCGGCTTTCGCGGCTTCACCCTGGCGCTCACGGTGTCCGGGCCGGCCACTGTCGACGGCTTCGTCGCCGCCGCTGTGGACGCCGGTGCCGCGGTGCTGAAGCCCGCCACGAAGTCGCTGTGGGGTTACGGCGGCGTCGTCCAGGCCCCGGACGGGACGATCTGGAAGATCGCGACCTCGGCGAAGAAGGACACCAAACCCGCCACTCGCGAGATCGACGAGGTCGTCCTGCTGCTCGGTGTCGAGGACGTGAAGGCCACCAAGCAGTTCTACGTAGACCGGGGCCTGACCGTGGCCAAGAGCTTCGGCGGCAAGTACGCCGAGTTCGCCCCCGGTCAGTCCAGCCCCATCAAGCTGGCCCTGTACAAGCGCCACGCGCTGGCCAAGGACCTCGGCGTCTCCGCCGACGGCACCGGCTCGCACCGCATCGTCCTGGGCACCACCGCCGGCGCTTTCACCGACCCGGACGGCTTCGCCTGGGAGGCCGCCGCGCCGCCCGCTCCCACACCCTCCTGACTTCCGATCCAGTACTTCCGCACCGCCGTGTCTCACCTTGCACGAGAGGAAACCTGCTGTGCCATCCACGAAGTCGCCCGCCAAGAACTCCGGCGCGAGCGCAGAGAGGTACGCCGGATTCACCGCCGAGGAGCGGGCCGCGATGAAGGAGCACGCACGCGAGCAGAAGAAGACGGCGGCGCGGCGTGGTTCGTCGCGGGCGGAGAAGGAGGCGGCAGCGGAGCAGGACGTGCTCGCGAAGACTGCCGAGATGCCGGAAGCGGACCGGGTTCTCGCCGAGCGCATCCACGAGATCGTCAGGACCGCCGCTCCCGACCTCGCGCCCAAGCTCTGGTACGGGATGCCCGCGTATGCCAGGGGCGGCAAGGTCGTCTGCCACTTCCAGAGCGCGGAGAAATTCACGTCACGGTACGCCACGCTTGGCTTCAGCGACCAGGCGGCACTCGACGAGGGCGCGATGTGGCCGACCGCCTACGCCCTGAAAGAGCTGACCGCGGCCGACGAACAGTTCATCAGCGCCCTCGTGAGGAAGGCAGTGGGCTGAGGTCGACCGGGGGCCAGCGTGGAAGCGGCTGGATCGCGCGCCCCAAAACGCGCTCTCCTACATGGTCCCGCCAACCATTCGTGTACCGAGAGCGGGACCGAAGGTGCCGGGACGTCGGTGCGCAGATGGGCACGCACGCCGAAGATCCGGCGAGACCCATGTACGTCGTCGAGGTGACAGGGGGCAGCCCGATCCGGGTGCCGAGCGGCCGGCTCGTCGTCGCCTCGCCCTGGCCGGATGACTGCGACCCGGAGTTGCCCACCCGTGCCGGCCGGAGTCTGAAGGAGCGCATCCCCCTGGCGTTCACCGGGTGCAGGCCTCCTGAACGGAAGCGCCGTACGAGTACAACGGCGAGCAGTTTGACTGTCGTGAGGATGCCGCGGTCCGCCTGCTTGCCAGTGATGACCCGGTGGCCTGTTGGGAGGCGGCCCTCGACGTCGGCGAGAGCATCGAGCGAATCGTCCCCGGTGAGCGACCGATCTTCGACTCGGAGGAAACGGAAGGAAGCTCTACGGTCGTGGCGTGGCGGGACACCAGAGATGAGATGGCCGGCTGGGTGTTCAGCTGAGGCGCTCGGCGATGTGCTGCGGGTCATGGCACCGGAGCTGACCGGATATCCGGTGACGGCCCCCGTATCAGGGGGCGGCGATCCGCTGTGGCACAAGCCCGAGGGTCGTGCCCTTCCGATTCCGGACACCAGCAACACGGCCGTATGCCGGTTGGTCATGGGGTTCGCGTCGGAAAACTCGTACACCGATCCCGATAAGATGGCGCGTTTCTACTACAAGAGCTCCCTCATCTGATCACGGCTCACCCGCCCGAGGAACTCCCTGCATGAGCAAGACCGCCGACGCCACCGTCTCTGTCCCCGATACTGCGTCCCACCGTGTGGGGGTGCCGTCACCGGCTGCCCCTGCACCATTGCACCGAGCGATCACGCTGCTGGCTCTCATCAGCCTGTTCATCGGTACTCGTGACGACTGGAATGCCGCGATCACGACGCGGCCGGCGGTCGGTGGTGTCATCACCGTCGGCTACGCCGGGATCCTGATTCTCGCGATCCTCGCCCTCGCCGTGCGCAGCCGGCGTGCCCTCGTGCAAGTCGACGCGGGAGCGCTGCTGCTGGGCTTCATGCTGGCACTGTGCTCGTACGCCGTCAGCAGTGCAATGAACGACGAGACGGTGCTGATGACCCAGGCAACGCACGAACTGGTACACGGGCATGCGGTGTACGGGCACGAGTGGCCGTGGGTGTTTCAGCAGCACCAGGTCGCTGTGACGAAGACGATGTCGGGCGGCGCGGACTACTCGTTCGCCTACCCGCCGCTCGCGCTCTTGCTGATCGCCCCCGTGTACGCGGTGATCGGCGCCAAGGCGGTCACCCTCGTCCCGACTCTCCTGCTGATCGTCGGCGCCGCGGTGCTGTGGTGGCTGCTGCCGACGCCTTGGCGGTCGGCCGCGACGGCGGTCTGTCTGGGCTTTCCCATGCTCAAGGGGTACGCGGCCATGGGCTATCCGGCCATCCCGGCGCTGGTGCTGCTCATCCCGGTGGTGATCGGCTGGCCCGCGACAGGTGCTGGTGGGCGGCTCGGCCGCTGGGACATCGTGCGCGCCGGGCTCCTCGGGGCCGCGTGTGCGACCCAACAACTGCCCTGGTTCCTCACACCGTTCCTGCTGGTCGGTGTGTACGCGCTGCGGCGCGGCGAACTGTCGGCACGGGCCGCGTTCGGCGTGGTCGCGCGTTTCACCGGGATCGCGGCGGTCGTGGCGCTGGCCGCGAACGCGTACTTCATCGCGCAGGGCCCTCGGGCCTGGCTCTCCGGCCTGGTTCTGCCGTTCACCCAGCACGGGGTGCTGCACGGCCAGGGCATCATGGGCCTGTCGTACTACTTCTCCGACGGCAGCAGTCGGCTGGACTTCTACTCGTACGGCAGCATGCTGATGGCCGCCGGGCTGCTCGTGCTGTTCGTGCTCTTCGTGCGGCGGCTGGGTCCGGCCGCGACCGTGCTGCCGTGGTGCGCGTTCTACCTGGCCACGCGGTCGCAGGACGGCTACTACCTGCTGATGACGCCGCTTTGGATAGCAGCCGCCGCGACCGCCCCTGCGTCCGCCGTTGCCTCGGCCTGGCAGCCCCGGTTGCCGTTCGGCCGGCGGCGGGCCGTCAGCACGGCAGTCGCCGCAGCGGTGCTGGCTCCGGCCGTGGTGTGCGTGACCGTTGCCGCCGCGAGCGGCCCGCCGATCCGACTGGTAGTGGGTGATGTACGGGGGGACAGCCGCGGGATCAGCCGGCTCACCGTACAGGCGACGAACACCGGTGGCACCCCGCTGACCCCGAACTTCGCGGCCAGTACCAGCGAGAACGCCTCGGGGTACTGGACCGTCCGCAGCGGCCCCACCGTGCTGCGCCCGCACGAGTCGGCGCGTTACGTTCTGGTGCCGACCGCTGGACGCTACTCCGTCCCGCACCGAGCCCATCTGCGCGTGCGACTGAGAGTGTTCACGGACCGACCTCAGACGCTGAGCAGCGCCGACATCCCTGTACCGAAGGGGTAGGTGCCCTACGTCACCTGCGTTTGGTGGGGGTCTCGGAGGGTTCGGGGCCGGAGGCGCGGACAGCGGTGTGGCCCGGATTGTGGTGGCGGGGAACGACGTCCTGGGGGAAGGTCAGCTACTGGTTCATCCACTTCAGGGTGGCCGGCGTCTCGCGCACCAAGGTCGGGAAGTTGCGGCTGCCGCTCTCCGGCAGGATCGACACCACCCGCATGGGCGCCTCGACCGCCTTGATGAACGCCAGGGTGCGCGGGTAGCCCTTCTCACCATGCTTGCTGCCCGCGACCAGGACCGACACCTGCGGCGCGGGCAGGTGCTTCAGCTGCCACATCAGGCCGTGCCCGTTGATCCGGCCCAGACCTGGTTTACATGTGCGGGTCGCGCATCGTCAGCTGCAGTGCACACGTCCCGCCGGAGGAGATCGGCCGTGATCCCACTCCCGGCGCGGCCATCGTGGACAGTCAGAGTGTCAGGGCCAGTGAACGCGGCGGCCTGCACGGTACGACGGCGGCAAGAAAGTCAGCGGCACCACGCGCCATCTGCTCGTCGATACCCGCGGCACTGTCCTGGTCACCTGGGTGAGCCCGGCGAGCGTCGGTGATCGCGACGGCGCCGTGGTGCTGTTCTCCCGGGCTGCCGATGCCTTCCCGCGCCTTCGGCACATGTGGGAGGACCAGGGATACCGCGGCGCCGACTTCCATACCTGGGCCCGGGAAGCCGCCGGCATCACCGTGGAGGTCATGCAAAGCCGTGACGGAGGATTCCGCTCGACCTGGACGACAGCGGGGACGCTGCCGGCAGTGCCCCTTTTCGCAGTGGTCCCGCGGCGTTGGGTGGTAAAGCGGACGTTCGCCTGGCTGGGACGGTGCGCCGGCTATCGAAGGCCTACGAGTACCTGCGCGTCTGCTCGGAGAACGCCATCTACCTCACCATGGCCATGCTCCTCGTGCGGCGCCTCGCAAGATCAGCCCGCCGACCGGCTTTTCAGACGCCCTCTAGCGACTATCGCCTTGGCCTGGTCCTGGTTTCGCCGCAGAGCGGATTACGTTCGGTCAGCGTCCTCGCGGCGCAGGGTCCGGATGTCCTCCCCGAGTTCGGTGTTCCGCTCGGCGTTGACCATGAGGTGGCGCCAGCCGATCGTGCACCTCGTGTGCGGCACCGGTAACCGGGTATCCACCTCAGCTGTGGCCCACCAGGACCACGTTGTCCAGATCACGTCGCTCGATCTCCCGTACGACGTGGTCGACGGCGTCGGAAAGCTGCAGGTCGGCCCGGGAGTCTTGGCGGCCGGGCCGGGCATGGTCAGCGTCACGACTTCGTGTCCGGCAGCACGCAGCCGCCGGGCCACCGGCTGCCACACCCAGCCGCCCTGCCAGGCGCCGGGGACGAGGACGAGCGTCGAGGAGGTTCGGGACATGATGCGGTTGCCTTCCGCCATGGGAGAGATCAAGTCGGTGGACGCGGCCTGTACAGGCGCGAGCGGGGCTTGGTCGGCGGGAGCGGGAGTCGTTTCGCGGTGTTGCCCGGTCGCGGCAGGCGTGTTCGCTGCCTCGGCGAGCGGTCGGACTCGCGGGCGAACCGCGGGATGTCCGCAGGCATGGTCTTCGAAGTAGCGTTTTGAAGTCGGCTTCGCTCAGCGTGACCGGCGTCATGAGCGCTCGGTCGCCGTGCCGTCTGCGAGGGTCGGCGGGGCGTGGTCACGGTGGTCAGGACCAGGATGGCCAGGCCGCAGGCGGCGATGATCCACCAGGCTGCCGGGCCTGCCCCGGCGGCGATCGCGGCGCCGATCACCGCGATACCGAGCGAGGAGCCGACCTGGCGGCTGGTCGCGGCGACCGCGGCGGCGACCCCGGCCTGGGCGCGCGGCAGGCCCGCGACCGCCGTGTCGGTGATCGGTGCGTTGACGAAGCCGAAGCCGAAGCCGAACAGCGCGTACGTCAGGGAGAGCAGTGTGTAGGAGGGGTGGGTGGAGCGGGTGACAAGCACCGCCAGCACTCCGCTGGCGGCGATGCCCGCCCCCGCGAGCAGCAGGGGGATGCGCGGGCCGCGGCTGCCCACGATCCGTCCGGACAGTGGCGGGCACACCAGGGACAGCACCGCCATCGGCAGCAGGTGCAGGCCGGTGTCCAGGGCGTTCAGCCCCAATACTCGTTGCAGGTAGAGCGTGTTGGCGAACAGGAAGCCGCCGAGTGCGGCGAAGGCGAAGACCGCGGTGGCGGTGGCGCCGCTGAAGGAGGCGCTGCGGAAGAGGCGGGGGTCGATGAGAGGTTCGGTGCGACGGTTCTCGTACGGGACGAAGCCGGCCAGCGCGCCCGCCGCCGTGATCAGGCACACCACGACCGGGGTTGAGGTCCAGCCTTGGTCGGGCGCCTCGATGACGGCGTACGTCAGGGTGCCGAGCAAGGTGATGACCAGGAGCTGGCCCACCGGGTCGGCGCGGCGGGCGCGGGGCGCCCGGGACTCGGGGACGTACAGCGTGGCGAGGAGCAGTGCGGCCAGGCCGATCGGCACGTTCAGCCAGAACACCGACCGCCAGCCTGCCGACTGCACCAGCGCGCCGCCGAGGATCGGCCCGGCCGCCATGCTGATGCCGACGACCCCGCCCCAGATGCCGATCGCTCGCGCCCGCTGACGCGGCTGGGTGAAGGTGTTGGTGAGGATGGCCATGGCGACCGGGGTGAGCATGCAGCCGCCCAGTGCCTGCGCCACCCGGAAGACGATCAGCCACCCGAGTGTCGGCGCCAGGCTGCACAGCGCCGACCCGGTGGTGAACAGGACGAGCCCCAGCCGGAAGATCCGCCGCCGCCCGACGCGGTCGGCGGTGGAGCCGGCGAGCGTCAGCAGTGCGGCCAGCACGATGGTGTAGGCGTCGAGTGTCCACTGCAGGCCGGAGACCGAGGAGTCGAAGTCCCGCTGCACGGCGGGCAGGGCGACGTTGAGGACGGTGGTGTCGAGGCTGACCAGCAGCACGCTCAGGCAGCACACGGCCAGGACGATTGACTGCCGCCGCCGGAGGGCGGGTTCGGCCGGTGTAGGGTGCACGTCAGCCGGTTCGCGTACTTCGGATGCTTGCCCCCGTTCAGGTGCTTCCGACGTTTCGGGTGCTTCCAGGGCCTCGGACACCAGGCGCTCCCGGCTCAGTGGGTGGGTCGGTTGGTGGCGTGGGCGTCAGCGAAGTCCCAGACCACGGGCAGGAGTTGTCCGGGGGTCTCGACCTGGGGCATGTGGCCGGTGCCCGGCAGCAGTTCGAACCGAGCGTCCGGGATGGCCGCCGCGTAGGCGCGTCCGTAGTCGGCGTCGACGATCTGATCGCTCTCGCCCCAGGCGACGAGGGTGGGCACGCTCGCCTTGGCCAGGCGCTCGCGCAGGGTGGGGTCGGCCATGTCGTCGGGGCCTGAGTAGATCTGCAGGGCGGCGCGGTTGCCGGCCATGACCGCGCGCTGCTCGTCGGAGAGCGCGCTCGGGTCGAAGCGGAACTTCGAGGGGTCGTGGAAGGAGAGCCGGGACAACTCGACGGGTGTCAGCGGGAAGGTGTCGGCAACGGGGTGGCCGGGGACGTCGATTCCGACCGCGTTGATGAGGGTGACGCTGGTGATCCGGTCGCTGCCGAGCGCGGCGATCTCGGCGGCGATCCAGCCGCCGATGGAGTTGCCGACGACGGCGACGTCCTCCAGACCGAGTACGTCGAGCAGCCGTATGTAGGCCTTTGCCAGAGTGGTGACGTCGGTCAGCCAGTCGGGGCGGGCGGTGCCGCCGAAGCCGGGGTGAACGGGGGCGAAGATCCTCGCCGGCCGCTGCTCGGCCAGGAGCTGGGCGAAGGGGGCGACGGTCTGGGGTCCGCCACCGCCGTGCAGGAGCAGGAAGGGGTGTCCCTGCTCGCCGTGGAGGTCGACGGTGATGTCGAGGTCGCCCTGATCGAGGGTGACGGGGTAGGTGGTGCTGATCACGGTGGTTCTCCTTGAGTGGGCTGGGCTGGGCTGAGGGGGAAGGAAGGGAAGGTCGGGCCGTCGTTACGCGAAGTCGGTGGCGGGGACCGTGGCGTACCGGCTCATCACCTCGATCGTCGACTCCGGGGTCATCTCCTGGCCGCCGGCGATCATGTCCCGCAGGTCGCGGAAGTACTGCACGTACAGGTCGGGCGTGAAGGTGTTGAGCATCACCGCCGGTTCGTCGCCGAGGTTGGCGAAGGTGTGCGGGGCGCCGGGCGGGATCATCGCAAGGCTGCCGGCCGGGGCGGCGTGGGTCGTGTCGCCGACGGTGAAGTGCACGGTGCCGGAGACGACGTAGAAGCCCTCGTCGTGCTGGGCGTGGCGGTGCTGCGGTGGGCCCTGGGTATGGGGGGCGACGGTGATCTCGCCGATGCCGATGCGGTGGCCGGTGGTGCTGCCGTCCTCGAGGATGCGCATCTGCGTCGCGCCGAGGCGGATCGTCTCGCCGCCGTCGGGGCCGACCAGGGAGACGTCGTTCACACCGGTCTCCTCACTCGTGCCGTTCATGTCACTCATGGCCGTCTCCGTCCTCTTTCATCTTTATGAGAGCTCGCTCTCACGAACTCTCGGGGTTGAGATTAGGGGGTCAACCCTCATCATGCAAGTCCACTCTCATAACGAGGGTCGACAGTGGTAAGATGCGTCCGGAATGCACAAGCAGGAGTGAGGGCGTACCAATGGCGACGACGCAGGCCGGCACCGGCCGCGCCAACCAGAAGAAGCGCACCCGTGCGGCGATCGTGGAGGCCGCCCGTGAGCTCATCGGCACGGGAGGCGAGGTGACCATGCCCGAGGTCGCCCGCGCGGCCCTCGTCTCCGAGGCCACCGCATACCGATACTTCCCCGACCTGCCCTCACTGATCAGCGAGGCCCTGGCCGGTGCCTGGCCGCCCCCCGCAGAGGCGCTCGCCCCGGTCGCGGACTCCACCGACCCCGTCGAACGCGTCGCCTTCGCCTGCGAGTTCCTGCTTCGCGGCATACTCGCCCGCCAGGGATCGGTGCGCGCGATGATCTCGGCCACCATCACCCGGCCCGCGTCGGTGTCCGCGCGCCCCGGAATCCGCTTCGGCCTGATCGACCACGCGCTCGCCCCCCTCGAGGGCACGCTGGGGGCGACAGATCCGGAGGCGTTCGCCCAGCTCAAGCGAGACCTCGCCGTGGTCGTCAGCGCGGAGGCGCTCTTCACACTCACCGACCTGTGCGGGCTCGACCCGCAGGCCGCGGTCGCGAGCGCCGTACGAACCGCGACCACCCTCACCGAGGCCGCGCGCGCGATCCCGTAGCGGCCGGAGGTTGCCGCTGCTTCCGGCGGCGTCCGGCGCGGCGAGGCGGCGCGGCGATGGGTCAGCCGGGGGGTACACCCGACAAGTTCCGCCTCGCGAGCGAGGATGACGAGGTGGGTACGGTTCCCGGTGTCCGTTTAGCTTGATCTTTGACCCGTGCGGCGGGGTCATGGGGTTGTTGACTTCTTGGCTCGCTGTTTCTCGGTGCCTGGTTTGGGAACTGTGTGCACGTCGTAGCGCCGGGTGGGCCGGGTGTTCTTGCGGCCAGGTGGCCGTCCTGGGCCGGGGTGGGAGGTTTTGGTGCTCTGGCGGGGCAGGCGGCCTGCGGGCGTAGGTGCAGAAATTCGCGGCGGACGCGGGCCGGGGTCAGCCTGTTGGTCGGGCTCGGCTTCTCCCATGGAGCGCGCGACCTCCGGCAGCACGCCTGCGATGACATACCCCTCGGTGCCGACGGTGAAAGTGGCCAGGGCCAGCACGTATACCCGGGGGTTCATGCCGTTTTCGGCGCGGTGGGAACCGGTGCGGCAAGGCGCCGGCGCGCGAGGTCGTCGGCGGCCTGCGCGGTCGTGATCTTCGTGTGCGCGGCCGTTTCGAACAGGCCGGTCAGTGTGTCGGCGATCGACTCGATGCGCTTGACCGCCTCCTCCGGTTCGTCGCCCAGGACTTCGCGCGAGACCGCGTTGACGACACCGCCGGCGTTGGCGATGTAGTCGGGGGCCCAGAGGATCTCGCGCTCCCGCAACAGCTCCGCCACGCCAGGATCGGCCAGTTGGTTGTTGGCCGCGCCCGCCACCGCGCCGCAGCGCAGCCGCGCCACCAGATCCCGGGTCAGCAGGCCGCCGAGCGCGGCGGGGACGAGCACGTCCACCTCGGCGGTGGCCGCTGCGTCGGGTTCGGCGAACACCACGCCCAGTTCTGCGCCGAGGGAGCGCTTCGCCGGGTCGACGTCGCTCAGGATCAGCTCGGCTCCCGCGGCCGCCAACTGCCGGGCTATCTGCTCCCCGACGTGTCCGAGACCGATCACCGCGAATCTCCTGCCCTCCAAGTCCGGCGAGCCGAACAGTGCCAGGCAGGTCGAGCGCAGCGCGGCGACGACGCCCAGGGCCGTGAACGGCGAGGGGTCACCACTTCCGCCGGCGGCCTGCGGCCGGCAGAACACGTGCTCGGTGCGTTCGCCGATGACCGCCATGTCGGCCGGTCCGGTCCCCGCGTCGGGACCGGTCACGTACGCGCCGCCGAACTCCACCACGATGTCGCCGACATCGTGCAGCGCCGCGCGGCGCTCGTCCGCGGTGAGGCTCCGCCCGGTGGGAAGGACCACGACCGTCTTGCCGCCGCCGTTCGGCAGTCCGGCGGCAGCACACTTACGGGTCATGCCCTCCGACAGGCGCAGCGCGTCGCGCAGGCCGTCCTCCCAGCTGTCGTACGCCCACATCCGGCAGCCGCCGACCGCACGGCCGAGAGCAGTGGAGTGCACTGCGACGACGATCGGCAGCCGGCTCCGCCGCCCGCGTCGCACGACGACCGATTCATGACTGAACTCCATCGGAGTCTCCACGCGTCCTCCCGTGCACCCGGATCTTCAGGACCTCTCGCCGGGGGCCAGGCCAGGCCCCTGCGGCGTCCGCTGTCCAGCCTGCTGACGGGCAGTCCGCGGGACCAGAACCGAATCCGAGAACTTCCCCGCACCGTTTTTGCGAAGTCCACAAAAGTGCAGCGTGCACGTTCTTGATCTCCTATCGTCGAAGCGTGGTCGCAGCGCCGCTGCCATGCAATCGCGAAAGAGAGCACTACGAAATCCACATATCGGGAGGGGCCATGGTGGAGCCCGTGGCCGAAGGGGCCGGGGCGCAGGGCGACACCGCCGCGGCGTGGCAGCCCGTCGTCGAACTCTGCGCATCACTCGCCGCAGAACTGCCCACGGTGATCCCGAGGATCGTCGACCGCATACGGCTCGAGATCC
This sequence comes from Streptomyces sp. NPDC001351, assembly GCF_042896045.1. Lineage (NCBI taxonomy): Bacteria > Bacillati > Actinomycetota > Actinomycetes > Kitasatosporales > Streptomycetaceae > Streptomyces > Streptomyces sp. NPDC001351. The sequence goes on along the minus strand of NZ_JBIAWS010000026.1, from coordinate 47,820 downwards.
CGAGCTACAGAATCGTGGACCGCGAGCAGCAGGAACGCGACGTCACCCGCCACTACCAGGGACTGCTGACCGGCGTGGCCGCACGCCGCTCGCCCACCCGCGAAGAGGTCGCGGCCGCACATGCGCTCGGAGCCGAACGCGCCGCCTCCGGCCTGCCGCTGCACGCCCTCATCGAGGCCTACCACGTCGGCTACCGCGAGATGTGGAACGTGCTGCTCGCGCGTGCTCAGTCGCACGGCACCCGGGCCGGCGCGCAACTCCTTTCGATCGTCGGGATGGTCTGGACGTGGGTACAGGCTTCCAGCAGCGCGGCCGCCGAGGCGTACGGCGTTGCCGTCCGCGCTGCCGATGCCACGCTCCTGAGGTTGACCCACCAGTTCCTCGACGGACTTGCCACCGCCGCGCCCGCCGGCGTCGACCTCGAGCAACTGGCTGCCGCCCTCACCTTCGACCCGGCCGGCGGGTTCCAGGCGCTGTGCTCACCGGCCGAGGCCTGGACCGACGAGCGCATGATGGATCTGCGGCACCGCCGGTGGCCGGGCACGCTGCGCTGCGCGACCCGCGGCAACCTCATGATCGCCCTGGTCCAGGACATCTCGCCGCAGGCCGTGGTCGAATCGGCCCAGCGGCAGAACCCTGACGCGAGCTTCGGCATCGGCCTGCCGCGGACCGGGCTCCCCGGCGCGGCGATGAGCATGGCGGACGCGAGAGCGGCGCTGCCCCTGACGGATCCGGGACAGGTGAAATCCTTCGCAGACCACTGGCTGCTCGCCACCTTGGCACCCACGGCGCAACGCTTCGCGGTGCTGCTCGAGCCGAGCCGAGAGGCCGCGCAACAACACCCCGGCGTGGCAGAGACCATGCTCAGGTTCGCCGAGAACGGCTTCTCGCTCACCGCAACAGCTCGCGTCCTGCACCTGCATCCGAACACTGTGAAGTACCGCCTTCAGCGCTGGCAGCAACTCACCCACTGGGACGTACGCACCTGGCACGGACTGTCGTCCACCATGATCGCGCTCGGCCTGCCGACACTCTGAAACACCCATCCGGCCAGGGCCGCAACTCGGTGACATTGCTCTTGCCGGAAAACTCGTCCGCGCAGGTCACGCGACATGTTCGTACGCGTGGAGGATTCCGCCGAGGCGATCGCGTCGTCGTATGTCGAGGTGGGCGATGGCGTCCGGGTCGGTGATCGGTTTGGGGAGCGGTTGCAGCGGGCGGGTGTTGGTGATGCCCTGATGCGGCCTGTGGGAGTTGTAGAAGTCCTCGAACTCGCGCGGGGTGTGCAGGAGGTGGCGCTGGTGACGCGCGAGCAGGTCGCGGTGCCACCGCAGCACCGTATCGGGGCGCACCAGCAGCCGCACCTGGCGCAGCACTGCGGGTGCCGAGAAATCATCCGCCCAGGTCGCGGCCTTGACCGCCGATCTCTGGCCGTGCCCCAGCCCACCCAGTCTCTTCACGTGCACAGGCGCGTACACCATCATGATTCTTTCGTGCTGCTGCGCTTGACCTATCTCGCCGCCACCAACACCCTCGCACGCCTGCGCCTTCTGCCGATGAGCGACCGCGACAAGGACAGCGGGATCCTGGCGCTGCGCCGCCAGTTGCTGGTCCTGCAGCGTCAGGTCGGCAACCCCACGTTCACCGCCGCCGACCGCGCCGTCCTCGCGCATGTCGGGCGGGTTCTCGGCATCCGTCCCGAGGCTCCGCGCGACGGGGTGAGACGGGTTTCGGCTGAACGCGTTCATTGTCTGGTGAGCGGGAGGCTGAGAACCCCGCGGTCGTGCCCGACGATCAGGTCCGGACCCGCGGTGGCCAGACAGGTGAGCACCACATCCAGGGCGATGTGCTCCACCGCGCCGGTCTCCGGTTCCCATACCCGCAGCCGGTGACCGTGACGGGTGCCGGTGACCAGGACCGTGCGGCCGCCGTGCAGGGTGGAGGCGGTGATGACCGGCAGGCCCCCGGTGCCTGTCGAGGCGGGCAGACCGTCGCCGACCGGGACACCGGTGGCAAGGTCCCACAGCATGACCACGCCCTGGTTGTCTCCGGTGGCCAACATGGTTCGGTCGGGTGTGGGCACAGCCGCCACGGCTGCCACCCGGTGGTCGGCATCAGCGAGGGCACGGGCGCTCAACTGCACGGCCGCGCCGCGTTCCCAGGGGTCCTCGACGGCCGGGTCCCACACATGAAGGCGGCCCCCGGTATCCGCGGCCGCGATCAGTGTGTGGCCGGCGGAGATCGGGACGGCGGCGATCGACTGGATCGGACTGCCATAGGGGTTGAGGCGCCCGACGCACTCACCGGTGTCCGGATCCCACAGCCGGACCGCGCCTCGGGGGGTGGCGGTGACGAGCAGGGGGCGGCCGTCGGGGACGATCGCGGTACACATTCCGGTCACCCCGCCAGGCCAGTGCCCGGCCGGTTCACGGACCGGCTGCCCGGTGACGGGGTTCCACAGGGCGATCGTCCCGGTGTCGCCTCCGCTCGCCAGAAGGACGCGGCCGTCGGGCAGGGGCAGGGCCGTCATCGAGCGGATTCGGTCACGATGTCCTGGCAGCGGGGCATGGACGAGCCGGGCGTCGGCCGCGTCCCACAGGCACACCACGCCCCTGTCCCCGGCGCCGGCCACGAGCGCTGGCCGACCCGGGCGGGACACCACCGCCAGCGCGTCGACACCCCCGGATGAGCCGGGCGTCGAATCAGAGAACACCGGTACATCGGAGAACACCGACATACGGCCCCAGAGGGTGCCGTCGGCCGCGAGCACCGCGTTGCCGTCCTGCCGGAACCGAGTCGCCGCTTCACCTGTTCGTCCGGGCGCCGTCGACTCCCCCATGGCGCCCGACTCGTCGGAGTCCGCCCACGCCTCCGTCAGACGGAGCCGGGGGCTCGCACCGTCCGGGTTCTCCGCCAGGCCGTCGGCGATCGTCCAGGTCTGCTCGCAGTCCCAGCAGCGGAAGTCTCCGGTGAGCGCCCTCAGTTGGCGGGCCAACTCCCTTGCGTCCTGTTGCGTAGTGCCCGCGGCCGCGACCATGCCGACAACCAGACACAGGACGGCCTGTCCCGGTGTTTCGGGGGGTACCCCTGCCACCGCGACGTCGCGTGCCACCCGCAGGAAGGGCTCCCACTCCTCCCCCACCGCCTCCTCCCGCAATGCGGCAGCGACCTCGCCCCAGGGATGTCCTCCCTGCCTGACATGGGCGGGATCAGGGCGCGCCGGAGCCTCGGCGGGCGCACGTGCCGGGTCCGCGAAGAAGTCGGGGATCTCGGTATCGCTCCCGCACTCGGGACATATCAGCAGGAGGTCACCTTCCCGGGGATCGGGGAACCGCCACAGCGCTTGGCCCATGTGGTGGCCGGCGAAGGCCACGCAGGCGAGCACGAGGTGGGCGCAGACCCGCGGGGCGGTATCGGCGGCAAGGAGGCTTCGGGTGGCCGCCCGCTCGGCCAGACGCAGTGCGGCGGCGAACCCCGTCTCGAGATCGGCCGGGACGGGGGGCCTGTCCTCCGCGGTCACGATGCATCCCAAGTCCACCCAGAAGTCCGCGGTCTGTCCCGGAGGCAGGGCCGCTGCCGCCTCGACGAGATGCGGCAGAGCCGCATAGGCCCCGTCGAAGACGGTCCCGTCGTCCATCAGGCCGCCGGCCAGGTACGTCCAAGTCTGCCTCCATCCATCGCTGCTCCCGGTGGCAGCCGCGGAGGACAACTGCTCCAGGAGTGCTTTCACCTCTTCGACCTTCACACCGTCGAGGTCAAGCCAACGAGGGCTGTGCAAGGGCAGCTTGGGAATCATGGAACGAGTGTCGCAGGCAGCACTGACAATCAGGAGGCTGCCCCGGATCAGCTCATCATCCGATCGGCGACCACTGCCACGGAACGGGGCAGGATCCGCTCCAGGACCGGCAGAACAGGCTGCCAGTCGCCCGCAACCATCACGGCCTGCGCGGCGAGCCTGCGGGCGTGGGACGGCTCGGACAACTCCACGAGTGCGGCCAGGGCGCGGGCTCGTGTCGCGCGGTGGGCGATCGAGCGGGTGAGAGCCTCGGCCCGGGGGTGATCGCCGTGCCGGGCCGTCTCCCGGACGACCGCGACCAGTGCCTCGCCCTGCGCCCAGCGGTCGTTGATCGAGTGGACGAGAGCCTCGGCCCAGCCCGGATCGCCGCGCCGGGCCAGCTCCCGGACCACTTCGATCAGCGCCCTGTCCTGTGCCCTGCGGTCGTTGATCGTGTAGGCGAGAGCTTCGGCACCGCGCGTGTCACCGGACCGGGCCAGTTCCCCGACGACGTCCGCCTGCCGCGCCACGGACAGATCGGGGTCGAGACGGCCGGCGAGGGCCATGGCCCGCTCGACCTGCCCATGCCTGGCCAGCAGGAGTGTCACGGATCTCAGCAGAATGTCGTGATCACGGCCGCCGCCGGTCTCGAGCAGTGTCTCTGCGCGGTCGGCCAGGGCCAGGACCACGTCCTGGTCGGCGCTGTGAACGACCGCGTCCAGCACACAGGCCATGTCCCAGGCGTCGAGCGGGGATCCGGGAGGGAACGGGCGAACGGCGGCCTCGTCCGGGTCTCCTTCCGGGACCACCATGTCCTGTTCGGCGGCTTCGCCGAGCGCCCACCCGCATAGGGTGCCCCCGGCGCCGACGGCCGGTCCGGGCGGGGTGCGCAGGAGAGCATCGAGCCGGTCAAGGTCTCCCGCCAGCGCCTCGCGGGCCAACACCACCGCCAGGGGCCGTGGCTCGAACCACCTTGTCGAGTCGCGGGAGCGGGTGATGTCCTCCACGCGGTCGGCAAGTGCGGCGGCCCGTTCATGGTCGCCGCTGGCGATGGCCACCTCCACGAGGAGGGCGAGGACCTGTTCCGTCCCGCCGACGGCGTAAGAACTCACCACGTCGTCGGCGCGAGCGGCGAACCTGAGCGCCTCATCGATGTCGCCGCTGTCCGCCACCGCCTTCGCCAACAGGGCCCAGGCCCACCCCCAGTTGTGCGGGTAGCGGATCCTCTCCGCCAGAGCGACGGCCCGGTCACGCTCACCGGCACGGGCCCACGCCGGCACGAGGGCGACCAGTGCCCGGTCCCGCACCTGCCGTAGGGGAATCGACTCGGCCAGCGCCTGAGCGCCGCCCAGGTCTCCCGCGCCCGCCGCGGCCTGCACCAGCTCCAGTAGTTCCGTACCCTGCTCGAGCTCGTCACTGATCGTGTACACCAGCTCAGCCGCGCGGACGAGGTGGCCGGTGCGGGCAAGCGCCCTCGGGAACCACCCACCGGTGAGACCCGTGCTCGAGTGCCTGCCCACCGACAGCCGCAGAAGGGTCAGCAGGCAGGGCTCGAACCCCCCTTGCGCTATGTCCCTTCCCACGTCGTTCTCGGGTGCCAGGCCGCGACGCAGCTCCCGTTCCCGCGTCATGAAAAGCTCTGGCCCCCACTGGGCCAACCCCTCTGACATGCCTGGTACCCCCCTTGGCGAAGCCCCTCAACTGCGCACCTGCGCAGGCGGCCCAACAGTAACGGGGCCCGACCTGACGGAGTCTCACCAGTGGCCTGGCCGAGACGCTGGTCCCGTTGGTGCGCAGAAGGGCGACAGCGCGCCCGCGCAGCTGAATCGCCGCAGAGATCCACGCACCCACTGAGCCCGCTATTTCAACAGGGCAGCGGTGAACACCTCGTGGCTCTCAGCTCGGACATCAGCTTCGACGATGCCTCGGCTGCGTGAATTCCCCGATGCGGTGATCCCCAAGAGCATCTACAGTCGTCTCGGTCACATTTCTGGGGGGCGTATGAAATATCGAATGCTGACCGCGGGTGTGGTGAACCTCCTTATGGGAGACGGGGAGCCAACTCCCAAGGGCATCGAGACCACCGCCCTGGAAATGGTCCGCACGGGCCGACTGCAGGGTGAAGAGAAAGCCGACGGTACGGTGACCGTACGGATCGTCCCGCAGACCGCCGACTCGGCACCGCTGCGGCCCGTCGAGGAACTGGTGGTCGAACGGATCCGCCGGCGCTGCCGCGGCGGCGTCGACCGCGTGCCGATCGGCGCCCTCGGGCCGGGCGACGGCGACGAGTTCTGGGTATGGTGGCGCGGCTTTCAGAACAGTGTCCGCAACGAGGCGACCGCTCTTGGCCTCATACGGCAGGCCCGGAACAAGTACGTGACGCTGCTGTATCGGGGTGCGGCCCTCGCGGCCTGGTTCGGCCCCCTGTGGGCCGGCATTTCGTTCAGTCCCGAGTCGGTGCGGGTCATTCTCAAAGCGGTCCTCTTGCTCAGCCTGTTGGGGCTGGTCCCGCTGTCAGACGTCCCGCTCCAATCCGGGCCCAGGTTGACGGCCGCCGGACGGCAGGCCGCGCGCGAGTGGCGGACCCACGACCGCGCTGGAGAGCATCGGCTGCCCAAACGCCAAGTGGGAGCAGCTGGTCCCGAATCGGCGCTTCCCGTACGCGAACCGCGGCGGATCTGGTCCTCGTACGGCAGATCATGGCACGTCGTGGACGCCGGGCCGCTGGATCCCCCGCGCTGGGGACACCTGCGGCAGCTCGTGCTGCTGGCCATGACCGTGTGCGCCGCCTTTGGCACCCTGGTCGCGGTGACCCTGACCGCGCACCGCCCGGCGTTGGCCTGGGAATGGGACACCGCTCCGTTGCTCGCCGGCGTACTGCTGTGGGGCCTGTGGCTGCCGGCTCGCCGTCGGGTCCTGGCGGTTCCCGACGAGTCGAGCTTTCGCGGTGCCGTCGTCTCGCGCTGGGACTACGACACTCACCACGACGACCCGTACACGGATGTCACGCACTACTGCTGCTCCATCGAGGACCCGGCGACGCGGAAAGCCTGGTCCTTCGAGGTCGACCAGTGGAGCCGACCGATGTTCTCACGCGAAGCGAACCCGGAGCTCAAGGACCGGTTCCGGGTAGGGGACGTCGTCGATGTCCACTGCAGCCCGCGTCGGCGCAAGATCCATCAGATCAGTGTGGTCGAGGCCGTGTCGCGGACCGACTGACGATCAGATCCGCTCTCCGGCACGCACGCAGCCGCTAGAGGTGGGGGTCCCAAGGCACCTGCGGCCTGAGCGGGTCCGTGATCAGACGGGGGGCCTTGTCTTCCTCGGTGAGCCGCTGGCGTCAGATCAGGTCCTGCATTGTGCAGTTGCTGCCCTGGCGGCCGACGACGCGGTACTGATCACGGACGAGACCGGCGACCTCAAGAGACGAAACGGGAACTGGCCCGGTGCGTGATGGAGCGGGCGCTGGGCGCCGGAGTGCCGTTCACTTACTTCCTTGCCGACGAGGCGTACGGACAGTGCCGCACGCTACGCGCCTGGCTTGAGGAGCGCCGGGTGCGCTACTTGCTCACCAAGCTCAAGGTTGAGGTGCTGCCGCTGCCGGACAGCCGCACCCGTCAGGCCCGCGAGCTGTACGCCGTGGTGCCCGAGGAAGCATTTGGGCACCACTCGTGCGGTGATGGCGCCAAGGGGCCACGCGAGTACGACTGGACCGTCGTCCAACTAGTGCTCTGACCACGTAGGTTCGCCGGGTTGGTGGTCGTGGCCGTTGGATGAGTGGTGACGTCCGATCCGACTGCTGGGGGGTGTGGTGGCTGAGCCTGTCCGTGTGCGCAGACTGACTGACCAGGAGGAGCAGAACCTGCAGCAGATCGTGCGCCGGGGCAGCACCAGCACGGTGCGCTACCGGCGGGCGATGATGATACTGGCCTCGGCCGGCGGGAACCGGGTGCCGGTGATCGCGAAGTTGGTGCAGGCCGACGAGGACACGGTCCGGGACGTGATCCACCGGTTCAACGAGATCGGTCTGGCCTGCTTGAACCCTCGGTGGGCGGGAGGCCGACCCCGCCTGCTCAAGCCTGACGACGAGGACTTCGTCATCCAGACGGCCACCACCCGCCCCATCAAGCTCGGACAGCCCTTCACCCGCTGGTCCCTCCGCAAACTCGCCGCCTACCTACGCCGCGTACACGGCCGTGTGATCCGGATCGGCCGCGAGGCGTTACGGTGCCTGCTCGCCCGCCGCGGCGTCACCTTCCAGCGCACCAAGACCTGGAAGGAATCTCCCGACCCCGAGCGCGACGCCAAGCTGGACCGGATCGAGCACGTGCTGGAGCACTTCCCGGACCGGGTGTTTGCGTTCGACGAGTTCGGCCCGCTCGGCATCCGTCCCACCGCCGGAGCCGGCTGGGCCCGCGCCGGCCACCCCGAGCGCCATCCCGCGACCTACCACCGCACCCACGGCGTCCGGTACTTCCACGGCTGCTACTCCGTCGGCGACGACACCCTGTGGGGCGTCAACCGCAGGAAGAAGGGCGCCGCGAACACCCTGGCCGCCCTGAAGTCGATCCGCGCGGCCCGCCCGGACGGTGCCCCGGTCTACGTAATCCTGGACAACCTCTCCGCTCACAAGGGCGAGACCATCCGGAGCTGGGCGAAGAAGAACCGGGTCGAGCTTTGCTTCACCCCGACGTACGCGTCCTGGGCCAACCCGATCGAGGCCCACTTCGGACCATTGCGGCAGTTCACCATCGCCAACTCCAACTACCGCAACCACACCGCGCAGACCCGAGCCCTCCACGCCTACCTCCGCTGGCGGAACGTGAACACCCGACACCCCGACGTGCTGGCTGCCCAACGCCGCGAACGCGCCCGTATCCGCAGCGAGAAGGGCATCCGCTGGGGCGGCCGAAGTCAGGCAGCCGCTGCCTGAACTACCCGTCCTCCCTGGCGGCCGCGCACTACTGTGGGATACATGTTCGAGCTCTCCGTGCGGGATTTCTACGACGAGTTGGCCCACGACTACCACCTGATGTTCCGGGACTGGGACGCGAGCATTGCCTACCAGGCCGAGGTATTGGGCGGGCTCGTCCGCCAAACTCTCGGCGCGGGACCGCACAGCGTCCTGGACTGCTCGTGTGGGATCGGCACCCAGGCCATCGGGCTGGCCCTGGCCGGGCACCAGGTCATCGGCAGCGACCTGAGCCCGGTCGCCGCCGCGCGCGCCGGCGCCGAGGCGGCGGCCCGGGGCATCCGGCTTCCGGCCGCTGCGGCTGACATGCGCCAACTGCCGTTCAAGGAGACGTCATTCGACGTCGTGCTCTGCGCGGACAACTCGCTCCCGCACCTGCTCTCCGGGCAAGATCTCCGGGCGGCACTCCTCGGCATGAGACGGGTGCTCCGAGATGACGGACTGTTGGTGATCACTGTCCGGGCCTATGACGAGACGCGCCAGACCAGACCCACGGCGACGCCTCCCCAGGTCTCGGAAACACGCGATGGCCAAGTGATCACCTTCCAGCTGTGGCACTGGCATGAAGACGGCGAGCGCTACGACCTGGAGCACTTCCAGCTCACCTCCGCGGAGAACACCTGGCATGTCCGAGTCCGCCGGAGCACCTACTGGGCGCTGACGACCCCGCAGCTGACAGAGTTCGTGGCTGAAGCCGGCTTCACCAACGTCACCTGGCACAGTCCGGCCTCCAGCGGGTACTACCAGCCCGTGCTCACCGCACGGCGCGCTCCCTCAGCGCAGTAGTCCAGACATCGGTTCCGCCCTGCCTGGCTTTCCGTTCATCCATGGCAAACCGGTGAACGTTGCCGGTCACAGCACTAGCCCTCACCGCCGATGACTTCGAACGGCATCTGCTGATCCGTCGCTCGCCCGTGCCCAGAAAGAAGGGCAACAAGACCGGCGAACTCGTCCGCGGAGTCGCCTACTTCCTGTGTCGCACCGCCCCCTGGCGCCTTGGCCGCACTGGTCACGGCCGCCGGCCTCGCGTACCACCGGCAGGCGGGTGGGAGTCCGGTCGACGACGGCGATACGGATCCATTCGTCGGCCGGGCGCGAGACGATCAGAGGCCGGCGGCGTTTCCCTGATCGGCTACCGCAGGCGCGCGGCCGTGCGCCTGTGCGCGAGAACCCGCGCGGTGTCGACCCGGGCCGGCAGGGCAACATCTGTTCAGCCGTCGCCTGCCCGTGAGGGGGCATCATGCGTTGGGCAGCGCGGGTAGCCCAACTGCGCATCAGATCACGGACGTTGACTGCCGGTCCACGATGAAGAGTCCACAGTGCCTGCCCCGCAGCGCCGATCTGTCCGCCCACGCCTGAGCGCACCGCATGCGACTCCCGTCAGGTGAGAAGCCTGTGCCGGTCGAGGCACCTCAACTGCACAGGCCAGGCGACGTGCGCCGGGGCAGCGCCGCGAGCACCTCGGCTGCTTCGAGGATCGTCGAGATGGGCCGCTGCCGAGATTCCCGGCCTCGCTCTCTTGTCTCATGCGCTCTCTTCGCTGAGGCGGTCGACTGCCCAGGGCAGGAGCTCCTTGGCCACCGCGAGGCTGAACGGCCTCACCTGTGAACAAAGTTCGGCGCAGGCGGAAGGGCCGAGCGTGGTGTAAGGGAGAGCCGCGAGTCTGTCGGTGGTGTGCTCGATCTCCGCCCTGCGCCGCGTACCGTCCTCGGTCAAGGCCAGGCGGGGTCCATCGTCGAGCCATCCGCGCTCACGCAGGTTCTGTACGGCGTGCCCCCACTGCTCCGGCGTCCATGCCCGCGAGTCGCGCAGCACCTCTGCGCCGATGTCGCCTGTGGCGGCGTGCGTGACGAGAGCCTCGAGCCCGCTCAGTCCGGCAGCCAGTAGTGCCGCCACGTGGCCGTCGCCACGGAACTCCCGCAGCAGAGTCTGCGCGTGCCAGAGCACGAGGTGGGGTGCGCTCGGCCACGGCAGTGCGGCGTGCGCGGCGAAGAGGGGGCGGCCTTGTGGATGGCGCACGGCCACTTCAGCAGCGGTACGGGCCAGTTCCGCTGCGCGGGCCAGCGCCGGTGAGGAGATGTCCGCGCCGAGGATGCGGCGGAGCGTGGCGTCGATCCCGGCGAGCCGGGCGGCGGCAAACCGCTGCGGCGGCGCGGCCTCCCATGCCGCGGGTATGGCTCGGCGCACCAGTTGGGGATTGAAGTTGTAGAACGTCGCGATGACCAGATCCGCCGGAGCGGCGCCGAGTGCGGCGGAACGGGACGCGAAGTACCCCGTCCTGGCGTCCACGCCCAACTCGGCGTACTGGGCTGTGGATTCGGGCGAGAAGTAGACGGCCCCGTGGTAGGGCTCAAGAGTTCTCCAGGTCTGGCGTGCGAGGGCCAGGCTCGCGTGGTCCGTGTTCTGCATCATGAGGAGGCGCCGTCCTGTGTCGGATGAAGTGTGTCTGTTCATCGAGCACGCGACGGCGAGTGGGACACACCCATTCATACCGTCTAGTCGGTACGCTATCGGAGAGCGGCTCCGGGGGCTACCGCCCAGCAACCAGTTCTCTCCTGACCGAGAGGCGAATCCATCCGTGGTACGCGATCGCGACGGTGCGGGCCCTGATGGTGCTGACGCACCATCAGGTGGCTCGGTCGTCAAGAAACTCGGCCGCATGCCCGACGGCGGCGGCCACAGAACGCTGGGCCGCCGAGCCGGCCGGGCAACCCGTGGCGGCATGGGCTTCGGTGAGGCGTCCGAGGCGGCTGCGGGACGGCCTCCCCGGCTGATCGGCACCCTCGCCGCCCCGGGCGAGGAGGCGCGCTGGCCGCGATCCGCGCTGATCCACGGCTCCCCTCACTGAACCCGTTGCGCAAGTGAGACGGCGGTCATAAGCGGACCCACCCACCGCATCCGCGTGCTCGGCCCGCTCCCGCCTCAGCCCCGCCTGACACAGGCAGGCTCCCGACGTCGCCCGCGAGGACTTCGCCATCGACCTCAACCGCTGCACCGTCATCTGCGTCGCGCCCGGCCCGGAGTTGATCGACGCCTGGTTCGGCAGCTGATGCGCGGGAGTTTGCGGCCGCGCCTGCCGGGGCTTCTCGGGGTGGGGGGCCTTCCGATCGGCTGCGTCCAGCAGGGACGGGAACTCAGGGGGCGACTTGGATGGTGGGGACCGCGAGACCGATCGCGAAGCTGCACGAGACGGAGATCAGCACGATCGGCAGCGGGCCTGTACAGCGGGCCGGCTGGTTCACTGCGTGGCTCATCACGGCTTCCACCCCGCCTGCCTCGGGCGGGCGATGCCCTCCGGCACCACTGCGTGGGAGTTCACCGGCTCACCTCTTCCAGAGAGGCACCGGCATACGGGAGCTGGGGTGCCGCATGGAGGGCGTCGGCGTCGGTCAGGGTGTCGTCGTCGGGGAGTTCGTCTAGCGGGCCTGCAGTGCTCCGGCTGTGACGCGCACCGTTAGATGACCAGGTTCAGCGATAGTTGGCCACTCGGGTGCTCTGACCATCAACAATGATCGAATGGCTGACAACACATTGTGGGTCGGGGTCCTGACCGCGGGTACTGCTGTGGTCGCGAGCTGGGTGACGAGCCGAGGTACGGCCAGGGCGGCACGCATACAAGCCCAGACAGCTGCAATCAGCCAGCAAACGGATCGCATACGGGCAGTGCGTCGCGCCGCGTATGTGGACGTCATTGAGCAGGCACAGCGAATGGGAGACCTCTACTGGAAGGTCACCGACGCCCAGGGCGATCCCGACGAGGACAATCGGATCAGTGTCCTCAAGGATCTGCGCCTTAGGCTGCGCGACGAGTACTCCGTACTTCGTCACCGCGTAGCGGTGGTGGATCTCGAAGGGCCGCAGGACGTCGCGACGGCAGCGCATCGACTACGCCGTGCGACCTCCGGAAACTATCGGGCTCTTGAGGCCATGATCGGAGGCGAAGCCGACGCAAGCCAGCGATTTGACGAGTGTTACGCCCCCTTCTGGCAAGCTGTTTTGGCGTTCGTGCAGTCTGGACGAGAAGCGCTGCAACGAGCCCAGTTGCCGCTGTCCGACGATCTGTAGGACGCCTGGCGCGGAGTCGGGACAGGAGACCTCGGCCGGCCAACTGACTGTTGCGGGACATGACGTTGGTGACACAGGCCGATGTCAGGGAAACCAAGATGCTTCGACGGGCATCGGTCGGGTACCGTGCGGGCCATGTCGAGTCCTGAGTCAGACAAGGCGGGGCTATCGGTCACGCCGTCATCCCCCTGAACCACTGAGCTCGTAGCCCTGTCGTCGTGCCGCTTTCTGCGCTGCGACGAGTGTGCGCTCGGGGCTGGCCGCGGTGACGAGATGACCTTCTCGTGCCTCTCCTCACCCCGGAGCCACTCGATGCCTCTCCCGCTGTACCTGCTTGCCCTGGCGGTCTTCGCCATGGGCACCTCGGAGTTCATGCTCGCTGGCCTCTTACCGGACATCGCCTCGGATTTCGACGTCACCGTCGGGACAGCAGCCGTGCTCACCTCGGCCTTCGCGATCGGCATGATTGTCGGCGTACCCGGCGTACCCCTGGTGGCCGCGCTTGCCCGCAACTGGCCCCGGCACGCCGGCCTTCTCGCATTCATCCTCACGTTCGCGGCAGCTCATGCCGTCGGCGCCACCACCAGCTTCCCGGTCCTGTTTGCCACCCGGGTCGTCGCCGCACTCGCGAACGCAGGGTTCCTTGCCGTCGCTCTGACGGCTGCGGCCACGCTGGTTCCACCCGGCAGGAAGGGACGTGCGCTGGCCGTGCTGTTGTCAGGCACGACGGTGGCCACGATTGCCGGTGTCCCTGGCGGCTCGGTGCTCGGCACGTTGCTCAGCTGGCGGGCCACCTTCTGGGCTGTCGCCGGTCTCTGCCTGCAGCTCTCGGCATTCTGAAAGAAATCCCAGCAGGACGTGATGAAGATGGGGCGACGGCCAGGCAAGGGTTGCGAGCGGAGCTCGCCCAGCTCACACGGCCGCGGTTGATTCTGGTGATGCTGCTCGGCGCACTAGGTCGTGTCTCCCAAGTCCGTCGGGACATGAGGGGCTTCGACCATGCTCGTAGACTCACGACGTGGCATTCATGAGCACCCCGCACTGCTGCTTCCTGTGATCGGAAGGCGTTGAGGGCGATGTCGGACGGCGTCGCCCTCCTTGGCGTGCCTGCTGCGTGAACCACGTTCCCGCCGCTGCCCGTTCCTTTCTGAAGCAGTGACGGGTCCAAGTGCGCGTGCAGGCACGGTCCCTTCCCTTCACCCCTTGCCAGGAGTGCCTCGTGCCCGTGTCGCTTCCCCCTGCCCTCGAACTGTCCCTAGAGCTGCTGTGCTGCCCAACGTGCCGTAGGCGCCACCTGCACCCCGACCGCGGCGCGCTGCGCTGCCCGGTGGGCCACACCTTCGACATCTCCCGCCACGGCTACGCCAGTCTGCTGACGGGCACCCGCGCCACCAGCGGCGACGACCCAGCCATGGTCCAGGCCCGGGACCGGTTCCTGTCCACTGGCGCCTACGCGCCCGTCCGCGAAGTCGGAGCCCGCATGGCGGTCGGCGCCGTGTCTGAGCAGTCCACGGTGGTGGATGTGGGGTGCGGTACGGGCTACTACCTGGCTGGCGTACTCGACCGCCTGCCCGGCGCCCGTGGACTGGGTCTGGACACCTCGGTGCGTGCACTACGCTCGGCAGCCCGATCCCACGACCGAGCCGCGGCGGTGGCCTGGGACGTCTTCCGTCCCTTCCCGCTGGCCGACGGGGTGGCCGATGTCGTGCTGGACGTGTTCGCCCCGCGCAACCCGGCCGAGTTCCACCGCGTACTGCGCCCGACCGGCCGGTTGATCGTGATCCGTCCCACCGAGCGGCACCTAGCCGAGGTGCGTGACCGGCTGCCTGTGATGGTCACGATCGACCCGGCCAAGGAACAGCGCCTGCACCGGGCGCTGGATCCATTCTTCGAGGCCGCCGTCACCGAACAAGTGGAGTACACCGCACCCTTGACCAGGCTGGATGCCCTGGATCTGGTGACGATGACACCGAGCGCACGCCACGTGAGCCGTGCAGACCTGAGCGATGACGGCCTCCTGCCCGATGAGGTCACCGTCTCCGTGCTGGCCACCGCCTACCAGCCTCGGTGACCACGAGCGGGCGCATACGCCTGCTGACCGACGAGCAGTGGGCGCGCCTGGCGCCCTGCCTTCCCCGCAACGCAGGGGGGCAGGGCGTCCGTTCGCCGACCACCGCCGCATCATCGAAGGGATCATCTACCGGTACCGCACCGGAATCCCCTGGAGAGACCTGCCCCGCGAAGCGTTCGGGCCCTGGCAGACGGTTTGGAAACGTCATCGCAGATGGGCGGCGGACGGCACCTGGGACACGGTTCTGACGCAGCTGACCGCCCCGACGGACTCGATCAACGCTATCGACTGGACGGTCTCGGTCGACTCGACAATCAACCGGGCCCACCAACACGCCACAAACACGGCCCAGCCGGAGAAGGACACCGGCGCTGCCACCTACCGCGGCGAGAGCGAATCTCCTGCGACCGGCGGCGAGCCAGCGGGCCACGCAGTAGGCCGGTCCCGCGCGGGCCTGACAACCAAGATCCATCACGCCGTGGACGGCGACGGCCGCCCGCTGGCCGTCGTAGTCACTGCGGGCCAGGTCCACGACGCGCAGGTCCTCCCCCTCTTGCTGGGCGACATCCGGGTCCCACGACTCGGCCGCGGCAGGCCACGCACCGCACCGGACGCTCTGCTCGCAGATAAGGCGTACTCCTCCAAGCAGGTCCGCGCAGACCTTGCAGCCCGTGGCATCCGCACTGTGATCCCCGAGCGCGCCGATCAGCAGACCAACCGAAGGCGAAAGGGCCGCAGTGACGGACGACCCCGCGCTCTGGGACACCGAGACCTACAAGCGCAGGAATGTCGTGGAACGATCTTTCAGCCTGCTCAAGCAGTGGCGGGGCCTGGCCACCGTTACGACAAACTCGCGATCGTCTATCGCTCTGCAGCCGTGCTTGCGGCGGTCATCGTCTGGCTACGAAGTTGAGAGATACGGCCTAGTGAATGCGGCAACCTTCGGAAGCCTCACCTTCCTCGCCCCTGTGGTGACCGACAGGGCCGGGCTGGGCGAGTTGTGGATCTCTGTCGCTCTGGTGCTCTTCGGCGGCGGTTCCTTCGTGGGCGTCACCGTCGGCGGCCGGCTGTCCGACCGGCGTCCCGGTCCGGTCATCGCAGTCGGCGGCCCGCTGCTGCTCATCGGCTGGCCGGCCCTGGCGATGCTGGCCAACGAGCCGGTCGCCCTGGGCCCCTCGTGTGTCGGAATTAAGCCGCTACGTCAGCTTGCGGGAAGGCTGAACCTGTAGCCCTGCCGGGTCATCCAGGGGAGCAGTTCGCGCAGGGCCGCCACGGTCTGGCTGCGGTTGCCGCCGCCGTCGTGCATGAGGACGATGCCGCCGGGGCGCAGTTCCCGTTTCACGGTGGCGACGATCGAGGCGACACCGGGGCGCGACCAGTCACGGGGGTCGACGGTCCAGCCCAGCGGGCGTAGACCGTCCTGCACGGCTATCCGGCGGTTTTCGGGGCTGAAGTCGCCGCCGGGGGCACGGAACCACCTGATCCGGGTGCCCGGCCCGCCGGCCTTGCTGATCATTTCCTTGGCCGCGGTGATCTCGTGGACCTGCGTGGCGTGCGGGAGGGTACGCATCGGCTGGGGGTGGTCCACGGTGTGGTCGCACAGCCGGTGGCCGTCGGCGAGGATGCGCTTGACCAGGGCGGGGTTCACGGCGGCCTGGTTGCCTATCTGGCAGAACGTCGCCTGTACGTGGTACTGGGCGAGCAGATCCAGGACCTGACCGGTGAACGGCCCCGGGCCGTCGTCGAAGGTGAGTGCCACGGTCCGGCCGTACGTCGCCGCACTGTGGGCGATCGAAGCGCTCGGGGCGCCGACAGGGACGGCCTGCGCGCCGGCGCCGGTTGCGGCGCTTGCGCTCGTACCGAGACTGGCAAGGGCGAACGAGACGGCCACCGCGCAGCCGAGGGCCGCACGGCGCAGCAGACGGACGGAACTGGAGTTCTGCATTCTGTTTTTGCTCCTGGCATGGCTGGCCATCTCGGGATGACACGGACGGACCCCCACGACGATGACCGAATGCCTGGCCGAAGCAAAGGATTCACTGGCATTTGCAGCCTTTGTCACAAAGCGACCGATAGTGACCCTCATCACTCCGGCCGCGCCCGCCGCCACCCCGGGGGCTGTAAGACGTTCGGTGTAACTCCCGATCATGGAAGATGCATCGATGACCAGTGAGAACGTGTCCCAGTCCGCGGGTGGCGAGTCCACAAGCGCGGTGTCGGCTAAAGAGGTCCTAACAAGGGCGTTGGACGTGGCGGTGAGTGATCAGGCAGGTGGGGAGGCCGAGGAAGGCTTCGTGGATGTCGTCGCGTCGTTCCCAGTAGGTGCGGAGGGCGGCGGAAGCCGTGCAGCCAGGCGATCGTGCACTCGACCAGGTAACGGAAGATGCCCCCAGGCCGGTGCCGTGGGGTTGGCCTTGTTCTGCGATGACCGGGCGTACCCCGGCGACGGATGGGATCTTGTCGAGCAGGGGCAGGGGCAGGAGTTGGGTGACGTCGTTGCGGTTGCCGCCGGTCAGCGACACCGCGAGCGGGATGCCCTGGGCGTCGGCGATGAGGTGGTGCCTGCTGCCTGGACGTGCGCGGTCGACCGGTCGACCGGGCTGGGACCGCTGTTGGGTCCCGCCGAGCGGCCCGCACGTGGGAGGAGTCGATCACCGCCCGCGACCAGTCCAGCTTCTTGGCCGACCGCAGCTTCTTCGGCAGCACGAGATGCAGTCGGTGCCACACCCCGGCCTCGTTCCACGCGGCCCGGCGCGGCCGGCAGGTCATGCCCGAGCCGAAGCCCAGCTCCTGAGGCAGGTACTCCCACTGGATGCCGGTATGCAGCACGAACAAGATCCCGCAGAGTGATCACAGTTCGTCCGAGACGATCCACGGCCTCGACTGACGTGTTCCCACGACCAGACCAACGACCATCCACACCGAAAGTCACATGAACGACAACTTCTGTTAGGACCTCTCAGTGCGGACCGCGTGTGACGCGGGCGTGAGTTGTCAGCGGTGAGGCCCGGATGCCCAGAGGGTCAGCGCGCGCGGTCGTCGTCCGGCATCGTGGAGGGTGCCTCTGTGGCCCAGGCCAGTAGCATCCGCAGGCCGTCGTGCGATGGGCTGCCTGGCTCGGCGGCATACGTGATCAAGGCCTGATCAGGGTCGTCCGCTGCGCGCAGGGTCTCGTAGGCCAGTTCCAGATCACCGACCACCGGATGACGGAATCGCTTGGTCCCCGAGGTCTTGTCCTGCACCGGGTGCTCAGCCCACCAGCGACGGAAGTCCTCGATCTTCATCGACAGTTCGCCGATCAGGCTCGCCAGTTGGGGGTCCTCGGGGTGCCGTCCCGCGTCCAGGTGGAGGTAGGCCACGTTCCCGCGGGCGCAGGAGGTCCAGTCTGCGTACAGTTCCCGGGACGTCTCGTCGAGGAATGTGATCCGGGCGATGTTGCGCTCGGCTCGGTCCAGGGCCGCATAGTCGCCGAAGAGGGCGACCGCTGCCGTGTTCCAGGCCAATATGTCCATGCGCCGGCCCATGACCATGGCCGGCATGTCCACCAGATCGTCCAGCAACCGCTGGAACATGGGGCGCACGCATTGCGGCCGGGCCTGGCGCCGGGGAACGTGCCGGGCCGCGGACTGTGCTCGGGCAAGGCGGTGCAGGTGCCGCCTGGCATCCCCGTCCAGCCGAAGTGCGCGGGCAAGGGCGTCCAGTACCGCGCTCGAAGGGTTGGGCATGCGCCCCTGTTCCATCCGGGTGTAGTAGTCGACGCTCACTCCGGCGAGCTGCGCGATCTCCTCGCGGCGCAGGCCCGCGACCCGGCGCTGACCTCCGAAGTCGGGCAGGGCAACGTCCTCGGGATGCAGGAGAGAGCGGCGGGTGCGAAGGAACTCGCCCAGGTTGATCGCTGTGCTCATACGACGATTGTGGCCGGTCGTGATGGGTGGCTGCCTGGCCCTGGCGGGGCCAGGCAGCCACCACCTGCCGTCAGGAGGCGGGGATGGCAGTCACCAGGCCCCCGTCGATGGCGATGTCCTGGGCGGTGATGTATGACGACCGCGGGGAGAGAAGGAAGGCCACGGTCTCGGCGATGTCCTGAGCTTGGCCCAGCCGCCGCAGCGGCACCTGGGAGCGGATGGCATCGTGCGAGGCAGGGTCCGGGTTGGCGGCATCGAACATCTCGGTCACGATGTAACCCGGGCTGATGGAATTGACCCGGATACCGCGCCCGGCGAGATCACTGCCCAGCGTGCGGGCCAGATTGTGGACGGCGGCCTTGGTAGCCGCGTACACCGGTGCGACGGCCAGGCCCCGGTGCAGTGTCCACGAGGCGTTGATCACGATGGAACCGCCACCCGCCGCCTGGAACAGCGGCAGAACCTTCTGGACCGTGAAGAACACCCCCTTGAAGTTGACGTCAACACTGAGGTCGAAGTCCTCCTCAGTGACCTCGCCACTGCGCTGGAACACTCCGACCCCGGCATTGGCGAACACCCCGTCCAGCCGTCCGTGGCGTTCACGGATCAGGGCGGCCAAGCGGTCGAGATCGGTGAGGCTGGCGGAGTCGGCCCGCACCGTGAACAGCCGGGCACCCCGGTCGGACACCTTGTCCAGTTGTTCGGCCGCGCGGTCGAGGCGGGCATCGTCGCGGCCGGTGATGACGATATCGGCGCCGGCTTCCAGGAGCAGACGCGCGGTGGCCAAGCCCATCCCGCTGGTTCCACCGGTGATCAGGACGACACGGTCGTGGAAACCGGTCACATCGCTGTTGCTGTCGGTCATGACCACAGCCTCGCCACCAACCATCGGGACAACCAGGCCCAAGACAACCTGGGTCTCCCAGAGCCCCCGTCTACAGGCAGCCGAGACAGCCGCCCCACCCTGGACGTCCAACGATGCGACACGCACCACCCGGCCCTGGGCGTCAACCCCTAAGCAGCTGTTGTCCTTCCGTACCTGTTGACGGCGTTTTCGCTGCTCAGGCGTAGGGTCGGTGGTTCCGTGGGAGTCGTCACCTATCGTGTCGCTGCTCTCCGGGAGGTCGCGGGTGCCGTCGGTTGTTGGACTACTGGAACAGCACGAACTCGCCGCTCGGCGTCGAGTCGACGGGCTGCGTGAGGAGGCCGACCGTATCCAGGCCGAGCTCACCGCGGCCGAGCAGGAATGGCAGGAGTGGGTGATCGCCCGCAGACGGGTCGATACGGTGCTGGCTCCGGACGACGGCAACACCGCCGCGGCAGAGGTCACCGAGGATCCGCGGAATGCAGAGGCGCAGTCGGCGCCCCGGGAAGCAACGAAGCCGAAGTCGCAGGTGCCGGTGTGGCGTGAAGGGCTGGCCTGGTCGGCGCTGTCGGTGGACTACCAGCGCGTCCTTGGCGCGCTCGTGGAGCGGGCCCGGCTCGGTCAAGGGCCGATGACCTGCCAGGAGATGGCCACTGCGTGACAGTCACACTCCAGGGCGACCGAACTGGAGGGCCCAGCCGTCGACACGGAAGACTCTGGCACCAGGGCCTGCTGATGTTGCTCGGTGATGCGACACCAACGAGTTGTTCAGGGGCTCCACCCGTGTGCGCCAAGTGCCCCGCGACCACCCGATGTGACGTTGTATCAGTGGCCTGTGCCTGGCGCGGGCCACGCGATCCTGAGGGCGATCGGACATTGTCAGGGCCGAGGCCGGAGGGAGCAATCTCCCGTCCAGGGCGGCTGATCCGCGGCGTCCAGCCGTCCAGGCCCGGCGACTCGGTGCGGGCGATCGTCAAGCGTCTGAGTGAGAAGTCCGCCGGCGTCGCCCTGGCCCCGGACGGCAAGGGTGATCACGTCGTGGAGATCGGAGCCGGCGACGTCGCTCTGCCAGGCTGCTCCGGGGATCTACGGTCGCCGATCATCTGGGACATCGGCCCCCGATGCTTCGTCGGCTGCGCCGACTCCCTCGCCCTCGAGGACGGTGAGCGCCATCCTCTCTCCCCACCGTGCCTTCCGGCTCCTGGACCAGCTCATGCCCGAGGATGCGGCCACCGCATGAGCGATGCGTACGGAGCGATGGTCGAGCACGGCCTAGCGGTGCAGGTGTGAAGCCGGCCGGCCGTACGAGGTTGCACAAAGGCGCTTACTATGACGTGCGCCACAGCGGCTTCGTCGCTCGGTGAGCTCATTTGGGGGAATGTGCCGGCCGTATCCGTGATGTGTGCCGTGCATTTCCGTCTGTACGCGACCGACGGCTACCTTTCTTGTCGGGTCATGAGTCCGGACGCAGGAAATCTAGGCCGACGTAGAGGACGATTAATGCCTTCACGTATTCTCGGAAAGATAGAGCTCGATCGGGTGCTGCTCGCCGACGACCTCGCTACGATCGACTCTTTCCCGCGCGTAGAGGAAGCGTACGACGAATTCAGTTCCGGCTACTGGAAGAACTGCTCGCTGTGGAATTCCTCCGGCGAGGCGAGCGACACCATGTACCGGGACATCGAAAGTCAGGCACGGGAGACGGATTACGGCAAGCGGCTGCCATATCTGGAAAGCCTGGTGCGCAAGCACTTCGACATGAGCAGGGTGACCATGGTCCGGGCGCGCAATCTCGTCGATGCCATGGTGATACCGCACCGCGACTTCGTAGAACTGGAGAAGCGCAAGGAGCAGTACTTCCGCCTGTTCATGGTGTTGGAGGACAACCCGGCCGCCCTGCACTCGGACGAGACCGGTGTCTTCCGGATGCGGCCGGGTGAAGTCTGGTTCCTGGACGCCGCATCGGTCCACGCCGCCGTCAACTTCTCGACGAGGAGTCGCCAGTCAATCTGTGTCGACTTCGTCTTCGACGGTCCGTTCGAGGACTGGGAAGTGTTCACCGACCAGAAGACCTACCGCCCTGACATCACGCCGGAAACGCCGTTCCGGCAGCCGCAGGACGCCGATTTCACGGAACGGCTCAGGGCGCTTGCCGCGGTCATCGACCACGACAACTTCAAGGACGTCCTGTTTCTTCTCTCCAAGGTCCACTTCAGGACGGACGTCCCGATCACGGCCACCTACGACTGGCTGGTCGAGGTGTGCAAGGGAAGCGGCGACGACACCCTCACCCACAAGGCGGAGAAGCTGCGCCGCTACATGGTCGAGAAACGCGTGATGAACGAGCGTCTCTCCATCGCCCCAGCCGCCTGAGGCCGTGCAGAGGACTGAGGGAGGGGAACACATGCGGGCGGCGACCGAGTACCGGACGTCGGTGAACTCACTGGCGCCGCTCGCCCCGTGGGCCTTCGTGGTCATGTGGGCGAGCGGCGCGATATTCGCCGAACTCGGCCTGCGGTACGCATCGCCCGTTCCCTTCCTGGCCGTCCGGGCCGTCCTCGCCGCGCTCATCGCCTGGACGGTGACCCGGTGGACGAGGGACACGAGGCCGGTCGGCCGCGGCGATCGCGGTCGTGCCGTCGTCGTCGGCCTCATCATGCAGGTGGGCTACCAGGGAATGTTCTTCCTCAGCCTCGACTTCGGCATCTCCCCCGGCATGCTGGCGGCGGTCCTCGGCGTACAGCCTCTGCTCACCGCTTCGGTCGCCGGTCGACGGCGCGCCCCGTGGGCGGGACTCGTGATCGGGCTCGGGGGCGTCGTGCTCGTCGTTGCCAACCACACGGCCCCCGGGGACCTGCTGACGGCCACGAACGGAGTCGGCGCGGCGCTGGCCGCGATGGTGTGCATGACGCTGGGCACCATCGCGCAGCGGAAGCTCACGGACATAGGGCTGTGGCGGAGCATCGCCCTACAGCACACGGCGGCAAGCTGTGTCTTCGTGCTCCTCGCGTTGACCTCGGAGCAGCCCGTCGTCAGTTCCGGCGCGGGTTTCTGGGTGGCCGAAGCCTGGATGGCCGTCGTTGTGTCGACCGGCGCGACGGCGCTTCTCCACGCCATGGCGCGCACGGGGAACGCGACGCGCGTCGCGAGCCTGTTCTACCTGGTCCCTCCTGTCACGGCGGTGCTCGACCTGGCCGTGTTCGGCACGGCCCTCCGTCCCCACCAGTGGCTCGGAATGACCGCCGTGGTCCTTTCGGTGTTCCTGGTGGAACACCGAATAACAGATCGAACCAAAGGAAAGTAGATGACCTCGCGTATTCTTGGGAAGCTCAACCTCGACGACACTCGACTGGCTCCCGAGGTTGCCACCATCCGAGAGTTACCGAAAGGCCAGGAGGTGTATGACGAATTCACCAGCGGATTCTGGAAGAACGTACCGCTGTGGAACGATACGGGGGACGGCAACGACACGCTGTTCCGGGAAGCGGCGTCCCCGGCCAGGCCGACGGAGCATGCGACGAAACTCCCGTACCTGAACGAGGTCATCAGGAACACGTTCGCAGTGGACCGGCTCGACATGGTCCGTGGCAGGGACATCGTCGACGCGTCGATGATGCCGCACAAGGATTTCCTTGAACTTGACGAATCGGATGGAGAGCCGCAGCAGCGGAACTTCCGGGTCCTCGTGGTGCTTGAGGACAACGAACACACCTACAACTCCGACGAGGAACAGGTCTTCCGGATGCGCAAGGGGGAGATCTGGTTCCTGGACGCCGCCGGTGTCCACTGCGCGGCGAACTTCTCGACTGACAGCCGGATATCGCTCTGCCTCGACTTCTCCTTCGACCGGCCATTCACTCCGGCCGACGTTTTCGCCGACCGGAGTTCGTACACGCCGGGCATCGAGCCGCTGCTCGTCAAGCGGAGTCCCCTGCCTCCAGATTTCACGCTCGACGTACGCCGCCTTTCGGCGGCCTGCAACCGCCACACGTTCCGTGACCTGGCATTCGCGCTGGCGAAGCTCCACTTCACTGTGGAGACGCCGAGCGTGGCATGTTACGACTGGCTCATCGAGATCGCGGAACGCACTGACGATCCGGCTCTGGTGGCCAAGGCGGAAGAAGCCAGGGAGTTCTACGTCACAGACCGGGCGATGCACCAGCGATTCTCGTTCACGTCCTGGTGAACGAGTCCGAGGAGACAGGGAATCCAGGAAGAGCATGATCGACGACCAGGCAGAAGAGGCCCGGCCGCCCGGCGTCGCGGCGCGCTTGCCCGCTCGTTCGACGGGCGGTTCGCTGCCCCCCGCGGAGTGGGTGCTCCTCACCGTTGCGGTCGTCGGCATCTCACTGGCCGCACCCCTCGCCGCCGCCGCGGCGGCACCCCCGCTGGCCATCGCGTTCTGGCGCAACGCGGCGGCCAGCGCGATCGTGCTCACCCGCGTTTCCAACCGACGGGGTGCCGGCCGGACACGCGGGCGGCGGCCCGGGCGGTCCGATGTCCTGTACTGCGTGCTCGCCGGGCTGTTCCTGGCGGCTCACTTCGGTATGTGGATCCCGAGCCTGACCATGACCTCCGTCGCGACATCCACGGCCCTGATGTGCACGACGCCCCTGTGGGCCGGGCTCATTGCCCGGGCCCGGGGCCGTGGGGTGCCGAAGGGCGGATGGGCGGGCATGCTCGTCGCCATTTCCGGGGTGCTGGTCGTGAGCAGCGTCGACGTGGGGGTGTCCGCCCGCGCCCTGGCCGGGGACGCGCTCGCGCTGGCGAGTGGTGTGTGCCTGGCGGCGTACCTGTCCGTCGGTGAGCATGTCCGGCAGCGGCTCGACACCGGGACGTACACGCTGATCTGCTACGCCTCGGCGGCCGCGGTTCTTCTGGCGGCGTGTCTGTTCACAGGCAGCGAGCTGGTCGGGTACGCGGCCGGGACATGGGTGACCCTGGCCGCGCTGACCGTCGCGGGCCAACTGCTCGGGCACTCGCTGCTGAACCGGTCGCTCGGGGTGGTGAGCGGTGCCACCGTCGCCGTCATCTCACTGCTCGAAGTACCGGGGGCGGCCCTGCTGGCGGCCCTGTGGCTCGGGCAGGTGCCGCCGCTGGAGACCTACCTGGGCGTGCTCGTCGTCCTGGCGGGCGTGTTCGTCGTCGTACGGGCTGATGCGTCAGGACGTAAGAGGGAGGCGTGAGAGGAATCAGGAGGGTGAGGAAGACGGGGACGGGGTGAACGCCCGCTGCATGTGGGCGGTGAACCTGGCGAGCGCCGGATGCTCGGCGTCGGCCCGCCAGGCAAGGTGGAGGTCCACGGCCGGGGCGTCCGCCAATGCGACGAACGCCAGTGACGGATGGGGGCGGAGCGCGGCCGTGGATGCCGGGGTGAGACCGATTCCGCGTCCTGCGGCGATGGCGAACGTCCAGTCCTCGAACGTCTCCACCGGCAGCCGTTTCTGTGGCGCGCCGCCGGGTGGCCACAGCCCGGAAGGCACGGTGCCCGAGACGGTGTTGTCCACGAACACCTCCGTCGTCAGATCCTCCAGCCGCAGCGCGGTCCGTCCGCTGAGCCGGTGGTCCCTGGGCAGGGCCACGTAACGGTCCTCGCTCAGCAGCGTCAGGCTCCGGTATTCGTCCTCCGGGTGGCCGGCGCGGCCCGTCGGCCGTTCGCGGACGAGAGCGACATCGGTGCTCCCGTCGCCCAGCCCGGCGAGCCGGTCGTCACTACGGCGCGTGACGATGGGATTTCGCGGGTGATCGCTCTCCCAGGTCTCCACGGCGCTCAGGATCCGGCTGTCCAGCATCGACCAGGTATAGCCGAGCAGGAGTGGCCTGTTGACCGAGCGCGCGCTCGACAGCGCGTGGTCGAACCTGGCAACCGTCGCCCGGGCGTGTTCCAGCAGCACGGCCCCCGTCTCCGTCGGCCGCGCCTCACCGGTGCTCCGGTCGATCAGTTCTGCTCCGACCGCCTTCTCCAACTGTTGGACGGTCCGTGACACCACCGGCTGGCTGACCATCATGCGCGTGGCGGCGTGGGTGAAGCTCCTGGCTTCGCACACCGCTATGAATACGCGTAAGTGCCGCAGTTCCACACTCATACGCGCCCCCTTCCAGCACTGCGTGTATGCGCCCACTATCTTAACGTCGCCGTTTCGACGTTGATCGCTTCGGAGCCATGTAGTCGGACGCTCTGCGCGGACTTGTCCGGGACGTCCAGGCGCAGGCGCTCTTGATGCTGACGAGCGGGTAGACGTCGTCCTCCACCCGGTTCCGGTGTCCACTTCTGGGGACCGGCGCGGCGTTGCCGCCTGGTCAGCGAGCGGCGTTCTCGGCGACCGGCTTCTTCTCGGCCGCTGGACGTTGTGCTGTGGCGGGGGATCGCAGCAGGGTGGCGGCGAGGAGGAGAGAGACGGCTACGAGGCCCGAGCCGATGCGGAAGGCAAGCTGGTAACCACCCGTGAGTGCCGAGGCGGTGCTTGCCCCATTGCCCAGCAGGGCATTCGTATGCGAGGTGGCGAGTGTGCTGAGGACGGCGAGGCCGAAGGCGCTGCCGATCTGCTGCATGGTGTTGAACATGCCGGAGGCGATCCCCGAGTCCTGGGGCGTGGCCGCTGACATCGCGAGCGTGGCCAGCGACGGCATCGCGAGGCCGAAGCCGATGCCCAGCGGCAGCAACGCGGGCAGGACGTCCACGACATAGCTCCCGCCTGCCGGTAGGCGGCCGAGCGCGGCGAGACCTGCCGTGATGAGCGAGAGACCTGGAAGGAGTACGGCACGGGGGCCAAAGCGCGCAATCAGCTTGGGCGAGAAGCCGAGGGAGAGCGCGCCGATCGCGACCGAGACCGGAAAGATGCCGAGGCCGGTGTGTATCTCGTCGAAGCCGAGCACCTTCTGCAGGTAGAGCACGCACAGGAATTGGAAGCTGAACATCCCGGCCACCATGAGGGCCTGGATACCCATCGCTCCCGTGGCGTTGCGCGAGCGGAACAGGCGCAGCGGCAGGAGCGGGTGGGCCGCCTTCGCCTGGCGGGCGACGAATGCCAGGAGCAGGGCGAGTGCCGCGGCGCCGAAGCTCAGCGTGTGTGCGGAAGTCCAGCCGTAGTTCGTCGTCTCGACGATCGTGTAGACGCTGAGCATCAGCGCGGAGGTGACCAGGAGCGCACCTACGACGTCGGTTCCCCTGCCGAGGCCGACACCGTGCTCGGACGCGAGCACGCGCCCGGCCGACAGCGCAGCAGCGATGCCGATCGGTACGTTGACAAAGAAGATCCAGTGCCAGCTGATGGTCTGCGTCAGGGCGCCGCCGGCGAGGAGGCCCATCGAGCCACCGGCGGACTGGACGAAGCTGTAGACGCCGATGGCCTTGGCCCGCTCCTTCGGCTGTGGGAACAGGGTCACGACCATGCCGAGAGTGACGGCGGAGGTCACCGCGCCGCCGATGCCCTGGACGAACCGGGCGGCGAGCAGCATCGCTGGGTCCTGGGACACACCGCACAGCAGCGAGGCAGTGGTGAAGATGCTCAGGCCGGCGATGAAGACGCGCTTGCGTCCGATGAGGTCGCCGAGCCGGCCGGAGAGCAGCAACAGGCCACCGAAGGGGACGAGATAGGCGTTGACCACCCAGGCCAGGTCCGACGAGGAGAAACCGAGGTCCTGCTGGATGGACGGCAGTGCCACGTTCACGATGGTCCCGTCGAGAATAACCATCAACTGCCCGGAACAGAGCACGGCCAGTGCCGACCAACGTGATGTCTGTGCTGATGCGTTGGTTCTCCGCACGGGGATTCCTTCCAAAGGTGCACGACTTGTTACAGCGGTCATCCTCTGTAACCATGACGCGCGGCGAAAGGAGGCACTTTCATGTCACGCAGTCACACCGATGTGTCCAACCAGGTCAGCAACGAGGCGTGCCCGCTCACCGAGGTCCTCGACCACGTCGCGGGCAAATGGAGCATCGGAATCCTCGTCGCCGCCGCACACGGACCAGTCCGCTTCACCGAGTTGGAACGCGCCATCACAGGCATCAGCCGACGCATGCTCACCTTGAACCTGCGCAAGCTGGAACGCGACGGCCTGCTCATCCGGACCGTCTACCCCACCGTGCCGCCCAAGGTGGAATACAGCCTCACACCCATGGCCCGCGAACTCCACGCAACCCTCACCGGGCTCGTCGGCTGGGCAGAACGCCACCGAGCCGACATCACCGCCGCCCGCGCCACCTACGACGCCGGCACGGCACCGGCTCCCTGACGCCTACGGAGGACCCAGCAGGCGTTGAACGCTCGCCTACTGGCGGATGCTCCAAGACAACCGACCAGTACGGGGCCCGAGTCCGCGCCCAACAATCGCCCGCCAGAGCCTTACCCCGACCACAGTCGCCGTGAGGGCCGGGCGTACAGCATCGTCGCGCACCAACAGGCAGCCATGCCCGAGCAACTGCTCGCCCCGTGGGGCACCGGCGGAATTCGCTGATCACCGGGTACGCGAGGGCGGCGGAGGTCGTTTCCCGCGCTCACGTAGATCGTTTCCCACTGCCCTGACTGTCCAGGCATCTGCTCAGGGCGCGGTCGATGTCGTACCCCGCGAACGGAACGAGTTTCACTTGCTTCACAGACTGCATCTTCCGGCGGCGAGTGCCGTGATCGCGCACTCGGCGGCGTGCCGCGCCGCGAGCGCGGAGGGGATCGGCCCGCAGCCGTGGGAGGCGCGCCCGGTCGGTCCGTTCGTGATCCGCCACTGCCAGGCGGCATGTGCGCCTGGGGGTGACGGGTGGTGCCAGACAGGCTGGGCGGCGGAGGGCGCGTGCTCCGCCTTGTGGACCACCACGTCGTGGACCACTCCGCCGATCACGGCCGAGGCCCGCCATCCGTCGTCGTCGGCGGTCCAGTCCAGGGGTGTCGGGGTGGATTCCGACACCTCCAGAAGCAGGTCGGCGAGGTCGGCCAGAGTCCGGTACAGCGCGGCACGAACGGCGTCTGTGTGGTGACGGCCCCACCGGCACGGGGTCCGTTCGGCGAGTTCGTCCACGATGGCCTGCGCGGCGAGTTCGTCGAGAGAGTCGGGCTGTGCGAGGCGTTCCCGCGCCAGGGTCGCGGCAGCGCCCCATGCGAGGTCGTCGCGGGTCATGGCGGTGTCGCGGGCCAACGTCCAGAGGTCGACGGGGCCCAGGTCGTCGACCGTGTGCTGGACGCAGCGGGCGGCCGCCTCGGCCGCGGGCGGTACGTCGGCGTTCAGGAGGCCGGCGCGTATCGGTGGCCGCGCTCACATCGCCCGGTTGCAGCGCGCCCGGCGGCAGCGAAGCCGCTGCGTGGAGCACCTGACCATGGACCCGGCGTACCGGATTGGGCCCTGAATGCGGTGAAGGGCGCCCGGACAGGGAGCACAGGGCGTCCAGCAGGTCCGCCGGAACAACTCTCAGGTTGATGCACGCCTTCGGCAGACGGCCATCCATCCCGTCCTCCCCCAATTCGCTGTCCGGAATGGCCAGCCGGTCCGGCGCGGTCCCCCTTTGAACCGCGCCGGACCGGCCTTGTTCTGTGGCTGTGTCAGTCGTCCAGCACGGCCAGGGCGTCGATCTCCACGAGGAGTCCCGGCGGGAGCTGCATGTAGACGGTGGTGCGGGCGGGGAAGGGCTCGCCGACGGCTGCCGCGTACGCCTCGTTCAGCTCGGGCAGGTGGGCGGGGTCGGTGAGGTAGACGCGGAGCATCACGACGTCTTCCAGGCCCGCGCCGGCCGCCTTGAGGACGGCGGTGACGTTGCGCAGGACCTGTGCGGTCTGCTCGGCGACCGTCGTGCCGACGACCTCGCCGGTGGTCGGGTCGAACGGGAGCTGTCCGGATACCTGCAGGACGGGGCCCTTGCGGATGCCCTGGGACAGCGGGGCCGGGAGAGAGGGGGCGTGCTCGGTGGTGATGACGGTTCTGGTCACGGTGTTCCTTGAAGCGGTGGTGGTCTTTGGAGGGGATGAGCAGGCGAGAGCGGTACGGGCGTCAGCTCCAGGCCTGTCGTTCCTGGCTGCGGGGGTCGTCGAGCTGGGTCCACTCGGCGTCGATGTGCATCGTGGCCCTGCGGTCGGTGTCGTAGGGGTCCCAGCCCGGGTCGCCCGTGGCGGCGAACCGGATCCAGGTCTCGTGCATGCGCTCCGCGAGATCCGCCGGTGGCTTGTCGGGGCCGAGCAGGGCGGCGGAGCCGTTCAGCTCGGGCCGGTCCGCGAGGTCGAAGACGAAGGGCAGCTCGACGGCGTGGGTGGCGCCGAGTTCTCCGTCCAGGGCCTGGGAGCGCCAGGCGAACTCGTACGCGTAGGTGACGGCCTTCGGATGGGCGGCATGGGCGCCGGCCAGAGCGCGGGTACCAGCGCCGAACAGGGCGTCGGCCATGATGGCCGAGCGCAGTTCCGCGAAGGAGGCCTCGGGGCGTGACGTGCGGTAGGTCTCGACGAGCCGCGCCGGATCCGGGTGCGAGCGCGCCGCCGCGTCGTCGACGTCGGCTGCGGTCGAGGTCGCGTACTTGCCCACCGGGACCAGGTAGAGGTTGCCCTCTTCCGTGTTGGTGCCGATGAGCAGGTCGACGTCGGAGCTGTGTCCGGCGGCGACGGCTTCGGCGGGCTGGGTGTCCAGGACCAGGCTGAAGGGGCTCAGGCCGATCAGCGGGTCGCCGTGGGTGGCGGTCCTGAGGTCGATGCCCGCGAGCTTGGAGGCGGCCTCCACCAGACGCTCGTCGGAGATCTCCGCGAAGGCGTCCACGTGCGGCTCGACGCCCAGGACCTCGGCAGCCGCGGCGGTGACGCGGGCGGCCTGCTCGGTGCTGAACGCGCCCAGTCCGCTGCCGCTCTGCACGATCGCCCGGCGGAACAGGCCCGCGGCCTCCGCGGTGGCGAGGACGCCGCCGACGACGGTGGCCCCGGCCGACTGGCCGAAGAGCGTCACGTTGTCCGGGTCACCGCCGAACCCGGCGATGTTCTCCCGCACCCAGCGCAGCGCGGCGACGACGTCGAGCAGACCGCGGTTGGCCGGGGCGCCGGGCAGGTCCAGGAACCCGGCGATGCCGAGCCGGTAGTTGAGCGTGACGAGGACGACGCCGTCGCGGGCGAAGGCGGAACCGTCGTACATCGCGGACCGCGTCGATCCGGCGACGAAGCCGCCGCCGTGCACGAACACCATGACCGGCAGGTCGCTCTGCGCGACGGCGGGCGTCCAGACGTTGACGGTGAGGTAGTCCTCACCGCGGCTCCAGCCGGTGCCGAAGTAGGGGGCCATGTCGATGCTGCCGAGCTTGCGCTCGGACTGCGGCGCGTTGGGTCCGGGGGCGGTGGCGTCCCGTACGCCGTCCCACGGCTCGTGCGGCTCGGGCGGCGCGAACCGGCCGGCGCCCAGGGGCGGGGCGGCATAGGGGATGTTCAGGAAGGCGGCGGTGCCGTCCTCCTGACGCAGACCGCGGACGGCTCCCTGCGCGGTGGTCACGACGGGTTCGGGGTGGTGGCTCATCTGTGGTGCCTTTCCGCGGGCTTCAGCCCTGCTCGGTGTACGGGGCGAAGGGCGCCCAGCCCTTCACGGCGAAGGTGCTTCCCTCGCGTACGACTTCGGTGGCGCCGTGGCCGCCCAGATGCGCCGGGATCACGAGCGCGTTGTTGTCGGCGGCCCAGCCCAGCACCTTGCGGCGGGTGGCACGGGCTTCGGCGGGGTTCTCGCAGAAGCAGCTGTTGGCGTCCGGCTCCAGGATCTGCACCGGGCTGTGCAGCATGTCGCCGACGAACACCGCGCGGTCCGTGCCGGAGGTGAGGGTCAGCACGGAGGAGCCGGGGGTGTGCCCGGGAGCGGCGTCCAGGCGCAGGTTCGCGTCGATCTGGTGGCTGTTCTCCCACAGCTGCGTCAGGCCGGCCTGGTGCACCGGGGCCACGCTGTCCTCGAAGACGTTCTGGTTGCCGCGGCCGAGCAGCGGCTGGTGGCCGTTCTCGGGGTTCCAGAAGTCGAAGTCGTCCTTCGGCATCAGGTAGGTGGCATTGGGGAACGTCGGCACCCACTGCCGCCCGTCCAGGTAGGTGTTCCAGCCGACGTGATCGATGTGGAGATGCGTGTTGATCACGACGTCCACGTCCTCCGGCTGGACACCGGCCCGGGCGAGGTTGGCCAGGAAGTCCGTTTCGAGGCGGCTCCAGACCGGGGCGTAGGGACGCTCCTTGTGGTTGCCCACGCCGGTGTCGACCAGGATCGTCTTGCCCTCGCTACGCAGCAGCCAGGTCTGGATCGCCGAATTCACGATGTTGGTCTCGGAATCCAGGAAATGCGGGGCAAGCCAGTCGGCACCGTTCTCCCAGACTTCCTTCGAGCTTTCCGGGAAGAAGGTGTCGGGCGTCATTTCGACGGAACCGTAGTATTCCCACACCCGGGTGATGGAGACATTGCCGAGGGTGATCTGTTCCATGGTATTTCCTTGGAATTCGGGGGATTTACTCAACCGTACGAGCGGCCCCGGCAGGTGCGGTATCCGTCACGTGACTGCACCTGTGCGTACACCTCTGAGCAGGGGGCTCTCCCCTGGCAGGCCGACGAAAGGCGGCTCCTGTTCCGCGTTCCATCCCTGGATGCCTCTTCAACGGGCACACGGGGCACGCGGCGACCTCGCTGCGGTCACGAGGCCGAAGCCGGGTCCGTATCGGGCCGCTTGCCGGTCGTACCGCCGGGTAGTGGGTTCTGCCGGGGTGCCGGCTAACGGTCGCCGGGCCTCCTCACCGCCATCACCTTGCCTTTGCGCAGGGGTCAGGACTCGGTCGGAGCCTTTGCGCAGGGGTCAGGACTCGGTCGGACTCGGCGGCCAGGGCCTGGTTGCGGGTGACGACGATGACGCACTTGTTCTGTTCGTGCGCGTCGAGGTTTCCGGTCGGTTCTTTTCAGGGCGTGGGACTTTTCGGGCCCAGGGCGGACAGGTCCTGTCCGTCGAAGCGGGTGGTGACGTTGGTAGGGCTGTCCAGGCCGCCGGCCAGGCTGAGCAGGGTGGTCTTGCCGCTGCCCGAAGGGCCGAGGATCGTGTAGAAGGTGCCCCGCTCGAAGTCGAGGTCGATCTGCCGCAGAACGGTGGTCCTGCGGCGCTGGTCCTGGTAGGTGTGGCTGACGCCGGAAAGGGCAAGGACAGGGGGCTTCGGGGTGGTCACGGTCACTCTCACCGGCACCTGAACACCGCTACCTGGCCATTGCTAACCGGCTTGGGCGCGTTCGCACCGGTCGGCGAGGACGGCGCAACTCACTGCGGCAGCCTGGACCGGGTGGCGCGGCGACGGGATGTCCACGCTCTCGGAGGGCACCACGGTGGTGCGGTCGGCGTCCGAGGCAAGTGGGCCCAAGGCTCGTACGAGCGCGGTCAGGGTCGCGTCGAGGCGATCGATGTGCAGCAGCAGGCGGTGCTCCGGCGACAGCCAGTTGCGGCTCACGCGTTGCTCCTCCGAGAGCAGGGCCAGTGCCCCGATGACCGTGGGGCGTGCCGTTCGTTGGACGCTTTCGGGTCGATGGCCGGTGACGCGGATCAGATGGGTCACGGTCTGGTGCGCGCGGTCGGCCGCGGCGGTGAGGCGGGCGGTGCACTCCGGGACGTGGCCCGCCGGGAGACGTTCGGCCGTGGCGGCCAGGCTCCGTGCGTGGTACGCGCCGGCCTCGAGGAGTTCCAGCAGGTGGCGGGCTCGGTGACGGCGGCGGCGCTGCGGGGCAAACGGATGGGTGAGAGGCAGACTGGCCTTGCGGAAGGATTCCAGTGCCTGGTCGAGGTCATGTGCCGCGCGGACCCAGCTCGTCGGGGGTTGCGTGTCCGTGCTTCCCGACGCGACGGCCCGCAGGATGTGGTCGAGGACGCGCAGGAAGCCGACCAGTTCCTCGTCGCTGGCGCGGCGGACCGTGGTGGGAAGTACGAGGACGGCGGCAAGGATCCCGCAGGACACTCCCAGTGCGGTCTCCTGGACGCGCAGGAGCAGCACGTGCGTCGAGAAGGTGTCCATCAGCGCGAGCAGCATGCTGAGCGTGCCGGTGATGAAGAACGTCACGACCCAGTAGGCGTGCGACGGGGTGTAGAACTTCCCGAACATACACAGCAGGAGCAGGACCAGGAGGACGGGGCCGTCTCCGCCGACCAGGGCGGCGAGGCCGTAGCCGAACACCACGCCGAGGACGGTGCCCGCCAGCCGCCGGAGGCTCTGCAGCAGTACCTCGCCAGTGCTCTCGTTGTTGATGAAGACGACCCATGCGGCCGCGACGGCCCAGTACCACAGGTGCGGCGACAGGAGATGACCGCCCGCGGTGGCGAGGGCCGAGGCAGCCGTCACCTGAAACGCCTGACGGGTGGCTCCCCGCTGCAGGCTTTCGCTGTCTGTGTCCCTGCGCAGCAGCGCCCCGAAGGTGGGTGAGGCGGGCTTGCGCGGAGGCGTCCCGAGTCCTGCCGGGCGACCCCGTGGGCCGAGAACCCGCAGGGCTTCGGCGAGTTCGTCGACCGCAGGCAAGCAGTCCAGCACGAGTGCGGAGCCGGTCGGCCGGTTCGCCGGGCTACCTTCGTACCCCTGTGCGCACCGCTCGGCCGCGCAGGCCGTTCGGGCGATGGGCTGGTGCCGGAGAGACTGGATCCGCTGGGCGAGCCGCTGTCGCGCCGTCCGTTCCGCCAGGTCGCTGCGGGCCGCCGGGGTGCGGACCGCGCGGACCGCCAGTACGGCCAGGCGCTGCGCGGCCACCTCCACCCGGCTGAGGTGCGGCAGCAGGGCCTCGGTGTCCTCGTCGGCGGTGCGCTCGTCGAGAAAGTCCTCGATCAGCAGCACTGACGCGTGCAGTGTGCCGAGGCGGTCCTGCAACGATCGGCTCCGGGTGTCGACGTCCTGCCCGGCGGCGACCATCGCGGCCGTGTCCCGGAGGACGTCATGCAGACGCACGTCGAATGCGTGCCGCAGCCGCCTCAGGGCTCGGGACGCCGTAACGGGGCCGACGCACCACCACACGGCCGTGACGGCCCCGAACGCAACCAGTACCGATACCCCGAACCCCGGAAGGCGGTCTGCCCGGGCCTGGGTGAACTGGGACAGCAGGAAGGCCATGAAACCGAAGATCCCCAGGCCCAGCCCTCGCGGACCGAACCGGCGGGCCTGAACGGCGAGGTGGATCACCCCCAGGAAGACCAGCTTGGCTGCTGTCGGGTACGGCGTCAGCGCGGCTCCGGCGGCCAGGGACGCGAGGGAGAGCGGAACGCCGAGTCCGAGCGTGATGAGCTGGTTGCGCGGGTGCAGGTCGCTGACGGCCAGTGACGTCGTCATCGCGGTGAAGCCGCCGACCACGAGCGCCGTCTCGGGCGCTCGCAGGCCTGTCAGCACGGCGAGGGTCGCGGCGGTGCCGAGCACGGCGCGCATCGCGGAGGTCAGACGCACGAGCCCAGGGTCGAAGGCCGCGAACCGGTCCCACAACGATGTCGTTGTCCTTGCCGCCATGGGATCTCTGTAGGTCCTTTCGCGTGTGCACGGCCGTGCGGGAGCCTTCGGGTGCTGACCGGCCACCGCCCGCGTCACCAGTCTCGGCATGCGGGGTTCCGTCCGGTATGCGTCAGGTGACTGCTTCCGTGGGATCTGCAGCACGTGGGCGTCCCTTGCCGGCATCGGCGACCGCGCAGCGCTGACAGGCCTGCCCCCGTCGGCGATGGCTTCCGGGTTCAAGGAGCTACGCAGTGCACGGACTTGGGACGGACAGCCGCCAGGCGCCCAGAAAGTCACGCGACATGCGACGCATCTCGACACAGCCGTCATCGAGCCGCAGGTTTCCATGCGCCGCGCGTTCGCTCGGGGCGTTCGCCCGCTCAAGAGCAGCCTCGCGGGCCTGCTCCGGACCGGCCATGCCGTCGACGACGTAGAAGTGGCGTACAAGCCGACCGCATGGAGTGCGGAATCCGAATCCGACCAGCCACGAGCGTCCGGTAACCATGACAGCGCCTTCCGGTCGAGATGTATGGCTTCCGTGAGCCCCGTCTGTGATGGCACGACGCCACCGGCGACGCACGATCGTGCCTGCCCGCCGCCCCGGAAAGGCGCGACCGTGCTCGCTTCACGATTCTGTGGCCGGACGAACAGCCGAGGGTATGCGTCACGTGACTGCATCGGTGCTGGTCGGCCACCGGATGGGGCGTTTGCGCCTACCGACCGGTTGTCCCGCCGTGGCGATCCCGAGGCCGACGGTGCGGAGACGTACGGCTCGACTACTATCTGGGCTATCTCAATTCCCTGGAGCATCCGTGGAAAACGATGGAAGGGCTCGTGGGGAGCAGCGCTCGATGCGGAATTCCGGTCCGGCGCTGGTGGGCCGGGAAAGCGAGACCGCAGAAATAGTCCGGCGGGTCGGCGCCGATCGGTCCCACAGCGACGTGCTGATCCTCACGGGTGACCCCGGTGCCGGAAAGAGCACACTCCTCGGCATCGCGGCCGATCGCGCACGGAGTGCGGGTGACCGAGTGCTGCGAGCGGTGGGGAGCGAATCCGAGGCGCACCTTGGATTCGCGGGTCTTCACCAGATGCTGCGCCCGGTTCTCGGCGAGGCGGAGGGTCTGCCATCGCGGCAGCGCTCCGCGCTCCGCGCGGTCCTGGGGCTCGACGAGTGTGCCGAGGCCCCTGACGGGATGATCGTGGGTCTGGCGGTTCTGACCTTGTTGTCGGACCTGGCGGAGACCGCCCCGCTGCTGGTCGTGGTCGACGACGCCCAGTGGATCGACCGCGCATCCCTCGACGTGCTCTCCTTCGTGGCGCGGCGCATGGACAGCGAGCCCGTCACGCTGCTGCTCGGAGTCCGCACCGCGGCCGTACTGCCCGGTTTCGACAAGGGGTACGAGCGCCTCGAACTCGGCCCGCTGGACGGTGCTGCCGCCAACCGGCTGCTCGACCGGCAGCCCACACCGCCCACCGGCCGAACCCGCGTGCGGATCCTCGAGGAAGCGGCCGGCAACCCGCTGGCCCTGGTGGAACTCGCCCACGCCACCGCGATCCGCAACGCCGAGGGCAGCAGCGTGGAGGGCCCGCTGCCGGTCACCGACCGACTGGAGCGGATCTTCGCAGGGCACGCGGCGGACCTGCCGGAACCGACCCGCCGCATCCTGCTGCTGCTCGCGGCCGCCGACGCGGCGGACGCGCAGGCAGCCGCCGTGGGACTGCCCGAGGCGGACGACAAGGCATGGGAGCCCGCGGACCGGGCCGGTCTGGTACGCCAGGACGGAACCGGGATCGTTTTCCGTCACCCGCTCGTCCGCTCCGCCGTCTACCATGCCGCGTCCTTCGAGGAACGCCGCAGGGCACACCTGGCTCTCGCGGAACTGCTGCGCAAGGAGCCCGACCGCCGCGCCTGGCATCTGGCCGCCGCGACCGTACGCCCCGACCGGGACGTATCGGCCGCCTTGCAGCAGACGGCCGACCGGGCCCGGCGCCGAGGTGGCTTTGCGGCCGCCGCCGCAGCCCAGGAGCGCGCCGCGGAACTCAGCCCGCACCGCGAGGACCGGGCGCGCCTGCTCACCGAGGCCGCGGCCAGCGCCGTCTTCACCGGTCAGCTCGGCTGGGTGGAGCACCTGGCCGCAGCAGTCCGCGAGTGCACCGACGACCCGGCACTGCGGGGCAGAGCCGCGCTGGCCACCGGCCGGCTCATGTCTCTTGGCCCCCATCACACAGCAGCCTTCGCCCTGCTCATGCGCGTCGCCGACGAGGCAGCGAACACCCGGTCACCCCTCGTACTCGACGCGCTGGCCGCAGCAGCGGTGGTCCGCTACTACTCGGGCGAGGAGTCCCAGCAGCGACAGATCCAGAGCCTGCTCTCCGGCATGCCCGACGATGCCGCCGGAGCGGCGCTGCACGCCTGGGTCATGGCCGTCTCCGACCCCGGCGGCGCAGGAGCGTTGCTCGCACCGGTGCTGCCCGAACTCATCGCCGAGGCCAAGGGCGACGCCCAGCGTCTGACCGCGCTCGCCATCGTCGCCTGGCTGCTCGACCGGACCACCCTCGCCGCCCGAACCTTCGACGAGGCCTTCGACCAGTGGCAGGCGCATGGCCCGCTCCCGGACGGACTGGGATGCGCGGCCGGCTGGACCCGCTTGGAGCAGGGCCGATGGGCCGACGCCCGCTCGGTGGCGGCCGACATCGCGGCCATGGCGTCATCGGCCGGGCTCGACCATGCCGAGGCGTGTGCCCAGGCACTCGACGCCACGGTGGTCGCACTGCTCGGCGACGCGCCCGCCGCACGCCGGCTCGCCGAGCGAGCCCTCTCTCTCGTCGACCCGCTGGAGAGCCGCTCCGTCGCGGTCTTCGCACGCCGGGCCCTGGGAATGGCGGCCGTGGCCGAGGGCGACTACGACACCGCGTACACACAGTTCCGCTCCGCGTTCACCGACGACGGCGATCCGGTCCACTACCACGTCTCCTACACCGTCCTGGCCGAACTCGCGGCGGCAGCCGTGCGCAGAGGGCAGCAGGAGCACGCCGCACAGCTGTTGGAACGGTCGGCGAAGCGCCTCGGTACGGGCATGTCGGCACGGGTGGCCGCACTGATCGACCGGGGCCGCGCCCTGCTGGCGGATCCCGAGCATGCGGAGCCGTTCTTCCAGGCGGCGCTCGCGCAGCCCGCGGGTGAGCAGTGGCCGTTCGAACGGGCGCAGACCCGGCTCGACTACGGGGAATGGCTCCGACGCCGGCGCCGTATCGCCGAGGCCCGTCCGCTGCTGAGCGCCGCGCTGGAAACCTTCAACCGCCTCGGCGCGCGGCCGTGGGCCGAGCGGGCACAGGCAGAACTGCGCGCCGCCGGCATCGAGGCGACCGACGTCGTGCCCAGTGCCTTCACCGAACTCAGCCCTCAGCAGCAGCAGATCGTCCAGCTGGCGGCCCGGGGTCTGACGAACCGCGAGATCGGGGAAAAACTGTTCCTCTCACCGCGCACGGTCGGCTCCCACCTCTACCGGGTCTTCCCCAAGCTGGGCATCACCGCCCGCTCGCAACTCCGCGACGTACTCGAAGGCACCCTGTCAGATAACGACGCCGTCAGATAACGACGCTCGGACCTGACAGCCGAATACACCTCAGGTACGCGCTGCCGCGCGTGCCGCCTGCCGGGCGTCTTCCGACAGGGCGACGGCCGTCGCTGTGCAGTCGGCTGACAGATACCGCGACCGGATTCCGCGTGACAGATTCATAAAGCGCGACGACGAGAGACCGCACAAACTCGTCGCATCGCACAAGGGAATCACCCGGGCGCCCTACCCCTGCGCCCGTGCCCTTGGGGGGCGTGAGAGCCGTCCAGCCCTGGCCTGCCTTTCACGCCCCCGGACCTGCGACCGCGACCGTGTCGAGAACTGCGCCCACCGGCGCCGACGAGACGGCAGAGACTGGCCGAGGTCTCCCTGGGCGTCGACGCCACCCCTGTCCGAACAAGAAGAAGACCTCGCTCAAGAAGAAGTACCTCTACGGCTACGACGCCCACCGCATCGTGACCCGCGACACCGAACACGACGCCGTGCTCCTTGACGACGGCACCCCGAACCCCGACGTCCTCCCAGCCCTCGTCCTCGACAAACCCGGCCAGCGCCCTGCCTACAACGGTCTGAAGATCCTCAACCGGCTCGAGAGGTCGCTCGCGTGGATGATGCACGCCCGCCGCCATGCTCGGAACTATGAAGGGCTCATCCAGCACTCCCATGCGAGGGCTCTCCGACCTGTGAGATGCCGAAGCAGCTGACCGCTGTCCAGATGGCCGGCATTGACGGCTGGGACCTGGTCTTCCGGGGCCGGTCAGTCCTCGTCGGCCTGCTTCGCGGCCGGGCGGGGGCGCAGCAGGGCCGCAGCCATGAGTGCGGTGGCGGCCAGGCCGATCGCCGCGATCACCGACACCGCGGTGAAGCCACGGTCGTAGGCGTGCCGTGCCGAGTGCAGCACTGCGTCGGCGGTCCGGGACGGCAGGTGTGCCATGACATCCTCCGCTGCGGCGAACGACTCCCCCGCTCTGGCCTGCTGTTCTCCGGAGATGCCCGGCACATCGGGCAGTCCCGTGCGGTACACGGCGGTCAGGACGGTGCCGAGGACGGCGACGCCGAGCCCGGCGCCGAGTTCGAAGGACGTCTCCTGGATGGCGGCCGCCTCCCCGGACCGCTCGGGTTGCGCGGCGGCCATGATGGAGTCGGCGCCCAGGGTCATGACGATGCCGGCGCCGTACCCGGCGGCGAGCAGCGGGATGAGGAGTTCGCCGTAGTGCGCGGTGTCACCGACGGCCGCGATGGCGGCGTACGCGACGGCGAAGAGGGAAAGCGCTCCGGTGAGGGCCCAGCGGTTGCCCCACCGGTTCGCCGCCCAGGGGGCCGTGACCGCACCGAGGGCGTTGGCACCGGCCAGCGGCATCAGCGCGAGCCCGGCGCGCACCGGCGAGTACGCGCCCACCTGCTGCAGCCACTGGGTGAGGAAGAACAGCAGGGCGACGTAGCTGCCGAAGCAGCCGATGACACACAGGGTGGCCGTGGTGAAGCTGCGCTCACGGAAGAGAGTGAAGTCCAACAACGGCTCACGGATGCGCTGTTGGCGTCGTACGAAGGCATAGAGCAGGGCGCTGCCGGTGAGGGCCGTGAGGACGATGGCGGTGTTCACCCCCGCGTGTTCACCGGCCTGCTTGAGCGCGTAGACCACGCCGGCCAGGCCGGTGACGGACAGCGCGACGCTGGTCACGTCCCAGCGGCGGGGTACGGGGTTGCGTGACTCGGGGATGACCCGGGCGCCGACGGCCAGGATGACGACGATGACGGGGACGTTGATGAGGAACACCGCTCCCCAGCCCCACTTCTCGGTGACCAGACCGCCGACCAGCGGACCGATCGTGGCCCCGACACTGTGCGCTGAGGTCCAGATGCCGATCGCGATGGCGCGTTCGCGGTCGTCGGCGAAGACGACCCGGATGATCGCCACGGTGGACGCCATGATCATCGCCGCGCCGACGCCCAACGCGGCCCGGGCGGCGATGAGTTGTACGGTCGAGGCCGAGAAGGCGGCCGCCGCGGAGGCGAGACCGAAGGTGAAGAAGCCGCTGAGCACCATGCGGCGCCGGCCGATGCGATCGCCGAGGGTTCCGCAGGTCACCAGGAGGGCGGCCAGTGTCAGCGAGTAGACGTCGACGATCCACAGCAGTTGGGCCGGGCTCGGTTCAAGGTCCCGGCTCAGGCTCGGCACCGCGACGTGCAGGACGGTGAGGTCGATGCCGCACAGGAAGAGACTCCCCGACACCACGGCCAGCACCAGCCACCGCTGTCGCGCGGGAAGGGCCGGCCGGCCCGGCTGCCCGGAGTCCGTCGAATGCTCTGCACGCTCTGTCCCGGCGGCTGATCCGGCCGCGGCGGGCACCTTGCTCTCTGTCATATCCTCAGCTTCCGGAAGTACCAACGCGGGCCGCAAGTACGGTCATTTGTGTCCTCTAGTGCCACGCTGTATACCAATGGAGGTCAGGTGTGCGTTCCAACGTCGAAGAAGCCTCGGATCACTGCGCGGTCGAGTTCGCCATGGAGCTCCTCGGCGGCCGTTGGAAACTGGCCATTCTCAAGCAGCTGGTCTCGGGAACCCACCGGTTCGGCGAATTGAGGCGCGCCCTGCCGGGTGTCACCCAGCGCATGCTGACCCGCCAGCTCAGGGAGTTGGAGGCGGACGGGTTGGTGGAACGGACGGTGTACCGGGAGGTGCCGCCGCGGGTCGAGTACGCGCTCACCGACGTCGGCCACACGCTGGACTCCATCACGGAGCAGTTGGACACGTGGGGCCGCTGGTACCGCGACACGGTGCGCTGTGCGGCGCCGTCCGATCCCGGCGGGTCCGCCTGACCGTGGCACGGTGGGCGGCTGCCGGGGCCGGACGGCTCTCACAGGGAGCGGTGGATTTCGTCGTAGGCCAGGCGCGGGCCGCGTGGTCGCGGACCCGTCCCTGCGGAGCTGCCGATGTTCACCACCAGTAGCGCCGACTGCTCGGCTTCCGGGAAGAATTCCCGGTCGACTCCTGACTGGTCGAATCCGCTCAACGGCCCCACCGCGAGTCCGGCGCGCGAATTCCGACGAGGAAATACGCGGCCTGCAGCGAGCCGTTCAACAGCGCGGATCGTTCCCGCCTCGCGGGGTCTTCCGCGTAGAGTGCGGCGGCTCCCGCAAATGCGGGACACGGCTCCGGCAGCCGAAGGTGGAACGCGGTGTCCACCACCAACAGTGCGGTCAGCGATGCCGCAAGGGTCTTCTCCCCATTGCTCGGCGAGAGATGACGGACCAGCCGGCGGCGGCTCGCCCCGGAGCGCAGGAGGTGAATCCTGAGCGGCTGCTGGTTGAAGGCCGTCGGGCCGTTGCGGACGAGGTCATGGACGGCCCGCAGTGCGTCGCCGGGGACTGCCTCGCCGGTGAAGCGGTCTTCGGTGTACGCCTGCCGCAACAGCAGGTCCTGCGCTGCGGGATCCAGGAGCGACCGGTGCGTAGCGGAGCTCGACACGGTCTGCCACCGGGCTCAGAACTCCGCGAGGTTCTGCCGCAACGTATGGCCGGGCGTGTACGCGGCCCGGGTCAGCCCGCGGCGCTGAAGCGCGGGCACGAGTCCGTCGGTGACATCGGCGACCCAGTGGCGGTTCAACCGCAGTACCGGGGTCGTCAGCATGAAGCCGTCCCCTCCGACCTCTTCCATCACCTCCCCCATCCGCTGCGCCACCTGGTCGGGGGTGCCGATGAGTTCCACCGAGGAGACCAACCCGCCGGCGGCGTCCATCACCAGTTCCCGCAGCGTCTTGCCGCTGCCCCACTGCTGGAGTTGGTCCAGCGACCCCTGCTCGCCGTTGGTCTGGAGCCGGTACGGCAGGGGCTCGTCGAGGTCGAACTGGGCGAAGTCGATCTCCGTGAGTGCGGAGGTCTCAGCGAGGATGTCGTGAATGAACTGGGGCGACGAGATCATCCGCTCGTGCTTGTCCCGTGCGTCCCGCTCCGTCTCGCCGAGCGTGGGCGTCACACAGAAGAGGACTTTGACATCGTCAGGGTCGCGGCCGGCCGCCTCGGCGTGTTTGCGCACGTCGT
Source organism: Streptomyces sp. NPDC001351 (assembly GCF_042896045.1). Lineage (NCBI taxonomy): Bacteria > Bacillati > Actinomycetota > Actinomycetes > Kitasatosporales > Streptomycetaceae > Streptomyces > Streptomyces sp. NPDC001351. The sequence goes on along the minus strand of NZ_JBIAWS010000026.1, from coordinate 5,129 downwards.
CCCGGAACTCCTTCATCCCGTCCACCCCGTTGGCGATGGCGATGACCGAGTCGGCGTTGCGCGCGGCGAAGACCCGGCCCCGGGGAGAGGCCCCGGCCTGCACGAACGCGGGCCGGTGCTGCGGGGAGGGCACCGTGTTCAACGGACCCCGCACGCTGAAGTGCTCACCCTTGAAGTGGATCGGGCGGACCTTGGTGTGGTCGGCGTAGATCCCCTTCTCCCGGTCGAGTACGACGGCGTCCTTGTCCCAGGAGGCGAAGAGCTGCCGGACGACGTCGACGTATTCGTCGGCCATGGCGTAGCGGACGTCCCGTGACGGCAGCTTGTCCAGTCCGAAGTTCTGCGCGGCAAGGTCCTCGGCGCTGGTGACGATGTTCCAGCCGAAGCGCCCGCCGAGCATGCTGTCCATCGTCGAGGCGAGGCGCGCGGTCATGAACGGCGGGTACGCCAGGGTCGACAGCGTCGCGACGATACCGAGGTGGGACGTGGCGAGGCCCATCGCTGCGGCCAACGGGACCGGGTCGTGCTTGGGGACGACCATGCCCTGCCGCAGCGCTCGCTCGGCGGAACCGCCGTAACTCTCCGGGACCATCAGTTTGTCCTCGATGATCACGTAGTCGAAGCAGGCCCGTTCGAGCGCCTGGGCCACCTCCGTGTGGAACTTGCCGTCCCAGGGTGAGCCCCCGGTGCCGAAGGGGCCCTGCCAGTCGTCCGGAGTGAAGTTGAAGATGCAGGCGAGGTGGAACTTCCGGGTCACGGCTGTTTCCCTTCGGAATGTGCGGCGGTTCGGCGCTGCGGGTCCGGGCGGCGGCGGTCCGGGCGGGTCTGGGCGAAGAGCAGCCCAGTGCCGTCGCGCACCATGGCCGTCGTCTCGTCCACGACATGGCGCAGCAGCTTCTCCCCGAGGCCGGCGTCGGCGCCGGAGGTCGAGGACAGGACTCCGCGGTGGGTGGTCTGTCCGACGTCGACGGGGTGCAGGTAGACACCCGCCCGGGGAGGATTGTCGTGGTCGGGACGTTCGTCGGTGACGAGGTCGGGTCGCAGGTGGAGCATGAGGCTCGTCTCGGTGATTCCCGCGTGCTCGGCGTGCCAGCCGGGGAACTCGGGGATCTCCTCATCGGTCCAGGTGTCCCGGACCAGGCTCCACCAGCTGAACGCGAAGACCTCCGTGCTGTCCAGCAGCCCCTGCTCTCGCACCTGGTCCAGCGCCTCGAAGAGGAACGGTTCGTTCTCGTAGTGTCCGTTGACCACGATCAGACGGGCCATGGGCAGTGCTGACAGCGCCCTGAGCGTCTCGCGCAGGACGCGGACGAGGGTGTCGCCGGCCACATAGACCGTGCCGGGGAAGTAGAGCCCGCCGCCGCTCTGTGGCAGGGACCGGGCGCCGATGGCCTGCGCGGGCAGGGTGAACGCGTCGAGTTCTCTCGCGATCTCGGTGGCGAATGCCTCCGCGAGGATCAGATCGACGGACAGCGGCAGGTGCGGGCCGTGCTGCTCGATCGCCCCGATGGGCCACACGACGGTACGTCCGCGCACGGTGTCGGCGACCTGGGCGCTGGTCAGGTCGGTGAGCAGCGGGGCACCGGAATGTCGGGCGGTCATATCGCCGCCTCCCGAGGTGTTTCCGTCAGGAGCGGGGCGGTGGCGGAGGAGCCGGTGAGGTCCCGGGTCTCTGCCACGATGCGTTCCAGCGTCTCGTACATGTCGGTGTGCAGCGCCGAATAGACCTGGGCCACGTTCGCTCCGACGCTGAGGTAGTCGGCCACGTCGCGGCCGCTGCTCACTCCTCCGCAGCCCATGAGGGGCAACTCGACGCCCCTCTTGCGCAGTTGCCAGACGGCGGCGAGGACGAGCGGTTTCAGGCCGGGACCCGAGTAGCCGAAGACGCCGTTCAGTTCGAGCTGCCCGGTCGCGGGGGACACGGCCGCGCCGCCGATGGTGTCGCTGAGGGTGATGGCATCGGCGCCGCCTGCGATGGCGGCGCGCACCCGGTCCTGAAGCCCTTCGCCGACCGCCAGCTTGACGGAGAGCGGCAGCACCGTCCTGCCGCGGGTCTCGGAAGTGTAGGCGTAGACCCGGTCGGGGTTGTCGTCCTCCAGCCCCTCCTCCTCGTTGAGGCAGGAGATGCCCAGTTCCAGGGCCTGGCAGCCGGTCGTCTCGACGTCCTTGGCCAAGGCGGCGAGTTCGGCCGGGGTGTCGGCGTGGAGGGAGGCGATGACGGGCAGCCGGTCGTCGGCGAACGAACTCAGCACACTCAGCCAGTGGTTGACCGATCGTTTGGAGTAGGTGGTGCTGTTCAGCATCCCGACGGGCAGACGGATGATCCGCTCGTCGAGGCCTTGCGGCGGGTTGGGGTGGATGGTCTTGGTGACGACGGCTCCGGCGCCCCGCTCGATGAGTCGGCGGATGTTGCGTTCCTGGTCTGTCAGCAGTCCGGATCCGACTATCACGGGGTTGGCCAGAGGCAGGCCTAAGATCGACGCGTCGGGCACTCGATGACTCCGTCCGGCGGGTGAGGCAGGTGGGGGTGAGGGCGGGTGACGGTCAGGCGACGAGGCTCGCGCTGATGGCCTCGCGCTGCCGCTCGGTGGCGGCGAGCACGGCGTCGGTGAGCAGCGCCGGCTTCTCGGTGAACTCGTCGAAGTCGATGGTCTGGACGAGCCCGACGCGGTGCAGGCCCTTCAGGAGGTGGCTCGCGGAGTCGACGAAGGGCTGCTTGGTGATCAGGACAATGGGACGCCCCAGGGCCGTGGCCCAGCCGAGTTCGACGTGGGTACCGTCCGTGCGTCGCAGGGTCCCGTCCTCCAGCACCGGCAGGACGGGCACGAAGACGTCGCACTTCTTCATCCAGCGGAAGTCACGCACGGATACCTGCTCAGGGGTGAACGACGCCGTCTCGGCCCCGAACTTCTCCACAAGGTGAGCCGAGAAGGCATTCGCTCCGTTGTCCCGGACGGTGCCGATCGCCGTGGTGATCGCGTCCTGCAAGTGGTCGACGAAACCGTTCTCCAGGATGGCGTGCTGGATCGGTCCGCCCACGAAGACGTCGAGCCCTGCGAGCAGGCCGGACTGCTGTGCGGGCGTCGCTTCGGTGCGAGTGCTCGGCTTCGTTTCCATGACGGGATCACTCCTTGTTCATCAGGGGTGGGCGTGCCCGAAATCGGGCATGGTGGTGTGCGATGCGGCGGGCCACGCGGGCAGGCGTCGGCGCACGGCATCGCGGAAAAGAGGAAAGGAAAAGGAGGGGGTGCTGCACACTGTGCGGCGCGAAATGCCGCCTCGCCACGCGTCGGTCAGGAGGCGTTGGCGATCCGCGCGTACTCGCCGCGGTAGTACAGCAGGGGCTGTGGCGACTCGGCCGGTGCCTCGACCCGGAGCACGTCGCCGATCACCACGAGGTGGTCGCCTCCGTCGTGCTCGGTGTGCACGCGACAGTCGATCCATGCTGTGGCACCGTCCAGGCGCGGCGCCCCGTCCGATGACGCGGTCCATGCCACGCCCTGGAACTTGTCACCACCGGAGTGCGCGAACCGCTCGCACAGCGAACGCTGGTGTTGTGCCAGCACGTTGACGCTGAAGGATGTACTGCTCCTGATGACGGGCCAGCTCGTCGAGGTGCGGCTGACACAGAGGATGATGCGCGGCGGGTCGAGGGAGAGCGACGAGAACGCCTGGCAGGTGAATCCGGCGGGCCCGGTGGGTCCCATCGCGGTGACGACGGTGACGCCGGAACAGAAACGCCCCAGAACAGAGCGGAACGCGCTGGAGGTCACGGCTTCTTGAACTGCTGCGGTGGTGCTCTCGCCTAACAAAAGCCCTGTCCTTTCGGCCCGTACGGGCAGGTCGGATACGACAAGCTCTCCAGGCGCCACTTCGGCGATGGATCTGCGAGTCTGCCTCAGATGATCGATCTCGACAACACCCATCGGTTTTCTGATAAAGATCCTGCCATCATTGTGGCGTGATGAACGATTCAGACGCCGGTGACGGCCTTGACCAGCGCATCGTGGCAGCGCTCCAGATCAACCCCCGGGCTGGAGTGGCAGAGGTGGGGCGCATCCTCGGCGAGCACGAGCGCTTGGTGGCACGGCGCGTCCAGCGGCTCCTGAGCGCGGGGACCATCCGCTGCACGGCCGACTACGACCCCCTGATCAGCGGACTCGGACACTCCGTACACCTCCGACTTCGGACCGCAACGGATTGTCTGGAAAATACCTCTCAAGGATTGGCAAAGCACCCTGGTGTACTTAACGTCGCCGTCGTGAGCGGAGGGGCCGGCCTTCTGTGGTGCCATCTGCTCGTGGAGGGACGGCCGGGCCAGACCTCCCTGCCGCTGAAGGGGATATCAGGCCTCCCCGACGCCACGGTGGTCAGTGCACACACCACACTGCGCGCGTTTCGCACCGAGGCCGAGTGGCACGCCCCCGTCCTGACCGAGGAGGAGGAGAAGCGCTTGCGGGCAAGCCTGGTCCAGCCTTTGCCCGGACCCGCACGTCGATACGACCTCACGCCCACCGACCGGCGCGTTGCCGAGGCCCTGACGAGGAACGCCCGTGTCAGCCTCACCGACCTCGGCAAGGAACTCGGTTTCTCCACCGCCACGGCGGGGCGGCGGGTGGCCTCCCTCCTGGAGCGCCGGGTGCTGCGTCTGCGTACCGTCGCCGATCCGGCCGTCCTGGACCGTCCCGTGGAAGCGCGGGTGCGGTTGAAGGTTCACCCGGCGGGCATCGAAACCGTCGGTGCCGCCTTGTCCGGCTGTCCCGAGGTGCGCTTCTGCGCCGCGGTGACAGGGTGTCACAGCATCCTGGCTGACGTGTGCGTCGAGGACGAGACCAGCCTGTACGGATTCGTCGTCGACACGCTCGGAGCGCTACCTCACATTCTCGACTGCGACACGGAGATCCTCACGCACATCTCCGGATACGGCTCTGCCGCGACCGATGCGTCATGACGAGCCGTGCCTTCCCCCAGCCAGCCGCGACCACGGGAGCCCCCTCTTGGCCATGCCGCCGCCTGCTTTGAGAAACAGCACAGCTACGACGACCAAGCACATCTTCGTCACCGGGGGTGTCGCCTCCTCGCTGGGCAAGGGCCTGACCGCCTCCAGCCTGGGCATGCTCCTCAAGGCG
>NZ_JBIAWS010000025.1:0-103396 GCF_042896045.1 Streptomyces sp. NPDC001351 | reverse complement strand
CGCGATCCTCTGCGGGGATCCGGCTCCGCCGGTCCCCGGGCGGAACCGGTGCGCTCCGCGCCCCGGTTCCGCTAAAAGCGCCAGCTATAGGGGTAGTGGCGGGGCGTCAAGTAGTGCAGGGACCCTGGGAGCGGTCCTGGGAGCCCTGGTGTGCCTACCCGCTTGACGCTCCGTCAAATGTGACTACACGAACCTCAGGATCGAACACTTTCCACCATCTTGGCAGCTCGCGTGCGTCACTCTAGTTGGGCAGATAGATTCTGGGATAATTGCTGAGTGACTCCCCTGCTCGTGGCCGGGGACTGAATCGTCTCAAGGCGTGCCAGTGAATTGGTGCGGGAAATTTGGTGTGGAATGGCGCGTGTGAGTCTTCGTCCGCATCAGGTTGAGGCGGTGGATTCGGTGCTTCGGAGTCTTTCGGAGCAGTCGGGTAAGGGAGTTCCTCTTGAGGGGTTGAGGGCTCAGGTCATTGCCGCCACCGGGTCCGGGAAGACTCTGATTGGTGTGGAGGTGGCGAACCGTCTGTCGGCGCGCAGGGTGCTGGTGTTGGTGCCGACGTTGGATCTGCTGCTGCAGATGGCGGCCGCGTGGCGTCGGGGCGGCCGGCATGGGGCGATGGTCGGGGTGTGTTCGCTGCGGGGTGCGGACAGTCAGGGTGTGCCGTGTACGACGGATCCGGATGAGTTGGTGGCGTGGACGGCCGGGCCGGAGACGGTGACGGTGTTCGCGACGTACGCCTCGGTCGGTATGGGCACGGTGCAGCGGGCGCATGCGGCGGGGTTGCCGGTGTGGGACCTGATGGTGGTGGACGAGGCGCACCGCACCAGTGGGGATGCGGGCAGGCCGTGGGCGGCCGTGCACGACCAGGCGCAGGTGCCGGCGGTGCGGCGGTTGTATATGACGGCGACGGCGCGGGTGTGGGAGGCCGAGGGGGATCGTCCGCGGCTGGTGGCCTCGATGGATGAGGACTCCCCCGTGTTCGGGCCGGTGGCGTACAAGTTGAAGTTGTCGGAGGCGATCCGGTTGGGGTTGGTGGCGCCGTATCAGGTGCTGTGCCTCGACATCCGCGACCCTGAGCTCCACGCGGCGCTGGCCACCACGGAGACGATCGCGGCTGGCTCCGACGTGGTGCGGGGGGCCCGGTTGGTGGCGGTGCAGGCCGGGTTGATGCGTGCTGCGGTCGAGGAGCGGGTAGGGCGCGTGTTGTCCTTCCACAGTCGGGTCAGTGAGGCGGAGGCGATGGCCGCCGCCCTGCCGGCCGTCGCCGGCCGACTTGCCGCCGACGCTCCCGATACCTTCCCGCCGGCCGAGCAGGTGTGGGCGGGCTGGCTCTATGGCGAGCACCCGCCGGCCCGGCGGCGTCAGGTGTTGGAGGAGTTCGCTTCCGACTTCCTTGGCGGGAGGGAGTTCGCGGGGCGGGATGTGCCTGCGAAATTGCGGGTGTTGTCCTCCGTGCGGGTTTTGGGAGAAGGGGTGGATACGGCTGAGTGTGATGCGGTGCTTTTCGCGGACGCACGCGGGTCCATGGTCGATATCGTGCAAATGGTCGGGCGGGCGCTGCGTATGGAGCCGGGGGCGGGAAAAATCGCCACGCTGATCGTTCCCGTGTTCCTCGGGTCGGATGAGAGTCCGAACGAATTGCTGACCTCGGACGCCTACGGCACCCTCGCGAAGATCCTCGGAGCCCTGCGGGCGCACGACACCGAGACGATCGAGAGGCTCGCTGATCCCCGCGTGCGCAGCGGCCGGCCCGAGAGCGCCTGGGCGGGTGAACAGGCCGAGGTGTCTGGCGAGTTGGACGGCGGTGAGGAGGGTGTCGAGGACGACGGCCGTGGCTGGGACCTCGCGCGGGTGGGTGCGGCGGCGGCCGGTGTACTGCGGTTCAGCGAAGAGCGCGACGCGGCCGTGCTCGCCCAGTTCGTGCGGCTGCGGGTCATCGACCCCGAGGGCACCTACTGGCGGCGTGGCATTGAAGCCGCTTCGCGGTGGCTGCGCGAGACTGGCAACACCGAGCTGCGGGTGCCGTACGTGTACGTCACCCCGAAGGACTGGGGCGCGGTCGGCTCCCATCCGCTGGGGGTGTTCATCGCTGATCAGCGCCGCTACTACGCGGCCGGCACTCTCGAGGCCGGCCGGGTGGCCGAGCTGGAGGCGCTGGGCATGGTGTGGTCGGTGCAGGCTTCCGCGTGGGAGGCCGGGCTGGCCGTGGCACGGTCGTACGCGGACGCGCACGGGCACTTCCTGCCGCCGGCCACTGCCGTGTGGGGCGGGGACGGGTTCCCGATCGGGGTATGGGCCAAAAATCAGCGCGCAGCGGCCCGTAAGACCCGTGAGAACGCCGCACGACGCGAGGCCGGGGAAACGGGCCTCTCGTACGCCGGGGAGCTGTCGCAGGAGCGTATGGAAGCACTGGACGAGATTGATCCCGGGTGGGCCCCGCAAGGGTGGGACGTGGCCTGGCAACGCTGTTACCGGCTCGCTCTCGCCCACGTCCGCGCCGGCGGTACCCTGCCCGCGGCGGCAGGTGAGCTCATCGTCCAGGGCGAAGACCTCGGAGCCTGGATCAGCGCGCAGCGGGCCGGATGGGAGCAGCTGGTGCCGGCGCAGCGGTTCCTGCTGGAGAGCATCGGTGTCGCCCCCGCGGGTGGGGGTGAAGCGGCGGGGTCTGGTCGGCGTAGCCGGGACGAGCGGTGGGTCACTCACCTCACCGCGGCCCGAAAGTTCCATACGCGTGAAGGCCATCTTCGGGTGCCCCGCAAGCACGTCGAAACGATCCGGGTGGGCGGAGACGGCGAGGACGGCCAGGAGACGATCGTGAAGCTCGGAGCCTGGATCGACAACACCCGCAGGCGCGCCGCCAAGCTCAGCCCACAACGCCGCGCCGACCTGGACGCGTTGGGCATGCGCTGGTGAGCGTGACCTCGCAGAGCCTGCTGGCGTTGCACAGGAGGCGCAGTTGATGCCCGTCCCCCGCGCTCTTCTGCGACTTTCAGAGGGCCCGTTGCGCACCGACAGCGGGCCCTGTCTCGTGGGGGGCCCTGGGCCATTGCCTGGTGTGTTGCAGCGGGTCATGGTCATGCCGGACAGCTGTCAGCTGTGCGCGTGGTCAGAGGGCGGGTTGGGGAAGCTCCCCGACGTGTACCTTCACGACCTTTACGTGTGTGCATCCGGCGGCTTTGAGGGCGCGTTGGCGCCGGTTGGCGGCCTGCTTGTCGAAGACGCCGGCGGACGCCTGGACGGCGCCGTCGGGGTCGGTCCACGTCAAGCCGTAGCGTCGCACTGCTGTCGTCATGAACCCGATCCTCTCCACTCACAGCAGGTCTCGAACACCATACGGACGGGGCGCCGGTCCTTACGCGTCAGCGGCTTTCCATGCAACCGCGCCGAGTGTAGGTTCGGCCGCTTCGTTAGCAGGAGGTCCTGCTGAGACTGCGGATTCCGCGTCGCATGAGCAGTGTGTCGATCGGCTGATCTTTAGCAATTCGCCTGGCCCGCCGGGAGCATCGTGGAGTGGGGCCCGGTCCGACTGGCGCTGTTCAGTCGGCAGTCTCGATCCGCTCCGGGGCGATGCCCAGGATGAGCTTCTCCAGCGCCTCCTGGGCGCCGCCGAACGTAGCCAGCCAGGTCTCGACCAGGTAGATCTCGCTGTTCTCGTCGATGCCGAGGAAGAATCTGCCCTCATCAAGTTCGCCGAGGGGGAAGACGGCGCGCCCGATGGTGCGACTCCAGTCGGCGAAGCGGTCTTCCTCGCCGATCAGGTTGTCCGGGTCGAAGTTGAAAGGGGTCTTGGCGCAGGTGATCCCGGGGCCGCTGGCCTGGACGTCCAGGCCACCGAACTCCGCCAAGAAGGCTTCAGCGGCAACGTGCATGCGGACCAGGCCGGTCTTCTCGAGCGCCTTGCGCCAGTGGTCCGTCGAGACGTGCCGTCCCGGCCGCCAGCCTGCTGAGCACAGTGTCTCCTCGATCACGCCAGTTCCCCGTAGATACGTCGCCGCCGCATCGACCCATGCCTTGTCCACCGACACGTCTTCTGGCCAGCCAGGCCGCCAGCCCGCCTGCCAACGGGCGAAGTCGTCACGCAGGAACCGCGGGTCCACCGGCTTGAGTCGCACCTGCGGTCGCTCGTCGGCCCACCAGACCTCGAACTCGGCCTCTGTTCCCTGGCAGGGCCAGCGCTCAGCATCCGTCGGCAGAAGCAGGACGTCGACGAAGCCGCTGACAGGAAGACCGATGTCAACAAAGATCCCGATCGCACCCGGTCTCGGGACTGCCGTCACCGTCCCCCGGAACTTCTGCCCGAATCGCAGACTGGCACGGGCCCGAATCCACTCTTCAGCGCTGACCACCCGGACATCCTGGCATCCCGCTCTCCGAAGCAGGGCTCGTTGGGCAAGGAAATCGGTGGGTCAGGGTGCACTGGGGCGGCAGGGTGGGACGTTCCCAGGACTGACCACCACCGACCGCAGGTGCTGCTAACGCGATCCGGAAGATTGCTAGTCCACTGCTAGAGATCGACCGACACTGCTAACGCCGACCGGGGAACCTACACCGGGGTGCGGGTAAATCCCTGCAGCCGCTTCCCGGATGGCATACGGTGAATGCACCGACGCGGGGTGGAGCAGCTCGGTAGCTCGCTGGGCTCATAACCCAGAGGTCGCGTGGTTCAAATCCCGCCCCCGCTACCACATCCGGCCCCCTCCCCCGGCATTCCGCCGCCAGGGAGGGGGCCGGAGCCGTATCCGGTCCGGCGCACCCGCTGCCGGTGTGGCATGGCCGCGGATGCCTGACCGCCTCAACGGGCGGCCTCTCATCGAGGATGCGGCGTGCACAAGCCCGCTGGCGCCTAGCCGACCATGCGCAGTTGTCGCTGGCCGTGATGCAGCTGTCGCAGCAGGCCGGGCGCTCGGTGGTCCCTGGAGTCGGCCTGGGCAGCTCGCTGCGTGCCGGGCTCGGCCCCCGTCAGCGCGGCCAGGTGAGCCAGCACCTGTCGGCTCCCGCGCCCGGCCGTGGAACTGTCTGCGGCGTACTTGACCTGCATGTAAGTGTGCGGCGCCGTCTTGCGGTACAGGACGACGTCATCCACGTTTCCCACGCCGTCGACCTCGACCCCAACCGCCACCACCGCATTCGGCGCCCGCAACTCCGCATCCCGCACCGCCGTGACACACCTCTGCCACGCCACCAGCCGCTGATACCGGTCACCAGCGATAACGAACACCCGTCGAACTCGGGGCAGGCAGGTCAGGCACCGAACGCGCTCTCCCACTCAAACAGCCACATCAAGAGGGCCGCACCGGAGTCCATCGGGCCCCTGAAGTACATCCTGCGCCATCGCACAAGCACGGAGCGGCGTCGGTGCAGGACCATGTGGCCACTGCCCTGCCGGAACTGCTACCAGCGGCGCAGGTCCTTGATCAGCTGCTCGTACCATTGCCGATGGTGCCCGTCGGCGTCGGAGGGTTTGCTGCCGAGGGCGGCGACCTGGTCGGTGACGTCGTAGGTGAGGCGGTGCAGCAGAACCTGGGTGGCGGTATCGAGCCACTGCTCGGTGCCGCTCGCAGGCGGGGCTGATCCGAGCACGATGACGAACCAGGTGGGCAGCAGGGCGCGGCCGCGGACGGCGTCGGACAGCCGGCTGCGCAGGACTCCGGTGAGCTGTTTCTCGGGCCTTGTACCCGCCGTCATCACGGCCTGGTTGTCCGTGCGGGTACTTGTCGCCATGACCGGCCAGGGACTTGGGTCGGTTGGCAGTCACCTCAAGGTTCTCCATGACGCTTGTCTGGTCCAGCGCCGACGAGATGGGCGGAGAGTCCTATATCGCCGAACCCACGTAGGCGATGTGGTGGTCAAGGCTTCAGAACGGTGAGTTGTGGAACGGTGATCAACCATGCGGCGGTGAACCACTCCGGGCCTGCTGGAAGTTCTGAAGTGGCCTGGTCCTGGTGGAGCCATCTTGCTGGACAGATGATGTTTCAATTCCTCAAGGAGGCCTCTGTGTCTCGCAGTTGCCCGCGGATGATCTACGTCTGGCCCCGTCGGTATCTCATCGGCATTGGACGGTTGCCCGGACCAGCCAGCGAGGTCCAGCCGAACTCGTAGCCGCACGGCGACGGGCTCGCCGGACCGGAGGCAGAACTGAGCTGCCCCGGTCCGTGGAGTTGGAGGCTACGGCATGAGGGCCCGCACCCTGGTGACTGCGAAGACCAATCCGACGACGGTGAGCAGCGCTCCTGTGGCGCGTTGAGCGGCAGGCTGCGCCGGGGACGGTGTTATCCGGCGCAGCCGCTGCGGCAGCTGATCGCGCTCCGCCGACAGGAGGTGGTGAAGGCGGGTCGCCATCCCCCGGTAGTCCATGGCCCGCAAGACTCCGAAGTTCAGGGCAAGAAGCCCGAACGCGGTGAGCACCAACGCTGCCATCGGATCCCGACCGTCAGACGACATTTCGCAGCCAGCCGTGCGTGTCGGCGACCCGCCCGTACTGGATGTTCAGTATCAGCTCACGAAGCGCCGACGTCACCTTGCCGGGCTCCCCTCCGCCGATCGTGAATGCGTAGCCTTCGGCCTTGATGTCCGTGACTGGCGTGATGACCGCGGCGGTACCCGCCGCGAACACCTCCGTCACGGTCCCGTCGGCGAGCCCGGCGCGCAGTTCCGCGAGGGGAACGGCCCGCTCGACCGGCGTCAGGCCCAACTCGGGGGCCAGCGTCAGGACGGTGTCGCGGGTGACCCCTGCAAGGATGGTGCCGAGCGCCGGCGTCACCAGCTCGCCTCTGGCGGTGACGAGGAAGAGGTTCATGGCGCCGGACTCCTCGATACAGGCCTCCTCGCCCACGCCGTCCAGGTAGAGGACCTGATCGCAGCCGTGTCGCTCCGCCTCGGCCTGGGCCGCCAGGCTCGCGCCGTAGTTGCCCCCGCACTTTGCGGCGCCAGTGCCGCCGGCGGCCGCGCGGGTGTAGGAGGTGCTCACCCACAGGCTCACACCACCGGGGGCGAAGTACGGCTGCGAGGGACAGGCGATGACCGAGTACACGACCCGCCTGGACGGTCGCACGCCGAGGAATGCCTCTGCGGCGAACATGAACGGCCTGAGGTAAAGACTCTTCTCTCCCGTGGCCACCGGTACCCACGGCTCGTCGGCCCGGACAAGTGCTTCGATGCTCGCGAGGAAGTCCTGCTCCGGCAGCTGCGGCAGCCTCATCCGCTCTGCGGACCGCCTGAAGCGACGTGCGTTGCTTTCGGGCCGGAACAGCCAGACGCTTCCGTCAGCGTGCCGGTACGCCTTCAGCCCCTCGAAGATTTCCTGGGCATAGTGCAGCACCGCCGCGCTGGGGTGGACGGAGAACGGCTGGAGCGCCTGGACCCTGCGATCGTGCCAGCCGGCCTCCGCCGTCCAGCTGGCGAAGGCCATGTGATCGGTGAAGTGCAGGCCGAATCCGGGTGCGTCAAGGATGGCGGCACGCTGGTCATCGGGCAGCGGGCTGGCTGTGCGCATCAGTGGGAACGATGAAACCATGATCGAATCCTCTTGTCGGCAGGCTGCCGAGACCTGTCCCGGGGACGGTCGGAAGCGGCGGTGGTGGGGAGGGTCAGACGTCGGCCAAGAGCACCGCAGGATGTTCCACACAGTCCGCGACGTAGCGCAGGAAGCCGCCGGCGACGCCTCCGTCGCAGACCCGGTGATCGAAAGTGAGGGAGAGCTGGGCGACCTTGCGCACGGCGAGCGCGCCGTCGACCACCCAAGGCTTGTCGACGATGCGGCCGACGCCGAGGATCGCGGCCTCGGGGTGGTTGATGAGCGGCGTCGAGCCGTCGACGCCGAACACGCCGTAGTTGTTGAGCGTGAACGTGCTGCCGGTAAGGGCCTTCGGCGGCAGCCCGCCGGAGCGTGCGAGTCTGGTCAGCGTGGCGAGTTCGTCGGCCAGTTCGGCCGTCGTCTTCCGGTGGGCTTCACGCACGACGGGCACCATCAGGCCGCGTTCGGTCTGCGCGGCCAAGCCCAGGTGAATGTCGGAGAGGCGGACGATCTCGCCGCGTTCCACGTCCACCGTCGAGTTGAGCTCCGGGTATTTGCGGAGCCCCGCGATGCAGAAACGGGCCAGCAACGCCAGCAAGCCGATCTGCCGCGTCGGATCGGCGGCCCGAAGGACCTCTCTGGCCTCCACCAGAACGGTGGCGTCCACGTCGACCCAGGTGGTGGCGTGCGGGATCGCGCTGCTGCGGGCCAGCTTCTCCGCCACGGCCCTGCGCAGGCCCCGCAGCGGTACGCGCTCGTCGGCAGCGGCCCCTCCCGCCTCCGTCGCGCGCCGTTTGGCGGGCCGTGCGTTCGCCGCTATGGCCTGCTCGACGTCACAGCGCAGGATCACTCCGTGCACCCCGCTCGGTACGACCGTGCTCAGGTCCACGCCGTGTCGCCGTGCCAGTACACGGACCAGCGGGGAGATCACCAACGGCGCGGCCGCCGGGTCGGTGCCGCGGTCCTCGGCCCGGGAGGACGTTGTTACCGTCGGTGCGGCCGACACCCCGGCCCGACGGCCGCGCCGGGTACCAGCCGGACTCGTCCCGTAGCCGACAAGGACGTTGCCGCTCCCGGCCGGGGCGTCTTCGCCGTGCTGTTCCGCAGTCGGCGCGGTGGCCTCGGCGCCGCTCACGGAGATCAGCGGGGCTCCCACGGGGAGCACGGCACCGACGTCGGCGTGCAATTCCAGCACGGTTCCGGCGTACGGCACGGGCACCTCGACGACGGCCTTGGCCGTCTCGACCTCGATGACCACCTGGTCGACTCCGACGCGTTCGCCCGGAGCCACCCGCCAGGCGACGATCTCCGCCTCGGTCAACCCTTCACCGAGATCGGGCAGCCGGAACACCCTGGCCTCGCGCACGGCTGTCATGAGGCCTCCGGTGCGAGGTGCCGGGTGTCGGGCCGGTCGTCGAACTGCAGCCGGTGGATCGCGTCCAGCACCCGGTCCACTCCCGGCAGGTACGCGTGCTCCAGCTTCGGCGGCGGGTACGGGACGTCAAAGCCGGCGACCCGTACCACCGGGGCCGCCAGCGAGTGGAAGCAACGCTCCTGCACCCGCGCCACGATCTCGGCACCCACGCCCGCGAAGCCCGGCGCCTCCTGGACGACCACACAGCGCCCCGTTCGCCGCACCGACGCCGTCACCGTCTCGTCGTCGAAGGGAACCAGCGTGCGCAGGTCCAACACCTCGACGTCGATGCCGTCCCGTGCCGCCTCCGCCGCGGCGTCGAGCGCGACCGGAACGGAGGGGCCGTACGCGAGCAGGGTGGCGTTCCGGCCTGGGCGCCGGATCACCGCCCGCCCGGTCGGCGCAGCGCCCCGCCAAGCCAGGTCGGCGTCCCCCTTGGACCAGTACAACTTCTTCGGTTCCAGGAACACCACCGGGTCCGGGTCGCGCACCGCGTCCCGCAAGAGCCAGTAGGCATCCTCGACCGTGGCCGGCGTGACCACCTTCAGGCCGGGGGTGTGGACGTAGTACGCCTCGCTAGAGTCGCTGTGGTGCTCGACGCCGCCGATCCCTCCGCCGTAGGGAACGCGGATCACCATCGGCAGCGGCACACGCCCCCGGGTGCGGTTGCGCATCTTTGCCACATGCGAGGCGATCTGCTCGAACGCCGGATACGCGAAGGCGTCAAACTGGAGTTCTACGACCGGTCGGAACCCGCCCATGGCCAGGCCGACCGCGAATCCCACGAGCCCTGACTCGGCCAGCGGCGTGTCGAAGCAGCGCTGCTCACCGAATTCGTCCCGCAGTCCGTCGGTGATGCGGAAGACACCGCCGAGGCGGCCCACGTCTTCCCCGAAGGTCAGCACGCGGTCGTTTTCGCTCAGCGCGTCCCGCAGCGCCGCGTTGAGGGCCTGCGCCATCGTCACCGTACCCACGTCAGGCCTCCGTGCCCTTTGCTTCGGTCTCAAGCAAGCGCCGCTGCTCCTTCAGCTGGGGTGTCGGGTGGGCATAGACGTGGTCGAACATCTCAAGCACGTCCGACGGGCCGTCCAGCTCGATCCTGGCCCGCAGGTCCGCCGCCAGCGCCTCGGCTTCCGCCTGCGCTACGTCGATGTCCTGATCGGTCAGCGTCCCGCGCGCCCGCAGCCACGTCTGGAGCCGGGGCAGTGGGTCCGCGCCGGCCCACCGGCGTACCTCCTCCTCGTCCCGGTAGCGGCCCGGGTCGTCGGCGTTGGTGTGGCCGTCCAGACGATAGGTGTGGGCCTCGACGAGGAAGGGACCGTGCCCGGAGCGCGCATGTTCCACTGCCTCGTCCAGCACTGCCAGCACGGCCACCAGGTCGTTGCCGTCGACCTGCTCGGAGCGCACCCCGTATCCGACTCCCTTGTACGCGAGGGCCGGTGCCGCGGTCTGCTCCGTGAGCGGTACGGAGATCGCGTACTGGTTGTTCTGGATGAGGAAGACCACGGGGGCGCCGAAGACCGCGGCGAAGTTCAGCGCCTCGTGGAAGTCGCCCTCGCTCGTTCCCCCGTCCCCCACGAAGGCCATCACCACGCCGTCCTCGCCCTTGCGCCGCAGGGCGTCCGCCATCCCGACCGCGTGCAGCAACTGCGTGGCCAGCGGTGTGCACAGGGGCGCCACCCGGGTCGCCACGGGGTCGTATCCGCAGTGCCAGTCACCGCGCAGCAGGGTCAGGACGTCCACCGGGTCCACGCCGCGCGACACCACGGCCGCCGTGTCGCGGTAGGTGGGGAAGAGCCAGTCCTGCTGCCGCAGCGCCAGGACCCCGGCGACCTGACAGGCTTCCTGCCCCCGGCTCGACGGGTAGACGGCGAGCCGCCCCTGCCGGGTCAGAGCGCTCGCCTGCTGGTCGAACCGCCGTGCCACGACCATCCGGCGGTAGGCCTCGCCCAGCCTTTCGTCGGAGGGGGCGGCATACCCCGAGGGCGCGTCGGCCGCGGTTCCCGCCTCGGTGACGAACCGCACCGGCACGGCCGAGGGCAGCAGTTCGTCCGGCGCCGGTCGCGGACCGTTGAGGTACGCGTCGGCTGTGATCGACATGGGGATGCTCGCTTTCTCTACGGTTCAGGGGCGGCCGGGCATGTCCTACGGGCGGACCGCGCCGGGCTCAGGTGCTTCCCCGGCCCGTTCGGGCCGCGCGCTCTCCAACGCGCCGCCCGGCCTCCTGTTGATCCAGGTGCGCTCCAACTTGGCCACCACGTCGGGGCTGTGCATCCGGGCCGACTGCTCCAGGGCATACCGGCTCATGTACGTGCGGAAGAGGTCGTCGGACTCCTCGGCCAGGTGCAGCATGCGGCGGTTGGCGGGAACCGCGGGGTCGGCGAGGCGCTCGGTCGACGCTGCCACGGCCCCGTCGACCGCTTCCGGCGCGACGACCTCGTCGCACAGCTCCCGGGCCTCGGGGTTGGTGGCCGCGACCTTCTCACCGAAGAAGATCAGCCGCTCCGCCATGCGCCGCCCGACCACGCGTCCGAGGCGCAGGTTGGCCGCGCCGGGGATGATGCCCTCCGCGAGCGCGGGAAGCGAGAAGTAGGCGTCGGTCCCGGCGACCACCCGGTCGAGGACCAGTGCCACCTGGGTGGCGCCTCCGATGGCGAAGGTGTCGATGGCGCCCACCCACGGCTTGCCGCCCGGTAGGTGGAGCAGGTCGTCCGCCGGGCCGTGGTGCAGGCCGTGGATCAGCTTGCGGATGTACCCCAGCTCACGGCGGAGCATGAAGTCGATGAACGATATCTGCCCGGTGTAGAGGTGGGTGAGGTTGATGCCGGCGCCGAAGGCGCGTCGGCCGCTGTACCGGGGATGGGACAGGACGCTGCCGCGCAGCACGCCCACCGACACCGCGTCGTCGAGGAGGGCGAGGTCGACGGCCGTCTCCAGGGCCTCGACCACCGCGTCGTCCTCCGCGTTGAGGACGTCCTGATTGCAGATGGTCACCTCGGCCACGAAGCCGTCGCGGCGGATCACCGCCTGGCCAAGGTCCACATGGCCGGTCCTGTGGAACTCGGGGAGCAGGTCGAGCGCGCGCGGGGTCGGCGCCAGCATGGACCGCAGGAGGTGTTCGCCCGTCTCCCGTCGGTCGAGAAGGTGCGCAAAGAGGATTCCCTGGTCGACTTCCCCGCCCGACTTCTCGGCTTGCGGCAGTCGGCGGTCGGCGGACACCTGCGCGCGGGTGGGGACCAGGCCCGGGTAGTTCTCCGCCGCGGTGAACGCCAGTTCGGCCAGGCGGACCTGGCGGTTGCGGCCTTCGGTGAGCTCGTCGTAGAGGTGTCCGGTGTGCACCTTGAGGAAGGCGCGCCGGGCGCGCCGTGCGGCCTGCTCGACCCGGTCGACGTCGCCGCGTTCGGCGGGAGAGCGATCGGCCCGCGGCGGCATGGCCGCAATCAACTCGGCGCAGGCTTCGGTGTAGGTGCTCAGCAGGCGCGCGTCCGCTGCGGCGCCACCGCGGAACAGCGGGAACGCGGGCAGTCGGCTGTCCATCGCGCCGGACAGCTGCGGCGCCTCAGGTGATCGGGTTGACACGGCTGTGTCCATACCGGGTTTTCTCCTCATCGTTGTCGTCGCGGCGGAATGTTCCTCGCGCCCGTCACGCACGCTCAGCGGTCGGCCAGTCCGTGGCGGGCGATCTCGGCGAAAAGGCTGCCTGACACGTCGTAGACCGCGTAGTGGTCGCCAGGGCCCCGCCGGATGTCGAACTCCCCGCCCGCGTACGCGCGCCAGCCGTCCATGAGCGACGGCGCCACCACCGGGTCGTCGTCCGCCGCGAAGACCCGGATCGGGCAGCGCAGCGGCTCGCTGGCAGCGGGACGGTACTCGGCAGCGATGCGAAGGTCGTTGCGCAGCACGTCGAGGAGTCGGCGGACGAACTCCTCGTGCTTCAAAAGGGGTTCGGCGATGCCGTTGGTCGCGCGCACATGGCTGAGGAGTTCGTCGTGCGGAAGCGTGTGGTACGACTCCTCGGCCGCGACGTGCGGCGGGCGGGCGCCCGAGATCAGCAGCGCCCGCGGCAGCGGGTGTCCTCGCTCGTGCAGGTGCCGGGCCACCGCGTATGCCAGCAGACCGCCGAAGCTGTGCCCGAACAGGACGTACGGCGGGCGCAGCATCGGCAGCAACGCCTCGACCGTCCGCTCCGCCAGTTCGTCCATCGTGTCCGGCATGGGGTCCGTGACCCGGTTCTCCCGGCCCGGGAGCTGCACCGGGCAGCACCGGACCGAGGTGGGCAACCGCGACGGCCAGAAGCGGAAGGCGCTCGCGCCGCTTCCCGCGTGCGGGAAGCAGAACAGGCGCTCGCCTTCGGTGCCGGGCTGGACGCGCCCGAGGAGCCAGGGTGTCGTGCCGTGGGTCACGCGCGTTCTCGCGATCGCTCGATGAGTGCGGCGATCCCGGCACCCGTGCGGTTCTCCAGGAGGTCCAGCAGGCTCAGCCCGCTGTCCGGAACCAGCTTTTCCAGGTGGGTGAACAGGTCGACCAGCAGCAGAGAGTTGCCGCCCAGATCGAAGAAGTCCTCCTCGGCGCCCACGGTGCGCAGCCCGAGGGTCTCGGCGATCGTGCCGAGGATCTGCTTCTCCAACGAGGTGCGCGGTCCGTCCTCCGGGCCGCCTCCGCCGCCGAACTCCGGTGTGGGCAGGGCCTTGCGGTCCACCTTGCCGTTCGAGGTCAGGGGGATCGCGTCGAGCCAGACGAAGGCTGCCGGGACCATGAAGGCAGGGACGCGGGACCCGAGGTGTTCCCTCAGCTCGGCGTCGTCGGGGCGCCGGTCGCCCACCAGGTAGGCGGCCAGCGCCTGTCCGCCGGGGGCGTCGTCGCGGACGACGGTGGCCACGGACCGGATGTCCGGGTGCGCGGCGAGGGCGACGTCGATCTCGCCCAGTTCGATGCGGTAGCCGCGGATCTTGACCTGGTCGTCGCTGCGTCCGAGGAACTCCAGGTCGCCGTCCGGGAGCCAGCGCGCCAGGTCACCTGTGCGGTAGATACGGCTTCCCGGCGGGCCGAACGGGTCGGGCAGGAAGCGCTCCCGGGTCAGCTCGGGTCGGCCCAGGTACTCGCGGGCCAGGCCATCTCCGCTGAGCCACAGATGCCCGGGGACTCCGGCGGGCAGCGGGTTCAGGTCCTCGTCCAGGACATATGCCTGGGTGTTGGCGATCGGCCGGCCGATGGGAATGGTGGGACGGCTGGTGTCGACTGCCTCGATGGGCTTCCAGGTCGCGAAGAGCGTGCACTCCGTCGGCCCGTAGACATGGAGGAAGCGGGTGTCGTCCAGATAGGGCAGGAGGTGCGCCGCGCTGGCGGGCGAGAGCACGTCGCCGCCCACGAGCAGCTGCCGGACGCGCGCCAGCTCCTCGGGGAACTGTTCGGCCGCCACGTGCAGTTGGGGTGATACGAGGAGGAGGGTCGTGATGCGGTGGCGCTGCAGTGCGGCCTTGAGCTGGTCGGGAAACGGAAGCCCGGAGGGCGGCAGCACCAGCGTGCCACCGTTGAGCAGCGATCCCCACAGCTCGATCAGCGACGCGTCGAAGGAGAGTGGCGAGAACTGCAGATGGGCCTCTCCCGGGCCGAGCTCGACGTAGTCCGCGCCCTTGACGAGCCGGGCGAGAGCCCGGTGCGTGACGGCGACGCCCTTGGGGGCGCCCGTGGAGCCCGAGGTGTAGATGACGTAGGCGAGGTGTTCCGCCGTGGCCGGAACCTCCGGGTCGGTCCCGGGCGGTTCGATCGTCCTGCCCGTGGACTTCGGCTCGTTGCGGAGGAGCACCCGGGCTGCGGTCCCGGCGAACGCGGCTGCGTGCTCTTTGTCCGTGAGCACGACGCGGGCCCCGGCGTCATCGACCACGTAGGCGAGCCGCTCGGCAGGGTAGCTGGGATCGAGCGGGAGATAGGCGCCCCCTGCCTTGAGGATGCCGAGCAGGCAGACGATCATGTCGACCGACCGGGGCAGGCACAGGCCGACGGGCTGGTCGGGAATCACGCCCAGGCCGATCAGCTGATGGGCCAGACGGTTCGCCCGTGTGTTGAGCTCCCCGTAGGTGAGCGTCACGTCCTCGTGCTCGACGGCGATCGCCGAGGGGTCCCGTCGTACCTGCTCCTCGAAGAAGGAGGCGGTGGTGCGGTCGCGCGGGAAGTCGCGCGCGGTCCGGTTCCACACCGAGACCACCAGCTCGCGCTCCTCGGGCGGAAGCACGGGCAGGTCGGCGACGCGGGTGTCGGGCTGCCGGTCGGCCGCGGTGAGAAGGTGCTCCAAGCGGCGCACCAGCCGCTTTGCCGTGACCGGGGCGAACAGATCGGTGTCGTACTCCAGCGTCCCGTGGAGTTCGTCGTTGCGCAGGTCGAGGGCGAAGGACAGGTCGCGGGCGGCCGTGCCGAGGTGCAGGTCGACCGGGTTGCACGAGGCTTCCGCGTAGTCCGGCAGCCCGGCGGACCGTCTCCGGACGGCGAACTTGGCGGGCGCCGCTTGGCGGTCTGGGTCCCCGCACCCGCCAGCCAGCTCGGCGAGCGCGCCGGGCGGGAGGGCGGAGGAGTGGGCTCGTGCCCGGGCCAGCTCGGCACCGGTCTGAGCGACCAGCTCCCGGAACGTCGGGGCGCCGTCCAGCCGCAGGGTCAGCACGACATCGGTCTCGGGCCGGCCGACGCGCGTGTCCGGGCCGGCCGGGGACGGGCTCACGGGCACCAGGAGCGGGACCGCCAGCTGTGCGGTGTGGCGGGCGAGGAGCACAGCGGCGGCCGCGTATACGGCGGCGGCGGCGTCCGGGGTCCCGGACAGCTCGCTCAGGCTCCCCGTCAGGTTGGCCGGCAGGACGAAACGCTCCACCGCGCCGCCGCGGACGGACCGGACTTGGCGTGGCCGGTCTGTCGGCAGGTCCAGCACGGGGAGCGCCGGCTGCGCCTGCCAGTACGCGAGATCGGCGGCGACCTGCCCGGCGGAGGGCCGTGTCGGCTGCGGCGGCTCGGCGTGGGCGAGGGGCTCGCCCCGTCGGGCTGCGCTGTAGGCGTGCGCGTGCTCGACGAGGAAGGCGTCCAGCCCAACAGCGTCCAGCAGCGAGCGGTGGGCGACAGCGACCAGGAGGCACTCACGGTCGGCGACGCGCAGAACGCGGATCCTCAGGAGGGGGCCGTGCGGGAGCGCGAACGGCGCGCCGGCTTCCCTTACGGCCACTTCGATTGCCTCGTCGGCCGACACCCGCAACTCGGCGAAGTCGACGGGCGCCGCGTCCGGCGGCGACGCGGGACTGTCGTCCGCCGTGACGTGGGCGTGGTGTGATGCCGCAGGACGGACTGTGACCGGGCGAAGGGCGTCGCGTGCGGCTTCGCCGTCGAACTGACCCTCGATGCGCAGGCACCGGATCACGTGGTGGGTCGGGTGCGAACCGAGGTCGGGATCGGGCGCGTTCGGCGCGGTCATCGGGTGTGCCGGGGTTGTCACAGTGCTTCCTCAGTGGTCTTGCCGAGCGGTTGTAGGTCTCGCAGGCCGACCCCGTCGGGCCCCAGGACGGTGCGAACGGGCAGGCTCTTGATGCCCGCGATGAACGTGGAGTGGAGGTGGCGGGGCTCGTCGGCGAGCTCGATCAGCTCGAAGTTCGCGGCGATCTCCTCGAAGAGCACGGTCAGGGCGAGCCTCGCCACGTGCGCGCCGATGCAGCGGTGCGCCCCGACACCGAACGCGATGTGCCGGTTCGGCTTGCGGTCCACCGCGAAGCGGAACGGCTCGGGGAACACGCTCTCGTCACGGTTGGCCGAGCCCAGCCACGCGGTGACGGGCTGTCCGGCACCGATGCATGCGTCGCCCAGACGCACCTCGTCGGTGGTGTGGCGCAGCGCGTGGTTGGCGGGCGAGGTCCAGCGCAGGATCTCCTCGACCAGGGAAACCGTGTCCCCGGAGGCCCGCCACCTGGCGTATTCGCCGGGGTTCTCCAGCAGCGCCAGGAGGCCGCCGCTGGCCGCGTGCGACGTGGTGACGGTCGCACCGATCAGGAGGCTGTAGGCGTTGAGGATGACCTCCTCGCGGCTCAGCGGCTCACCGTCCGGCGCGGCTCGCAGGAGCGCCCCGATCAGGTCGTCCGCCTCGGCCCGCCCCGGTCGGGACACCTCCGTGGCGAAGTAGAGGAAGATCTCGGAGTGCGCCCGGCTCAGCACCTGGGAACGCGAGGAACCCTCTGGGGCGTAATCCGGGTCGGACTCCGCCACCGCCGCGTACGTGAAGTGCTTCAGCCGGTCCCAGGAGGACTCCGGGATCCCGAGCAGCAGACCCGCGATGGCGATCGGATAGTACGCGGCCTGGGCCGCGAAGTCCCAGGTCTCCTCGCGGGCACCGACGGAGAGCAGCCGCCGGGAGAACTGCCGCAGCGCGGGCTCGTGGTCGCGGACCGCCTGCCGGGACATGTGCGGGGCCACCGGGTCTTTGAGCCGTTTGTGCCTCGGCGGGTCGGTGACCGCGAGCATCTTCCCGCTGGCGATGTCGGTCTGCCCGAGCGTCGTCAGGATGTTGCCCCGCGACGTCGTGAACTCGGTGTGCCTGGCCAGCACCCGTGACACGTCCGCGTGTCGCGTGACGGCCCAGAACGCCGGCTTCGCGCCGACGGGGCACTGCCGGTGTACGGGATCCTCGGCACGCAGCCACGTCCATACCGGGTGCGGGTCACCGGTGCCGTAGAACTGCGGGTCGGACAGATCCGGTTCGGGACCGTTCTCCTCGGTCGGACCGCCAGAGGTTATGCGCATGCGTCAGCCTCCCTTTGCCACGAGTGGTCGCACCTTGACGATGGGCTGGAGCGGCTCAGATGTAGTCTTCGGCGCCGCCGGTGCGGACCGTGTCGAGCGTGAAGCAGTGGAAGCCGCCGCCGAAGAGCCGACGGTGGCGGTGCTGCACCGGGACCACCGTGAAGCGATGCTCCTCGAGCGTGCGGATGAGGGTCTTGCAGGCGTCATTGACCATGACGGTGTTCTCGTCGACGGAGAGGACGTTGAGGTCGATGTACGGGCTCGGCGGGATGGGGTCGCCGTTCGGGTACTGCGGGTAGTCGCTGATCTGCGGGGCCGGCGGCACGATCAGATCCCACTTGCGCAGCGGCTCGGGCAGGAAGTCCGCCACGTCCGCCGAGCGCACCAGCAGGGTGCCTGGCCGCAGGGGGACCACGACGCTGTCGATGTGGCTCTGGGTCAGCTTGTGCATCCGGTGTACCCGGAAGCGGCCCTGGAGGTGACGCTCCAGCCAGTCGCAGGCCAGGGCGTGGTTGGCGTTGGAGATGTTGACGATCAGATCCCGGCCGAGCCGCAGGCAGTTCGCGGCGTCGATCATCAGCTCCACGCCCGCGTCGTACGGAGACGGCTGCGGGTTCTCCGGCACCTCGATGTTGGGCGCGGCGTTCTCGTTGTTCGGGTCGAACGAGGCGTCCGTCATCACCGGCCGGGGCATGGACGTCCAGCGCGCGCCCTGGTTGAAATACTCCATGAACACCGGCTTCAGGAACTGGTTCTCGAAGTACCGGTCGCGCAGCGTGGGCGGCGTCTCGATGATCTCGTCGCCCATGATGAGTGTGTTGTCGCGGACGTTGAGCGGCGGAACCACGGTGGCGTCCCAGGCCGGCGTGGTGACCTTGGTGAGGTCGGGGGCCGGCTCGACCGGGCGGTGGACCTTCACCGAGAGGGCCTCCAGCTGCTGGGCCACCCCCTCCACGTCCTCGACGAGTTCGTCGAGGAGGCGCTTCTTGAGGGCCAGGCGGTCGGGGTCGTTGCGCCGGGACCGGGCCTCGCTCTCGCGCCACGTCGACAGGCTCGGGAAGTACCCACGGGTGCCCGAGAGGTTGTCGCTGATGAACATGTCGAACGAGAGGTCCAGGATCCGGTCGACGTATCCGTCTGCGGATCCGACGATGATCTCCTTGAGCGGAGTGAAGTCGTCAAAGCTGTTCAGTCGCATGTCAGAAGGCTTCTTTCTGGACGGTGGACGTCAGGGGGCGGTTGTCGAGATCGCCTGCACCGGGCAGCGGTTGACAGCTTCGTCCACGTCGTCGTGCAACTCGCGGGGCGGTTTCGCGTCGAGTAGGACGACCAGGCCGTCGATCTCGTCCTGGTCGAAGACTTCGGGCAGGGTCATGGCGCACTGGCCCGACCCGATACAGAGGGTCGTGTCCACGGACACATGCACTTCGGTCCTCCGTTGTGGGTAATGGGTCACCAGACGACGGGCAGGCGGTGCACCCCGTACACACTCATGTCGGTGGAGAGCGGGACGTCCGCGGCCGGGACGGCCAGGGCGAGCGTGGGGAACCGCTGGAAGAGCGCGGGCAGGGCTGTACGCATCTCCATCCGGACCAGGTTCTGGCCGAGACACTGGTGGATGCCGTAGCCGAAGGCCACGTGTCCGGTGGTGCGCCGCGTGAGGTCCAGCCGGTCCGCCTCGTCCTGGAACCAGTGCGGGTCCCGGTTGGCCGCGGACAGTGAGACGGTGATCGAGTCACCGGCCTTGAGCTGCCGGCCCGCGAACTCGAGGTCTTCCAACGGGGTGCGCGGGACCCCGAAGTGAAAGACTGTCAGATATCGGAGCAGCTCCTCCACGGCGTTGTCGACGATGGACGGATCGGCTGTCAGCCGGGCGAGCTCGTCGGGGTGGGACAGCAGCGCGAACACGCTCAGCGCCAGCGATCCCGTGGTCGAGTCATGTCCCGCGGTCAGCAGCAGGACGCCGACCCCGGCGATCTCCTCCGTGTCCAAGGTCCCGTCCTTGGCCAGTGCCTGGAGGAGCCCGGGCGTCTCGCCGGGTTCCTCGCCGCCCGCGGCGATGTCGCGAATGGTGGCGTACAGCCGGTCCAGGGCCGCGGAGGTGTCCGCCGCGGTCGAGCCGAGGTTGAACAGGGTCCGGCTGTTGCGCTGGAACTCCGCGCGGTCACCGGACGGGACGCCGAGCAGCTCGCAGATCACCTGGGAGGCGAGGGGCAGCGCGAAGGCCTCCACGAGGTCGGCGCCCGGCCCGCCGCGCTCCATGGCGGACAGCAACTCGTCCACGATCCCCGCCAGTCGCGGCCGCAGCTCGCGCATCCGGCGCGCGGTGAACTGGCCCGCCAGCTGCTGCCGCAGCCGGGTGTGCTCCGGGGGGTCCATGTCGACGAGCCATCCGGGGGCGGCCGGGACGCCGAAGAACGGCTCGGTGCCCGGTCGGTGCACGGGCGCCCGCTTGAACTCGGAACGCGCGCTGAACCGGGGGTCGGTGAGCATCGTGCGGGCCAGCTCGTGGCTGGTGACCACCCAGCCGACATGTCCGTCGGGGTAGCGCATGCTCCGCAACGGCTCGCCGGCCTGCCACTCCATCAGCTCCTGGGGCGGATCGAACGGTCGGCCACGCTCGGTGGGGTGCGCGGGCACCAGTTCCGCGGACAAGGGAGACCTCCTTCAGTGGGAAGCGGGCTGCGGAAGGGTCAGACGAGGTAGTCCTCGATCCCGCCGTCGCGCACGGTGTCCAGGGTGAAGCAGTGGAAGCCGCCGCCGAACAGCCGGCGGTGACGGTGGCGGACCGGGACGACGGTGAAGCCGTGCCGCTCCAGCTCGCGCATCAGCTCGGGACAGGCCTCGTTGACCAGTACGGTGTCCGGGCCCACCGAGAGCACGTTGAGGTCGATGTACCGGCTGGTGAGGATCAGGTCGTCGTCCTCGTACTGCGGAAAGTTGTAGCCCTCCGGCGCCGGCGGGACGATGACGTCCCACTTCCGCAGCGGCTCCGGCAGGTAGTCCAGCACCGCCTCGGAGCGGCACAGCAGCGTTCCGGGGCGCAGCGCCAGCACCATGCTGTCGATGTGGCTGTCGCTGAGCTTGTGGACGCGGTGGATGCGGAAGCGGCCCTCCAGGTGCCGCTCCAGCCAGTCGGCGCCCAACTCGTGGTTGCGCGTAGAGACGTTGGCCACGATGTCACGGCCGAGGCGCAGGCACTGCGCGGCGTCGAAGAGCATTTCGTGGCCGACGTCGTAGCGTGACGGGTGCGGGTCCTCGATCGGCTCCATCGGACCGCCGGCCGTGCTGGAGCGCGCGTACGACAGATCGAAGGAGGCGTCGGTCATCAGCGGCCTGGGCATGACGGACCAGCGGGCGCCGCGCCTGAAGTACTCCTGGAACACCGGCTTGAGCAACTGGGTCTCGAAGTACCGGGACCGGATCATCGGCGACGTCTCGATGATCTCGTCACCGACGATCAGGGTGTTGTCGCGGATGTTGAGCGGCGGCACGACCGAGGCGGACCAGGCCGGAGTGCGCACCGAGCCTGTCTCCGGGGCGACGTCCGTGGGGCGGTGCACCGTCACCCCGAGCGAGGAGAGGGTGTCGGCCAATCCCTGCAGGTCCTCGTTCAGCTCGTCGACGTAACGCCTCTTGACCGGGACCCGGGTACCGCTGGCGGCCTCGCCCTCGCCACGCGAGCGGAGCCGCGGGTAATACCACTCCAGCCGGGCAGCGTCGTTGTCCCCGGCGATGTTGTCGTGGAAAAAAAGCTCGAAAGAGAGTTCACGCTCATGCGAAACATAGTTTTTCGCCGAGCCGACAATTACTTCCCTGAGGGGCGACCATTCATCAAAGCTATTCAGCGACATCGCCGATCCCCGTACATATATCTCGACATGAATGGGTAAACTGGACAAACTGGTTGCAGTCGGCATTCGGTTGCCATGCTTACACGGCCCTCCGAACTGGCGCAATCGAATTTTTTAGTTACCCAAATGTTACCTGCGTCACATCGTGATCTTGTTGACTGGCTCCTCAGGGGCTGGCGATACTTTCGTGGCGCACCAACTGCTTTCCTGCACGAGACAGCCCGATACGTACCGAATCGACCGGAACCCACAGGTTTCAGGGACGCGGAGGCTCAGGAAGTAATGCCAAGTCAGCAGAAGAATAGCCCGGAGTACCAGCAGTTCGACTTCCTCATGAATGCGCCGGCTCTGTTCAATGCCGCCGCAACCGCAGCGGAACTGCGCATTTTCATTTTCCTTTCGGAAAACCCGGGCTCTGATTTCGAAGCCATACGCGAGTTCACGGGCGTACCGTCGCACCAGCTCCGGGTCCTGCTCCAGGGCGTCTGCGCGGCCGGTCTGATGGAGCGGTCCGAGGGCAAGTACCGCAACTCCGCGGTGGCCCAGGACCTGCTGGCTTCCGACGAGCCCGACAGTTGGGCGCACACCCTCATCGGGTGGAAGGAGATCTACTACCCCGCTTTCGGCCAGATGACCAAGGCCCTGAAGGCGGGCACGAACACCGCGCTCGAGAGCTACCCGGGCGACGAGCCCACGCTGTACAAGCGGCTCACCCGGAACCCCGAGCTCGAGGGCGTGTTCCACAAGGCCATGGCCGCCTTCACGCTGGCCTCGATCAACGACCTGGTGGAGCGCGAGGAGTTCGGCACGGTCAAGCACCTGCTGGACATCGGCGGCGGCGACAGCACCACCACCGCGCGGCTGCTCGACCGATACCCCCAGATGCGATCGACCGTCTTCGACCAGCCGAGCGTGTCCGGGCTCGCCCACGGCAAGGAGGCGCAGAAGTTCCTCGACCGGATCGATCTCGTCACCGGTGACTTCTTCGACACCCCCTTCCCCAAGGGCGCCGACGCGGTGCTTTTCAGCCACGTCCTCGGCATCTTCTCCGCCGAGCAGATCGGCACCCTGCTGACGAAGGCGTACGACGTGCTGCCCTCCGGCGGGCGCATCTTCATCTACGACTACAACGTCACGGAAGACGAGACCAAGGGCATTTACGGCGCCCGCCTCGGCCTCTACTTCAACATTCTTGCCAGCGGTACCGGTATGGCGTACCCGGCCGAGGACTTCGAAGGCTGGCTCGCCGAGGCCGGTTTCGAGAACATCAGCACCGTTGCGGAACTCGACTACGAGCACGGGTTCCATATCGGCGTCAAGCCCTGACGGATAAGAATTACGTGTGCGGTGCGGCTCCCGTGAATCAATCCCCCGGCGAGCCGTGCCGCCGCTTGGCTAATGAGGCATTCGAGGGGGCTAAGCATGTTGGTAAGCAATAGTCTGTCCCGGTACTACGAGCAGGTCCAGGCGGCGCTCCGCGACCTGCTCGGCGGGAGACAGAGCAGTAATCCCACCGAATTCACACCCGGCGTCGAGCTGCCTCGCCTCACGCCGGCCGTCCAGGAATTTCTGTCGGTCTCCGATGTGTCCGTTGCGTCACTGCCCTCCTATGACGGCCGGAGCATTACGCTGCTCGACCTGATGAGCAACCCGGCCACCATGACGACGAAGACCTTCGCCTCGCTGGTCATTGTCGCCCGGGCCGTGCGCTTCATCCAGGACACCGGTGAGCGAATCACCATAGTCACGCCCTCGTCGGCGAACAAGGCCATCGCGCTGCGGGACGCGGTGCTGCGGGCCGTCAACTGCGGCCTGGTGGGCGCCGACCAGCTCAACATCGTGGTCCTCGTCCCGGAAGGCTCCGTCGCCAAGCTGCGCCGCACCGGGCTGTACAGCGATCCGTACCTGCGCACGCGCAACCCCATCGCGGTGCTGGGCCGCGACCGCACCCCCGGCGCCGTGAAGGACATCACCCGGGGTTTCGTCGACGCCCACAGCGAAGAGCTGGCCAGGGACCACAAGACCCACCTGTGGTACACCCTCCAGCTGGAGAACTACCTCGCCGCCGACATCGTACGAGCCCTGTCGGAAGCCGAGTTCTTCCCGGCAGCGGCCGACCGACCGCGACTGCACGCGCATGCCGTCTCCAGCGCCTACGGCCTTCTCGGACACGCCTACGGCCGCACCCGGCTGCCCGAGGCCGACCGCGTCGGCACGCCCGACCCCCGCTACTTCCTCGTCCAGCACCTCGGCGCACCGGACATGGTGTTGAGCCTGTACAACGACGGCTCGACCGACCCGGGGAACATGCCCGCGTACTCCCTCCAGCCCGAGACCGGGCTCTACACCCAGGAGCGGGACCCGCACTTCCCGGCCTTCACGTACGACCCGCACGAAGCGCTCGACTCCACCTTCTACACCCGCAACCCCCCGACCTCGCCCCGCATGAACGAGCTGATCCAGGGACAGGGCGGGGGCGGGCTCGTGGTCTCGCTCGCCGAGTGCCTCCAGCGCTATGCCCAGGTCCGGAACATCCTGAGCGAGGCGAAGGTGCACCTGCCCGCCGACCCGCGGGCGCTGCGCGAATGGTCGCTGGTGATGGCTGTGACGGGTGTCCTCAACGGCATCGACCGAGGCCTGATCGGCGAACAGGACATCCTGGTGCACGGTTCGGGCAGCTACTCGGCCGCCGACTTCGACAGCGTGGGCATCCACGACACGCACCGCGTCGAGGACGTCCCGGCACTGCACCAGCTGGCCCTCACCGCCGTCAAGCAGTGACCGAGACCGGCCTTCTCCGCAGGTTCCCAGTCCACCCACCGTCAGCGCCGAGGTGACCTCTCCTTGTCCGCAGTGAAACCCGCTTCGCGTGACCCGTTCCCGCAACGGGCGCGCATGCACGCCGGCTACCACTGGCGCAACAGCGGCAGTCCGTTCGTCACCCGCCTCCG
This sequence comes from Streptomyces sp. NPDC001351, assembly GCF_042896045.1. Lineage (NCBI taxonomy): Bacteria > Bacillati > Actinomycetota > Actinomycetes > Kitasatosporales > Streptomycetaceae > Streptomyces > Streptomyces sp. NPDC001351. The sequence goes on along the minus strand of NZ_JBIAWS010000025.1, from coordinate 78,898 downwards.
GGACCACTGGGACACCCGCAGGACCGCGGTCTTCCCGTCCGTCCGCTCGGACCTCGCGGGCCTGTCGGTGGGCTACTCCGGCCTGCGGGAAGGTCTCGCCTACACCCTGGAGTTCACCGAGCTGCGCCGGGAAGAGGGCGCGGAATCGCCCGCTGTGCGGGCCTCGAGCCTGGTGTCAGGGGCGCGGCTGCGCGATCCCGCGGCGCTGCCGGAGGCGGACATCCGCATCGTCGGCACCAGTGCCTCACTGGCCCGCCGCATGCCGAAGGAGGCGTCGTTGGTCATTCCCATGCGCGTGCACTTCGTCATCGACTTCGACGGCGACCCGGCATCGGCGCGGCGGGCCATCTCCAAGCGCGAGCGTTCACAGTTCAACAGCGACATGCGCCGACATCAGTGGGGCTGGGAGGTGACCAGCGAGCCCGAGTGGTTCAACGCCTTCTACGACGACCACTACCGCCCCACCATGTTCCGGCGGCACGGCGCACGCGAGCGGACCGAGGGCAGGAACGCCGCCTACGAGTGCCTCTTCCGCACCGGCAGGCTGTTCCGGCTGACGCAGGACGGCAAGCCGATCGGCGGGGCCCTGTGCCACTGGGACCCCCGCCAGAAGGTGCTCACGCTGCGCCTGCTGGGCGTGGAGGACGGGGCCGAACGGCATTACGAGAGCGGCGCGTTCAAGGCGATCTACCACCTGCTCATCGGCTGGGCCGCTGAGAACGGCGTGGAGCGTCTCGACTTCCAGGGCACCGAACCCTTTCTGAGCAAGGGGACGTTCCAGTGGAAGCGCCGGTTCGGCACCCGGGTGATCATGCCACCGAACCACTTCGGCGACAAGCGCCTCTGGCTCCAGGTCCGCCAGGACACCCCAGCCGTACGGGACTACCTCGTCGCAAACCCGACCCTCGCCGAGACCGCGGACGGCCTGCTCGAGGCGGTCTACTTCCACGACGAACAGCGGCCGCCGCGGCTCGACTTCTCGGCGAAAGCCCCCGGAGTGGACAGGGCCCGCAACGTCGACCTCGACGAGTTCCTCGCACCCCTGCTATGATCACTCCGATCCTGCTCTTCAGGATCTTCTTCTCCGGAGTGACTCACACAGCGGACGTCATCGTCCGACACTCTCGGATCCGAGCATCACCCGCCATCTCCCGCACGGGAGCGCGGTCTTTTCCGGTCGACACCCCCGGCCACCGGCCGGGCGGGTGTCGACCGTTTTCTTGTTCCACGCCCGGCACCCGGCCCATCCGGGGGCCGTCCTGCCCAGCACCCGCCGCGGGTCCGCCGCGGCATGCCCCCGACGGGCCAACGCCACCCGCCGGCCCTTCGCCATGGAGTCTGCTATGACCTCTTCCTCGCCGGAAAAACCGCTCCGGCCGACTGAACTCGCCCGCGAACAGGCCTACTTGGACCTGCTCCACGACCGATTGGGCGTCCTGCGCGAGGAGATCAGCAGTGAACTGCGCACCGTCCTGAGCGAGTCCTCCGGGACCGCGCAGGGGCAGGTGGAGCGCGGAGCCGCGGCCGAGCGGCTCGCCCGCAAACTCCTCACACTGGAGACCGCCGAGAGCAGACTGTGCTTCGGCCGACTGGACCGGACCGACGACGACCGGTTCTACATCGGTCGTATCGGCGTGCCGGGCGCCGGTCCCGACGACGACCCCCTGCTCATCGACTGGCGCGCCCCCGCCGCCCGCCCCTTCTACACCGCCACGGCCGCGGCCCCGCAAGGCGTGCGCCTGCGCCGGCACCTGCATACGCGGGACCGTCGCGTGCTGCGGGTGGACGACGAACTGTTCGACGACACTTCGGGCGTGCCCGATGACGTCCAGCTCTCCGGCGAAGCCGCCCTGCTGGCCGCCCTCCAGCACGGCAAGACCGGCCGGATGCACGACGCGGTCGCCACCCTCCAGGCCGAGCAGGACAAGATCATCCGCTCGCCGCACGCGGGCGTCATGGTGGTCCAGGGCAGCCCCGGCACCGGCAAGACGGTCGTCGCCCTGCACCGCGCCGCCTACCTGCTCTACAGCCACGAGCGGCTGCAGCGCAGCGGCGTCCTGGTGGTGGGCCCGAACTCGGTCTTCCTGGAGTACATCAGCCAAGTGCTGCCCGGTCTCGGCGAGACCAGTGTGCTGCTGTCCTCCGTCGGAGGGCTGTATCCGGGTCTTTCGGCGTCGGCCGAGGAGCCGACGGCCTCCGCCGAGATCAAGGGGCGTCTGGTCATGGCGGACGTCCTCGACCGTGCCGTACGGGCGCGGCAGGCCGCCGTCACCGCGCCGGTCGACGCGCTGATCGGCGGCGAGCACATCCGGCTGTCACAGGACTTCCTGGCCGCAGCGGCTGCCCGTGCCACCGAGGACGGCCGGCAGCACAACCTGGCCCGGCCGGAGTTCCGCGACATCCTCTTCGAGGAGCTGGCCGACCGGCTGGCTCGCGTCATCGGCGACATCGAGGTCAGCTTCGAGGAGATCCTGGCCGGCGAGCTGGACGTCCAGGCCCTCGACCGCGCCGTGCAGGAAGACCTGGCCAGCGTATTCGGACAGGACGCCAAGGCCTACGACTTCAGGGCGCGGCTGCCCGCCGAGTTCGCCGAACGCAAGGCCAACTGGCTGCACGCGTTGCCCCGGGACCCGGACGCCCGCCGACTGCTGGACTCCCTGTGGCCGCTCCTCTCCCCGGAGCAACTGCTGGACGACCTGTACGCCGACCCCGCCCGCCTCGCCGAGGCCGCGCCCCAGCTCGAGGAGGAGGACCGGACCCTGCTGGTGCGCGAACGGGGCGCACCCTGGACCCCGTCCGACGTACCCCTCCTCGACGAAGCCGCCGAACTGCTGGGGTACGACGACCGTGCCGAGACCGAGCGGCAGGCGGCCCGCCGAGCCGCCCAACGGGAATACGCCCAAGGCGTCCTGGACATCGCGCGCGGTTCCCGGGGCGCGGACGGCACCGCGGACGAGCAGCTGCACGCCGCCGATCTGGTGACCGCCGAACAGCTCGCCGGGTGGCACACGCAGACGGACCTGCGCACCGTCGCGGAGCGCGCGGCGGCCGACCGGACCTGGGTTTTCGGCCATGTCATCGTCGACGAGGCGCAGGACCTCTCCCCGATGACCTGGCGTCTTCTGGTGCGCCGCTGCCCCACCCGCTCCTTCACCGTCGTCGGTGACGCGGCGCAGTCGAGTGACGCGGCCGGCGCGACGTCCTGGCGAGAGGCGCTGGAACCGTTCTTCGGCACGCGCTGGCGACTGTCGCAGCTCACCGTCAACTACCGCACCCCCGGCGAGATCATGGACGCGTCCCGCCAGGTGCTGAAGGCCATCTCGCCCGAACTGATGCCGGCGCGGGCGGTACGCCACGGCGCCGAACCGCCGCACTGCGCAGGCACCACGCCGGAGGAGTTCCCCGCCGGGCTGGCCGAGGCCGCGGCCGCTGCGGCCCGCCGCGCGGCGGGGGGCCGCACCGCGGTCGTCGTCCCCAGTGCCGACCTGGAACGGCTCGCCTCCGCCGTCGCCGCGCGGCTTCCCGACGTCTCCTGGGGCGCGGACGTCGACCTGGAGAGGGACGTCGTCGTGCTCAGCGTCCGCCAGGCCAAGGGGCTGGAGTTCGACTCGGTGATCGTGGCCGACCCCCAGGGGATACTGGACGGCTCCGCCCGGGGCCTCAGCGACCTCTACGTGGCGCTCACCAGGGCAAGTCGGTCCCTCCACGTGTTCCATCCCGGCCCGCTGCCGGAGGTCCTGTCCCACCTGGCACAGAACTCCTCCTGACCCACGTCCCGTTTCCAGGGCGGCTGTTCCGGCACGCTCTCCCATTTGTCCCGAGCAGAAAGACCAACAGACAACGCCATGTCGACCACTCAAGCTCCGCCGCTCCGGCAGATCATCGGATTCCGGAACTTCTGGCTCTCCCGTGCCGTGTCCGGCCTCGGATCCGCCATCACCACCGTCGCGCTGCCCGTCCTGGTCTTCCAGGAGAGTCGCTCCCCCTTCCTGGTCTCTCTGGTCGCGGCTGCCGGAACCCTGCCCTACCTCGCCTTCGGCCTGATCGCCGGTGCGGTCGCGGACCGCATGGACCGGCGCACCTTGATGATCGTGACCGACTGCCTGAGCGCCTTGAGCCTCGCCTCCATTCCGGCCGCCTGGGCCCTGGACGTCCTGACGGTCACCCACGTCGTCGTGGTCGCGTTCCTCTCCTCCAGCCTCTCGCTCTTCTTCGACGCAGGCGTGTACGGATTCGTCCCCGACATCGTCGGCAAGGACAAACTCACCCAGGCCAACAGCGCGATCTACGGCGCCGAGACCGTCGTCCGCATCGCCGGCAACGCCGTCGCGGGTGCCCTCATCGCGCTGATGAACCCCGTGGGCACGCTCGCCCTCGATGCCCTGAGCTTCGCCTGCTCCGCCCTGTTCATCAGGGCGGTCACCAACGTCGCCTCCCGCCCGGCCAGTTCGGGCGACAAGCGACCGGGTTTCCGGGAATCGGTGACCGAGGGCCTGCGTTTCCTGGCCGGTCACCGCACGCTGCGGACCATGACGGTGGTCGGCACGCTCCAGTCGTTCTCCGGCGGAGCCATCGTCGGTCAGCTCGTCGTCTTCGCGGACCGTGTCCTCGGCATCCACGGCTCCGACGGGCGCATCGGCCTGCTCTACATGGCGTGGAGTGCCGGCGGCATCGGCGGCTCCCTGCTGCTTCCCCGGCTGCGCAAGCGCTTCGACGCCTTTCCGCTGCTCCTCGGGGTGCTGCCGATCGGCGCGCTCCTCGGACTCGTCGTCGTGTTCACCACCGACTGGCGGATCTCGCTGGTGGCGCTGGCGGCATGGGGAACGGCCTACCTGGTCGTACTGGTGAACACGATGACCTACTCCCAGGAGGTCACGCCCTCCGAGCTGCAGGGCAGGGTCAACACCACCCGCCGCATGCTCTCCTCCGGGCTGGGAGTCCCGCTCGGCGCCCTGGTCGCCAGCAGCATCACCGTGTCGGTCGGCATCCGGGCCGGCATGGCCACGGCGGTGATCTCCATCGCCCTGGCCGCGGTCGTCGTCTGGGCGGTACAGCTGCGCCGCCTCCTGAGCCCCGTGGCGGAGGCATAAACGGCCCAACGGCTCCGCGCCGCCCCGTCGGCCGGGCGCAACGGCGCGGAGCCCTCACTCGCGGATCAGGCGCGGTCGGCCAGCACCGGCCCGTCGAAGACCGCCGCACCGTCGGCGCGCCGCGCCACGGTGACCTGGCCGGTCATGGCGACGAGGGTCCGCCGCTCCCCGGTGTAGGGGCGTCGGCCGTGGGACTGCAGCAGGTTGTTGACAACCATGAGATCGCCGCGCTGCCACGGGAAGGCGTATGTGCAGGCGCCGAAGGCTTCGCGGACCCGGTCCATCTCCTCGTCGGAGATCGGCGAACCGTCGCCGTACGTGGCGTTGCGGGGCATCTCCTCCTCGGGGAACAGCTCGCCGAGCGCCTCCCGGGTGGCGGCGGGCAGGTTCGAGACGTGGAAGAGGTGCGCCTGGTTGAACCAGCACTCCTCTCCGGTGCCCGGGTCCGTCACCAGGGCCGGGCCGCACTGCAAGGTGCGCAGTCCGTAGTCGGTCCAGGTAAGGTCGATACCGCGCTCCGCGCAGTACCGCTCGACCTCCGCGCGGTCCTCGGTCTGGAAGGTCTCCTGCCAGGTCAGGCCCATCCCCTCGCGATAGGACCGGTGGTAGGCGATACCGAGCTTCCGGAAGCGGTCCAGCAGGTCGGACGGCAGGCGCCGGGTCACCTCGCGCACGTCGGCGAGCGGGGTCTCGCCCCCCGTCTCCGCGGAGCGGAAGCAGGCGAAGAACAACCGGTGCGGGAAGACGCTGGCGTAGGCGCTCTCGTTGTGCTGGGTGATCGTCTCGGACGCCGGGTACTCCGTGGAGGTGTAGACGCCTCCGCTGACGGCGCTGCGGGGTGTGGAGCGCTCCGTGTAACTGAGCAGCTCGCCGCCGACGTGCCGTGCCACCTCGGACAGTTGCTCGGGGCTGTGCACGCAGTCCCGCACCAGCACCGCGCCGACGGTGTCGAGCAGGCCTGTCAGCGCGGCGCCGTGCTCGACCACCCAGTCCTCAATGCGTCCGCACTCGGTCCCCGGCTGCATGCCGGAGGCCTCGTAGACGACGAGCCTGGTACCGCCGGATCCCTCGATCCGTCCCGTGTACGACCCGAGCACCGGCGGCGACGTGTCCTGTGGCACGGTGGTTCTCCTTTTCCTCGTGAGTGGTGGTCAGCTCCGGTCGAACGGCGCGGTCGTGGTGGCGCCCTCCGCACGGGAGGCCATCACCCTGACGCTTCCGGACCGGAATACGTCCGTGGGCGTCAGCGTGAGGCCCTTGCGGCGGGCCTGCGCCGACAGCTGGATGCCGAGCAGCGAATTGCCGCCGAGCGAGAAGAAGTTGTCGTCCAGGCCCACCCGCTCGACGCCGAGCAGCTCCGCGCACAGATCAGCGAGCAGCTTCTCGGCCGCGGTCATCGCGGTGTCCGCCTCATCGGCCGCCTCGGCCGGCCCGGGCTCCAGCGGCAGAGCGGCGACCAGAGCCGCGCGGTCGACCTTGCCCTGCGGGGTCAGCGGCATCCGGTCGACGAGTGCCACGGCGGACGGCACCAGGTAGGACGGGAGACGGCTCGCGGCGTACGCGCGCAGCCCTTCGGCCAGGTCCGTCCTCTCCCCGGTGGCATGGGCCTCCGGTACGACGTGCGCCACCAGGCGCAGCCCGCCGGGGCCGGACACCGGGGTGACGCAGACCTGCGCGACGCGGCGGTCCGTCAGCAGCGCCGTCTCCACCTCGCCGGGCTCGACGCGGTGCGAACGGATCTTCACCTGCTGATCCCTGCGCCCGATGAACACCAGGGTGCCGTCGGGGCGCATCCGGACCAGATCGCCCGTCCGGTACATCCGCGCACCCCGCGCGTCGAACGGATCGCTGACGAAGCGCGCCTCGGTCAGGTCCGGCCGGTTCAGGTAGCCGAGGGCCAACTGGTCTCCTGCGACGAAGAGTTCACCGGTCGCGCCCTCCGCCACCGGCCGCAGCTGTTCGTCCAGCACATGGACGCGCACTCCGGGCGCGGGCCTGCCGATCGGGACGGGCCCACCGGGCAGTTCGTCCTTCGGGTCGACGCGGTAGGTGACACAGCCCACGGTTGCCTCGGTGGGACCGTACTCGTTGGTCACCGCCGCACCCGGCGCCCGGCGGCGCCACGCGTCGAGTTGCTCACCGAGCAGCTGCTCGCCACCGACGACCAGGTCGACGGCGGCGAGGGCGGACGGCGGCAGAGCGTCCAGGACGGCCAGGTGACTGGGCGTCACCTTGAGGAAGGTGACCGGGCCGTCGGTCCCCGCGCCGTCGGCGGTGCCGTCCGGGTCGAGCAACTGGGCGACCCGGACGGAGCCACCCGCCGACAGCGGTCCGAAGAGCGTGGTGACGGTGAGGTCGAAGGAGACCGCCGAGTGCAGCAGGGCAGTGCCGGCAAGGCCGGGGTAGGCCTCGAGGGCCCATCCCAGATAGGCCGCCAGGCCGCGATGGGGCACGACGACACCCTTGGGCGTGCCGGTGGACCCGGAGGTGTGGATCACGTACGCCGGGTCCTCCGCCCGTACTGCGCGCCCGCGTTCGTCGTCCGTCACCGCGTCGCCGGGAAGGGCTTCCAAGGCGCGCAGCGTCTCCGGGTCGTCCAGGTCCAGCCGGGCGACCGTTGCCGCCGGGGTGTAGGAGCCGGTGGTGAGCAGTACGGCGGGCCGGGCGTCGTCCAGGACGGCGGCGACGCGCGCCGTCGGATGGTCCACGTCCAAAGGAACGTAGGCGGCACCCGTCTTGAGCGCCGCGTAGAGCGCGACGATCAGCTCGACGGAGCGCGGGAGCGCGACGGCCACGATGCCGCCGGGGCCGACGCCCCGGGCCAGCAGGTGGCGCGCGAGCCGATTGGCCCCGGCGTCCAATTCGGCGTAGCTGACGGTTCGTTCGCCCTCCCGCACCGCGAGCGCCGAGGGGTTTCGGGCCACCTGCGACTCCAGCAGTTCGTGGGCGAAGACGACATGGTTCATGGGCTTGCCTCTCGACTCGGGCCTGTCGCCCAGGGAAGCGGCCGTCCGGCACGCGCGGTATGTGTCGGGAGTGCGCGGTAGCCTCCGGCACGCGTCATCCGTCAGGGATGGCGCCCCGCCGAACGCCCGGGCGCCGACGATGCCGTGCGAGCAGGCACGCGGCGACGATGACGGACAACCCTCTCGGGCATTGGCGAGTACCGCCGCGGGCCGAATCGGTAGCTGCGGCCCCATCTCCACGGCGGCTCGGCGAACGCCTCGACACATGGGTCTTTGCTATTAATGGCAGACGCAAGCATAGTTGGCAAGGGGTTATTTTCTGTGGACCTCGCGGCCCCACGGTAAGAGGTCGTACAGAACGCCTCGGACCCGGGCGGCACGAATGACATCAGCCGGTCAAAAGGGAAATTTTCCGACGGTGAGAGGCATGGAACACACAAGTATGACCTTGCCTCCAGTGGATCTATGGTGTTCCATGGCAGGCGAAGGTCGTAGGCGCAGGTTCACCCGGGGGAGGGAACTTTTGGCTGGCATCATCAATTGGATATACCAAGAGGACGATCTGGAATTCGATGAAGTTCTCAGATTCGAAGAAAGCCTCTCGAAGAGATACCTTCCCCTGGCTCAGAAGATAGGCTTCGATTTCCGTCTGATCAGGGCCGGCGAGATCATGCTCTCCTGCGTCGGCAAGCCCGTGATGCGTTATGGCGGCGAGGATCTGCTGGAGACTCGGCAGTGCTACATCGCCGAGGACATCAGCATGGAGCCGCAGGGCCTCCAGCACATGCGCGCGATCTACCGGACGATCCACGCCAGTGACTCGGTCCTGCTCAACAGGTCGATCAGCGGCCCGGATTACCTGGAACGGGACAAGCTGGCGCTCCTCCAGCACGCCGCCAACCTGGGCGTGCCGGGCCTGAAGACCATTGCGGTGCCCCCCAAGAAGTACGCCCGCAAGGTCGTTCCCGAGGTGGAGCGGGAGCTCGGCCCCGGCCCCTATATCGTCAAACCGCGCGAACTCGGCATGGGTGTGGGTGTCCTCAAGGTCGAGACGGATCAGCAGCTCGCGTCGACGATCGATATCGTCTCGACGACCGGAACGGGCTACATCGTCCAGAAATTCCTTCCTCATCACGCGGACATGCGTGTGTTCGTTGTCGATGGCAAGGTGGTTACTTCACTCAGCCGAAAACCTCGGCCCGGCGGATATCTCGCCAGTATCAGCCAAGGCGGCTCGCTGGAAGTGAACGACGATCACCTCCAGGTCGAGGAATGGTGTAACAGGATAGCCGAGAGCCTGAATGCCGAATTCCTTTGCATCGATTGGCTGATGACGGATTCCGGGCCGATCCTGAACGAGTGGAGTACGGCCAGCGCCGGCTTCACGCTCCTGCCGGAGCCGCAACTCACTCTGCTCGCCGATGCCTTTTTCGGCTGGATCAAGCGAAAATTCGAAGAAGGGAACTGACGGCGTGGCCGAGGAGACCTGGTTCGGCACCACGGAGCTGCCGGAGAAGTCGCGACTGGCGGTTCCCGAACTCACCGAGCACCTGGATCGTACGCTGGACGACCTGGACTACCCGGTCAACAGCACCTCCATGAACCCGGTGGTTCTGCCGCAGGAGCGCTACACGGAACTCTTCGACGCCACCCGGCAGTTGCTCCGGCTGCTTCGTCGCGCGCTCTTTGGAATCGCCCCGGACTTCCACGGAAGGCTTCGCGCGCTCGGTGCGGTGGAGGAGAACTACCCGCTGTGGGTTCACGGACCTCTCGAAGAGGCGTACGCGACGTGCATGACGCGGCCGGACATCGCCGTCGGCCCGGCTGGTCCCAAATTCCTCGAGTTCAACATCGGTTCCGGTATCGGCGGTGTCGTCGAGACCTCCGTGCAGTCCGCGGTCTGGAAGGCCGCATACGGTGGCGCCGACGCGGCACCCTTCCGGGCCACGCCGGACCCGCTCTCCGTACGGGACCAGATCTTCGTGCGCGCTGTGCGTGATCTGGGCACCCCTCCCGCCGTGGCCATCGTCGGGGCACTGCGGGAGTTCAACGCCGTACGCACCACGCGGTACTTCGACATCCAGGTCCAGTCGCTGCGCAACCAGGGCCTGCAGGCGGAGTACTTCGAGCCCGAACAACTGCTCCAGGGGCTCGGCCTGGGCGGAGGCAACTCGACGCCCCGCTACCGGCTCGGCCTGCGGCACTTCACCATCTTCGACTGGACGCGGCTCGGGATCGATCTCGCACCGATGCGTTCCGCCCTTGACGCGGAGTGCTTTCTGATCGCCTCTCAGAGCGCCTACCTCGTTGCCAACAAGAAGGTGCTCGGCTGGGTCTCCGAAGGACTGCCGTGGATGACCTCCGAGGACCACGCACTGGTCGAACGGTATCTGCCCTGGACCAGGACCGTCTTTGACCGGCCGGTGCGCTGGCGCGGTACCACCCGGCCGCTGCCCGAACTACTGCTGTCGGAGCGGGAGAACTTCGTCCTCAAGCCGGCCATCGGACTGGGCAGCCACGGTGTCGTCCTCGGCCGCCACGCCGACGACGCCGCCTGGCGCGCGACCCTGGACACCGCGCTGAGCACCGGCCAGTACATCGCGCAGGAATACGTCGAGCCCGTGCCGTACCGCGTGGAACTGCGCGAGGAGGGCAGCCAGGACACCTACGAGACGGATGTCCACCCGGTGCTGAGCCCGTTCCTCTTCGACGGACAGCCCGGCGGCTGCCTGGTGCGCTACCTGCCGCCCGGCCGTGCGGGTGTCACCACCATCCAGGGCAACGGCGCATTGCCGTCGGTCGCCCTGCCCGTCTGATGTGCCAGGTCGCTCCCCGACAGGAACGCGATATGACCACGCCCTTGTCCGACCGTGCTGCCCGGTGGCTGCGCACACCCCGGCTGAAGCCGTCGGCGTCCGTCCGCCTGATATGCCTGGCGCATGCTGGAGGAGCGGCCAGTTCCTACCAGGACTGGTCGCCCTACCTCCCCGACGACATCGAGCTGTCCGTCGTCCAGTACCCGGGCCGCCACGACCGCATCGCGGAGCCCTGCGTGGACTCGATGGACGAGATGGCCGACGAAATCGCGGCCGCCGTACGGCCCCGGGGCTGGCAGGACATCGTGCTGTTCGGCCACAGCATGGGTGCCGCCGTCGCCTACGAGGTGGCCCTGCGCCACGCGGAGCACGGACACCCTCCGCGGCAGCTGATCGTCTCCGGACGCCCGGCTCCGCACCGTCATCCGGGCGGCGACCTGCACACCCAGGACGACGACGCGCTCGTGGCCGAACTGCGCAGCATGTCCGCCACCGACCAGGCCGTGTTCGACGACCCCGAACTCCTGGCCCTACTCGTCCCGATGATCCGGGCCGACTACCGGCTCATCGAGCGCTACCGGCGCGAGGCACCGCCCCAGATCGACACCCCGATCACGGTCTTCCGCGGTCGTACCGACGATCGGCTTCCGCCTCAAGACGCCGATGCCTGGCGGGAACTGACGAGCCGTCGCTTTGACCACCAGGTGTTCGAAGGCGGCCACTTCTACCTCCGCGACCGTGCCCATCAGGTGGTGCCTGCGGTCGTTCAGGCCATCGGCACGACCACGACAGCGCTCCGGACGACGGACGGCGGCGCCCGAGGAGCCGACACATGAGCGATACCATCGCAGCCACTGCCGTCTTCGACGCTCTCGTCGGCCACGACATGGGTCCCTACTTCGCCACTCCGTGCGGCGTGCTGGCACCACTGCTGGCCCAGTTGCAGGAGCGCGCCGACTACCACGTGGTGGCGCGCGAGGACAACGCCGTCGCAATGGCAGCCGGCGTGGCCCTCACCGGAGGCACCGCCACCGTGCTGATGCAGAACTCCGGGTTCGGGCAGTCCGTCAACGCCCTCGCCTCCCTGGTGGTCCCCTACCGCATCCCCATGCTTCTGATCATCAGCATGCGCGGAACCCCGCCGGACCCGACGCCCGAGAACCTCGCGATGGGGCGGCTGACCGAGCCGATCCTGGACGGCCTGGGCATCGAGCACCACTACCTCTCCGCCGGGAGGGCCGACGATCAGATCCGGGACGCCCGGCGCACGGTCGTGGAGAAGCGGCACAGCCATGCCTTGCTGGTGCGACCCGACGAATTCGACTGGGAGGCGTGAGCGTCGTGCCGTTCGACAAGTCCACGGCGATCGCCGATATCCTGGCCACCGCGCCCGGGATCCCCACTGTGTTCACCACCGGCTTCGCCTCCCGGGTGGCCGCGTCCTTGGACGACCGGCCGAATCACTTCTACATGACCGGCTCCATGGGTCTGGCCCTGGCACTGGGGACCGGTGTCGCCATGGCCTCGCAGCAGCCGACGATCGTCGTCGACGGGGACGGCAGCCTGCTGATGAACCCGGCCACGCTGCTCGCCGTGGGAACGGCACCAGACCTGCCCCTGGTGCACATCGTTCTGGACGACGGCCTGTACGCCTCGACCGGTGGCCAGCCCACCCCGGGAAGGCACGCCCATCTGGCTGGGTTGGCCACGGCGAGCGGTTACCAATCCGTATGCGAGGCGCATAACCCGTCCGCTCTGCGGGCTCGGCTCACGACCGCGCTGGACGTTTCCTCGGCCGTCTTCATTCACTGCCCCGTCCAGCCGGACGCCACCCCACCCCGCAGGCGTGTCACGCCAGATCTCCCGGGCGTCGCCACGCGCTTCTCGCAGTACGTCAGGGAGCGCCGCAGCGTGGCCGGCTTGTAGGCCACCCTGGCAGTGCACTGTAAGTGCCAGCGGTGCGAGCAAGGGCTTACCCCCGCGGGCCCCAGCTCGACTTCATGGGAGCCACGCTCCAACACCACGCCCCACGCAGCTCCGCGATGGCCGTCTCGAAGTCCTCGAGCGAGTCGAATGCCCGGCAGACGGAGGCGAACCGCAGATACGCGACGAGGTCGAGCTCCTGCAACGGGCCGAGTACGGACAGCCCCACGTCATGGGTGGTCAGTTCGGCGCTACCGGTGACCCGCACCGCCTCCTCGACCCGCCGGCCGAGCAGGGCGAGCACGTCCCTCGGTGACAGGCCGCCCCTGGCATGCCTTGCGCACACCATTGATGACCTTGGTACGACTGAAAGGCTCGGTGACTCCGAACCGCTTGACCACCATGAGCGAACACGTCACCACGGCCGTGAAACGACGGGAGCAGTCCGGACACTGGCGGCGCCTGCGGATCGACCTGCCGTCGCCGGTCGTACGACCATCGACGACACGGCTGTCGGGGTGCCCGCAGAAGGGGCAGTGCATAAACCTCAAGACGTGCGCCGCACACCCCTGATCACACTCGAGCGCATGGACTTCCTGAAACTGCCCCTCCTCTCACGCGGACAGGGCATCAGCCCACCCCGCTACAAGCAGCTGATCGCAACTGCCCTGGCTACACCACGTGGACGAACCGAGCGAATGATCACCTACGCCACCTCCCCCGTCATGGCACTGACCGCAACAGCCCGCCTACTGATCTCCTCGGGTGGTTGCCGGGGGCCGATCCCCGCGGCAGGCCGGCTGTATGCGGCACGCGCAGGACGGTGGGCTGACCGCCGAGCGGCGAGAGCTTCACCGGCACATCCGCTACGAGCCCGGTGAGCGGTTCACACGCGGCGAGAAGACCGCGGTGACCGCAAGGGATCTGCGGGTGAGCGAGCGGCCGGTGCAACGCTGCCGGCGTGCCTGGCGGGAAAGCGGCACGGACGCCCCGGCCTCCGCCGGGCCGTCGAAACTGCCCAAGCCCTGTGATGGCCAGTTCGCCGAGCTGGAAAAGGAATTGACCCTGGCACCCGCCGAGCACGGCCGGGAGGACCAGCGGTGGACCGCGGCACGGACCAGAGCAGTGACCGCCGTCCGGTTCAAGACCCACTGCTCGATGGCAGCGGTCTGGCAGCTGCCGCACCGGCACGGCTGGTCATGGCAGAGTCCCGCCCGCCGTGCGCTGCAGCACGATGAGCACGCGGACGGGCCGCGGAAGAACAACGTGGGGCCACAGGTCGAACGACTGCCGCGGCACCCGGAGCCTTCGCCGTCTTCAACGACCACACCGGGTTCTCGAAGACACCCCCGACCGCCCGCACCCGGGGCCGGCGCGGACACACGCCCGTCCTGCGGCTTCGAGACCGCTCCTGACGCCACTGGCCGATCGCGGCGATGTGCTGCTACCCGCCGGGCGAGTCCTCCCGGCTGATCCACCGGCCGCGCCGCCACCGCAAATACCGGGGCAAAGGACGCGACACCTTCACCTACCGCGACAACCGCGACCTCGTCATCCACGCTCACACCCAACCCGGCGCCCCGATCGTTCCACCATGCGACAACCCCAGCACCCACCGCACCCCCGGGACACACGAGCACGCCACCACACACGACACGCCCACCACCGCGCAACTACCCCCCCACACCACACACACCCGACTCGAAACCGGTCAAAGACATCCGGCCACTGTCACAGCACACCCCGATAGCCAACACCCCCTCCACCCACGACGAACACCTCAAGCACACCCCCCCGGGGCTTACCTCACATCCAACTCCGACCCGACCCGATCGACACCCGCCCGACCGCCACCAGACCCCCACCCAACACCCGACAACAACCCAAGGAAGTCAGTAATCCTCAGGATTTCTGGCGCAGCACTCTAGCAGGGGTGACCACCACCCCGAGGAACACGATGGCTCCAACTGCAACAGCAACGGCGCGACGCATAAACTCCCCTTCATTTGAGGGACTTTGGCTGAGCCATGCCTTTCCACGGGTGACGATCTGCACGCTCCATCTCCCCCATGTGGGTTTGCTGCATCGATCCACCATCCTTCTGTTCGAAGGCACCTCGCGCCCACAGAGACCCGCTCCTTACACCTGGCTGGCGTCTTTGCCACCTGACCCGTCGGACACGCCCTAGGAAACCTGAAGGTCCGAGTGTTCGTCCTCGACTGCACCATCCACAGCTCCACACAACGGAATACCTGACGAAACCCGACTTTTTAGATGCGTCGGCGAGTGCAATCGCAAAGTAGGCGCACCCCAAAAAGCGTCACAGGGACAGGCCGCATGAGGCGCCGACCGCATCGCGTCCGACAGCGCAGCCGATCTCACGACGAAGCTGCACCGGAGCTCTCCGGTGCAGCTTCGTCGTCTCACGGCGCCGCGCACAGGCTCCACCAGGATGGTCCTCGGCAGGGCCTCGCCGTGTCACAAGCCCCTATGAGCGGGGTGCCAACTATAGCTGTTTGACCAGGTGGAAGACCTCGCCTGCCGCGTAGCGTTTGAGGTAGCGGACGATTTCACGCCGGGTCTTTCTCTCCTTGATGCGGCGCTCGTAGTAGTCCTGGGTACGCGAGTCGACCCGCAGGCGAGTGAACACGATGCGGTGGAGTGCGGCGTTGGCCTGCCGGTCGCCGCCGCGGTTGAGGCGACGGTACTGCCGGCGTCCCGAGGAACGCTCGACGGGACTGACACCGCACAGCGCGGCGAACGATGCCTCGCTGTCGAGCCGTTCCGGGTTGTCCCCCGCCGTGATCAGCAGAACGACCGCCGTGTCCGGACCGATCCCGACCACGTCGAGCAGCTGTGGGACATGCCGTTCCACGAGCCGGGCCAGACGAGCCTCTACATCCCGGATCTCCTCGCAGAGCTGGCCGATCCGGTGAGCCAGCAGGCTCAGCGTGATCCGGGCGGCTTGCACCACCGACTCCTCGCCTGCATCCTCGCGACTGCTCACACCGGTGAACTGCGCACAGGTACGGAAGAGTTCAGCATTGCCCAGACCGGCCAGTTCCTCCCGCAAGACGGGATCGGCAGTGACGAGGACGGCTTTGAGCTGGTTGATGGCCTGCGTGCGGGCTTTGACGGCCGACACTTTCGTGAGTTTGTACATTCTCGAACTCGGCCGGGTGACCGCGTGACAAGTAGCCTCCCTGGCTGCCTGAAGCAACATCAGTCCAGCAAGGTGACTCCACTCGACCCAGAGCACACCACTACGGCATCGCACTTACCTGGATCCGAAGAAGGGGACAACAGCATGTCAGAAAACACGTGGATGATGACTACGAGACCGTGGCCGGGGTCCTCAAGGAAGTTCAGCAGCGAAAGGCACGAGTCTGATCACACTGAGGCTTTTCCAACCTGCCTGCGGTGCAAGCAGCTTGGGGTGACAGAGCGACGAAGCTCCTGGTAGATGGCTTGTCAACCAAGATCAACCTACTCCGCCGGGAGCTTCACGTCCTTGTGTACCCGTCCGGGTTGGACCTGTCCACTTCCATCCTGCGTCTGGTGCGGAGGGAACTGGCTGCTCACCGCCGCCGGATCGGAACGCGCTGGAGGCGGTTGACCTGCGCCCGCCAGGCGCTGCTTGCCCTGGCTCATCTGCGATGCGGTCACACCTTCACGCAGCTCGCGGCAGGGTTCGACGTTGGCCTGGCAACAGCCCACCGCTATGTCAGCGAGGTCGTCGAGGTCCTGGCCGTGCTCGCGCCGAGCCTCCATGAAGCGATGACCGTCGCGGCTACCAAGGCGTTCGTGATCCTGGACGGCACACTGCTACCGATCGACAGGATCGCCGCAGAAACACGGCATGAACGTGCAGGCCATCACCGATCCGTTCGGCAAGGTGATCTGGGCGTCGCCGGCACTACCCGGGGCGGTGCACGACATCAAGGCCGCCCGCGCCCACGGCGTCATCGATGTCCTGACCGCCGCCAGCATTCCGTGCTGGGCGGACAAGGCCTACCAAGCAGCCGGCGGCACCGTGCGGGTGCCCTACCGCGGACGCTGGGACAAACTGTCCGTCGGGCAGCAGGCGGTCAACCGCTCCCACGCCAAGATCCGAGCCCTCGGCGAACAAGCCATGGCCACCCTGAAGTCCTGGCGCCTCCTGCGCAAACTCCGTTGCAGCACCAACCGCATCACCGACATTGTCAGGGCCGTCCTGGCCTTGCAACTCGCCACCGCAGCATGAGGCTGAGGCGACACAACACGGGCAAGACCGACCTCAACCCCTCAAGGGAGCGCGCTGACCATGGCGGACGTCACCGTTACCTACGACAAGACGGCGGATGCTGCGTACGTGTATTTCGCACGTCCACAAGCCCGTGCACAGTCGACTCGCATGTATCCCTGTGACCCGGTGGAGGTCGGCGGCGTGATCAACCTCGACTTCGACGAGCAGGGGCGCCTCATCGGTATCGAGGTGTTGGCGGCCAGTTCGAAGCTGCCAAAGTACCTGCTTGAGTCAGCGGAACGTCTGGATACCGAAGGCGCATGACGAGGTTCGACGAGGCAAGTTGCCGCAGCCGACTACTGGCCGCCGCAGGATGGTTGGAAAGGCCTCACTGTGTGCCCGGGGCCGACCAACAGGTGCCGCCACCCGGTACAAGCCCGCTGTCGCGACGCGTCTTGAGGACCGGACCGTCAGAGCCGGTGCAGTCCGATCAGCACCCTCTCCAGCAGTGCCTGGGCCGGGGCCTCGCCGGCGCCGGTCGCCGGTTCGTGGACGACGATCAGCCCGCGATCCGCCAGATCGCCGAGGAGGACCTTGGCCACGCCCAGCGGCACCGCGACGAGCGCCGCCACCTCGGCCACCGACCTCGGTTCCCGGCACAGGTCGAGCACCGCGCGGTCCCACTGCGAGTCGGCGCCCATGACGGCTCCCGGGGCGGCGGCAGTGACCACGGTCTCGACCTCGAAGTGGTGATCTGACCTGGTCCGGCCGCCCGTCCACACATAGGCGCGGACGAACGCCGCCGGTGCTCCCGGCTCCACGGTCATGGGATCCACCGGGGAAGCGGGTGTGTACGACCCGGCGGCAGCCTGCGGTGGTGGGGCCTCGCCGCTCTCGTCGTACGCCGGCTCCTGCGGCGTGTCACGCGTGCCGGAGGTCTTCCGCCTGCGTCGTCCGGTGCCGAAACTGAACGCGTTGAGCACGTCGGCGAAGGTCTGTTCGTCCTCCGCTTCCTCGTCTCTTCGAGGGCCGGACGGGTCTTGCCCGGTGCTCATGTTCTCCCCGTCCCGGCTATCGGACCGCAGCCTGCTGGACTTGCTGCAACTCAGTACGGAGTTCCGGAGTCAGCATCTCGCCGACCTGGTCGACGAGCACGGTCATCTCATAGGCGATCTGGCCGACTTCGCAGTCCGGAGCCGCCAGGACGACCAGACACGACCCGTCCCTGATCGACATCATCAGCATGATGCCGTGCTCCATCTGGATCACCGTGCGCAGCGCGTTCCCGGCGTCCACACACCGGGCGGCACCCTGGATCAGGCTGATGGCACCCGCCGCGATGGTGGAGAGCTGCTCGGCATGACGGTCCGCCAGCTGATCCGACACGGTGAGCAGCAGTCCGTCGGCCGAGATCACCACCGCGTGCGCCACGTGGGGAACTCGTTCCGTGAAGTTGGTGACCAGCCATCCGAACTGGCTCACCTCCGGGGAGTGGGATGAGGTCATGGGTTCTTCCTGCCCGTCGCCGATGGATTGGGCGTCTGATCGGGCTGCGCCCGGCGGATGCCCGACTGGTAGCTGCTGAGGAAGCTGTGGGCGCGGCGGGCGCTCGCAGCTGCTGCGTCCTCGGAGGCGGGCCGCTCGGTCCGGGCCGGGACGGACCGCGTACGCGGAACCCTTCTGGGCAGCCCGGCCCGGGTGAGGTCGGCCGACGGGTCGGGCTCCCGCGCATCGCGCCCGGCCGGGCGTCGGACAGCCGACGCGGGTCCCGGGCGATCCGACGGCTCTGGGGCGCCTGGTGCCTCGGGCAGGGACGGCGGGGCGGGCGCGGGCTCCTCCGCGGTGGCGTGCGGCACCGGTGTGTCCACACCGTTCCCGGCGCCGGGGGCTGCCGATGCCGATGCGACAAAGCCGGACCACGGCGGGGCGGTGGGCTTTTGCGAGGTGTCCTCGTCGGCCGGGGGGGGCCCTGTCGCCGCGGCGGCGGTGGCGAACGGCTGTCGCGGCGGGCGCGATGCCGCCGCACCGGTGTCCGTCCGGCCGCCGCGCGTCCGTACCGGAAGCGTGGGGACGGGGCGTTCGGCCATGATGCCCGGCCTGTCCTCCGCACGGGCCGGCGCCTGCGCCGTGACCAGCCTGGCCGGTACCAGAACACGGGCCCGCAGCCCCCTGACGCCCGGCCGCGAGCTCAGCTCGACGGCGATGTCGTGCCGACCGGCCAGGCGACCGACCACGAGCAGACCCAGCTGCCGGGACGCGGGCGCATCCACGGATGCACCCGCCGTCACCCGCTGGTTGGACCTGGCGAGGTCGCTCTCGCTCATCCCGATTCCCTCGTCCAGGATCTCGATCAGCAGCGAGCCGTCAGGCTCCCGGGTACTGCCGATGATCACCTGGGTGTGCGGCGGGGAGAACGAGGTGGCGTTGTCGAGCAGTTCGGCGACAAGCCGCCCCAGGTCACCGGCCGCGTACCCGATCACGTCGACGGGAGGGCCGGGCTGGACGAGCACGCGCCGGTAGTGCTCAATCTCGGAGACGGCGCCCCTCAGCACGGTCTCCAGCGCCGCACTGTGGGACGAGCGCACCAGAGTGCTGCCGCACAGGATCATCATGTTCTCGTTGTTGCGCCGCATCCGCGTCGCCAGGTGGTCGAGCGTGAAGAGGCTGGCCAGTTGCTCCGGGTCCTCCTCGTGCTGTTCGAGCTGTTCCATCAACCGCAGTTGACGGTCCACCAGGCCCTGGCTGCGCCGGGAGAGGTTGACCAGGGAGTTCCTGAGGTCACCGCGCAGCGCGGCCTGCTCCGCCGCCAGGCGCACGGCCTGCGAGTGCACCATGTCGAACGCCCTGGCGAGCTGGCCGAACTCCTCCGTGGTGTGCACCGGCACCACATCGATCACGGCGTCCGCCGTCCGCCCCTCGCGCATGCTCTCGACCGCGGCGGGCAGCTGGTGCTCCGCCACATCGAGTGCCGTCGAGCGCAGGACGGCCAGCGACCGCAGCAGATGCCGGCCGATCCCGAGCCCGACGGCAAGGGCGAGCAGCAGTACCGCGAAGAGGATGACGGATGCCGTGCCCGCCTGGCTGCTCGTCCGGTCCTGCAGCTCGGCCGACGTGTTGCGCAAGGTGTGGAAGAAGCCGTCCCCGACCTTGTCGACGAGATCGGCGGTGGCCTCTGAATCCCGGGTCCAGGTGCCGACCGGGACTTTCAGTGATGCCGTGGCGTTCTGCTTCGCCTGGGATGTCTGGGACGCGGCCAGCACGGTGCTGACCTCGTGGGCACGCCGGCTGACGGAGGTGCCGGTGACGGTTCGCTGATAGGCGCGCCACTCCGCAGGGGTGGCCATGGTCCGGAAGTCGTCGAGTCGGTCCTGGAGGCGGGCGTCGGCCCTCTGGAGCGCCTTGACGAGCGTCGGGGTCATCGGATGGCCGCGGTCGGGCGCCTGGAGCAGGATCGCGTGTTCGAGGTGGATCTGCTCCTCGGCCGCCTCCAGGTCGTACAACGCGGTGGCCGCCCTGGTGAGTCCGGGGGTGGAGAGCCCGCTGTCGAGTGCCTGGTCCAGATGGAGCAGCCCGGTGATGATCGTGCCGTAGTCGTTGAGCGCGGTCCAGGAGTCGATGTCGGCCGAGGCCACCTGTGCGCGCAGGCCCGGGAGACGGGCCAGCAGGCCGACGGCGTTGCGGTAACGATTCGCCGTGACGCCTTTGAGGGAGACGTCCTGCTTCCTGGTGCCGGTGACGGCGGTACGGGCGCTGTCGACGCTCCGCTCCTGCCGGCGCATACCGGCGGTGTCGTCGGCAGTGCCGGCACTCAGTCGTTCGACGGACATCGCGCGTTCCCGCTGCAGGGCCGCGAGCAGAGTCCGCAGCTCACCACGCATCCTGACCAGGCGTTGCGTGTCCGCGTAGGAGTTGGCGAGGGTGACGTCGTCATGGATCTGCACGATACCCAGGCCGCCGGCGAGCAGGGCGGGTACGACCAGTACCGCCGCGAGTTTCACCAGCAGCCGCCAGTTGCGCCACTCCACGAGTGAAGCCCACCGCGATGGCCGTGCCGGGCGAACGGCCGCATGCCTGGCCGCGGTCACGATATGAGCTCCGTACTCGGAACAGCTTGCTCGCAGGGATCTGACACGACGCTGTTTTCTCCCGGGGTTCTCGCCTGAGCCGGACGGGCACGCCCGGCAGTACAGGGTGGTGCCGGGCTGATGGCCCGACCGCCTGCGGTCATGGCATGGTGTGCGAACCCAGGAGTGGGCCTGTGTCGCGGGCGCGCCCAAGGAAGTCCATTGTTCCGTCTCCCCGTTCTCCGGCGCGGACTGATCCCCGCACGCCGACCGCCGATCTGTCAAGCGCCGTGGAACCGAGGCGAGTTTAGGACAGCCGGGCGAACGGCAACAATGCCGCTTTGCTCCCCTGGGCACGGACGCACCAAACCGTTACACAACCTGCTCCGCCCGCACGTAAGTTCGGTAAATGATGAGAAAAGAGGGGTTCAAGTCACCTTCAGTTCACGACCGTTCAAGGCATTGAATGGTCGGGCGGTTCTCAGGAGCGGAAGCTGCTCCTTCCCGTCGCTCGCCGCAGGGGGCATTTGTAGTGTCCTCCTGCCCGGATCCCCCAGGAAGAGGAACGTGACCAGACCGGCAGGGCCGCCCATCGCCGCCGTGTCCGAGCGGCCCGCCGGACGGGAGTTCACCAGCCACCGTCATGACGGCGAACCCGACTACCGCGCGATTCAGCAGAGCGAGGAATTCTCCGGGCTTCGCAGACGGCTCCGCCTGTTCGTCTTCCCGATGAGCGCGCTCTTCTTCTGCTGGTACATGACGTTCGTGCTGCTCTCCGCCTACGCCCACGGGTTCATGAGCCACAAGCTGGCGGGCGAGATCAACACGGGCACCGTCCTCGGCCTGATGCAGTTCGCGTCCACGATCGCGATCGTCCTGGCGTACCGTCGTTTCGCCCGGAAGGAACTTGATCCGGAAGTGGACAGGATCCATGAACTGGCGGGAGTCGACAAGCGATGACACAGCAGATCGCCGCCGACGTGACCGCGACCGGCAACCCCACGCTCAATCTGGGCGTGTTCCTGACATTCGTCATCATCACCCTGTTCATCGTCTACAAGGTCACCAACAGAAACCAGACGGCATCCGACTACTACGCCGCGGGCAGCGCCTTCACCGGTGTCCAGAACGGCATCGCGCTGTCCGGCGACTTCCTCTCCGCGGCCTCCTTCCTGGGAATCTCCGGGGCGATCGCCGTCCATGGTTACGACGGATTCCTTTACTCCGTCGGATGGCTGGTCGCCTGGCTGGTCGCCCTCCTGCTCATCGGCGAGAGACTGCGCAACACGGGGCGGTTCACCGTGGGTGACGTGATGGCCTTCCGTATGAAGCAGCGCCCGGTGCGGGCAGCGGCGGCCAACGCCACGCTGGTGATCACGTTCTTCTACATGCTCGCCCAGATGGCCGGCGCCGGCGGGCTCATCGCCCTGCTGCTGGACGTGCACACCAGGGGCGGGCAGGCGCTCCTCATCACCGGCGTGGGCGTCGTCATGCTCGTCTATGTGCTGGTGGGCGGGATGAAGGGCACGACGTGGGTGCAGATCATCAAAGCCGGCCTGCTGCTGGTCTGCGTGAGCTTCATCAGCGTGTTCATCATCGGCAAGTTCGGATTCAGTTTCTCTGCGCTCCTTCAACAGGCCACCCAACACAGCCCGTTGGGCGAGCGACTACTCGAACCGGGCAGCCTGTACGGCCGGAACGCGATCAGCCAGATCGAGTTCGTCTCGCTGGCCCTGTCGTTGGTCCTCGGCATCTCCAGCCTGCCGCACGTGCTGATGCGCTTCTACACGGTGCCCGACGCCAAGGAGGCGCGCAGGTCGGTGGTGTGGTGCTCCTGGTCGATGTTCACGTTCTACCTGGGAATCCTGATCGTCGGTTACGGCGCCACCGCCCTGGTCGGCTCCGACACGATCGTCAACGCCCCGGGCGGGGAGAACTCCGCAGCGCCTCTGCTCGCCTTCCGAGTCGGTGGCGTCGTGCTCCTTGGAGTCGTCTCCGCGGTGGCCTTCGCGACGATCCTGGCGGTCGTGGCCGGTCTGACCCTGGCCGCCTCGGCCTCGTTCGCCCATGACGTCTACGCCAACGTGATACGGCGCGGGAATGCCGATCCCCGGGCCGAGATCCGGGTCGCCCGCCTGACCGCGGTCGTGGTCGGTGTCCTTGCCATCGTCGGCGGCATCGTGGCCGACGGGCAGAACGTGGCCTTCCTCGTGTCGCTGGCCCTGGCGCTCGCCGCGTCCGCCAACCTGCCGACGATGCTCTACACGCTGTACTGGAAACGCTTCAACACCTCGGGGACGCTGTGGAGCATGTACGGCGGCCTGGTGTCCTGCCTCGTGCTCATCATCTTCTCACCGGCGGTCTCGGGTACCCCTACGTCGATCAT
Source organism: Streptomyces sp. NPDC001351 (assembly GCF_042896045.1). Classification (NCBI taxonomy): domain Bacteria; kingdom Bacillati; phylum Actinomycetota; class Actinomycetes; order Kitasatosporales; family Streptomycetaceae; genus Streptomyces; species Streptomyces sp. NPDC001351. The sequence goes on along the minus strand of NZ_JBIAWS010000025.1, from coordinate 55,428 downwards.
CAAGAGCGTCGACTTCCATTTCTTCCCGCTCATGAATCCGGGCATCGTGTCGATTCCGCTCTCGTTCGTCTGCGGATACCTCGGCACCGTGTTCAGCAAGCACCCCGCGGATCCGGACAAGCAGGCGGAGATGGAAGTACGGGCGCTGACCGGAATCGGTGCCCGGTTGTAGCCGATTCCGACAGGGCCGGCAGGGGGTGCCCCAGCCGCTTGGCGGTCGCGCCCGGAAGGCGCCCATGCCGAAGGGCGGGTCGGCCTTCCCCACCACACCCAGGCCCTGCTCTGCCTGGCCAGACGCCGGGCCGACGTGTTGTTCGCGATGCTCCGCGACGGAACCTTCTACGAACCGCAGCCGTCGGCCACCAGTCACCTGACCTGCGGGTCTGCAAGGAGAACGACTCGATCGGCCTCGACGTCGAAGCCAAGAACCGGATGGCCGGAGTCGCCTTCCGGGTCCATCAGCACCGGCTTGCCAAGCCGCCGCCCGATCTCCCGAAGCAAGCCACAGAACACATCAAGTCGCTCCTGGCCCTGCAACTCCCGCAGGTCGACGTCAAAGTCGACTTCATCGTCGGCATGGAAACGGAAGATCGCCAACACATCGGCAGCCGGCCAGACCCGCAGCTCCGGACACTCGGCATCCGCCGCACGGGACAGCACAGCCTCCGCCCAAGGCACCGGAAGCACCCTCTCTCCCTCGGAGTACTGGCACTTCCAGCCCTTCTCCACGACAAGATCGAGGACCGCCTGCCAGGCCTCCACCGAGGCATCCGGGACACGCACGTCCGGCAACGACCCCATCAAGTCCGGGTCGAGGAAGCACTTCACGTCATCCCACAGCAGATCAGCCACCCCGCCATGCTGCCCCGGCTCACCAACCCACCGCACCCCCGTTTCCCTTGACCAAGGACATAGGGGCACCCCCCGTGGTCCGGCTGGTGGGCCGCTCGTGCCGCATCTGGTACATGCGCTCACCGTGCCGGAGGAACTCCCGCATCACGTCGCGCCGGTGCTCGGACTTCTGGGGCAGCATGGCCGGAACGCCGGCAATGGCTGTGCCCAGCACGGAGCACAGGAACATCCATCAGGGGGCGCCGAGGTACACCGCACCGCCGACGGCAGCCCGGCCGCCGAGCATCCCGATCGCCCGGACGGGGAAAGTCCCGGCACCCGGGCGGTTCCCCCTCCGGTGTCCCTCGTCACGGTCGTCACCGTTCGGCCAGCAGACCGGTGAGGACGCGGTCCGGGGTGAGGGGGAGTTCGCGGAACCGGATGCCGGCGGCGTGGTGGACGGCGTTGCCGAGGGCGGCGGCGGTCCCGACGATGCCGATCTCGCCGATGCCCTTGCTGCCCATGGGGTTGAGGTGCGGGTCGTCCTCCTCGATCCAGTCGGCCTCGATGCCGAGGACGTCGGCGTGGGCGGGCACGTGGTAGGAAGGCGAGGTCGGCCTCGGTGAAGTCGCCGAACGGAGCGTCCATGGTGCTGCCCTCGGTCAGGGCCATGCCCAGGCCCATGATCATGCCGCCGACGAACTGGGAGCGGGCGGTGCGGGCGTTGAGGATCCGCCCGGCGGCGAAGACGCCGAGCAGCCTGCGGGCCCGGACCTCGCCGGTGACGGTGTCGACGGCGACCTCGGCGAAGTGGGCGCCGAAGGCGTGCCGGGCGTACGGGGACTCGGCGTCCGCCCGGCCCGCGGTGTCGGAACGGACCAGGAGGCCCTCGGCGGGCAGCGGGCCCGGGTGCTCGGCTAGCCGGGTCGCCAGACCGGCGCACGCCTCGTGCACGGCCCAGCCCCAGGAGGCGGTGCCGGAGGAGTCGCCGGCCAGCGACGCCTGGGGCAGGTCGCTGCGGCCCACCTCGGTGCGCACCCGGTCCAGGGGCGCGCCGAGGGCGTCGGCGGCGATCTGGCCGAGGACGGTGCGGGCGCCGGTGCCGACGTCGGCCGCGTTCACCCTGATGACGAAGGTGCCGTCGGGCAGGGCCTGGGCGGTGGCGTTCGACGGCCGGACCATGACCGGGTAGGTCGCCGCGGCCACTCCGGTGCCGATGAGGAGTGGGCCCTCGGGCCGGGAGCGTGGGCGCGGGTCGCGCCGGTCCCAGCCGAAGCGGCGGGCGCCCTCGCGCAGGCACTCGGCGAGGTGCCGGCTGCTGAACGGCTTGCCGCTGCCGGGTTCCCTCTCCGGCTCGTTGCGGATCCGCAGCCCGACGGGGTCCACGCCGAGGGCCCCGGCGAGTTCGTCGACCGCCGACTCCAGGGCGTACATGCCGGGGGCCTCGCCGGGGGCGCGCATCCAGGACGGGCTGGCGACGTCCAGCGGCACCACCCGGTGGGAGCTGAGCAGGTGCTGGGCGGTGTACATGACGCGGGACGGCACCGCGGCCTGCTCCACGTACTCCCTGACGTGCGAGGTGTGCGTGGTGACCTCGAGCAGCACCGCGGTGAGGTGTCCGTCGGCGGTGGCGCCGAGGCGCAGCCGGTGCAGGGTGGGGGCGCGGTGGCCGACGACGGTGGGCATGTACCGGCGGGGGTAGGCCACCGTGACCGGCCGGCCGGTGTGCCGTGCGGCCATGGCGGCGAGGACGACGTCGGGGCGTGGGGTGCCCTTGGAGCCGAAGCCGCCGCCGACGTGCTCGGCCACCACGGTGACGTGCTCCTCGGGCAGGTCGAAGAGACCGGCGAGCACGGACTGGACGGTCGTGCTGCCCTGGCTGGAGGTGTACACGGTCAGCCGGTCGCCGTCCCAGTGCGCGGTGCTCGCGTGCGGTTCCATGGGGTGGTTGTGCAGGGGCGGCACCCGGTACTCGGTGTCCAGGCGGACGTCGGCGGCGGCGAAGGCGCCGTACGGGTCGCCGTGTTCGAGGCGGCCCGGCTGAGCGCCCCCTTCGGGCTCGTAGGCGTCCGGGTGGTCGGGGCGGAGTACGACGTCGTGGTGCTCGGTGGCGTAGCCGACGCGGACGGCCCGGGCGGCGGCGCGGGCCGCCTCCAGGGTCTCGGCGACAGCCAGAGCGACGCACCAGCCCCGGTGCGGCACGTGGCTGTTCTGCAGGACGGCGAGGGTGGCGTCGTCCGTCTCGCCGAGGCGCGGGGCGTCGCCGGGGGTCAGCACGGCGAGGACGCCGGGCAGCGCGAGCGCGGCCGAGGTGTCCACGCCGGTGACCCGGCCCCGGGCCACGGCCGCTGGCACGGGCCAGGCGTGGACGCGGCCGGGCACCGGGTACTCGGCGGCGTAACGGGCGTTACCGGTGACCTTCTCCCGCCCTTCCCGCCGCCCGGCGGGCGCCCCGAGGGCGGTGCCGGTGCGCGGGGTGGGGTGGGGGTCCTGTTCCAGGGCGCCGGTACGGGGCTGCCGGCCCTCGCCGGACTCACCCGAGGCGGCGGAGGCGGCGCGGGTGACAAGGTCGTCGTGCGGCATACCGGTCCCGGCCCGCGGATCGTCCCGGGGCAGCCCGGTGGCGGCCATCGGATCGGCGTGCGGCAGATCGGTCCCGGGCAGCGGGCCGCCAGGCTCCAGTGGGTCGTTCGCCATCGGTTCTCCTGGGGTCGGCCGGGTCCGGAAGAGGTCAGGCCGTCGCGGGTGCGGGGGCGAGGCGGTTCAGGACGTCCAGGGCGAGGTTGCGGGCGAGGGGCACCTTGTAGGCGTTGTCGCGCAACGGCTCGGCGCGGTCCAGTTCCAGGGCCACGGCGCCCTCGAAGGCCTCGGGGGTCGCCGCCGCGCCCAGCAGCGCCGTCTCCGCGTGGTGGGCTCGCCAGGGCCGGTGGGCGAGGCCGCCGAAGGCGAGCCCCACCTGGTCCACGACGCCGTCCGCGACCCGCAGGACGACGGCCACGGAGGCCAGCGCGAAGGCGTACGAGGCACGGTCGCGGGCCTTGCGGTAGGCGGAGGGCACACCGGCCCGGGCGGCCGGCAGCAGGACGCCGGTGATCAGCTCACCGGGACGGATCTCGGTGTCCCGCTCCGGACGGACCCCGGGCAGCCGGTGGAAGTCGGCCGCCGGGATGCTGCGCCCGCCCTCGGCGCCGTACAGCTCGACCCGGGCGTCGAGGGCCGCCAGGGCGACGGCCATGTCGGAGGGGTGGGTGGCGATGCAGTGCGGGGAGTGGCCCAGTACGGCGTGGTCGCGGTGCACGCCGTCGCGGGCACCACAGCCGCTGCCCGGCTGCCGCTTGTTGCAGGGCTTGTCGAGGTCCTGGAAGTACGGGCAGCGGGTGCGCTGGAGCAGGTTGCCGCCGGTCGTGGCGGCGTTGCGGAGCTGTCCGGAGGCGCCCGCGAGGAGCGCCCGGGACAGCACCGGGTAGCGGTCGCGGACCAGCGGGTGGGCTGCGAGATCGCTGTTGCGGACGGTGGCGCCTACGCGCAGCGAGCCGTCCGGCAGTTCCTCGACCGAGTCCAGCGGCAGCCGGCCGACGTCGATGAGGACGCCAGGGGTCTCCACGCCGAGTTTCATGAGGTCGACGAAGTTGGTGCCGCCGGCGAGGTAGTGGGCGCCAGGGTGGGCCGCGTAGGCCTCGACGGCCTCCTCGACGCCGGTGGGCCTGAGGTATTCGAAGCCTTTCACCCGATCACGTCCTCCACCGCCTCGACGATGCGCGGATAGGCGCCGCACCGGCACAGGTTGCCGCTGAGCCGCTCGCGGATCTCGGTCCCGTCCAGCGGTACGGGCCGGCCGGAGGGCTCCGCCGGGTCGGTGACGTGGGACGGGTGACCGGCAGCGGCCTCGGCGATCATGCCCACGGCGGAGCAGATCTGCCCGGGTGTGCAGTAGCCACACTGGAAGGCGTCGCGTTCCAGGAAGGCCCTCTGGAGGGGGGCGGATCCTCGCCGTCGCCGCCGAGGCCCTCGATGGTGGTGACCTCGCTGCCGTCGAGGGTGACGGCGAGCAGCAGACAGCCGTTGACGCGGCGCCCGTCCACCAGGACGGTGCAGGCGCCGCACTGGCCGTGGTCGCAGCCCTTCTTGGACCCGGTGAGGCCCAGGTCCTCGCGGAGCAGGTCCAGCAGGACCCGCCGGTGGTCGACGAGCAGGGTATGAGGTTTGCCGTTGACCCGGAGGGTGATCTCCGAGTGCGGGTCGAGCGCTTTTTCGCTGGTCATGGCAGGGAGGGTCTTCCGGACGGGTCGTGGTGTCCGTGCACACCGCGTATCCAGGCTGCGACGCCTCACACGTCCCGGCCACTCCAGGGCACCCCGCGGCCCCCGTCGCCGGGCCGGTCTCGCCGCCGCGTCCAGGTCGGCGCCGTGCTCGGTGACGAGGTTCAGCTGCTCGCTCCACAGCCGGTAGACCGCCGTGACCGTACGGGACGCCTTCCCCAGCCGTGGCTTCGCCGCCAGCCAGTCCTTGTCTGTGGCCCGCTTCGCCACGCTGATCAGCTTCACCTGCATCAGCAGCGCGAACAGGTCCAGCGCGTCATCGATCGCGGACGCCTCCAGATGCCGGACCACCGATGCCAGCAGCACGGTGCGCTACGAGGCCCACCGCAACGCCGCCTGGGCGGCATTTCCCGATGCCGAGCCTGTCTTCAGGAAACTCGCGCCCGACTACCGCCTCGGGATCGTCTCCAAATCATCCGCCGAGCACCAGCACGACAAGCTCCACACCATCGGCCTGCTGCCCTACCTCGACAACGCGCTCATCTGCTCCGACCAGCACGGCGCCGCCAAGCCCGCACCGAGCATCTTCCTCGCGGGCTGCACCTCCCTCGGCCTCCCACCACACGAACGCCGAGGCCTGCCGCCAGGCCACACGGCGCACGTGAGACGGCAGATCGACCGGTCGGTTGTCCCGGTGTCCGCCGCGAGCCGGAAAGCCTTGCTGAGGCCCGGCAGTTCACTGACAATCCGGTCGACCCAGGCGCAACAGAAAGCCCTGGCTGTACCCTGTCGCCCACTGTGCGTGAGGAGTTGACGACGCAACACGGGGGATACGCGCATGAGTCTGCGGGCAATGCCGTTCGAGGACGAGGACGAGCAGCGACGGCTGTCGGTGTTCCACCTGGTGGGCCTGGCGGCCGGCGGGGTGATCGGGTCGGGCTGGATGCTGGGCGCCAACGAGGCGTTCTCCAAGGCCGGTTCGGACGCCTGGCTCGCCTGGCTGTTCGGCGGTCTGCTGATGCTGCTGATCGCCGGGGTGATGGTGGAGCTGGGCACCGCCGCGCCCAAGACCGGCGGGCTGATCTTCCTGCCGCTGCAGAGCAGCGGCGCGCTGGTGGCGACGGTGGCCGCGGCCGGGCTGTGGCTCGTGTACGCAATCAACCTGGCCAGTGAGGCCGTCGCGATGACGAAGGGCCTGTCCGCCTGGAAGGTGCACGGCCTGCTGGACACCTCCGACACGCTGACCGCCCAAGGGTGGTGCTACGCGCTGGTGTTCATGGCGGCGATCTCGGCGGTGAACCTGGTCGCCCCGCGGATCTTCTTCCGGATCAACTCCTGGCTGACGGTGCTGAAGGTGGTCGTCCCCGTCCTGACCGTCGTGCTGCTCATCGCGGCCGGCTTCGACCACCAAAGCGGCCTCGCGGCGAGCGAGCACAGCACCGGAAAAGGCGCCGCAGCAGCGCTGACCGCGGTGGTGGGCAGCGGTGTCATCTACGCCTACGTGGGATTCCAGGGGCCGTTGGACTTCGCCGGGAACGTCAAGCGACGGGGCATAGGCGAGGCGGCCCGGCTGCGGTGGGCGGTCTTCGGCACGATCATCGGTTCGATGGTGCTGTACATAGCGCTGCAGATCGTCTTCACCCGGTACCACGACGCCGAGTGGTCCACGGCCAACATGGGGTCGTCGCCGTACGCCCATTTCGCCTCCGCTGCCGGGCTGTTCTGGCTCGGGGTGCTGCTCCGGGTCAACGGCGTGGTCTCGCCCATGGGCGCTGGGCTCGTCTTCGCGCACGCCCTCACGCGCGAGGTCGCCGCGCTCAGCCGCGCCCATCTCACGCACCGGGGGCTGCAGACCGCCCGTAAGGCGTCGCTGAAACGGCGTTACGACGTCTACTGGCTGGTCCTGGTGGTCGACTTCTTCGTCGCCGGGATCGCGCTGTGGGCGGTCGGCGGCAGCTGGTCCACGCTAGTCGCCGTCACGGGCGTGCTGACCCTGGTCGTCTACGCCGTCCCGGCCGTGGCCCTCGTCTCCCTGCGCGCCCATCTGCCCGGCCACTCCCCCAGACGCCGCGACACCCCCGAGATCCTTGCGCGGGCGAGCTTCGCCCTGATAGCGCTGATCCTCTACGGGGCAGGCTGGAGCCCCCTGTGGCGGGGCATGGTGGCTCTCGCGGTGGGCTGCGCGCTGCTGCTGTGCCTGCCGAGCGTGGCCCGCCTGCTGCCCGCCTTCGGGCGGATATACGACGCCAAGGTGCATGTGACGCTGTTCCGTGACTGGCGCACCAGTCCCGCCGCTCAGGCGGCCCTCTGGCTGATCGGCCAGCTGACAGTGCTGGTGCTGCTGACCCTGCTGCTCGGCGACTCCCCGCTCCGCTTCCACCACCGGGTCCTGGGCGGCTTCCTGGCCGTCGCCTCGGCGCTCGTCTGCTTCGAGGGGCTGGTACGGGCGTCCAGGCGGCACATGGTCGACATCCCGCCGATGCTGCCCGCCCCGGGCCCGGTCGCCGTCGTCGCGCCGCCCGTCAGCGCAGTGACCGAATGACCTCCCTGGCCTCCGCCTCGAAGCCCCGCCTGGTCAGCTGCTCGACCGCCTGCTCCCGGCGGTGGGCGTCGGACCAGCGGCCCACGGTGGCCCGCAGCAGGAAGTGCCGGTCCTCCTGAGGCATGTTCGCGGTCCCGAGGCGGTCGACGATCACCGCGACCTCCTGCGGTGTGACCCGCTGTTCGTTCTCCAGGCAGCGCTCCAGCAGGTCCCAGCCGTCCCGGTCGAGGCCCGTGTCGTACAGCCGGGCCGCGATCTCGGCGATCATCTCGCCCGAACCGGCGGGCGCCCGCACGGGGTCGGCCGGGTCCGCCAGCTCCTTGCAGGCCAGGTAGACGGCCTCCGTCCGGCCGGCCGCCCGCAGCCCCGTCACGTACTCGACGAACAGGTCGGGCTCGGCGCCCTGGCCGAGCACCTGGGCCGCCAGGCGCTGGGCGATCGTCTGGGCCGCGCGGTTGCGGTCCCGGGGCCGTTCGATCTTCTCCAGCAGGGCGACCAGGTCGGCACCGGAGCGGCCGTCGGTGTGCACGGCGGCGGCGACGCGCAGCAGGCGCCGGCACTCGGGCGGGGCGTTGACCTTGCTCAACGCCCTGTCGAGACGGTCGAGTTCGCCGGGCGTGCGCGGCCCCTCGTACCAGTCCGCTCCCCTGGACACGATGTCGGCGAGCAGTTCCTTCGTGGTCCGGGTGAGGGCGTCGGACTCGTACCAGATCCTGACGATCTCGGCGAGGTCCTCCATCCGTTCGCGCGCGGCGACGTGCCGGCGGATGTCCGCGCACTTCTCGGTGTGCGGGGGCCTGGCCAACTGGCCGCAGATCTCGGCGATGTCGTGCCGGGTCCGGCGCCGGCCGACGTGTTCCACGAGGGTGTCGGGGGTGTCTGTGCGGGTGGCGATCAGCCGGGCGATGATCCGCCGGGTGTCGTGCACGTCGTCCTCGAGGTCGAGCTGTTCGTCGAACCACCTCTCCAGGATCGGCTCGGAGGGGCTGAGGTGGTGCAGCGCCCCGGCGAGGTCCTGGAACTCCCTGGGCACGATCTCCGACGCCGGCAGCGCGTCGTTGTCGATGATCGCGACCAGCGTTCGGCGTAGGAACTCCGTCGCCTCCTCGTCGCACTTCTCGTCGCGCAGGGCGATGTAGAGCAGCGCCTTGTCGAGGTTGGTGCGGCCCGAACCCGGTTCGGTGAACGCGCTGATCGTGCGGTCCACCAGCTCGGGCGCCGCGGCCCGGCGGCACTCCCGGACGAACACGGCGACGTCCAGGACGGTCCGCTGGCAGGCGATGTCGTGGATGACGCCGTGCGTCAGCCGGCGGCCGTCGCCGCCGCTGCCCCGCTCGGCCTCCCACTGTCTGATCGCGAGCTCCGCGGCCTGCTTGATGTGCCGGCCCAGCGCCGCCGTGGCCAGCACGCTGACGGCGTCCCGGTAATCGAAGTGCCGTGCGGAGGCGATGAGTTCGTCGACGGGACGCAGTACGGCGAAGGCGTACAGGGAGCGCACCGCGGTGGCCGGACGCGGCTGCTCGCCGCCCTCGTCCGCGGGCCCCTCGCCCTCGCGCATGGCCCGCATGCGCTCCACGAAGACGTCGACCGGGCAGGTGGCCACCCACTCGTAGCCGCGCCACGCCTCCCTGTCCCCGCTCTCCTCGGGGGTCTCGGAGCCCCGGGCCCACAGGCCGTCGTTCATACGCGCAGTGCCTTCTCCACCTTGCTCCAGTAGCGGGCGAACGCGTGCGGCCGGAACATCTCGTTCGCCTTGACGTCTATGTGCCGGGCAAGGTGCTGGCTGGCGTCGTCCGGGCGGGAGCTGAGGAGGGCCACGACATCGCCGGTCTTGCGCTCGTCGCGCAACAGCTCGGCGAGGTGGGCGTCCCGGTCCAGCATCAGTGTCCTGACCCAGTCCTCGGGGTCGACCGGGAGGCGCGGGGGCAGGTCGCGCCGCATGGGCTCCATCCGGTTGGTGAACAGCGGCGCGCCGTCCCGGGCGTCGTTCAGCGACATCCGCGGCACCTGGTGCCGGGCGGAGGGGCAGCTCGCCATCTCCCTGCGGACGGCCTCCCGCAGCAGGCCGATGGTGAGCCGGGGGTTGTGGTCCTTCGTGCCGCCCTGCAGTATCCGCAGCAGATGCCCGCTGAACGGCGTGCAGTTCGCCAGGTCCCCGGGAAGCGCCGAACAGCCCTCGGCGGGCGCGAAGTTGGCGTTCTTCACGGCGGTGAAGACGCAGGTCCCCTCGTCCCACGCACCCAGCACGCCCGGGAGTTCCGGCTCGTTGCCCAGCTGGGGCAGCAGGTTGGAGTAGCAGCAGTCGGCGATCAGGACCTTGAGCCTTGCCCTGGCCTTGCGCATCACCCGGTAGACGTACCAACTGGACAGCCACGTCCAGGGTTCGTCGCGGTGGGATGAGCCCACGGAGAAGTGGACCTGGGCGCCGGGCAGGTCGCTCCAGTACTGGCCGTGGCCGACGTACACGACCAGCAGGATGTCCTCGGGCCCCGTCGCGTCGGCGGCTTCCTGCAGCGCCCGCATGACGCCGTCCGCCGACTGGACCTCGTCCGTCCCCAGGACCCGGCAGCTGTCCGCGCCCCACATCGCGTCGTCGGCCAGCACCTCGCCGTACATGCGCGCGCTCTCGCCGATCGACGGATGGCTGTCGATGCCCGAGTCCGGGGCGTACGCCGCCGGTCCGATGACCACCGCCCTGGATGCCATGTCACCCGTCCCCGTCTTCCGAACCGGTCAGGGGGGCTACGTCCACCGAGGCCTCCGGCGGCGGGTCCAGCCGCTCGCTCCGCCAGCGCTCGACGACCTTCTTGGCGGAGTCCACCGCGGCGGACACGGCCAGCTCGGTGGCCTTCCCGACCACGGCGACGAGGACGATCTCCACGATGCCACCGGTGAGGACACCGTCCTGCTCGACCTCCCGCGCCCGCCACTCAAGACCGGTCTCCGCCTCCAGTTCCGCGAGCAGCCGCTCCCGGTCGTCCAGCCCGGTCAGCCCGCCGACCGACACCGAGATCCTCGTACCCATACCGCCTCCCCCGCGCCAACGCCCGTACCAGCCTACCCACTTGAGCAAGCCCCACCACGACCTGCACCGGAGGTGCGGGGAGCGGGCAGGGGGCGCGGAGGGTGCGCGGAGGGTGCGCGGCCGAAGTCACTGTGCGGCAAGGCCACCAGGAGCCCGGCCGGGGACCACTACCTCAGAAACACTCGGGTCACCGACTGCGTCGACGTCCGATGAGCAACGCTCGCGTCGTGGCCCCCGCCGCCACGGACTTACCTGTGGCCAGCTCGAATGTGGCGCGGACGACCTTGAGTTCCGCGCCCCTGTCCTGCTGCTCGCGGGCGAGGCGGATGGCCGCGCCTGCGCGGACGGGGAGGAGCCAGCCGAGGAACTCTGCGTACCGAAGTGGACGGCGGCCGTCGCGGCCACTGACCCGTCTCACTGAAGGTGAACCACGTCGGGGCTGTGACCAGCGGTGGTTCAGATTGTGCGAGACGGAGGCGCGGTCGGCGTCTCGCTCAATCTGAGTTTTGAGGGCCAGGACTTGTCTCGCGTTTGGTGACGAACTCGTCGAGGAGCTGGAACAGGACCTTGATCGCGTGCTTCTCGTCCTTGGGGGGCAGGTCGGCGATGTTGTTCCAGCCCTCTGGGAGCGCGATATGCAGGACGTGTCCGGGCCAGGCGTGGTTGCAGCTGCGGCCGCGGCGGGCGACGAGCCAGTCGTGCCAGCCTGTGGCCCCTGTCCGCCGTGGCGTATCGCGTGCTGGTCGTAGCCGGTGAGGAAGGCGGTCAGCTGGTGGAACGATGAGGCTGTGCCGACGAACATGCCGGGACGCCGGCCGACGCAGGAGAAGTACTCGCGCTCGCTCATTTCCCTGATGTGTCTCATCGGTCTACTTCGCAGGTCTGGCGTGGATCCGGCTGTGCACCGTGCGGATGCCGATGGTCGTTCCAGAGTCGAGGGCTTCGAGTTCGGGGGAAGTGCTCGCCCCACTTCCCTCGGGAGCCCCGGAACTTCGGCGCTGGCGGTCTGGTCGCTGATTCGGGTGGATCACGGCGGATCCCAGATTGGGAGTCGACGCGGAGCGCAGTCTTCTGGGGTGGTGGCACAGTCGAAGAAGCCGCGTCCGAAGCGGGCCCGCGATCCGTCTCGGAGAAATCAACACGGTGGCACTCGTGGATCGGCTCCGGGAGTTGTACCAGGTCGGGGGCGATCCCGAGTTCGAGCGATTCCCGGCGTTCGACGAGCTGCTGCTGGTGCTGCGGCACACGGAGCGGACGGCCAGCAAGCTGAAGGTCGACACCGCCAAGGTCGACCCGAAAGACGTGATGGGCGAGGCCGCGGTCATCCGGGCGAAGCTGTGGCAGTACCTGCGGGAACAGGCGGATGCTGGGCAGCTGAAGGCCATCGAGTCGGGGCGAGCGGTCGGCATGCCGTGGTGCAGCTTCAATGAGGCACTGTGCGTGAGCACCAACACGGCGCTCAGCAGAAGGCCCAGAGGCTGAAGGCCGAGCAGGTACGGCGTCCTGATGAGCGACGGGCTCCCGAGACCGCACGCGCTTATGAACCGATGGATGCCGCTGATGAGGTGGAGCGGTCGGGCCGACTGGCAGGGAATCTGCCTCGCTTCCCGATCGCGCAGCGCCTGTGTCACCAGCTCTTGCAGCAGAGAGGCGGTCTCGTGGTCGACGGCATGTCGCTGTGGTGGCTCGATGACATCGCCGCAGTCGTCGACGACCGCACAACCGACCTGGAGAAGGCCAACTTGACGGATCTGCTGGAGAGCTTCGTACGAGAGATCGACAAGCTCGCCCGGGAACGGAACCAGCCTGCAACGACGACGGTCGAGGCCCGCCAAGCCCTTACCGCGGCCGCCGATTTCGTCCACCGCCCAGTGCCGGCGATCCCACGGCAGCAAGCGCGCTCCCAAACTGGGATCCCCGTACGGCGCCCACGCCGCCGTACCCGAGGCGGACGCTCCACCAACTGAAGCCTCGCCTCATTCCGTCACCCCGCGAACCGCATTTCGTCGGTAGCTCAGGTAGGTCAGGGTGATGTCGCCGTAGTGGACGACCGTTTTCTCCATCGTGCGGACCTTCTGCGCCATCGAGGCCGCAATCGGACTGACAGGGATCGTGCTCATCAATGGCCTGCTGCACGCCCCCCAGGCGACTGGGCCCTGGATCGCGCTTGTGGTCGGGCTGCACTTCTTCGGGCTCGCAGACGTTTGGCGGATGGCGGACCCGGGCCTCGGGGACACCGAGCAGCGCGTCCTGGAGGCGATGTGTCGCGGCGTCAAGGACGAGATCGGCGCGCGCGATCTGGGCATGTCGGTGCGGACGTACCGCCGCTACGTGGCCGAGCTGCTGCAGACGCTCGACGCGGCCAGCAGGCCGCAGGCGGCGCTGCTGGCCCGCGAGCGCGGCTGGGTCTGACGGAACGTCAAGCACCGTCGTGGCCACGGACATCCGACTTTCCATTGCGGAAAGTCGGTGCTATGTTTTCCATCATGGAAAGCGACAAGAGCACGCCTGAGAACATCGCCGCCGCCCGCGCCGCACTCGACGGTGTCAGCGAGGTCCGCAGCCGGATCGCCGACCGGGTGGCCAGCCCGTGGTGGTACCACGCGGGGCTCGGTCTGTCGGTGGCCACCGTGTTTGCCTCGATCGACGTCGGCGGGTCGTTGGTGCCCTCCGGCGTCGTCGCCGGCGGCGTCCTGATGCCGCTCGCACTGAGCTGGACGGTGGCCAGGTCCACGGGCATCTCGGTGTCCCAGGCGGTCTCGACGCCGAGCGCGCGGGGGCTGAACGGCGCCTTCCTGGTGCTGCTGATCCTGCTCGGCGGCCTCGGGCTGACCCTCAAGATGGCCGCCGGGCTGCCCGGCGCGATGACGGCGGCCGGGCTCGCGGCGGCCGCGCTGACCATCTGGACGACCGTCCGCAACGACGTCGCGCTCCGCCGGGACCTGCGAAGCGGCGCATGAGCGGCCCGAGGTTCGACGAGGTCATCCACCCGGCGCACCGGCTGCAGATCTGCGCGCTGCTCGCCGGAGTGGAGGCCTTGGAGTTCGCGGTCGTCCGCGACACCCTCGGGGTGAGCGACTCCGTGCTGAGCAAGCAGGTGAAGGTCCTGCAGGCGGCGCAGTACGTGGAGATTCGGAAGGTACCGCTGAACGCCCGTACCCACACCTGGCTGGCGCTCACCCCGTCGGGCCGCACGGCACTGAAGGGGCACCTGGCCGAACTGCGGCGGATGGCGGCGCTGGCCGGGCCCGTTTAGGGCGTACAGGCCAACGCATCAGCCACAACAGGGGCGCGGGAAACCGCGCGAAGCGGAAGGCACAGGCCCGCAGCCTTCCGATTCGCGCAGTTCCTCGCGCCCCTTGGGGATGCCCCTCACTGGCGGAGACTTGGTGTCAGGGCGCTGCCAGGGCGTCGGCGTCCAGGTCCCCCAGGGCGACCGTGGTCATCGCCCGCTCGTCGAACAGCTGCGCGCCTGCCGATGACACCTCGTCGGCGGACACCGCCCGCAGCCGCGCGGGCAACCGGTCCAGCTCGACGACCTGGTGGCCGGCGGCCGCCAACTGCCGCAGCAGATCGGCCAGCAGCGCCGGGGAGTCGAACGCGGCGAGTAGCTGGGCGGCGCAGAACCCGCTGGCCCGGGCGACCTCCGCCGAGCTGAACGGCTCCCGCGCGATGCGCCGGAACTCCTCCCGCAGCGCAGTCAGCACCTGCCTGGCCTGCGAACGGGGCATCCGGGCACGTACCAGCGACCGGGGGATGTCGAGCAGCACATCCCGACCCGAGTAGATCTCGAAGCCCTGGGCCGACAGTTCGGCGTGACGGGCCGCCAGGCGAGAGCCGTAGAAGCCACCGAACGCGGCCGTGGCGACGTACCGGGCGGCCTCCGCCGCGCCCTCGGCGGGCTCCGGCGCCGCGCAGAGCAACTGGACGTCCCCTGCCGTGCGGTCCTGGAGGATCAGCAGTCGGTCGGGCTCCGGGAACGGTCCAGGCGTGGGCGCCGGTTCACCGTCCCAGCCGCCGAGCGCGTGGTGGGCAGCAGCCGTGACCGCTGCGGCGTCGAGCGGGCCGACCACGACCTATGGGCGGTCTCGACCAACCTGCTCCGCACCTGGCCTCCCGGCGCCACGACACCCCACGCCCGACTTCCGAGGCAGCGACGGGCCGACCGCCCCGGATTCCGCGGAATCCAGGCGCACCGAGAATCCCGCGTCGAGCTTTCTCACTCCACCTGGCACCCCGCAGCTCACCACAAGATCCACGGACAGACTCAACGCGTCGGGACACTACGAGCCCCACCGCCGCCCCGCATACGGGCATACGCATGTGCTGGGTCTTACGGCTGATGTCGTAATCGCACGAGCCGTGTCGTACCAATGTCGTATCCGACATCGCCATGAGACTGGCGCGTGGGTGGGTGCTGCTGCCCTGGGTGTGTGGCACTCGTCGAACTCCCGTTGGACTCCACGCGTTGCAGTGGTCCATCCGTCTGTGATGACGGGTCTGGTTGCCGTTCCTCTGTGGGCTAGTCAGCCCACTCCATGGGTTGGGCGGCGCACAGAGCCAGCGAGCACGAGATATAGGGAGGTACCAGTGAAGGCAATCGTCGCGACGGATCCGGCCGCGGAAGCAGCCGGGATCACACTCGCGGAGCGGCCTGAGCCGACGCCGGCGATCAACGACGTCGTCGTTGAAGTCCATGCGTCGGGCTTCGTCCCCGCGGAGTGGGAGTGGCCCTCGACGTGGGTCGATCGCGCCGGTCGCGATCGAGCCCAGGCGATCATCGGCCACGAGTTCGCCGGAGTGGTCACCTCCCTCGGCTACGGCACGACGGGGCTCTCGCTGGGACAGCGGGTGTTCGGGATCACGGACTGGCACCGCGATGGAACCCTGGCCGAGTACGCGGCCGTGGAGGCACGCAACCTGGCGCCGCTGCCGGGGAACGTCGACTTCACGGTGGGTGCGAGCCTGCCGATCTCCGGCCTGACCGCGTGGCAAGGTCTGTTCCAGCACGGTCGTCTTCGGGCGGGTCAGAGCGTCCTCGCGCACGGCGCCGCCGGCGCAGTCGGGTCTGTGGTTACGCAGCTCGCCCGGGAGTTCGGCGCCTACGTCATCGGTACCGGGCGGGCAGCGGACCGCCAGGCGGCGCTCGACTTCGGCGCGAACGAGTTCCTCGACCCCGCCACCGAGGATCTCGACGACATCGGCGGGGTCGACGTGGTCTTCGATGTCATCGGCGCTGACATCCAAAGGCGCTCGGCGAGAATCATCCGGCCTGGCGGAACGCTGGTGTCGGTGGTCGGGCCTGTTGAGGCTCGCCCTGTCGACGGCTTGGCGGTCGACTTCGTCGTCGAGTCCGTTCCGAGTCAGCTGGTGGAGATCGTCGACCGGGTGCGGGACGGGCGCCTTCGCACGCACATCGGAACCGTCGCAACCCTCGACGACGCCGTCCCCGCGCTCAACTCGACCGAACGGCGCAAGGGCAAGACCGTCATTCGCGTGCGCCCTTGATCGCCCTGGAATGGGCCAACAACGGTGGTGGGCTGGACGACCGCTGAACCTGCCCGGTGTCGGGAGCCGGTGCTCACGCGACCCGTCCTGGTCACGGCGGGGCTCGCCGGGCTGGCGATCACCCTCGCCCTGCTGGGGCTGATCAAGCTCGGCCAGGCACACTACGACAGCGTCGCGACCGGCCAGTCGATCGCCTTCACCACTTTCTCCCTCTGTCTGATCGTGGCGGCCTTCGAGTGCCGCAGCGAGAGGGAGTCCGTGCTGCATGCCTCCACCTTCGACAGCAAGCAGATGAACTGGGTGGCCCTGACCCAGCTGGTGCTGTCTGTGCCGGTCACGCAGATGGACGGCTTCCGGCGCCTGCCGGGAACGACCGAGATCGACGCACGGCAGTTCGACTGGGCCCTCCTTGCGGCCCTCGCCCTGCTCATCGCATGGGAACTCGGCAAACTACTGGCCCGCCGCTCACGACTCCGCTCCCCCGCATCGGCGGGGAATGAACGCCGACCTTGATTGTTGAAAGCGATATGAAGAAGATCGGGTTCCTGTCTTTCGGACACTGGACGCCGTCGCCGCACTCGCAGACGCGCTCGGCAGCGGATTCCCTTCTCCAGGCGATCGACCTCGCGGTCGCCGCAGAGGAGCTGGGCGCCGACGGCGCGTACTTCCGCGTCCATCACTTCGCGCGGCAGCACGCCTCGCCGTTCCCGCTGCTCGCCGCCATCGGTGCACGGACCAGCCGGATCGAGATCGGCACCGGCGTGATCGACATGCGCTACGAGAACCCGCTGTACATGGCCGAGGACGCCGGAGCGGCGGACCTGATCTCCGGTGGCCGACTGCAGCTCGGCATCAGCAGGGGATCCCCGGAGCAGGTCATCGACGGCTGGCGCCACTTCGGGCACCTGCCGGCCGAAGGTGCCACCGACGCCGACATGGCACGCGCCCACACCGAGCGGCTCCTCGACGTGCTGACGGGTGAGGGATTTGCGGAGCCCAACCCCAATCCGATGTTCTCCAACCCGCCCGGGCTACTGCGCGTCGAACCGCACTCCGAAGGCCTCAGGGACCGTATCTGGTGGGGATCCAGCTCGAACGCCACCGCCACATGGGCAGCCACCCTCGGGATGAACCTGCAGAGCTCGACCCTCAAGGACGACGAGAGCGGCGAACCGCTGCACGTCCAGCAGCGCAAGCAGATCGAGGCCTACCGTGAGGCCTGGCGGAAGGCGGGGCACACCCGCGAACCTCGGGTGTCGGTCAGCCGCAGCATCTTCGCACTGGTCGACGACCGTGACCGCGCCTACTTCGGCCGCGAGGCCAACTCCAAGGACCAGATAGGCTATATCGACGCCAACACCCGTGCGATCTTCGGCCGTTCCTACGCCGCCGAGCCCGACGTCCTGGTCAAGCAGCTCGCCGAGGACGAAGCGGTCGCCGCCGCCGACACGCTCCTGCTGACCGTGCCGAACCAGCTCGGAGTCGCCTACAACGCCCACGTCATCGAGAGCATCCTGACCCACGTCGCTCCGGCCCTGGGGTGGCGGTGAGCACGGCGGGGGGTTGTGCGCAGGATGAGGTGAGCCAGGCGCGGCCAGACGCCTGATCCGTCGACACGGTCGGCCCGTGTCACGGGGACTGTGGTGGCGTACGCCATCGGCATCGGCCTGTACGACATCGAGGGAGCCGTCGCCGCCGCCGAGCGCGCGTGGTGATCTTCCGCTTCCTGAACACCGCCGCGATCTGCCGGACGACACGGGGGTCCTTGGCGTTGAGCTCGGAGGCGGTGATCGGCGTGGGGAGCTCGGAGACGTAGGCGCGATTTACGAGTTCGAGGTAGAAGTCCCGGTCGAAGAGGTCCTCGACGTCCGCGTCGCCTGTGCTGGTGAACTCGCTACGGCTTGGACCGCGTGCACGCGGCCAAAGAACTGGGTGGCGTGGACGGGTACCAAAATGCGGGCACCGACCGGCTGACCGCCTTCGCCAAAGGCCTCGACTACTACGACCGTTGCAATCGGCCGAATACCTGGCTGCCCTCCGCAGAGGCAACGCGGAAGCTGACGAAGGACACGTTCATCGGGAATCCCCCAAAAACACACACAATCTTGCCGATTGACGAGACCAACCTGCCCCGATGCCGTCGAGCGCGAGTGCGGGACGAACCGGGCACCCCTCGCCATGCAGGAGCGCGGGTTCGCGCCTTCTACCTGCGGGACATGAGGCAGATGATGTCGAACAGGACCGTTGCCGCGGCGATCGACGTGATCTCGGCGTGGTCGTACGCCGGGGCCACCTCCACCACGTCCGCGCCGACCAGGTGCACGTCCGTGAGTCCGCGTAGCACACGCAGCAGTTCGCGGCTGGTCAGGCCGCCCGACTCCGGGGTGCCCGTGCCGGGGGCGAAGGCCGGGTCCAGTACGTCGATGTCGATGGACAGATACACCGGCAGGTCGTCGACCCGTTCCGTGACGGCCTGGATCGTACCGGCGGCGCCGAGGTCGTCGAGGTCGCTCGCCCGGATGGTGCGAAAGCCGAGACGCTTGTCCTCGTCCATGTCCGCCCGCTCGTACAGCGGGCCTCGAATCCCCACATGGATGGAGTGGTCCTCGACCAGCAGCCCCTCCTCGAAGGCGCGGCGGAGGACGGTCCCGTGCGTCGTCGGGGCGTCGAAGTACGTGTCCCACGTGTCCAGGTGCGCGTCGAAGTGGACCAGCGCGACCGGTCCGTGCTCGCGTACCACCGAGCGCAGCATCGGCAGCGCGACGGTGTGATCGCCGCCGATCGCCAGCACCCTGCGCCCGCTGTGCCCGACCTCCCGGGTGTGCTGTTCGATCCGGCCGAGGGCCGTGTCGATGGAGAAGGGTGTGACCGGGACGTCGCCCGCGTCGACGACCTGGATCCGGTCGAAGGGCGTGGTGTCCAACTCGACGTGGTGTCCGGGGCGGAGATGGCGGGACGCCTGGCGCACGGCCATGGGGCCGAACCGGGCACCGGGGCGATACGAGGTGCCGGCATCGAAGGGGACTCCGAGCACGGCCACGTCGTAGTCGCCGACCCGGTCGATCTCGGGCAGCCGGGCGAAGGATCCGGATCCGGCGAAGCGGGGGACGTCGGTGCCGGACACCGGGCGGATCGGGTCGGGCATGCGGCACTCCTGTCCAGCGGCGCGGTCTCGTCCCGGAACTGTTCAACAATCGGGTGATGTACAGGGTGCCCTGGGGTGGTTTCCGCCGTGTAACGGCATAGTTGTTGTTCAACATCCCTGCGCTATCCTGCCGCCATGTCGCAGACCATCACGGGTCTCGGCCGCTTCGCCGGGGTGGCCGACGCCTTGCGCGAGCGGATCGTCGCGGGGCGGCTGCCGCCTGGCACGCCCCTGCGGGACGTGGCGCTGGCAGCCGAGTTCGGGGTGTCGCGGAACACGCTGCGGGAAGCGCTCCGCACCCTGCACGACGAGGGCCTGGTGGTGCAGCGGCTGCACAAGGGCACGGCGGTGACGACGCTCTCGGCCACGGACGTGCGGGACATCTTCATCGCCCGCCGGGCCATCGAGCTCGCCGCCGTCGATGAAAGCCCGTTCGCAGCCGAGCCGTTGCTCGACGCGCTGGAGGCGAGGGTCGCGGCGGCGGAGGCCGCGGTCACCGCCGAGGCGTGGAACGAAGTCGGCACGTCCTCCCTGCGCTTCCATCAGGCCCTGGTTGCCCTGCTGGGCAGCCACCGCACGGACGCGTTCTTCCGCGTCATCGCCGCCCAACTCAGGCTGGCCTTCGCCGTCATGGCCGACGAGGCGGGATTCCAGACGCCATGGGTGGCCCGTGATCGCGAAATCTGCAATCTCGTACGTGGCGGTCGCCGCCAGGACGCGAAGGATGCCCTGAGGCTCTACCTCGACGACTCCGAACGCCAGGTGCTGGACGCCGTACGCGCGGACTCCCGGACGAAAGGCACGCCCCCATGACCTCGCAGCCGTCCAAGGCCGCAGCCGCCTACCGGGCGACCGAGGGCGGCGCCCTCGACGTCGACCGGGACTTCTACGACCGCTTCGCGGGCGTACGCCACGAACCGGTGGAGGCCTTCGAGATACCGATCCGCTCCGGCCGCGCCTGGACCGTTCCGCAGGGTCACCTTTGTCGCATCGTCACCATCGAGGGACCGCAGGTCGGTGACCTCAACGTGTGGAACCTCCACGATCCGCGCGAACGCATGTGGGCCGCCCGGACCCGCCAGCTGCAGCGGGCGCACATCTCCACGTACGACCGGGTGTGGTCCAACCTGCCTTTCCTGCGGCCCCTGTTCACGGTCACCGCCGACAGTCTCGCCGACTACGGCGTGGACGCCGACGGCGGCCGCGTGCACGACCTGCTGGGCACTCGCTGCGACCCGTACGTCAACCGGATGCTCACCGGCGAGGACTTCGACTTCCACTGCCACTCGAACCTGGTCCGGGCCGTCCTGCCGTACGGCCTCACCGAGTTCGACGTGCACGACGTGCTGAACGTCTTCCAGTGCACCGGGCTCAACGCCGACGACCAGTACTTCATGAAGGACTGCCCCGCGCGCGAGGGTGACTACTTCGAGTTCTTCGCCGAGACCGACCTGCTGTGCGCCCTGTCCACGTGCCCCGGCGGTGACCTGTCCGTGCCGCTGTGGGGTCCGGACGCCCGCGACCCCCTGGAGGTCTGCCGCCCCCTCGGCGTCGAGGTCTACCGCCCTGACCCCGCCCTGCTGGACGGCTGGACCCCACCCGCCAGGGCCGCCTACCGCAACCTCCACGGCATCCGGCGGCCGGAATGGAGCGATACCAGGGCGCCGTCCTGACCATCCGGCACCCCTCCTTCTCGCGCTGTGCCACGGCAACCGAGACGGGTGGGAAGTGGGATATCAAGGATTGACAGCTTTAGGCCGATTCCCTACTGTCCACTGCCATACAAGCTGTGGCAGACCGCGCATGGGACCACAGGCGGGTCGAGGCACTCGACGAACTGCTCAGCTCCTCCCCTCATGTGAGGCGCCGCGGAGTCGCCGCCGCGAATCAACTCGTTATCCGGGTCGCGCACAGTATTTCGGCAGCATTGACAGCTGCGTAGCGCGAATTCACTACTGCCAGGTGGATGGTGGGACCAAAGCGACCCAATCCGCCTGCTGGGCCGCTTCCTTGGCGTGTCCTCTGCTTACTTCGCAGTACGGTCACAGTTCAATTCCGAAACACAATGAGAACAATGGAAGGCGTTCTCCCGTAACACTGGCACTCCAAATTCCACCCTACCTGCGGTGATGAGGAGTGGGATGTCCAGATCAGCCAAGATTTTCGCCATGGTCGCGGTGACCGGGCTCGCAGTGAGCGCCTGCGGGGGCAATGCCTCGGGCGGCTCGGACGACAGCTCGTCGAGCGGAGGCGCGCTCGTCATCGGTGTGGACCTGCCGCTCCAAGGAGCGTCGAAGGACGCGTCCGAGTCGACGGTCAACGCGATGCAGCTCTACCTGAACCAGATAGGCGGCAAAGCCGGAAAGTTCAAGGTGAAGCTGAAGGTCTACGACGACTCGACGGCCGCCAAGGGCGCCTGGGACGACGCGACTTGCGCCAAGAACGCGCAGGACCACGTGGCCAACACCGAAGAGGTCGCGGTCATGGGCACCTACAACTCCGGCTGCGCGAAGATCGAGGTACCGGTTCTGAACCAGGACCCGAAGGGCCCCATGCTGATGGTGTCCCACGCGAACACCAACCCCGGTCTGACAAAGGCTTGGGACCCGGGCGAGCCGGAGAAGTATTACCCGTCCGGAAAGCGCAATTACGCCCGTGTCATTGCGACCGACGACTACCAGGGCGCAGCGGGAGCCCAGTTCGCCGCCAAGGACCTCGGCGTCAAGAAGTGCTACGTCCTCAATGACAACCAGACCTACGGTCAGGGAGTTTCCAAGGCGTTCGCGGACGAGGCGAAGAAGCAGGGCATCAAGGTGCTCGGCAACCAGGCCTGGGACCTCAAGCAACCCAACTACACCGCGCTGTTCACCAGCATCAAGGCGACGAACCCGGACTGCGTCTACCTCGGCGGCATCTTCGACAACAACGGCGGCCAGCTGGTCAAGGACAAGGTCAAGGTCCTCGGTGACAACTCCAAGGTGAAACTCATCGCCCCCGACGGCTTCAGCGGTTACCCGGACTTCGACAAGCTGGCGCAGGCCCAGGGCTCGTACCTCACCTTCGCGGGCCTGACCACCACGACCCTGCGCGAGCAGGGCGGCGTCGGCGCGAAGCTGCTCGACGCCTACAAGAAGAAGTACGGCTCCGATCCGGCCACCAACTACGCGCTCTACGCGGTGGAGGCCCTGCAGGTGATGCTGAAGGCCATCGAGGGATCCGACGGGACCCGCAAGAGCATCCGGGACCAGGTGTTCTCGGGCAGCGGGATCAGCATCCCGGCCGACGTGTCGGCTGTGGGCAAGAAGCTCACCATCTCCCCGAAGACCGGTGACGTCGACGTCCTGGACATCTCGGTGATCAACGTCAAGAACAACACCGAGAACTTCCTGAAGCCGTGGCCCGTCACCAGCTGACCTGAGGCCCGCCGGGCGGGCGGCATCCGACCGGGTGCCGCCCGCCCCGCGGCCGGCCCTCCACATCGTCAGCCCAACCCCTCGCGAGGACCTCCATGGCAGCAACTGCCACCAGCGTCGTGGCGCCCTCCACGATCGACCGCAAGGCGGTCTTCCAACGCTATGCCACGTACGCCATCCTGCTCGGCGTCGTCGTCTGGCTGGCCGTCAACCTGATCCACTCACCATCCCAGTTCTTCTCGGCGGGCGCCGAGGGATTCAGCAACGGGATGCTCTACGCGCTCATAGCCCTCGGGTACACCCTCGTCTACGGCATCATCGAGCTGATCAACTTCGCTCACGGCGACCTGTTCATGCTCGGAGCCCTCTTCAGCGGGTTTCTGCTGACCACGGTCATGGGCGCGGACCATTCGAACCTCCTCGGCTGGGTGCTCTTCCTCGTCACGCTGGTCGCCACCATGGCCTTCTGCGGCGGCATCAACGTGACCCTGGAGTTCGTGGCCTACCGCCGCCTGCGGCGGGCTCCCAAGCTCGCCCCGCTGATCACCGCAGTCGGCATGAGCTTCATCCTTCAGTTCGTCGGCCTGAAGTGGAACGGCTCGACGCCCAAGCAATGGCCTTCCGTTCTCCCCGAAGGGGACTTCGGGATCGGCGGCTTCAGGGTCGACTACAGCCTGCTGGCCGTCGTCGTGGTGACCGTGCCGGTCCTGCTGCTGCTGAGGTGGGTGGTCACCAGCACCAGGCAGGGCAAGGCGATGCGAGCCGTGGCCCAGGACCAGGACGCCGCACGGCTGATGGGCGTCAACGTGAACCGGACCATCTCCTTCACGTTCCTGCTCGGCGGGGCGCTGGCCGGTACCGCGGGCGTCATGTACCAGCAGGTCGTGGGCACCACGGCGTACAACCTGGGGTACCAGATGGGACTCATCGCCTTCACCTCCGCGGTCCTCGGCGGCATCGGCAACATCACCGGCGCCGTGCTGGGCGGGCTGCTCATCGGCGTCATCCAGGGTTTCAACGACGGTCTGCCCTACGGGTTCGGACAGCGGTGGTCCCAGAGCGTCGTCTTCACCATCCTCATCCTGCTGATGGTCTTCAAACCCGAAGGCCTGCTGGGCCGACCGACCACGGAGAAGGTGTAGCCATGGCTTCCGAGGCTCCGAGCCGGGCACGGCGGAAGCCGGGCCTGGCCGTACCGCACCGTATGCGCTGGCCACTCGGGTACACCACGGCTGCGCTCCTGGTGTTCCTGGCGTACTACTACGTGATCCCGAACCTGGGTCCCGACGGCCAGACGTTCTTCCGCAACTGGCTGCCGCTCACCTCGGTCAACGAGGCGCTGGTCTGGGTGATCTGCGCGCTCGGCCTGAACATCGTGGTCGGTTACGCCGGTCTGCTGGACCTGGGCTTCGTCGCCTTCTGGGCGCTGGGCGGCTACACCGCCGGCTGGCTGATGTCCAGCTTCTTCTACCAGGTCAACGTCCATGTCTTCGGCGGATCTCTGGGCACCCTTCCGGGTATCCACGTCAGTTTCTGGCTGGTGCTCCTCGTCGCCGGTGCGTTCTGTGCGCTGTGGGGCGTGATCATCGGCGCGCCCACCCTTCGACTGAAGAGCGACTACCTCGCCCTGGTGACGCTCGGTTTCGGCGAGATCATCCCGCAGGTCTTCACCAACGGCGACGACATCGGCGGCTTCAACCTGACGAACGGCACCAAGGGCATCACCCCGGTCGACCCCATCGGCATCGGCTCCACCAAACTCGGGCCGTTCGACCTGGTGTGGAAGTACCTGATCTTCGTGGGGATCGCCGCCCTCGTCGTCTTCATCTCACTGCGACTGCGCGAGGGCCGGCTCGGCCGCGCCTGGCTGGCCATCCGTGAGGACGAGCTCGCCGCGAGCATGATGGGCGTACCACTCATGCGCACCAAGCTCTCGGCCTATGCCGTCGGCGCGGTGGCGGGAGGCTTGGCGGGCGTCGCCTTCGCCACGCATGTCGGAGGCGTCCTGCCCGACCGGTTCAACTTCTCGATCTCCATCACCCTGCTGGCGATGGTCGTGCTCGGCGGCATGGGCAACGTCTGGGGGGTCATGCTCGGCGCCCTCGTCCTCGCCTGGGTCAACTCCACGGGCCTGCCCCAGTTCGGGACGTCCTTCAACGAGCAGTTCGGGACGAACATCAACTTCCCGTCGTACAACTACCTGCTGTTCGGCGGCATCCTCGTGCTGATGATGCTGTTCCGCCGCGAGGGCATCCTGCCCGAGTCGCGGACCAGGCTGGTGCTGCACGAACCCAGCCGCACCGACATGGAGTCGCTGCACGCCGACATGGAAGCACCCGCCCCCGAGTTGGACGAGCCACTGCAGACCGTCGTGTCCGACGCATCACAGGAGACCGCCGTGGCCGACGGGCCGGAGAAGACCGTTGTGGCCGACGGACTGGGGGAGAAAGCATGACGACGACCTCACCGACGGCACCGCAGGACGCCGTCACCGGCGTGAAACTGCACGCCGACCGCATCACCGTGAAGTTCGGCGGCCTGGTCGCCGTCAACGACGTCAGCTTCACCATCCCGGAGCAGTCCGTGGTGAGCCTGATCGGGCCCAACGGCGCGGGCAAGACGACGTTCTTCAACGTACTGACGGGCCTGTACCGGGCGACCAGCGGACGGGTGGTCCTGGGCGACAAGGACATCACCAATCTCGTACCGCACCGGATCGCCGCCCTCGGCATGGCCCGTACCTTCCAGAACATCCGGCTCTTCGGACTGATGACGGCCGAGGAGAACATCAAGGTCGCCATGCACTCCAAGCTGAAGTCGGGCCCCTTCCACACGATCGTGCGCACCCGACGGCAGCGCCGCGAGGAGAAGCAAGCCCAGGACACCGCCCGGGAGTTGCTGGACTTCGTCGGCATCGGCAAAGTCGCGGGCGAGTACGCACGCAATCTGTCCTACGGCGACCAGCGGCGGCTGGAGGTCGCACGGGCGCTCGCGCTCGACCCGACGGTCCTGCTCCTGGACGAGCCGAGCGCCGGCATGAACCCCCAGGAGTCGGGCCGGTTCGCCGAGTTCGTCCAGCGCGTGCGGGCCGAGAAGGACCTCTCGGTCCTGCTCATCGAGCACGACATGAGCGTCGTCATGCAGGTCTCCGACCGGATCACCGTGCTCGACAGAGGAGAGAAGATCGCCGAGGGCGGCCCGGACGACATCAGGTCCGACACCCGGGTCATCGAGGCGTACCTCGGCAAGTCCGGAAGGGGCAAGACCACATGAGCGGCGCAGGCGGCGTGATCGACACGCGCGAACCGATGCTCGAACTCGACGAGATCCACGTCTACTACGGCAACATCGCCGCGGTGAAGGGCCTCTCGCTCACCGTCTACCCGGGCGAGATCGTCACCCTGATCGGTTCGAACGGCGCGGGCAAGTCCACCACCCTGCGGGCTATCTCGGGCCTGTTGCCCGTCCGGGGCGGCACGATGACCTTCCAGGGCCGCAAGCTCGACGGCGTGCCCGATCACGAAGTCGTCCGACGTGGCATCGCCCACTCCCCGGAGGGCCGGCGCATCTTCCCCCGGATGACCGTCGACGAGAATCTCGACATGGGCGCGTTCCTGCGCAAGGACAAAGAAGGGATCGCCGAGGACCGGGAGAGGATCCTGGAACTCTTCCCCCGGCTCCGGGAACGGCTCCACCAGCAGGCCGGCACCATGTCCGGCGGTGAGCAGCAGATGCTCGCCGTCGGACGGGCGATGATGGCGAAGCCGCGACTGCTCCTGCTCGACGAGCCTTCCATGGGCCTCGCTCCGGTGCTCGTCGATGTCATCTTCGAAACCATCGTCCGGATCCGCGAGCAGGGCACCACGGTCCTGCTGGTGGAACAGAACGCGCTGGCGGCACTCGAAGTCGCGGACCGCGCCTACGTCCTGGAGTCCGGTGCGCTGAAACTTCACGGGCCCGCAGACGAGTTGGCCGAGGACGAGGAGATCGTCAAGGCGTATCTCGGCGGCTGAGGGAGGCGTTCGCGTGAAGGCGATGCCGTCCATGACGCGAGCGCACCGACTCGGCGTGCTGATGGGCGCCGTCTCCGCCGTCCTGGTCGGCGTCTCCTTCGTGGCGAGCAGCAAGATGGCGCACTATCCGTTCCTGGGCGGGCAGGCGGTCCGCTACGCCCTGGGGTTCCTGTTGCTGGCCGTTTTCTGTGTGCGGCGAAACTGGGCACCGGTCCGGCGGCTGACCCCACGGCTGTGGGTGCGGCTCACTGGGGTGACGGCGGCGGGCCTGGTCGGCTTCAACGTGGCGGTGCTCTCCGCCGAGCGCACGGCGGAGCCGGCCGTTCCGGGCGTCGTCGTGGGGTGTACGCCGGTCGTGGTGGCGATCCTGGCGCCGCTGATGGAGTCCCGGCGCCCCTCCGGCCGCGTGGTCGGCGGAGCGCTGGTGGTGGCGGCCGGGGCGGCGGTGGTCCAGGGGTTGGGGCGGACGGACGCAGCCGGCCTGGTCTGGTCCCTGGTGGCGATGGCCGGGGAAGTGGTCATGGCCCTGTTCGTGGTACCGGTGCTCAGGGTGCTGGGACCGTTGCTCCTCACCACCTGCGCCTGCGCGATCGCCTCGGTGGAGGCGGCGGTGCTGGGGTCGGCCGTGGACGGCCGGGCCTGGGTGAGAATGCCCGACGGAGTGGAGGCGGCGGCACTGGCGTGGCAGATCGTCGCCGTGACGGTCGTCGGAATCGTGCTGTGGTTCGGGGCCATCCACCGGATCGGAGCGGTGGGAATGGCCTTGCTGTCCGGGCTGATCCCGGTCTCGGCCGCGCTGACGGCCCCCCTGGTGGGTACGGGAACGTTCGGTGTCGGACAGCTGTCGGGAAGCCTGCTGGTCGCGGGCGGCGTGGCACTCGGCGCCACAGTCTCGCCCGACGCGTCGGACACGGACGCGGACCCCAGCCCGGTCGCCGCGCCGTCCGTGCGCCGCAGGTACGCCGCGGGGCGCCGACGCGGCGCACCCTGACGAGGCAGCGAGAGCAGATGGGAGGACACCCTCTTCTTGTCCCGCGTCCAGATGGAGGCCCTCTTCGGGGGAGCACCGAACTGCCGGACAAGTTCCTCTACTCCAGCCGCTTCGACGACTCGATCGTCTTCTGCTACGCCTCGCGGCTGTCGGCGGACACCGGTGCGGTCAGTAAGTTCGGCAGCGTCAATCCGTGCAACGCCGCGCGGTGCCTGCCGAATGTGCACGCCCTGATCACCGCGCTCGCCCCGGAGACCGGCCGTCCCGTCGCGGTGCTGGACAAACTCAACTGCCGTCGGAGGCCCGTCAGTTACGGAGCGACCCACGCGGCCACGGGCGTGCGGTGAACCGCCCGTCGCCCCGCTTGTGCAGCCAGCCGCGATCGGCGAGCTTGGTCATCTTCGCCCGCAGCGGCTCCAGCTTGCCGCGCACCGAGGCGTCCAGGCCCAGCCGCTCGCCGACCGCCCTGACCTGCACCGGGCCGTCGGCCTCCCGCACGATCGCCAGGATCCTGCGGTAGTCGCAGGGCAGCGCACTCTCATCGGCCGCGTCCCTGCGGTGCGGGATGAGCAGGACTGCCCGCCCGGCCACCTTCGCCGATACCGGAGCGGCAGCCTCGGCGTCAGCCTGGGCCTGCTCGGCCAGGCGGTTCAACACCCGTTCCGCGATCGCCAGTTCGTCCCGCTCGACCTGGACCTCCTGAACCTGCTTGGTCAACTCCTCGGCGAGGGCGTCCAGTTCGCTCCGGCGAGCGGTGATCCACTGCCGCTCCTGCATCCCGGGCCCTCCCGCGGTCTCGTGGTGTTCCGACCTGCCGGCGGATCGTAGGCGGGGGGCAAGCCGCGGGCGCAGCCGAACCAGGCATCCCACCGGAACCGGACCCGCCCCATGATCTACACCAAGAGGTCATCGGCTGCCGACCAGCGCGAGTACCCCTCTCGTCTCTCGTCCTTCACACCAGACCCGCGACCTGCGACTTGACGAGGCACAGCGCTCAATGGCGACCCGCGCCCGCCACGACATCGCGCACCACGTCCATCAGCGCTCGCGCCCGCGCGGACTGCCGAACCCCGTCGAGACGGGCGAGCACCACCTCCAGGGGTGGGTAGTCGTTGGTCAAGTCCAGACAGACCACGGCGCCGCCCACATAGGTCTGATCGGTGGCGGGGCGCTGATTGAGCACCGAGTAGCCGTGGCCCTGAGCGACCAGGGAGCGCACGGTCTCGTAACTGCGCGTGCGGTAGCGCACGTCCGGGCTGGTTCCGGTCGCGCCGACGAGGGACCTGAAGTAGTCGCGGCTGTGCGGCAGGTCGAGGAGAACCAGGGGGTCGTCCGCCAGCTCCGCGAGGTCGACAGCACCACGATCGGCCAGCCGGTGCTCCGGCGCGACGATCGCGTAGGCCGGGGCTGCGGCGAGGGGCTCACGGACGAACTCGCCGTCGAGTCCGAGGTCGTAGGTGAGGGCGAAGTCGATCCGCCCGCCCTGCAGTGCCGACGCGAGTTCCTCGGCCTCGTCCTCCAGCACGGAGACCTCGAGGTCCGGGTGACGTTCGGCGCACACGGTGAACAGCCGGGGCAGCAGGGTCGGGGCCAGTGTCAGGAAACAGCCCAGGCTCACCGTGCCGGTCAGCGAGGCTCCCGTACCGCGCGCCTCCTCCGCCACTTCACGGGCGTGGCCGAGCAGTTCCCGCGCCTGATGGAGCATCCGCTCCCCGGCCGACGTGAGGGTCAGCCCTTTGGCCCGCCGACGGATGAACAACTGCACCCGCAGGTCGCGCTCCAGGTTGGAGACGGCCGTGGAGACCGCGGACTGGGCGATGTGCAACTGCTCCGCGGCGGCGGTCATGGAGCCCGCCTCCGCCACGACGACGAAGTAGCGCAGCTGGACAAGCGTGAAACCGACCGGTGCCGTCATGCCGCGGCCACCCCTCGCATCTATGAATCAGATCCCCCATACCGAAAACATCTGTTCGACAGAAACCTACCCGCAACCGAGGATGTTTCGTGCGGCCGCACCGCGACACCGAGACGGGCTGCCGCCCGAGGGGAGGCTGACTTGCCGAGTGAAGAGACCGAAGTAGTCGTCGTCGGAGCCGGCCAGGCAGGCGTCGCGATGAGTGAGCACCTGGGAGCCCTCGGCATACCGCACCTCGTCCTGGAGCGGCACGGGATAGCCGAGCGATGGCGCTCGCAGCGGTGGGACTCGCTGGTCGCGAACGGACCCGCCTGGCACGACCGGTTCCCGGGGATGGAGTTCCCCCACATCGCCCCCGACGCCTTCCCTTCGAAGGAACAGGTTGCCGACTACTTCGTCGCGTACGCCGAGAACATCGGCGCTCCGATCAGGTGCGGTGTCGAGGTGACCTCGGTGCACAAGCACACCGGTCGACCCGGCTTCCGGGTCGAGACGTCGGAGGGCTCCATCGACGCACGCTTCGTCGTGGCCGCGACCGGCCCCTTCCAGCGGCCCGTGATTCCGCCCATCGTCCCCGACGGTGCGGTACCCGTGCAGATCCACTCCAGCGGATACCGCAACCCGGGCCAACTCCCCGCGGGCGCGGTCCTCGTGGTCGGCGCGGGTTCTTCCGGTGTCCAGATCGCCGACGAACTGCGCCGGACCGGTCGCCGGGTCTTCCTCTCCGTCGGCCCGCACGACCGTCCTCCCCGCGAATACCGCGGACGTGACTTCTGCTGGTGGCTCGGCGTGCTCGGGCTCTGGGACGCGCAGACGCCCGCCCAGGGAGCCGAGCACGTCACCATCGCGGTCAGCGGCGCCCGCGGCGGCCACACCGTGGACTTCCGCGCTCTGGCCGACACGGGGATCGAACTCGTCGGCCTGACCGCCTCCTACGGTGACGGCATACTGCGCTTCGCGCCGGACCTCGCCACGAACATCGCGCTCGGCGACGCCAAGTACCTCGGACTTCTCCGGGCCGCCGACGCGTACATCGACCGCAACGGGCTCGACCTCCCCGAGGAGCCGGAGGCGCACCTCCTCGGGCCGGACCCGCAATGCGTGACCGTCCCCCGCCTGGAGCTCGACCTGGCCGAGGCCGGCGTCACCTCGATCGTCTGGGCCACGGGCTTCGCCACCGACTACAGCTGGCTGGACGTCGACGCGTTCGACGAGAAGGGCAGGCCGAACCAGCGCCGCGGGGTGTCCTGCGAGCCCGGCGTCTACTTCCTGGGCCTGCCCTGGCTGTCCCGTCGCGGTTCGAGCTTCATCTGGGGCGTCTGGCACGACGCCCGGTACGTCGCCGACCACATCGCGACCCGGCGCGGATACCTCGCATACGGCACCACCGACCAGCCCGTCGCCGCACAGGCGACCCGGAAGAACCGAGAAGGCGCAATGACCTCCACGAACGAGGACCGCGAGCTGAAAGCCCCGATCGTCACCGGCGGGCACACCCGGATCCGGCCGTTCAACACGCGTGACACCTATCCCGAGCAGAGCCTCGACAACGATCTCTGCCAGGCCGTCGTGGCCGGCAACACGGTGTACGTCCGCGGGCAGATCGGCCAGGACCTCGCCACCAGCGAATCCGTGGGCATCGGCAACGCCGAGGCCCAGGCCGAGCAGGCCATGTCGAACATCAAGATGTTGCTCGAAGAGGCGGGCAGCCGGATGGAGCACCTGGTCAAGCTGACCATCTATCTGATCGACCCGCGTTATCGCGAGGCGGTGTACCGCGCCGTGGGCCGCTGGACCAAGGGCGTCCACCCGATCTCCACCGGCCTGGTGGTGTCGGCCTTGGCCCGCCCGGAGTGGCTGTGCGAGATCGACGCCATCGCCGTGATCCCCGAGGAGGACCGGGCATGACGTTCTCCCTGGTGGTCCGGGACGGAGAGCGGTTCGGCATCGCGGCCAGCTCCTCGAGTCCGGCGGTCGCCGCGCGGGTCGCCCATCTCCGGCCCGGCATCGGCGCGGCGACCTCGCAGAACATCACCGACCCCACGCTGGGCACCAGCCTCCTGGAGCGGCTTTCGGACCACGGCGACCCGGAACGCGCCCTGGCCGACGTCATGGGTGCGGCGCGGAACGCGAACACCATCGCCTACCGCCAGCTGACCGTGCTGGGCCGCTCCGGGCCCGGGTTCGCCTACAGCGGTGCGCACACCTTGGGCAAGCACGCCTGGGCCACTGCGGACGGTGCGGTGGCGGTCGGCAACATGCTGTCCGGCGAGCACATCCCCGGCGTCCTCCTCGACACGTACGCCGCTGCCACGGGCGAGTTGGAGGAGCGGCTGCTCACCGCGATGAAGGCCGCCGTCGCGGCCGGTGGTGAAGAGGGACCGGTGTACTCCGCGGGCATGGCGGTCGTCGCGGAGGTGGGCTGGCGGGTGACCGACCTGCGGGTGGACTGGGCCGAGGACCCCGTCGACAGGCTCGGCGATCTCCTCGACGTCTGGCTGCCCCAGCGGGACGACTACGTGCGGCGCGGTCTCGATCCCGCCGCCTCCCCGTCGTACGGCGTCCCGGGAGACCTGCGATGAGCGCGGTGAAAGAGGCCGCCCGGAAAACGGTCGACCGTCATGCCGAGCAACTCATCGGACTCTCCGAGCGGCTGCACGCCGACCCGGAGACCGCCTGGGAGGAACACCGGGCTGCCGCCGCCGTACCGGAGCTGCTGGACCGCGCCGGATTCGACGTCACCTCGTCCTACCTGGGCCTGGACACGGCCTTCCGCGCCCGGTTCGGCAGCGGGCCCGTCCGGATCGCGTTGTGCGCCGAGTACGACGCGCTGCCCGGCCTCGGTCACGCGTGCGGGCACAACCTCATCGCGGCGATCTCCGTCGGAGCCGCGCTGGGTCTGGCCGCCGTCGCCGACGACGCCGGCCTCACCGTGGAGGTCTACGGCACCCCGGCCGAGGAGGGCGGCGGTGGCAAGATCGAGATGCTGGACCGAGGTGCCTTCGCCGGGGTCGACCTCGCGATGATGGTGCACCCGGCGCCGGTCGACGTCGCCGAAGCCCGCCCGTTCGCGGTCAGCCACTCGAAGATCTCCTACACCGGGAAGTCCGCGCACGCGGCCGCCTATCCGGAGGCAGGGATCAACGCGGCCGACGCCTTCACCGTGGCCCAGGTCGCCATCGGACTGCTGCGGCAGCAGTTGCCCGCCTCGGCGCGCGTGCACGGCGTGGTGACGCACGCCGGTGACGCCCCGAACGCCATCCCGGAACGGTCGACCGGACGCTGGTACGTCAGGGCCGAGACGCTCGCCGAACTGGCCGAGCTGGAGCCGCGCGTCATGCGGGCTTTCGAGGCGGGGGCCCTCGCCACCGGCTGCGACCTGGAGATCGAGCCGGAGAGCAAGCCGTACGCGGAGTTCCGCACGGACGAGAGCGCCCTCGGCAGCTACCGTCTCAACGCCCTCGCCCTGGGGCGGGAGTTCGCGCCCCCCGGCCAGGCCGCACGGATGAACCGTGCCTCCACCGACATGGGCAACATCTCGCAGATGGTGCCCGCCATCCACCCCTACATCGGCATCGACTCCCTGTCCGCCACCAACCACCAGCACGAGTTCGCCGCATACTGCGTGGGCGGGACGGCACAGCGGGCCCTGCTCGACGGAGCGCTCGCGCTGGCCTGGACCGGCGTGGACCGCAGCACTCCGGCCCTCCCGCGATGACGGCCAGCGCCAGATGGTCGCCTCCCTGTCCAGCGAGGGGACCACCGGTTGCGCGCTGCCGCCCCGAAGACGTACCTCTCGCGGGTACCGCACACCTTCCACCCCTGCATCAGATCCTGTCGCTGCCGGCCGCCGCGTCGGCAGCGTCCACGGCCCGGGTCACGTCCTCCGGGCCAGCCGCGGCGATGGTCACGTAGACCTCGCCGGTGGAGTTGATGTCCTCGGCGGTGCGGCCGGATGGGGCGGGCATGTCCTTGCCGCCGATGCGGAGTTCACGGGTGAGAGACATGAAGGGCTTCTTTGGTACCGGGCAGTCGTGACAGGGTTGCAGGGCGTGGGCGGCTCAGGCGGGCCTGCGGACGATCGGGCGGCGTGCCGGTCGACTGCGCGCCCCGGCGGGTATCACCGTGGCGTGCGAGGGCAGCGTGTAGGTGAAGGAACCGCAGTTTCGCCATCTGCGGCCGCGTCCTCCGCGGTTTCGCTGATGTCCCGGGTCTCCTCGTCATAGTCGTCCTCAGCCAGCTGAGGAATCGTTGGGTACGTCCTCCTTGCGCCCGCACCGAGCCGAGTGACTGTCGTCATCGCCGCCCGCGAGGGTGAGGAGGGTGCGGTCGGCGACCAAGCCCTGCGTGGTGGGTCGGGCAAGGCCAGAACTGGAAAGTATTTTCCGTTGACGAGTCCGTTACGTGCCAGGCATCCGGGTGCAATACACAGGCCGTTGTCTGACGCCTCAACCATCCGGTGCGATGCCGGAGGCAGATGTCACAGCCAGCACCAAGGAGCACCACATGACGGCGACGGACAGCGCGGACGCGGACAGAACTGTCACACCGCCGGGGTACTCCCCCCGTCTCTACAACGAGGATCTCGCCCCGGCCACCGAGCGCAAGTGGGGCGCCTTCAGCATCTTCAACGTCTGGACCTCGGACGTGCACAGTCTGTACGGCTACTTCCTGGCCGCCAGTCTCTTCCTCGTCGCGGGCAACACCCTCAAGTTCCTCATCGGTATCGCCGCGGGCTCGCTGGTCATCTACTGGCTGATGACCCTCATGGGCAGGGCGGGCGTCAAGACAGGCGTCCCCTATCCCGTCCTCGCCCGCGCCTCGTTCGGCACCTTCGGCGCCAACGTCCCGGCGCTCGCCCGGGCCGTGGTAGCCACCTTCTGGTACGGGGCCCAGACCAGCGCGGCGGCCGGCGCCATCGTGGCCTTCCTCGTCCGCTACGACGGCCCCAGGCACCTGCACGAGACCACTCATCTCTTCGACCACAGCGGCCTCGAAGTGCTGTGCTACCTCGGCGTCTGGGCCGCCCAGCTGCTCATCATCAGCAAGGGCATGGAGACGGTGCGCCGCTTCCAGGACTTCGCCGGACCCGCGGTCTGGCTGATGATGCTGGTGCTGGCGATCGCGCTGTCCGTGAAGGCCGGCGCGATGTCCTTCTCGGTCGATATGCCGGCCAAGGACCTGGGCGCGCTCGCCAAGAACGCCACCGGACTCGACGTCAGCCCCGGCTCGTTCGCCGCGATCGCCGCGATCGCCGCCACCTGGGTCACCTACTTCGCGGCCCTGTTCCTCAACTTCGGTGACTTCGCCCGCTTCACCCCCGACGTGAAGACCCTGAAGAAGGGCAACGTCTGGGGCCTGCCCGTCAACCTGATCCTCTTCTCCCTCGTCGCGGCGATCACCACGGCCGCCGCCAGCAAGGTGTACGGGGAGGTCATCCTGGAACCGGCCAAGATATCCGCCAAGTTCGACAGCACGGCCCTCGTCCTGCTCGCCGCCCTGACCTTCGCCGTCGCCACGCTCGGCATCAATGTCGTCGCCAACTTCGTCAGCCCCGCCTTCGACTTCGCCAACGTGGCACCGAAGTACGTGACCTTCCGACGCGGCGGCCTCATCGCCGCCGTCATCGCGCTGCTGCTCTACCCGCTGCACCCCTGGGACAACGCCCCCAGCTTCGTCAACGCCATCGGCTCGACGATGGGACCGCTCTTCGGCGTGCTCGTCGTCGACTACTACCTCATCAGGAAGACCCAGCTGAACGTGCCCGCGCTCTACCAGGAAGACGGGGAGTTCCGCTTCCAGGGCGGCTGGAACGTCCGGGCGCTCGTGGCCGCCGCGGTGGGCTCGGTCTTCTCCAGCATCCTGCCCGTCTACGGGCCGTCCGGATACGGGGACAACCTGGGCCCGTACTCCTGGTTCATCGGCGTCGCCGTCGCCGGGGTGGTCTACCTCGCCCTCAGCCGGGGCAAGAGCCCACTCACCGCCCGAACCGCCGACGCTCCGGCCGAGCACGGGCAGACGGACGCCGTGACCGGATCGTAGACAACGCACGCAGAACACATCATGCGGCGAGGAGCGACCGGTGCGGCACACCGGTCGCTCCCTGCCGCCTTCCTCGTCCGTCAGCCGCCGACCCTGCCGTGGTAGCGGTGGCGCCGTACACGCCTGGACGCTCAGTGCGTGTTTCTGATCTGGGGTGCTCCGTCAGTAGGTGAGCGTCAAGGTTAGGGTTGCTCGTGAGTCGAGAGCCTGTTCGGGGGGATGGATGGGGCGGGAACGTTCACTGCGCATGGCGGCCTGTGCTGGCCTGGTTGGCGTAGTGGTCGCCGCGACGGGGTGCACGAGCCGTTCGCACGATCCAGCGGCTACCGACATGTCACCCAGCGCGCGCTCCTACCTGTCGCAGGCGCTGAACATCATGGAGAAACACTCTCTTCTTCGTCACAAGATTGCCTGGGCGGACTTGCGGAGCAGGGCGTTCTCGCAGGCGCGCGGCGCGCAGAAGACGGCGGACACGTACGGGGCGATCGACTCGACTCTGTATGCGTTGGGCGACGGGCACAGTGTGTTCTGGGAGCCGGAGCAGGCGAAGGAGCGTCTTGGAGCCTCCGCGGTCAACTTCGATGGCCTGGAAGGCCGTTCCCTGAAGAGCGGTGTCGGCTACATTTCCCTGCCTGGTGTGCAGGGGTCTCAAGAGGCGTACGACCAGTACGTGCGGCAGGGCCGCAGTGCCGTGGCGAAGGCCGGCGCGGGCGAAGCTTGTGGCTGGGTGGTGGATCTGCGTTCGGACACGGGGGGCAACATGTGGCCGATGCTCGCGGTCGTAGGTCCCATCCTGGGTGACGGCAAGGTCGGCGAATTCGTGGATGCCGACGGCAGCAAGTCCGTTTGGTCGATCAAGCACGGCAGTCCATACGAAGACGGCAAGTCGGCCGGGTGGGGCGATGGCCGACCGCTCGCCAATGGCGCCCCGCCGGTTGCGGTCCTGACCGGCAAGCGAACAGCCAGTGCGGGTGAAGCGGTCGTGGTGGCCTTCCGGGGACGTCCTGACACCCGGTTCTTCGGCGAGCAGACCGACGGCGTCCCCACGGGAAATGAGCCGCACCGCCTGTCCGACGGAGCCGTGCTGATCCTCACGGAAGTCAAGGACGCGGACCGAACGGGCCGTGCCTATGACGCGCCGATTCCTCCGGACGTGGAGATCGTCAAAGACCCACGCCCGGTGGCACGTCACCGGGACGAGGTCATGCAGGCAGCACAGAGCTGGCTTCTGAAGCAGGCCGCCTGTCGGCGTCCGTGAAATGCTCCGCAGGTTTCCTCGGCCAGCTGGGGGTAGCCCCCTTGCGTGCGAGACGCCTGGTCATGAGGGTGATGGCAGCCCAGGTGATCAAGGTTTCGGAGTGCTGGATGAGCCGTTCGTAGTCCCTTGCGTGGCGGCGGGCGTGCATCATCCACGCAAGACTGCGCTCGACAACCCAGCGGCGGGGCAGCACGACGAAGCCGGAGGCGTCCTTGGGACGGCTGACCGGCTTGATGGTGAGGTTGAGGTGGTGTTTCGCCCAGTCGACGAGTTTGCCGGCGTAGGCGGAGTCGGCCCACACGATCGTGATCTCGGGGTGCATCAGACGCAGACGGAAGAGGACTTCCTTGGCCGCGGCGGCGTCGTGCAGGTCCGCGGGGGTGACCATGACCATGAGGGGAAGTCCGCGGGTGTCGACGACCAGGTGGCGCTTGCGGCCGTTGATTTTCTTGCCGGCGTCGTAACCGCGGGTGGCTTTGGAGACGGTCTCTGCGGCCTTCACGCTCTGGGAGTCGATCACGGTGGCCACCGCCCGGGGTCCTTTGCCCATGTCACGACGGATCCGCCCCGCCAGATGGTCCCGGATCTGGCCGATGATCCCGGCCGCGGCCCAGCGGGCCATGAACCCCCACACCGTGCGCCAGGGCGGGAAATCCGCAGGCAGGGCCCGCCACTTGCAGCCGGTGTCCACGACATAGCGGATCGCGTCGACGATCTCGCGGCGGGGATGCTTCTCCGGCCGGCCGCCCTTGCTCGTCTCACAGGCTGGGGTGGGCAGGAGTCCTTCGAGTAGTGCCCATTCCGCGTTCGTGGTGTCCGAGGGATAGTGGCGTCGGCGCATGACGGGTGCCTTCGAACGAGCGCGGCTGGGCCGCTCGCAGGGCGGTCCAGCCGCAGGTCAGGAGCTGGCGATGAGGTCGAGGGTGGACTCGATCGAGTTGAGTTGGGCGACGATGTGCTTGACCCACTTGTCGCCCGGGTGGGCGGCGGCGTGTGGGGCGACGGTGCCGGTGATGAACCGGCGGAACTCGGTCAGGTTCTCCCTGACGACGGCCCGTTCGTATGCCTCCAGCACGTCTCGCTCGGCTCCGAGCTGGTAGCCCGTGGCCCTGTTCCAGGTCAGCGGGGGCCAGGCCTTCTCCGCGGCCTGGTCCTTCAGTGCGGCGAGGCCGGAACGAACCTGGCTGGGGCTCAGGTCGCTGGCACGTACCAGCTGCGGGAATTCCAGGCCGGCGGGTCTGGCCTCGAACAGTACGAACCGCAGGGTGTCCGCGTGGCGTCTGGCCGCGTCGCCCCGTCGCCGTGAGGCGCGGGGCATGTCTACTCGCCCCTCAGCAGACGGGCCAGTTCGTCGTCCATGTCGACCTTGCCGGTGTCCACGGCGGTCTCGATCCAGTCCAGCGTCGCCCGCACCTTCGCGACGTTCTGGTGCACGATCGTGCGTTCGTCGTCGTTCAGGGTGCGGTCTCGCAGGCCGGGAACAGTGCGGCCGGCTGCGGCGACGAAGGAGTGGCATGCGGTGACCAGGTCCAGGAACTCCACCGTGCGGTCGATGTGCCGGATGGCCGGGACGACCGGGCTGGTGTCCTCAAAGTGCTCACGGGCCTGCCGGCTGCGTTCGTTCTGGGCCTGGTTGACGTGGAAGCGGGCGGTGTCGTCGCTCATTGCCCTGAACGCGACGTCCGGCCTGCGCAGCAGGTTCGTCGCGGCAGTTGTCGCGGCCACTTCGTCCCGGGTGAACTCCTCCACTACCCGGGCCTTCTCAGCCGCCGACACCTTCGCGGCGACCATGGGCCGCTTGAGGAAGTCGGTGGTGACCGTCGCCGCGACCTCTTCGTCCCGGGCCAGCGAGTGGATTGCAGTGATCTTCTCCTGCGGAGACGTCGGTCGTTCGACCTGGCGGCCCACCCTGCGGTTGGCCTCATCCACCGTCCAGCGCGTCCCGCCCGCGGGAGGTTTGGCGATGGTCGCGAACCGCTCGGCCTCGTTCTCGATCTGCCCCAGGATCCTGTGGACGCGGAACGACACCCCCGCCTGGCGATGTTCCTTCGGCCAACGGGACGCCGTCCACCTGGCACTTTCCACGGACTTGTAGGCCAGCCCGATGTCCTCGGCCAGGCGGAACAGCGTCTCGCGGACCGTGAACAGCTCCTGACCCGGCGCGGCATGCTGGCCGCCCCGCTCGCGCATGGGCTCGATCTCCAGGGCGCGGTCACCGATCGTGAACGACCCCCGCGTCTGCTGTTCGACGACCTGCCGCAGCTCGGCCACGATCTCGTCATAGCGGGACTGACTAACGGCACCGACCTTTTCGTTCTCCTCGGACATGGCTCTCACCACCCAAGTACGGGCCATGGCACGGCACTTCCGGCCGCGATGGGACAGGGCCCGCATCCATTGCCGAGAGTCAGACCGAACATCCTAAGACCACAACAAACGACTGCAAATGGCGGTTTGGTGAACGGAGTTGGAGTCAGGATGCGTTCGGCCAGCGGTCACTGTGACCGTTCGTCGAACGGTTCCGCCCGGCGCCTCCATGCCTTGACCTTGCACCGCGGCGAGCAGAACACCGCGTCCGAGCGGCGGTCGATGCCAGCCACCCACCGGGCTCCACACTCTGGGCACTCCACCTCGCCCCTGCCGTCCTGAACGGCCGCCAGGCGCTGGCGCAACCGCCGTTCCCGACGCCACTGCCTGGACCGACACATCGACGAACAGAACTCCGCCCCGGGCCGGACTCCCGGCCTCAGCCGTTCCCCGCAGCCCCGGCAGATCCTTTCCCCGGCCCGACCAGCGTCCTCGGACACCAGGCCAGCGTAGGACTCAAGGCTACTCAGGACCGGGGATCAGAAACACGCACTCAGGGGTGCCCGCCGGAAGTCGGTGCAGCCGAAGACGGCGTCCCGTGGGACGACGCCCCGCAGCTCCTCCCGTCATGGCCCCCGAGAGCACTTCAGCGCGAGGGCGGCGATGTCGTCGTCGAGCCTTCCGCCGCTGTGCTGCAGCAGATCTCTGTGCAGCCGGTCGAGCAGCTCGCGGGGCTGCTCCAGGCCCTGCCGCCGCATCCAGTCGGACAGCGGGAAGAACTGGCCCGTGTGGTCCCGGGTCTCCGATACGCCGTCCGTGTACAGCAGCAACTGGTCGCCCGGGGCAATGGCGACGATGTCGACCCAGTAGCGGTCACCGATGAGCTCCGCGAGGTTGAGGGGCGGCGAGGGGATGGCGGGCTCGAGGACCCGGACCTGCCCACGGTGCGCGAGCAGCGGTGGGGGATGCCCGCAGTTGAGCAGTCGCATGTGGCCGCCGCCGTGCGGGATCTCGGCGAGGAGAGCGGTGGCGAAGTGCTCCGACTGGTCCTGGACGGGAAACGCAGCGCTGTGGCGCGTGATGGTGGTCTCCAGCCGGTGGATGATGCCCTGCAGGTCGGGCTCGTCGTACGCGGCCTCCCTGAAGCAGCTGATCACCGCAGAGGCCGCCCCCACCGCGGACATGCCCTTGCCGCGTACGTCGCCTATGAGCAGCCGGACCCCGTGCGGTGTACCGATCGCCTCATAGAAGTCGCCGCCGACCCGGGCCTGCTCCTGGGCCGCCAGATACAGCGACTCGATCTCGATGTCCTCGATGCGGCGCGGCAGCGGGCGCAGCAGCACCTTCTGGACCGCGTCGGCGACGAGCCGGACCTGGAAGAGTATTTCCTCTCGCTGAAGCCGGACATGGCTCGCGTATGCGGCCGCCAAAGTGACCGCGATGATCGCGGCCGACGTGTACTGGGTCCCCAGATCGGTGTAGAAGAAGCTGAGAACGATCATGGTCAGCAGGCAGAACGCCCCCAACAGGATCGTGGGGAGCACGGGCCACATCGCGGCGGCAAGGGCGGGTGCGGCGGGCAGGAGGCGGCTGACGGCGATTTCCCTGGGTGTGGAGAACGCCAGGCCGGCGATGAGGGCGGTCAGGATCACGGGTGACAGCCCGGCAGCTTCCCATCCGCCGCCGTAGGCAGGACGACGGCGCCACAGCCGCCCAAGCATGATCACAAAATGCATCATATCGACCTGAGCGGACATCGGGCGCGGGGACGTCACGCACCGCACGCGAGCGATCGGGGCGGCCTGCCCCGCCCGGAGGGCAGGCCCATACCGCGCATGACCACACAGACACCCGAACTCAGCCGAGCAAGGGCAGGACGGACAGGCCTGGCCACATGGGATCACCGGTGTTAGAAAGGTCGCATGGCGAGTCGTTTCGCCCGTTTTCAGCGCCCCTCAGCAAAGCGGCTGATCAGCAAGGGCACGCGAAGCGTGGCCGGGCAGGTGCTGGTTTTCCAGGTGGCCCTGGTGGTTCTGGTCGTAACCGCCGGCGTCTTTGCCCTTGTCCTGCAGTCGGAGCGGGACACCAGCGCCGAGGCCAAGCGCCGCTCCATCGCCGTCGCGCAGACGTTCGCGCACTCACCAGGCATCCATGCGGCACTGCGGGCCCCGGAGCCGAGCAAAATTCTCCAACCGCTCACCGAGGCGGCGCGCCGGGCCGCCGGCGTCGACTTCATCGTGGTCATGGACACCAAGGGCATCCGGTACACGCACCCCTTGCCGAACCGCATCGGAAAGCGGTTCGTCGGCAAGATCGGGCCGTCGCTGGCGGGGAAGGTCTACGTGGAGAGCGTCAACGGCCCGCTGGGTCGCGAGGTGCAGGCCACGGTCCCGATCAAGAACGCTGCCGGCAACGTGGTGGCCCTCGTCTCGGCCGGGATGAAGGTCAAGAACGTCGAAAGTCAGGTGAACCGCCAACTACCGATCATCCTGGGGGCAGGGGCCGGGGCGCTCGCGTTGTCCATCGGTGTGACGGTCCTGGTGGGCCGACGGCTGCGGCGGCAGACACACAGCCTGGCCCCGGCCGAGATGACCTTGATGTACGAGCACCACGACACGGTGCTCCACTCCGTCAAGGAAGGGGTGCTGATCGTGGCTGCCGACGGGCGGCTGATGCTGGCGAACGACGAAGCCAGACGACTGCTGGAGCTGCCCCCGGACGTCGAGGGACGGCTTGTCCCGGATCTGCCGGGCCTCGATCCCGAGACGAAGGCGCTTCTCGCCTCCGGACACGAGGCCACTGACGAGGTGCACCTCGCCGGAGATCGGCTGCTCGCGGTCAACCAGCGGCCCACGGATCGCGAGGGCGGCCCCAAAGGGACGGTGGTGACGCTGCGCGACACCACCGAACTGCAGGCGGTGACCGGCAGGGCGGATGTGGCGCGGGAACGGCTCAGGCTGCTGTACGACGCCGGACTCCACATCGGTACCACGCTGGACGTGCTGCGCACCGCCGACGAGTTGGCGCGCGTCCCCATTCCCCGCTTCGCTGACTTCGTCACCGTGGACCTGGCCGACGCCGTCCTGCACGGCGAGGAGCCGGCCCCCACGGCGAAGGACATGCGACGCGCTGCCGTGCGCGGCGTCCGGGACGACCATCCGCTCTCCGAACAGGGGCGGCTTTTCGACTACCTTCCCTCCACGCCCCAGGCGCGCGGTTACGGCAGCGGCCGCTCCCAGCTGGTGAGCGATCTGCCGACGGCCACGAACTGGCGCGTGCAGGACCCGGGGCGCGCCAAGGCGATCATCGACTACGGCATCCATTCCCTCATCAGCGCCCCCATCCAGGCCAGCGGCGTCGTGCTGGGCATGGCCAACTTCTGGCGCGCGCGACCACGTCAGCCCTTCGACGAGGAGGACCTGTCGCTGGCGGAGGAACTGGTGGCCCGTGCCGCGATAAGCATCGACAACGCCCGCCGCTACACCCGTGAGCACGCCCTGGCAGTCACCCTCCAGCGCAGCCTGCTGCCCCAGGCCGTGCCCGAGCAGAACGCCCTCGACATCGCCTACCGCTACCTCCCCGCCCAGTCGGGCGTGGGCGGGGACTGGTTCGACGTCATTCCCCTGCCGGGGAGCCGGGTGGCACTGGCCGTGGGCGATGTGGTCGGCCACGGCCTCCACGCCGCCGCCACGATGGGTCGACTGCGGACCGCGGTGCACAACTTCTCCGCCCTCGATCTGCCGCCCGACGAGCTGCTGAGCCATCTGGACGACCTGGTCGGCCGCATCGACCAGAACGAGGCGGCCGAGAGTGCCGCAGGCCTCGTCGGCGCCACCTGCCTGTACGGGATCTACGACCCCGTGACGCGCAGCTACGTCACGGCGCGTGCGGGGCATCTGGCGCCCGCACTGGTCCAGCCCGACGGAACCGTCACCTTCCCGGACGTGCCGGCCGGCCCGCCCCTCGGCCTCGGCGGCATGCCGTTCCAGACCGCGGAGCTGTGCCTCGCGGAGGGAACCCAGCTCGTCCTGTACACCGACGGCCTCATCGAGGACCGCAGGCGCGACCTGGATCTGGGAATGGAACTGCTGCGCGATGCGCTGACGGGCCACCCCGGACGGCCGCCCGAGCAGACCTGCCAGCACGTGCTGGACAGCTTGCTCCCCGAGCGCCCCAAGGACGACGTCGCCCTGCTCGTCGCCCGCACGCGGGGACTGCCGCCCGACCGGATCGCCGACTGGGATGTACCGCCGGACCCGGCCGCGGTCGCGGGGATGCGCGACGCCGTGTCCGAGAAGCTCGAAGCCTGGGGCCTGTCAGAACTCGGCTTCACCACGGAGCTCGTCCTGAGTGAGCTCATCACCAACGCCAT
Source organism: Streptomyces sp. NPDC001351 (assembly GCF_042896045.1). Classification (NCBI taxonomy): domain Bacteria; kingdom Bacillati; phylum Actinomycetota; class Actinomycetes; order Kitasatosporales; family Streptomycetaceae; genus Streptomyces; species Streptomyces sp. NPDC001351. The sequence continues at coordinate 11,807 of NZ_JBIAWS010000025.1, read as the reverse complement.
CCGCTATGGCGCCGAGCCGTTTCACGTACGGCTGATCCGCGACCGTACGCTGATCTGCGAGGTGTCCGACGGCAGCAGCACCTCACCGCATCTGCGGTACGCCGCGACCATGGACGAGGGCGGCCGGGGCCTGTTCCTGGTGTCGCAGATGGCTGAGCGCTGGGGCACCCGGTACACCCCGCAGGGCAAGGTGATCTGGGCCGAACAGGCCCTGCCCAAGGCCGACCAGCAGCCCGTCCCGGCCCCGTCCGATGTGGCGACGCCCCCTGACGAGGAGGCGACCGGCCCGGGAGCCCCGACGTGAGGGCGCCGGCGTGAGTTCCCGGCCACTTCTCCGACGGTTTGCGGTCGGAATATCCGGGAACCCGGATTCGGTTTGGGCCAGAAGTCCGGGGAGCAGAAAGCAGCCGCTGGTCGCACGTCTGTCATGCGGGGTGCTCTGCGTGTTCCGTGGCGGTGCGCTGTGCGGTGCGCGACCATACGGACGCCGACACATCACCATCATCGGCATTGTGCATGGAAACCACGGAGACAGAAAGAAGGACGGACGTGTCCGGCAGCGAAAGCGAAAACCCAGCAATCCCCTCACCGACCCCCACGCCGACTCGGCCCAGGACAAACCGGGACTGGTGGCCGAATCAGCTGGACCTTCAGATTCTCCACCAGCACTCGTCCCGCTCCAATCCGATGGACGAGGACTTCGACTACGCGAAAGAGTTCGCGACCCTCGACCTGCACGCGCTGAAGCGGGACGTCTTCGAGGTGATGACGACGTCGCAGGACTGGTGGCCTGCCGACTACGGCCACTACGGGCCGCTCTTCATCCGGATGAGCTGGCACGCGGCGGGCACGTACCGGATCGCCGACGGCCGGGGCGGTGGCGGCAGCGGCGCTCAGCGCTTTGCCCCCCTCAACAGCTGGCCGGACAACGCGAGTCTCGACAAGGCGCGCCGTTTGCTCTGGCCGGTCAAGCAGAAGTACGGCCGGAAAATCTCCTGGGCCGACCTCCTGGTTTTCGCCGGCAACTGCGCGATGGAATCAATGGGGTTCAAGACGTTCGGGTTCGGCTTCGGGCGAGAGGATATCTGGGAACCCGAGGAAATCTTCTGGGGGCCTGAGGACACCTGGCTCGGAGATGAGCGCTACAGCGGCGACCGGGAACTCGCCACGCCTTTCGGTGCGGTGCAGATGGGACTGATCTACGTCCATCCGGAGGGGCCCAACGGCAACCCGGATCCGATCGCCGCCGCCCGGGACGTTCGCGAGACATTCGGGCGCATGGCGATGAACGACGAGGAGACGGTCGCACTCATCGTCGGCGGTCACACCTTCGGCAAGTGCCATGGTGCCGTCGATCCCGCGTACATCGGTCCGGAACCCGAGGCCTGCCCTGTCGAGCAGCAAGGCCTCGGCTGGCGGAACATGTACGGCAGCGGCAAGGGCGCCGACGCGCTCACCAGTGGGCTCGAGGGCGCATGGACCACCGAGCCGACGAGGTGGGACAACGGGTACCTGGACAACCTGTTCCGGTACGACTGGGAGCTGACGACGAGCCCCGCCGGTGCCAAACAGTGGACTCCCACGGACCCTTCGGCCAAGGACACGGTGCCCGACGCTCATGATCCGTCGAAGAGGCACGCGCCCATGATGCTGACGACGGACCTCGCGCTGAAGCTGGATCCGGTCTACGGCCCGATCGCGAAGAGCTTCCACGAGAACCCGGACAAGCTCGCGGAGGCGTTCGCCAAAGCGTGGTACAAGCTGCTGCACCGCGACATGGGACCCCTCGCACGCTACCTCGGCCCGTGGGTTCCCGAGCCGCAACTGTGGCAGGATCCCGTCCCCGAGGTCGACCACGAACTCGTCACGGACGAGGACATCGCCGCCCTCAAGAGCAGGATCGTCGCTTCGGGACTGTCCATCTCCCAGCTGGTCACCACCGCCTGGGCGGCGGCGGCGAGCTTCCGCGGCACCGACAAGCGTGGCGGGGCCAACGGGGCACGGCTTCGGCTCGCACCGCAGCGGGACTGGGAGGTCAACCACCTGCCCGAGGTGGCCCAGGCGTTGCAGAAGCTGGAGCAGATTCAGCAGGACTTCAACCTCGCGCATGCCGGCGGAACGAAGGTCTCGCTCGCCGACCTGATCGTCCTGGGCGGCTGCGCGGCCGTCGAGCAGGCCGCGAAGAACGCCGGGTACGACATCACGGTCCCGTTCGCACCGGGGCGCACGGACGCCTCGCAGGAACAGACCGACGTGGAGTCGTTCGCCGTGCTTGAACCCAGGGCCGACGGATTCCGCAACTACCTCCGGACGGGAGAGAAGTTGTCGCCGGAGACCCTCCTGCTGGACCGCGCCAACCTGCTGACGCTCACCGCTCCCGAGATGACGGTGCTGATCGGCGGCATGCGGGTGCTCAACACCGGCTTCAAGCGATCCCCGCACGGCGTCTTCACGCACCGGCCGGAGACACTGACCAACGACTTCTTCGTCAACCTGCTCGACATGGGCACTCAGTGGCAGACATCGACTTCGGACGAGAACGTGTTCGAAGGCCGGGACCGCGCCACGGGCGAGCTCAAGTGGACCGCCACCGCGGTCGACCTCATCCTCGGTTCGAACTCCCAGCTTCGGGCCGTCTCGGAGGTCTACGCGTGCCAGGACGCGGGAGAGAAGTTCGTGCGTGACTTCGTGGCCGCGTGGGACAAGGTGATGAACCTCGATCGGTTCGACCTCTCCTGACCCGATGTCCCGGTCGGGGCGATGACGCGGAGAGCACACAGCCCCCGCGACGCTCCCATGGCGGGCACGCGCGCTCCAGCGACAGAACGCGTGCCCGCCGCCCGGGACGTCACTCGGCACGCGGTATCAGGACTCTTCCCGGCGGGGTCGGGGGGGCTGGTGCCGCGGGCCACCATTCGCCGTCCGCGGCGTCGTGGAGGAACGGGTGCTCGCGGGCATCGGCGGCAGGCGAGTACGCGGGGATCCTCCGGACCGCGCTCAACGGAGAACTGCACAAGGTCGTGACGGTAGTCGGCTTCCATCTTCTGCTTCTCCGGCGAAGGCCGCTGAGAACCACGCCCCTCGGGCAGGAGTTGGTCGGCTGCTCCGGCTACTCGACCTCCAGCAGGGGCACTGAGCGGGGTCGGGTGCTGACGCGGTGGCCGGCCCGCTGTTGTCGGACACGGCGGGCGGGCCGGTGGCGCCCGGAGTATGCAGGGCTTCGCTGCGGGCGGCGCGGATGCCGCGTGGGCCGAGCCCGCCTGCCGGACGGTGAGCCTCCGTCGGGGATGCCGTGACGGCCTGCGCGGCTGCTTGCAGCACCTTGTCCGCTGTGGCGCGGTCCTTTCGTCGGCGGGCCGTGCGGCGGCAGGTCGTGGCCGTGGTCGTGGTGGTGGTCAGACGAGGGTGCGTGAGTGCACCGGTTCGGTTGCGCTCTTCGAGTGCCGGGCCCGCTGGTTGATCAGTCCGGCCACAGCGGCGACGGCGGTGACCAGGAGGGTCAGCAGGAGCGATCGCCGGCTTCCGGAGTCGGCCGCCATACCGGCGATGATCGCCACGAGTGCCGCCAGGACCAGGAGGCTCAGCCAGGGGTAGGCCCACATGCGGACGGTGAGGGCTTCGGGCCGTTCCCGCATCAGCCGGGCACGACCGCGCAGGTGAGTGACCGTGATGCACAGGTAGACGACGACGGCGACGGCGCCGGAGGAGTCGAGCAGGAACTGGTAGACGGCCGTGGTGGGCAGGAAGTAGTTGGCCACGACGGTGAGCAGTCCGATGCTGGAGGCGGCGAGCACGGCCGGTGCGGGCACGCCGAGCCGGGTGGTGCGGGCGAACAGCGCCGGCGCTTCGCCCCGCTCGGCCAGGGAGTGGAGCATCCGGGAGGAGGAGTAGATCCCGGAGTTCAGGCAGGACAGGACGGCGGTGAGCACGATGAAGTTCATCGCTGTGCCGGCGAAGGGCACCCCGAGGTGGCCCAGGACGGCGACGTAGGGGCTGTCGGTGACGGCGGTGGAGTTCCAGGGCAGCAGCATCACCACGACGGTGATCGAGCCGATGTAGAAGAGCAGGATGCGCCAGACGACGCTGTTGATGCCGCGCCGCACGGCCTGGGCGGGATCCTTGGCCTCACCGGCGGCGATGGTGACGACCTCGGTGCCGAAGTAGGAGAAGAAGACGACCAGCGATGCCTGGAGAACGGCCAGCCAGCCGTTGGGGGCGAAGCCGCCGTGGCCGAGGAGGTTGGTGGTCCCGGGGGCGCCGGTGCCCGGGAGCGCGCCGAGCACGGCGGCGAGTCCGATGAGCAGGAAGGCGATGATCGCCACCACCTTGATCATGGCGAACCAGAATTCGAAAGTGCCGAAGGACTCGACGCGGGCGAAGTTGACCGCGATCAACGCGATCATCAGGACCAGCGCGGCCAGCCAGGTAGGTATGGCGGGCAGCATGTGGTGGGCGACGGCCGCACCGGCGATGGCTTCGAAGCCGACGGTGATGCACCACTGGTAGGCGTAGAGCCATCCCACCGACAGCCCGGCCCAGGGGCCCAGCTCGCGGCCGGCGTAGCTGGAGAAGGAGCCGGTCTCCGGCTGGGCGACCGCCATCTCGGCCAGCATGCGCATCACCAGGACAGCCAGGGCGCCAACGGCGGCGTAGGCCACCAGTACGGCGGGCCCGGCCTGGCGGATGGCGCTGCCGCTGCCGACGAAGAGCCCGGCGCCGATGACACCGCCGATCGCAATCATGGACATCTGCCGGTTGCCCAGCGCACCGCGCAGCGGGGCGGAGCCGCTGGTGTGAGCGGAAGGTTTCACAGGGTTCCTGACCTTGGGGAGAGGGACGGGGACCACACGATATGCAAGCAGAATTGCAAGATGTAGTATCGCTGCAATTAAATTTACGTCACGGGTTGCGGCAAGCGGGTCCGCGGCAGCGGTCGGCGGAGCTCAACCGGCAGGAGGTCGGAAGATGGCGGCAGGCATCCGTGAGCAGGAACTCGCCGGGCTGCGGTGGCTGGTCGTCTCCGGGGAGCGGACGGAGGTGTTCCGTGCCCTCGGCCGGGCCGCCCGCGCCGAGGTCCACGCGGTCCAGGACGCCCTGCCCGAACGCTCCGCACTGCACCGTTGGGCGGCGACCGAACGAGGACGGATCCGGGTCGGCCGACTGCTCGACGCCACGGGCGCCGCGTGCGGCCGGGAGCTGGCCGAGCTGCGGGCCCTCGCCGCCGGCGCCGGCGCGGACTTCCACGACCTGTTGCTGGCCAACCTCCGCGGCGACCTCGGAGTCGAGGACGGCACCGGCTGCACCGACCTCGGCTGGCGCCGGACGCGTTCCTGCGTCGCGCACAACGAGGACGGGGCGCCGGCACTCGACGGCCGGCTGATGCTGCTCACCCTGCTCGTCGACGGGGATGTGCCGGTGACGGTCCAGTGGTATCCGGGCTTCCTGCCCGCCAATACCTTCACGGCGACCGGCAACGGCCTGGTCTGGGGCATCAACCATGTCCAGGCCGCACGGCCGGCCGACGCCCCGGGACGGCATTTCGTCGCCCGCGCCCTGCAGCAGGCTCCGACCCTGGATGCCGCCGTCGACCACCTGCGCACCCGTCCCAGCGCCGGAGGCTTCGCCTACACCCTGGGCGACCGCGCCGAGGGCCGGGTCGTCGTCGTGGAGAGCGTCGCCGGACGGACCGCCGTGGTGGAGGCCGACCCGGTCCACCACCCCCTGTACTGGCACACCAACCACCTGCGCCACCTGCCCGAACCGGCGGACGCGCCCATCACCGCCGCGGCCGTGAACGACGGCGCGCGGGCGGCCCGCAGCCTGGGCCAGTTCGAGGAGAGCGTCGCCCGCGGCAAGGTTCTGAGCGCGCTGCCGGTCCCGGCCCACGACCCCGGCGCGCAGTGGTTCCTGGACATCCTCACCTCGGCGCCGCTGCCTCGCGGCGTGCACCGCACGGCCGCGGGCACCGACCCGCTGATGACCCTGTGCTCAGTGGTCGCCGACCTGACCGCCGACCGCATCACGGTGCGCGGACCGGCCGGGAAGACCGCCGAGATGGCACTGTCGGACTTCGCACAGGGGCGTGCCTACGCCGCTACCGGGTGACCCGCAACCGCAGCACGGCCGATCCGGGAGAGAATTCCTCGCATGGCCACAGCATCGCGGCGACCTCCGCAGACCTACGACGAACTCGTCGCCACACTCCGCAACCCGGCGACGCCGCTGACCCGTTCCCAGCGGCTCCTGGCCGACCGCGTCATGGCCGACCCGGAAGGCGTGGCGTTCATGACCATCTCGGAGCTGGCGTCCGCCGTCGGAGTCAACGAGGCCACTGTGGTGCGCTTCGCCACGGGCATCGGCCTCGAAGGCTACCCAGGGCTGACCAGACTGTGCCGGGAGTACCTGCGTGAACAGGTGCACCTGCTGCGGCGCTACGACAACCTGGAGCAGCTGGGTGCCGACGGCGGAAACCTGCTTCAGCAGGCGGCCGCGCAGGAAGGGGCCAACATCGCCCGCACCTTCGCCCGGATCGACCCCGAAACCTGGGAGGCCGCCGTCACGGCGCTGGCCGAGGCCCCCCGCGTCCACGTCATGGGCCTGCGCAAGTGCCATGCTCCGGCCTATCTGCTCGGCTACCTGCTGCGGATGCTGCGCGAGGACGTCGAAACCGTCACGCTGGGCACGGGAACACTCACCGACGACCTGCGCCGGGTCCGTGAGGGCGACTGCTTCGTGACCATCGCGATCCGCCGCTACAGCACGGAGACGGTGCGGGCCGCGGCCTGGGCCCGAGCGCGCGGCGCCCGCTGCGTGGCACTCACCGACAACCCCTCCTCACCCCTGGCCGCATCCGCCGAGCAGGTCTTCTTCGTGGACGCCTCCAGCCCGTCGGTGCTGCGGTCGCTGACCGCGTTCACCGCGCTGGTCCAGGCGCTCGCCACCGGGGTCGCCCAACGGCGCGGGCACCAGGTGCGGTCGACGTTGCTGCAGGAAGAAGAGCTGCTGGAGGAGTTCGGCGCCTACGTCCCGGACACGCCCCTGGCATGAGCCGCCGGGCCGGTGGCCGCACGCTTCAGCCCTGGGACGTCAACGCGGCGAGCGCACCGCGCAGGTGCTCCATGGAGGCCGCGATCCACGGCAGCCGCAGCGGGTCGTCGCTGCGCAACGCCGCCCAGCGCTCCGCCTCGGACTCCCCGTACAGCAGGCTTGTCGCCACCCGGGCGCGCAGTCCGCCGACCGAGTCCCCGAACGCCTCACCGGCGAGCACGCCGACCCCGCTGTCCTCCAGCAGGGTTGCGGCCAGCTCCGCGCCGGTGTCGATGCCCCGGGCGGCGAGGACCGGCCGCACCGGTTCGAAGTCCGGGTAGAGGTAGAAGCCCGCCTCGGGACGGCGGCAGACCGCACCGGCCGCCGTGAACTGCTCGTACACCGCTGCCGCGACCTTCGCATGCAGCCGGCGAGCGGCGTCGATGTGGTTCAGCACCTCGGGCGGCTCCTGCAGGATGTACGTGGCGGCGGCCTGCATCGGTGCCGCCAGGCTGGACCACACCTCACTGGCCACCCCGACCAGCTCGCGCATCAGCCGCTCGCCCCAGGGGCCCGACGGCACCCGGGCGAACCCGATGCGCCAACCGCCCAGAGCCATCGACTTGCTGAGCCCACTGGTGACAACGGTGCGTTCGGGCAGGTAGCCGAGCGCGCTGGGAGCCTTCCCGAAGTGGCAGAGCTCGGCGTAGATCTCGTCGCAGACAACGGCCAGACCGTGCCGCTCGGCGATCTCGCACACGGCACGCAGGTGCTCCTCACGGGCGATCGTCCCCGTGGGATTGTCCGGCACCGTCACCACCAGGACACCAGGGTTCGCCCCGGCCGCGCGCGCGTCGGCCAGCGCCTGTTCCAGCAGCTCCGGGTCCGGAACGCCGCCCGCCGCAGCCGGAACCGGCACGCTGATGGTCTTCTTGCCCACCAGCGCCGTCTGCGCCGCGTAACTGACCCACGCAGGGCACGGCAGCACCACATCTCCCGGCAGCGCGGCGAGCAGCGCGAACAGCAACGCCTTGCTGCCGGGGGCGAACAGCACCTGCTCGGCTTCTGCCCCCACGCCACGCCTGCCGAACCACCCAGCTGCAGCCTCGCGGGCCTCCCGCGACCCGACGACCGCCCCGTATCCGTTGCGCTTGGCCGCCGCCGACAACACCTGGGCGACCGACTCCGGCACCGGCAGTCCCGCCTCGCCGAACCCCAGGTTCAACACCTTCTCTCCTGCCTCCCGGCGGGCCCGCAGTGTCTCGTTGATGGCCAAGGTCGCCGAATGCATGGTCACGGCGCCCCACTCTCCTCACAGGGATCGGCACGGCAGCGCAAGCGCGGCTGCACAGAAAAGAGTATATGCAAATTAGTTTGCATCGACGGAGGCGGAAGCCAGATCCGGGTTGGCGAAGGTCCGGCAGATGGCGCCGGGCGCAGTGCGGGACCCATGCAGTGGCCCATGCCGCGTTCGGATCCCGGTTCACCAGCGAGCAGAACTCCTCGGCCGTCCGCCGGGAGCGGATCGCAAGATCCTTGCGATGATCCAGGCGCTGCATGGCGTGGGTGCCGATTTCGTCATCGAAGCCAACACCCTCGCGTGACAGCGGCCAAGATCTTTCCCCACGTACGGCCAGCACCTCCCCCACTGGCGGTCCCCACCGGCAGCCACACGGAGATGGTGCGGGCCGCGGCCTGGGCCCGAGCGCGCGGCGCCCGCTGCGTGGCACTGACCGACAACCCCTCCTCCCCCCCTTCCGGGACGGCATTTCGTCGCCCGCGCCCTGCAACTCCTCAGCCCCCACCGTTCGAGCCGTGGCGCCTTCCACCCTGTTCAGCATCCCGCCGCACCGCGTGTGCGCAACGCAGGAACGCGTCCGGCGCCAGCCGAGGTCGGTGCAGCCGGTGCCGCCTCAGCAGATCCTCACTGCCCTGGCAGACGAGGGCCGACCGATGCGCGCCCGCGATCTGTGCCAGCCCTCGACCTGCCGATCCTCCCGAAGAACACCGAAGGCATACGCTCCAAACTGAAACGCCTGGTCAGCCGAGGCATCCTCGTCGAGCCCGAACCCGGCCTGTTCGTCCACCCCGGCGCTTGAGGCCCACCCCGCCCGCGCGACCAGCAGTCCTTGTCCAACCTCAACTACGAAACAGACAAGAACTCACGTTTCACACTCTAAGACGTCATCTCAATTGGTGGCTGACGGCGTAGATAGTCGCTGGCAGGCGTGTTGTGGGGACGGTTGAATGTCGGGGTGAGCGACTACTGGACACCCGCGCATCAAGCTGTCGAGCAGGAGGATGCTGAGGCCCTGGCCCGGTTGCTGGCCGCCGGCTCCGATCCCGACGAGGTCTTCAGCAACATGACACTGCTGACGCACGCAATCGACGCCGAGGGTGATGGCTCCCTGCAGAGCGGGCAGCCGTTGACCGTGCACACCACGGCCGTACTGCTGGCCTTCGGGGCTGATCCTGAGCTCGCAGACCCAGACGGCCGCACCCCCATGGACATGGCCAATCACTACGGCCACGACCTGGCGATGAGTCTGCTGCAGGCCCACATCAGCAGACGAGCCGCCGGTAACAGATAAGGGTGCAGGCGATGCTTGTGAAGGCGAGGAAGTGCTCGGCCTTGCGCTCATAGCGGCGGTGTAGGCGGCGGCAGCCGGCGAGCCAGGACATGGTGCGCTCAATGGTCCAGCGGTGGCGGCCGAGCCGCTGCGAGGTCTCGATGCCCTTGCGGGCGATGCGGTGCTTGATGCCACGCCCTCGTAACCATCGCCGCAGGTGAGAGTAGTCGTAACCCTTGTCAGCGTGGAGCTTGTCCGGCCTGCGTCGCCGCCGCCCGCGGCGGGAACGGACCGGTGGTATGCCCTTCACCAAGGGGATCAGTGCCTGGCTGTCGTGCAGGTTCGCCCCTGAGATTCCGACGGACAGGGGCAGACCCGTCCGCTCGGTGATCAAATGGATCTTCGATCCGTACTTGCCCCGGCCAACAGGATTCGGGCCTGTCAGGTCCCCCTTTTCAGGGCCCGCATGTTCACCGAGTCGATCGCGCAGCGGGACCAGTCCAACTCGCCCCGGGAGCCGAGCTCGTCGAGGACCAGACGGTGGAGCTTGGCCCATACCCTGGCCTTCGTCCACTCGGCAAAACGGCGGTGAGCCGTCGCCCCCGACGGGCCGAACGACGCGGCTGGCAACTGCTGCCACGTGCAGCCCGAGGTGGCCACGAACACGATCGCGGCCAGTACCTCACGGTCGCCATGCCGGCGGCGGCCACCGCCCTGAGGCCGCGAAGGCGCCTCCGGCACCACCCGCTGAAACAACTCCCACAATTCGTCCGGCACCAGCCGCTCAACGATCCCCACCACAACTCACAGCCTACCGAGCCAACCAAATGAGATGACGACTAAGAATCTGACTCGCGTGCTCAGAGGCAACAGTCCAGGGCGCCCGCCCCGGCCCTCGCGTCAAGCTTCCACACGGACTCCACCGCACCAAGATCCTTCGACGTCACCCAAGCCGGGGCCGCCGTCGGAATTTTCCCCAGTCAAGGACGCCGCAAAGCGACCTGGACAGCTTCCAGTTCTTCATGCGGGACAAGGCGTGTTCGACCGGGCCCGAGCCCGGCGGTGGACGGCGTTCTCCGCTTCCTGCCGTGGGCTGAGGTGGACCTGACCTCGTCGTTTGCGGTGCGGGATGAGTCGCTCCCGCCGAGCTTCACCGTTGCTGGCTCCATGACCACAACCCGGAGTTGCCGCGGCTGCGCTCCTAGGCTAGGCGCTGGCGGACCAATCTTGATCGCGGCCGTCTACACCGCCCCGAGGTAACGCCCCGGTGCCACGGCCAGGGCCAATCGATGGCCGGACCGAACGGTCGGCCCGGGTCACAGCCCAGCACGTTGGAGGTTGACAGTCCAGCGGGAACGGTGGCGGAACGCGCCTTGCGGCGGTTGGGGGGGCGCGTTCCGGTGGTGTGCTGCTGTCAGTTGTGGGTCGTTTGGTGGGTCAGGGGGTGGGCGGGGTCCAGTCGGCGGGGAGGCCGGACTGGGTAAGGACGGCGCTGAGGCTGTAGAAGTCCTGGTCGGAGGTGATCTGGCGGCCGTCCAGGGTGAGGAGGGCGGCCAGTGGGACGGCGAAGGGCTTGGGTGCGCCCTTGAGATGGCCGGAGTAGACGGCCTCGATGGTGATGTGGTCGCCGTCGCGGTGGGTGGCGTGCACGGTGACGTGGACGTTGTCGATGAGGCTGTCGGTGCGGGCCTTCCATCCGGCGATCTCCTGGCGGCCGTGGAAGGTGATGCCTATGGCCTGGTCGGTGTAGGTGCCGTCGGGGGTGAACAAGGTGCCGAGCGCGTTGGGGTCGGTGCCGTTCCAGGCAGTGGACCAGTCGGCGGCGACCTTTGGCAGGTGCCGGTCGGTGGGCGGTGCGGCGAAGGCGGTCGTGCCGAGTGCGGTGATGGCGGCCGCCACGCAGATCAGGGTGGTCGTGGCGCGGGTCGGGCGGAGCTTCATGGCGTCGGTCCTCCGGGATGTATGGGGGGTGACGGATGCGGGTGTTGGGGTGCCTTGAGCGTGCTTCGAGGTTCGGCGGCGGTGGAGCGTCACGGGGCGCGGCCCAGGGGTGGTGCCCCGGGACCGTGCGGGTCAGGGAGTCAGGACGACCTTGCCGGTGACGGTGCCGGACTCCGTGTCGGCGTACACCTGAACGTCCCCACCCGCGTACGGATGAACGCGGCCAGTTCCTGATGCGGTGAGGCGGGCTGATCGGCACGCTGCTGCGTA
>NZ_JBIAWS010000024.1:108848-111988 GCF_042896045.1 Streptomyces sp. NPDC001351 | reverse complement strand
GCACCCCCCGGATCATCAAGGACAGGGGCAACGAGTCATACCGGGCCTGGAGGCCACGAGCCCGAACCGGGCTCTACAAGGAAGGTAATGGGCGGAAGGACGACGAAGCCCCGGGTCCGGCAGGGCTCGGGGCTTCGCCGTCTGGTGCGATCTCGTCCGGCGAACGGCAGAGCGGGCGGGCGGCCTGGTGGGCTCGCCCCCGGCAATCAGCTGCTGACGCCGTCGTGCCCGCCGTCGGTTGGGTCCCTGGTCAGTCCCCTCGCGCTGGCCAGGAGCCGTGCCGATGGCTCGCCAAGACCCTCAGGCAGAGGGACGGCAGCACGCTGCTGCCTGTCAGGACCGCTCCTCGTAGACGCCGACCTGCTCGGTGTGCGTGCGGCCGTGGTCCTGCTGAGTGACGACCTTGTAGCGGGTGCTCGACGTCACGTCCCTGGTCTCGAAAGCGTGCCAGGCACCGTTGCAATACCCCGTGCCCTTCTTCACCGTGTGGTTCAGGTCGTGGATGTCGATCAGTTGACCGTCATCTTCGTGCCGTCGCCGCCGTTCCAGCGCTGGTACTTGACGCTCAACCTGATGACGCCGTCGTGGACGCCGAACGGCTGGGAGACCCACTTCTAGTGCCGAGGCTTGAACTTGGACGGTCACAGCGTCTGCCACTGTGACTGTGCCTGGATGGGGGCAGAAGCGGCATGGGAGGCCACCGGATGGGAGGCCGAAGCGATGTCCGCCTGGGCGGCCGGGGCCGCCAGGGCCAGGCCGAGGGCGGTGGCACCGGTCGTCATCGCCAGCGCTACGCGGTTGGGCATGTTCACGTGATTCCTCTCGTTGCAGACAGGTGATCCGAGGGCACCGGCTCCATGTCGGTCCGTGGAGCGGCCCCGACCGGTGCTTGCCATCGAGTTCAGCGGGTCGGGAATTGAATGGGCAGCCGGTTTTGCCGCCCTGAACAATGGACTCGCTGCAGGTCACGGCCAGACGCTGCGGCGGTGGCCAGCGGCGACCCCCTCCGATTGCGCTCCTGCCACGAGGTTGCGTACCTTGTCCGGCCTTGCGCCGCGTCCACGGGGGAAGCGGTCGGCTGGAGGGGTGAGCTGTCGATGGCGGGACGTCCGGAGAGCCCACTCGACCCCAGCACCGGGCCGGTGGCGCGGTTCGCGGCCGAGTTACGCAAACTCCGGGCGGAGGCCGGAAGCCCGACCTACCGGGTGATGGCGCAGCGGGCGGGTCAGGGGACCAGCACCCTGTCGCAGGCTGCTGGTGGTGAGCGGCTGCCGACCCTGCCCGTCGCGCTGGCCTATGTGAGGGCGTGCGGTGGTAATCCGGAGGAGTGGGAGGAGCGTTGGCGACAGGCGGCCGCTGAAGCAGCGGCAAAACCCCGGGCCGAGGACGAGGACGTCGAGCCTCCGTACCGGGGTCTGGCCCGTTTCGAGCCGGGCGACGCCGATCTGTTCTTCGGCCGCGACGAACTCACCGACCGCCTGCTCGCGCTGACCCGCTCCCGTCGGTTCACCGCCGTGTTCGGCCCCTCAGGCAGCGGCAAGTCCTCGCTGTTGCGTGCCGGACTCATCCCCCGCCTAGGTGTCCCGGACCCGGCCAGGCCGCAGCCGGCCGCGCTGCGGGTCCTCGCCCCCGGCGAGCATCCCCTGCGCACCCACGAACAGCGGCTGACCCCGAACGCGATGCGGGATCTCCACGCGCTTCACGGCGGGTGCGAGAGCGGCGGCCGCGGCGGTGTGCCGGGCGTACGGATCCCGCTTCTCCGCGGTGTCGGTCTGGTACGCCATCTGCGCGAACATCCAGGCCGCGGAGACGTATCGGTACGCCTGCCGGGCGGTCATGCGATGCCCCGACTGCTCTGCATCGCGGGCCCGTTCCAGTTGGGTCTGTGCGAGGGCCGCGGCAGCGTCCTGCCACGGAGTCCCGGTCATGGTCTCTGCCCGCAAGGCCAAGGGTGACGGAGCGAAATGGGCCAAGGCGCGCCGGAAGGTGGCCAAGGTCTACGCCCGCATCACCGACCGCAGGCGCGACCATCTGCACAAAGGGTTGTTCCCTCTCCGCCCGCCACTCGTCTCGTTCGTGAAAACCAAACGATCGTGATCGAGGACCTCGCCGTTCGGAACAGGGTGAAGAACCGCAGCCTGGCCCGCGCCATCAGCGACGCGGCCTGGTCGGATTTCCGGAGCATGCTGGAGTACAAGGCCCAGTGGTACGGCCGCGCAGTGATCGCGATCGACCGATGGTTCCCGTCCTCCAGGCTGTGCTCCGTCTGCGGCACCTGGGGGGACAAGATGCCGCTGCACGTCCGCGAGTGGACGTGCGACTGCGGGACGACCCACGACCGGGACGTGAACGCGGCGAAGAACATTCTGGCCGTCGGGCTGACGGCGTCCGTCTGTGGAGCTGGTGTGAGACCTCAACGGAGTACTCCGGGCGGGCAGTCGGCTGTGAAGCAGAAAACCCCACGGCGCGAGCCGTAGGAATCCCCCTCCTTCAGGAGGGGGAGGAAGTCAAGGCCCTCAACCACCCCACACCACCGGACAAACTCAAGCGCCTGCTCAGGACTGCCTGATCCAGGGCTCCCACCGGGCGCGGACGTGTTCCGCGCTCCGGCAGCCGCTCCCGCCATCCGGTGCCGCAGTCGGGACGGCGCCCCTCGGCCCGCAGGAACTGCTGACGTAACGCACGCCCGGACCCCACCGCTCCATCACCGGCGCCATGCACCACTGGCACAGTGGCTTCTCTGGGGGAGTGTGTGGCGCGAGGCGATAGGGGTGCGATCTCTGCAACTCAGCGCCGGATTCGTCCATGGGAGTTGGTGCACCATTGACACCCTCGCGCTTGTTCGTGTCCAGGTGTTGCCGGTCGCCTTGGGCGGTCATCTCCATGGCAGTCCGGTCGGCCCGGCAGCGCGGGGTGGTGGTGCGGTGGTCCGCGACCCTGGCCGTGCGGCCTGACCGCCACGCTTGCCGTCGGCAGCAGGCCGTACGCCGGCCAGGACACCGCCTCGGGGCACGCCGTGGGGAGCGGGCCGCCCCGGGCCGGGGTGCCGCCCCGGCGGCCCCCGGGCCCCCGGGGGCGCCCCGGGGGGACCCCCCCCCGAAACCCGCGATCACCCCAAAGATGCCAACAGTGTTGGGGTG
>NZ_JBIAWS010000024.1:0-108838 GCF_042896045.1 Streptomyces sp. NPDC001351 | reverse complement strand
GCGGGGGGGGGGCCCCCCCGCGGCCGCCCCCCCCCCCCCCCCGGGGGGGGGCCCGGGGGGGGGGGGGCGCCGGGGGCGGGGGGGGGCCCGGCCGGGGGCGCCCCGCGGCGCCCGGTGGCCGCCGCGTGGTCACCCCACGTCGAACCGGTCGATCACCAGAAAGCTGCCTCCTGTCTTGGTGAGGGTGAGGGTGTGCCGTCCGGCCGGCAGCCCGCTCACGGAGTACACGGTCTGCTGGGCCTGGCGGCCCGCGGAGGACGCGTCGACGGTGCCCTTGGAGGCGCCGTCCAGGGAGACCGCGATGGTGCCCTCGTCGGAGTTGGTCTCGGTGACGAGGTTGATTGCGGTGCCGGTGAAGGTGACGGTGGCCGAGTCGCCGTTCGTGGTGGCGGCGTGGACGTCGTCCTGGTAGTCGCCCAGACCCCGGTTGGGGTAGTAGTGCCAGGACCCGCCGGTGTAAGCGATGGAGACGGCGGTGTCGTTGGCGGCGCGGGTCACCTCGAAGCCGTCCAGAGTGGCCCAGGTACCACTGCGCTTGACGAACTGGACGGTGTGGCTGCCCGCGCTCAGTCCGCTGGTGCTGTAGATGACCACCTGGGCCCGGCGGGTGGTGGCGCTGGTGTCGACCAGGCCCTTGGAGGTGCCGTCGATGAAGACTTCGACCTGTCCCTGGTCGGTGTTCTTCTCGCCGACGACCGAGACACCGGTGCCGGTGAACGTCAGCGAGGCGGTGTCGCCGTTGGTCTTCGTGGCGTGCACGGCGTCCTCGTAGTCGCCCACGCCGCGGTTGCCGTTCGCCGTCCAGCTGCCGGTGTAGGAGATCGCGGTGTCGTCGTCGTCGATCCAGCCGGTCAGCGGCTGGTGCGCGGCGTCGGGGCCGGCCGCCGCGATGATGTCCCGGGCGGCGGAGGGCCAGGCGCCGCCGGAGACGATCGTGGCCTGGTTGAAGGTGATGTTGGTGCCGCTGTTCCTGTAGTTGGTGGTGTCGGAGTAGTTGTCGTGGATGTTGATGTCGTGGATGGTCGGCGTCCACATGCCGATCCAGTTGCCGCCGACGATGCGGGAGACGTTGTCGTGGGTGTTCCAGTACGAGCTGCCCTCGTCCTGGTACAGCATGTTGTTGGTGTGGTTGCCGACCTCGACGAGGTTGCCCGCGAGCACGGACGTGGTGGAGCCGTCGCCGTTGCCCTGGCCGCCGTTGGTGTAGATGGGGCCGCCGTCATAGAGGACGTTCATCACGTCGTGCACGTGGTTGTTCAGGACCTGGTTGCCGCCTGCGTAGATGGTGCCGTGTGCGCAGGTGTGCAGGCCCTGGGCGGACTGCATGGAGCACGGTGAGGCGTAGCCCCAGCCCCAGCCGACCGACATGCCGGAGTAGGAGGTGTGGCCGATGTCGTTGTGCGAGATGGTGAGGCCGCGCGTGTAGCCCGCCCAGATGCCGACCGCGTCGGAGTAATCCCGGCCGACGTCGGAGATCCCGTTCTGGGTGACGGTGTCGCCGGTGGTCATGCGGTGGGTGTCGGTGAGGTAGTAGTCGTCCACCTCGCCCACGGAGACGCCGCCACCGGAGGTGTCGTGGATGAAATTCCCGGTGATCGTGGAGTCCTGGGTGCCGTCGGCGAGGTCGATGCCGGTGCCGCCGGTGTGCGCTATCTCGTCGCCGGTGAAGGTGATGTCGGATCCGCGGTGGACCTGGACTGCGGCGGGGATGCGGATGGGGGCGTTGTTGCTGCTGGGGTCCCACAGCACGCCGGCCTGGTTGTCGATGTAGCCGGCCGTGGAGGGCAGCGTCCAGGTGGTGTAGGCGAAAGTCAGGCCCTGGAACGTGATGTCGTGCGCGGGCGTGATCGCGTCCGGCACCACGGTGAAGCCGTCCAGGAGCATCGACGTCCCGCCCGTCTTGACCAGCTTGATGGTGTGCCGGCCCTTGGCGAGGCCGCTGACGGAGGCGACGACCTGCTGGGCGAGCCGCGAGGAGCCGGAGGCGGACACGCTCTGGACCTTGGCGCCGTCGACGTTGACGTCGATGCCGCCCTCGTCGCTGTTGGTCTCCGAGAGCACGTCGATCCCGGTCCCGGTGAAGGTGTAGCTCACCGAGTCGCCGTTGGTCGTGGTGGCGTGTACGTCGTTGGAGAGGTCACCCAGGTTGCGCCCGCTGGAGGAGCTCCAGGAGCCGGTGTAGGTGATGGCCGGGTCCGTGTCGTTGACCGGGGCGAGGTGGCCGGGAGCGCCGCTGACGTTCAGCAGCGTTTCGGTGGTGGGCAGTTCCACGTCGGCGGTGCTGAGGTCCTCACCGCTGCGCGGCTTGTAGTACAGGAAGCCCGCCGAGCCGTCGAGGTAGAACTCGCCCGGGGCATCGAGCAGTTGGTAGGCGTTCTCCACATAGGTGATCGAGCTCAGCTTCGGCAGTCCGGCGCCGTTGAAGGGGAAGCCCCGGTTGGGCACGGAGGTGTTGTTGTTCCGGAAACAGGCCGGGTCGACGTTGAGGCTGGACCCGCCGCCGCTGGGCGCGGTGATGCTCGTCAGCGGGCAGCGCATCTGCTTCCAGGCGTTGTTGTTCACGATCTCCACCGAGGAGGCGTTGGTGAACGACGTGTAGGAGGAGTCGCTCGTGGTGAAGCTGGACCCGGAGAGAGTGAAACCCGAGGGGTTCAGCGGACCGCGTGCGCGCTGGGCGCGTACTCCGTCGACGAACAGCTGCCTGCTCTGCGTGCCGGCTGGCACGGCGGCGCGGTAGATGTTCTTGCCGCTGTCGAACACGGAGAACCCGCTGACCTTCGTCGCCCCGCTGAGGACGGGCTTCTCACTCGGGTAGGCGGAGTAGACCACCTTGTGGCCGTTGCGCCCCGAGTCGGACGCGCCCAGGGCGAACGCCTGGGACCGGCGGTAGGTACCGCCGCGCAGATAGACGTCGATGTCGGCGGCCATTGCGGGGGCGAGGTCCGCCACCTTGCCCTTGACGCCGTCCAGGCTGCACGGCGCGCTCAGTGAGCAGGTGCTGCCGGTACCGGAGGGTGAGGCGTACAGCACGGTCGGCGTGGCGGCGTAGGCCGGGCTGGGCACGGCGATTGCTGCGCATATGAGCGCTGCCAGCGTGCCGAGCACACCGGAGAGGCCGGCGGCTCTGGGACGGAACAACGACATTGATGCTCCTTCGAGGAGGTGTGAGGACACCCAGGGATGCGGACCCTGCCGCCACAACGACGGCGACCGCCTGCCACCCGAGCCCGCAATTGCCTTCGGGAGAGATGGAGAGATCCGATGTCCCTTGACGGACTTTCGCTGAAAGTTGGAGTGGAGAACGGAACAGGGGAAGTTGACCTATGAGACATCGGATCTATGGTCTGCGAGGAGGCTACGGCGACGACCCACCACGGGCAATAGGGAGGAACCGGGGAGTTGAGTCCTTGCCCGGCGCGCGGCGGCCGACCGAAAGCGGTGACGGCGAGGCCCTATGAAGGGTGTTCCTTTCGTCGTCGTGGCTGTGCTGCGTTCACGTCCTTGCGAGCACTGCCGGTGCATCACCGAGTTCAGCGGGTCGGGCATTGCAGGGACAGCCGGTTGCGCCACCCTGATAAATAGCCGCACCGCAGGTCACGGGGACAACTGCGGGCACTGACCAAAGAACGCGCCCCACGTTTGCTCTTCTGGCGCGGACGCGCGTAGCTTCGCGGGCGGCAGCACCGCGTCCACGGGGGAGGTGGGGTGGGGGAGGGGGCTGTTGATGGCGGGTCGTCGGGAAAGCCCACTGGATCCGAGCGCGGGGCGCAGTCAACCGCCGTCTGGGCCGTAGCCACACCCCGGGGGCCCCGGGGCTGACGTTGGCTCAAGCCCACTTTGTCTGCAGCCCGAACCGCCGCACGTGCTCCGCGCCCAGGAACGAGGTGAGGCCTTCGACGAGTTCGTCGCGCAGGGTCAGCACAGTGATGGACCACGCGAGGTGCGGGTCCGACCGGCTCGCGCCGACGTAGAAGGCCACCGCCGGTTGGCCGTTCGCCGAGGTGAGGTGGTAGCGCCAGCTCGGGCAGCGGGTGAGCGGGACCTCAACGGCGAAGTCCATGACGGCGGCCCGGCCCCGGTACCACTGGGCCAGCGGCGGCATCGACCAGGCGACATCCTCGGTGAGCAGGGCGACCAGGGCGTCGGCGTCGCCGCGTTCCAGGGCGGTGGCGAAGGCGGTGACGGTCTGGCGGACCCGGGCGTCGCCGAGCTTGCGCAGGGTCTGCTGCTGCGAGCGCGCCGGGACCCGCTCGGCGAGCAGGCGGCGGGCGCGGGCCAGGGCGGAGTTCACCGAGGTGGTGGAGGTGTCCATCATGGTGGCGATCTCGGCGGCGGAGAAGCCGAGCACGTCGAACAGGAGCAGCGCGGCCCGCTGGTTGCCGGACAGGTGCTGCATGGCCGCGACGAAGGCGAGTTCGACGGCCTCGCGCTGTTCGTACCGCGCGGCTGGTCCGGCCGGGCCGGCGGGCAGGCCCGCGTCGGGGTAGGGGCCCAGCCAGGCGACCTCGGTCAGCGGGGTGGCGTCGATGACCGCGTGGTCGCTGGCCGGACCGAGGTCGATGGGCATCGCCCGCCTGCCGCGCCGGTCGACGGCGTCCAGGCAGGTGCGGGTGGCCACGGTGTACAGCCAGGCACGCAGTGAACTGCGCCCCTCGAAGCGGTCCAGGCCCCGCCAGGCCCGCAGCAGCGCCTCCTGCAGTGCATCGTCCGCGTCGTGGGTCGCCCCGAGCATCCGGTAGCAGTGCGCGTGCAGCTCCCGGCGCAGCGGCGCCACCAGGCGGGTGAACGCGGCGTCGTCCCCCGCGCGCGCCCTGGCCAGGTCGCCCGTCGCGGATCCCGCCGAAATTTCCTCGCCCACGAGCGACGATTCTGCCACCACTCCGGGAGTCACCTTCTTCGACCGATCGTTTCGACACCCCGAGGAGACCCCGATGAGCAGTGCCGCCTGGTTCGACATCTCCACTCCCGACGCGCTGCGCGCCCGCCGCTTCTACCAGGAGCTGTTCGGCTGGCCGGTCCACGTGCTGGACGACACCTACGCCTTGGTCGGCGACGAGGACGGCCGACCGACCGGCGGGGTCGGGCAGGCGGGCCCGGACAGCCCGTACACCGGGCTCGTCGCTTACTTCCCGGTCGACGACGTCGATGCCGCGCTCACCCTGGCCGAGCGGCTCGGCGCCACCCGCGTCCTCGCTCCGACCGACACGCCCGCCAGCCGCATCGCCGTCTTCACCGATCTCGACGGCAACCACGTCGGCCTGATCAGCCGCTGACCGGCCCCCTGCCCGCCCGAACCACCGCACAGGAGCATCACCCCCATGACGACACCCG
Source organism: Streptomyces sp. NPDC001351 (assembly GCF_042896045.1). Classification (NCBI taxonomy): domain Bacteria; kingdom Bacillati; phylum Actinomycetota; class Actinomycetes; order Kitasatosporales; family Streptomycetaceae; genus Streptomyces; species Streptomyces sp. NPDC001351. Next base: position 103,507 of record NZ_JBIAWS010000024.1, on the reverse strand, counting down.
CCACCGGAACCTGGCCACTGATCCACACCGAGCGGACCGCCCTGGCCGCCGACCTCGCGCAGCTGGCCGACCATCAGTGGGCCACCCCGTCGCTGTGCGAGGGGCTCACCGTTCGCGAGGTGCTCGCGCACCTGACTGCGGGGGCCGGCCTCAACCCGGTGCGGTGGATGGCGGGCGTGATCCGCTGCCGCTTCGACTTCGACAAGCAGGTCGCCATGCGGCTGGCCGAACAGCTGGGCGCCACCCCGGCCGAGACGCTCGAGCGGTTCCGCCGAGTGGCCACCCGAACGACGAAGCCGATCCCCTCGACCGTGGCCATGCTCGGCGAGACCATCGTGCACGGCGAGGACATCCGCCGACCGCTGGGCATCGAACGCGGCTACCCCGTCCGCACGTTGGCCACCCTGGCCAACTACTACCAGCGCACCGATCTGCCCGTCTTCACCAAGACCCGCATCCGAGGACTGTGCCTGACCGCCACCGACAGCCCCTTCACCACCGGCGAGGGGCCACGCGTGTCCGGCACGACTCTGGCCCTGGTCATGGCGATGGCCGGTCGCGCGTGCTACCTCGATGCGCTTGATGGAGACGGAGTTGCCATCCTTCGCGAGCGCCAGGCGCAACCACGGGCATGACGCCCCTTATCAAGGTGTGAAGCTCAATGCCGCCGCCCCGTCCCTGGCGGCGGCACCCTGAACCGACGGTTCGTCAGCCAGGGTGAAGCGGTCGGTCTGGCCGAAGAGGCCGGCGTGGGGGCGGCCGCAAGAACCGCTCGCGCGTGTGCGGAGTCGAGTCCCAGTTTGCCCGGTCCGTGGTAGGCGCTGAGGGCGGCCGGGTAGTACTCGCGCAGGTGGGAGCGGGGCCGGTTGACCATCTGTTGCCGATCCCAGATCGCGTCCTGGTGGGCGCGGGCGAGGACAGCAACGGCTTGCCCGGCTTCGCTGTCTGCGGGCAGCGGGCGATGGGCGTGCCGGTCGGTTGGAAGAATGTTGGCCAGTACCCGGGCGTCAGCGGCGTCGGACTTGGCCCTGGAGACGCTGCCGCGGTCGCGGTAGCGGGCGGCGGCCAAGGGGACGCGGAGACAGCGACAGGGGATGATGGAGGAACGAACACGGCACCCTCGTGGATCTTGCAGCGTAGAGAACTCCGATCCAGAGGTGCCGTGTTCACCCGCTTCCGGGGCCCCTTGCCGCGATCAACCACTCCAAGGGGGGCGAGCCGGGCAGACACCGGGCTCTGGACTGAGAACGGTCAGGAGGGCCACAGTGAGGTCAGTTGGTCCTTGAAGTACACGTTGGCCTCGAACGAGTCGGGGCTGGTGCTGGTGATCTTGTCCGAGAAACCGAAGGCAAGTCGCGGGCCACTGGAGGTCCGCCAGACGGCTATGCCCTGGGGTTCGCGTCCGGGCAAGGAGGCGCCAGCCGTCGTATGGAATTTCCAGCGGTACGCACTTCCGGGATCGTTCATGTCGATGCAGATGATGTACGAGGGCGGGGTGGAATCGCTGCTCGAGGGTGGTCCGCCGAAGAGGAGGTAGGCGTATTGCCCGTATGCGGTGATGCCCTGGAACAGGTCGCTGTCGGTCAGCCCGAGTTCGGCGTTGGTGGGAATCGCCCGCTCCAGCAGGCGCTTGGAAATAACTCCCGAGGACACCACCTCGGACAGGTCGAAGAGCGCCAGACGCCAGGGGGTCGTCGTGCCCATGTACCGAATGAGAAGCCGGTTGTTGTAGGGATCGATCGCCGGACGGGGACAGTCGACGAAGGTCGCGACGTCGACCGTGAACACCTTGAGATACTGCCCGCCGGGATTGAAGTAGTCCAGGTCGCCGCCGTCCTTGTACTTGAATCGGGCAATCTTGTGACTGTTCGGCGGCACAGGCGGCGTGACATGGGGATTCGCGCTCTCCCAGTCGCCTGCCACCCAGATGTAGGGAGATCCGTCGGTGTCGGGCTCGACTCCGATGGACGAGCCGTGGTCGAACGCGTGAATCGCCATGGCTCCGAGCACATTGCCCGAGAGGTCGGTCCTCGACACCCACAGGTCGCCGGTGTCACTGCCCACTTTGGTCTGCACGAAGTAGATGTGCCCGTAGACGTGATCGTAGGCGAACGACTGCATCGCCCAGTAAGGCTGGTGAAGCGTCTGCCGCTGGACGGGATTATCGCCGGTTCCGTCGAGTTTGAAATGCAGGGTCGGATCCACAACGGCGTTGGCCGTACCCGCGGCTGACAGGGAGAGTCCGCCGGTCGCGGCGGCGACGGTCAACGCCGCGCTGCCACGAAGGAATGCGCGCCGGTTCGTACGGTGCGGGCCGCTCTCGTGGGCTATGTCGCTCACATCATCACGCTCCAGGTCGCCTCAGAGATTTTGATCAAACTAGCAGTCAGATCGCGGTGAAAGGAGTGATGAGACTGAACTCGTGAGGGGCGCGGGGGCAGGGCCCCGGTGTGTGCCCGGCTCGTCCCCGGCTTGGAGTGGTTGATCGTGGCAACGGGCCCCGGAAGCGGGTGAACACGGCACCTGTGGATCGGAGTTCTCTGCGCTGCAAGATCCACGAGGGTGCCGAGCCCGCACCAACCGCCCCTGCGTCCTCACCCTCTACCGCATCACATGATCAAACCGGACCATCCAGGCACTCGCCGGGGCCCGGGGGCAGGCGCCGGACGCTGATCTTTCCGTGAATTCCCTGTGCATTAGCTGTGCATCTGCTCTACGTGCCGAAATGTTCGAGGGGTGATGATGGGGGCCATGCAGATTAAAGGCAGCCCCAGGGTGTTTTCAAAGCTTCTTCTTGTTCCGGTGAGAAGTTCCTTGAATGTGGCCGCTTTGGCTTAGGGGACCCTTGCGAGTGACGAATACTGCCGAACATGGCTACAACAGTCCTCGACCCGACCGTCCCCACCGGCGCGATCCGACGCGCGCCATGGAGATCGCCGGTGGGCCAACCGGCGTATGCACGGCCCGCTCTTCTGGTCATCACTATGCTCGCCGCCGCGCTCTACGCGTGGGGGATCGACCACAGTCAGTACCACACGTTCTACGCGAACGCCGCGCGCAGCATGACCGAAAACTGGAAGGCATTCTTCTATGGTTCCTTCGACCCGGGCAATACCATCACACTGGATAAATTGCCTGGATTCCTCTGGCCGCAAGCCATTTCAGCTCGCATTTTCGGGTTTCACCCCTGGGCGCTGACGCTTCCTCAGGTAATGGAGGGAGTGGCCAGCCTCCTGGTGCTCCACCGGGTGGTCCACCGCTGGGGCGGGATCAACGCGGCGCTGATCGCCAGCACGGCGTTCCTGGTCACGCCGGTCGCCGTGGGCCTGTTCCGCACCGCGGTGGAGGATCCGCTGTTCACGCTCTGCGTGCTGCTGGCCGCGGAGGCCACGCAACGCGCCGCGGAGGCAGGCCGGTTGCGGCCGCTGGTCATGGCGGGAGTATGGGTCGGCATCGGCTTCCAGTCCAAGATGCTGGAGGCGTGGGCGGTGCTGCCCGCGCTGGCGCTGGTGTACCTGATCTCGGCGCCGATCGCGCTGCGCAAGCGGCTGGCGCACATCGCAGTGTCCGCCGTCGTGATGGCCGCGGTCTCCTGCTCCTGGATGCTCGCCGTCACCCTCACGCCGGCCAAGGACCGGCCCTATGTGGACGGAACCACGAACAACTCCGCTTTCAGCATGGTCGTGGGCTACAACTTCCTGAACCGCTTCTCGTCGCTGGGGATCAGTGCCGCCTCCACCGGCAGCATCAGCGCCACCCAGGGCGGCGGCCGGCACGGCGCGTCAGGCGCCCTGGGGGCGGGCCAGAATGCGGGCGGACGGTACGGCGTGGCCCAGAACGGTGGCCAGTCCGGAGCGACCGCGCCCAGCCGGCCCGGCACGGCTGGGACGGGACAGTACTCGGGTGCGGTCCACCGCGGTTCCGGGGCTCACCACCGCAGTACGCAAGGCGGCTTCGGCGGTGCCTCCGGTTCCGACTCCGCCCTGGGGCAGCGCTTCGGTTCCGCTTCCGCTTCCGTTTCCGGACAGTGGGCTGGAAGTGCCGCTCAGCAGGGGGCTGGGCAGCAGTCGGCCGACGGGCACGGTGGCCTGCAGGGCCGTGGCGGCGGAGGCGGCGGTTGGGGCGGTGACCAGAACGGCTGGTCGAAGATGTTCGGCTCGCCGCTCGCCTCGCAGACCGGCTGGCTCTACCCCCTGGCCGTCATCGCCATCGCCTGCGGCTTGTGGTGGCGCCGCAGCAAGCCCCGCACGGACCGGATCCGGATCGGCTTCGTCATGTGGGGCACCTGGCTGGCCACGTACTTCCTGGTCTTCAGCGCGGGCAGCGTCGGCGGCCACACGTACTACATGGGTGTGATCGCGGTGCCGCTGGCGGCGCTCGCCGGTGGCGGTATGACGCTGCTGTGGCACGCGTACCGGGCCGGTGGCCGCCGCGCCTGGGTGCTGCCCAGTGCGGTCGCCGCGACGGCCGCGTGGGGTGCGTACATAGCCAGTGGGTTCCCGACCTTCCTGCCGTGGCTGACGCCCGCCGTGGGCGTGCTCGCCGTGGCCGCCATCGTGCTGCTCGTCCTCGCCCGCACCGGCGTCCGGTCCGGCGGGCGGCTCGCCCTCGCCGGTCTCGCCGCGTCGCTGGCGGCGATGCTGTTCGCGCCCAGCGCATGGGCGGTGCAGGTGTTCAACCCGTCGTACGGCAGCTCCGGCATGGGCTCGGTCGGTCCGTCCGGCGGCAGAGGCGGCGGGGGAGGGGGCCACGGCCAGCCGAAGCCGGCGACCGGCCGGATGGGCCAGCCGCCGTGGGACGGCGCTCTCGGCAACAGCACGGCGCACGGTGGCGGCATGGGCGGCTTCGGCGACAGCGGCGGCCAACTGACCACACAGCAGCAGAAGTTGCTTGACTACACCACCGCCCACCGCGGTTCCGCGCAGTACGTCTTCGCCGCCACAAGCTGGAGCGGTGCCTCGCCGTACATCCTCGCCAAGGGCGCCGACGTGCTCCCGCTGGGCGGCTTCACCGGCAGGGTGCCGTTCCCCACGCAGAGTCAGTTCCAGCAGTTGGTGAACTCGGCCAAGCTCAAGTACGTACTGGTCAGCGAGGGCAGCCGGGGCATGGGCGCGACGTTCGGCGACAGCTCCTCCGGTACGACCAGCACCACCCAGATCACCGAATGGGTCAAGTCCAACTGCACCGTGGTACCGGCCTCGGCCTACGGCGGAACGCAGTCGTCGGCGGCGGCCACCAACGGGTTCCCCGGACCCGGTAGGGGTGAGGCCGCCGCGACCCAGACCCTGTACCAGTGCGGCACCACCCGTTGACCGGGCCGGCAGCTGGTCCCGGGCTTGCGAGCAAGAGGGTGATCCGGCTGGCGGACCACTTTTTGTCGGGCCGCAGCCGCTCGATCCGTTCGACGGCATCAGGGGTGGGGCGGCGTTCCCCGAGCCTTCGGCGTCCCTCGATGTTCACCTGGCGCAACTCCGAGCAGCAGCACGCGGACCCGCTGTCGCCCACGACAAGCTCGGCCTGCCGGGCGTCGCCTCGTCCTTCGGCTTCGACGACCTCATCGAGGACGCGGACGGCTGTCTGTTCGCCAGGGCGGTGCTGGGCGGCAAGACCATCGTCGACGCCGTGAAGGACCATTACAACGGCAGTGGCGGCCTGACCCGCTTCAACGACTGGTTCACGGGGCGCTGAGGCAACGCCTCGGACTGCCAGGACTCCGCCCGCAACGCCCTCACCGCGCTTGACTGAACCCTCTCGGTCGCCCAGGCGTACCTCGTCACCGGCGCAGGGGCGGTACTCCCGTCCGACTACCAGGACCTGCCGGGCGGCTACGACAAGCTCAGAGACTTCGAGCAGGGCTTCGTCGACGCACTGCTCGCCCGCATGGGAACGGAGAAGCGGAACCTGTCCGTGTACAAGGAGAACCACGCGCGCTACCTGAAGGCGGCGCGCGCCCGCTGAAGAAGCTGAACACAGCAGAGAGCCAGGCAGAAGGCATGAGGGCATGAGGGCATGAAGGCACTAGGACTCCTCACGGTCATCGCCGTACTCGGCGCATGGCTGGTGTGGAACGCGTGGAACGTGTTCCGCCTCGTCACCGGCGTACGGGACGGCTCGTGGCGGCGCCCCATGTGGTGGACGAGTCTGTGCTCCGTCGCGCTCTTCGTCGGCGTCGCCGCATGGGTCCGAGGCCTGTTCGCCACCGGCCTGGACATCCGCAAGACCTGCCTCTTCGTCCACCACGAGCGCTACGACGAGGCGTACCGGCGTACCCACGCCGCCGAATTCGACAAGATTTTCCCGCTGCACAACATGTGCAACGCGCACGCGGACCTGGTCCTCGCTTGGGTCAACCCGACGACCGGGGTCTGCGGAGTCTTCGCACTGGTCGCGGCTGCGGTCCTTTTGTGGTTCGTGACCGCACACGCCATCAGACTTTCCCAACCTGCGAGAAAGGAGCACCAGTTATGACTTCGACTGGTCTGTCACGAGGTCGCTTCATCGGGGCCTTCCTTCGTGGGCCCGCCGCGTCCCGGGGCTACGGAGACGCCGTGGCCGAACGCCTCGCGAACCTCGCTTGATGGGGCAGCCGACGCGTCGGCGACGCTTGAGGGTCTTTTCGTTCCGGCTGCTCCTTTCTGCCCCCAATACGCTCCCGGGCGCTGCCTCTCGCCGCCTGGCGGGGCGACCGAGGTCGCCCACGTCGCCGACGATCCGCACGTCCTCCTCGAAGGTGAGGCGCTCGACGGGGGCGCCGTCGGGCAGCCATGCGCTCGGCGGGCATGGCCTCACGGTTTCTTCGGCAAGCACGCGCATGCAGACGAGGTGGCGATCCGGCGCGCCCACGGGCTGGCCGCGATGGAGAGCCTCTTCCTGATGCTCATGGGGAACAACGGAGATCGGGGCCTGCCCGGCGGCAAGCCGCACTGGGGACGCGCAGGGCGGGCGGCACTCGGTCGTGTTCTGAAGGCGTGTGAGGCACACTTCTGTAAACCTGTTCTCGATCTTGGGTGAGAGCCATGCCGCAGCCTGACTTCGGCGTTGACCAGCCCCGGTGGCGTCGTGGCGCCGCCGACCGGTGGTGCTGACCAAGGTGGGAGGACGGGCAGCCGCTCCCCGGTGAAGGCGTCCGGCGGCGCGGCGTGCCTCGCGTCGTGGACGCCGTGCGGCAAGGATGGCGGGTCATGACGATCGTGTTCCGGGTCCCCGCCGGCGGTGCGGAGCGGGTGGGGTTCGCCTACTCGCCGACGATGGAGGCCGTACTGAGTCTCCATGTGCTGGTGGAGCCCAAGCACCACCCCGTGCAGCACGGCTGGGTGCGTGCGATGCGCAAGCTGTCCCCGGCGCTGAAGCGGGAGATCGAGGCGTTCTCCTACGCGGTGCGCTCGTATTTCCCCGAGTTCCTCTTTCCGCAGCCGACCGGCCGACTGGCGGACTTCGAAGACGAACTGGCCGGCCTGCGCGGGGCGGATCCGGAGCTGGTCCGCCTGGAGTTCGCCGTCCCCCTGCTCACGCCATGGCCGGGCGGCGGCGAGGGCAGAGATCCGCAGGTGCTTGACGAACCGGAGGTACGCCGCCTGCTGCGGGAGCGAGTCGCCAGGGAAAGCGACGAATCGATGGCCGCGATGCTCCTCGACGACCCCCGCGCGCTGCTCGAACGGTTCCTGAGCATGCTGGAGCGCTACTGGCGGGAGGCCTTCGAGGAGGAATGGGCACGGCTCGAACCCGAACTCGCCGCCGGCGTCAGTGAGGCCGGACGTCAGATCGAGGAACGCGGCCTGTACGGGATGCTGCGCGGGCTGTGGCCGGAAGTGCGCAGCGATCCGCGCGCCGAACGCTTCTGGCTGGAGCGACCGCACGACCACGAGGTCGCCATCGGCCCGGACGACACACTCGTGCTCGCCCCCAGCGCCTATGTGTGGCCGCACGTACGCGTCAACTGCGACGGTCCCTGGCCCCTCGGGCTCGTCTTCCCCCTCTCTTCGATCGTCCGGGAAGCCCGCCCGAGGATTCCGCCGACCAGACTCGTCGGCACGCTCCGCGCGCTCGCCGACGACACCCGGCTGCGCGCCCTCAGGCTGCTCGCCGAACGCCCGCGCAGCACGCAAGAGTTGGCCCCGCTCGTCGGCGTCAGCGAGGCCGCCCTGTCCAAGCACCTGCGGGTGCTGGCGGACGCGGGCCTGCTGGAGCGCCGCCGCGAGGGCTATTACGTCCTGTACCGGCTCGCGCCCGGACAGGTGACGGGCCTGACCCCCAGCCTGGAAGGCTTCCTGCACGGCGACGGCGAGGTGACCGAGGACGACTGATTAGCCATCTGACTAATAAGTGGATCAGACTCGTGACGGGATCCGACAGTGGCGGCATGTCACTGCTGAGGGACCGCAACTTCCTGCTTCTCTTCGCCGGCCAGGGCGTCTCACGCTTCGGCGACGGCCTGTACACCGCCGCGACCGCGTGGCTGGCCTGGTCACTGACGAAGGACCCCACGGCTGTCGCCGTGGTGAGTGTCTCCGCGTTCGCGCCCGCGTTCGTGGCCACCTTCGTTGCCGCCTCGTATGCCGACCGCTGCGACCGCCGGAAGCTGATGATCGCCACCGACCTGGCCCGTCTCGCCGTGGTGGCCGTGGCTTTCGTCCTGCTCTCTCTCCACCTGCTGAACCTGGCCCTGCTCGTGGCGACTACGGCACTGCTGGCGCTGATCGGTGCACCGTTCGCCCCGGCCCGCAACGCCATCGTCACGCAGATCGTGCCGGACGACCGCCTCCAGCAGGCCAACGGACTGCTGCAAGTCGCCTTCCGTGCCGCCTTCTTCGTCGGCCCGCTCATGCTCGCGCCGCTGCTGGCCTTCGGCTCCCTGCAGTCGGCGCTGGCGGTCAACGGCCTGACCTTCCTGGGCTCGGCGGCCGCCGTGGCCGCCATCCGCGTGACCCGCCCCGCTCCGAGCGGCGGTCAGACGGGGCTGTGGTCCGATCTCGGCGCCGGGCTCAGGGCCGTGCGGGCCGCCCCCGACGTACTCGTGGTCATCGTGACCTTCGTGCTCGCCCTCGCCCTGACCAACGGATTCCTGACCGTCGGGCTGGTCGCGGTCGTGGGACAGGGCGGCCGGTACGGCCTGCTGCTCGGCGTCGCCGGGGTCGCCGAAGTGGTGGGCGCCCTGCTCCTGGCCGGTCTGCGCATCCGCCGACTCGCCCTGGCCGCGGTGCTGGCGTGGGCCCTGCTCGGGATCTTCCGGGCCCCGCTGGGAACGGTCACCTCCCCTGCTGTGGCGGCGGTTCTGCTGACCGCCACGGGGCTGGCCTCGGCCCTCACGGACATTCCCCTGATCGCACTGGTGCAGCAGCGCATACCGAGCCACCATCTGGCGAAGGCGCTCGGCCTGTGGGAGGCAGGGGTGGCAGGAGCCCTGGCGATCTCCCCCTTTGTCGCCTCGACCACCATCACCCTCGCCGGAGCCGCGAACGCCTTCCTGCTTTCGGGATCCGCCGTTGTCGTCCTGGCCGTGACCGCCGCGCTCGCCCTCGCATGCGCCGGGCCAAGGCAGCCAGGTCAGGAGCTCTTCGTCACGGCGGACGGCACGGCAAGCGTCGCGGGGCCGGACGAGACAGCGGTGATCACGGCTAAGCCGGAATGACTGCGCCGATCACCGCTGTGCGCGGTCAGCTCAGGCCACTGTTACCGCAGCCTGATACGCGGGCGAGACTGGCGATCTGATCTACCGTCATGTCGCTCGTGCAGAGCAGCTTCGTCGCAGCGCCATCCGCCGGACACCCAGACAAGCGAGCGGTGTCGCCATCGACTCGCCGGCAAGTGTGAGCCGATCCGCCCTGCGACGACCGTCCTGAGCTGGTCCTGCCTCCGGCGGGAAGCGGCGACACCGAATACGGACTGTCCGCCGTCTTCAGCCAGGACCCGCCCGCGGCCCTGCAGATCGCGCAGCGCATCCGGTCCGGGATACGCACATCGACCACCGTCGAAGAAGAACCCCAGATGCCGTTCGGCGGTGGGAGCCGGCGGATGGGGACGCTCCCGATCCCGTGCTGCTCTCGAGGAAGCAGCCGGACTGCGCTGGATCACCGTCCAGTCCGGCGCCTGCCACTACCCCGTCTGACCCATGGACCAGGTACGTCGGCCACCGCGACACCGAGGTTCCGGCTGTACGCCGGACCCGGGTGTCGGGCACATTGCTCGTCAACACCGGAGCACCGTTGCCCAGCGCCACGAGCGACCAAGGCCTTTCACTTCCTGCATGTCACGTTGTTCGCGGGCTCTGCCGAGCTGGTGTACGCGTGGACGTGACGGCCAAGTCCCGTAGCGCGGTGACGGATTTGCGCAGTCCGTAGGCGACCACCGTCGCCGTTCCGTCGGCATGGGTCCAGGTCAGCAGCGCGCGTCCCTCGGCCACGCTGCCCTGCAGTGTCGTCGGTTCGCCGATGAGCGGCAGACGGCCGACGACCTTGACAGCGAGATCGGCGACCGCGGTCCAGAAGTAGTCGTCCTGTGATGGTCCGTCGGGACAGAGGCCGAGGGCGGAGGCCGCCGCGGTCCTGCCCTGGGCGACGGCGTTGGACCAGAAGGGCGAGCGACGGTCGGGCCGGGTGCCGTCGCCACGGAGGTAGGTGACGTCACCGGCGGCGAACACGCCGGGCACGGTGGTGGCGCAGGCGTCGTCGATGCCGACCCCGAGGCGGTCGGCGAGGCCCGTCCCGGCCAGCCAGTCCACGCAGGGCACCTCTCCGGCGCAGGTGACTACGAGGTCCGCGGTGAGCTCGGTGCCGTCAGGAAGCGCCACGCCGTTCACGGGGTGGCCGATCAGGGCGGCCAAGCCGGTCGCCTGTACGAAGTGGATTCCGTACGCCGCAGCGCGTGCGGTGATCGCGGTGGACAGGTGACCGCCGAGGATGCGCTCCAGCGGCGGGTCGACGTCCACGACGGTGACCGGGATGCCACGGGCGGCGCAGGCGCTGGCCACCTCCATGCCGAGGAAGCCTGCGCCGACCACGATCGCCGATCCGGCGTCCGCCAGGCGGGCGCGAAGCAGGCGGGCGTCGTCCAGGGTGCGCAGGACGAGTTCGCCCCGCTGCCCGGGGGCTGCGAGCCGTCGGGCGTTCGCCCCGGTGGCGACGATCAGCGCGTCGTAGCCGACCTGCCGGCCGTCGGCGGTCGTCACGACGCGGCGCCGGATGTCGGCCCCGACGGCCGCCGAGCGGATGACGTCGATGCCGAGCCCGTCGAGGGCCGGCCCCAGGGCGTGGTCGGCGGCCGGATCCTTCAGAACCGCCTTGGACAGCGGCGGGCGGGAGTAGGCGCCGTGCTCCTCGGCGCCGATGATCGTGACGGGCCCGGTGTGGCCGAGGGTGCGAAGGTGGCGCGCGGCGGTGGTGCCGGCGAGTGACTCGCCGACGACGAGCACCGAGCACGGTGCCGTCACGACAGGACTCGCAGGGCGGCGACCGGGCAGGCGTTGACGGCCGCGCGGGCGGCGGACTGATGTGCGTCGGGGACTTCGGTGCCGTCGAAGTGGTAGGTGAGTTCGGCGTCGTCGTCCAGGCTGAAGATGTCGGGAGCCTGGTCGGCGCACAGGCCGTGGCCTTCGCAGCGTGGATAGTCGACGGAGATCTTCATGGTGGGGTCCTCAACGGTCCTCGAAGGGGGCGTGCGGCGGGGTCAGGCGGGGATGAGTTCGAGCGGCAGGCGCTCGAGGCGGTGGATGACGTTGTTCAGCGCCCACTCAGGTGTGCCGACGGGCTCTATGCGGTCGACACGCGCGACCAGGGCGCTGAGCAGTGCGGAGGTCTCCAGGCGGGCCAGGCCCTGGCCGGCGCAGCCGTGGGTGCCCTGTCCGAAGCCGAGTTGGCGGGCGGCGTCGCGGCGGATGTCGAAGGTGTCCGGGTCGTCCCACTCCAGCGGGTCGCGGTTGGCGGAGCCGTAGAGAACCAGCACCCGGGAGCCCTTGGGGAGGGGGACACCCGCGAGTTCCGTGTCGCGGGCGGCGGTCCGGGAGAAGCCTCGGATCGGCGACTCGTAGCGGACGATCTCGTTGACCGCTTTCGGGACGAGGTCGGGGTCCGTCTTCAGCAGGTGCCACTGTTCGGGGTGGGTGGCGAACAGGTGCAGGGCGCTGGAGATGGCGCTGATCGTGGTGTCCAGGGACGGCGCCAGGTAGTCGATCATCATCGTGGCGCACTCGGCCGGCATGATCCGGCCCTCGTCGCTGGCGCGCAGCAGGTCGTGGCCCATGCTGCCGTCCAGGACGGACCGGTCCCGTACGACACCGCGCGCGTAGCGCATCATGCCCAGGGACGCCGGAAGTGTGCGTACCGCCTGGCAGTTGAGCGGGCCCAGCGCGTCGAAGGTGGCGCCGGCCCAGCGCAGCAGGTGCTCGCGGCCCTGCTGGGGCCAGCCGACCAGGTCGGGGACGACGGACATCGGCAGGGCCGTGGCGACCTCGACGGCATCCACCCTCCGGCGGGCGACGGCGGCGGCGACCACGGAGGCCGCCTGTTTCTCGACTGTGTCCTTCATCGTGCGCAGCGCCCTGGGGGTGAGGCGGTGCGCGAGGAGGGAGCGGCGGCGGGCGTGGTCGTCGCCGTCACTGAACAGGGTGGTGCCCTGGCCCACACGGTTGGCGACGGGGTTGAGGGCGACGCCGTCCGAGGAGGCGAAGGTCTCGTCGTCCAGCAGCACCTGCTTGCATTCGGCGTAGCGCGGCAGGGCGTAGACCTTGTGCCTGCTCAGCCAGACCACGGGGCCGAGGTCACGCAGCGCGGCGTAATGCGGATAGGTGTCACGGATGGCCGAGGCCGAGTACAGATCGGGGTGGTAGACGGGGATCTCCGTACGCATGGGCATGAACAGCCCTCCTGAAGGAGCCGTGAGAGAGCGGAGTCGGGACGTGCGGGCCCAAGCGCAGGCGTGAATCCCCGCGCCCATCCCGTGGCGCAGCCCGGTGATGACGCCCACCCGCCGTCCGCTGAAGCAACACGGCGGCACCGGCCAGGGCACCCGGCACCGCAAGGCCGACACCAGGTGTCTCCGAGCAACGCTGCCGTAATGAGGAAATAATCAAGCCTGACGGAATGCTCCGTCAAGAGCCATGGCAGAGAAGCACGCTGAGCTCATCAAGACCGCGGCGCTCCCTCTTGCCGTCCGTGGCCGGGGGCCGGTCGGCAGCCCTGGCCGGGTGATCGGCCCACGCGAACCGCCCGGCAACTGCGTCAGGACGAGGCGCAAGTCGCACAACGCCCACCCGGCTCGAAGAACCGCAGGCCAGCCCCACGTCACGAGCCTGGGAAGACCGTGAAACGAATCGAACCCTCACCGAACACGTGCGCCTGAAACAGCAGCGAGGTTAGTGATCAAGCCAAGTGTTGTCCCCCAACGCCGGCTCGTCCCCGGCGTCTGCTGTGACTGCGCTCAGTCCAGAGCAGCGATCACCGCTTCAGACACCATCACTCCCGCCTCCTGGATCCGCTGACGCATGGTCCCTTCGTACAGCCAGGCGCAAGCCTCGATCGCCGGGAAGAGTTCGGCGAGGATCAACGCCGCGCGCTTCGGTACGTGGTTTTCTTCCCTCCACGCCGTTCCGCAGCGATCGATCTCCTCCTGCAGCTGAAGGAGCGCCTGCTCATCGAACCCCTCGTTCATACGCAGGGGGATCACGAAACGATCCGCCGCCTCTTCCAGACGACCGATCAAGTCTGTCTCCAAATGTGCCTCCGTCTCGGGCAGTTCGCAGCGCGGTGGGACGATCTTCTCGTGGCTGCTGTGATCACGGCGTCACAGCCGTCCTGGACAGGCCTGTTCACCGGGCTGAGCCCGCGCTGCTTCGGCGAACTGGTGACCGCTCTGCGCCGCGCCCGGTAGGACAGCATGACGGTGCCGGTCACCGCGACATTCAATGCGCCGATGCCGGCGCTGTGGAGCACTCGTCGCCTGCTCACTCCGCTGGCTCCGTCGTCTCCCTCACGGGGCTCGCCCGGTGGCCGGGACGTCGCTGAAGGGTCAGCGGTGGACATGGCCTGCACTCCGGATTGCCGCCACGGCACTCGACGCGCGTGCGGTCCGACTCCGCCCGGCGCGGGCCCCGTTCCACAGGGCCACCCGGTCCAGACCCGTGGACCGTACGGACCCCGTTGCCTCGTGGGGCGTCTTCGTCGTACGACGCGTGTCCCGCCCATGGGCCTGTGCCCCTGCACCTGGTGCCGTTCGGCCCTGGAGGGAGGAGGGGCGGCTTGCGGGCCGGGAACTTGCGAGTCAGGCAGGGTGTGACGCGCGCGGTTCAGGTACATGGCCGGCTCACGCCAGTCGTCGGCCGGAGCATCAAGGACTCCTGACGTGGCGGATGGATCGTCCTGCCAGGCAGCCTCCCCCGACACGTCGTTGCCGCTTGACTCAGGTGTCGAGGAGTTCCGGCACGAAGATGTCCTCGCACGTCAGCCGGCGCTTCGACAGGCCCTGCTCGTGGTGGTAGCGCAAGAAGGTGTCGATGGCCTTGCGGTTCGCGCCGATCCCGTAGGGCCACCAGTCGTCGCCGAGCAGCCGACGGTTCTCCTCGAAAAGCGCGCTGAACCACGGCGTGATGACGCCCATGTGCTGCTTGGCGGCGTCCTCGAGGTACTTGCGCTGGGCGAGTGCCTTGGCTTGTGTGAAGGCGTCGTAGACGGCCCGTGCGAGGCCCCGCCGATGGGCCAGTTCCCTGCGGATCGCGACGATGTGCATCGGGGGGAAGATCCCGGTGCGGCGGTAGTAGTCGCGCTCCACGGCCTCGTAGTCGGGAAACAGACGGGCGACCTTCGGGGAGCCGTCCAGCACCGCCTGCGGTACGTCGACGGAGATCAGTGCGTCGATCTCGCCGGATTCGAGCATGGCACCCAGGGTCTGGCCGTCCTCCGCGTGGCGCACGTCGACGCCGTCCGGGACGGGCTGCGGGACCCAGTCGAAGGCGGGGATGGGGTGGTTGGTGCCGCCGATGACCCAGCGGCACTGGTCGGGGGTCACGCCGTACTCGTCGGCCAGGATGCCCTTCGGCCAGATCCCGGCGTCGTGGCCGTAGAGAGCGAACTCGCCGACGGTCTTGCCGACGAGGTCCTGCGGCTTCTCGATCCCGCTGGCGGTGTTCACGAAGATCGCCGAGTGGCGGAAGTTGCGGTTCGGCAGGATCGGCAGCGCCAGGAACGGTGCATCGTCGAGGTCGAAGGTGCGCAGGAAGTAGGTGAGACCGAACTCGGCAAGGTCGTAGTGCCCCTCAATGGTGCGGCGGAAGATGTCCGACACGAGGGGTGCCGTCTCGAACGTCGCGTCCACGCCGTCGACCGTGACCCGGCCGTCGAGCAGTGCCTCGGTGTGCTCGTAGGCGTAGACGCCGATGCTCAGCTGCATGTTCATCAGTGGACCTCCTCTCGGGGTTCGCGGGAAGGCCCGCTTCCGTAAATGATCATTCACTTTTATGATGGTCCCGGAGTAGTCTCGCCGTCAAGATGAATGTTCATTCACGATGAAGGGGGCAGCCATGCCGCGCCTCACAGCCGAGCGCCGCGAGGCCAAGCGCGCCGAGATCGTCGCGGCGGCCCGCCGCTGCTTCTCCCGCGACGGGTTCCACCAGACCTCGATGCCGGACATCGCCACGGAGGCAGGCGTCTCGGCCGGCGCGCCCTACCGCTACTTCGCGAGTAAGGAGGAGATCATCCTCGCTATTGCGGGCGACGCGTTCCAGCTGATCTTCGAACCGGTTGAGCGGCTGGCCGAGGGCACAGACGCCCCGTCCGTCGCGGAGCTGGTGGCCGCCGCGCTCGACACGATCAGCGGCGAGACGGTGCAGGACGCGGCGGGGCACACGGTCGCAGTCGACGAGTTGCTGCGATGCGTCGTGCAGGCGTGGTCGGAGGTGCTGCGCAATGACGAGGTGCGTGGCCCGGCTGCGGAGGGCTTCGAGAAGGTCCGCGCCAGTATCGCCGACGCGCTGCGACGCGGCCGGGCCGCGGGCGCGGTGCCCGCCGCGATGGACCCGGACCGTGGAGCCCGCTTGGTGATGGGGCTGTTGCACGGATTCCTGCTCCAGCGAGTGGCCTTCGGACTCACGGACACCACCGGCTTCGCAGACGACCTGCACGCCGGGCTGAACCTGTGATGGGCGATGACTGCGCCACGTCGGCGCCGTCGGCTGAGGCAGCAAGACACGAGGGCTATGGACGCGAGTTTCGTTCTCGCGTTCACAGCCACCCGCAGGGAACGGGGGAGGGGGGCTCGGTGGTCGGGGCGTAGCACGCGTCGTCGATACGGGGGCTTCACGGACGTGGTCGATGCCCGGGGTACGAGCGCCAGGCGCTGTCCGGGCGCTCGGGCGTCCGAAACCAACAGGGATCAAAGGCAGGCTCTGAGCTTGTCGCCGCTTGATGGCAGAAAAGACCTGGCCGCCCGGAGCCCGTGACGGTCACAACCGCTCATTGGGATAAGCGACTTGATCGCTGTGTAGGACAACGTCGGCAGGACCGCCCGCGGGACCGCAGAACCACGCTGGGCGGAGGCGGCTGTGCTCAGGATCTGGGCCGGAGTCACATCGGCAAGGAACATCATCTCTGCGTGGTACTCGACGGCTGTGGCGACCAACGGTTATCCCGCCGGGTCGGTGACGACGAGCCCGAGCTGGAACTCATCCGGGAGGTACTCGCCCTCGCTCGACCAGGGTGAGGTGCTGGGGGCGGTGGACACGAACCGCGGCAGTGCGGTCCTGCTCGTCGGGCTCGTGCTCAAGCACGGACAGCCGATGGTCTGCCTCACCGGCCTGGCCATCCACCGTGCCTCAGCCGGCTACCGCGGCCAGGGCCAGACCGATGCCGAGGATGCCTGCGGCATCGGCAGATCAATCGGCTGTGTGAACAGCTGCTGGAGATCTTCCCCGCCTTGGAGCGTGCGCTGCCCCGGAAAACCCGGGGCTGGTCGTGGGTGGGCATGAGGCAGGGGAGTCGGCTCCTCCGGAGGGTTACCGAACACCGGGAGGACCCGCGATCTGCGTCAGGGTGGGAAACCTCATGTGTTCCATGAGGCTGGCGGTGGAAGGCCGTTGACCTGCGCAGGCGGCCGGGTCAACGGCGTCACTTGGACCGGCCGGAGGTTGAACTCAAACTCAGACGCCTAGGGTGCGGTTCACTGTCCTGCGCCGTCTGCGAGGGCGCGGGTGAGGCCCGTGAGGATGTCCTCGAGGACGGCTTGGGAAGTGGCGAAGTTCACCCGCAGGAACGCGTCAGCGCCGGGGCCGAAGGGGGTGCCCCCGTCCAGCAGGACGTTGCCCGCCTTCAACACCCTTTCGGTGGGCGGTTCATCGAGGTCGAGCGGCCGGGTGTCGATCCAGGCCAGGTAGGTGGCCTCCGGCGGGTGGTGACGCAGGCGCGGCATCAGGGCGCGCAGCACCTCGGAGAGCCGTCGGCGGTTTCGGTCCAGGACGGTGAGCAGATCGCGCTGCCACGCATCGCCGTCGCGCCATGCGGCTTCGGTCGCGACGACTCCGAGCGGCGACACGGTGCCGTACAGGTCCGGCGGTTGTGCGTCACGCAGTGCCAGGAGCCGGTCCGGGCCGTAGTGGGTGACGGCGCAGCGGATGGCGGCGAGGTTGAAGGCCTTGGTGGCGGACGTCAGTGTCACCGTCCGCTGCGCCGCATCGGACGAGAGGCTCGCGAAGGGGATGTGCTGATGCGGGGCGTAGGTCAATTCGGCGTGAATCTCGTCGCTGACCACCAGCAGATCGTGCCGGCGGGCGATGGCTGCGACTTCCTCCAGCTCCTGCCGGGTCAGGACACGACCTGTCGGATTGTGCGGGTTGACCAGGACGAGCACCTTGCACGCCGCATGCCTGACTGCCGCGTCCAGGGCGGCGAAGTCCATGCGCCAGCCCTCGTCGGTGTCCTTCATCGGAATGGGCACGGCCCGTCGCCCCATCGTCTCCAACGTGGCGAGGAACGGCGGGTAGTTGGGTGTCTGGATGGCGACCGCGTCCCCTTCGCTGGTCGCCAGGTGCAGGATCAGCTGCAGGCACTGGATCAGGTCGGTCTGCTCACGGACCCGCTCCGCCGTGGCCGCCCACCCGTAGCGCTCGGTCATCCGGCGGGCGAATGCCGTGCGCAGCGGGCTGCCGTGAGGCCAGTCGGGGTAGCCGAGGTCACGTCGGTCGGCGGCGTCGTGCAGGGCGGTGACCACGGCCGGCGGGATGGGGAAGTCCATATCCGCCACCCAGGCGGGCAGCACGTCCGGTCCTGGGCGGTGCCACTTGACACTGCCGCGGCCGCGCAGCCAGTCGCGGTCGAGATCATCGAAACCGGCTACCAACCGGGATGTCTCGGAGGTCATGAGGAGACTCCCTGCTTGAGCAGATCCCGGGTGATCTGAATCTGGCCGTGGTGCTGAGCGAGTTCTTCGAGCACGTGCAACTGGACCCCCTCCACGCTCAGCGGCCGGTCCGGTCCCTCGAAGTCGGGCGGCGGGGTGTTGCGCGGGGCCGCCGCCGGGGACACCGTGGCGAGGTCGGCCTCCAGGCGCTCGAACAGGTCATTGACGTGGCGGCGCAGGAACTGGACATCTCCCTTCGCGGTGAACTCCGCGGCGCGCTCACGGTCAACGGTCCGACCGGCGATGATGTGCCCGGTCCAGTAGTCGGCGACTGCCGCGCAGTGGTACGTGATGGCGTAGACGGAGTTCGCACCGGGAAGCGGCGGTCGGGCGTTGCCCAGGTCATCACCCAGGTCGTCCAGCGCGCCGAGCATTCCGTCGAGAGCGCGGCGCAGGAAATACAGGTACTCGTTCTGGTCTTGCACGGCGGTCCTCACTGATGGGGAGGGACGACGCGTCGGTCGCTGCAACAGGGATCCTGTAACCCTCATATGCGGTTACCGATCCACCGTAACGCGCCCCCGTGTAACCCGTCAATGCGGTAGCGACGCCTGTGGGGGCGGAGAAGACCCCTGCTATGCAGCACCCCGTCGAAGATCGCGACACCAGGTGCTGGGCGCTCCGCTTTTATTTGCAACCCTATTGACAGGTTACGTGCTCGGTGGGACGGGGAGCCGCAATCCCGCTCCCCCCTCAAGCGGGCCCTGAGGACCCATGAACGAGAACCGCGCCCCGGCAGTCCGGGCGACAAGATCCCTCACCGAGCACCACGGAATCGACGGGATCGACAACAGCAGCCGACACGCGAGTAAGGGAGCGAGAGCCCGTAAGACCTCCGGCGCCATCCGCCCAGCGGCATCGACGGCCTGCACCGGGCTCCGTGCCGCTGGGGGTTCGCCTCACCCTCGGCGTAGGACGAGGGGGCTCGTCTGAACTCTTGCAGCCCAGACGACCCGGTCGGCGCGGTCCTCGGGCAGGCCGCGCCCTTCCTCGGAAGGAATCGGCTGGAGACGAGCAGGTGTTGCCGTGCTCACTCGGCCGCGGACTCCTGCTTCTTCCGCTTCCGGTGCCGAGCGACCTTCTCTCGGTTCCCGCACTCCGCCATCCCGCACCACCGTCGGGCACCAGCATGAGAGAGATCGACGAAGAGGCGCGTGCACTCCGGATTGGCGCACTCCTTCATGCGCCGGAAGTGGGCGGAACTCACCAGATCCACCGCGTCGCGTGCCGCCGCACCGAGGATCTCGTCGATACCGCCCGCTCGCGTCAGACGGCCGGATTCATCGAGTTGATGCTTGGGCAGCGGCAGCCGAGCGGCCTCGTTCACTTCAGCCAGGGCGTTCCTGGCGTCGGCAGACTCCGAAGGGGGCCAGGAACCGACGAGCGTGTAGATCGCCTCGCGAAGACGACGGACCCGATCCAGTGCGCGCGCGTCCAAGGGGCTGGGGTCATCCACGAGCTCCGCCTGGCGAACCCAGCGCCGCAGGTCGTCCGGAGAGTTCAGCAACTCCGTGCCAAGACTCCGTCGCCACAACTTGGTGCCCACCAGATCGAGACACAGTCGGCCACTCACAAAAACAAACCCACCCACATGTTCCATATTGACAGGTTACTTTTCCTCTGTCGATATCGAGCGTCTCATGGAGTCGTCATCTAACGCGGGCGAACAAACCCCCGATTGACCTGGTATGACATCGCAGTGACTCCTCAACCGGGGAACGGCCTACCACAGGCGGCGAAGATCGTCTGTAACCACGTAGGAGGAGTAACACAAGAAGTAGGGGGCGGTCCACCAGGGTCCGCACCGGCGGGATGGAGGAGTACTGCCGTCCCAGGCGGAGGCCGAGTACAGGGTGTTCACCGCCGGCGCTCCTCCCTCCCGAACACGGTCGCGCACTAGGAGTCGAGGGCGAAGAACCGGTCCTGGCCCGCGACGTAGACGGTATCGTCGACCACGGCGGCCGCG
This sequence comes from Streptomyces sp. NPDC001351, assembly GCF_042896045.1. Lineage (NCBI taxonomy): Bacteria > Bacillati > Actinomycetota > Actinomycetes > Kitasatosporales > Streptomycetaceae > Streptomyces > Streptomyces sp. NPDC001351. The sequence goes on along the minus strand of NZ_JBIAWS010000024.1, from coordinate 83,166 downwards.
CTCATGGACCCCGCGTCGAGCCGGGTCCACCGAACGGTGCCGTCAGCCTTGCCCCGGGCGCCAGTTTCTGCGCCGGAGACGCTTTCTGTTCGTCATGCGATCTCACCGCCGACTCGGGTGCGGGGCCGGACACCCTGGGCGGAGTCAACGTGCTGTGGGTGGTCACCCGGTGCCACGACCGGCGTGCACGCAGGTCCGCCGGTGCGACCTGAAAGCGGTGCCGGTCCGGTCAGTCGTAGTGGAGGAAGCGGTGCCACAGCGTGTGCCACGGCTTCACCGGGGCGTGGCAGAGGTAGACGGCGCGTTGCTGTTCCTCGCCGTCGATGCGGTAGCCGCTGTCCAGCCGGCCCTCGATACGGCAGTCGGCGAACTGGGCGGACAGCCAGGCCCGGTCGTCGTAGCCGACGACGACGGCGGTACGGGCGGAGTCGGGCGGGGTGCCCAGGTTGCGAAGGGCGTTCTGGCCGCTGTAGAGCGCCTGCGAGGGAATGCCGTGGGCGGCGCCGTAACGGTCGAGGGCGCCGTACTCGCCGTAGTTGCCGGTGATGATGATCGCGCCCGGGCGGTAGACGGCGGCGATCTGGGAGACGTAGCGCGGCCAGCCGATCTCGTCCCCGAGGCCCTGGTTGGCGTCGGCGAGACGCAGGCTCTGCTGGCTGTGGAGAGAGAGCACCGGTAGGGCGAACGCCACCGAGGTCGCCAGGTTGAGGCCGAGGAGCAGCGCGAACAGCACCCGGCTGTGCCGCTGCTCGGCCAGCGCCCGCGCCACCGGCACGGAACCCACGGCATGCAGGGTCAGCACCAGGCCCATGGCGTAGTAGGGCTGTGCGGCGACGGCGCAGAGCAGCACCAGCAGCAGAAGATATCCGGCGCCGAAGGCGCGCACGGGTCGCAGCACCGGATCGCGCAGCACCCGCAACAGGCCCGCCACAGTGATGTACGACAGGGGCAGGCCGACCGTCAGGAAGAGGAACGGGATGTTCAGCACGCCGCCCAGGGCGCCCTTGTCCGTGCGGAGTGCGCCGGCCATGGTCAGCACCGGGAAGTGGTGGGTGACCTGGTAGACGAGGTTCGGTGCGCCGATCAGCGCGGCCAGCCCCATCCCCGCCCACGGCCACCGCGAGAACAGCACCCGGCGCGGTCCGACCGCGAGCAGGCCGGCGGCCAGCGCGGTCAGGAGCAGCACAACCAGCAGCTTGTTGTACAGACCCACGCCGACCACCGCGCCGACGGCGAGCCACCACCTCGGCCGGTCACGCAGCAGAGCCCGGAGGGCGAACAACGCGACGGCCAGCCACACGACCATGTCCAGCGATGTGGTCACGAACAGGTGACCGAAGGTCAGTACAAGCGTCCCCGAGGAGGCCGTGGCCGCCAGCGTCTGGGCGCCGGGCCCGCCGCCGGTCTCCCGGGCGACCAGCGCACACAGGTACGCCACCGCGCCCGCCGCCAGGACCGCCGGGACCCGGAGCCCGCGTACGGTGTCCCCGAACAGGGCGATCGACGCGCGGGTGAGCAGCGGAGTGGCGGGCGGCTGGTCGACGTACCCCCATGCGGGATGGCGGCCCAGTACCCGGAAGTACAACTCGTCCCGGTGATAGCCGTATCGCGAGGCGGTCATCAGCAGCACCGCCATCACCGCGAACGCCACCACACCGACCGGGAGCCGGGCGAACGCATGACGCTGCGGGCCGGTGTCCGTCACGGCGCGACCGTAGCCGCGCACCACACGGGTACGGAAGCCGTATGCCGTAAGTGGTATGACGCTACGTCAGTTGCCGTTCGGTGCCGCTCGGCCGACGGGCATATTGCCCGGCGTGTCACCGTCGTCGGTGAAGCGGCGGGTACCGGGGAGAGGGCAGCGAGGTCGGGCAGGCGGGGTGTTCGTGGCCGTCACCGCGGCTGCATCGGCCCGGGGCGGGTGCGTCCGGCCTGTTCGGCCGGCTGCCGACAGTGCTTCCGCTCACCACGGGACAGCAGCACGAGCAGACTGGCGCGGGCCGTGGCCCCGGGCTCAACTCGTCCGAACCGGCCCGCGATCCGACCCATGGCCTGGTCGAACAGCCCTCGCCAGTGGGCGGGGGCGAGGCCACGGCTGGCGGCTGCCGCGCAGTCCGCGTCAGTCCACCCAGCCTTCGATGATCACGTGGTGGTCGTTTGTTCCGCAGGCGGCTTCGACGCGAGGAGCGGGAAGCTGAACCGGGATTTCTAGGTCAGGACCAGCCAGCGGCGGCCGTCGATCAGCTCTCGGGCCGCGTCGAGGTGGCCGGCGTGGCACGCAGTTTCGGCGATGACATGCAGCAGGACGTCGCGCAGGGTGTGCAGGTGCGGTTCACCGAACAGGTCGCGGGGCCACCAGGCCAATGCGGCGTCGGCAGGGGTGGCGGTGATGATGGCATCGGCGAGTTCTGTCTCCTGCCGGTATCGGTCGAGCACGTCGTTGGTCGGCACCTCCGGGGCCACCTTCCACGCTTCGTCGCCGCTCGTCAGGCCGCGGATGACCTCCTCATCCCCGGCGACGACCGCGCCGAACCAGAACCGCTCCACATCTAGCGCCTGGGCTTAGATGGGGATCTTGGTGATGTCAGGGCGCAACGGGGAGGTTAGCGAGGTGCCGCGAGTACGTCCCGGAGTACGTTCGCGAGCGTGACGCGGGCCAGCTCGTGTCTCAGGGTCTCCTCGATTCCCTCGTAGATGCTCTGCATTGCCGGCTGGATGCCGTGACCCACCACGCATTCCTGGTCCGGGGTGGTGCGGTGCATTGCGAACAGCGGGCCGGGTTCCACTGCCTCGTACACGTCGAGCAGGGTCATCGACTCCAGCTCGCGTGCCAGCGACCAGCCCGCGCCCACGCCCCGCCGGGACTCCACGAGCCCGGCCCTGCGCAGCTCGCCGAGCAGCCGTCTGATCACCACGGGGTTGGTGTTCGCGCTGGTCGCGATCTGCTCGGAGGTGGCGACCTCATGGCCCTGGCGCTGGTAGAGGCCGATCCAGGCCAGTGCGTGGGCGGCGATGGTCAGTCTGCTGTTGGCGCTCATGGACTCCTCCTATCGGCCTCGGCCGCAACGCTTCATGTTACGGCAGTCGTAACAGTGAAGGTTGCAACATGCTGTCGTAACAATTAATGTTGCGACTGTCGGAAAGGATCAATCAATGAGGTGAGAAGAATGAGCAAGCCACTCACGGGCAAGGTCGCCCTGGTCACCGGGGGATCGCGCGGACTGGGAGCCGCGACCCTACGGCTGCTGGCCGAGCAGGGCGCCGACGTCGCCTTCACCTATGTCAGCTCCGAGAAGCAGGCGCAGGCCGTCGTCGACGAGGTGCACGGCACGGGAGCCAAGGCCGTCGCCTTCAAGTCCGACCAGGCGGACACGAGCCGGGCGCCGGCGCTGATCGACGACGTGGTCGCGCACTTCGGCGGCCTGGACATCCTCGTCAACAACGCGGCGATCTCGGTGGAGCAGGGCCGCACGGTGGACGACCCGGACGCCGACACCGCCGCACTGGACCGGATGCACGCCACCAACTACCTCGGCGTGATCGCCGTCATCCGGGCCGCCTCCCGAGTGCTGCGCACGGGCGGCCGCATCATCACGGTGAGTTCCGGACTGGGCTCCCGGGTCGGCGTCCCGGGCGTTGCCGACTACTCGGCTACCAAGTCAGGCATCGAGAGGTACACCATGGGGGTCGCACGGGACCTCGGGCCCCGCGACATCACGGCCAACGTCGTGGAAGCCGGGCTGATGGACAGCGGCATGCAACCGCCGGACCCCGACACCCTCAAGGCCCTGCTCAGCTCGCTGTCCCTGCAACGCATGGGGCACCCCGACGAAATCGCCGCGGCGATCGCCTTCCTGGCGAGCCCCGCCGCGTCGTACGTCACGGGCGCGGTGCTGGACGCCCACGGCGGCTACAACGCCTGAACCCGAATCCCTGCCGCGCGCCCCGAAGGACATCGCGTCTTCGGGGCGCGCACCGCCAACGACCCGCGTGTGCGTGGACACGCCTCAAGAAGCCCGGATCGTGATCGTGTTACGTGCTCTTATGCCCTTGGGAGCGATTGAGCTGGGGGTGCTCATCGAGAGCCGGAGCCGGCCTGAGATCCGTCACTCGTGAGCACACCACCAGACGGGTTGCCCGTCTACCGAGTCCTGACCGGACCGGACGACGCCACGTTCTGCCACAGGGTGAGCGAGGCGATCGGCCTCGGTTACGAGCTGTACGAAGGCCCCGCCGTCACCTTCAACGGTGAGAACGTCATCGCCGCTCAGGCGCCGATCTAACGACCCCGTGCACGGTTGACCGCAGCTCGCCGAGAGTTGCGGTCCTGGCAGTGGGCACGCTTGAACGCGGCGGGATAGAGCGGCGTTCTGCTGGTGTGAGAGCAGTGCAGCGATGGCTTGGACGATGTCGCTCATGTGCTCGCGACGGCCAAGGTGGCGGGCAAGGGCCCCAGTTCTTCAAGTGCGCGATGCCATGCTCGACGCGGATACGCCGTGAAGAATGCGCTCTGCGCTGGAGTTCGTGCCGCTCCTCGTACCAAGCGGGAGCGTTCTTCTTGAACTTGCGGTGTGGTGGTGTGACCACCCGTCCGCAGGTCTGGGCACCCATGCCCTGGTAGCCGGCGTCCGCGAGGATCTCCATGATGGCAATCGCCGACATGGTGATCACCGACGTCACCTCGCTCGGCAGCAGCGGGCACCTGTGGAACTCGCAGACCCAGACCGGCCTGGGCAACGACGGCTGCGGCACCATCACCGGCTAGGGGCCGTGCGGCGGGAAGGGCGGCGTCGCCAGCCTTCCCGCCGACGGTCCGACGGTGGTGCCGCTCAGCTGCCCGTGGTGGTGCGCAGGCGGGCGAGGAGCGCCGTGCCGTCCGGGGTGCCCAGGCCGGTGCAGGGGTCCCAGCCGGGGGCGGCCTTGTAGCCGACGTTGTTCCCCTTGGTGATGTCGTGGAAGCCGGGCGCCGTGTGGCCGGGGGTGGTGCCGGCGTACAGCAGCGGCTGGAGCAGGCCCAGGCGGTGGCCGAGGGCCTCGGTGAGCCGGCAGGTGAGGGCTGCCCACAGCGGGGCGACCGCGCTGGTGCCGCCGACGACTTGTTGCTGCCCGTCGACGAGGACCCGGTAGCCGGTGCCGGGGTCGGCGTCGCCGGCCACGTCCGGCACCCCGCGTCCCGTGCCGCCCCCGCGGCGGTTCGGGACGCCCGCCCCGGACTGCCAGGAGGGCAGCGGGAACACGTCGCTGACACCGCCGCCGGTCCCGGTGCCGTTGCTGTGCCAGACGGTCTCGGAGGTGAGGGTGCCGGTGGCCGTGTCGCCGATCAGCCGGGTGCCGCCGCAGGCCAGCGCGAACGGGCTGGAGGCGGGGAAGTCGGTGTGAACATGGTGGTCCTGGGCGCCGTCCGTGGCGAGGTTGTCGCCTGAGGCCGCGCAGACGGTGACACCGAGGGCGGCGGCGTCGGCCAGGGCCTGGTCGAACAGGTCGCGGCCCTGGGCGGTCCAGGCGTCCTCGTTGGCGCCCCAGCTGATGCTGACCGCGGCCGGAGTCGGGGTGGCGTGGACGGCGGTGGTCAGCGCGTCGACGAATCCCTGGTCGGTGTTCGGGGCGAAGTAGACAAGCTGCCGGGCGGCGGGCGCCAGCGCGCCGGCGACCTGGATGTCGAGCAGTACCTCGCCGTCGGCGCCGTCGGGGTTTCCCTCCGGGCTGTTGCCGCCGCCGTCGACGCCCACCGCGGTGACGCTGGGGGCGGGGCTGATGCCGAGGCTCCTGAAGTACTGGTCGAGGTCTCCGGTGGTGAAACCGCCGCCGAGTTCGATGATCGCCAGCACCTGGCCGGTGCCGGAGGTGCCCGCCGGGAAGTTGTAGAAGACGCCGAGTTCCGGGGGAGCGTAGGAGGTCTCGGCGGCGGCCTCGTGGCGGCGCACATAGGGGCGTGCCTGGGGGCGGTCGTCCAGGCCGAGGACGCCGACGACGATGCCTTCCCAGTCGGCGAGGATGTCCAGCGCGCCGGTGCGCTGCCGGTGCCGTACGAGCGCACCGGTGTGCGGGTCCGGGCTCTCCACCTGCTGCAGTGCCTGCGGGTCCACGACGTGGCGCAGCTGGCCGAGCGTGCCGGCGATCTTGATGCGGCGGGCGCCCTCGTGTGCTTCGGTCACCTGCAGGCCATGCTCCTCGGCGGTGCGACGGACCAGGTCGACGTCCTTCGGGTCCGCGCCGTACCGCTCGGCCAGTTCCTGTGGGGTCACCGTGTCGGTGCCCTCGACCAGGTCCTGCGGGATCGGTGCGCGGCGGCGCAGGACGAGGGTGATCTCGAGGGGCTCGGAGTCCTCCACCGGGCCGATGACGTGCGCATCCGGGACCGGTGCGCGCAGGCTGGCGGCAAGGGGGAGCTTGTGCGTGGATGCCATCTGAGGATCTCTTTTCTCTCTCCGCCGCGGCTTTCCCCCCGGACCTCGGGCCGGCCCGGGGCACTGCGCGGCGCTCTGTCAGGTGCGGGGGATGAGGTGGCGGGCGACGAGGGCGGCGTGCACCTGCTCCAGGTGCGAGATCTCGTGCCGGGCCGGGTTGCTGCCGGTGGAGACGGGGACCGTGACGCCGGCGAGCGGGTCGTCGGTCCTGGCCTGCGTGCGCGTGAGCACCGCGCCGATGCCGGGGGCGGCGCCGTCGCGGGCGGTGAGCGCGGGGAGGTTCCAGCGCTGCTCGACCGTCTTGAGGACGGAGGTGTGGTCCAGCGGGGTGCTGCCGTCGGGCACGCGGAAGACGGTGCCGGGCTCGATGAGCGGGGAGACCAGCACTGTGGGCACTCGCACGCCGAAGCGGGTGAAGTCGAAGCCGAACTGTCCCGCCGAACCGTCCGGCGGGAGAGCCCCGTTCGGTGGGGGGACGTGGTCGTAGCAGCCGCCGTGCTCGTCGTAGGTGACGATCAGCAGTGTGCTCGTCCAGGCCGGTCCGTCGCGCAGGGCCCGGTACACGTCGTGGATGAGCTGTTCGCCCAGGGCGACGTCGTAGTTGGGGTGCTGGCTGTTGCCGGTGGAGCGCCAGCTGGGCTCCAGGAAGGTGAACGCGGGCAAAGTGCCGCCCGCGGCGGCGGCCCTGAAATCGGAGAACAGCCCGAAGTGCGAGGCCGGTGCGTGCACCGTGTCGGGGAAGTTCCCCCGGGTCAGCGGCTGTTTGTCGTAGCCGTACACCGCCCAGTCGATGCCGTGCTCGGAGAGCATTCCGAAGACGCTGGGGGTGGCGAAGGTGTGGGTGGCGTCGTCCATGTGGCCCAGGCTGGTGGCCGCGCACGCGAACGCCCGGTTGGGCAGGGTCTCGGTCGGCGCCGAGCAGAACCAGTGGTCGGCCACCGCGAACCCTCGCGCCAGCCCCGACAGTACGGGCAGTGCCTGCGGGGTGAAGCAGCCCATGATGTCCGCCGCGGTGGTCCCGGGATACACCGGGCGGTGCTGAGCCGCGCGCAGGACCAGGGTGTCGGCGTAGTCGGTGACGAAGCCGTCGTTCGTCGCCGCGGGTGCCGGTGTGCCGGGCGTGGGGGTGCCTAACAGCTGCCTGTTGGTGGACGCGTAGCCCTCGCCCGGGTTCGCGCCGGGCATGAAGTAGGCGTGCGGGGCGGTGCCGTCGATCCGGAACACCGTGACCTGCCCGCCGTGCCCGTCCGGGTTCGACTCGGTGCCGGTCAGGCCCTCGTACGGCTGCTGCGACGGTGAGACGTTGCCCTCGTCGGCGTAGAGCCAGCCGAGCATGTGGTCGAACGAGCGGTTCTCCAGCATCAGCACGACCAGGTGCTCGATCGCGCCCAACTGCCCTGCGTCTTCCGGCATGACACGCCTCCCCCGAGGGCCGGCCCGGTACGGCGGTGTCCTGACCCCTCGCCGCACCGGGCCGCAAACCAGTCCCCACCACAATCCCACGAACCAGAGCGATCCGGGGTGTTTCCGACGAACCCGGGCGCCTGAGAATCCCTGTGTACGACAGGCCGGCCGCCGCGCGGCAGGGGTGTCAGACCCGGCGATTACGCTGCCGTTCGCCGCGGCATCAGCCGATGGTGTGCCGGTCTCCAGTCCGACGAGGTCGTCGGCGGCGAGGAGCCCTGCCCGGCTGCGCAACAGGTCAGCCAGGTACGCCTCGAGGTCGGGCCGGTAGGAGACATCGGTGCGGAAGTGGTCACAGCCCACACAGCGGAACCGGATCGGGCAGCCGTGTCCGAAGGCCGTGGCGTTCGAGGGGTGCTGGCAGACACCGTAGGGGACGCTGAGACCTCGACACCCTCGCCGCCCAGGGGCGTCCTCGAACGCGTCAGTGGCGGGCCCGCACCCTGCTGCTGCGGCGAGGAGCCGCCCTTCGCGCTGCGCGCCCACGAGGCGGTCGGCGCCAAACGCCGGATCGCCGCCGAGATCTCCGCGCTCGTCGCCGACGGCGAGAGCGTCCTGCTGGACAGCGGCACCACCTGCCTGGAGGTCGCCCGTCTCCTGTGTGAGCGGCCCGTCACCGTGATGCGCCTGTCCCAGGCGTCGCTGTGCGCACTGCTGAACCTGCTCTGGGACACCGGCCACCACGTGCTGGCCTTCAAGGAGACGACGGCCTGAAAGGGCGCTGAACACCGTTTGCACTACCGGTAGTTGAGCTCGGCAAGTTCGGCGGCGAGCTTCTTGGGCAGGGCCGTGTGGCCGAGCAGGGGGAGCACGGTGTTGCGTGTCCCGCGTGCGATCGGGTTGCGCGTGGTGGCGACACAGGTCATCCGGTGGGTGAAGGCGACCACCCGCTGGGCCACGGGGCGGCGTTGCGCCTCGTAGCCGTCGAGCTGCCCGGATGCCAGCGCCCGGCCGAGGGCGTAGCCGTCCTGGATGCCCGTGTTCATTCCCTGGCCGCCGGCGGGGCTGTGGACATGGGCGGCGTCGCCGGCCAGCAGCAGGCGCCCCGCGCGGTAGCGGTCGGCCACCCGGTGGTGCACCCGGAACCGTGACGACCAGGCCAGGCCGGTGACCTTGGCCTGGCCGGGGGCGCGCTCGTCCAGTAGGCGCTGGACGAAGGCGAGGCCCGGTGTGGCGGGCGCGTCGTCCACGGTGGCGACGACCCGGTAGTGGCCGCCTGGGAGCGGGGCGACGACGGTGAGGCCCGCGGTGCCGAAGGTGAGCGAGACCTCGCTGGGGCCGGGGGACCAGTCCATCAGGACGTCGGCGAGGACGAAGGACTCGGCGTAGGCACTGCCGGTGAAACCGATGCCCGCCGCTTGGCGCACGGTGCTGTGCATGCCGTCGGCGCCGACGGCATACGCGGCGCGCAGCGTCTGGCCGGTCGTCATGGTGAGTGTCACGCCGTCCTCGTCCTGGACGACGGAGGCGACCTCGTAGGGGCGGTGTACGTCGCCGCCGAGCGCGCGCAGCCGGTCCAGCAGCACGTTTTCGGTCTCGTACTGAGGGACCATGAGCGTGTACGGGTGAGGTGTGGGCAGCCTGTCGAACGGCACGGTCAGCAGCCTGCGGGCGCCGTCGCGGACGGCGAATCGCGTGACCTGGACGCCTCGCGCGATCAGCTCCTCGGAGGCTCCCAGCTCGTCCAGGACCTCTAGGGTGCGGGCATGGACGACGGCGGCACGCGAGGTGTTCGCCCCCTCGGCCAGCCGTTCCAGGACGACGAAGTCGAAGCCGGCCGAGGCGAGCGTGACGGCGAGCGCGAGCCCGGTCGGGCCGCCGCCCACGATGGCGACCTCCGTACGGTCAGGGAGTGCAGTGGGGTTCATGTCTCTTTCCTCCAGGGCGCGAGTCAACGGCTGTTGGCCAACGCTTGTTGGCCAACGCTCGTTGACATGATGCGTGGCTTCGCACTGGAAAGTCAACATGCGTTGGCCTACAGTCGTTGACATGACGCAACCCGCCGGGATCACCAGCACCGATCGGCGTTCGGATCGCACCAAGGCCGCGATCCTGCGCGCCGCACGCGAACGATTCGCAGCCCAGGGCTACGAGCGCACCACCATCCGAGCCGTGGCCTCCGACGCCGGCATCGACCCCTCGATGGTCATGCGCTACTTCGGAAACAAGGCCCAGCTCTTCGACGCGACACTCACCATCGACCTGCGCCTGCCCGATCTCACGGGCGTCCCGGCGGACAAGCTCGCCCAAGCCCTGGTGCGGCACTTCCTCGAACGCTGGGAGGGCGACCCGGCCGATGACGCGCTGCTCGTCCTGATGCGGTCGGCGGTCACCAACGAACAGGCCGCGGCGCGGATGCACGAGATCTTCGCGGCGCAGGTCGCACCGACGCTTGCCGCCGCCCTGGGCCCAGAGGCCGTCGCACAGCGCGCGGGCCTGGTCTCCGCGCAACTCCTCGGCCTTGGGCTCACCCGCTATCTGCTGCGCCTCCCTGCAGTGACCACCCTGACACCGGACGAGATCGAAAGAGGGCTGGCCCCGGCCATCCAGGCCGTACTCGACCCCGAGCAGGGCCGCTCTCTCACCGTCACGGGTGGGCAATAGCCCCCGAGTTCCGCGTTCGTCCCCCAGGTCCTGGCACCGCTGAGAGTGCCAGGATCTGGGCCTGGTACCGGCTCTGGCCGTAGTACGCGATCTGCGCGAGTACCGGGCGCCGGTGAACGAGGGGGAGCTCTCCGAGTTCGAGACCGATGTGTTGGCGGAGTTCGTTCCGGCCAGGGCTTCGGCCCATCTGGTCGACGGCACGATGCGCAGCGACGCCAAGCACCTGGAGCTGATCCGGGACTGGTTCGGCCGTCCGCTGTGGGAGGTGACTACTCCCCCTCGTAGACGAGGGGGCTTCTCGTCAAGCTGGTTGGGCTTGGCGACGGGCCAGCCCGGCCCGCAGAACGTTGGAAGCCCCCACGGTGTCGGCGTGCGCGTGGTGGCCGCAGCTGACGCAGTGGAACTTCTCCTGGGTGGGCCGGTTCTCCTTGGCGGTGTGCCCGCATGCGGGGCATCGCCGGGAGGTGTTGCGGGGGTCCACAGCCATCACTTCCCGTCCGGCGCATTCTGCCTTGGCGGTGAGGATCTGGAGGAACACCCCCCATCCGGCATCGGCGATCGAGCGGTTGAGTCCGGCCTTCGCCCCGGCCCCGTTGGGCAGGAAACCGCCTGGCTGTTCGGGGTCCGGCTTTGATGCCGGGCTCTTGTTCATGTTGCGGATGGTGAGGTCTTCGTGCGCGATGAAGTCGTGCTCACGCACGAGGGCAAGAGCGGTCTTGTGGGCGTGGTCCAGGCGCTGACGGCGCACCTTGCGGTGCAGGCGGGCGACAGTGTCCACGGCCTTGCGGCGCCGCTTGCTGCCGCGCTTGCACCGGGACAGGGCCTGCTGTGCGGCTTCGAGATCGGCGGCGGCCTTGTGGCCGTAGCGGGGATTGGGTACGAACTCGCCGCCCGAGTCCGCGAGGAAGTTGGCTATGCCCATATCGACGCCGACCACGGAGCCGGTTGGCGGCAGCGGCTCGGGGGCGGTCTGCTCGGCGGTCAGGATGACGTACCAGCGGCGCCCTTCCCGCTTCACGCTGACTGTCTTGACCTTTCCGGCCACCGGCCGGTGCTGCTTGACCTTGACATGCCCGACGCCCTGAAAACGTACGCGGGTTGGCCGGTCGTGCGGCGTACTGTCCCAGCGGCAGCCGTCCCCGTCCTTGGGGAAGTCCACCGTGTCGAACCGCAGCCCCGAGCGGAACCTCGGATACCCCGGCGCCTCGCCTGCCTTGACACGGCGGAAGAACGCGGCGAACGCCTTGTCCAGGCGGCGCAAGGTCGCCTGCTGCGAGCTGAACGACCAGCGACCCTGACGCTCCGGATCGAAGGCCCGGATGTCCTTGAGCTGCCCGGACTGCTGCCCGTACCGGACCGTCGTCTTCGAGACGTGCTGGTACGCGGACCGCCGCTCCTCCAACGCACCGTTGTAGAGGGAACAGTGATCCCGCAGCATCTCGCCGAGCGACTGGGCCTGACGGACGGTCGGGTACATCAGGAACTTGTACGCACGGATCAACGGGATCACCCCCTCCAACTGTTGTGATCACCCTAGTGCGGGCCACTGACAACGGCGGTCCGCCTCACGGCGACTCGCCGCTCCTTGCCCTGCTCCGCAGGAGCTTCGTTTCACCCCCCACGTGAAGGTGGGGGTACCCACGAAGGAGACAGGATGGTCATCGCCAGGCCTGGTCCCCGTCAGGATGGCGGGGCGGTCAGGACGGCCTTGGCGGCTAGCCGGAGATTCCTGATCATCGGATTCGGGTCGCCCTTGCGGCTGACCAGGACGACCCTGCTGGGGGGCGCGCCCTCGATCGGGACGGTGACGAGGTCGGGACGCAGTGAGCTGCGCCGATCTCCGACCGGTAGGACGGCGATCGCCCTGCCGCTCGCGACGAGTTCGAGCTTGTCCTCGTAGCTCTCGATCGGCGGCACGCCGGCCCCGAGGATCCGGTAGGAAGCCCAGTCTGCGGTCTCGAAAGTGCACGGCGCTGCCTCTTCGTCGGCCAGTTCTTCCGCGGTCACCGACGCGCGGTCGGCCAAGGGGTGACCGCGGGGGACCACGAGCATCCGGGGCTCCTCGTACAGTGGGGTGGTGTTTACGTCCTCGGCGGCGAGCGGCAGCGGGGTCCGCGCGATCAGGGCGTCGACGCGCTTGTCGGACAGCGCCCCGACGTCGCGGCAGTTCAGATGCCGGGTGGCGATCTCGGCGCTCGGGTGCCGGTGGCGCAGTTCCCGTACCGCGGCAGTGATCACCAGATCTTCGACGTAGCCGATGGTGATGCGTTCGGTCTGGGTTTGTTCACGCACGGCCAGCTCGGCCTGGCGGGCGGCCTGCAGCAAGGCTTGGGCCCGGGGGAGGAATGTCTGGCCGGCCGGAGTGAGCCGGGTGCCCTGGGATGTGCGGTCCAGCAGTCGTGTGCCGAGATATTTCTCGAGCCGTTGGATCTGGCGGCTCAGCGCCGGCTGGGCCACGTGCAGGTCGGCGGCGGCCCGGCCGAAGTGCTGGTGCGTCGCCACCACGGTGAAGTAGCGCACGAGCCGCAGTTCCAGGTCCTGTCCGAGATCGTTCACCCTTGCAGGGTACGTGTCATGCCGTTTCGGAATGACCCGGTTGCCGAACCGGTCTTGGACGGCCATGCCGTCCTGGATCTTGACTGAAGGAGCAACGTCTCCCCGAGAAAGCGACAGGCGCGATGAAGGCAATCCAGTTCCACGAAGCAGGCGGGCCGGAAGTTCTGCGGTACGACGAGGTGCCGGTCCCCGAGATCGGCCCGGGTGAGGTGCTCGTCCGGGTGCACGCGGCGGGCATCAACCCGCCGGACTGGTACCTGCGTGAGGGGATGAAGGTCATGCCGGCCGAGATGAGGCCGGCGCTGGAGTTCCCCCTGATCCCCGGAACGGACGTGTCGGGCGTGGTTCAGGCGGTCGCTCCGGACGTGCGGGGGTTCGCAGTCGGTGACGAGGTCTTCGGCATGCTGCGGTTCCCCGGATTCGACGGCCGGACGTACGCCGAGTACGTGGCCGCGCCGGCTTCGGACCTGGCTCACAAGCCGGCCGGTATCGACCACGTGCAGGCGGCCGGGGCGCCGATGGCCGTGCTGACGGCCTGGCAGTACCTGGTTGATCTCGGCCACGACGTGCCGTCTCCCTTCACCGGCCAGGTGCACCAGCCGGTGCCGATCACGCCAGGGATGACCGTGCTGGTCAACGGGGCCGCCGGTGGAGTGGGCCACTTCGCGGTGCAGCTGGCGAAATGGAAGGGGGCACACGTCATCGCGGTGGCCTCAAGCCGGCACGAGCAGTTCCTGCGCAAGCTCGGCGCCGACGAGTTCATCGACTACACCACGACGCAGGCCGCGGACGTGGTCAGCGACGTCGACCTGGTGATCGACACCGTCGGTGGCCCGGACAGCTCACGCTTCCTGACCGTGCTCAAGCGCGGCGGCACCATGCTTCCGGTGTTCTTCGCCCAGTACGACCCCGAAGAGACGGCGCGTCTGGACATCACCGTCTCCAACATTCAGGTACGTTCCAACGGCCCCCAGCTCGCCGAGATCGGACGACTGTTCGACGAGGGTAAACTCCAGGTCGGGGTGGACAGCACCTACCCGCTGTCCGAAGCGGGCCGCGCACACACGCGGGCCGCGCAGGGCCACATCCAAGGCAAGATCGTGCTGACGGTGGCCTCGTGATCGCCGAACCCCAGCAGGCCGTTGCGCACTACGCCCACGCCCTGGACGAGCTGAATGTGCCCGAGCTGGAAGCGGTCCTGACCGAAGACACCACCTGGACCTTCACGATGCCCGGACAGCGGGTGCTCGGCCCGGTCGCCGGACGCGCGGCGGTGCTCGAGTTCATCCGTGACGGGCACACGGCCCAGACCGGAAGGGTGCGGCACCACCTGGGCAACGTCGTGGTCACGGCGACGGACGCCGCCACCGCCGAGGTGCGGGCCTATCTGCTGCAGACGAGGAACACCGGCGAGAGCATCCAGATGATCTCGACCGGCGTCTACACGTTCGGCCTGCGCCGGTCCGACGGTGAGTGGCGGATCGCCGAGCTCACCCTGACGCTGGACAACGCCGTGTAGAGCGAGGCCCTGCAGCGCGTGTGGGTGCCGCGCGTGGCCTCGAACCGTCGTTGGGGGCGGGCCGCCGCCAAGGTACTCGGCGGTGGCGGTGAGGTCGCCTCGGGCCGGGCCCGTTCGCGGGCCCGGCCCTTGGCTGCAGACGGTCTGCGGACGTGTGCCCTTCAGTGCTTCTTGTACGCGGCGGTGACCTCGACCTCCACCAGCCAGCCCTTGACCGCCAGTGACGCGACCTCCATCGTGGCGCGCGCCGGACGGGCCTTGTTGGCGACCAGCGGAGCCTTGGGGGCGGAGGTGCCCATCGGGACCGGGACCACTTCCTTGGAGGTGAGGTCGATGTTGGCGAAGTACTGGCGGTACGCGCGGTTCCAGCCCGCGTAGTCGGCGGTGTCGGAGCCGGGCGGTTTCATGAGGTAGCACTTCATCGTGATGACGTCGGCCGGGGTCAGGCCCGCTGCTTCGAGGTTGGTCTTGATGTTGCGCAGGACGACGAGTGCCTGGGCTTCGGTGACGGTGACTCCCGTGGCGCCCTGAGTGAGGGCCGGGTCGGTGTAGAGCTCGGGTGAGTCGGCCGGCGCGGAGGGGTTGAGCGCGGTCGGGCCGAGGCCGCTGCTCTGGTAGAGCGCCACCTCTCCGCCGGTTGCCACTCCGGTGGCGATGGCCGGGTTGGACTGGCCTTCGGGCAGCATGACGCGGATCTCTTGGGAGCCGGGCCACCAGCCCTTGGCCTCGGCGAGTGCGGTGCCGCCGGTGAGGAGCGAGGCGGTCAGGGCCGTACCGATCACCACCTTCGTACGTCGCTTCATGCGGCCATCACCCTTGCGTGGATGTCGGTCACGACCTTGCGGGCCGAGCTGAACGCGCCGTGCTGCCAGGCGATGACATGGCTGAGCCAGTCGCCGGCGAAGTAGACGTGCCCGGCCGGCTGGTTGAGCAGCTTGTATTCGGGACCGGTCTGCGAGGGCCAGCCCACCCAGCCGGCCTCGATGTGAGGCGTGCGATGCCAGGCCACGCTGAAGGAGCGATCGAGTTCGGTGCGGTACTTGTCACCGTGGATCTTCACACCCCGGCTCACCGCCCGCGCGACGCGCTGGGCATGCGGAAGATCGCTGTACGTGACAGCGTTGTCACCGAAGTTGTAGTAGCCGATGAGCGTGCCGCGGCGGCCCTGGTAGCCGTACGAGGGGTACCAGATGGTCGACAGGTCGGTGTCGGTCGGTGTGATGCCACCGTAGATGTGCTCGTCCGTCTCCCACCAGCGGCTGCGGTACTCGAGCCCGACCTTGCCGACGGGCGTCGGGACGGCGTACTTGAGCGCGGCGGTGATGTCGGCCCCCAGGTTGTGCTTGAGGCGGGCCATGACCATCGGCGGCATGGCCGCGACGACGAAGTCGGCGCGCTGGGTGCCGGTGCGGCCGCCGGTGTCCTTGTAGGTGACCTCGGCACCGTCCGGCAGGTCCTTGACCTCCAGCATTGTGGCGCCATAGGTGATGCGGTGCTGGCCGATCGCCTTGGCCAGGGCGTACGGGATCGAGTCCATGCCGCCCACCGGCTGGAACATCAGCATGGCCTGGTCGTAGCCGAATTCGAAGGCGAAGCGCTGCCCCACGCCGCTGGCGACGACGTCCGACAACGACGGCACCGGGCCAAGGACTGTGCCCTCCTCGAAGGCCGCGCCCGGTTCGACGGAGTAGCCTCGCCGGTCGGTGCCGGTGTAGGCGTAGCCGTCGGCCTTGCCTTTGATGGCGCCGAAACTCTGCAGGAAGGCGATCAGTTGCTCCTTGTCCTGCGCGGTGAGCCGTGCGTCAAGGGCGCCCTGGTCGGTGGCCTTGGCCAGCAGTTCGGAGATGTAGCCGTAGACGTCGGCCTTCGCCGTGCGCCAGCGCATGGGCTTTCCCGCGAGGGCGGCACTGTTCTCGTGGTAGATGTACGCGTTGGCGTTCTGGTTGGTGAACACCTGGAGTTCGACGCCGAGTTCGCGGCAGTACTCGAGAGTGACGTGGGACTGCGGCAGCCGGGCCGGGCCCGCGTTCATGTACTGGCCTTTGGTGAACGACGCCGTCTGCGTACGTCCGTCGAGGTCGGTCAGTTTCGTGCCGCCGCGGACCGTCCAGTTGCGGCCCCCGGGACGGTCGTTCGCCTCCAGGATCCGGCAGTCGTAACCGGCCTTGCCCAGCTCGTACGCCGTGGCCAGGCCGGCTATGCCGCCGCCCAGCACGAGCACCCTCTTGCCGGCGCGCCCGGTGAGCGTGAAGTCGCTTCGCTGGGGCGACCGGTACTCGTCCGCCCGCACGTCTGGCACCGGGGCGAGCCCGAGTGCGCCCATCGCCGAGTACAGGACTCCGGCACCGCCCGCGGCGCCGACGGAGCTCAGGAAGTTGCGGCGGGATGTGGGGGATTGCTCTGCAGCCATCAATTCCTCCTCGTCCGCACCCCGGGGGCGCGCGCCGTCCGGGGAGCGGTCGTTCGGTCAACCCGGTCACGTGGGGGGCGAGTTGCTGAGGAGACCGGAGGTGCGTCGCCATGAGCCTCCGTCAGGACTGTTACGGCGCCATGCCACTGACGTAACCGGTCCGAGCCGTGAGCGGCGAGCCAGGAGGAAAGGGTGGGCGGGGCAGAGCGGCAACGACCGGGAGCCTGCCGGCCGCAGGGGAAACCCGTTTCATCGATGGGGTCGCACCCTGGCCGACTGTGAAGGGGAGGCCAGGGCCACCGAGCTCGTGGGCACCGGGACCGAGGCAATGCCCAGGGGGAAGTGGTGTGCGGCTGTCGATGCGGCCACGTCCCGTCCGACGTCGTTGATGTGCGGCGCCTCGCCGCGATGACGCGACAGAATCAGACGAGGAGCATGTGGAGCGGCAGCTGCTGAGAGTCTTGAGCTCCAGCATCTCGAGCGATGGGATCGGTGCCAGTGAGCACCCAGGGCTCAAGCGGCCGTTCGGCCACAATCATCGCCTGTACGTGTTCGCGGGGAAGCGCCGGCCGGACGCTCGGCGGTCGGCTCAGGAGTGATGGTCGGACGGTGTCGCGTTCTGGACGGTGAGGAGCCGCACCAGAGAGCCGTCGCCGACCGCGCGCCAGCGGTGCGGAGTGGCTCCCGGGTAGCAGATGCTGTCTCCCGGGCGGAGTACGTGGGATTCGGGCCCGTCGGCGCCCCGCAGTTCGATCTCGATCTCGCCTGCCACGACGTAGACGAACTCGTCGCCGGGGTGGTCGTAGTACTCCTCGAACCGTTCGGCCGCACCGATGTGCTCCACGGGGTGGACGGAGAAGGCGGGGGCGCCGAGCATGCGTGCCGTGCCGCCGGGCCTGGCCACGTTCAGGCCCTCGCCGGAGCGTACGACGTGGGCCGAACCGGCGGGGGCGTCGGGATGCGGCACCGCCGCCGTGGCCATGAGGGCCTGTTGGGTGGTGCCGAGGGCGCGGGCGATGCGGTGCAGGGACGGCATGCTCGGGCGGGTGAGCCCGCGCTCCAGCTGGCTGAGGAACGGATGGGACAGCGCGGCACGCTCGGCGAGCTGGACGAGGGTCAGGCCTCGCTCCTTGCGCAATTTCCGGATCGCGCCGCCGAGTTCGGCGCGCAGCAGTGCGTCGGTGTCCCCGGTGGCGGGCGACGTGCTGTGGGCGGGTTGGGCCGGCATGGCAGGAATCCTAAAGGGTCGGGGGCGGCGGGCCGGGAGGGGCCGGGGGAGTGCCGCGAGGGGGTTTACGCCCGTGAAACACCCGGCCCCTACGCTGAATGTTGATGGCACGAACATTCTAGCTTCAGGGAGCCCTCATGGCCGCGGCCACCTCCGACCGTTCCGTTGTCTCCCCGCCGGATTCCGTCTTCCTCGACGCCATGGCAGCCCTCGCCGGGGGCGTGTGCGTCGTCACCGCCCTGACGGCCGAAGGGCGCCCGGTGGGCTTCACCAGTACCGCCGTGATGAGCCTGAGCCGCGCGCCGCAGCTGCTCGCCATCGGGGTGGGGCGCAGCGGCCGTTCGCTGCCCGCGCTGCTCGACGGCCGCAGGTTCGCGCTGAACATCCTGCACTCCGGGGGCGAACACGTCTCCCGGCGGTTCGCCGACCGCACCGGGGACCGGTTCGCGGACCTGGAGTGGTCGGCCGAGGAGCACGGCGGGCTGCCGCTGCTGCTCGCCCACAGCTCGTACGCGGTGCTGTGCCGCGTCGTGCGCGACCTCCCGGCCGGCGACCACCACCTGCTCGTCGCGGCCGTGGACGACGTGGTGACCGGAACCGGCGGACCGACCGCCCTCGTGCACCACGACCGGCGCTACCACGCGCTCGGCGCCGCGTGAGCGGCCCCGCCTGGTTCCAGGTCGCCGAGACCGGGCCGGGCGCCTTCGTGATCGCCGAGCCGGGCCACGTCAACAGCTATCTCGTGCTCGGCGACGACATGGCACTGCTCTACGACACGGGCATGGGCATCGCCGACATCGGCGAGCAGGTCCGACGGCTGACCCGCCTGCCCCTGTTGGTCGTCAACTCGCACCACCACTTCGACCACCGCGGCGGCAACGCCTCCCTTGTCGCGCACGCCGAGGACATCGCCGTACACGTCGAGGGAGCCGCACTCCACACGGATCCCGCTCCGCGCGAGTGGCTGGAGGCGTACGGGCACGTCGCGCACGACCTGAGGAAACGGTACGAGGAGTTCCATGCCGTGGACGCCGGCGGGTTCTTCCTGACCGACTCCCGCGTCGAGGTGCGGCCGGTGCCCGACCTGGCCGACTGGCGGATCGAGGCCGTACGCCCCACCCGGCTGCTGCGTGAGGGAGACGTCCTCGACCTGGGCGGCCGCAGCCTCCAGGTGTTGCACACGCCCGGGCACTCACCGGACGGCATCTGCCTCTGGGAGTCGGAGACCGGGCTGCTGCTGGCCGGTGACACCCTCATCAGCGGCACCCTCTTCGCCCATGTGCCCGGCGCCGACGTGAGCGCTTTCGCCGCCTCGACCCGTCGACTCGCCGAACTGCCCGTCACCACCGCGCTGCTGGGCCACAACCTGCGGCACCGGGAGTCGGCGGACTTCGTGGCCCGGGTGGCCGGCGCCTTCGCGGCCGTACGGGACGGCCACACCCGCCCGTACACCTCCACCGACATGTTCGGCGCCCCCGTACGCCGTCATGACTTCGACGGTTTCGCGGTGCTCACCGCGCCGCACGGAACGGAGCGCTGACGTGCCCACTTTGCTGCTGCGCGGTGCACAGGTGCCCGGGGGAGAGGTCCGTGACGTCCTCCTCGATCCGGACAGCGGGCTCGTCGCCCAGGTGGCCCCGCCCGGTGCGCTTCCTCCCGCCTCGGACGAACTCGACCTGAGCGGCTGGCTGCTGCTGCCCGCCGGCGCCGAACCGCACGCACACCTGGACAAGGCCCTGACCTGGGACCTGACGGGCGCCCCGGCGGGAGACCTGCTCGCCGCCATCGACGCCTGGCGCGCGTATGCCGTGCGCGTCACCGAGGACGACGTCTTCCGGCGGGCCAAGGCGACGGCCGACGAACTGTGCGCGAACGGCGTGACCGCGATCAGGACCCACGTGGACCTCCTCACCGCGGGCGGTGATCCGCTGCGGAGTCTGCGTGCCCTGCTGCGGTTGCGCAGGCAACTCCGGGGACGTGTGCGCCTCCAGATCGCCGTCCTGCACGTCGACGCACCGGAGGAACTCCTGCACGAGGCCCTCGACCTCGGCGCGGACCTGCTGGGCGACTGCCCGCACCTGTCCACCGACCCCTCGGAGTCCGTGCGCCGCACCCTGCGCATCGCTGCCGAGCACCACGTCGGCGTCGACCTGCACGCCGACGAGACGCTTGACCCGGGTGCGGGGGATCTGCGCCTGCTCGCGCGGGCCGTCCGCGAGCAGGGCTTCGCCCTCGGTGTCACCGCGAGCCACTGCGTCAGCCTCGGCACGGTGGCGCCGGACGAGGCGGCCCGCACCGCCAAGGAGGTCGCCGCCGCCGGGATCGGCGTGGTCACCCTCCCGCTGACGAACCTCTACCTCCAGGGCCGCGCCCGCACCTCGTGCACTCCGCGCGGACTGACCGCGGTGCGTGCGCTGCTGGACGCGGGCGTGCCGGTCGCGGCCGGTGGCGACAACGTCCGGGACCCGTTCAACCCCGTGGGCCGGGCCGATCCCCTGGAGACCGCGTCCCTGCTGGTCACGGCCGGTCATCTCACCCCGGGCGAGGCGCTGCACGCGGTCACCGCGGGCGCCCGCGCGGTCCTCGGGCTCCCGGCGGCCGGACCGTACGAGGGTGCGGTCGCCGACCTCCTGGCGGTGCGCGCACGGTCCGTCTCGGAGGTGCTCGGTGCGTCCTGCCCCGAGCGGCTCGTCTTCGCCGGCGGGCGCCTCGTCAGCCGTACATCGGTGGTCCGCGAGCTTTTCTGAACCGGGCCGCTCGCGCTGAACGGGACCGTTTCGGCGAACAGATACGGCCAGGACACTGGCCGGAAACAATCAATGTTCATGCTATCAACATTCCTGACTGTGGCACTGAAGGGAGCTGATGTGCCGACCATCGCCGAGGAGACGCTCGACGCGGCGCTGCGATTCGAGAGCGTCGACAAGCACTTCGCCAATGGGACCACCGCCCTCACCGGACTCGAACTCTCCATCGCCCCGGGCGAGTTCGTCGCGGTCGTCGGCCCCTCGGGCTGCGGCAAGTCCACCCTGCTCCGCCTCGCCTCCGGTCTGGACACCGCCACCGGCGGCACGGTCCACGCCCCCGTCGACTTCGTCGGCTACGTCTTCCAGGACCCCACCCTGCTGCCCTGGCGCACCGTCCTCGCCAACGTCGAGTTGCCCGCCGAACTCGCCGGGACGGCGAAGGCCGACCGCCGCGCACGAGCCCTGGACGCCCTGCGGCTGGTGGGTCTGGAAGGCGCCGAGAGGCAGCTGCCGGGACAGCTCTCCGGCGGCATGCGCATGCGGGTCTCCCTGGCCCGCGCCCTCATGACCCGGCCGTCCCTGTTCCTGCTCGACGAACCCTTCGGCGCCCTCGACGAGATGACCCGCCTGCGCATGCAGGAAGAGCTCCAGCGCATCTACGCCGAGACCGGCTTCGCCGCCCTGTTCATCACCCACTCGGTGACCGAGGCGGTCTTCCTGGCGAGCCGGGTCGTGGTGATGTCGGCGCGGCCCGGCCGGATCACCGCCTCCTTCGACGCCCCCTTCCCCCATCCCCGTCCGGCCGAGCTGCGCTACGACCCCGAGTTCGGCCGCATCGCCGGCGAGGTCTCCGCGGCTCTGCGAGGAGGTTTCCAGTGAGCGCCGACATCACCGCCCGCGCCGAAGTGACCGTACCCGCAGCGGATGTGACGACGACCGAACCGGCGCCGCCGGCCCGTCGGCGCCGCATCCGGCCCGCCGCGGTGCTCACCCCGCTCGGCTCACTCGGTGCGGCCATCGGCATCTGGTACGCCGTGAGCTATCTGCTGCTCAGCCCCGCCCGGCGCTTTCTCGTCCCGCCGCCCGACCAGGTCCTCACCGTGTCGTTCCTCGACTGGACCCACCTGCAGCCGATGCTGCGGGCGCTGTGGCTCACCGCCCAGGTCGCGCTCGTCGGCCTGCTCATCGCCTCCGCGCTGGGCGTGACGGCGGCGGTGCTGATGAGCAGGGCGCGCTGGCTGGAACGCTCCCTGTACCCGTATGCGGTCATCCTGCAGACCGTGCCGATCCTCGCGATCGTGCCGCTGATCGGCCTCTGGTTCGGCTTCGGCTTCACCAGCCGGGTGGTCGTCTGCGTCCTGATCGCCCTCTTCCCGATGATCGCCAACACCCTGTTCGGCATCCAGTCGGTCGACCGCACCCACCACGACCTGTTCACCCTCCAACGGGCGAGCCGCTGGGCCCGCCTGCGCAAGCTCGAGCTGCCCGCCGCCCTTCCCTCGGTCTTCACCGGTCTGCGTACCTCCTCCGGCCTGTCCGTGATCGGCGCGATCGTCGGAGACATGTTCTTCAAGCAGGGCGAACCCGGCATCGGGACCCTGCTCGACGTCTACCGCTCCCGGCTGCAGTCCGAGGACCTCTTCGCGGCGATCATCCTCGCCTCCTTCTTCGGTGTCGCGGTCTTCGCCCTGTTCACCCTCGTCGCCCGGCTCGCCGTCGGCTCCTGGCACGCCTCGGCCGACCGGCCGTAGACCCGCCACCCGGCCCTTCCCTCATCTCCCCCCGTCCCTCAGGGAGTTCAGCCATGCCCACATCCGTCGGACGCGTCGCCGTCGCGGGCGTTTCCTCCGCATTCCTCCTGGTCTCCGTCACCGCTTGCGGCGGTGGTTCCACGGCCGCCACCGGTTCCGCCGACAAGCTCCCGGCCGCCCCCGCCGCCCAGCGCCTGGCCGGCGTCTGCCCGAAGACGGTCGTCGTCCAGGTCGACTGGGAGCCCGAGGCCGAACACGGCCCGCTCTATCACCTCGTCGGCCCCGGCTACAGCGTCGACAGCGACAAGAAGCGGGTCACCGGCCCGCTGGTCATCGGTGGCAAGGACACCGGCGTCGACATCCAGATCAGGGCCGGCGGCTCCGCCATCGGCTACCAGAGCGTCCCCTCGCAGATGTACGTCGACAAGAGCATCACCCTCGGCACGGTCACCACCGACGTGGCCATCTCGGCCTCCGCCAAGCAGCCGGTCACGGCCGTGGCGGCGCTGATGAAGAAGAGCCCGCAGGTTTTGATGTGGGACCCCGCGACCCACCCCGACTGGAAGTCGATCGCCGACATCGGCAAGACGAACGCCAAGGTCGTCTACGTGGACGGCAGCACCTATGCCTCGCTGCTGGTCTCCAAGGGACTCATCAAGAAGAGCCAGCTGGACGGGAGTTACGACGGCGCGCCCGCCCGCTTCGTCGCCAACCCCGGCATCGCCCAGCAGGGCTTCGCCACCGCCGAGCCATACATCTACCAGCACGAGGTGGCCGCCTGGAAGAAGCCGATCAAGTACCAGCTGCTCTCCGACGTCGGCTTCACCGTCTACCCGGAGCCCCTGTCCGTGCGCAGCGGCGAACTGACGTCACTGAGCCCCTGCCTGAAGAAACTCGTCCCCGTCCTGCAGCAGTCCGCCGCCGACTTCGCGGCCGAGCCGTCGAGCACCGTCAAGCTCATCAGCGACCTGGTCCAGCAGTACAACACCGGCTGGGTCTACTCCGAGGGCACCGGCGCCTTCGCCGCACAGCAGATGGTCAAGCTCGGCATCCTCGGGAACGAATCCGACGGCAGCGTCGGCGGCTTCGACATGAAGCGCGTCGCCTCGGTCCTGAAGACCTTCACCCCGCTCGTCGAGCAGAGCGGCGCCAAGGTCGAACCGGGCCTGACGGCGCAGGACCTGGCGACCGACGAGTTCACCGACCCCTCGATCGGACTGAAGCGATGACGACCACCGACCTGACCGCCCGCACCGAACTCGTCGCCGACCAAAACTGCAGGTCTGCCAGCGGTGCGACGGGCCGTCAGCCGACCCCCGGCATCGAGGAGTTCTGCGCCGAAGCCGCCGCACTCCTCGGCCCCGACGGCGTCATCCGCGACCCCGCCGCACGGGAGAAGGCCTCCTGCGACTGGGCCCATATGTCGCCCATCCTCGCGGCGAAACTCCCCGCGGGCCACGCCGAGGCCGTCCTGCGCCCCACCGCGCACGAGCAGATCCCCGGCCTCCTCGCCCTGGCCCACCAGCACCGCATCCCCCTCACCCCGCGCGGCAAGGGCACCGGCAACTACGGCCAGGCGATCCCGCTGTACGACGGTGTGGTGCTCGATCTCACCGGCTGCGGCCGCATCCTCGACGCGGGCGACGGCTGGATCCGCGCCGAGGCCGGGGCAAAGATGTCCGACCTGGAGGCCCACGCCCGCACCCTCGGCCAGGAGCTGTGGATGTTCCCCTCCACCTTCGGCACCACGCTCGGCGGCTTCCTCTCCGGCGGCAGCGGCGGCACCGGCTCCCTCGTGCACAAGACCAACAGCGACGGCTTCGTACGGGAGTTGACGGTGGCGCCCTGCACGACCGACGCCACCCCCTTCACCGTCCAGGACGCGGACGCGCTGCCGTACATCCACGCCTACGGCACCACCGGCATCATCACCACCGCCACCGTACGGCTCCAACGGGCCCGCACCTGGACGGGGTTGTTCGCCGCCTTCCCCGACTGGACCTCCGCCACCGCCGCGCTCGAGGCACTCGTCCACCTCGAACCGGCGCCGCGCCTGGCCTCGTTGGACGAGGCCGGCCTCGTCCGCGTCTTCCCGCCCGATCCCGCACTGGCCCCCACGGCCCTGAACCTGCGCGCGATCCTCGAGGAGGAGGCCGCCGACCAGGCACGGGAGATCGTCAGCTCGTACGGCGGAGAAGTCCTCGACGTCCGGCCCGCGCCGGACGGCCCCGCCCTGATCAGCTCGCTGTCCTTCAACCACCCCACCTACCACCTGATGAAGGCCGAAGAGGGCTGGTTCCACCTGGAGATCCGCGGCGACGTCCTGCTCGGCGACACCACCGAGATCAAGCAGGTCTTCCCGGACACCCTGCTTCACCTGGAAGGCATGCGCTCGGGCACGGTCGGCATGCTGATGGCCCGCTACCAGGGCGAGCAGAGCGTCTACGACGGCATCGCCGCCCTGGAGACCCTGGGCGTCGGCGTGCACAGCCCGCACAACTGGCACGTCGACCGCCGCCTGGACCTGGTCCGGGACACGGCCCGCACCGCCGACCCGCTCGGCCTGCTCAACCCCGGCAAGATTCCCGCCCCTTCGCAGGAGACGCCGTGACCTTCACCCGCTTCATCGACCTCAGCGGCCCGGAGATCGAACGGTTCGGCGCGGACACCGTCGCCGTGCTGCCCGTCGGCGCGATCGAACAGCACGGCCCCCATCTGCCGGTCGCCACCGACCACTACATGGCCGAGGCCGTCGCCGAAGGCGCCGCCCGGCTGGCGGGGGAGAGCTGCGACATCACGCTGCTGCCGGGCCTCGCCTACACCAAGTCCGACGAACACGCCTGGTCCCCGGGCACGTTGTGGCTCACCGCCCGCACCCTGCTGTCCGTCGTCGACGACATCGGCCGCTCCCTGGCCGCCGGCCCCGTGCGACGGCTCGCCTTCCTCAACGCGCACGGCGGCAACAGCGCCCTGCTCGGCGTCGCCCTGCGTGAACTGCGCACCCGCCACGGCCTGCGCACCTTCCTGCTGCACGCCTCCCTCCCCGCCGACCAGGGCGGCGCCTCCCCGGCCACGGAACTCGGCATGGGCGTACACGGCGGCCTCAAGGAGACCTCCGCCATGCTCCATCTCCGCCCGGACCTGGTCGACATGAGCCAGGCCCGCCGCGCCGTCCCCGAACACCTCACCGCCTACGAGCACATCGGCTTCGGCAAACCGGTGTCCTTCGGCTGGACCAGCGACGACTTCGCCACCGGCACCGGCGTCGTCGGCGACCCCACCGGCGCCACCCCGGAACTGGGCCGCAAACTCCTCGACGCCTCCATCGCCGCGGCCGCCGCCGCCCTGCGCGAATGCGCGCGCTTCAGGCCCGACCGCCCCGTGTCCTCCTAGGGAGCCCGCCATGGCCAACCCCCCGCTGCACACCCCGCTGCGCGACATCACCGCCCACCACATCACCGCCGGCGACACCGTCAAGCTGGCCGTCCTCACCGGCCCCCGGGACGGCTCGCCCACCACCGTCGTCTTCGAGGTGTGGGAGCCGGGCGGCGCCCAGCCCCTGAACTGGCACCCCGAGTCCGTCGAGACCTTCGTCGTGCTCGCCGGCCACGGCCGTGCCGCCAGCGACGAGCACGAGCGCGACCTCGCCCCCGGTGACGTCCTGGTCCTGCCCACCGGCTCCAAGCACCGCATCGTCAACACCTCCGCCACCGAACGCCTCTACACCCTCACCGTGATGGCCCCCGACGAAGGCTTCGCCGACCTCATCGAACGCGGGCCGCTCGCCACGCTGGACGAGCAGGACCTGGCCGTGCTGCGCGCGGGAACATCGTGACCGTGGATCTTCTCGACGCCTTCTGGGCATACGAACGGGCCCTGGCCGCCAACGACGTGGCGGCCCTGGACCACTGGTTCCTGGACGCACCCGACACCCTGCGGGCCGAGGGCGACACCGTGCTGGTGGGCCGCGCCGCCATCGCCGACTTCCGGCGGGGCAGGGGCGGGGCTCCGGCGCGGGTGGTCGAGCGGGTGCACGTGGTCCGGCCGGCACCGCAGGTCGCCGTCGTCACGGCCGAGACGCTGCGGCCGGACGGGACGCGCGGGCTGCAGACGCAGGTGTGGCAACACACCTACGCCGGGTGGCGGATCGCCGCCGCGCACGTCAGCGCCGTGTCCGCACCCGCGCCGGACGACCGCCCGGATCCGGCGGTGTGGCGGGTGGCCGGCCCGCTGGTGGCGTCCACCGGGAAGGGCCCGCTGGCGCACGTCCGCCTCGCCGTGAAGGATCTGTTCGCCGTGGCGGGACAGCGCGTCGGCGCCGGAAACCCGACGTGGCTGGCGCAGGCCCGTACCGAAGAGGCGCACGCGCAGGCCCTGCGACGCCTGCTGGAGGCGGGTGCCGAACTCACCGGCATCGCCCAGACCGACGAACTCGCCTTCAGCCTCGCCGGGACCAACGCGCACTACGGAACCCCCGTCAACCCCGCCGCACCCGGCCGGATCACCGGCGGCTCCAGCAGTGGCCCGGCCGCCGCCGTGGCCCGCGGCTGGGCGGACCTGGCGCTGGCCACCGACACGGCAGGATCGATCCGCGTCCCCGCCTCCTACTGCGGCCTGTACGGCTGGCGGCCCACGCACGGGACAACTCCCGCCGCAGGCCTGCTGGCCCTGGCGCCCTCCTTCGACACCGCAGGACTCCTGGCCCGCGACCCCGCCCTGCTGAGGACAGCGGCCGAAGAACTGCTGACCGCCGCCGGGACACCCCTGCCGGTCACCGAACTCGTGGTGGACGAGGACCTGGTGGCACTCGCCGAACCCGAGGTCCGCGCCTCCTTCAGGGCCGCCTGCCGCGCGTTGCTCCCGCCTGTGACGACAACGGCCACCGGGGTGGCCGAGCACCTGGACGACTGGTTCGCCGCCTTCCGCACGGTCCAGGCCGCCGAGGCCTGGCAGCAGCACGGCACCTGGATCACCGCACACCCCGGCGCGCTCGCCCCGGACGTCGCCGCACGCTTCGACAACGGCCGCCGGGTGACCGAGGCCGAACGGGCGCAGGCGGAAGAGACCCTGGCGGACGCGCGGAAGGTGCTGGACGCCGTACTCGCACCCGGCACCGCCCTGCTGCTGCCCGCCACCAGCGGCCCGGCCCCCCGTGTCGACGCGCCGCCCGAGGAGGTGGAGGCCGTACGCGCCGCCACTCTCCGCCTGACCTGCCTCGCCTCACTGGCCGGGCTGCCGGCGGTCGTCGCCCCGCTGCTGCGCGTGCGGTCACTGCCCGTGGGTCTGTGCGCGCTGGGCGGCCGGGGGAGCGACCGCGCCCTGCTGGACCTCACCACCGGATGGAGGAGCCCCGCACATGCCTGAGGCCCGGGGCCTGATCGGGCCCAACCCCCGCAACGCCTGGAGAGTCGACGGCAAGACCGTCGTCCTCGCCCGCCCGCACCGGCAACCGCGCCCGGTCACCGTCGAGGCGCTGCCGCAGCGGGTGACCGCCGACCTGGCCGCCACCGCGGTGATCGTCGTCGACATGCAGAACGACTTCTGCTCTCCGAACGGCTGGCTGGCCTCCATCGGCGTGGACGTGACCCCCGCCCGCGCCCCGGTCCCCGTCCTCGCCGGCCTGCTGCCGGCGCTGCGCGCCGCCGGCGTTCCCGTGATCTGGCTCAACTGGGGCAACCGCTCCGACCGGGCCAACCTCCCGCCCGGCGTGCTGCACGTCTACGACCCCGACGGCACCGGCGCCGGCATCGGTGCCCCGCGGCCGGGCGGCCGGGTGCTGGAGCAGGACAGCCCCTCGGCCGCGATCGTCGCGGGGCTGGAGACGGCGGACGGTGACCTGTACGTCTCGAAGTACCGGATGAGCGGCTTCCAGGACACCGTCCTGGACAGCGTGCTGCGCAACCTGCGCGTCGACACCCTGCTGTTCACCGGCGTCAACGCCGACCAGTGCGTCCTGGCCACGCTCATGGACGCCGCGAACCTCGGCTACGACGTCCTCATGGTCCAGGACGCGGTGGCCACCACCTCACCCGCCTACTGCATGGACGCCACGCTCTACAACGTCCGCCAGTGCTTCGGCTTCACCCTCACCGCCGAAGCCCTGAAGGAGGCCCTGAAGGAGGCCCCGGAGTGAAGCTCCTCCAGCCCGGAGCCGGCCCGCTCGACGGCGAGCACTACCTGCCCGCCGACCCTGCCCGGGTGCACTGGGGCCTGCTGCCCAATGCCACCGCGAAACCGGTGCTGACCATCCGCTCGGGCGAGACCGTCACCTTCGACACCATCAGCCATGAGGGCATCCTCGAAGACCAGGGCCGCGACCCGGCCGCCTTCTTCGGCGCGGCCGGCATCCTGACGAGCGATCTGCTGTACGACACCGTCGAACTGGCCGCCTCCGCACGCGAACACCTGCCGCAGACACAGGGCCCGCACGTCGTCACCGGCCCCGTGGCCCTGCACGGTGCACGGCCCGGCGACGTCCTGGAGGCCGAGATCCTCACGCTGCACCGCCGTGCGCCGTACGGCGTGATCAGCAACCGGCACGGCAAGGGCGCCCTGCCCGGCGAATACCCGCAGACCCCCGCGGGCCGGCCTGCCAGCTTCGTCGCGACGGTCGCGGAAGACGGCCGGGGCCGTCTCCCGGTCGGTGACGGCCGCCAACTCGCCTTCCCGCTGCGGCCCTTCCTCGGCATCATGGGGGTCGCTCCGGCCACCGAATCCGCCGTCCACTCCGTCCCACCGGGCCCGCACGGCGGGAACATCGACGTCCGCCACCTCGGCACCGGCGCCCGCCTCTTCCTCCCCGTCCAGGTCCCCGACGCCCTCTTCTACGTCGGCGACCCGCACTTCTCCCAGGGCGACGGCGAAGTCGCCCTCACCGCCTTCGAAGCCCCGCTGCGCGCCACGCTCCGCCTCACCGTCCACAGCGACCCGGCCACCCGCTCCCTGGCCGCCCGCCTGCGCGCCCCCTTCGCGGAAACCCCGACCGAGCACATCGTCCTGGGCCTGGACCACGACCTCGACGAGGCCCTGCGCAACGCCGTACGCGACGCGCTGACGCTGCTGACAGACCGGTTCGGCATCCCCGGCCCGGTCGGCCTCGCCTACCTGAGCGCGGCGGCCGACTTCCATGTCTCCCAGGTGGTGGACATCGTCAAAGGGGTCCACGGCCGGATCTCCAAGGCGGATCTGCCGGGCTGAACCCGGCGTATAGCCTGACTCGTCTGCCGCCAACTGCGGCTTTGCCTGGGAAAGGGCCTATGACCTGTGGCGGAGGCTCCTTTCGGTCTTTCGGGGGCTTGCCGCGTTACGCGGCTGAAAGTCCCTCGGAAGTCCCTCAGACAGGGCTGAAAGTCCCTGAAAAGTCCCTAGCGCAGAGGAGCAGGCCACGCCTCTCAGCTGGTTCGGATTGATCGGACATACAGTTGTTGATCTGCCCGCGGCTCTGCAACTGCCGTGCTGGCGCAAGGGGGGCCCGGTGGACAACCGGTGGACAGGCGTGCGTGACACTCCATCAGGCACCCATGCTGCTCCTAGGGCGATGGGTGAAATCCACCCGTCTCCGATGGGACGACAGGGCGTCGTCGGCACTGTCCGGTCCGGACAGGTCTCGCGTCCGACTCGAGTCCTGGCGATGGTTGGCCGTGAATGCACGCAGTGGCCGCCAGGGATGAGGACGCGAGCACCGGCGCCGGCCTGGAATCCTCCTGAGGGGCCCAGTGTGCGGGCTTCCGCGCCGACCCCCCTCAAAGGAGGAGCTCCCCTCCGCTATGTTGGCCCTCGGCCGGCTCGAGGACGGGATAGGGCTGGGATCGTGGGAGGGGTGAGCGGCACGTGGAAGGAATCGCCCGGATTCCGCTGGACGGTGGGGCCTCGGTGCTGATCGAGGCCGCGCCGGAATTCGACGGGCCGGTGAAGGCCGGGAGGATCAGCGATGCTATCCATGACCTTCCGGTGAGTCTGGCAGCGGCCCTTGAACCAGTGACGGACATGTCCCGGACGGTCCTGAGGCAGCTACGAAGGGCCAGCCCTGACGAGATCGAGGTCGAGTTCGGCGTCAATCTGGCTGCACAGGCTGGAGCGGTGATCGCCAAGACTGAGACCAGTTGTCACCTGCGGGTGAAGGTGGTGTGGAAGGGCGACGAATCCGCTCCGGACGCACCCGAAAGTCAGTGAGATATGGCCTCATGGACGTCGTTCCTGTGTCCTCCGGGCATAGTCAAGGGGCAGGTCTGACCACTGCGGTCGCTCAGATCCTGGACGCCGCGGGCCGTACGGTGGGGGCAGGATTCCTGGCCAGCGAGGGCGTGGTCATCACGTGCGCACATGTGGTGGCGGAGGGCGGAGCCGGTCCTGGTGGCGCCGTTCGGCTCGCCTTCCCGCACGTCGGAGGCAGGCCAGAGGCGTACGGGCTGGTGGTCGCGGAAGCGTGGCGGGCCCCCGAGGACGAGGACATCGCCTTGGTGCGGCTGGAGGAGACACCGGCCGGAGTCCCCGCATTGGCGCTGGGCTCGGCTGACGGTTGCCGGGGGCATCGGGTCCGCACGTTCGGCTTCCCCGGTCAGGCACCACCCGATGGCCACTTCGGCTATGGCGTTGCCGGTGACCTTCTGCCCGCCCACGGGCGCTCGTTACTGCAGCTCACGCACGCCAACGACCTGACCACCGGCTTCAGCGGCGCCCCGGTCGTGGACGATGTGACCGGCCTGGTGATCGGCATGCTCAGCGCCATCACCGCGCCCGACACCTTTCTGAGAGGCCAGGGCATCGCCTATGCGACACCCAGCGAAGCCCTGCGAGAGGTCTGGCCGGCACTGGTCGAACGGCAGGTCTGTCCGTATCGGGGGCTGGAACCATTCACGGCCGCGCATGCCGAGTGGTTCCACGGGCGCGACGAGGCGGTCGATCGGGTACTGACCGGCCTAGCCGAGCACCGTCAGACGCTGCTATTGCTCGGGCCTTCGGGGTCGGGGAAGTCTTCCCTGATTCAAGCTGGAGTGCTGCCCGCTCTGGCCACCGGAAGGCTGCCCGGCAGTGACCGCTGGCTGCCCGTCCTCGTGCGCCCAGGGCACGACCTGCTGGCCGAACTCGATCAAGCCGGGTTATCGGGTGCGAACGCTGATGGGATTCTCGCGGGGGTCACCCGCAGGCTGGACACCGACCCCACCTGTGAGCGCATCGTCCTCGTCATCGATCAATTCGAGGAATTGCTCACCCAGCCGGACAGCGAGCGGCAGCTGGACCAGCTCTCAGCCGTGGTCGGCTCGAGCCCTCGGCTCAGCGTGCTCCTGATCATGCGGGACGACTTCTATCCTCTGCTGGCCTCGACGGCCCCGGAGTTGTTGGAAGCCACCGCACCGGGCCTGGTCAACGTGCCGGCCACCTTGAGCGTTCAGGACCTGAGGGCGATCATCACCCGGCCCGCCGAGGCAGCGGGGGCCCGCTTCGAGGACGGTCTGACCGAACGAATCATCGCCGATGTCCTGGCAGGCGACCGCACCGGTCCAACCGCCCGCAGGGCGCCGGCCACATTACTGCCCCCGCTGGCACTGGTACTCAGCCAACTATGGGAGCGACGCCGCAACGGCTTCCTCACCCACGAGGCATACGACGCCATCGGAGAAGTCACCGGAAGCCTGGCCACCTGGTGCAACGCCGCACTGGACCGATTGTCGAGGGCCCAACGGCCCACCGCAAAGCGCATCCTGACGGCGCTGGTGCGGCCTGCCCCGGATTCCCACCTCGTCCCGGCAGTCCGCCAGCAGCTTCCGCTGTCCGTTCTCCGTGACCTTGCTGTGGACATGAACGCTGGCATCCCGTCGGCGGCCTCCGACGTTGATGAAGTGCTGGCCTCGTTGACCCGGTACCGGATCATCACGACGCGTTCGGAACAATCACCTGGTCACCCTGAGTCGACGCCGGGCAAACCGGTGGCCGAACTGATCCATGACACGCTGATCCGTGACTGGCCCGACCTGCGCGCCTGGGTGGCCGAAGACCACGGTTTCCATGACTGGCTGCGCCGCACGAGCGAGCGGCAGGCCAGATGGGCGGAACTGCCCGGTTCCGGAGAACTGCTCACCGGGCGAGATCTGGCGGAGGGCCTGGAGTATTCCCGGCAGCGGGCGTTGCCCCAGGACATCACCGGGTTCCTCCGCAGAAGCCACCGGCACCAACAATCCGCGATTCGCCGCAGTAGACGCCTCAACGCCTTATTGGCATCAGCTCTCGTGCTGGCTCTGATCTCCGCGGGATCCTTCCTGTGGCAGCGGCAAACCGCTGTCACCGCACAGCGAGTCGCGGAGTCCCGCCAACTCGCCGCGCAGTCAAAGGACCTGATCGACAGCAACCCGGATCTGGCCTCGCTCCTTGCCATCCGCGCCTATCAGCGCAGCCATACCACCGAAGCCATAGCCAGCCTCTACGCTGCGGCCGGCCTTCCCCTCCAGCACCGCCTCACCGGCCACAGAGGCGAAGTGAGCGCAGTGGCCTTCAGCTCTGACCGTCGAACGTTGGCCACCGGCGGCGACCGCACGGTCCGCCTCTGGAGCGTGACCGACGGGCGTGCAAAGACCACGCTGACTGGTGCAACTGACCTTGTTCTCTCCCTCGCCTTCAGCCCGGACGGCCGCACCGTGGCCGCGGGCATGAAAGACGGCACGGCACGCTTGTGGGATGTCGCCACCGGGCAAAGCCATGCCCTCATCGCCGACCGTACGGGCAACTCGGTGGAAGCCATCGCGTTCAGCCCAAGGGGTGGGATTCTGGCCACTGGCGGACAGAACGGTAACGTACAGCTGTGGGACGCGCGCTCCGGGCACCTGCGGACAAAACTCACCGGTCACACCGGTCCTGTGCGCACACTGGCGTTCAGCCCCAAGGGCAGAATTCTGGCCACCGGCAGCGGGGACAAGAGCGTGCGGTTGTGGGACCTCGCCAGCCACCAGACGTTGAAGAAGCTCACCGGCCGCGCCGGCATCGTGACGTCGGTCGCCTTCAGCCCCGACGGAAACACCCTGGCCGCCGCTGACGGCAATCGCACACGGTTGTGGGACACGGCCACAGGGAACGCCCGCGCCACCCTGACCGGCCATACCGACCGCGTACTGTCCGTGGCGTTCAGCCCCGACGGCAAGACACTCGCAACCGCCAGCGCCGACACCACGGCACGACTGTGGAATACGGCGAACGATCAGACGCAGATGGTGCTCAGCGGCCACAGCGGCACGGTGGCGTCGGTCGCCTTCAGTCCCGACGGGCGCCACCTCGCCACCGGAAGCACCGATCACACAGCGCGGCTCTGGGCCCTCCCCACCAACAGTGTCCGGAATGTACTGACCGGCCACACCGGCAGCGTACTGTCCGTGGCGTTCAGCCCCGACGGCAAGTCGCTCGCAACCGGCTCCGACCAAGTTCGGCTGTGGGACGTCGCCACGGGCCGCCCTCACAGAGCCACCTTTCCCAGTAAGGCCTCGTCGCTGGTCTTCGCCCCCGACGGACGCACCCTCGCTACCGCCGCCTTCCTCCAACCAGCGCAAGTGTGGAATCTGTCCACCGGCCACGTCCGGGCGACACTCACCGGCCGGGCAAGCGAGGCGATATCAGTGGCGTTCAGTCCCGACGGCAGGACACTCGCAACCGGCTCCGATGACGGAACGACGGGCCTGTGGGACGTAAACACACTCCATACCCGCATCGTCCTCCCAGCTCGCCCGCACAGCGCTGTGGCATCCGTGGCCTTCACCCCCGACGGACGGACCCTCGCCACGGGCAACTCGGATGGCACAACTCAGCTTTGGGACACGGCCTCCGGTAGGCGCAGGTTCACCCTCCCCGGCGGACACAGCAACGTCACCTCGGTGACTTTCAGTCCCGACGGGCACACCCTGGCCACCGGTGACGACGACGGTACGACGTGCCTGTGGGATGTGGCCACGGGACGCGCTCGCACGCAATTTAGCGGCACGAGCACCATCACATCAGTGGCTTTCAGCCCCGATGGGCACACCTTGGCGACCGGCAGCATCGACGGCGCGGTACGGCTGCGGGACCTGCAAACTGGCCAAGTCCGAGTCACCCTCACCGGCCATGAGGGTGCCGTGGACTCGGTCGCCTTCAGCCCGGACGGAGACACCCTGGCGACCGGCAGCGATGACCATACGGCGCGGTTGTGGGAAGTGTCCCTGCCCGACCCATACGAGGCGATACGGATGATCTGTCGAGCCGTGCATCGTGATCTGACGCGGCAGGAACAGTCCGACTACCTGCCAGGTCAGGCGCGCAGCCCCGCCTGCCTGGGCAAGTGAGAGCAGAGCTGGAAGAGAGTAACGAGTACTCAGACAGAGATCTCCCTCCGGTGCGCCGCTGTCACACCGGTGGGGGACAGTTGGAACATCGGTTCAGCTCGGCAGAAGGCGGGGCGTTGAGATCCTCAAGCCGCTGACAACCCAGCCGTGGGGGCGGCGCCGTTCAGTGTGGCTGTGCGACCCAGACGGCAACATCGTCAATCTCTACCAGGAGGCGTGACGACCGGCCCCCACACCTCGCTTCGCTCATTGAGCTTCTTCGAGTTGGCCACCGATCGGGTGACGGGCCGTGAAGCGCAACGAGCGAGGCCCCCGGGCTGTTGATCGAGATGTCTGACGTCTCAATCACGTTGCTCGGGGGCCTCGTTGGTCATCCATGCTGCCGCACTCGACCTGCCGCATGCACTCGTGGAGTGGGTCACCATGCTGCTCATCACCCGTGAGGGCGACCGGCGCTGCAAGCTCCGTCCGTCCCAGCGCGCGATGGTGGCACTGGTGTACCTGCGCGAACACACCATCCTCGCGAAGATCGCCGCCGGGTTCGGGATCAGCGAGTCCACCGCCCACGCCTACACCAGCGCGGTGGATCTGCTGGCCGAACGTGCACCGGGTCTGCTGAAGACGCTGCGCGAGCACGACCCCGACTTCGTCCTGCTCGACGGCACCCTCGCCGACGGCGACCGGGTCGGCGACGGCCGGGACGACTACTCCCACAACCACCGGCGCCACGGCGTGAACGTGCAGGTCGTCACCGACCCCGGAGGCCAGCTGCTGTGGCTCTCGCCCGCCCTGCCGGCCCGCACCGATGACCTGACTGCAGCCCGCACCCACCGGATCATCCGGATCTGCGAGCGCCAAGGCGTTCCCATCCTGGCCGATCTTGCCTACCAGGGCGCCGGCACATGGCTGACCACCGCTATCGAACGCAAGCCCCTGCAGGAACTCACCCCTACCGAGAGGACTCTCAATCAGGCACTGGCCGCAGCGCGAGCACCCGTCGAACGCGGTGTCGCGAGGCTGAAGTCCTGGCGGATCTTCCGCAGGTCCGATGCAGTCCCCATCGCATGACGTCAATCGCCAAGGCCATCCGCACGCTGGAGCGGCAACGCTGAAGAAGCTCATTGTGGGACAGCTTTTAGGCCACCGAACGCCTATGAATGTGTGACGCACATTGCGATGAGTGTCCATATGTTGAACACTCGTAAGTTCGCCTGACGCGTCTGCGCGACGGTGGCGCGCCCCCGTCCCAAGGGAGCAACGCATCCCGGAGGCACGCGGTGTTGGCAGTGTCGTGGTTATACGCGGCAGCTGTCGATGTGGGTGACATCGCGGAAGTCGGCGATGACGGGGCTGGCCATGGATTCGCGGTAGACGACTACTGCGCGGCCGTAAGGCCAAGTGGTGTCGTTGGAGAAGTCCTGTGCGGCTTCGGAGCAGCCGTCGAACATCAGGCCGCGGACGTTGTCGGTCCAGTTGGCGTCGTCGTGGTAGTCCTGCCCCTCTGGGTACGTCCCGGGGCCGAAGGTGACGAACATGGTCTGCGCTTTGGGGTTGAAGGTCACAGTCACGCTCTCGCCCAAGTACTGCTGCTGCCCCTGAAATATGGAGGCCGTGTCCTTGACCAGACGTCGAGCGGCGGCCCTCTCCGCAGATGTGGCGGGCAGCCGGGCGGCGTACCATTCGTCGACGGTCGGCTGGGCGCTGTCGCTGCGGGTGTATGCCGGTGACGGGGCGCCAGCTTGCGGGTTTACCGACGCGAGTTGTACAGCGGAGACGGATGGCGTGGGGCTGCTGCCTCGACGGCTGGGGGAGGGCTTCGCCGTAAGAGTAGGGGTACCGGTTATCGCTGTCGGCCGGCTACTTGGTGCAGAAGCCTGTTCCCGTGAGGCATGGGATGACTGGGAGGCCGCGACAGTGCCGCCGAGACCACCCAGAATGGCAGCGGCCGCGCCAACGGCCAGATACAGCCGGGCACGGCTGCGGCGTGACAGTCCAGGCCAGGAGGGTTCGTCTTCGGACGGCAGATCCCAGTGCAGGCTGACCAAATCGGATATCAGCGTAGGTGGCTGGTGGCCGACCGGGGAGATGACGGCGGTTGCCTGGGCCGCGAGCAACGTGGTGCAGACGTCTTCGAGTTCGGCGGCACTCGGCCGGTCGGACGGCTTCTTGGACAGGGCCTGTTCCACCAGGGGTCTAAGGTCAGCCGGTATACCCTCCAGATCCGGCTCGGCTGACATGACGCGGAAGGCGACAGCGTCCGCAGCGCCGCTACCGAAGGGAAGACGGGCGGTCGCGGCGTAGGCGATGAGGGCTCCCCAGGCGAAGACGTCGCCTTCCGGGCCGACCGCGCCGGTTCGGTAATGCTCGGGGCTGATCCAGCCCGGTGTACCGGTCATCACTCCGGTGCGTGTGAGGGAAGTGCCGTCCAGGGCGTGGGCGATGCCGAAGTCCAGCACCCGCGGGCCGGACGGGGCCATGATGACGTTCTGCGGTTTCACGTCCCGATGGACGATGCCCGCCGCGTGCACCGCGGTCAGTGCGGCTGCGGTGCCGGCTGCCAGCGCGTACAGATGCGCTCCGACCAGGGGGGCGTTGGCCGCCAGATGTCGATCGAGGGTGGGGCCAGGAATGAAGGGCGTAGCAAGCCACGGGGTCGCAGCTTCGGTGTCGGCGTCATGGACCGGTACCAGACATGGCCCTATGACCCGCTGCGAGAGCTGTACTTCCCGCCGGAAGCGAGCACGGAACTCATCATCCGCAGCCTGCGCCGGATGGACGATCTTGACGGCCATCCGCTCTCCTGCCGCGCTGAGCGCGGCATACACAGTGCCCATGCCCCCAGCGCCAAGTCGTCCCACGATGCGGTAAGGACCTACACGGCGTGGGTCGCCCTGCTGCACTGGCTGAACACGGCTGGACACGACATTTCCCCCTGGTGATCAACGGCGCACATCGGGCCGCAGCAGGATCAATCGTATCGTCTGCCACACTCTGAGCTGGTTCGACTGCTACAGAACTTGTGGCGGAGACGCTCCTTCGCATGGGGCAGGATGGGCAGCGTAAGTAGCCGCCAAGGTAGCCATGGGGAGGTGCATCCTGCGTGTTACGCAGGTGATAGCGCTGCGGAGACTCTCCCCGGCGCACAGGCCGACCTTCCGTCCACAGCAGCCAAGCCGCCCGTCCCCATCCCCCAGACCGAACGCCTGCCGACCCGGCCGAGTCGGCGTCGAGGGGCTGAACGGCAGAGCCGAGAGCCACGGCATCGACAGTGCCGACCCCCGCTGACGCCTCGCCCACGGCCGCGTCGGGGCGGAGTCCTTCCCGCCGACCCGGGTTGTTCCGTACGGGATCCAGCTCAAGGCCGGCCGGCCCGGTTGTTCCCGCCAACGCGGGGGCCGCACGCCCGTCGACGGCTCCAGTGCGCAGATCGCACCGCAACGACCCCCCAAACGCAGGCGAACAAGCCGCTCAACGGCAGCTCCCGGCCCCGCCGACGTTCGGGCATCCCATCGAACAAGCCCCGGAAACCAAAGATCCCGCCCGATCAAGAAGATCAGACGGGATCTCGTCAACTGCTCCTGAGCCGACTCAAGAACAGTCGTGTTGACCAGGACGCGGTCAGCACAGGGGAGGGTGTTCCCCCGTCATGGCCGGTCAGCCGACGGTCAGGGTGAAGGGGCCGCCCAGCACCGAGTAGCCGTCATTGGCGAGGTAGTACACGTCATACGTACCCGCGCCGCTCAGTTTGCCGGTCGAAAAGGTCAGGGCGCCGCTGGCGTTGGGGGCGTAGGACCAGGTGAGGGAAGCCTGCTTGCCGGGGGTGACGCCCGTCGGGTAGATGCCGATCCAGTTTTTGGCGCTCACCTGGGAAGGCGACGGCACCGAGTAGCGGAAGGTGACGTTGCCGCCGCTCGCGACCGCGTTCAGGTCGCCGGTGAGCGTGGGGGTGGTCGCGGTGGACGGCGCGAACGCGGCGTTGAGTGGTGTCGCGTAGGTGTCGTTGGCGGTCAGTGGGGGCAGACCGAGGGCCGCCTCGATGGTGCGGCCTATGCCGTAGTGGTCGTAGTGGATCGGGCTGCTCGTGCCGGCCGGGACGGTGCCCTGGGAACCGACAACGGTGGTGACGATGTGGTTGTAGGCCTCGCCCTGGCTCTCGTCCCACGTCAGAAGCAGGAGCGAGCGCTGCTGGGTGAAGGCCGCAGAGGCGAGGACCGGCGCGAGGGTCTGCTTCAGCCAGCCGTCCTGGGTCTTGAGGCTGGTGGCATTGCCGTTGCCGGAGGCCTCTCCATCGTAGTAGTCGTCGGCGGCGATCCAGGAGAAGTCCGGGGTGGTGGCCGCGGACTTCAGGTCGGTGGTCAGCTGCGTGGTGTCGAACAGGTGGGCCGCGCAGCGGGAGGCGTTGCCGCTGATGTCGGTGTAGTTGATGAAGGGAGCGTCGTCGGGCTCGTAGTAGCTGTCGTGGTCGTTCTTGGTGTTGCAGGGGGTACCCATGCCCTGCTCGTAGGCCTTCCAGGTCTTGCCGGCCGCCTCCAGGGTGTCGCCGAGGTTGCGCTGAGGCGAGTTGATGTTGGGAAAGTACGTGGCGCCCTTGGCGTAGGTGTCGCCGCCGGCGATGGCGAGGTAGTTCTCGTCGCTCGGGTGGTAGACGCCGTGGAAGTCGGTGAGCGTGGCGCCCTGGCTCATGAGGCTGTGCATGTACGGCGTGTCCGCCGGGTCGTTCATGACCTCGGAGTAGTCGGTGTTCTCCATCATGACCATGAACACGTGGTCGTAGCCGGGGACCTTGGAGACCGGCGGGGCGGGCGGGGCCGGCGCGTCGAGCGGGGTGTCCAGGGTGAGGGCGAGGTTGTCGAGGTAGCCGGTCTCACTGCTCGTCGACAGGAACTGCACCTCGACCTGGATGGAACGGGTGCCGGCCGGGACTGCGCCGGTGGTGCTGCGCGAGAGGAACTTGGTGGCGAGGCCCCGGTCGCTCGCGGAGACCGTGGGCAGCTTGGCGACGGGGCCGATCGGGTGGCCGCTGCCGTCGTGGAAGTGGAGGCTCACCGCGGCATAGCCGCCGTAGGTCGTCCAGCCGCCGAGCCAGCCGGAGAGGTCGTAGTGCACACCCCCGCCGTCGATGGCCGAGGCGGCCGAGGAGACGTCGACGGTCTGCGTCATCGCGCCGTCGCCGAAGTTTCCGGGCCCGAAGAAGGCCTTGCCCGGGGCCTTGCCGTCGCTGGGGTACCCGAAGGCGGCGACGGAGTGACACATGACGTTCAAACCGCCGGCCTCGGTGGTCCAGCCGGGGACCGCAGTGGCCGCCGCCCAGTCGCCGGTGCAGTAACCGCCGCTCTCCGCATCGCCGTTGACGATCAGGTTGCCGCTGATTCCGGCCGCCCGGGCGGGGGAGGGAACGACGACGATCAGTGCTCCGAGGAGGGCGAGAAGCCCGCCGAGGGATCTCCAGCGCAGTCGCATACTTGGTACCTCGTCCCCTTTGGTAAGGATGCCGTGCGGGACACGCCTGCACGGCCTGAAGGTGCGCAACGAACGGGACATGACTACTGGTTGTCGCTGTCGAGCGGAAGAACCCCGCCCGAACTTGACCAGACAAGTTCACGGCGGATGAGCCTTGATCGCCGCGCAGGCCATGACGGGATCTCTGGTCGCCGTGGAAGGTGCACGCAACCGACCAGGCCGCCAACCTCAAGACGACGGCCAGGCGGGACGGGCGGCCCCTCGTCCCTCGCACCGCCTTTACCGCGTGGCTGTGCACGCGACAGGGGACTCTGGCCCACTCCATGCGAATGCGCGACGTCAGGCGCCCGCAGCCGGGGCAGGTCCTCTGCCGGGCCGTACTCAGGGACTCCACCCGGACGACCCTGCCGGTCCATCTCATGCACGCTGGCCGACGGCACCGCCGGGGCCCGCCTGCACCCGTACGCCGACCGAAGTGGACGGGGTCCCGAATTCCGGGAGGGGCCTGAGCGGGAACCCGCTGGCCATCGGGGTGAATGACAGCGTGTCTGCAACGGGTTCAGCAACCGTAGTCCGCAGCCGTTCAGGGTATGTAAGAACGCTGTCACCCTGGGGAAAGGGGGTGCCATCGTTACCCGTAGTCCTGCGCCGCCTCGGTTTCCTTCCGCCCTGGGGGACGTCCTTGAAGGCTAGGCGGTGCTTACTCATGAACCGCACCATGCATTCCTGCAGGTCGGCGTACTCCTGTGCGGTCCCAGCCGCATCCCCTGATTCCCCACGCCATCTGGCGACGTTGCCTCGGACAGTGAGGGGTGTGGGGGTGGTCCTCGCCCAGCACCAGCACAACGTGCTCCAGCAGGCCGTTGAACCCTTGCGCGGCCCCGGCTGCATCTCCCGCCCGCCACTGCCATAAGGCAAGGTTGCTTCGGGCGGTGAGAGTGGTGGGACGGTCCACGCCCAGCGTCCGCTCCATGTGGCTCGAGCAGGTCGGCGTACGCCTGCGCGTTTGGCTCCGCACCTGAACCGCTCAACGGTCCCCAGGGGCGTGCTGGGGTGTTGTGGAGCGCTTCGCGGCGTTGTAGGGCGTGCGGGAGGCTCCCGCGAAGAACAGAGTGTGCTCCCATACGCCGGGAACACACAGCGGGCGAAACGTCTGCGGTGGTCGGAAGAGCGGCAGGGGCATTGCATGTTCGGGATCGGTCCGGTTCGCCGGTCTCGTGCATGATGTGACGTCATGTCCCGGCCTGGGCAGGGATGTTCCCCGGGAAGCAGAACAGGCACGGCGCCGATGATGATGTGGTTGTCGAAGACCCATGAGAACCGAGCGAGACCGTGCCTGCCCGAACATCGTCACCCATGCGCTCCGGGCTGGGACAACTGGCCCTCCCGAACCTTCACGGCACCCCACAGGACGCCGCTGACCTGCGTCGGTTCCTGATCTGGGCGCCTGATCCACGCGGCCATCGAGGACGGCGGTATCCGACGCTGCCCTTGTTGTGTGCGGCCGCCGCGGCCGTGCTGGCCGGCGCCCGCTTCCCTTGATTCTTTTCCGACATCGAGGCGATCAGCACGGCCACCCGTTGCGGGCTATCTGAGGGACGCGTCGGTGGTCCCGCACCATGCCCTGCTGCCCGAGGGCTTCTACGACGGTACGGGAGCCGCACCGTTTCCCGGCTACGAGTAGCGACGATTGCGCGGAGTTCCTCGCGTGCCTGCTCGATCCGTTCCTCCAACGCCTCGTACCACTGCTCGCCCTGCGCGCCGCAGTTGTCCCGGATGCCGTGCTTGAGGTCGAAGGTGTTGGCGTTCAGCTAACGGACCATGCCGAGCCCCTGGTCGACCTGCCTCCGCAGCTCACACGCGAGTGGGACAGCTGTGCCACGGCGTCACGTATCTCGGTGCGCGCGTCTGCTCAGATCGACGGCCCACGCCGCAGGGCGGCCCGCACCGTCGGATCGCGCAGCACCGACTCGGCGAAGCCGGCGGGCAGCGCTTCGAGAGCCGGAACCGGCCAGGTCGGCCAAGCCCCCTGAACTCCACCCCGGCTGCCAGCACCACCTCGTGCCCACGAGCCTTCAGCTCAACGCCGAGCACCACGAACGGCTGCACGTCACCGCGCGAACCAATGGTCAGCAGGACGATCCGCGTCGTTCTCCTCGAGTCCGTCACTCCGCCGGACGCGCGTCAGGCCGGGGTCAGCGTCAGGTACCGCTGCTGCCAGAGTTCGTACAGCTCGGCACGCACCTCGTCGGGGACGACGCCGGCCTCCTTCGCCAGCTCGCCGACGGTGCGCACGCCGTCCACGACGCTGAGCAGCGTGAACAGCTCCTCCGACACCCTGGTCACCGGAGCTCCGGCGTAGTCCAGGAAGATCTCGTGCCAGGCGGGACCTGCTGCGGCGGCCCCGGTGCCGAGCCGGCGCGCCAGCCTGGTCACCGGCCGCAACCGGGGAACGAGTGTGTCCAGGTCGGCCGATGGGGCCGCCGAACGCCGGCGCACCAGGAAGTCCTCGACCACCAGGTAATCCAGATCGGTGGTGAGGAAGCACGTCACAACGTCGTCGATGGTCTGCACGATCGGCTCTGCGTTGTTGTTGAAGGACGTGTTGAGCAGCACCGGTGTCCCGGTGCGCTCGCCGAAGGCCGCGACGAGCCGGTGGAACCGTTCGTTCGCGACCGGGTCGACGACCTGCACTCGCGCGGTGCCGTCGATGTGGGTGACCGCGCCCAGTTCCGGCCGGCGCTCCTTGCGGACGGGAACCACGTAGGACATGAAGTCGTAGTTCGCCTCGGTGGCGGGCAGGTCGAAGTAGTCGGCGGCGGCCTCCGCGGTGACCACGGGCGCGAATGGCCGGTAGCTCTCCCGCTGCTTCACCATCGCGTTGATCCTGGTCTGGTTCTCGGCCGGCCGGGCGTCCGCGATGATGCTCCGGTTGCCCAGCGCCCGCGGGCCGAACTCCGAACGTCCTTGTGCCCAGCCCAAGACCGCGCCGTCGGCCAGCAGTCCGGCCGCGACCGGCACGATGTCCTCGTGCCGCTCGAAGTCGAGCACCGCATCCCACGCGCCCAGGCGGTCGCGGACCTCCGCCTCGGTACCCAGTGCGGGGCCTGAGCTCGCGGTG
Organism: Streptomyces sp. NPDC001351; assembly: GCF_042896045.1. Taxonomy (NCBI): domain Bacteria; kingdom Bacillati; phylum Actinomycetota; class Actinomycetes; order Kitasatosporales; family Streptomycetaceae; genus Streptomyces; species Streptomyces sp. NPDC001351. The sequence continues at coordinate 39,597 of NZ_JBIAWS010000024.1, read as the reverse complement.
CGGGACCGGCGGACCGGCCGGGCCGCACCGCCGAGCTGGTCGGCCGCGAGGAAAGCGGCACCCTCGCTCGCGCCGGCGTCGTGCGACGCCGGGTGCACGAACACCTCGCGGAACAGCCCGGAGCGCAGGATGTTGCCGTTCAGGGTGGAATTGTGGGCCACGCCGCCGCCGAAACACAGCCGGGACAGGCCGGTCGACTCGGCCCAGTGCGTCAGCACGTGCAGCACGATCTTCTCCAGCGCCTCCTGGGTCGCGGCGGCGAGGTCCTTGTGTTGCTGGGTGAACGGCTCGCCCTTGCGGCGCGGCGTGATGCCTCTCGCGAGCATCGATGGGCCGACCAGGTCGGGCACCGTCATGTTCGGCAGCAGGTTGTAGTCGCCGTTGTCGCCCAACAGGTACAGCGAGCTGAGGGCGTCGCGGAAGGTTGCCGGGTCGCCGTAGGGTGCCAGGCCCATCACCTTGTACTCGTCGCCGAAGCCGTAGCCGAGCAGCTGGGTGGCGTTGAGGTAGAGCATGCCCAGTGACTTGAAGACCGGGTAGTCGGCCAGCTTCTCCAGCTCTCCCCCGCCCGCCCGGTAGACGGTGCCGGAGTTCTCCTCGCCGCGGCCGTCCAGGACCAGCACCAGCGACTCCGGCATCCCGGACCGGGCCACCGCCGCTATCGCGTGCGCGTCGTGGTGCGGGGTGAAGACGAGCTTGTCGTCGCTGAGATCCCAGTCGAACTCCTCGGCGAACCACTGCTTGATCAGCTGGCGGCAGTACACCGTGGGCACCTTCGGGTGGACGGTGTAGAAGAAGTTGAGCGTGGTGTCGACGAAGTCCTCAGGGAAGTAGTACGCCACGCCGTCGAGCTGGTCGACTGTCACCCCCGCCACATCCAGGCACGCGCGGATCGCGTTGACCGGGAACTTGGTGGTCTTCTTGATCCGGTTGAACCGTTCCTCCTCGACGGCGGCGATCACCTCGCCGTCCCGCACCAGACACGCAGCCGAGTCGTGGAACACCTGGTCCGGCAGGAGGGGAACCAGATCCGAGTCCCGCGCGGAGAAGTTTCCGCTCAACCCGAGCACCAACATCGTGACCACCCCAACTCGTCGTTGACTTGACTACCCGCCTGCCGTCAGGCTGCGGCCCTGCCGGACCACGCCACCGAGTGGATGCGGGCCCTGAGAGTTCTGCAGCAGCCTAAGCGGGACGGATAGCGGATGAATATCGCCGACGGCTGGACCGGACGCGCCTGGTCAGGACGACAATCCGTTGCGCGGCAGCGGAAGCCGATACCGCAGGCTCAGGGCTCCCGGTGGCGTCCGTGGCCGGCAGGGTGGCCATTCAGGCGATCCGCACGGCCCCCGCTCTCGAGGCTGCGGAGCTCGGCCTCACCGAGTTCGGCAAGCAGTTCGGCGCGCAATACCCCGGCGCGGCCGATGTATGGCGGAACGCCTGGGACGAGTTCGCCCCGTTCCTCGACTTCCGCCCGAGCTTCGCAAGATCGGGTACACCACCGACGTGATCGAATCCATCACCTTCCGGCCAGCGGGAAACACCGGCTGGGGGCGAGCTCAGCCGGCGTAGTCGGCCACGTACCGATCGAGTAGCCGATCGAGGTGGCCGGCGCCGCCCGGCAGGACGGCGGTCGGCAGCAGGGTCCGCAACCGGGCGGTGGAGACCGTCGTGCGCACCGGCGGGGCGTCGACGACCTCGAGCCGGGCCGGCACGCCCATCCGAGCCCGCACCCCGGCGGCGATCTCGGTCACCGGAACCGGTGTGCCAGAGGCGACGTGCACCACCTCGCCGTGCACGCCGGCCGCCAGCAGACCGTCCACAGCGGACACGACATCGCGCACGTCGACCAGATCTCGGTAGGTGTCCCGGTACAGTCGGACGGTTCCCGAACGCACCTGCTCGACGAACGCGGGCAGCAGTTGGTGCGGCCGCTGTCGTGCGCCGACGACGTGCGCCAGCCGCAGCACGAGCCAGTTCGCGCCCGAGTCCGCCACCTGTCGCTCCAGCCCGAGTTTGTGCCACCCGTAGGGCGAACTCGGCGAGATGGGTTCCCGTTCCTCCACGATGTGGTCGGTCGAGCCGTACATCGCGTGCGACGCGGTCGACAGCACCACCGCGGTCAGGTTCTCTCGCAGGCAGCGCTGCGTCACATCGGCCATGAGTGCCCGCTCCCTGGCGTACTCCGCCGGATCGGTCACCCGTATGCTGGACACACCGGCAGCCACCACCACAGCGTGCGGGTGCCGGTCGGCGATCGTGCTGAGGTGGCTTGCGATGAAGCCCCGGCCGATGACGAGCATCACTGTCCTCCGGACACGGTGACGACGCGAGCCGATGCCCTGATGGCGTCAAGAAGTTCGGCGGTGCGCAGAGTGTCGGCGTTGGACGCCGCTGCCGAGTTCGGCACGCCGGCTCGGCGGGCTCGGACCTCGGCGGTGAAAGCAGCAGCCGATCGGGCGAACTGGTCGGCGGCCGGCGTCACGATCTCCTCGGCATGGTCCTGTTCATCGATGCGCAGCACCGGCTGGTGGGTCGCGGGTGGAGTGAACGCGCGCTCCAGCAGCAGCTGGGCGGACGAGCCCCACAGCCGGTAGCGGGAACCGTAGCTGTGCCGGAAGCCGAACTCGGCCGTCACGACCACGTCGCCGGTCGTGAGCAGCACGCTGCCGGACACGTCGACTCCGGTGACCGGATCCACGTGCAGCACCGCGCCGGCGACCTCGATCTCGTTGCCGAACAACAGTTGTGCCGCCCGGATCGGGTAGACACCGACGTCCAGCAACGCCCCGCCGCCCAGTTCGGGCCGGTATCGCACGTCGGCGACGGGAAGCGGCGGGAAGCAGAACGAGCTGGTGAAGTGCCGAGGCTCGCCGATTCGACCGGCGGTCACCAGCTCCCGCACGACGGCGTGCACCGGGTGGTGCAGGAACGTGAAGTTCTCCCGCAGCACGAGGTTGTTCACTTCGGCCAGGCGCACCAGATCAGCGGTGTCGGCGGCGCACGTCGTCAGCGGTTTCTCCGCCAGGACGTGCTTTCCGGCCGCGAGCGCGGCCGCAGCCCACTCGTGATGGAGGGAGTTCGGCAGCGGGACGTAGACGGCGTCGACGTCGGCGCGCTCCAACAGCGCCGCGTACCCTTCGATCGGCTCGCCCCCGAACCGCTCTGTGAACGCCGCGGCCCTGGACCGATCCCGGCTCGCGATGGCCGCGACCGACACCCCGGCCGTACCGGCCAGAGCAGGTAGCATTCGCCGCCACGCGGTGGATGCCGCCCCCAGCACACCGATCCGCACCGTCGCCGCCGGGTCGAAGTCCGCTCCGGGGACGGGTTCCGCGAGAGGCCGGACCATCAGGCGCCCCCACCCGGCGCGACCGGACTGTCGTCATCGAGGCGAGCCACGAGGCTGTGCAGGCACGCCACCAGAGTGCGGGCCTGCACGTTCACGTAGTGGCTGTGCCGTAGCAACCCGACGATCTGGGCCATGGTCATCCACCGGTGCCGGGCCGGTCCGGCACCGTTCGCCACCACCGGGTCGACCTCGACGATCACGTACCGGCCACGGGCGTGGTAGAACCGTCCGCCCTCCTCGGAGAGTTCGGTCTCGAACCGGATCCGGTCGGCCGGCGCGGCCAGCACGTCGTCCAGGAAGGGCGGCCAGGCCTCGGCCGGCAGGTGCTCGTAGCTGTCCGGCGTGCACTGCACCGTCGGCGCCAGCTCGACGAAGTCCAGATGCCCCGGCTCCACCTGGGCGCCGACCAGTATGTGCAACACCCCGGAGAACCGGGCGACCAGGAACGCCACGACGCCGAGCCCGTGCGGGGCGATGATCGGCTGCGTCCAGCTGTCGATCTCGCGGCCCCCGCCGTCCACCGCGACCGCGCGGATGTCGAAGAAGACACCCGTGTCGTGAGTGATCCGGTCGGGCAGCCGGCGCCAGCCGCGCACCTCGCGCAGCGGGATCGGGGTGGCCTCGACCTCGCGGCGGGACCGCAGGTCGGTGATCCAGCTCAGGATCTCGCCGTCGGTGTGCAGTGCGCCCCACTCCGTTCCGATCGACCGCACGAGGGCCGACCGGAACCCGGACGCGCCACAGCCCAGCTCGCCCACGAGGTTCGGTCCGGAGAAGGACAGGCAGGACAGCACCGTGCGCGTGTTCATGTTGACCAGGTGGTCCTCGGTGAGCAGCGCGTGCACCTGGCCCAGTGACAGCCAGCAGAAGCCGGGCAGCACCTCGACGTCCGCGGTGGCCTCCACGACGATGTTGCGGTTGCGTTTGCGGTAGAACCACGAGCCTTGCTCGGACTGCAGCACGTCGGCGAGCACCGACTGCGGTGGCGCGGACAGGAACATGTCCAAATAGGGCACCGATCGGCCGCGGTGTACTGCGGTGTAGTTGCTCCGCGTGGCCTGCACGGTCGGGGACAGTTGCAGCACGTTGCAGTTGCCCGGCTCCATCTTGGCCTGCATCAGGCAGTGCAGCACCCCGTCGAACTCCTTGACCAGGATGCCCAGCACGCCGGTCTCCGGCTGATTGATGATCGGCTGCGACCAGCTCGCCACCGGGCCGTGAGCGGCGGCCACCGACAGGCCCTCGACGGCGAAGAACTTTCCGCTGTCGTGCACCAGGTTCCCGGTGTCGTCAGCGAAACGCCAGCCGACCAGGTCGGCGAAGTCGATACCGGCGACCGTGGTGGTCCTGGCCACGGCTAGCTGTTCGGCGAACCAGGACCGGAAGTCCGGTGTGGCCGTCACGGTGCCCTGGGTGGACAGTGCTGATCGGACGACACGCAGCGCCGCCGACGGGTCGTGGGTCCGAAGTAGACCACCGGGGGTGACCTGGGATGCGGTCATTCGGACTCCTTCGTGGATACCCCGACCTGCAGGCCGGGAAGAGAACGAACTTCTGCGGAGCAGGACAAGAAACGGGGTTCACCCGGAGGGCGAACGAGCGTCGTGTGCGTTCGGTCAGCCGCTCCGGGGCGAAACCAGGCTGCGGACCGGCCTACCACCGGGCCGGCGGGGATGAAGACTGTGGAGCTCGCGCAAGACCGATGGCCGGCACTCCGGCCATCGCTGTGAAAGCGGGTCGACAACGGGCCGTGAAGCAGAAAGTGCGACTCGCGAGGGTCGGATCTCCCTGCAACAGCCAGGAGAGCGGTCAAGGTTCCTCCAGTTCCCACTGGGGAAGGGCTGCCACCGGAAGCCGTCAGCGCCGGGTGACGGCGTGCTTCTCGATGACGTCTGCGGCGGCGGCCACGCCTCGATCAGCGCGCACCGCCGCCGCCAGCGCCGCCGCCCGAGTGGCGATCGCCGGATCGTCGATGGCGGTTCGCACGGCGGCGGTCAGCCGGTCGCCGGTCAACCGGGAGAACGGCACCGGCTGCGGTGCGACGCCCAGCGTGGCCATCCGGCTCGCCCACACCGGCTGGTCTGCATAGCAAGGTACGACGACCTGTGGCACGCCGGCGGACACCACGGCCGCGGTGGTGCCCTGGCCGCCGTGGTGCAGTACGGCGGCGGCGCGGGGTAGCAGCCAGACGAAGTCGGCGCTTTCGGTCCGGATCGCCTCGACGCCGGCGGGCAGCGGGCCGTCCGGGCCGCCGATGACCACCAGCCGGTGTCCGGTCGCCGCCGCTGCCGCCACGCTCGCCGCGAGCAGGCCGGGACCGTCCACCGCCCAGGCGCTGCCGAAGGTGGCCACCAGCGGCGGATCGCCGCGTTCGACGAACTCGGTCACCTCCGCCGGATTGTCCCAACGCACGTTGTCCGACCAGTACCCGGTGATGTGACAGTGCTCCGGCCAGTCTGCGGGCGGCGCGAACACGTGCGGGCTGAACTGGTACAGCAGCGGCCGGGTGACCCCGTCGTCACGGAAGGGTGAGCGGAGCCCGAGTCGCGGCAGCCCGGCGGCGGTCCGGCCGCGGTTCACGCTGGGCCGGTACACCAGCCACTCCAGCGCGCCCATGGCCCGGTGGGTGAACCGGTTGTAACCGCCGCCCAGCGACAGCTCCGGCGCGCCCAGCGCGGGCCACGCCGCGGTCTCGGTCACCGGCCAGGACGCGACCGAACACCACGGCACATCCGGCCGGGCCAGCGCGCCGATCCGGGTCAGCGTGGTGTTGACGACCATGTCCGCGCCCTCGCCGACGGCCACCATCTCGTCGATCAGGGCCTGCTGTTGGGCACCGGTCAGCCGTGGCGCCGCCAGGGCCATCCGGTATATCGACGGCCCACGCCGCAAGGCGGCCTGCACCTTCGGATCGCGCAGCACCGAGTCGGCGAAGCCGGCGGGCAGCGCTTCGAGAGCCCGGAAGCCGAGACCGGCCCGGTCGGCCATGCTCCTGAACTCCGCCCCGGCTGCCAGCACCACGTCGTGCCCACGAGCCTTCAGCTCAGCGCCGAGCACCACGAACGGCTGCACGTCACCGCGCGAACCAATGGTCAGCAGGACGATCCGCATCGTTCTCCTCGAGTCCGTAACTCCGCCGGACGGGCGTCAGGCCGGGGTCAGCGTCAGGCACCGCTGCTGCCAGTGGTCCTCGCCCGTCGATGAGCTGACAGCCCGCCCGCTATCGAGCAGTCCCGGCCAGGCCGAGCCTAGGCGGGACGGATAGCGTCCGGATATCGCCGGACAGCGGAACCCGGCAACCACGACACACCAGGCATCTCGTGTTCGCCGCGAAGTGCTCACTCGTCTCGCCTTAGAGGTCGTTTTCTCCCGTTGTTTCATCCCGGGATGCGAATTTGATCCGTTGATGTCGCGTCGCGTCAGGAGATGGTGTTCTCGCCGGTGATGCGGCGGGCCATCAGGTCGGTCATGGCGAGATGGATCATGGCTTCGGAGCGGTGCGGGTGGGTTTCGTAGTCGCGCGCCAGACGGCGGTGGAGCATCAGCCAGCCGTAGGTCCGCTCGACCGTCCACCGTTTCGAGATTGGGGTGAATCCCCGGGGCCCGGGCGCGCGTTGGACGACTTCGAGGTCGATGCCGAGGGTGGCGGCCTGCTCGAGGAGGGTGCGGCCGGCGGTGGAGTCCTGGACGCCTGCCGCGGTGACCAGCACCGCCAGCAGCAGGCCGAGCGTGTCGGTGATGATGCTGCGTTTGCGGCCGACGATTCTTCTTGCCCGCGTCGATGCCCTGCGTCCTGGCGGACACGGAGGTGGAGGTCTTGACGCTCTGGGCGTCGATCACACAGGCCGAAGGGTGGCGGTTCTTGCCTTCCTGCTGGCGCACCAACTCGCGTAAGAGGCAGCTGAGCTGGGCGAAGATGCCGTCGGTCTGCCATTTGGCGAAGTAGCCGTAGACCGTCTGGTGGGGCGGGAAGTCGTGCGGGAGGTAGGCCCACTGTCAGTCGGTGCGGTCCACGTAAAGGATCGCGTCATGATCTCGCGCAGGTCGTGCCGGCGGTGCAGAAGTCGACCCGGACGTCGCCGTCCTCCACGACGAAACGGCCCGCGGCCCCGCAGGTGCCGCATTCGGCGCGGCCGCCGCGCAGCACGATCAGGTCGAGGTGGCACATCGGACAGGTGCCGGATTCGCCCAGGAACCGGACCTCGTCGTTGGGCAGGCCGAGCTGCCCGGCAACCGCGCCGCCCAGCCGCTCGGCACGCAACACAACCGCCGGGTCGGTGGCTAGGCCGCCCAGGCCGCCGGGGGTGGGGACTCCCATCTGGTCGGCGACTGCCATGTGCAGGGGGAAGGCCAGGGTGTGCAGAGTTGGCAGGGTCAGCGTGCGCCAGTGGGGCGAATTCCAGACCCTCCTGGTCGCTGAACATGACCGGGTCCCCTGGCTCCGGGACGCCGTGCAGGCGGATACTCTCGGCCGGCTCGCCGCGCAGCTGGGCCTGACGGTCGGTGGGGATGAGAGCTTCCAGCTCCGCGAGGGTGTGGGCCGGTTGGAGGGTGCGTGCGCTCCAGCCGCTGAGCGGGGGGATGATGCTGACGACGGCTTCGACCCGGCGGTCGGTGCCGGCCGTGAAGAGGGAGTTGGCGCCACCGATGCTGACGCCCCACGGGGCGATGCGGTCGGTATCGACGTCCTGGCGCGGGGTCAGATGGGTGATGACGCCGCGCAAGTCCCGGCACTGCTGCCAGGGATCGAACTGCTGACGAGGCTCGCCGTCGCTGTAGCCGGTGTTGCGGTGGTCGTAGATCAGGCAGGCCAGCCCGGCGTCGGTGAAGCCCCGGGCCATGGCGAGCATGGATTCCGCGGGACCGCCCAGGGCGCCCTGGAGGGTGGCGAGGGCAGGGCGTTCGGGGTCGTCGGCGGGGCCGAACAGTAGGCCCCCGCAGGGGCAGTTCCGACACGTGGAACGAGAGTTCTTCGGTGACGGGCATTGTTCTCCTCGTGGTGCGGCTCGTGGCGGGGAGGCGGCGATCAGGTGTGGCTGACGGGGAGGTCGTCGGGCAGGAAATCATGTCGGCGGCCCGCGGGTCGGCCGAAGCACGCAGGATGGGGAAGACCGCGGCGCGCATTTCGGTCTCGTACTCGGCCACGGCCTCCGCCACGGGTGTCTCGCCGTGGGCGGCGCTCCAGGGCCCGGGCGAGAGCCACCGCGTCGCGCAGTGCCGTGTTGGCGCCGGAGCCGAACGAGGGGGCATGGCGTGGATCGTGCTCTTCGGTCGCCGCCGCCCGCACGAACACCGCTGGGCCCAAGCGTAGAGTCTGACTCGCCTCCTGCAGATGTAGAGGAAGGGGTGTGGCCGACAAGGCGACAGCGTCACCGGAAACTGTCCGAGGCAGACTCGGCCCTCATGATCCGGGACGACCTGACCACCGACACATACCGATCCGAGATGGATTGAGGGTCCACGAATGAGGCTCCCGAACACGGAACACACCTCCCGGCCCTGGCGCATTCACGAGATCGCGGGCGACTTCAAGCTTGAGGATGTGTGGGCGTTGCCGACGCCCGGCGGTCCCGACGACCTCGGACGGCTGGTGCGGCAGATCACTGCTGACGGCGAGTCGGACTCCCGTATGGTCCGCACCCTGTTCGCGATCCGCTGGAAGCTGGGAGCACTGCTGGGTTGGGACAAGCCCGACTCAAGTGTCGGGGCAAGGGTGCAGACGCTGCGCGACCGGTTGCCGACGGACCTTCGTCACGCGCCACCCGGACCGGACATGAGCGAGGGTCCGGTTGTGTTCACCTCGGTCTATCAGACGGACAACGAGTGGGCGGCCGAGTTCGCCAACCTGACAACTCACGGGGTGATGCACATCGGCTGGGTCCCGGACCAGGCCGGCGGCTACCGCGGCCAGATGGCCGTGCTGGTGAAAACCAACGGTTTGTTCGGCAGGCTCTACATGGCCGCGATCGCGCCGTTCCGGCACCTGGTGGTGTACCCGATACTGATCCGATCGATCGGACGCGACTGGCAGACACAAGCCGGCGATCCTCATGCGGGTAGGCCGAATCCGGCATAACGGCGCCAGCGCCTCACAAGCGGGACAAAGGCCGGCTGACCGGAATCCTGGCCGCCTCCGGCTACCTCGAACCAGCCATCAGCTGAACCCGCGCCACTGTTCACCGGGGCGCACCCCCACCCGGAACCACCTCACGGACCCCGGCGACGGCATCGCTCCACCCACCAACGAGAAAAGGTGCCTCCCTCAGCGACTTTCGTCCCTTGGCCATGTCCGTGTAGTGGTGTAGCCGGGTCGGAGTACAGCGGCTGGGGCAGCTGCGGGTGGGCGAAACCGTTCGGCACCTCCGCCCGAACGGCTGCCCGACCCCGCTCAGCTCTTCCGCTCACCCAGGACACAGAATTCGTTGCCCTCCGGGTCGAGGAGGGTCACCCAGTGCTGCTCGTCCTGCACGGTGTCGGCGCGCCGGGCACCGAGGGAGAGCAGCCGGGCGACCTCGGCCTCCTGGTCGTCGGGGCGGAAGTCGGGGTGGAGCCGGTTCTTCGACGTCTTGCCCTCGGGGACGGGCACGAAGAGCAGCCCCGGCATCTGGTCCGGCTCAGGCCGGATCTCGATGATCTCCTCGGATTCGTCAACCACTACCCAGCCGAGAGCCTCGGCCCACCAGCGCCCGAGGGCGATGGGGTCGGAGGAGTCGACGATGATCTGTTCCCACTCGAGTGCCATGGGCGTGAGCATAAACAGGGTCGGCTGGCTGCCAGGGCCGGGGGTGACTGCCGCCGACTGCCGGTCCGGTGTGCGGATTGTGTCCCGCAGAGCCGTGTAGCAGCGCGATGCGGCTGAGGAAGTCCTGTTCCGGCTGCGGCCACCCGAAGGACGCCAGAAGGTGTCGATGGAGTGCTCGCCTTGGTAGCGGCCGAAACCGCTGGCCCCTACGCCGCCGAACGGCAGGCCAGCGCGGCGCCGCGCACATCTCCCACGCTCCGGTGTAGGTGCGCGGCGCCATGGTCCTGCGGAAGATCCGCCGGAGCGTCGGCGACGACGCCTTCTGCGACATCCTCCAGGGCTGGGCCGCCCACCGCCACGGCAACGCGGACACGGCCGAGTTCAAGGAGTACACGGCCAAGTTCACGGAGTACACGGCCGAGTTCACGGAGTACGTCGAGAGCCCTGATCGTGTCTCGGTGCCCCGGGCAGATCGTTCAGCGTGCTGCGGGGCCGGTGGTGTGGCGCAGCAGGTCGCTGCGGAGGCGGTGGAGTTCGTGGCTTGGTTCCGTGCCCAGTTCGGAGACGATGTGGTGGCGGGCCGTGGCGTAGGTGCGCAGGGCGGCGGCGTGCTGTCCGGCTGCCGCCTGGGCGCGCATCAGGCCCGCCGCGAGGGACTCGTCGGAGGGGCGGGCGACCAGGATGCCGCGCAGGAGGTGGATCGCCTCCTCCGCGTTTCCCAACTCGACCTGGGATTCGGCGAGTTGGGCCAGGGCGCTGGCACGCTCCTCCTCCAGCCAGGTCCGCACCCGGGCTGCCCAGTCCCCGTCGAGCCCGGTGAGCGGGGTGCCTCGCCACAGGCCGAGGGCCGCGGCGAGGAGTTCGCGGCGGGTCGTGTGGTCGGTCCGCGCGGCTCTCGCCCGGGTGGTGAGTTGCTGGAAGCGGTGCAGGTCCACGGTGTCCGGGTCCGCGTCGAGCCGGTAGCCGCCGCTGGTGTGCACGATCGAGGGCGCGGCCCGATGCCGGTCGGTACCGAGGCCGAGGATCGGACGCAGCCGGGCGATATAGGCATACACGTTCTCCCGGGCGCGGGCCGGCGGGCGGTTGTGCCAGACCCGCCCGATGAGGATTTCCATGGGCACCGGGCGGCCCAGGTCGAATAACAATGCGGCTAATACAGAGCGTTGTTTGGGAGGGCCAAGATCTACGGGCTGGTCGTCGAGGAAAGCTTCTATGGGGCCGAGAACTCGGAGTTCCATGAACACGCGAGTCTAGCCAGTAGGTCGGTACGGACGGATTGCGCTTTGGTTAACGATTCAAACCCGTTTCCTTCCGAAGGTCTCGCAGGTCACGGCGGTGAGATTGGATTCCGCATAGGAATTCTTCCGGTCCTGGAAACGTGCTGTGAACCGGGGGAACGTGGTGCGCGAAACGTTCCTGCCATGGTTCCGGCAAGGTTTTCTCCCATGACCGCCGTGCAGGGTGTGCGCGATGCGTAAGCCGAGACTTCGGAGCGGAGATGTCACAGTCGGCACAGTCACGCGAGCACTCAGGAACATCAGGTGACCCGATCGTCCTGGGCATCACACCCGCCGAACTTCCCGATGCCCGGATGGCCGCGACCCTGTCGAACGCGGGCGCGCTCGGCGTACTCGATCTGACCCGTGGTGGGCCCCGCGCCCGCGAGGCCCTGGCCGACGTCCGCCGCTGGACCACGCGTCCTTTCGGCGTCCGGCTCGGCCGCGCCCCCGGTCCTGGTCCGGCGGACGTGCGTGACGCGGCCCTGGTCGTGCTGGCGGCCGGGGCGCCCTGGCAGCCCTCCGACTTCGCGGCGGGGCAGCGCGTGCTGGCCGAGGTCACCGGTCTCGCCGACGCGCGCGAGGCCGTACACGCCGGAGCGCACGGACTGATTGCGCGCGGCGACGAGTCCGGCGGCCGGGTGGCCGAACAGAGCACGTTCGTGCTGCTGCAGCAACTGCTCGCCGACCCGGACTGCGCACGCGCACCGGTATGGGCGTGCGGCGGCATCGGCCCACGGACGGCCGCCGCAGCCGTCATGGGCGGGGCCACGGGCGTCGTCCTCGACATCCAGCTCGCCCTGCTCGACGAGTCGGACCTGCCGGAGCCGGTCGCACGGGCGATCCGTGCGACGGACGGCACGGACTCCGAACGGGTGGCAGGGCACCGCGTGCTGCGGGCGGTGCCCGCCCCTGGCCGGTCGCTGGCCGGACTGTCCGAGGCGGAGCTGATACGGCGGCTCGGCTCGGACGACACCGCCGAGGCGCTGTTGCCGGTCGGTCAGGACGGATTCCTCGCCGACCGGTTCGCGCGGGAGTACGGCGACGTCAGGACCGCCGTCCGGGCGGTCCGGGACGCGATGGGGGTCCCCCCGCTCGAGCGAAGTCGAGAGTGGGGGAGCGACACCGTCACGAACCCGCAGCTCACCGACGTCCTGCTCGGCACCCCGCTCGGGACCGCCCTGCCGGTGGCGCAGGGGCCGATGACCCGGGTCAGCGACCGGCCGGAGTTCGCCGCCGCGGTGGCCCGGGACGGCGGGCTGCCGTTCGTCGCGCTCGCGCTGTCCGACGGGGCCGCCTCGCGCGACCTGCTGACCCGCACCCGCGACGCGCTGAACGGGCTGCCCTGGGGCGCGGGCATCCTCGGTTTCGTCCCCGAGGAACTGCGCGCCGCCCAGCTCACCGCGATCCGCGAGGTCCGGCCCAGCCATGTGATCATCGCGGGCGGGCGCCCGTCGCAGGCCGCCGCCCTGGAGGCCGAGGGCATCAGCACGTTCCTCCATGTACCGTCACCCGTGCTGCTGCGCCAGTATCTGCGGGCGGGCGCTCGCAAGTTCGTCTTCGAGGGCGCCGAGTGCGGAGGACACGTCGGGCCGCGCAACAGCTTCCCGCTGTGGGAGGCGCAGACCGAGGTCCTGACCGCCTTCCTGGACACCGACGACGGTGACAGCGCCGGTACGGACACCGCGGCCCGGGCCACCGTGCTGTTCGCGGGCGGAGTCCACGACGAGCGCTCGGCCGCCATGGTCGCCGCGCTGGCCGCTCCGCTGGCCGCGCGAGGGGTCGGGACCGGGCTGCTGATGGGCACCGCTTACCTGTTCACCGAGGAGGCCGTGGAACTCGGCGCGGTGGGGCCGGCCTTCCAGCGTCAGGTCGTCACGGCGACCGCGACCGACCTGCTGGAGACGGCGCCTGGGCACGCCACCCGCTGCGTCAGGTCGCCGTTCACCGAGGAGTTCGCCCGGGTGCGCGCGGAGCGTCGTGCGCAGGGCGCCCCAGAGCGGGAGATCTGGGCGGAACTCGAGGCGCTCAACGTCGGCCGGCTCCGGCTGGCGGCCAAGGGCGTCGAGCGGTCCGGCGACCGGCTGGTCACCGCCGACGAGGAACGGCAGCGCGCCGACGGCCTGTTCATGGCCGGCCAGGTGGCCACCCTGCGCGACCGCGTGACGTCCGTGGCGGCCCTGCACCGGGCGGTCACCTCCGGCGCCGCCGAGTTCGCGGCCGTACGCCTGCGCGAGATCGGACGGGCGGCCGGTGTGCCCGTGGCCGACGACGCGGAAACGGTGTCCACGGCTGCCGCCGGCAGCGGCGCCGCTCCCTCCGGCGGCCCGGCGGAGCGGGCGGTCCCCGCCTCCGGCACCCGGCGTCGGCGCGCCGGCGACGTGGCGATCGTCGGCATGGCGTGCCTGTTCCCCGACGCCCCCGACCTGGAGAGCTACTGGTCGCACGTCGTCACCGCGACCGACGCCGTGCGCGAGGTGTCACCCGAACGCTGGGACCCGGACATCTACTTCGACGCCGACGGCGAACCCGGCCGGGCCACGGTCTCCAAGTGGGGCGGCTTCCTGCCCAGGATCCCCTTCGACCCGCTGCGCTACGGCATCCCGCCGACCGCGCTGGCCAGCATCGAACCCGTCCAGCTGCTCGCCCTGGAGGTGGCCCGCCGCGCCCTCGACGACGCCTTCGGCACCCGCGATTTCGCCCGGGAGCGCACCTCCGTCGTGTTCGGCGCCGAGGCCGGCAGCGACCTGGCCAACGCCACCGTGCTGCGCGCCGCCCTCCCGGCCTACTACGGCAGCCTGCCCGAGGCCCTCGACGGCGAATTGCCCCGCCTGACCGCCGACTCCTTCCCGGGCATGCTCGCCAACGTCATCTCCGGGCGGATCGCCAACCGGCTCGACCTCGGCGGGGCCAACTACATCGTGGACGCCGCCTGTGCCTCCTCCCTCGCCGCCCTGGACATCGCCCGCAAGGAACTCGTCGGCGGCAGCAGCGACGTGGTGCTGTGCGGCGGCGCCGACCTGCACAACGGCATCGGCGACTACCTGCTGTTCTCGTCCGTGCACGCACTCTCCCCGACCGGCCGCTCCCGCCCCTTCGACCACGAGGCCGACGGCATCGGCCTCGGTGAGGGCGTCGCCTGCCTCGTCCTCAAACGCCTCGCCGACGCCGAGCGGGACGGCGACCGGATCTACGCCGTGCTCAAAGGGGTGGGCGCCGCCAGTGACGGCAAGTCGCTCGGCCTGACCGCGCCCCGCCGGGAAGGCCAGCGGGCGGCACTGGACCGCGCCTACGCCGACGCCGGCCTGTCCCCGTCCACCGTGGGTCTCGTGGAGGCCCACGGAACCGGCACCGTGGTCGGTGACCGCACCGAACTCGCCGCGCTCACCGACGCGTTCACCGAGGCGGGCGCCCGACCGGGCAGCTGTGCGCTCGGCTCGGTGAAGGCGCTGATCGGACACACCAAGTGCGCGGCCGGTCTGGCCGGCCTCGTCAAGGCGGCGATGGCACTGCACACCGGAGTGCTGCCCCCGGCCGGGAACATCGACCGGCCCAATCCCGCCTGGTCCGCCGAGACAAGCCCGTTCAGCTTCGCCGGCACGGCCCGGCCGTGGACCGCACCGCCCGCCGAACGGGTGGCCGGCGTCAGCGCCTTCGGTTTCGGCGGCACCAACTTCCACGCCGTACTGACGGCTCATCCCTCCGCTCCGCCGCGCAGCGGTCTGCCCGAATGGCCCGCCGAACTCCTCCTCTTCCACGGCAGCGACCTCGCCGCGGCCCGCCGCGACGCCGCTCGCCTGCTGGAACTCGCCGAGGCCGATGACCGGGCCGCCAGGTCCCGCCCGCTGCGCGACCTGGCGGCCACCGCCGCAGCCCTCGCCGCACCACGGGCCGCGCGCCGCGAGCCCGTACGAATCGCCCTGCTCTGCGACGACCTGGACGACCTCACCGCGCTGCTGCGCCGAGCCCTGAGCGAGGACACGTCCGATCCGTCGGCCGGACTCCACATCCGGGACGAGGAGACGGCCGCGGCCCTCGGGGAGAGCGGGCGGGTCGCGTTCCTCTTCCCCGGCCAGGGCAGTCAGACCCCCGGCATGTTCGCCGAACTGACCACCGCCTTCCCGCAGCTTCGCCGGTACGTCGACGAAGGTGCGCGCTGGGCGGCGGCGATGTTCCCGCCCGACGCCTTCGACGAACCAGCCCGGGCCGCCCGCTTCGCCGCGCTCACCGACACCAGGGTCGCCCAGCCCGCCCTCGGCATCGCCGGCCTCGTCGCCCACGACCTGCTGGCTCTGGCCGGCGTGCGCCCCGACATGGCCGCCGGGCACAGCTACGGCGAACTCGTCGCCCTGTGCGTGTCCGGCGCCTACGGCACGGACGCCCTGCTGCGGCTGAGCGAGGCCCGGGCGTCGGCGATCCACGACGCCGCCGCGGACTCGTCCGGCACCATGGCCGCCGTGTCCCTGGGCGCCGCGCGTACCGCCGCCTTCCTCGCCGAGGAAGGCCTGGCGGACCAGGTCGTCGTGGCGAACGTCAACACCCCCCGGCAGACGGTGATCTCCGGCCCGGTCGCCGCGGTGGACTCGGCGGTGGAACGATTCCGGGCCGCCGGTCACGGAGCCAAACGCATCCCCGTGGCCTGTGCCTTCCACAGTCCCGCCGTCGCCGGGGCGGCTTCCCGGTTCGCCCCGGCTCTGGCCGCCGAGCAGGTCGGCGACCCCGCCTTCCCGGTGTTCGCCAACAGGACGACGCTGCCGTACTCCCCGGACCCCGACCTCATACGGCGCGAGCTCACCGAACAGATCGCCGCCCCCGTCCGCTTCGCCGAACAGATCGAGGCGATGTACGAGGCCGGCGCCCGGGTCTTCGTCGAGACCGGACCCGGCACCGTGCTCACCCGCTTCACCGCCACGATCCTCGGCGACCGGCCGCACCTGGCGGTTGCCGTCCGGCCCGGCGGGGCGGCGGGCGAGCTGCACGGCTACCTCGACATGCTCGCCCGGCTGGCCGTCGCCGGCGTCCCCGTCCGGCTCGACCCCCTCTTTCGCGGCCGGGCCGCTCCCGTCGACACCGACGAGCCGCCGGCCCGGGCCGGCTGGCTGGTCGACGGCCACCTGGTACGGACCGCGGACGGCGACCCCCTGCCCGGCGGGCTGCGCCCCGCCCGACGAATCATGGAGCCCAGCGTGACGCAACCTCACGGCGGCAACACCCCGGCGGAACAGCTCGTGGCCGACTTCCTGCGCGCGGGCCGCGACCTGCTGTCCGCCCAACGAGACGTCCTCCTCGGCTACTTCGGCACGATGACCGGCACCCCCGCAGCGCCGATCGCGCCCATCGCTCCCGCAGCCCCGCCGATCCCCGCACTCCCGTCCGCCCTGCCGATCCCCACCCCCGCTCCGGCTCCGACCCCGGTCCCCGCCCTGACCGCCCCACTCGCCTCGCCACCGCCCGCCACGGTCGTCGACACGGCGTCGGTGGTGCGGGAGGTGATCAGTGAGCGGACGGGTTATCCGCCGGAGATGGTGGAGGCGGATCTGGATCTGGAGGCGGATCTGAGCATCGATTCGATCAAACGGATGGAGATCGCGGCGGAGTTGGTGGCGCGGGTGACTCCGGTGGGCGTGGACGCGGATTCGGTGGACCTGGAGGACCTGTCGCGGGCGCGGACGGCGTCGGCGATCGAGGCCTGGCTGACGGAACACGTCGTACCGGCCGCCTCCCCGGCATCCGTTTCCCCCGCCCCCGCCTCCCCGGATCACGCTGCCGTGGCGGAAGGTGTGCCGTCGGCGGGGGAACGGCCCGGGCGGTATCGGTGGTGTTCCGTGCCGTTGGAGGACGTGACGTACGACGGCGCCACGCTCGCGGGTCGTACTGTGCTCCTGCTGCGGGGTGACGGCGGCGTCGAGGCACTCGCCGCGGCCCTGCGCGAGCGGCTCACGGAATGCGGTGCAGCGGTCGAGTCCGGGCAGGACAGGGCCGGTGACGGTCACGTCGGCGTCTTCTGCCTCGCGCCCGTCGACGACCCCGCGCAACCCCTGCTGCCGGAGATGTTCCCGCTGATCCAGCGCGCGCTCACGGGCGGGGCGCGGTTCCTGGTCGTGGTCGCCCCGGCCACCGGCGCCGACCCGGACGACACCGCCGCACGCACCTCGGCCGCCGAAGGGCTGCGCGGTCTGCTGCGCACCGCGGCGCGGGAGTTCCCGGAGGCCACGATCAAGCTCGTAGAGACGGACGAACTCATGGCGCCCGACGGGTCGGCGGATGCCGCCGCGGTGGCTCGCAGGCTGCTCGCCGAGGCCCTCACCCACGACCACCAGCCCGTCGTACGACACCTCGGTGGACGTCGGCTCGGCCTGGGCACCGTCCCGGCCGGTCTGGGCCCGCTCGCCACCGCCGGAGCGGGACCGGCGGACGACGGAACCGCCGAGGCGAGGGCACTCGGCCTGGACACCGAGTCGGTCGTCCTGGTGATCGGCGGCGGGCGCGGCATCACCGCCCAGGTGTCGGCGGCGCTGGCGACGGCGAGCCGCTGCCGGCTCGTGCTGGCCGGCCGCACAGACCTGCCGAACGAGCCCGAAGGACCCGAGACGGCGGCCGCACGCACCCTGCACGAGCTGAGGTCCGCGTTCGTCGCACGCGGCGACACCCCGATCCGGGACATGGAGAAGGCGATCCGCGAGATCCTGGCGCAGCGCGAGCTGACCGGCACCCTCGCCGCCGTCGAACAGGCGGGCGCGGCGGCCGACTACCGCATCCTGGACGTTCTCGACCCGGTCGCCGTACGCCGCCTGGTCAAGGAGGTACACCAGCAGTACGGCCGCCTGGACGGCATCGTCTACGGGGCCGGTGTCACGGTGGACCAGCTCGTCGCGCGCACCACGATGGAATCGTTCCGGCTCGTCTACGACAGCAAGGTCGCCGGCGCGTCCGCGCTCTTGGACGCCGCCGCGCAACTGCCCGTGCCACCGCGCTTCGTGGTCCTGTTCGGCAGCGTCGCCACGGTGATCGGAAGCCGCGGCCAGGTCGGCTACGCCGCCGCCAACGACGTCCTGGAGTCCCTCGCCCATGACTGGACCCGGCGCACCGGCACCCGCGGGGTCACCGTGCACTGGGGGCCGTGGGCGCCGGTCGGGGCCCACCCGGGCATGGTGTCCGAGGAGCTGCAGCGCGACTTCACCCGCCGTGAGCTGGCGTTGATCGACCCCGAGGAGGGGCCGATGTGCCTCCTGCGCGAACTGGCCTGGTACGACGGCCCGCCCGCCGACGCGACGACGGTGATCTACGCCCCGTCCGGCTGGCTCGACTCATGACGACTCAGATCGCCGTCGTGGGCATGGCGGTCCTGCTGCCCGGCGCCCCGGACCTCGACACGTACTGGCACAACATCGTCTCGGGGACCGACGCCATCACCGACGTACCGCCACACCGCTGGGACCCTTGGTTCTACGAACCGGGGGCCGCGGCCGGCGGCCGGGTCCCGGTCGACCGGGTGTACTGCCGCCGGGGCGGCTTCGCCGACGAGTACGCCGCCGTGGCGGCGACCCGCTTCGGCATTCCGCCGGTCGCCGTCCAGGGCACCGAGCCCGACCAGCTCATCGCCCTCAGCGTGGCCGCTGCGGCGATCGAGGACGCGGGTGGGGAGGCACGGCTGCCCGACCGCGACCGTATCGCCGTCGTCCTGGGACGCGGCGGATACGTCACCCCCGCGGCGATCCGGTTCAGCGAGCGGGTCCGCGGCTGCAACCAGCTCGTGCAGACCCTGCGCGAGATCCTGCCCGAGCTGGATCCGGCCGCGCTGGACAAGGTCCGGGCCGCCTACCATGAGGCGCTCGGCCCGTACGCGCCGGAGAACGCGATCGGGCTGGTCTCGAACCTGGCCGCCTCCCGTCTGGCCAACCGCCTCGACCTGCGCGGCCCCGCCTACACCGTCGACGGCGCCTGCGCCTCCTCCCTCATCGCCGTCGACCAGGCGGTGAGCCTGCTGTTGTCCGGCCGTTGCGACGCGGTGCTGGCGGGCGGGGTCCACCACTGCCACGACATCTCCTTCTGGAGCGTGTTCGCGCAGATGCGGGCGCTGTCGCCGAGCCAGCGGATCCGGCCGTTCGACCGGAACGCGGACGGCACGCTCATCGGGGAGGGGACCGCCGTACTGCTGCTCAAGCGGCTCGCCGACGCCGAGCGGGCCGGCGACCGC
Organism: Streptomyces sp. NPDC001351; assembly: GCF_042896045.1. Lineage (NCBI taxonomy): Bacteria > Bacillati > Actinomycetota > Actinomycetes > Kitasatosporales > Streptomycetaceae > Streptomyces > Streptomyces sp. NPDC001351. Next base: position 20,029 of record NZ_JBIAWS010000024.1, on the reverse strand, counting down.
GTGTACGCGGTGATCCGGGGGACGGGTGTGGCCGGTGACGGGCGGACCGGCAGCCTGATGAGCCCCGACCCGGGGGGCCAGGTGCGGGCGGTGCGGCAGGCCTGGCGCGCGGCCGGGCTGGACCCGGCGCAGCCCGGTTCCGTGGGGCTCATCGAGGCGCACGGCACCGCGACGCCGGCCGGTGACAGCGCGGAGATCGCGACCATGTCGGAGGTCTTCGGACCCGCCGACGCAGGGGGCGGGCCGCGTGCCGTGATCGGTTCCGTGAAGTCGATGATCGGGCACACCATGCCGACGGCCGGGGCGGCGGCCCTGGTGAAGGCGGTCCTCGCGGTCCACCACGGCGTCCTGCCGCCCACCCTGCACTGCGACGACCCGCATCCCGCCCTCGCGTCGACGCGATTCGAGCCCCTGCGGGAGGCGGCGCCCTGGGAGCAGTCGCCCCGGCGGGCCGGGGTGAACGCCTTCGGGTTCGGCGGGATCAACGCCCATGTCGTCGTCGAGCAGCACGGCAGGGCGACTTCGGCGGGGTCCGGGGCGTCCGGGGCGCCGAAGGGTCTGGGGGCGTTGTGGGTGCGGGAGGCGGCGGGGAGCGATGTCGTACGGCTGGCGGCCGACACCCCTTCGGCGCTGGCCCGGCTGCTCGACGCGGACGATGCCGTCGTCCGGGCGTCCGCCCCGGCCGACCGGGACCCGGCCGCGGGCCCGGTACGGCTGGCCGTCGCCGATCCCGACGCGCGGCGGCTGGCCATGGCCCGGCGGGTCGTCGCGGCGGGGGAGCCCTGGCGCGGGCGCGGCGACATGTGGTTCTCGACCCGGCCGCTGCTCGGGTCGGCGGGCGGCGGGCGGCTCGCGTTCGTCTTTCCCGGACTGGACGCGGACTTCGAACCCCGCGTCGACGACGTGGCCGCGTGGCTCGGCGCCGCGCCGGTGACCGCCGACGCCGGTACGGCGGTCACGCACGGGCTGAGCGTCCTCGGCGTCGGCAGACTGCTCGACCGTGCGCTGCGGCGGGCCGGGGTGCGGCCCGACGCGGTGGCCGGGTGCAGCGTGGGGGAGTGGGCCGCGATGATGAGCTCGGGGCATCTGACGGCAGGAGCCGAGGAGGTGTTCGACGGCGTCGACCCCGCTTCCGTCGCCGTGCCCGACCTGATGTTCGCCGCGGTGGGGCTGCCCGCGGAGCGGGTACTGGACGGTGTCGACGCACGACGCGGCATCGTGGTCTCCCACGACAACGCACCCGCCCGCTGTGTCGTCTGCGGTCCGGCAGCCGAGGTGGGGGATCTGGTCGAGGAGTTCCGCGGCCGTGGGGTGTTCGCCCGGGAACTGTCCTTCCGCTCGGGCTTCCACACACCCATGTTCGCCCCCTACGTCGAGCCCTTCCGCCGCTTCGCCGAGGCCCTGCGGACTGGTGAGCCGACCGTTCCGCTCTGGTCGGGCACCACCACCGCCCGTTTCACCGGCCACGGGCCCGCGGTCCGGGAGCTGTTCCTGCGCATGCTGGTCGAGCCGGTCAGGCAGCGCGGGCTGATCGAGGCCATGTACACGGCCGGCCATCGCGCCTTCGTCCAGGTCGGTCTGGGCCAACTCCCCGCCGCCGTCACCGAGACTCTGTCCGCCCGCCCTCACCTGGCCCTCCCCGCGGCCACCCCACACCGCACCGGCATGGCCCAACTGCGCCGGGTGACAGCGGCGTTGTGGGCCGACGGGTACGGGGTGACGGTTCCGGACGGGTCGGTGACGCCTCCGGCAAAACCGTCCCGGACTGCGGGGGACTCGGCCGCGCACCCGCAGGACGCGCCGCCGCACCCGCCGGAGCCGGCCCCACCCCGCAGGGATCCTCTCGTCCGGCTCGATCTCGGCGGTGCGCTCATGTCGCTCGGGGTGTCCGACCGTGCGGCTCTGCGAGCGGCGCTCGACGATGCCGTCGGCGCACGCACCGAAAGGGCCGCGGCAGCGGGGGCGCCTGTGCCGCCGGGCCCCGTCGGGGCCGAACTGCGGGCGCTGCTCACCGAGATGACGCAGACATCGGATCTCGCGCTCACCGCTCTCGCCGGGGTGACCGCGCGAGGTACGCCCCCTGCGCCGGCCCACCCCTGGACCGCCCCCGAAGCGGCGGGGGCACCGACGCAGACCGGCCCTCTCCCCGACGTCGTCGCCTCCCGTACGCACCGGGCCGTGCTGCGGGTGTCCACGGACGCCATGCCCCATCTGCGCGACCACTGCTTCTTCAGGCAACGCGACGGCTGGCCCGACGAGTCCGACCGGCGGCCGGTGATGCCGGGCACCACGATCGTCCAGCACATGACGGAGATCGCCGAGGCCGCGGCGCCGGGGCGGCGCGTGGTGGAGTTGAGGGAGCTGCGGCTGCTGCGCTGGCTCGCCGCCGCACCACCCGTGGACGTCACGGTGACCGCCGAGCCCCTCCCGTCCGATCCGGACCGGCTGCGCCTCGACTTCGGCGGCTACAGCACCGCCGTGGCGACGACCGCACCCGGCTTTCCGACCCACCGCCCGCAGCAGTGGGACTGGGACGCGGCCACCGAGTCCGCGCCCCCGGACACCGCCGAGGAGATGTATGACGGACGGCTGATGTTCCACGGCCCCGCCTTCCAGGGCGTGACCGAGCTGACCGCCATGGGTCCGCGTCATGTGCGGGGCGTGATCACCGCCCCGTCGGCCCCCGGAGCACTGCTCGACTGCGCGGGGCAGATCCTGGGTTACTGGATCATCCGGAGCTTCGACACCCGGACCCGAGTGCTCCCCGTCGGCCTGGACCGCGTCCGCTTCCACGGGCCCCGTCCGGCGCCCGGCACCCGGATCGGCTGCCATGTCCGCATCACCCGGGTCGACGACACCACCGTGGACGCGGACATCCAGCTCACCGAAGACGGCGGACGGGTGTGGGCCGAGCTGTCCGGGTGGCGCAACCGCCGCTTCGACAACCACCCGGAGACCCAGGCCGTGGAGAACTTCCCGGAGTACCGTGCGCTCTCGCGCCCGCAACCCGGCGGCTGGGTCCTGCTCTTCGAGCGCTGGGCCGACCTCGCCTCCCGCGACCTCGTCATGCGCAACCACCTCAACGCCGCCGAACGCGCCGAGTACGAGTCCTGCCCGCCACCGCGCCGCCGGCACTGGCTGCTGGGCCGGATCGCGGCCAAGGACGCGGTCCGTTACCGGCTCTGGGAGGGCGGCGAGGAGACCGTCTTCCCCGCCGAGATCCGGGTGGGGAACGCACCCGACGGCCGCCCCTGGGTGGCCGGGGAACACGGCAGGCAGCTGCCCGCCCTCGACGTGTCGATCGCCCACTGCGCGCAGGCTGCCGTCGCCCTCGTACGACCGCGTTCCGCATCGGGCGCCGGTATCGACATCGAGGAGGTGACCGACCGGCCCCCCACGCTCTCGGCCGCCGCGCTGACCGACAGCGAACGACGGCTGCTGGCCGCGCACCGGAACCGGACCGGGGAGTCGGGGGAGCTGTGGTTCACCCGCTTCTGGGCGGCGAAGGAGGCCGCGGCCAAGGCCGCGGGAACCGGGCTGCAGGGCCGTCCCAGGCGTTTCGAGGTCTGCGAGGTGGAAGAGACCACGGACGGCGACGGCGATCTGCTGGCCACGGTACGGTCCGGCGACGAACGGACGTACCGGATCGGCCTCGCGGTGGTCAGCGCTCCTGCGGACCTGGACCGACGGGAGTACGTGGTGGCGTGGACGAGGTGAGGGAGGGGCCGAGCGAGGGCACGGAACCCACAGCGGACAGCCCGCCGAGGAACGCCCCGACGGCGAGCGCGGCGACGGTGTCCGGCCCGACGACCTCCGGCGACAGCGCGAGCCACTGCACGACCACGGCATCCACATACCCGAGATATCCGCGCACCGCGAGAGCGGTGACCGGCCCCAGCTCCCCCTCGGCCCGCTCTGCGCCCTCGGTCTCCTCGGCGACGGACGCGAGGTCCGCCAGGATCTGCTCGGCGATCTCGTCCCGCAGCCGCTCGACCACCGTGGTGGCCTCCGGCAGCGCGCGCTCGTGGCCGCCGCGCAGCAGGGACAGGAAGCCGGCCCGATGGGCGCGCGCGTACTCCGCGTAGAACCGCACGCCCGCCGCGAGCCGTTCGGGCGAGGGAGGTCCGGGCAGCGCCCGCAGCCCCCGCCGGATGCTGTCCGCGGCGCTCTCGATGACCGCCAGGTACAGCGCCCGCTTGCTCCCGTAGTAGAAGACGACCAGCGGTGGCGAGACCCCGGCCGACCGGGCCACGTCCGCCACCGATACGCCCGCGTACGGATGGTCGCCGAACAGCTCGCGGGCCGCGGCCAGGATCGACTCCCGGCGCTCCTCGGGCTCCAGCCGACGCCGGTTACCACCGTGTGACATGTCTCTGAACCCGTCCTGAGTACGCGGAAGCCGCCGCTAGAGTCCTGTGTGCACGCTATTGAACGCGCATTCAACCGCGAAAGCGAGCGATGTACCCATGAGGTCGACCTCCGCGACATCCGTCCAGACCGTCTGGTGGCAGTTGCACCCGCTGACCTTTCTCGGCGCCGAACCGGAGGCGCTCCCTGCCGACGCTCCCCCCGTGCACCGGCTGGGACGGCTCGAACCCTGGCTCGACTACCTGGTCGAGCTGGGCTGCGACGGACTGGCGCTCGGCCCGGTCTTCGCCTCCTCCACCCATGGCTACGACACCGTCGACCACTTCAGGATCGACCCGCGTCTGGGCACCGACGAGGACTTCGACGACCTGGTGGCGGCTTGCCGCCGGCGCGGGGTGAAGCTGCTGCTGGACGGCGTGTTCCACCATGTGGGCCGGGATTTCGGTGCGTTCCGCGACGTACGGGAGCACGGCGCCTCCTCCGCCCACGCGCCCTGGTTCCGGATCGACTGGTCGGCCGACGGCCCGGAGGGGGACGGGTTCGGATACGACGACTTCGAGGGTCACCGTCAGCTCGTCGCCCTCGACCACACCGAGCCGGCCGTCCGGGACCATGTGCGCCGGGTCATGGACCACTGGCTGCGGCGCGGCGCGCACGGCTGGCGGCTGGACGCGGCCTACGCCGTGCCGTCGTCCTTCTGGCGGGACGTCATCGCCCCGGTGCGTGCCGACCACCCGCACGCATGGTTCGTGGGGGAGACGATCCACGGCGACTACATCGCCGCCGTCCGCGACGGAGGCCTCGACTCGGTCACGCAGTACGAGTTGTGGAAGGCCCTGTGGAGCTGCCTCAACGACCGCAACTTCTTCGAACTGGCCTGGGCGCTGGACCGGCACAACGGCTTCGCCGCCGCCTTCCAGCCGCTCACCTTCGTCGGCAACCACGACGTGACCCGGCTGGCCAGCAGGCTCGACGATCCGCGCCACCTCGCCCACGCGCTGACCGTCCTGTTCACCGTGGCCGGGACGCCGAGCGTCTACGCGGGAGACGAACAGGCCTTCCGCGGCGTCAAGTACGAACGGGCGGACGGCGACGCGGATATCCGCCCCGCGTTCCCCGACCGGCCCGACGACCTCGCCCCCTACGGCTGGCCGGTGTACCGGCTGCACCAGAACCTGATCGGGCTGCGGCGGCGGCACCCCTGGCTGGTGCGGGCCCGCACCGAGGCGCTGCACCTGGACAACCAGGCCTTCGCCTACCGGGTCCACGACCCCGACGGCGGCCCCGGCCTCGCCGTACTCCTCAACGTCTCCGACTCCACCGTCGACTTCCCGGCGGTCGACGCCTCCGCGAAGCGTCTGCTCTGCGCCGACCCGGACGACGACGGTCCGGCACACCGCCTCGCACCACACGGCTGGTCCGTGCTCGAACTCCCCTCACCCGGCGCCCCGTCATGACCCACCCCGCCACCGGACTCCCCAAGACCGCCGCCACCGGAGCCCTCCCCCCTCTCGTCCCGCGACGCCGGCGCCTGGTGCTGGCCACTCTGTGCGCCGGAATGTTCATGGCGATGCTCGACAACGTCGTTGTCTCCAACGCCCTGCCCCGCATCAGCGAGGGACTGGGGGCGGGCCTCACCGGCCTGCAGTGGGCGGTCGAGGGCTACAGCCTGGTCTTCGCGGCCCTGCTGCTCCCCGGCGGCGCCCTCGGCGACCGCTTCGACCGGCGGCTGTGCTACCTCGGCGGCACGGCCCTGTTCACGCTCGGCTCCGCCGCCTGCGCTCTCGCGCCCTCCCTCGGGTTCCTCGTCGCGGCACGGGCCGCGCAGGGCGCGGGCGCGGCGCTGCTCGTCCCGCAGTCGCTGGCCATCCTGCGCGCCACGTACACCGAACCGGCGGACATGGCACGGGCGTTCGCCGCCTGGAGCGGCATCTCCGCCCTCGGCCTCGCCCTCGGTCCGGCGATCGGCGGCCCGTTGGTGGAGGCCTTCGGCTGGCCGAGCGCCTTCTGGATCAACGTACCGATCGGCGCTCTGGCCCTGGCGCTGGGGGCTCGGGCGATTCCCCGCAGGCCCGGCACACCACCCGGGCAAGCCGCAACGACCGCGCCGTCCCCCCGGGCAGCTGTGGCCGGTCCGTCAGGACTCGGGTGTGCGGCGCTGGGGCTGGCCGCCCTGGTCTACGGGCTGATCGAAGGCCCGGTGCGCGGTTGGACCAGCCTCCCGGTCGTCCTCTGCCTGACCGGAGCCGCCGCGGCGGCGGCCTTCGTCGTGGCCACCGCCGGCCGCGGATCCGTTTCCGCGGTCGACCCCGCGCTGTTCCGGGACCGGATCGTGGCGGCGGCGGTGTTCGCCGGTTTCGCGGTCACCTTCGCGATGTTCGGGGTCATCACCTACCTCGGCCTGTTCATGCAGGACGTGCTGGGCTGGTCGCCCACCGGGGCGGGGCTCGCCGCGCTGCCGTCCACCGCGCTGATCATCGCCCTGTCGCCGGTGGCGAGCCGCCTGACCCTCCGCCACGGCCCCGCGCTCCCGCTGTGCACAGGGTTGCTGTGCTGCGCGGCGGCCCTCGGGCTGCTCTCCCTGTTCGGCGCGGGCGCCTCCTACGTCCAGTACTGGTGGGCGCTGCCGCTGATGGGCGCGGGAATGGGGCTGTGCTACACGCCGGTGACCGTGGTCGTGATGACGAGGGTCCCGCTCGACCGGGCCGGGCACGCCTCCGCGGTCACCAACACCGCCCGCGAGGTCGGGGGCGTGGCCGGCATCGCCCTCATGGGCACGCTGCTCACCACCAGGTTCCACGACACCCTGCGCGAACGCCTCCTGCACGCGGGCGTACCGGCGGACACCGCCCGGGAAATCCTCACCACGACGACCACCGGCGGTGCGGGAGGCATCTCGAACGCGACCGCGGCCACCGCTCCCCTGCGCTCCGCGGTCGCCGCGTCCTTCGTGGACGGCCTGCACCTGTCCCTGTGGACCGCCGCGGCCCTGCTCCTGCTGGCCACGGCCGTCGTCGCCCGGACTCCCGCCGCGGCCTCGTGACGCCGACCTCGGCGACGTGTGGGGAGTCGCGCTCACGGGCGAGGCTGCGGGGAGCAGAACAGCCCGCGTCAAGGGGCGATCGCTCCCTGACGGAGTCGGCCGCCCTGGACGGGTCGGTGTAGACATCGCCCCGCCCGGCGGAAGCGTCGATCTTGAGACTGGAGTAGATGTCTGCCTCGCCGGGCGGTTGCCGTTTGCGGCACCGATCCCGGCCGTGTACGGGAGCGGTCTGCCCACACTTCCCCTGTACTCACTGGTCAGAAGACCACCTCCCCGTGGTTCACGAGGCCCGGCGGCGCTACGACACGGCCGGGAACCCGTCCCCGCGTCATCCGCGCTGCCCGGCCATGCTGCGGTTCCCGGCAGATGTCCCTCACTTGCCGGGCAACGTGGTGGCGATGACTATGGCACGCCGGACTCCGGCTCCTGCGGGAACAGGTCGGCGCAGTCTCGGCGTCCCTCGAGCGCCGGCCCGTTTAGCATCCAGGTGCGTTTGCCGCGGCTGCATCGCCGCGAGAGCCCCGCGGGCATGGCCGTGACGGCGCCCATCCGGTCGTCAGGCTCCACGCACAACTTCCTGATCAGCGCCTCACCCGAGCTATGGCACGGATGTCACCCGGTGGGCCGGGTATGAACTCCTCGCAGGGGCCCGCGAATTGCCGATGACGACCGACGCGGCCCAGCACGTCGTAACGCGTCCCGAGTGGCAGGCTGAGGGCGCTCTACCGCGTCGACTGCCTGCGAGGTCGGGCAGAACCTCGTCCCTGGCACTGGAAAGGGATCAGGTAGTGGACCGACTCGACATGTACCCGGTCCAGCGTTCCAGTCAGCGCCTCGGCCGCTGCGAGCTCACTGGTTGCGCAGCGGAGCGTCTTCGGCGGCGAGCAGGGCGCGGGCTGCGGCGGGCTTCTCGCCGACCGCGGCGTAGGCGCGAGCGTGGGTGATGTGCAGCCGCGCCTCGGTCCGCCCGTCGACGTGGCTCCGGCCGCGGGTGAGGGCGCGCATCATCCAGGCGGCGCGTGCGCACAGGCCGGCGCCACGAACATCACCGTCATCAGAGGCAAGTGCACCGGCACGGTACGGGGCGCGGGCAGACTACGCATATGCAGCTCCCCGCTGAAGCCGTAGCCGCCGCTGTGTTGCTTGAGGTCGTAAGGATCTCCAAAATACCCACAAAACGAGGTACTTCGTATCCCGGCAGGGTGGGCGCCCACTGGATCGGGAGCGAGGCAGCCGGCGTCCTGGCCTTGATCGAAGGCTTGCCTGGCAGTGAGCAGCACCGCTGCGGCTTCTCGCCGGGCTGGAGCATCCGGGCATACGCGGACACGCTGACGCGGACGGCCACCGGACTCTTCGAGTCCCTCGGTCTGCAGCGCGCCGGGGTACGGCCCTCACCCTGACCGGCGAACTCACCGACGCGACCCTCGCCACACACCAGTTGTCCTTCGACCCCGACGACAACAAGGCCCGCCGCATCGAGGCCGCCGCCGACCGCGCCCGCCGCTTCGGCCCCGACGCCGTGGTGCCCGCAGCCCTCGCCGGTCGCCGCGCCCGACGATGACCGGGAGGCCGGGCGCCATGGAGACCAAATACCTTGTTCGGCTCGGAGGTTCGTGGCCGATGGCCCGCGTGTGGAGGGGGAGTGGACGCCTTCGACACCGCCCGGGCCCGGCACACGGAGTGGGTTGGTCTCTACAGCAGGCCACGGGTCTGGTGTGAGTGACGATTTGGGGACTCATACCAATCGGCGGCTGTTGTCTATGCCGTACATCATCGGGCAGGTCCAGGTCCGACGGTCTGCCGGGTTCGGCTGCGCCCGTGACCGACCCGCGCTCACGATGGTCAGCGGGGCGGCACGCCATGAGACCGCGGGAGGCTGCGGAGCTGCAGGAGCGGCAGTGGATCACCTCTCGCCGGAGCGAACTGGACGCCCTCGCCGAGCGGTTGACCAAGTAGCCGCAGAAGTTGCAGGTCGAGCAGGGGGAACTGCCGATCACGGAGCGGATGTTTGAATCGTTTGGCCGAGCAGGCCCAGGCGATGTTGAGGCGGTCGCTCCGGTATCGGCGAAGGTGGCCGGGCGGGCGGTCCTGCTGATCCCGCACCGCGGCGACGCGGCCGACGAGGGTGCGCTGCCGGGCGACTCCCGCAAGATCCTGGCGATCGTGCGGGAGGCGGACGGCCCGGTGCAGGTCAGGGCGGTCGGCGAGCGACTGGGCCTGGACGCGTCGGTGCGCGGCAGGCTGGAGCCGCTGCGGGCGAAGACGACCAAGCTCGCCGACCGCGGCTGCTGCACAAGCGCCCCGACGGGCGGTTCACCGCACGTCCATAGCCGGGCGGGCCGGGGGGCCTGCAATCGTCATCCGACAAGGCTCGCCCGATTCTCAACCGGTTTGACGTATTCCGATATGGGAATATCATGGCTGCCATGGCACGAGCAGCGACGACGTCGGACGCGTTCAACGCGATCGCCGAGCCGCAGCGCCGGGACATCCTGGCGCTGCTGCGGGCGGGTGAGCGGCCGGTGACCGACCTGGCCCGGGAGTTGGGGATCAGCCAGCCGGGGGCGTCCAAGCACCTGCGGGTGCTCCGGGAGGTGGGGCTCGTGCGGGTCCGCGGGGCAGGCAAGCAGCGCCTCTACGGCCTGGACGCCCGCGGGCTGCGGCCGGTCCACGAATGGGTCGGCGGATTCGAGCGGTTCTGGAACGAGAGTTTCGACCGGCTGGACACCTACGTGCAGGACCTCAAGCAGGCACGGCAGGAGGAATGACCGATGGCAGGGGCTAGGCAAGAAACGGGGGCGGAGCCGGCGGCGGCCGACCGCGAGATCGTGATCTCCCGGGTCATCGACGCCCCGCGGGAGCTGGTGTTCGAGGCGTTCACCGAGGTCCGGCACCTCTCGCGGTGGTGGGGGCCAGAGGGGTTCACCACCACCACGCGGTCCTTCGAGTTCCGCGAGGGCGGGGAGTGGGACTTCGTGCTGCACGGGCCGGACGGGACCGACTACTCCGAGTGGATCCGCTGGCTGCGGATCGTCCCACCGGAGCGGATCGAGCTGCTGCACGGTGAGTTCCGCGACGACCCCAACGCCTTCGAGTCGGTCCTGACCTTCGCGCCGGACGGTGCGACGACCCGGATCGCGATGCACACGGTGTTCCCCACCAAGGAACTGCGCGACGAGGCGGTCGAGAAGTACCACGCGATCGAGGGCGGCCAGCAGACCCTGAGCAACCTGGCGGCCTACGTCACCGAGATCATTCGGAAGGGGGCGGAGGGCTGATGGCCGGGAAGGTGTTCTTCAGCGTGTCGATGTCGCTGGACGGGTTCATCGCGCCCGAGTCCCTCGGGGACTTGATGGGGCAGCAGTGGATGGAACTGCAGCAGTGGATCTTCCCGCAGCGGTTCTTTCGGGAGAACCTGAAGCTGGGCGAGGGCGGCGAGGAGGGTCGCGACAACGACATCGTGCGGGGGACGTTCGAGCGCACCGGCGCGAGCGTCATGGGCAAGCGCATGTTCGACGCCGGCGAGCAGATGTGGCCGGAGGAGGCGCCGTTCCACACGCCGGTCTTCGTCGTGACGCACACCAAGCGTGACCCCTGGGAGCGGATGGGCGGGACCACGTTCCACTTCGTCAACGACGGCATCGAGACCGCGCTCGACCAGGCCCGCGAGGCCGCCGGCGACCGCGACGTCCGCATCGCAGGTGGCGGCACGACGATCCTGGAGTACGTGAACGCCGGCCTGATCGACGAGTTCTCGATCGCGCTGTCGCCCGTGCTGTTCGGCGCCGGAATCCGCCTGTTCGAGGGCGTGGACGCGTCCAGGGTCGCGCTGGAGCCGGTCCGTTCGGAGCCGTCGTCGCGGGTGACGCACCTGACCTACGCCGTGCACCCACGCTAGCCGCGCCACCTCAGCGCCCCGAGCACCCACGGCGCACACGCTTGAATCAGCAGGCCACCACGGCCAACTGTGAACAGCCGTCAAGGCCGCCCGCAACCGGCCCCTGACCCGTGGTCAGAAGCTGCCCAACAAGGCGTTGGCCGCGGTGCGGGCCCCGGTCGAGCACGGCTTCGCCCACTCAAGAACTGGCGTGTCCTCGGCAAGGTCCGCACGGATCCGAGGTGGGCGACTGCGCTGGTGCGGGCCCTGCTGGTGCTGACGAACCGGGAGGTCGCCCGCTGACGGACGACCGTGTTGGTGGACTGCCGTTGCGGACCTGCCCGAGCTTCCCGACGCCTACGCACACTAGGCCGTCTGACGTGCAGTTTTCACGATGCACCGTGCTCACTGATGGCAGACGAAATGAAGCCTCACCCGACGCCCCTGGGGGTTGAACCATACGAAGGGCTCAACCACCCATGTGCAAGGCAGGGAACGAAATGCGGTTCGCGAGGTGACGGAATGCCGGTCTGGGCGTCAGTGGCTGGGGCGGCTGCCCCTTCTCCGAAGCCCTTTCCCCCGTGCGTTCCCACTTCGGTGGGGAGCGCGAAAGCCTGGCGGGCCTTATCGGCTCTGTGGCCTCGACTTCCGCGCCGCCAGGAACGCCAGCGCGCCGCCCGCCACCAGCAGGAGGGCGGTGCCCGCCCGCAGCAGGACTCCGTCCGCGCCCGTGGCGGCGAGCCCGCCGCCGGTCGTCGTCCCGTTCCCGGTTCCCGCCCCGGAGCCGGACGAGCTCGCGGTGGCCGTGGCCGACGGAGACGCGGAGGCACTGGGTGAGGGGCTGGGCGTCGCCGAGCCAGTGGCGTTCACCGTGATCGCCGCGGTGTCGTTCGCCGAGTCGTCGTCACGGTTGGGGTAGTCGGGGTTGTCCACCGCCTTCACGCTGCCCCGCGCGCCGGGGACGACCCGGTCGATCCGCACCGTGAATTCCTGGGTCACGGAGTCGCCCGGCCGGAAGTCCGTGCTGCCGATGTCGCAGGTGTAGCTCTTCGCTCCGGCCTTGCGCGGGGTGCAGTTCCACTTCGGCCCGGGGTCGCCCTGCTCGTCGGGGCCGGGGGCGCCGGTGATGGTGGTGCCGGCGGGCGGGGTCACCACGAAGGTGCCGGAGTTGTCGGCGTCCATCCACCGGAGGTTCATCCGGCCCGGCCCGTTGTTCCGCACGCCCACGGTGATGCTCACCGTCTCGCCGACCTTGCCCTCGACCGTGTCACCGAGCCCCTGGTAGTCGGCGTGCTGGGTGGTGGCGAAGGTGCCGTACCCGGAGCCGGTGAAGCCGGAGCCGTAGGCGACGGACTTCAGGCCGAGCGGCGCGCCGGTGCCGGTCTGGGGGAAGTCGGACGGGTCGAAGGAGTCGGGCGCGGTGCCGCCGACCGGCCACACGACGTAGGTGTTGTAGCCGTACATGGTGTCCGTGGCGGCGGTGTAGCGCAGCGGCGCGTTGATCTCATAGGCAGACCCGGGCGCGACCGGGGTGTCGAACCGGCACCAGGCCCGGACCTCGGCGTGGTCCGAGTAGTGGCAGTTGGAGTGGTCACGGGCGAGTGAAACGCCTTCTGAATCCTGCACCAGCAGCATGACGCCCTTGGCGGCGGGGGCCGTGCCGGTGTTGGCGAAGGCCGGGGTGCGGTCGAAGACGGTGCCGAGCGCGATGTCCTTCAGCGCCGGGTAGGGCCGACTGGCGAGCTTCGGCCCGCCGACCAGGACGTCCGTCTTCCCCGTCACGGTAGGCGTGTTGGAGGCGGTGGCGGTGTAGGTGATGGCACCGGTGTCGCCCGCCTTGGCGGCCGCGGTGGGCTTCAGGAAGAACGGGTCGATCGACTCCTTGCCCGACAGCGGGCCCACCTCGCACTTGACCTTGAGGGCGCCGGTGCTCACGCAGTCCCCCGTGACCACCATCGTCGCCTTCCCGGCGAGGGACGACGCGTCGACCACCACGGAGACGTCATGGGCGTCCCCGCCCGAGGCGGTGATGCCGAGGTCCAGGTTCGGGCCCTCGCCCTCGATGGGGAGGTAGTAGTCCTCCTGGGCGTCCAGGACGAGCGTCGTTCCGGCGGCGTGCGCGGCCGGGGTTGAGACTGTCAGGGCGGCAGTCGTCAAAGCGGCGGCCGCCGCTGTCCGCCATATTCTAGGTATCGTCAGCACACTTCATGGACACGCCAGATCAACGGATGGTTGCGCCCAAGCAGCTGTCGGCTGACGGACAGGTTCGGCTCTGGGAACGTTCACCGGGAATCTGCACAGACCAGCGTGGCCCCCCACCGGCCGGAGGCCCCGTTTCCGCAGGTCACCGAATTCCGTCGGTAGCCCAAACTGGCGCCGACGCCCCGGATTCCGTCAGGTCCTTCCCGGTGGGGCGGCGGTGAGCGACACCCAAGTCTTTGAAACCGCATCCCAACTGTGCAGCGTCGCACCTTGCGGATCGGCTCCCGAAAGCAGCCACTTCTCGTCCCAAATGAGAGAGGGAGTAGGGGAGTCGCTCAACTGCGGACCGGACGTCTGGTCCATGTCCTGCAGTTGACCAATGGCCTCAGCAGGGAGGTCGGCGTGCACCCTGACTTGCCAGCCCAAACGTGAGGTCATCCAGACCGGAGACGGAGCATCGTCACTGGCAGTAGACGAGCTGTTCAACCGGCGGCGCAGGAAGATACGCAGGGTCAATCGGGTCGTGTCATCAATAGCCCCAGCCAGCCGCGTACCGAAATGGACGGCAACAGCTTGCAGGAAGGGGCTGAGGGTCGCACCGACAATGAAGGCATTGATGGCTGAGGCCTGATCGGCAACCTGATGGCTGCCACCGCTGGTGCTGCCGATATGGAACTCAGCCATCGCGTCCCCTTCCCCGTGTCGCCGAGCATGGCAGGTGGAAGGCGGCAACGCCATCGAACTGCCGTACTTGGGAGTGACGCGCCCCTCGTGCTTCGCCCCCGACGCCGTGATGCCCGCCGCCCACGCCGGAGCCACGTCCGTGTGAACCTGCCGAGGAACAGGCCACCGCTGGCGTCGATGACCTGACCCGTGACCCAGCGTGCGGCGTCGGAGGCGAGGAAGGCGACCACGTCGGCCACGTCCTGGGTCCGCCCAGCCTGTTGAGGGCCGTCATGCCGGCACTCTGGTCGGCAAGCCCTAGGTCGACATCGTTCTGGCGGCCGCGGCCGCGCCCACCGGCCATGGCCTCGCCCAGGGCTCGCCAAGACCTCCCCAGGACCATTGCGCGGAACCCGTGCCTTCCGGCAGCGGCCGCCCTGCCCGGGCGGCGGACCCTCGATGATCTCCGACGCGCCACGGTCCCGTACCTGCCCCAGGCGACCGTGGAGCCATCATGGGAACCGTGAGGATCCTCAGAAGCCATCCTCCCGAGGTGCCCGGCGACGACAGCAACGACCTGGCACGGTTCGGCTACCGCCAGGAGCTGCAGCGTTCACTGGGACCGCTGTCCAGTTTCGCCGCGAGTTTCAGCTACATCTCGGTGCTGACCGGAGTATTCCAGCTCTTCGGCTTCGGCTTCGCCGCCGGCGGGCCGGCGTTCGTCTGGACCTGGCCTCTGGTGTTCCTCGGGCAACTCGCCGTCGCCCTGTGCTTCGCCGAGATGGCCGGGCAGTTCCCGCTGGCCGGCTCGGTGTACCAGTGGTCCAAGCACCTCGCCCGGCCCCTCACCTCGTGGCTGTCGGGCTGGATCATGGCCGGCGGCGCGGTGGTGACCGCAGCCGCCGTCGCGGTCGCCTACCAGGTCATCCTGCCGCAGATCTCGGCGGCGTTCCAGATCCTCGGCAGCCCCGCCGACGCGGGCGTGACCAACACCCGCGGCGGATCCGAGAACGCCATCGTGCTCGCTCTCGGCCTGGTGGTCTTCACCACCGTGGTCAACATCTGCGGCGTCCGGCTGATGGCGAGGATCAACGACTTCGGCGTGCTGGTCGAGCTGGTCGCCGTGACACTGCTCATCGCCACGCTGGCCCTGCACGTCAAACGGGGACCGCAGGTCGTCCTGCAGACCAACGGCACCGGTGCCGGCCACTCCTCGGGCTATGCCGGCGCCTTCCTGGTCGCCTCTCTCGCGAGCGCGTACGTCTTCTACGGCTTCGACACCGCAGGATCGCTGGCGGAGGAGACGAAAGACGCCAGACGCCACGCGCCCCGCGCCATCCTGCGGGCGCTCGCTGCGGCGTTCGCCGCCGGTGCGCTGCTGATGGTGGTCGCGATGATGGCGGTCGGCGACATCAAGGCCCGGGAACTGGGCAACCTGGGCATGCCCTACCTCGTCAAGTCCACACTCGGCATCGGGCTCGGCAAAGCCTTCCTGGTGTGCGTGGCGATCGCCGTCACCGTCTGCTGCCTGGCCGTACAGACCGCGGCCATCCGGCTGCTGTTCTCCATGGCCCGCGACGACCGACTGCCCTTCAGCCGGGTCATCGCCCAGGTGTCCCCGCATTCCAGGACCCCCCTGGTACCGGCCCTCCTCACCTGCCTGCTGACCATCGCCCTGCTGGTGGTCAACCTCGGCAACCGGCACCTGTTCTACACCCTGACCTCGGCCGGCATCGTACTGTTCTACGTCCCCTATCTGCTGGTCACCGGCCCCATGCTGGTGTGCCGACTGCGCGGCACCTGGCCGCGTGCCGACCACGGGCCGTACTTCTCACTGGGCCGCTGGGGGCTCTCCGTGAACCTCTTCGCCGTGCTGTACGGCACGGCCATGACCGTGAACATGGCCTGGCCGCGGGCGGCGGTGTACCCCGGTGACCACTGGTACTACCGGTGGGGCGCCCTGTTCTTCCCCGCTGTCATCACCGCCGTCGGCGGGGCCCTCTACCTCGTCCGCCGCCGCCCCTGCCGCACGGCGCGTCGAGCCGATCCGTGAGCGGTGGCGGTGGGTCCGTGGCGCATGCGCCCGTGGGCAGGAGGCCTTCATCCGGCGCCCGGGTGGTGGTGGAACTCGACGGGATCGGGCGGCAGGGGCGCCGAACGGCGGTCGGACCGCAGGTCAGCCCCGGGGTATCGGCTGCTCGGCCCAGATGACCTTGCCGCGGGGCGTGTGACGGGTTCCCCAGCGCTGGGCGAGCTGGGCGACGAGGAACAGACCGCGGCCGCCTTCGTCGGTCGTGGTGGCCTGGCGCAGGTGGGGGGAGGTGCTGCTGGTGTCGGTGACCTCGCAGATGAGCGTCCGGTCGCGCAGCAACCGCACCTGGACGGGTCCGGTGGCGTGACGGATGGCGTTGGTGAGCAGTTCGCTGAGGATCAGCTCGGTGGTGAAGCCGATCTCCTCCAGGTCCCAGCAGGCGAGTTGCCGCAGGACCGCTCCGCGTATCTCGGACACGATGGCTGGGTCCAGGGGCAGGTCGTCCCAGCAGGCCATGTCCGACGGGTCCAGGCTGCGGGGGCGGACGACGAGCAGGGTGACGTCGTCCTCGTTCGGCCGGGAGGACGGCAGGGCTGCGAGGGCGGCCTGGCAGGTCTCCTCCGGCGAGCGGCCGGGGTGGCCGAGAGTCTGCCGGAGTTCCTCCAGCCCGGTCTCGATGCACCGTTCGCGGTCCTCGACGAGCCCGTCGGTGTAGAGCACCAGCTGGCTGGCGTCCGGCAGTTCGATCTCGACCGTCTCGAAGGGGAATCCGCCCAGTCCGAGCGGCGGTGCGGCGGGCACCTCCGGGAAGGTCACTGTCCCGTCGCGGGAGATGAGCGCCGGGGGGAGGTGCCCCGCACGGGCGAGGCTGCAGCGGCGGGTGGTCGGGTCGTACACCCCGTACAGGCAGGTGGCTCCGATGAAGGTGTCCGTGCCGCTCTCCTCCTCGGCCATCCGGGCGACCAGGTCGTCCAGATGCGTGAGGAGCTCGTCGGGGGTGAGTTCGAAGGAGGAGAAGTTCTGCACGGCGGTGCGCAGACGCCCCATGGTGGCGGCGGCGTGGACGCCGTGGCCGACCACATCGCCCACAACGAGTGCGACGCGGGCCCCCGACAGGGGGATCACGTCGAACCAGTCGCCGCTGACTGCGATGTGTGCGGGGAGGTAACGGTAAGCGACCTCAAGTGCGTTCTGTTCGGGCAGGTCCCGGGGGAGCAGGCTGCGCTGAAGGGCGAGGGCCGTGGCGTGCTCGCGCGTGTAGCGGCGCGCGTTGTCGATGCAGAGGGAGGCGCAGGCGACCAGCTCCGCGGCGAGGCAGACGTCGTCGTCCTCGAAGGGCGCGGATCTGCGCGAACGGTAGAGGCTGGCCACCCCCAGGGCCACGCCGCGGGCGCTCAGCGGGACGGTGATGAGGGAGTGCACACCCCGGTCGAGGATCTCCGCGGTGCGTATCGGGTCATGGGTTGCCCAACATCGCGCCGCCTTCAGGTCCGCCTCGATCGCCGGGGAGCCGCTGGCCAGACACTGGGCCTGGGGGCTGGTGGGGTCGAAGCCGATCTGCTCGTCCACCCCGGGGAAGGGGAGGCCGTCCGCCCCGCTCACCGCGGCGCGCTGCATCAGCAGCCCGTCGGAGGCCGAGGGCTCGTCTCCCTGGAGCACGGGAGGGTACAGGTCGACAGTGACCGCGTCGGCGAAGTTCTCGACCATCACCTCGGCCAGTTCCCCTGCGGTGCGGACCACGTCCAGGGTGGTGCCGATGCGGCGGCTGGACTCGCGCAGCAGCTCCAGACGGTGCCGCGCAGTGAGGGCGAGCCTGCCGATCCCCGGTTCCCCGACGGCCAGCACCCATCGGTGGCACTGCGGCTGGCTCTCGTCGGCCGCCGTAACCGCCGTGGGAGCCGTAACCGCCGTGGGGGCCGGAACCGCGGTGGGAGGCGGAACGTCAGGGGGAGGGCCGTGCCGGGCACCGGGAAGCTCGACCGTCCCGAGCGTTCCGACCGTGTCGGTCCGCGGCACGGGCGGCTTGGAAGCGGGCGTCCCGTCCATGGCGAACAGCGCGCGGCCCGCGGGAACGATGACCTCGACCGCGACCCCCTCGCACGCGTCCACCACCGGCCGCGCAAGGAGTGTGGCCACCCGGCCGCCGGACACGGGTACCTCGATGGCGGCTCTGCGGCCCGAGGCGATCAGCCCTGCCGCCTTCTCCTCCAGGAGCAGCCGGTCGGACCCGGTCAGTATGTCCTCGGGCGGGGTGCCGAGGGCATAGCGCCTGCCTTCCATGAAGTCGGGTGCCTCTGCTTGGCGCGCGATCTGCATGTAGGCCCGCAGGAGGGCACGCTCCCGGTCGGTCTTCTGCTTCAGCAACCTTCGTTCAATGGCGCGAACGGCCTTGCGCGCCGTGGTTTCCAGCGTCGGGGTGAACTCGGACCGCTCGGTCGCAAGGTCAACAATGCCGACGATGCGCCCGCTCAAGGGGTCGTGCACGGGCACGGCCACGCAGCCCTGCACGATCCATGCGTCAGC
Organism: Streptomyces sp. NPDC001351; assembly: GCF_042896045.1. NCBI lineage: Bacteria > Bacillati > Actinomycetota > Actinomycetes > Kitasatosporales > Streptomycetaceae > Streptomyces > Streptomyces sp. NPDC001351. Next base: position 1,321 of record NZ_JBIAWS010000024.1, on the reverse strand, counting down.
GAAGTGCTCATGACCGTAGACGCGGCTGGCACGCCGCTCCACGAGCGCGAGGCCGATGGATGTCGTACCGGCGAGGGACTCGTGGAAGCTGAAGCCGGGAGCCCCTCCGCCCGCATCGTCGAGGTAGCGGGTCATCTGCGGCTGACCGGCCAGGCAGCGGAGCACCAGGCCCTCGCCATCGGTGAGGATCACAGTCGACCAGGTGCCGGCGATCGCGGTCGCCAGTTCGTCGAGCACCGGCTGTGCCGCGTGGACGAGCTCGGTGTTGAGGTCCGGTTCGCCCTGGTAGGTGGTCCCGAGGCTCGGAAGCAGGCCCAGGGACTGACAGCGGCTCCAGGAGGACAGGATCTCGCTGCGCACTCCCGGGCCCGCCGGCTCACCGGCCAGGAAGCGCTCACGGCTGCGCGCCATGATGTCGTCGCTCCGACCGCAGCGAGCCATTCGGACCACTTCCTACCTGTAGACAATCCAGGCGACGCTATGAAAATACACTAAAGGTGGGCGAATGTGACCAAATGGGTGAAGGGGTGGCTCCGTGCCCATGCGGAGCCCGTGCGGTAGCAACCGCCCGCACACCTGCCGTTTCCAGCGGCCAACGGCCAGCGCTCGCCCTTGGTAGAAGCCTTCCTTCTCCTCGACGGCGCGTAGGCGCGCGGCAGGCCCTCTGGATAGGGGGCGGGGCGCCAGGCCTGCTCGAAGTCCTCCAGCGTGTCCGGCCGGATACGGCGTGTCGACACCCAGACGAACTGCTCCTCCATCACGGTCTCCTCCGCACTGCACGTTCGCCACAGGAAGGGGACGGCCCTTGATGAGGTGCCGCCGTAGCAGGACATCCGCGACTCGTGGTCTGCCCCAACCCTTCAGCTAGTGCGTCGCGTTGGGTAATTGCCCAGGGCGAGGCTCGGGACGAAGCCCCGGGCGAGCACTGGATCGCCCGGGCCGTTGGCCGTCCGCGCACTTCGGGGAGAACTACGAAGCCGTTGACACTGCACATCCAGGAGCGCCATCGCGGAAGGGATACAGCCGGGCCGCGATGACGGTCGGCGAACAGGCGACGCTCCCAGCCGGCGACTCCGAGCCGACCTGTATGCCAACGCCCACGTTCACGTCATCGGGATTCCCACTCCGTTGGGCCTCCGGGTCAGGGGTGGCGAAGACTGCGCTCTCCGTCGCCTCGAGGCGGACATGTCGACTGCGCTTCGAGTCGATGGTGGGCGGTGAGGCGGTCGACCGAGGCCTTCACCAGGCCGGCGAAGAGCGGGTGCGGGCGGGTCGGGCGGGAGCGCAGCTCGGGGTGTGCCTGGGTCGCCACCAGGTAAGG
>NZ_JBIAWS010000023.1:0-126953 GCF_042896045.1 Streptomyces sp. NPDC001351 | reverse complement strand
TGGGGCCGGCTTGTCCTCGCCAAGGAACTTCGCCGCCTGCCGGACGATCGCCAGCTCGGTCTCCAGCACGTGGATCCGCCCGCGCGCGGTCCGCAAGTTGGCGCCATCGCGAGTCGCGTACGACGGGTTGGGCATCGCCCGCACTTGGTTCAGCAGCCCCATCCGCCCCACCGTGATACCCGGCGCGGAGGGCATGCGTGTGCCCGCGCGGCCGGCCAGAGCCAGGGCGATGACATTCAGCAGGCTCCCGAGCCGGTCGGTGCAGCGGGCGAATGGGCTGGTCAAGCCCGGTATCTGCTCGGCGAATGTCTTCTGCCGACACTGCTTGTTCGCGCAGACAAACCGGCGGACTTCCAGCAGGATCTGCACCCGGCGCGCCGCCAGCGGCACGTCCTGCACCTGCCGGTGGTAGCGATCATGGACGCGAGACCACCGGTGCCCGCAGCTTGGGCAGCAGCCGTCCGGATTCCTGCCCCGGGCCCGCACGATGGTCGTCCCGATGCCACACACGGCTGCCTCGACGACGACCGAGATCCCCCCGAACAGCACGTCCTGCCAGGAGAATTCACGTTTGTCCATGCTCAGGAAGTCGCCTGTGGCGAGTCCGGCCAGCCTGATCCCACGAGACTTGAGGGAGCGTCAGATAGGACGGCAGCACCGCCAGAGAACGCCCCTGCGCAGGCGAGAGAATCGAACGCCACCTCACCGGCTGTGACCGCTCCCCGTAATCGCTGACAGAGCCGTCAGCCGGCCCCGGGAAAACGGCCACGCTGGCGCCGACAGACGCTCGAGGCGGCGCGAAGTGGCCCCACCCACCGCCTTGACCGCGCAGTTCGGCACCTGGGGCCAGTTGGAACCGTCATTGAAGTCGCAATCGTCCGGGGCCGGTTTTGGCCGTTTTGCGGGGCCCCTGACGCTCGTCAGAGCCACCGTCGGAGGTGCCGGTTGTGCATGCGGTATCTGTCGATACTCAGGGAGCTTCACTCAGACGTCGTGGCTCTGCGCCTTGATTTGGTTGACGTCGGTGGACGTCCCGGATGTTCCGCGGTGGCGCGACAGGAGCAGGACGCAGCCGAGCAGTGCGACGGCGGCGAAGCCGAAGCAGCCCCACAGGCTGTACGGGCCGGTCCAGAAGGATCCGGGGGCGGTGTTTTGGATGCCGGTCACCGTCGCGACCCCGAGGGCTCCGCCCGCTTGTTGGCAGGTGACGAGAGCGCCCGATGCGGTTCCCTGGTCGTTCAGGGCGGCAGCGGCGCTGGCGAGCATGACCGCTGCCGGGTAGGTCAAGGCGATGCCACTGCCCACAAGGAGCGCCGCGGGGAGCAGGTGAGTGACGTAGCCGCCGTCGCCCACCGTGGTGTACAGCAGCTGTCCGACAGTGATCACACCAAGTCCGGCGGGTATCAAGAGCGTTGTGGACCTGCGGTTGGCCAACCGGGCCGCCGGTGTGGACAGAACGCCCACGGCAACTCCCTGGGGCAGGAACGCGAGACCTGCCATGAGCGCCGAGTATCCCTGACCTTCCTGCAACTCCGTCGCGACGATGAACATGGCGCCGGTGATCCCCGCGAAGGCGCCGCCCAGGGCGACACATGCTGCCACCATCCGGTGGTCGGCCATGAGCGAGAGCGGCAGGAGCGGCGGACGGACCCGTGTCTGGAGGGAGAGGAACACGAGGGTTGTCAGCAGACCCGCACCTCCGACGACCGCGATCTGTGTGAGGGAGCCGGTGCCGACACGTCCGACCGCGTACACCACGGCGATCAGCCCACAAGTGATCATCAGGGCTGGCAGCCAGGGCATTCTCTCCCGGGGCTTTCCTCCGCCGACTTCCTCGTCGAGGACGCGGATTCCGATCGCCAGCACTAGGAGGGCCAGCGGGACGTACAGGAAGAACGCGCCTCGCCAGCCGAAGCCCTGGGTGAGCAGTCCGCCGACGACGACCCCGAGTGAGAATCCCACCGCCCCCATGGCGCTGAAGACGCCGAGGGCTCGATTGCGCGCGGCACCCTCCGGAAATTCCCCGACGATCAGGGCCACGGCGGCGGGTGCCGTCACGGCCGCTCCGACTCCCTGGACGGCGCGGGCGGCGATGAGGGGCACGGCCCCCTGCGCGAGTGCCGCCGCGAGCGATCCCGCCCCGAAGACGGCAACCCCGTACAGGAACATCCGTCGGCGTCCCCATTGGTCAGCGGACTTGCCGCCGATCAGAAGCAGCCCCGCGTACGTGGTGAGGAACGCGCTCGCGACCAACTGCAGTTGGTCGGGGCGCAGTCCAAGGCCGCTCTGGATACCCGCCAACTGCACGTTGATGCTCGACAGGCTCATCCCCTCGAAGAGCACCGCCGTACACAGCACCAGCAGTTTCGTCCAGGCGCGTCGGTCGAATCGGAAGACGTCGGTCGATGTCTCAGTGGTGGTGCTCACCGAAGCTCCTTGACAGGGCGGGCGGTTGGGCCGTTGCTTCGTAGAGCGTCCAGCCATCGGGGGCGCCCACGTTCCGCAGGGCGGCGAGCAGAGCCGCGCTCGCGGGGAAGAGAGGTGCGGGCAGGTCCTCCGGCTGAGCCCAGACCCAGCTGTCGAAGACCTCGGGCTCAGGGGTGGTCGCCACCACGTCGTCCGCGGTGACTCGGGCGAGTACGCCTGCGGTGACCTCGGTGCGCAGACCGTTCGTGTGGAACGCGAGAGCGAACACCTCCGGGTCTGTGACCGCGGTGATGCCGCTCTCTTCGGCTGTCTCCCGCACCGCGGCCGTTTCGAAGGTCTCACCCGCTTCGACGTGGCCGCCGGGCAGACACCAGGACTCGGGCTCGCCGTGCTTGACCCGGTGGCCGATCAGGAGGGCGCCATCGGCTCGCAGCAGTACGACACCGACACCGACGACCGGGGAGGGCCGCTCCGTGGAGGAAGGTGTCACCGTAGTGTGTCCAGTTCTCGCAGCGCGGAGTCCGCCGCGTAGTGGCCACTGATCATAGCGGCGACGATGCCCCGGAACAGCCCGCAGGCGTCGCCCGCCACCCAGGCCGGGGAACCGGGCAGCCGGAGGTCGCCGTCGACCTTCGGATACCAGCCGACACCTTCGAGGGTGGGACCGATGAGGTTCGTGCCGTTGTCGCGAACGGCTGGGTACGCGGTCGCGAGGAGGGACAGACCGTGCACCATGATGGCGCGCAGCTCCGGTCCGTAGACGCGGTCGAAGGTCGCGACGGCTGCCGGCTCGCCGTCCCTGAGGGCCTTGAGGGGGACGGTGAAATAGGACTCCTCGTCGCCCATCGCGGACAGGGCCGGTGCCATGGCTCGCTTCGCCACGTTCTCATCGAGGATGCGGGTGTTGAAACCGACATTGGAACGGCCGGTCGACGGGCAGTCCGAGCGCCCGGACACCGTCCACAGACCCTGCGTCTCGGTGAGGGCCGCCTCGCCGTCGCGGCACGCGCAGAAGGTACGCCACTCCACGCTGCCGTCCTGGGCTCGGAACCGGAGCTTCGGATCGAGTTGCTTCATGTCTCTGAAGAACGCCTTGTCGGCCGGCTGTTCGATCCGGAATCCGACCTCCAAGCGGCGGAAGGCTCGTTCGTCGGTCAGCGTGCGCAGGCCGAGGGGGCCGAATCTGCCACTGGCCAGGATCAGCCGGCGGGCTGTGAGGTCCGACTCCTGCCCCTTCGCGTCTCGCAGCGACAGCCGGAATGCGTCAGCGACCGGTTCGTACGCGGCTTTCACGACCTCCGTCCCGGTGAGAACCGTGGCATCGGTCGCCCCGACCATGTCTGCGGTCAGCCGCAGGCGTGCTTCCAGTGACAGGTAGTCCGAGGGGTACTCCTTGAGTATCCATTCGCCGGCCCCCACCGTGTAGGCGGTCGGATCAGCCGGGAAGGGAGGGGTGTCGAGGCCGTAGGAGCCGAGCAGTTCGCAGGTCCAGGCGTATGCCGCCCGAAGCTCGGCGGTACGGGGCAGGGTCCAGAGTTCACTCGCCGAAGGAAAGAAGGAGAACTTCCCGTCGGAGAACAGGCCGGCTCCTCCGTGCCCCCGGGTCATGTCGGCCGGGGCGTGCCGGTCCCGTGCGGTGACGGCTTTGCCTCCGTCGATGAGGGCGACGCCGTGTGAGGTCCCGGCAAGCCGATGCGCGGCGGCGAGCCCTGCGGGGCCGGCGCCGATGATGACAAGGTCGAACGTGTCCACAATGCTCCAAGTGGGCAGGGCGGTACCGCCGCCGGGCATGCGGCGGATCAGGGTGACGGCATGGAGGGGGTGTCTCAGGAGCGGGCCGAAGGCGTGACCGAGGGAAGGCGCTCCTCGTGAATGTCCTTGAGGTCGTGGTGCTGTTCGGTGTGGTCGATGCGGCTTGCGCAGCCGTACGCAAGCTCACGGCCGGTCAGCCGACGATCACGAGATCCCGGCCGTGGTGATCGCGGGTTGCGTCGCCGGCCGACTGCGGTAGTTCCCCCTTCTTCGTTGTCGCCCGGTATGCGATGGACGTGCGGGCGAATGAATGTCCGGCAGGCGTCGGCCTCTCAGAGGCTGTGCGCGCGGATTCCGGCCGTCCGGTCGGCCGCGTCGTACAGCACGTCGATGCAGCGGTCCACCAGATTCGACGCGACCGCCTCGCTGGCGCCGACGCAGGTGACCTCGACGTATCCGTAGGGGCGCAGCGCACCGAGCAGATGGAGCAACGCTCCCTGGCGGTCGCCGGGTTCGTAGAGAAGACCCCGTTCGCGCAGGGCACCGATCGCCTCGGCGGGGCTGAGCCCGGCCAGACGTGGTGACAGGACCTGGCGGAAGACGTACCTCACCTGCTCGCCGTGCAGGAGGAGGTTGCCGTCCTCGTCGAAGTGGGCACGAGTGGCGGCCTCGACATAGCCGACCGGGTGCGAGGAGGCCACCTTCCGCAGGTTGATCTCCACCGCGAGCAGTTCGCCGTTGCCACGCTCCACGAGGTCCAGCCCGAAACTCCCGCGGTAGCCACGCGCGCATAGCGCCGAGCCGACCTTTCTGGCGGCTTCGGCGCCGCGCTGCCCCACGGTTCCGAGTGATCCGAAGGAGGCGCCCGCGTACTGGTATCCGGGGGCCAGCAACTGCTCGTACACGGGCCCGGACCGGACGGTTCTGTCGGGCTGGACGGTCGCTATGCAGCTCAACGAGCGCACCACGCCGGGGATGTACTCCTCGATGATCGCCCCCGAGCCGGGTATGTGCGCGGCGAACTCCGCCCATGACTGGGACGACACCTCGACGGATGTCGGGAGACTGCCGCAGGCCAGCAGGCGCGACACATCGATGGAGATGTTGCCCAGCCCGGAGCCCCAGGCAGGACTGTCCAGCTTGAGCATCAGCCGTTGGACGCCGTCCGCTTCCAGCGCCAGGCGGCGGGCGGCCCGCGCCAGTTCCGGTACGGACCGCAGCACTTGGCGGCCTCCCCGCGGCGACGGGACCCCGGCCACGTCGAAGACGGCCTTGCTGCCGGCCTTGCTGCCCAGGCTGCCGGTGAGCTCTGCCGGTCGCTCCGACGGAGCCACTCCCAGAATCCGTCCCAGTCGGTCCAGGGACGAGTCCGCGGTGAACACCGACAACCGGGCGCTCCCGGCTGCTGCCACCAGGGCGCGCAGACGGCTCACCATGGTCTCGTCGGCAAGGACCGCTGCCGCCAGATCGCTCTCGCCCTCGTACGCCGCCGGACGCAGAATCCGCAGCCGCCGGAGAGCCGAACGCTCCTCGGACGGTGTCATGCCCAGCACGTCCCGCAGGTGGTAGCCGACCACAAGTGGGTCGACCGGCCGCAGGCTGAGGAACACGATGCGGGTGTCCGGGTCCCGGAGTTCCGCCAGATGCGGCAGCCCACGTTCGGCGAACCGGTGGATGTACGGCATCCTCTCCAGGATCCACGGGTCGTACTGGAACGAGTAGCTGACGATGTTCAGCACGGTGCGGCCTCGTTCGCCGAGACCGCCCGGGAGAGCCGGGGCGTCGCGATGCCGCCGACGCTGTCCATGTTGGTGCGGATCTGTTTGGCCGTCGCCTGCCAGATCTCATCGGGCATGGGGGCGAGAAGCATGTCCCACAGAGGCAGAAAGCTTCCCCGGCACTGCATCAGGCCCTCTGCCCGACCCAACAGGTACCAGTGCATGTGCTCCCCGGCGTCGCCGCGCTTCTCCACATGGACACGGGCGATCCCTTCCAGCATCTCGATCGCGCGCGCCGTCTGCCGCAGTGCGTGGCCGAGTTCGCCGGCCACCTCCGGGGGCAGGTCGGGCAGGTCCTGATGGCTGCGGGGGAAGAGCAGGACACTCGGGAAGGCGCGTGGTGCGGACCATGCCTGCACACCCCACCGTTCGTCGCACCACAGCCAGTCCTCGTCCGCCATACGGCAGACGGAACACGGGCCGCCGTTCTCGTCGCTGCGGGGTGGCTCGGGAACCACCGGACGCCGCAATGCCTTGAGCCGGAGAGAACCCTCAAGCGGGAAGATGTCGTGCCGGTCGAGGACCGCTCGCTGGCGCTCGTCCAGGTCGCTGCTCCGGTCATAGGGAAACCGCGCGGTGAACAGGCTGTATCCGTCGTTCTCACTCATTCGCGGACGCTTTCGAGACGAAAGAGGTTCGCTTGGGCTTCGAGCAGCAGGTCCTGCGCGAAGGTGACGCGTTCACGTGCCCGGGCCAGCAGATCCGCGTCGTCGGACGAGGTGTCGACCTCCAGGTGGAGATATCTGTCCAGCAGGTCGAGCTGCCGGAACTGCCGCAGCTTGCGGAAGCGCCACTTCACGCGAGGATTCGTGCTGCCCACGCTCGCGAGCAGTGCCTCCACGGCCGCTCCCAGCGTGGCCCGGGACGCCAGGAGAGCGGTGCCGGTGTCCTGTGCGGTGATCGCCCCTGCGGCGTCGTCCAGGCTGCTGTTGGCGTCGTACTCGAAATGTTCCACGAGCACTCGTCCCAGGACGGGCCAGGGGAACCCGTCTCGGGCCCCTTCGAACTCCTCCGGGCGCACCACCGGGATGCCGATCCTGAGATGGTGGAAGAACTCAAGCCAGCCACGATTGAAGTCCTTCGGGGCGGACGGGTCGACCAGTCGGCGTTTCACCTGCTCGAAGTCCTCGATGCGCCGGAACTCGATGTCGAGCCGCTGGCCTCGGATCTCCGATACCCAGATGCGGTGGTCGCCGAAGATCACGAAGTCGTTGCTTCGGTCGAGCGGCAGGCTCTCCGGGGCCACGTCCTCGTCCACGAGCACAAGAAGGTCGACGTCGGACGTGGCGTTGCCGAAGCCCTCCACGAGCGATCCGCCCACGAACGCGGTGCGGACACCGGATATGTCGTCCAGCCTTGTGCCCAATTCCTTGAGAACGTCGTCGGCTCGGATGTCAAAAGTCACGTCAACGCCTCCGAAAGTGGGAGTCATTCCTGTTCCAGCAGGCCTGCGTCGGCCAGTTCGTGCACGAAGGCGGTGATGTCCGCCAGCGCCGTCTCCTCGTCCACGGTGTAGTCGCGGGAGATCGCCGAGGCGATGTCGTGTGTGGTCCTGGTTCCGTCGCACAGCCGCCATATGTCGACCTCGACCTCGCTCAGGACGTAGGTCTCGCTGCCGAGGGTGAGGAAGACGTCTCCTCCCAGACCGGTGGTCCTGGCGCCCAGGAGGCGGAGTGGTTTTTCGATCAGGGGCATACGAAGGGCCTCGTCTCTCGGCAGATCTCAGATGATGGGTTTGACGGGGGTGTCCCCGGACTGCGCCCGGCGCAGGACCGGTCGGTGGTAAGGCTTTCGGTCGTCGGTCACGGTCTTCTCGGTCACGGTCTTCCTCCTGTCTCCGGGACTGCACCCGGACGTTCCAGTGACTTCACCGGGGATCGGCGTCATAGCTCGTCGAGCGTGGCGTGCCTGCGCCCCTCCCGTGCGAACAGGCTCAGCAGACCGGAGGCGAGGGCCGCGAACGCCATCGCCTTCAGCAACTCGCGCAGGATCAGCGTCAGTACGCTCGACGCCGGCTGCCCCTCGGCGGCGAGCCGCGCGGCTTCGGCGGCCTGGCTGATGGGCAACACGGACCCGATGGTCCGCAACACACCGGGGAGAGCCGCCGCGGGCACGTTCACGCCGCTGACCAGGAGCAGCAGCACATGCATGAGATTCGAGATCATCAGGACGTCCTTGAACCTCAGGCCGATCGAGCCCAGGAGCAGACCGAAGAACGCGCATGAGAGCGCGCCGGCGGTGATGGCGCCGCCGATGCCGAACAGGGCGTTGTAGGACAGGCGTACACCGGTCAGCAAGGTGCCGAGCGCCAGAGTGAACACCGAGGTCAGCAGGCCGTTCGCGGCATAGGGAAGAGCCCGTCCCAGGAAGAGCAGGGTGTGGCTGCGCGGCGACAGGAGGACGAGGCTCAGGGTGCCGAAGGTCCGTTCGTTGGCGATCGCCATGGTCCCGCCGTAGAGGCACGCGACCGAGGCGACGAAGACCGAGTTGCCGACCACGTAGAAGGAGTCGTCGGCGACTCCCAACTGCCGTCCGAGGTACGTGAAGAACAGCAGTTGGGCGAGGGGAGTGGCCAGCAGAGTGCCCAGGAACATGGGGGGTGTGGCCCAGTTGAACAGGGCCCGGTAGGAGGTGACCCCGCAGCGTCCGACGAGTCGGGCCGCCGATCTGGTGGTGGCGATCGCCGCCCTCATGACAGAGCCAACGTTCCCTCGACGCGGGCCTTGCGCTCCATCGCTCTCATGGCCGCCGTACCCAGGGCGAGAGCGACGAGACCGAGAGCAAGGCAGATCCACAGTGGGTGCCAGACGTGGCCGCCACTGACCGTGTGCCGGATCGCGCTCGCTCCCCACGTGGAGGGCAGGATCGCGGACAGCGGGCCGGTCCACGAGGGAAGATCCGAGAGTTCCACCAGGATTCCCGAGAGCATCCAGATGGGGTACTCAAGGGTGTTGGCCACGGCGTTGGCGTTGGGAAGCCGGACAAACGTGGATGCCAGGAGGATGCCGAAGAGCCCGAGGCCGAACAGGTAGGCGAGCAGAGCCGGGACGAACTCGATCGGGTGGGCCATCTTGAGGGGCACGCCGAAGATCAGGCGCCCCCAGACCAGCGTCGCCGCGACCGTCAGACCGCCCATGGCGGCAGTGGCCAGCGCGATGGGCGCCATGACCAGCACCAGTGAACGGGGCGACATGACAAGCAGTTCGAGTGTGCCCTGCCACCGCTGCTGCTGGATCGCTCCCCCGGAGCCGAACAGTACGGAGGACCAGGCGCCCATGAGCCCCGCGCCCACCGTCGCCTGCACCAGAGCGTGTTGATGTGTCCCGGATCGGAACAGGTAGACGGCGAGGGTGGCTCGTAGGATCGGGGCCAGGAACAGGATGACGACGAACACCGGTGAACGGCACATGTTCTTCATGTGGAGCGCCATGCTCACGGCGATGAAGCGGGTCAGGGCCATGCGTCCTCCCCTTCGTTCCCGGTCGTGGCGCCGTCCGACTCGCTGACGATGGCGACGTACGCGTCCTCCAGGGAGGGCGAGCGAGTGTCGACCCGACGCACCGTCACCCCTTTCAGCGCGCGCAGGACCGCCTCCTGGGGATCGCTGCCGAGTTCGGACTGCACGGTCAGCAGTTGGGCGGCGCCCCGGTTCTCCAGCGCGGCGTTGTAGACCCCTGTGATGCTGTGGACCTGCGCGACATGGCTTTGGTCGACGCCGTACGCCTCGACCTCCAGGACGTCCCGGCCCATCGCCCGTCGCTTGAGCTCGGCCGGTGAGCCGAGGGCACGGATCCGGCCGTCGGCGATCACGGCGATGCGGGAGCAGAGTTCCTCCGCCTCGTACATGTAGTGGGTGGTGAGGAGGACGGTGGTGCCGGTCCGGGACAACTCCGCCACCAGATCGCGCAGTTCGCGCGCGGCCACGGGGTCGACACCGATCGACGGTTCGTCCAGGAAGAGGACCTCCGGCGACGAGAGGAGTCCGCGCGCGATGTGCAGCCGCTGACGCATCCCGCGTGAGTAGCTCGAGACGCGGTCGTTCTCGCGTCCGGACAGCCCGACCGTCTCCAGCAGTTCCGAGATGCGTCGGCGCTGGCGACCGGCAGGCACCCCGGCCAGCTCCGCGAAGTAGCGCAGATTGTCCAGGCCGGAGAGCCGGTCGTAGAGTCCGCGATCGCCACCGAAGACGTAGCCGATGCGGCGGCGGACCTCTCGCGTATCGGATACGACGTCATATCCGCATACTCGCGCGGTTCCCGAAGTCGGAGTGAGCAGACTGCACAGCATGCGAATGGTCGTCGACTTGCCGGCGCCATTCGGGCCGAGAAGTCCGAACAGCTCGCCGTGTTCCACCGTGAAACTGACGCCTTTGACCGCCTGAAATTCGGGGCGCTTACTTCTGCGCCAGCCGCTGCCGGTACGGAAGGAGCGACGCAGGTCCATGGCCTCGATCGCAAAATTTGCCACGACCGGAAACTAGCACGCCACAGCGCGAATTCGGCCGGGGTGAATCGGAGGGGCGGGGTGAGGCCATGCGGGCGAAAGGGGGAAATATAGACATTGCGGTACCGCTTTTATTGCGGATGCATGAATTCCAGGTGCGGGAAAGTGAGAAAACTACTCGGTGCCCGATGAATCCAATCCGGGTAAATCCTACCTATGTGGACCGCGTTTCCCCTGGTCGTGGGCGTTAAAACCTTAATTTTTCAACCCCGGATGTTTCCTCTCGTTGCAGTTTTATGAAGCATGGAGAATTACTCTGTTGACGGTTGGCATGCGTGACTGACAGGCTCCGAAGCAGATGTTCCGGTGCTCGGGGGATGGTGAGGTTGTGACGTACGCTCGGCCGATTGACCTACTCGCGAAAAACGCTTCGGGCGCCGGGAACTCGAAATACTCACTGCGCTGCCTGAGATGCGGTGAGATCTGCCCTGCGGAGCTTCGATTTCGGTGTTCGCAATGTTCCGGAGCGCTGGAACCGCTGTTCGATGTGGGTGCTGCCTCCCTCGGGACGGGTGGCAATCCGGACGATGTCTATTTCGACCTGCTGCCCATCGAGTTCCGCGAGAGTCTCGTTCCCGGTGTCATGCGCCGCACTCCGTGCAGGCCGGCGCCGAGGCTGGGAGCCGCCATCGGGCTTCCCGCTCTGTGGATCAAGGACGAGACCCGACAGCCGACCGGCAGCACCAAGGACCGGATGGCGGCGGTGGTCATCGCGGTGCTGCGCGAGTTCGGTGTCCGTGAGTTCGTCACGGCCAGCACCGGAAACAGTTCCAGCGCGCTCGCCCGGGCAGCACGGCTCGCGGGAGACGTCCGAGCGCACCTCTTCTGCGGCCGGGAGTTCGCCCACCGCCACCGTTTCACCCCCGACGAGCAGGTCACGCTGCACATCGTCGACGGGTCGTTCGTCCAGGCGGCCACGGTGGCCCAGGAGTTCGCCAGGAGTTCAGGACTGCTGTGGGAGGGAGGCTTCTTCAACTGGGCCCGCAGAGAGGGACTGAAACTGGCCTACGTCGAGGCGGTGGAGCAGATGACCGTCGAGCCGGCCCACGTCTTCCAGGCCGTCAGCAGCGGCATGGGAGTCCTGGGCGCCCGCAAGGGGCTGGACGAGCTGATGGCGCTCGGGAGGCTGCGCCGGATGCCGAGCATGCACATGGTGCAGCAGGACACCTGCGCCCCGATGGCGCGTGGGTGGGCGGCGAGACGCGGAGAACTGGGCGACGATGACGTCGTCACCGACCCCACGGGCCTGGCCGCCTCGATCCTCCGGGGCGACGGGCGGGCGTCCTACCCTTATCTGGCCGACATCGCCACGGCCACAGGCGGAGACATCACGTCCGTCACGCAGTCGGAACTGACGACGGCCCGTGAGCTGCTCATCCGTACCGAGAACGTTCACGGCTGCTACGCCTCCGCCGCGACGGTGGCGGCCGCGGCCAACCTCGCGGCTGCCGGTGTCATCCAGCAGGACGAGCCCGTCCTCCTCAACATCACGGGGGCCAACCTGTGACCGGCGCGCTCCCGCTCGCCGAATGCCGTCGCCGGGCCGCCCGGATCCGCGCGGCATCGCTGGAAATGATCGGCGAGTGCGGGTACGGGTTCGCCGGCTCCTGCCTCTCGGTGGCCGACGTACTCGCCGCCGTGTCCGTCTCCTGGACCCTCGGCGACGGGGGTCCAGGAGGCGCCGACGTGCTGTGCCTGTCCAAGGGCCATGCGGCCCCGGCCCTGTACGGGCTGCTGCACGGCGAGCGCTGGCGCGAGGTCGGCGGCTACGCGGACCTGGACTCCCCGCTGCAAGGGCATCCACGCCGGGCGTGGACGGCGGACGTGCCGGCGACGTCGGGTTCTCTCGGGCTCGCCCCCGCCCATGCGCTGGGCGGCCACCTCGGCAGGCGGGCCCGTGGAACGAAGGGCCGCCTGCTCATCGTCGTCGGCGACGGCGAACTGCAGTCCGGTCCGCTGCTGGAAACGCTGACCTGGCTGGGCGACACGGCCGCCCCCGGAGTGCTCGTGGTGGTGGACCACAACGGCTGGCAGTCGACGGGCCGTTCATCGCGGGCGGCGACGGCCGCCGTGTCGGCGGCATTCGCCGAAACCCGCGAGCTCGACGGCAACGATCCGGCCCAACTCCTGGGCTTGTTCACCTCTTTCACCCCGTCGACGCCCGCCGTTCTCGCGGTGGCGCGCACGACCCGCTGGGCCGGGACCACGGTGTCCCCTCACGAGCACACCGCCATGGGGTTCCTTCCGCCACGGCCGCAGACAGACCGAATGATCCAGGAGCTCTGGCGAAAGGCAAGGTCGTGACCGAAACCACCGGTGCACGCAGGATCGTCACCCGACTGGTCGCAGCAGGCGCGACGCACCTTTTCGGCTACCCCGGAGAGTCGTCCCTGCCCCTGTACCAGGCGACGAACAAGGAACCCGGCATCGTGCACGTCATGGCACGCTGCGAGCGGTGCGCCGGGTACATGGCGGACGGCTACGCCCGGGCGACCAACTCGGTCGGCCTGTGCGACGCGCCGGGTGGTGTGGGCACCCCGTGGCTGGTCCCGGCCCTGCACGAGTCCTTCACCAGCGCCGTCCCGATCGTCGCCCTCACCACGTCCAGCCCCGATCTGGGGGAGGGCCGCTGGCCGACCACCCACTGCGACAACGCGGCACTGTTCTCCAGCGTCAGCAAGGCTGTCCTGCCGCTCAGGGTGGGAGAGCGGATCGAGGAAATCATCGATCGCGCGCTGTGGCTCGCGCTGTCCGGACGTCCGGGTCCGGTGGTGATCGACATCGAGCCGTCACTGCTCACCGCCGAGGGCGAGCCGGTACTCGGCCGCTCGGCAGCCGGGACGGTCACCCTCCCGCGCGAGCGTCCGCGCCCGGACCGGGCCGTGATCGCGGCCACGGCCGACAGGGTGCTCACGGCGGCCCGGCCCCTGCTCGTCCTCGGGGGCGGGATCCACACCAGCGCCGCCTACCCACAGGTGCAGGCGTTCGTCGACGCCCTCGGCATCCCGGCGGCCACCACGTTCAACGGCAAGGGAGCCCTGCCCGAGGACCACCCCCAGTGGGCCGGAGTGATCGGAGCCAAGGGGCAGCCCCGGGCCAACCACCTCGCGGAGAGCGCTGACCTGGTGCTGTGGGTCGGCAGCAAGGGCGGAGACAAGTCCACGCAGTACGGCACTCTGCCACCCCGCTCGGCACACCGCGTCCAGGTGGACATCGATCCGGAGGCCCTGGGCCGTACGTTCGCCGTCGACGCGGCGGTCTGTTCCGATCTGGGCGCGTTCCTCGACGATCTGCGCGAAGCCGTCGTCCAGCGCGCACCGGCCTGGCAGGCCGCCGCCTGGGCTCAGCACTCCGATCGCGATGTGCCCTCGGACTGGGGCGGCGCGCTGGTGCTTTCCACGGTGCGCCCGGCAGTGGGTCATCCCCTGCGACTGGTCGCCGACGCCAGTAAGGCGAGCAGTTGGAGCGGCGCCTACGACCGGACGCCTGGACGTGGACGCTGGGTGTGGGCGCCCCGAGGCAGCGGCACGCTCGGCTACGCACTGCCCGCGGCAGTCGGTGCCGCCGTCGCACACCCCGACGAACCGGTGGTGGTGGTCAACGGCGACGGAGGCTTCGCCATGTCCGCCCACGAGATCGAGACAGCCGTCGCCGCCGGGGCCCGACTGGCCGTCATCGTGCTGGACAACTCGGCGCTGGGTCTGCTCGAAGACGTCGGACGACACAGTCTGGGCGCGGACTTCCGGCTGCCCGGCCGGCCTACGGCGGACTGGGCCCTGTTGGCACGCGCCTACGGCGCCCACGCGGCGCAGGTGTTCACCGAGCAGGAGCTGGCCGTCGAGCTGACGGCTTGGCAGGAGCGCGGCGGAGTCGTCGTCCTGGACGCCGTTCTCCCCGGAGCGGAGATCTCGCCGGACCTCGCCATGTTCATCAGCCAGGGAGGCCGCTCGTGGTGATCGCAGCGCAGGCCCGGCCCACACAACTGTCCGCTTTTCTGGAGGAGTTGGCCGAGGGATTGCGTCGGCGCCCCGACCGGTCGCCTTATCTGGTCACCTGCGATTCGGCCCGGTCTTTCGGGCTGCCGCAGGTGTTCGGCGACCTCGACCCGCCCCACCTCGACGTGGGTGTCCGAGAGGGAACCGCCGTCTCGGTAGCGGCCGGGCTGGCCGCGGCTGGGCACGACCCGTTCGTCGCCTGCTTCGCGGCTTTCGGACTGCTGCGCGGAGCAGAGGCGCTGCGGACCTACGTCTCGGGCGAGGGCGCCCCGGTCACCCTATTGGCGGGCATGGCCGGGCTGTCGGCCGCCCGGGACGGGGTGAGCCACCACTGCCTGGAGGATCTGGCCGTCCTGCGGGGCATGCCGGCGATCAGGATCTACGCACCGTCGGATGTCACGTCGGTCCGCTGGATCGTCGAGGACCTGCTCTCGGAACGTTCCCCCGCCTATGTCCGGCTGGTCCGCCATGCCGTTGCCGACACTCAAGCGGGGGATGGCCTCGGAGGCTTTCGCCACCTGCGCCGTGCAGTGGACGGCGCCGAGTCCGGCCGGGACGTCGTCGTGGGATTCGGCCCCTCGCTGGCCGCGGCCCTGCCCGCGTTGGACACCCGGGCCGGCTCCTACGACGTGATCGAGGTGCAGAGGCTCAATCCGCTGCCCGCCGGGCTCGGCACCCACCTCGGCTCGGCGCGCAGGATCGCGGTCGTCGAGGAACACCTCGCCGAGGGCGGCCTGGCGGACCGGCTGCGTCTCACCTGTCCGCGACTCGCGAGCCGCATCACGGGCCTGGCCGTACCCCGGGATCCCGGGTCGGGAACCTACCCCGGGCTTCTGGAGGCCGCGGGCCTGGTGGGAGGCGCGTTGCTGGCACGTCTGGACTCGGTCTTTCTGCAGACACCGGAGGGGCAGAAGTGACCCAACACCTACAGGAAGTATCACGCCGTCCGCTCCTGGTGATCGACAGCCACCCCTGGTACTCGGAGCCGGAGCAGTACGACCGGACCGTTCGCTCGGTCTTCGAGGATCTGGGGTTCCAGGTCATGGGGGCCGAGGAACTCGCCGAGCGAGCCGCGAGACTCGCTGACGCGGTGCTCAGACCGGGCGACCTGGTCGTGCTCCCCCTGATGAGCGGAGCGCTGTTCAGCGGCCCGCTCAAGGAGCGGGCCGACCGACTCGGAGTACCCGTCGTCTGCCTCCCGCTCTCCCGGCACCCGTTCGTCACGCTCAGCGCCGACCCGGCCGAGACCCTGCTGCACAGCTGCACCGAATACGCCCGGTCGTCCGCGCGACTGGTCGGCGAACTGCCCGGACTGCTGCGGCGCTCGCGGGAGCGTGTCGCACGGATCGTGTTCTTCGACAGCAACAGCGCGACGGGTAAGGACTTCGTGCTCTTCGGAGAGCGGGTCAGACCGCATCTGCGTGACAATGTCGACCTGCACTTCTCCGTCCTGATCAGCGAGACCGCGGAGGACGAGGCCCACGGCCCGGGGCATCGCGGTGGCCGCAAACTCCACCGCCCGGACTCCGCGGCGCTGCGGCTCATCGGCAGCAACACCCGGTTCCTCTCCCATCTGCGCTTTCTTCGGCACGGCATCGCGGAGCAGGTACGGATCACGGACCGTCTGCGCGGAGCCCTCCCCGATCTCACCGCGTACTGGGAGACGGTTCCCGCGGAACTCCGGAGCATCCACAACTACGGCGAGTCGACACAGCTGATCCACAAGAAGCGTCTGCACATCAGATTCGCTGCCGCCGACGAGGAACGGGCGCACACCCTGACCGCCGGGGTCAGGCGGCTCGACGGCGAGTACCCACTGGGCACCGGCCCCGAAGTGCTCGCACGGCGCCGGGCGCTGATGTCCTCCTGGCCGGACACGCTGCGTAACTTCTCCTTGCGGGAGGCGGCCTGACATGCGGATCGCCCTGATCGACCTCGACGACACCCTGCTGGACTACCGGACGGAGGAGGACAACGCCCGAGACGCCGTCTGGTCGGTGCACCTGCCTGGTATCGAACTGGCCGTCTGGCAGCGGATCTACGACCGGACCAAGCGGCGACTGCGGGCGGATGGCCGCCTGCCGTCCACGGCGGCCTACACCGAGCGCTTCCGGTTGTCGGTGCGTCAGGCGCGCGCGGCAGGCGCGGACTGCCCCGCGGACGAAGCCTTCGTGCGCCGGTGCGAGGCCACCTACTGGGCTCGACGGGACGCCGTCACCACCCTTCTCCCCGGCGCGGAAGAACTGCTCAGCGCGGTGCGGGACCAGTACCAGGAGATCGTTCTCTGCACGGTGGGAACCACCGACAACCAGCGGCGCCGAATAGCGGCGGCGGGACTGGCGGATTCGTTCGACGCCCTGCGCACCTCGGAGATGACCGGGGTCGGCAAGGATCAGTGGCCGCTCTTCCTCGGCCCCCACTGGCGGGGTGACGCGCACTACCTGGCCGTCTCCGACTCGTACAACCCGGATCTGAGTAGTGCCAAGCGGTTCGGGATGCGCACCGCCTGGCTGCGCTCCGAGGCCACCAGAACCCGCCTGGCCGCCGAAGGCCTCGTGGACGTCCTGGAACCCGCGACCGACTTCGAGGGCGAACACCCGGCGGAACTCGCCGCCCTCATCACCGGCGACAGAACCGGGCAGCGACTCATATGAAAGGAACTCCCGACGTGGGCTCCCCCCCTTCCGAACTCGACCTGCCCCGCCTGCTGAGGACCACAGGCGTCCAAGGCCTCCTCCAGGCTGTCGCGGAGGACTACCGGTCCGCCGTGATCCGTTACAGCACCGCGGCACTGAAGGTCACCACGAACGACGACAGGCTTCTCACCTGGGCCCGTCTCTACCTGGAACCCATCCTCACGGTGGAGGACACCGACCCGGCCGTCGACGCGGAACTGACTGCGCTGCTCGTCCCACCCCCGGTGTACGAGGCCGCGGTCGCCGGTCTCGACTGGACGAAGGGCGAGACACTTCCCATCCACCTCCGCACGCAGGCATCCGTCGCACGGCTCCCGGGGTTCGTCTGCGTCAACGACGCCGATGCGGCGATCCTGTACGTCATCGACGAGACCGATGGCCGAGTGCTGTCGCTCGGAGTGCCCAGCGCTCTGAACGCACGTGACCTAGCCCGCCAGGTGCGCGAACTGCTCCTGGACGTGTTCCTCAAGGACGACTGGGTGGTCCTGCACTCCTCGGCCGTCGTCCGTGCGGGCCGTGCGTTCGTCTTCGCCGGGGACAAGGGCAGCGGCAAGACCACGCTGGCCCTGAAGTTGCTGGACGAAGAGGGATTCGAGTACCTGGCCAACGACAGGCTCCTCGCCCGGGCCGACGCGGAAGGCCGCGTCGAACTGCGGCCCTACGCCCTCTCCATCAGGCTGGGCGGAGGCACGCTGCGCAACCATCCCACGTTGCGCCGGCACCTCCACTACTTCGACCACTTCGACGCCGCCGTGCTCCCCCTGGAGCAGCAGTTCGTCCACCAGGACAAACTCGAACTCACCGTGCAGGAATACGCCGAGATCCTCGACATAGAGGTGGCGGATTCCGCAGTCGTGGAGCGGGTCTTCCTGCCCACCATGGACTTCTCCGACGCCGCCGCAACGGTGTCGTCCGAGACTCCCGACGTGGACGAGGTGCTCGCCGAACTCAAGGCGAGCGTGCTCATACCCGACCCCGACGGCGCAGGGTGGCTACGGACGCTGACCGGCCGTACCAACGAACTGTCCGAGGGCATGGAACGCACCCTGCGAACGCTGGCCGAACATCCGGCCCGGAGGCTTCGGGGAAAACCGGGGCCCATGCATGAGGAAGTCCTGTCCCTGGCCGGTGGCCGGAGGACGACCGCGGAGCAGCCGCCGACCGGGAGGAACCACCGGATACGGACCGAGCTGCGGGCGTCGGCCGTATGCGTGCTTCACCACCGGCGCGAGGAGAGGCGACTGTCCCTGAGTCACTGGCAGACCCGCGCCGTCCACCAGGGCGAGGTCCACGAACTGCTGGTCGTCGCCCCGGACGCCGATATCGCCGAGCCGGTCGACCAGGTCGCCTACCTCGGGTTCGCCACCTTCGACGCCGGGCTGCTCGCCGTCGGGGACACTCTCGTCTGGAACGGACAGCGGATCGGTGAACTAGTCGGCTTCGACGGCACCCACCTGCCGAATCACATGAACATCGTTCTCAAGGCCGCAGAGGAGCCCCGGACAGGCTGGGAACTCGGCATCCGGCCCCACGACCCGCTGATCGTGGAGCCCGGCAGATGACGTTTCCGCTCGCGGCAGGACCCGCTCCGCCCCTGCGAGTGGCTGTCGCCGGCATGGGATGGAGCGGCCGACGGTGGATCAAGGTCGTCGACCGCA
This sequence comes from Streptomyces sp. NPDC001351, assembly GCF_042896045.1. Taxonomy (NCBI): domain Bacteria; kingdom Bacillati; phylum Actinomycetota; class Actinomycetes; order Kitasatosporales; family Streptomycetaceae; genus Streptomyces; species Streptomyces sp. NPDC001351. Next base: position 108,144 of record NZ_JBIAWS010000023.1, on the reverse strand, counting down.
CGCCAGGAGTCAGGCTGGCGGCGGTGGTGTCCCGGTCGGCGAACTGGCCGTCCCCAGCGAGCCCGGAGATGGCTGGCGTCAGGACGAGCATGGTTCTGAAGGAGGCTCTGAGCTGGGACGACGTCGACTGTGTTGTCGTCTGCAGCCCTCCTGAACGCCAAGTCGTCGAGGCGCTTGCGGTGGTCCGGGCCGCCAAGGCGGTCATCGTGGAGAAGCCGTGCGGGCTCGACACCGCGGCCCTGGCCACGCTCATCCGTGAGACGGAACGCCGGGGAACGCCCGCCATGGCCGGCTACCACCTGGCAGTCAATCCCCTTCTGCTGGATCTCGCCTCCAGGACGGCCGCCGGAGACTTCGGCAGACCGGAACACGCTTCGTTCCGCATGTACGTGGACCGGGCCCGCCCCCATCAGGACTGGCTCGTGGACCCCGACCGCAGCGGTGGACCCATTGTCGAGACCCTGGTCCACGGATTCCACCTCAGCCAACAGGTCATCGGAACCGTGGCATCGGTGGAGACGGCCGTGACGTCGGGGCCGACCGCCCGCGGCGGCTTCGGGGCGCTGGTCGTGCTGCGTCATGAGAACGGTTGCGTCACCACACTTGAGACGTCCTGGCAGGGCAGCGCTGCCGTGAGATCCGGCTTCTTCGAAATGCTGGGCAGCGACGGCGGGTTCGGGCTCGACCGTGGGTTCTCCGACCGACGCCAGTACGCGACCCGGGCCGAGTCCCGCGGTGAGCTGACGACGCAGTCTCTCGCGGACGACGACGTCGGCTTCAGCAGCCTTCTCATACGTCTGCGCAGAGCGCTTCACGGCGAGCCGGAGGCCATCGGTCCCGTTTCCCTGCCGAGCGCCATGGCGGCCTTGGAGCTGGCGCTGACAGCCCGCCGCATCGCACGGACGACTTCGGGCCGAGGCCTGACCCGTACCGAACACCTACAAGAAGGAGAACACCCAGGGTGATATCGCAGATCGACGTGGTCACGCGGCAGCTTCCCTTGCTCCAGTTCCAGGCCATGGGCGGTGGATCGGCTGAGAAATGGCAGGAATCCGTGTTCATCAGAGTGAGCACCCCCGAGGGGCACACCGGTGTGGGAGAGGCGAGCGCATGGCCCCTGTTCGGCGGGCACAGCGCCCACGGCCACCACATCGCGCTGACCGAGCTGTTCGCCCCGGTTCTGCTCGGCTTCGACGAACGGGAGTGGGCAGGTCTGGAAGGCCGCCTCAACGCCGTGGTGCGCGGCAACCGACTGGCCAAGGCAGCGGTGGAGACAGCCGTCCTCGACCTGCTCGCCCGACAGAGGAACGAGCCGCTGCACACGGTCTTCGGCGGCCGCTCCGACTTCGAGCTGGGCCTGTCCTACTCGGTCTCGCTGCAGGACCTCGGCGCCGAGCGGGAAGTCGTCCGCGGACTGTACGAGGACGGGTACCGGGCCTTCAAACTCAAGGCCGGGGTGCTCACACCCGAGGATGATGTGCGGCGCCTGCTGGCTCTGCGGGAGACATGCCCGCAGGCACGGCTGAGACTCGACTACAACGAGGGCGCCAGCGACGCCCACCTGCGGGCCATCCTGGGACCCGCCAGGGAGGTGGCGGTCGAGTACTGCGAACAGCCCTATCCCGTAGGGCAGGAGCGGCGGCTGGAGAGGCTGCGGGAGTGGTTCGACGTACCCATCAGCCTTGACGAGTCCGTCGCGGCCACGCAGGACCTGCTCCGCGTGGCCGAATCGAAGCTGTGCGAATACGTCAGCGTGAAGTTCAGCAAAGTCGGCGGCCTCTTGGCGGCGGTGCGGATAGCGGGTCTCGCAACCGAGTTGGGCATCACCCCGTACGTGGGGTCGCAGAGCGAGACACGGCTGGGTGTGTCGGCGGCGCTCGCCGCCATGTCCGCGGTCGACGGACTCGCGTACGGCAGCGACTTCTATTTTCCGTATCTCATCGTCGACGACACCGAGATCGTCGGCGGCCCCCGCAGGACCAGGGGGCATCTGGGTCTGCCCGCCGGACCGGGTCACGGCTGCACCGTCCCGGACTCCTGGTGGGACGGTCCGCGCAGTGATCGGCTGACACTTCGATGACCGTGACGATGGTCCTCGACGGCGGGCTGGGGGACAGCGGCAAGGGACGGTTCGCCGCCTACCTGGCTCTGGTACAGGATTTCGGACATGTGGTCGCCGGCGGGACGGGCGTCGGCGGCGCCCATGTACTCCAGGACCAGGACACCGGTGTGGACATACTGTGCTCCAGCGTGCCCGTGGGTCTGGTGAATCCTCGGACCAAGCTGTACATCGGGCCGGGCACACTCGTCGACGAGCGAGGCCTCACCGAGGAGATCGACCGGCTGGAGAATTACGCGGTGCGCCACCGACTTGTGGTCGATTCGCGCTGCGGCCTGATTCCGGCGGACGCCGTCGCCAGGGAAGCCGCCGCGGGCCTGGTCGACATGGGTTTGTCCTTCGAAGCGGGGGCGACCGCCGCGCGCTCGGACTACCTCTGGCGGCGGGGGCGCCGGGCCGGAACCCTGATCGACCCACCGTTCCGGGTGGGCGACGTCGTGGGAGAACTGAACGCCGTGGCTTCGACGGAGCCCGTGCTGGTGGTGGGCGCCCACGGCACCGGCTACAACCTGTTCAAAGGGGACGGATACCCGTTCGTGACCAGTGACGACTGCTCGGCGGCCGCGACGCTCAACCGCACCGGGCTGGCCTGGCGGCACCTGTCCACGGTGGTCGGTGTGATCAACATGGTGCCGATGACCACACTTGACGTGTCGTTGCCCCACGAACTCGACGCCGAGGAGATCGAACGGCGTGGCTGGACCTCACGGGGCCGGGTCTCGGGACGGCTCCATCGGATCGCCGCTCGTCCCTCGCTGAGCCGGATCCGCCGGTTCGTCCTGGAGGAACAGCCCACACATCTCGCCCTGGGCCGGATGGATCTGCTCTGTCCTGGCGCGGCCGGCGCCCGTGACGCGCAAGGACTGGGAGCCGACGCGAACGACTGGATCAGCCGTATCGAGCGTGAGACCGGCGTGCCCGTCCGTTACGTGGGAACAGGCCCGGGACTGTTCGACGTGGTCGACCTGGAGCCGGACCCGAGCCGAGGAGGGCCCACGGCCTGCCCCTGGTCAGCTGTCCTTGCCCGGCAGCCGGTTCAGCAGGGGGAGCAGTGAGGTCAGACTCTCGACTCGCGGCACGGACGTCGAGACGGTGCCGCGTTCCCGGTCGAGCCACACGCCGCGCAGCCCGGCGGCGATCGCCGCCTCGGTGTCGGTTCCGAGCCGGTCACCGACGTAGACCACCTGATCCGCGCACAGACCCAGGCGGGTGCAGGCCGTGACAAAGATTCTCGGGTCAGGTTTGGCGACGCCGGCCTCGCTGGACGCGGTGAAGTGGTCCAGCAGGTCAGCGAGTCCTGTACGGCGGAGCTTGCGGCGCTGTTGATCGGCATCGCCGTTGGTGATCACGCCAAGACGAAGTCCGGCGTGCTCGGCAGTCAGAGCGGCGAGGGCAGGTGGAACATCCTCGTAGACATCCCATGCCGCCTCGTAGCGGTCCAGATACCGTGAGAACCACGCGTCCGCCTGTCGATCGGACCAGGTACCTGTGCCGAGCTCACCGACGAACCGTTTCACCCGCACGCGGCGCTGCTCGGCGAAGGTCAGCTCGCCCGCGAGGTAGCGTTCCATAGCCCAGTCCTGCAGCTCGTTCCACCGGCTAATCACTCGCTTCAGCCCAACCGGGGATGAGGTTGGACAGGCCTGCAGCATTTCCACGACGGCAGCATCGCTGGCCGACTGGTGGTCGACGAGTGTCCCGTCCACATCAAACAGAACAGCCGCGACGGTGCTGGTCACCGGATTCGTCTCCTTCAGCAACGGCCCACCGTGTTTGGTGCCTTTACCAACGTGACGTCTGAGGGTCGTGGATCGTGTTGGACAACGCGACTCGTCCGTATCGGCGCAGTGTGTTTTGGTGCCTGGCCCAAGCGTAGTGGGCGTGCAGCCTGGCTCGTCGGCCACTCTGTTCGGGGCGCGCAGACAGCGGCACGCCTACCGACAGCTGTGCGTCCAAGCTGTTCAGACCGCGATGGTGGGCGTGTTCGTGGCCGGTGGAGGCTGCGTGGCCTTGCCTCCTGCGTCATCTGTGCAGGTCCGACAACTATGGCGCGTGGGTTTTGAGGTGCAGCGTACGTGGCTCGGGGTTGCCAAGGGGTGGCCGGACGCCTTTGGACGGTGCAGCACCAGGTACCGGCACTCGGCACGGCGCAGGTAGCCTGATCAGGCACAACAGCATCCGGCAGCACCAGCTGTCACCTGGCAGCATGATCACTCGTGGCCTCGTAATGCGTAGGTCTCGGGTTCGAATCCCGAAGGCGGCTCCATCCTGGACCAGGTCAGATGCCCTCTGACCTGTTCTTTTATGTTGTCCCTCTGATGATGGACACGCTCCGCCCGCTCCATGCCGGTCCTCGCCGTGCTGAACGCCATGGGTTCGGCGCTCCCGCTCGCGAGCCGGCGCCCGAGAGTGCTGGTGCGAAGCCGGGAACACGCCCGAGAAGGTTTGCCCTGCCGCGTTGTCAGGCGGGGCCGGCTCCAGGGTGCAGGGCGGCGCGGCGGGGCAGAGGTCTCCGGGTGCGGCACTACCGTCATGAGGGTGACGGGAATCAATGCCGACCAGCGGTGGTCCGAGTCCATGTCGGCTGCCTATGAGCAGTACCTCGTGCCGGTGGTCTTCCGGCCTTTCGCCGAGGACCTGACCGCGAGGGCGGCGGCACTCCGCCCTCGGCGCGTTCTCGAACTGGCTGCGGGGACAGGCGTGTTGACATCGAACCTGCTGGCCGCGGCACCGTCGGCCGAAGTGACGGCCACCGACCTCAACGAGACCATGGTCGCCTTCGGGTCGGCCCGAGCCCCGGGCGCGGAGTGGCGGCAGGCCGACGCGCAGCGGCTGCCGTTCCCGGACGGAGGCTTCGACCTGGTGGTCTGCCAGTTCGGCGTGATGTTCTTTCCCGACCGGGTTGCGGCCTTCACCGAGGTACGGCGGGTGCTGGCCGCGGGCGGCCGGTTCTTGTTCAACACCTGGGGCCCGCTCGGGACGCACGGCTTCGAAGTCGCGCTGCAGGCAGGGCTGGAGCGGGCCTTTCCGGCCGACCCGCCGCGCTTCTTCCCGACGGTTCCGCATGGCTACGCCGACCCCGCTGTCGTGGTCGCCGATCTGACGGCCGCCGGGTTCGCCGTCGAGGAGGAGCAGGAGCTGACGCTTCAGGGCCGGGCCGGGTCGACCGCCGACCTTGCCACCGGGTACCTCACCGGGACACCGGTGCGCGCGGCCGTCGAGGAGCGCGGCGACGGACCAGCCGTCCGGGCCACCGTCATCGAGGAGATGACTGCCCGTCTGGGCCCAGGGCCGATCACCGCCCCGATGACGGCGTACGTCTTCCGCGCCGCGGCCTGAACGCAGTCGAGCAACGTTCGTCGCTGGTGACGAAGGCCGGGAGGGCAGCCGCACCAGGCGCCCCCCGAAATCCGCGTCGAGAACCCGGATCACCGCACTGATGAAGTACTACAGGGGGAAGTAATGGATCAGGGGCCTGATCCGGTGACTGGATCAGGCCCCTGACTCGTTGCCGGGTTGCCTGCCGTCGGCGGGCATCTTGCGCCCCTGCTGGTTCTCAAGCTTCTTGCCGCGGGCGGGACACGCGGTTCGGTCGCCGTTCCCGCCCTCGGCTTGCCGCACCCCTTACTTGTCAGCCGGGGTGATCTCCCAGGTGGTGTTGTCGCCATGCTGCTGGGTCCAGAACAGCCGCCAGCCGTCGCGGAACAGTGTCGGCACCTTGGCGCCGAGGATGCCGTGCGTGCCCGGGTCACCGTCGGAGACGTGGATGCCGGTGATCTCGTTGTCACCGTCGTTCTGGATGCCGCCGTTCACCGAGGACAGCATGTTGTCCAGGGTCGCCGAGGGGTCGCGGCCCTCGGCCAGGAAGCGCACCGGCTGTGCGCCACGCGAGTAGTCGGTCGTCGTGGCGAAGACGTACCCGGAGTCGAAGGCGCCCCGCTGGGTGTGCACCGTGTCGCTGGCGTCCTCGACGAAGGCGACGTGCGTGCGGTCGAGGAAGGTGACGTTGTCGATGCCGGTGTGCGCCTTGTCGCCGGTGTAGAAGACGCTGAGCTTGCCGTCGTCGGAGCGCGGGTTGCTCTGGGTGAGCTTGTAGAGGGTGCCCCAGCCGCCGTAGCCGTCGTTGGCCGTGCTGGTGGTGTTGGTGTCGCCGGTCGCGTCGAAGTAGAACTCGCGGAAGTCCGTGCCCGGGCGGAACTGGCCGTTCTCCGGACGCTTGAACGGGGTCGCCTTGGCCGCCTTCGCCAGGGCGTTGGCGTCGAACGCCTTCCCGCTGGTGTCGGTCTTGGTGTCGTGGATGGTCACCCAGTGGGTGCGCAGGGCCGGACCGTAGTTGGTCAGGTCCTTCTCGTCTTCGGTGAACGCTCCGCCGGTGGGGTGCGCGCTGTCGACGTCCTGGTACGCGATGGGCGAGCCGCTGCGGCGGGAGACGACCTGCAGGGCCTGGAGCCTGCCGCCCTTGGTGAGGTCGTGCTTGTTGTAGGGGATCAGCCGGTAGACGAAGCTGTTGGGGATCTTCGTCTTGGTGGCGACCGTGGCTCCGCCGCTGTCCTCGACCATCAGCAGGTTGCCGGCGGAGTCGTTCTGGATCCCCTCGTAGCCGGCCCGTCCGGTGACGAAGGAGATGTCCTGGACCTTCGAGCCGATGTCCGGGGTGGCCTGGAGCACGGCGCCCTCGGCCCCTTCCTCGGAGGTGAACAGCAGCCGCTTGGCCCAGGGATCCCAGGTGGAGCCGTCGATGGCGGGAATGCTCGTGCCGTCGGTCTTCTTGGTGGCCAGCAGCGTCACCCGGTGCGCCTGGTCGGCGTCGAGGTTGATGCGGGTGATGTACCCGGCCTCGCCGCCCTCGTGGCCCTGGAAGAGGAAGTGTGTGCCGTACGGGTACGACGCGTCGGCGCCGTGCAGGCCGGACAGCCTCAGGTAGGTGTTCTTGTCGGGCTCGGTCTTGCTGGCCTCGACCTTCACGCCCGGGGCCTGCTTGATGGCGGGGTCGGGCAGCAGGGTGCCGTCGCCGAGGTATCCGTAGTAGGGGACCTGGTCGGTCGGGTTCTCCAGCTTCAGGGAGCCCTGCGCGACGGGGTGCTCGGCGAGCCCGGGCGACAGGACGTTCGGGGCGGTCACGCCGCGGGCGTCGGTGACAGCCGGCACCGACGACCAGGCGGCCACGCCGCCACTGGCGTCGGCGGCACCGGGGGACAGTGCGAGGCCGACGCCGATCACACTCGCCGCCACCGCTGTTGCGACAACGCTGCCACGTCTCTTTTTGGCCATGTGCGATCACCTTCCAGATGAGCGGGGGCACACAGTCAAGACACAGCCGCCGTCACAGGATGGCTGGATTGGTGTCGGTCCGATTGATGATCTGTGAACTTTGTGCGGCCTTGCCCGGCAGCGAAGGGCAGTCCGGTCGAGGGGAGCCGACGTCTCTGATGCAAGTCATGGACCCTCGCCCGTTGGGCACGGGGACGGGTACGGGAAGACCCCGTACCCGTGGTGCTGGGTACGGGGTCTTCGTCAGCGCCTCGCACGGAGTGTCCCGGCGGGGGATGGCGGAATCGGACTCCGGTGCGTGACGCGTTCTCGGGGGATCGTTCGTCAGCAGTTCGGTGCGTCCGGGGGCCGTTGCCTGTGGAACCGGCCTGCGTCCCGGGCGGGCGCCCGATGCCTCACTCGGTCCCAGGGCGGACGGTGGGGAAGGCGTGCTTGCGGGCGGCGACCACCACGATGAGCACCGGGGCCATGAGCGCGAGGACGCTCCACGGGAAGGACTTGGGGCCGAGACCGTCCAGGAGGATGCCGCCGACAGCTCCACCGCCTGCCATGAACGAGTTCCATGTGGTGACCAGCAGGGCCTGTCCGCGGTCGCCTCCCGCGTCGGTGACCGCGGTCTGCAGGAGGGTGGTGACGCCTCCCCAGCCGAGGCCCCACAGCACCATCGCCGCGTACACCACGATCATGTTGCCGGCCAGCGTCGCCAGAAGGACGGAGGCGACAAGGAACAGGGCGCTGCTGACGATGGTCAGCTGACGCAGCTTGCGGTCGACCAGGGCGCCCGTGATCCAGATGCTCACCACGGACGCGATGCCGAAGACCAGCAGCACGACGTCGCGGGAGCCGCCCATGTCGTAGGCGTCGAGGAAGGTGGCGATGTAGGTGTAGAGGATGTTGTGGGCCAGTACGTAGGCAGCGACCACGAACAGGACCGCCACGACCCCCGGAAGGGACAGGGCCTTCAAGATGGGCTCGCGGGCCCCCGGCCGCTGGCCCGGGGCGTCCGGGACCGACACCGTGATCCACCCCAGCAGTGCCACGGAGATCAGCGTCACGAGGCCGAAGGTCATGCGCCAGCCGAAGAGTCCGCCGAGGAATGTGCCGAGCGGGATGCCCAGGGACAGGGCGAGCGGGACCCCCGCCATGGTGATGGCGATGGCCCTGCCCTGCAGGTGCTGGGGCGCCAGACGCCGTGCGTAGCCGACGAGTTCGGCCCAGACCGCGGCCGCCGCGACCCCGGCGAGGAGCCGGAACGCCATCGTCAGGGGGTAGTTGGACGACAGGGCGGTGACCAGGTTGGCCACCGCGAACACTGACACCGCCAGAAGCAGCAGCTTCTTGCGCCGCCAGGCCGCCGTGGTGACGGACAGGGGGATGGCCGCGACGCCGGTGGCGATGGCGTAGACCGTCAGCGCCTGGCCCATCGCGGACTCGCTCACCGACATGTCACGGGCCATCTCGGGAAGAACTCCCGCCGGGAGTGCCTCGGTCAGAATCCCCATGAAGGCTGCTGTGGCCAGAGCCAGAAGCGGTGAAAGGGGCAGCTTCCGATTGTCTGCTGCTGGAGCGGAAGTGCTCAGCAGCTCTGTCTGGGATGTTGACATGGTTGTATCCTCAAACCCTCACATCGGTGTGAATGTCAAGCTCGTACGAATGAGGTGGGTCACATGCGGATCGGGGAACTGTCCGAGCGGACCGGAACCCCTCGTCGGCTGCTGCGCTACTACGAGGAGCAGGGCCTGCTCGTCGCCGGCCGCGCGCCGAACGGCTACCGGGATTACCCCGAGGGCTGTGTGAACCGGGTCCTGCAGATCAGAGGACTCCTCGACTCCGGCCTGCCGACGCGGATCATCAAGCAGATCCTGCCGTGCATCAACGACCCCCGGGCCATCCACGTCTCCGACGCGACGCCGGAGACGATCGCCACCCTGGAGAACGAGCGCCAGCGCATGACCGACCGCATCGAGTGTCTGATGCGCAGCCGGGAGGCCATCTCCGGCTACCTCGACGCCGTCCGCCGCGAGTCGGCCGTCGCCGCCTGACCGTACTGGACGGGGTTGGCCAGCACGACGCCGTGGCTGGTCACGTCGATGACCATCCGGTCGCCGTCCTCGATCCGGAACCCGTCGTGGTAGGTGGCCTTGTCGGCGCCGAGCAGCAGGTAGTTGACCAGCCCCGGCCGACGCAGAATCGGGTACGACAGGATGTGCGCCGTCATGTCCTCGATGCGGTGGTAGAGGGAGTCCCCGCCGCACGAGAAGTCGCCCTCCCAGGCCGGGGTGCCGTCCCGTTCGATCGTGACCCGTCCGGTCACGGTCCGGGGCGGCTCGTCGAGAAACAGCCAGGGCGTGGGCGAGGTCTCGCACAGCTTGGCGTACGGCGTCCAGGCCCACGGGTTCTTCCGGTGCACGCCGATGTCGTTGAGGCCGTATGGGCGGGTGAGCGCGGTGCCATAGCCGCTCGCGGGGGGTTCGATGTGCAGGACGACTTCCCGGGCGTAGGGACGATCCACGACGAGGTGGACGGGGTGCCGTAACGGCCGTACTTCGCGGGGGACGGGCGCGCTTCCCAGGATCGTGGGACGGGTGGGCCCGCCGTTCATCGGGCGATCGTGATGTCCGGGGTGTCGGTGTCGGGGAGCCAGTCGCGGTCGGGGTGGTAATCGAGCCAGCGACGGGAGCGGCCTGTTGCGGTGAAGCCGCGGAGCAGGGTGTCGAGGTGAGGGTGGCGGTGGGATGCGCGCCAGGCCAGGGACCACGCGTACAGCGGTGTGGGAGCGACCAGGGGGATGGAGCGCAGGCCCGTGTGGTCGGGCAAGGGGGCGTCGGCGGGGAAGAGGGTGAAGCAGTCCGGGTCGGCCCGCAGGTGCGCGGCCAGGTGGTCGAGGCCCAGGTTGGGTCCGTCCTGGCGGTGATGGATGGCGAAGGCGTCGGCGAAGCGGCGCAGGAAGTCCAGCCGGGGCAGTTCGGCGGGACAGAGCAGGATGCCGGTGCGCAGGTCGGACGGCCTGAGCTCGGCGGCACTCGCCAGGGGGTGAGAGGCACTGAGCAGGACGTCGACGGGTTCGAGCCGGACCAGGCGCTGGGTGAGGCCCGCCGAACCGCCGGGCAGCGGGTGCACCCGGCCGAATCCCACGTCGGTGTCGCCGCGCAGCAGTGCCTGGGCGACGGACGGCCAGTCACGTCCGGGGCCCGGCTCCAGCCGTACGCCGTCGAGCCCTTCGGCTGCCTGGGCGACCGTGCGCATCGGCGCGAACAGGTGGCCCCACACGTCGAGCCGCAGGGACGGTCCCGCACCGCGGAGGACGGCTATCGCCCGGTCACCTGCCGACAGCGCCTCTCGTGCGGCCGGCAGGAACCGCTCACCCTCTTCGGTCAGCCGCACACCGCCCTCGCGTTCGAACAGCCGGACCGACAGCAGGGTCTCCAGGCGGGCGACGCGCTTGGACAACGCCTGCTGGCTGGTGCCCAGTTGCTCGGCGGCGCGTCCGAAATGCAGGTGCTCGGCAGTGACGGCGAACGCCCGCACCAGCGCGAGATCGAGATCCATGGCTCTGACCTTAGGTGACAACAAACCGTTGTCACCCCAGGGCCTCGGTTGTTGGCGGGGTGCTTCCGAGGGCCGATTGAGTGTCTGCACAAGGAGGTGCCGACATGAAAGCGCTCGTACCGACCGGAGATCCGGCCGCACCCGTCGTGTTCGCCGACGTCCCCGAGCCCAAGCCCGGCCCGGACGAGGCCCTGGTGAAGGTCGAGGCGTTCTCGATCAACCGGGGAGAGACGTTCAAGCTCGAACGGCCCGCAGCCGGCGACCGCCCGGGGAAGGACGTCGCCGGCCTCGTCGTACAGCCCGCCGCCGACGGGACCGGACCGGCCGGTGCCGCCCGCGTCGTCGGCCACCCGATGGCCGGCGGCTGGGCCGAGTACGCCGCCGTCCCCACCTCGGCTCTCGCGCCTCTGCCCGACACCATCCCGGCAGTCGAGGCCGCTGCGCTCCCGCTCGCCGGGCTCACCGCCCTGCGGCTGCTGGACGCCTCAGGGCCCCTGCTCGGCCGCCGGGTCCTGCTGACCGGGGCCTCCGGGGGAGTCGGGCACTACGTCACCGAGCTCGCGTCTGCCGCCGGTGCCCGGATCACGGCCGTGGCCCGGGACGCCGAACGCGGCGCCCGGCTCGCCGAACTCGGCGCCGAAGCGGTCGTCCATGAGGTCGCCGACGCCCACGGCCCCTTCGACCTCGTCCTGGAGTCGACCGGCGGCCGAGCCCTGCCCCTGGCACTGTCCCGGCTCGCCCGGCGCGGCACGCTGATTTGGTTCGGCCAGGCCAGCCGCACGCCGGCAACGCTTGACTTCTTCGACTTCTTCAACGGTCCGGAATCGGCGGTCATCCGCCACTTCCACTACCTCGACGCCGACACCAGCCTCGCCGACGACCTGGCGACGCTCGTCCGGCTCACCGCGGGAGGCCGTCTGCACCCGGAGATCGGCCGCGTCGCCGACTGGGCCGAGACCGCGACCGCCCTCACCGACCTGCGCGAGCGGCGCATCCGCGGCAAGGCCGTCCTCACCCTCAACTGAAAAGGAGCACGCCATGACCGACCCCAGGACCGTCGTCGTCCGCTACATCGAGGCCGTACGTGACGGCGACGCCGACACCGTCATCGCCAGCTTCGCCGAAGACGCCAGCTGGCACTACCCGGGCAGCCTGCCCATCTCCAAGATCTGGAACGGCCGCGACGCCATCGTCAACGAGTTCCTCGGCGGTATGGGCCCCCTCCTCGTCCCCGGCACGCTGGAGATCGAACTCATCAGCACGACCGCCGAAGGCGACCGCGTCGTCGCGGAGTGGACCTCCAAGGCCGAGACCGTCCACGGCACCACCTACGACAACCGCTGCATAGGCATCTACACCGTCCGCGACGGCCGGATCACCTCAGTGATCGAGTACGCGGACACCCAGCACGTGGCAGCTGTCCTGTTCCCCGGTGCGGACTGAACAACTCGAACTCAAAGCCGTCAGCGACTGGCGGGATCACCCGCTGACCCGGCGCCTTCCGCCACGATGGAAACCGGCCAGGGCGACAGGCAACCGTGGAGGCGGGCGATGGGTGGATCGGGTGCTGCGGGCGGTGGGTACTCCGGTACCCCGCTCGCCAGGAAGATCGGCATCAGGACGCGGCACCGGGTGGCGCTTCTGCACGCTCCGGATCCGTTCGACATCCCCGGCCTGCCCGACGGGGCGGAGCTCACGGCGGACGGCCCCCGCGACGCCGACATCACCCTCGCCTTCTACCGGACCCACGCCGCCCTCGCCGCCGAGGCCGCCGCACTGGCCGCTGCTCTGGCCGACCACGCCATGCTGTGGATCGCCTGGCCCCGCAAGGCCGCCGGGCACGTCAGCGACATCGCCGAGAACGATCTGCGGGACCTCTTCCTCCCGCTCGGCCTGGTCGACGTGAAGGTCGCCGCGCTGGGGGAGGACTGGTCGGGGCTGAAGTTCGTACGGCGCAGGGAGAACCGTCAGGGGACCCGCCACGCCTGACCCAAGAATCGGCGTACTCAGAAAGTCCTCACCGTGAACGGCTAGCATCGCGGCCGGGATTGCCGGCGGCCGTGATGGGGTGAAGGGCATGCAGGACCTGGGAGCACTGCGGATCGCTGTCGCCGTGGTGACCATGGGAAACAGGCCCGCCGAGGTCGACGCCCTCCTTGAGTCCGTGGCCAAGCAGGACCTGGCGCCCGCGCGGATCGTGATCGTCGGCAACGGCTGCCCGCTGCCGGACTTCGCGGAGCGGCTGGCGCTGCCCGGTGAGGTCACCCTCCTGGAACTCGACGAGAACCTCGGCTGCCCCGGTGGCCGGAACCAGGCGCTGGCCCGGCTGCGGGAGTTCGGGGACGTCGACGTCGTGGTCGAACTGGACGACGACGGACTGCTCGTCGACGCCGATGTGCTGCGGCGGGTACGGGACCTGTTCGCGGCCGACCCGGAGCTCGGCATCGTCGGCTTCCGCATCGCGGACGAGCACGGCGAGACCCAGCAGCGGCACGTGCCCCGGGTCGGCGCCTCCGACCCGATGCGGGGCGGTTACGTCACCGGGTTCCTCGGCGGCGGCCACGCCTTGCGGACCGCCATGCTCGACGAGATCGGCGACTGGCCCGCCGAGTTCTTCTTCGCCCACGAGGAGACCGACCTGGCCTGGCGGGCCGCCGACGCCGGCTGGCGGATCCTGTACGCACCCGAACTGCTGCTCCAGCACCCGAAGACCTCGCCGGCCCGGCACGCCATCTACTACCGGGTGAACGCACGGAACCGGGTCTGGCTCGTCCGCCGCCGGCTGCCGTTGCCGCTCATCCCCGTGCACCTGGCGATCTGGGTGCTGCTCACCCTTGTACGGACCCGGTCGGGGGCGGGGCTGCGCGCCTGGTTCGGCGGGTTCGTGGAGGGTCTCAGGGAACCGGCCGGCGAGCGGCGGCCCATGCGGTGGCGGACCGTGTGGCGGCTGGCGCGGCTGGGACGGCCGCCCGTCATCTGACGGGAAACGGCGGAGGGGACGAGGGTCCCGGGCGTTCACCTCCGCCGACCGGGACCCTCTGACGTCCCACGGATCCGGCCACGGCGGCGTCACTCCCCCGAGTTGCGCGTTCTACGCGCGCACCCCCGGGCCAGATCCGATGAAGTGATCACATCAGGTGGCACCAACAGATCGCTAACATGTGGCCAACGGTTCTCCGTTTCGGCCTCGGCCGATTGGCGCGAAGCCGTCGGCCGGCACCGCCGGACGGCCGCAGCCGTACGGATTCCAGCGGCGACCGCCGTGACACAGGTGGCGGGATACCGCCGTGACGAGGGCGGAAATCCGCCAAGGACGCGGGAAGGCAGTGGGCGGCGTGAGGCGGGGCCAGCTGCGGTTCGGACTGCTGGGGCCGCCCGTTCTCTACGACGTCCACGGCGAGGCCGGCGACTCGGGCGACGCCGCGGATGCCTCCGGCGAGGCCGAGGTCAAGGCCATCGGCAGCCCCAAGGTCCGCACCCTGCTCGCCGCCCTGCTCCTCGAAGCCGGCCGTGTCGTCTCCGTCGAGTCGCTGAAGGACGCGCTGTGGGGCGGGGCGCCACCCGCGTCCGCGCAGGCCTCGCTGCACAACCATGTGGCCCGGCTGCGCAGGCTGCTCGACGACCCCGAGCGGCTGCGGGCGGTGCCGCCCGGTTATGTGCTGCGCGTCGAGCAGGGCGAACTGGACGTGCATGTCTTCGAGCGTCATCTCGCCACGGCCCGCGGCGCGTTCGCCGCCCGCAACTGGGAGCGGGCGGTGCGCGAGTGCACGTCCGCGCTCGCCCTGTGGCGCGGCACCCCGCTGAACGGCCTCCCCGCCGAGCTGGGCGGATACGCCTTCGTCCAGCGCCTGAAGGAGGCGCGGCTGCTGCTTCTGGAGTGGCGCTACGACGCCGAGCTCGCCGTCGACGGTGCCCGACTGGACGGTCTCGTACCGGAGCTGGCCGCACTGGCCGCCGAGTATCCGCTCCGGGAGGCGTACCACCGCCAGCTGATGCTCGCCCTGCACCGCACCGGCCGCCAGGCCGAGGCCCTGGCCGTGCACCGGGATCTGCGCGCCCGCCTGGTGGAGGAACTGGGCGTGGAACCGGGCCCGGCGATACAGGAGGCGCACGTCGAAGTGCTCGCCACCACCGGGCTCCCCGGTGCCCCGCGCGAGGACGACACCGCGTCCGGCAGCACGGACGACCCCGCGCCGGCCCTCCCGCAGCCGCCCCGGCCCGCCCAACTGCCCCCTCCGCCCGCCCACTTCACCGGCCGCACCCCCACTCTCGGCGACCTCCGCACCACCCTGGAGCCCGGTCGAACCCCTGCGGTGGCGGTCATCAGCGGCATGGCGGGCGTGGGCAAGAGCGCCCTCGCCCTGCAGGTCGCCCACACCATGAGGGAACGTTTCCCCGACGGTCAGCTGTACATCAACCTGCACGGCGCGACCCCCGGCATGACCCCCCTCACACCCAGCCAGGCCCTCGCCGCCCTGCTGCGTGACCTGGGCACCGAGCCCCGCCGCATCCCCGAACACCCGGATGCGGCTGCCGCGTTGCTGCGCTCCCTGCTCGCTCCGACCCGCACCCTCCTGCTCCTGGACGACGCCGCGCACGCCGCTCAGGTACGGCCGCTGCTGCCGGCCGGCGCGGGCTGCGCCGTGATCGTCACCAGCCGTTCGCCGCTGACCGCCCTCGACGGCGCCCGCCGCTTCCCGCTCGCCCCGCTGAGCGGCGAGGAGAGCGCCGAGCTGCTGCGAGCGGTCTCCGGCCGCGACGCCCTGGACGCGGCCCATCCCCTCGTCGAACTCACCGGCCGCCTGCCGCTCGCGCTGCGCATCGTCGCCGCCCGCCTCGCCGCGCGCGGAGCGCTCACCCCCGAGGTGCTGGCCGGTCAACTCGCCGCCACCGAAGGACGTTTGCACCACCTGGAGTACGACGACCTGAGCGTCCGCCGGTCCCTGGCCGTCGCCCACGACGCGCTCGCCGCCTCGGAGCGCGGGGCCGACCGGGACGCCGCCCTCGTGCTGCGCGGGATCGGCGCGCTCGACCTGCCCGCGTACGGCGCCCCTCTCCTCGCCCACCTGGTCGGCACCGACGAGCGTCGCACCGAGGCCGCGCTGGACCGGCTCGTCGACGTGGCCCTCCTGGAGGAGACGGCGTACGGCCGCTACGCCCCGCACGACCTGGTCCGCGACTTCGCCCGCGAACTGGCCGCGGGCGCCAGTGACGTGGATACCGCCCTGCCCTGGTACGCCGCCGTCGCCGAGCGCGCCCTCATGGCGATCGTCGAACCGGGCCTCGACCAGGACGACCGCCGCCGCCCGACCGCGGCCCAGCCGCCCGACCACGCGGCACACGTCGCCGCCCTCCCCGCCTTCGAATCCGCCGGACAGGCCTTCGCCTGGGGCGACACGGAGCTGGCGAACATCGTCACGCTGGTCGAGCGGTACGCCGAGGACGCCGGTGCCGACTGCGACCTACAGGCCCTGAGGGCCGCCCGTATCTCGACGCTGATCCGCCTCTTCTTCCCGTACGTGCTGCGCAGTGGCCGGGTCGCCGAGATGGAGGTGCTCGGCCGGGCCGCACTGCGGGTGGCCCGGCGGCTCGGTGACGCGGCCGCCGAGGCGTACGCGCTGGGCGACCTCGCCGGGCTGCACTTCCTGACCGGGCGGCAGGGCGAGGCCCTCGACCTCAACGACCGGGCGCTGACGATCTGGCGGCGGCTGGACCACGTCTCCTGGATGCGCCGCTGCCTCAACAACCGCGGCCTGCTGCTCGAAGGGCTCGGCCGCTACGAGGAGTCGGGCCGGGCCCTGCGCCAGAGCCTGGAGTACTCACGGCAGTTGAACGACCCGCACGGCGAGGCCGTGACCCACAGCCACCTCGGCAACCTGTACGAGCACACCGACCCGCGGGCCGCGATCGAGCAGCACCGGCTCTCGCTCGCCATCGGGAACGAGATCGGCGCCGTGATCGTGCAGCACTCCGCGCATTGCAACATCGGCTACGCGCACCTCACCCTCGGCGAACCGGCCGCCGCCGTACCCCACTTCGAGGAGAGCCTGCGCATCCTCGGCGGCCACGGCGACTGGCACGGCGAGTCCCAGACCCGGCTCGGGCTGGTGCGAGCCCTGCGGCTGCTCGGCCGCACGGAACGGGCCGCCGCCGAGTGCGCCGAACTGCTCCACCGCGCGGACACCCGCGCCGACCGCTACATGGGTGGCCTCGCCCGCCACCAGCACGGGCTTCTGCTGCGGGAGCGGGGGAGCGCCGAGCAGGCGTACGAACAGTGGCGCGCGGCACTGGACGCCCTGGACGGCACCGACGAGAAGGCGGTGTTGGCGGAACTGAGGGGGCTACTCGGCGAGGCTCCGTAGCCTGCGGGCAATCGTGCCGCCCTGGGCGGCGCCCGACCCAAAGAGAGCGGCACCCCGCAAGCGCGGGCAAGCGAACCCCCCCCTCCCTCAGCACCAGCACCGGTCACCACTCACTTAGCATCCGCATAACACTCCACCACCGCCGTGGTGAACGGAAACCGCACCGGCGTCTCCCCGAACGTCAGCCGCCCCGCCAGCTCCGCCGCCTCCCGAATCGCCGCCGCCACCGCTTCCGCCTCCCGCTCGGGACAGTGCACGATCACCTCGTCGTGCTGGAAGAAAACCAGCTCGGCAGCCATGCCCGCACAGGCCTGCCGCAGCGCGGCGAGCACCAGCAGCGCCCAGTCGGCGGCGCTCCCCTGGACGACGAAGTTGCGGGCGAAGCGGCCGCGGGCGCGGGTGTTGGTGGAGGCGTACCCCGGCACCCACTCGGTCCCGGCGGGGGCCTCGGCCGGCTCGTCCTGCGGGATGCCCGCCTCCTCCGCCGCGTCCTCGCCCGCCCCGGCCGCCGGCGGGCAGGTCCGCCCCAGCCAGGTCCGCACGAGCCGCCCCTCCTCGCCGGCGCGCGCCGCGTCGTCGACGTAGGCGACCGCCTTGGGGAAGCGGCGTCTGAGCGCGGCGAGGTTCTTCAGGCCGTCTCCGGAGGTCTGGCCGTAGACCGCGCCGAGGACGGCGAGCTTGGCCTGGGCGCGGTCGCCGGAGAAGGCCCGGTCGGAGACCGACTGGTAGAGGTCGCCCTCCCGCCCGGCCACCTCCATCAGCCCCGGGTCGCGGGAGATGGCGGCCAGTACACGCGGCTCCATCTGGTCGGCGTCCGCGACGACCAGCCGCCAGCCGGGGTCGGCGACCACCGCGCGCCGGATGACCTTCGGGATCTGGAGGGCGCCGCCGCCGTTGGTGACCCATCTGCCGGTGACGGTCCCGCCCGCGAGGAACTCGGGCCTGAACCGCCCCTCACGCACCCAGTCCTGCAGCCAGGACCAGCCGTGGGCGACCCAGATGCGGTACAGCTTCTTGTACTCGACCAGCGGCTTCACCGCCGGGTGGTCGACGGACTCGATCTCCCAGCGCCGGGTCGACCTCACCTTGATCCCGGCCTGCGCGAACGCCTTGATGACGTCCGCGGGCAGGTCGGGCCGGACGCGGCGCCCGAAGGCGGCGGACACCTCGTCCGCGAGCTCGGCGAGGCGGCGGGGCTCGCCACCGCCCGCGTACCGCTCGCCGAGCAGTTCGTGCAGCACCCGGCGGTGCACCTCGGCGCTCCAGGGCAGCCCGGCGCGGTTCATCTCTGCGGCCACCAGCATCCCCGCCGACTCGGCCGCGGTCAGCAGCCGCATCCGGTCGGGGTGCGCGGTGGCGTCGTGCCGGCGCTGCTGCTCGGCGTACACCTCGACGAGATCGGGCAGCGGCACATGGGCGGTCCGCGGTTCGAAGAGCGGGGACTGCGCGCCCGGTTCGGCGGAGCGCAGGGGCGGGTCGGGCGGCACGGGGCCGCCGCGGAGCCGGGCCAGAGCGGCGGCCGCCGAGCGTGGCTCGCCGTACCGCCCCTCGTGGCCCAGCAGGAGGGTCTCGGCGTCCTCGATGTCGTAGCACCGCTCCACTCGCACCCCCGTGGCGAGCAGACGCGGATACACCTCGGCCGTGGAACGCCACACCCACCGCACGACCTCCGGCCGCCCCCGCACGGCCGTCGCGAGGTCGGGCTCCCACAGGACCGGCCCGGCGAGCAGCCCGTCCGGACCGAGGGCGGCGAGCTCCACGCCACCGTCCTCGGCCGGAGCGAGCGCCCAGCGGTCGGTCATGGTTGCGAGTGTGGCAGGGGGGTCTGACAGTGGCCCCCCGGCAGGCCGTCGGCTCTCAGCTCTCCTCGCCGGGGACCTGCAGGTACTGCGCGAGCGCCTTGGCGAGCTCGGCCTCCACCCTCGCCTTGTCGAGGCCGAGGCCGGCCAGCACCCCCTCGCCGTTCTCGAACTCCAGCAGCGCCAGCAGGATGTGCTCGGTGCCGATGTAGTTGTGGCCGAGGCGAAGAGCCTCGCGGAAGGTGAGTTCCAGGACCTTCTTGGCGTCGGAGCCGTAGGGGACGAGTTCCGGGACCTCCTCGGCGGCGGGCGGGAGGGCGGCGGTCGCCGCCTGGCGCACGGTGTCGAGGAGGACGCCCTGAGCGGTGATGGCCTTGGCCGCGAGGCCGTCCGGCTCGGCCAGCAGACCGAGGATCAGGTGCTCGGGGCGGCCCTCGGCGTTGTGGGCCGCGATCGCCTCGTTGTGGGCGGCCATCACCACGTTGCGGGCGCGCGGGGTGTAGCGGCCGAAGCCCTGGTTCGGGTCCAGGTCGGTGGACTCCTTGGGCACGAAGCGCTTCTGCGCCGCCTGGCGGGTGACCCCCATGCTCTTGCCGATGTCCGTCCAGGAGGCGCCCGAGCGGCGCGCCTGGTCCACGAAGTGACCGATCAGATGGTCCGCCACCTCGCCGAGGTGGTCGGCCGCGATCACCGCGTCCTGGAGCTGCTCGAGGGGTTCCGCGTGCACCTTCTTGATGGCCGCGATGAGTTCGTCGAGACGCACGGATGGCGTGAAGCTTGGATTCGTCGACATGTGTCAACCGTAGGTTGACATGAGGAGGGCGTCAACCCTGGGTTGACACTTGAGTGCCGCCACGCGTGCGTGCCTACTTCGGCGTCGCCGCCAGCCGCAGGGCCAGCCCCGTGAACACCGTCCCGCTGAAGATGTTCAGCCCGCGCGCCACCCGCCGGCTGCGGCGCAGGAGCGCGGAGAGCCTCCCGGAGAGCAGGCCGATCGAGCCGTCCACGCCGAACCCCATGACCGTGATCGTCAGCCCGAAGACCAGGAACTGCTCGCGCACATGCCCGAGCCCGGGGTCCACGAACTGCGGCAGGAAGGCGACGTTGAAGAGGATCACCTTGGGGTTGAGCAGATTTGTGACCGCCCCCTGCCAGAAGGCCCGCCGCCGCCCGGGCCCCGCCGCAGCACCCTCCTCGGCCGGCACCGCACGGTCCCGGAAGGCCTTGACCGCCAGGTAGAGCAGATAGGCCGCACCAGCCCAGCGCAGCACGTGATAGAGCGTCGGCAGGGTCAGGAAGAGCGCCGACAGACCGAGCGCCGCGGCGACCGTGTGCACGAACATCGCGCAGGCCACGCCGAACGCGGCCAGCACTCCGGTCCTGGGCCCGCCCCGTCCGCCCATCGCCACGATGAACATCATGTCGGGGCCGGGGGTGATGCAGAGCGCGAAGGCGGCGGCGAGGAATGCCGCATACGAAGACATGTCCACCATCCGGCCATGCTTGAACCTGCGGAGGACGCGTGCGAGCGAATTTCGGTGGGTGAGACGAGTCCGGGAAAACGCCATGTGGGGCGCATGGGGACGGTGATTGACTCATCTGCCATGACCACGACCACGCTGACAACGGACTCCTCGACTGCCCCTGCCGCTGCCCCGACTCCGGTCCCCGTCACCGACGTTCCCGCGGTCGTCGACGAGACGGCCCGGCTCCTCACCGAGCACTACGTCTTCCCGGAGGCCGCCGAGCAACTGGCCGTGCTGCTGCGCCGGCGCCTGGCGGAGGGGGCGTACGACGTGGAGAGCGCCGAGGAGCTGAGCGGACTGGTCACGGCGGATCTGCAGTCCGTCAACGGCGATCCGCACCTGCGCCTCGTGTACCACCCCGAGCAGGTGCCGCAGGGCCAGGGCGAGGCCGCGGAAGCCGCGATGCGCCGCAGGTTCGACACCTCCCTGGGCGGGGTGCCCCGGGTCGAGCTGCTGACGGGCGGCACCGCCCTGCTCGAACTGGCCCCCTTCCTCTTCCCGCTGTCCTGGTCGGCCGAGCCGCTCGCCGCCGCGCTCACCCTGGTCGCCCGCGCCGAAGCGCTCATCCTGGACCTGCGGGGCAACGGCGGCGGCGACCCGGACACCGTCGCCTTCGTCTGCAGCTATCTCCTGGACGAGCGCACCCACCTCAACACCCTGTACGCGCGCGTGGGCGACCGGTACGACCAGTCCTGGACCCTGCCGCACGTCCCCGGCGCCCGCTTCGGCGGCACCAAGCCGGTCCATGTCCTCACCGGTCCTCACACCTTCTCGGCTGCCGAGGAACTGGCCTACGACCTCCAGCAGCTGGGCCGCGCGACCGTCGTGGGGGAGAGCACCCGCGGCGGCGCCCACCCGCGGGAGGGCTGGACGGTCCATCCGAACCTGGAGGCCACCATCCCCGTCGCCCGTGCCGTCAACCCGGTCTCCGGCACCAACTGGGAGGGCACCGGCGTCCTCCCCGACATCCCGTGCCCGGCCCCGGACGCCCTCGACCGCGCCCTGGCCCTGATCGACGGCTGACCCGACTGTCAGTGCCGCGTGGCACGATCGACGAGTGACCAGCACTCCGTCCAGCACCGTCGAACGCGCCTTCGAGGCCGCTCTGTACGCCGAGACCGACACCGCCCTCGACACGGGCGCCTCCCTGCTGGCCGCAGACCCGGCGGCGGACGACGAACTCGCCCGCCGCGGCCGGGAGTTCGTGGCGACGGCCTGGCGGCGCGGCTGGCAGCCCGCCGACGTCGTCCGGTTCGTACGACGCGAGCTGGACGACGCACACGTACGCCTGGCATCGGCGCTGATCCGGGCGCAGACGCCGTACGACGGGCCGCGCGGCCCCCGCTGGGCCGCGCAGCTGGACCAGCTCACGGCCGAAGCGGCCGAAACCGCCGAGGCGACCGGCACCGCACCCCGCACCGACCGCTTCTCGCACGCGACCACCGTCCTGGAGCTGTACCGCCTGCTGCTGCGCCTGCCTGCTCTCGAACCCCTCGGCGAGCCCACGCGGCGGCCCGATTCCGCTCCCGGAACCGGCCCGGCAGCCGAGTCCCGCATGCTCACCCGCATCCGCGCGCTGCTCGCCAAGGCGGAGGCCACCGGGTTCCCGGAGGAGGCGGAGGCGCTGTCCGCCAAGGCGCAGGAGCTGATGGCCCGGCACAGCATCGACGAGGCGCTGCTCGCGGCCCGGGCGCCGTCCCCGGACGCCCCCGGCGCCTGCCGTATCGGCGTCGAGGCACCGTATGAGCAGGCCAAGGCGGTGCTGCTGGACGCGGTCGCCACCGCGAACCACTGCCGGGCCGTGTGGAACGAGCCGCTGGGGTTCTCCACCGTCGTCGGCTTCGAAGCCGACCTGGAAGCCGTCGAGCTCCTCTACACCTCGCTCCTCGTCCAGGCCACGTCGGCGATGACGAGGGCGGAGACCGCTCAGCGGGCAGGCGGCCGCAAACGCACCAAGACCTTCCGGCAGTCCTTCCTCGCGGCCTACGCCCACCGCATAGGCACCCGCCTCGCGGCGGCCGCCGAGACGCAGGTGACCGACGACCTGCTCCCGGTCCTGGCCTCCCGCGAGGTCGCGGTCACGACCCACACGGACCGCATGTTCCCCGAGACGACCACGACCCGCCTGCGCGGGGTGAGCGACGAGGCGGGCTGGACGGAGGGAGCGCAAGCTGCCGACCGGGCCCAGGTGGCGCCCCGATAGGGGCGCGGGGAACGGCGCGACAAGCCACGACGGCGCAGCAGGCGAACGAATACCCGTCCCGGAACAACCCCGGAGGATCAGTCCCCAGCCTGCTGGAAAGGACTCACCGAAGCGTTCGCCGCACCCGCGCTCCCCTTGACCGCGACCTCGCCGTACGTCCACTTGAAGCTGTGGCCGGCACTGGAACCGGGCAGCGTGAACTTCGCCGTCCTCACCGGGAGGCTCTTGGCTCCGCCCGCCGCACCCCGCACGTACGTGATCGTGAAGGAGGCGGTCGCGCCCTTGGCGAGCGTCAGCCGCTGCGCCTTCGCGGCCTTGTCGGCGGGGACGGCGCCCGACGCCTTGCCCCCTTGCAGATCGACGGCCGGAAAGCCGTTCAGGGTGCACTTGGAGCCACGGTTGGTGAGCGTGACGGTGACATTGCCGGAGTCCCCGGCGGACGGTGCGGCGCTCGCCGCCACCTGCACGCCGACGGCGTCGAGTGTGCAGGCGCCGCCGGCCTTGTTCTTGTTGCTGGGGCCGCTGTCACCGCCGCTGCTGTCACAGGCGGTCAGAAGGAGTGCCGCGGCGAGGGCGGCGACGGTGATCGGGGTGGCGCGCATGTGGATCCTCTGGTGCTCTGCTGGTGCTCGGCGGCGCGATGCCGTTGATCGCGTGCATGGATCATCACGCACGATCCCCTGCGGCGGTTGCCCGCCCTGCCGGACTACTGGCCGAGGTTCGCCGTCGGCAGCCCCGACGGCAGGGCCCCGCCCTCCGCCTTGGTGTACGTCTCCTTGCCGACGGTCCCCGACCAGGTGATCTTCAGTGTGCTCTTGGACACGGAGTCCACCATCCCCGTCGCCCGCTCCTTGCCGCCCTTCGTGCAGGTGAGGTGGATCATCTGCATACCGGCCTCCTTGCCCGCGGTCCCGGTGCACACGGATCCGCCGGTCGAGAAGAGCCCGGCCTGCTTGCCGTTGATCACCAGGGCGACGGCCTTGCCGCCGGTCGTGGCGAGCCAGCTGCCCTGCAGGCTGTCGGACGCGCTTGTCGTCCCGCCGGTGCCGCCGCCCGTGTCCGCGGTGGAGGAGGCGGAGGGGGACGGGCTGGACGAGGAGTCGTCCTTGGAGCCGCCGCTGCTGCACGCGGTGAGCAGGAGCGCACCCGCCAGCCCCGCGGCGGCGGCCGCGATCCGCAGCCGCCGGCGCGACACCGTGCGGGCCGGACGCGTGAAGGTCGCCGAAGTCACTGGTAGCTCCCAAGCAGTAGCAACGAGCAGGGGCAAGCCGTAGCCGGTGGGCCGGGCCGCGGGCCCGAGCGCCCGCAGCAAGCTACCAGGGACGGCCGTCCGGCCCATGAGGAGCACTGTGAGATTCACCGGACCCACCCGAGTGCTCACCAGGACGACTTGCGCACCCCCGGCAGATACCCGGCATGCGCCTGCCCCCGCAGCGAGACCCGGGACAGCCCGAACGCCCGGAAGTACCCCCGCGGCCGCCCGTCCACCTGGTCCCGGTTGCGTACGCGGGTCGCGCTGGCGTCGCGCGGCTGGCGCCGCAACTCCCGCTGGGCGGCGAGCCGTTCCGCTTCCGTGGACGACGGCCGCCGGATGATCTCCTTCAGCTCGGCGCGCCGCTCGGCGTACCGGGCGACGATCGCCTGCCGTTGCTCGTTCTTCGCGATCTTGCTCTTCTTCGCCATCAGACCCGTACCCCCCGCGCCCGGATCCGGGCCACGGCCGCCTCGACGCCGATCGCGTCGACGGTCTTGATCCCCTTGGCGCTCAGCCTCAGCCGTACGTGCCGGCCCTCGCTCGGCAGCCAGTACCGCTTGCTCTGGATGTTGGGGTCGAAACGGCGGGAGGTCCGCCGATGGGAGTGGGAGATGCGGTTGCCGAAGCCCGGCCGGGCGCCGGTCAGCATGCAGTGCGCGGACATGGGTGACGTACCTCTCCTGAAGTGATCCCCGAAGCGATGTCGCTAATGGAATTCATTTTCAGTAAGGTATCACCATGGCTCGCAACGAACTCCGACCGGTCATCAAGCTCCGGTCCACGGCAGGGACCGGCTACACCTACGTGACCCGCAAGAACCGCCGCAACGACCCCGACCGCCTGACCCTGCGCAAGTACGACCCGGTCGCCGGCCGCCACGTCGACTTCCGAGAGGAGCGCTGAACAACCGCCATGCGCAAGGGAATCCACCCGGCCTACGGCCCTGTCGTCTTCCGCGACCGCGCCGCGAACCACGCCTTCCTCACCCGCTCCACGATGAGCAGCGACAAGACGATCGAGTGGGAGGACGGCCACACGTACCCCGTCGTCGACGTCGAGATCTCGAACGTCAGCCACCCCTTCTACACCGGCACCGCCCGAGTCCTGGACACCGCCGGCCGTGTGGAGCGCTTCGAGCGCCGGTTCGGGAAGCGGGGCGGAGCGTGAGCCTGTCGGTGGTGATCGTCGGCGGTCTGCACGCCGACGCCCGCAAGGCGGCCGTGGCCCGGCTGCTGGCCGACGTCGCCGGCAGCGTCGTACTCCACCACGACCTCGCCACGGCCGCGGCGGGCACGGTCGTACGGACGATCCGCGACGCGAACGGCCTCGTGTCGGCCGGTGAGGCGCCCCTGGTCAACGACTGCGCGTGCTGTGCACTGAGGGAGGACCTCGTCCCCGAGCTGCGCCGGCTCGCGGATGCGGGGGACACCCCTCTCGCCGTGGTCGAGCTGTGGGACTCCGTGGAGCCCAAGGCCATGGCCGAGGTGGTCGTGGCCGGAGGCCTGACCGTCACGGGCGTGATCACCGCCGTGGACCCGGCCCTCGTCCTGCCCTACCTCGGCAACGGCGACGACCTCGCCGACGGCGGCCTCGCCGCGGCGGCCACGGACCAGCGGACGGTCGCGGACACGTTCGCGCGCCAGCTGGAGTACGCCCCCGTCCTCGCCGTCACCGACTCCGAGGAGGCCGACGAGGAGGACCGTGAGCTGCTCGCCCAGCTCCACCCGACGGCCCGCCAGGTCGTCATCGACCACGGCGACCTGGCGGTGGCCGCCCTCGCGGGCTTCGACGTCGAGGCGGCGGCCGCCGCCCAGCACCCGGCCTGCGCGCTCCTGCCCGCCGAGGCCGACGCGCACGGCGTCTCCACCCTCGTCTGGCACCGCAGCCGCCCCTTCCACCCGGAGCGGCTGTACGCGGCCCTGGAGGACCTGACCTGCGCCGCCGCCCGCAGCCGGGGCCGGTTCTGGCTCGCCGACAAGCCGGACACCCTGCTGCACTGGGACGCGGCGGGCGGCGCCCTGTGCGTGGAGAGCGCGGGGCCGTGGCTGGCCTCGCTCCCCGACGCCGCCTGGGACATGGTCCCGCCCGTGCGCCGCGCCGCCGCCGCGCTCGACTGGCATCCCGAGCACGGCGACTGCTGCCAGCACCTCGTCTTCACCTCGCCCGGCCTCGACCGCGACGGACTCGAACACCTGCTGGAGTCCTGTCTGCTGACCGATGCCGAGTACGCCGCCGGGCGCGCCGCCTGGAAGCGGCTGCCGCCCGCCTTCGACACCCTCCTGGAGGTCTGACCCGCATGCCCCGCAAGCCCGACCGCACCCCCGCCAAGTCCCGCCCCAACCCGCTGGACCAGGCCGGGATCACGTACATCGACTACAAGGACACCGACATGCTGCGGAAGTTCATCTCGGACCGCGGCAAGATCCGCAGCAGCCGCGTCACCCGCGTCACGGCCCAGCAGCAGCGTCTGCTCGCCCGCGCGATCAAGAACGCCCGCGAGATGGCACTCCTGCCGTACGCGGGCCGCTGAGGCTTTTGGCCATAGGTCGGCTGATTGGTTGGAGGTTGGAACAACAAGGCCGCCGTATGCGTCTCTCCCAGTGCACGAGGTTCGGCACTTCGCATGCCGTTCGGAGTTCGGGGCATGCGCTGGAACGGATGATGCACCCCGTACGTCACAGCTGTAACCACAGAACCACCCCGCGTGCACGTGCATCTGCTCATGCATCCGCACGTGAACACGGCTATGATCCGGACCAGTTGACCGCTGCATCACTGGCCCCTGGGCCACCGCACCACCGGGAGCTATCTGTGGACCACGACGTGTACAACGGCATGGCAGCCACGGAGCTGAACGGTGTGGCCTGGCAGAAGAGCCGGCACAGCAACTCCCAGGGCTCCTGCGTCGAGTTCGCCCGGCTGCCCGGCGGGGACGTGGCCGTGCGCAACTCGCGCTTCCCCGACGGTCCGGCGCTCGTCTACACGCGCGCGGAGATCGAGGCGATGCTCCTGGGCATCAAGGACGGCGAGTTCGACCACCTGATAGCGGGCTGACACCCGCCCCCACCCCGGGTGCAACTCGGGGCAATCGGCACCTTACGTGCAGTAACGCGCGTAGAACCCCGGCGTCGGACGGCGCCGGGGTGCGCTATTCGGCGGGCAGCGGCCGGGGCGGGTGCGGCAGCTGGAACAGCGCCCAGACGACCTTGCCGCCGAGCGCGCCCGCCATCGGGTGCCAGCCCCAGCTGTCGGCGAAGGAGTCGACCAGGAACAGTCCGCGGCCCGACTCCGCCGAGAAGTCGTCCGCCTCGCGCGGCGCCGGGGTGGCGTGGCTCGGGTCGCGCACCGCGCACACCAGCCGCTCCGTCCAGCGCATCAGGTGCAGCCGCACGGGCGGGCTCTGGTCGGCGGTGCACAGGCTCCCGGCCGGCAGGCCGTGCCGCAGCGAGTTGGTGACCAGCTCGGAAACCACCAGACAGACGTCGTCGAAGCGGTCGCCTATGTCCCACTGGTCGAGCGTTCTGCGGGTGAACAGCCTTGCCTCGCGCACCGCTTCGTAGCGGGCGGGCAGAGCGCAGGAGGCGGCGTTGGACACGGCCGCGGGATCCAGCGGCGGAAGGCCCTGCCGTAACGGCTCGAGCATGGTCGATCCATTCGTCCCCATGCGAGGCACTCCCGAGGAATTCGCGGTCGTTGCGTTGCGATGCAGCGGTTGCGCGAGACCATGGTCTTGGATGCGCGGTGCAGATGCAAGGTGCAGATGCACGTGCACGCGACCGAATTGGACCCTCCCGTACCGCTTGTTGGCCATTTTTTCCGCCATCTTCTCTCCCACTGCTTGCCAACTCCTTCCCTCTACCTGTGCAGAATCTTTGGGTTCTTTGCTTCTCTGTAATCGGACGAGTACTGCTCGGAGTGATTTAGTGGCAGACTTCGGCCCCTGAAGGCGTTGGGGAGGCTGGCGAACGTGAGCGTGGGAGAGCCCGGATCGGTGGTGCGGCGCATGCTGCTCGGCTCGCAACTCAGGCGACTGCGTGAGGCACGCGGCATCACGCGCGAGGCGGCGGGCTACTCGATCCGCGCCTCCGAGTCGAAGATCAGCCGGATGGAGTTGGGCCGGGTGAGCTTCAAGACACGTGATGTGGAAGACCTGTTGACGCTGTACGGCATCACGGACGAGCAGGAGCGCACCTCGCTGCTCTCCCTCGCCCGGGAGGCCAACGTCGCGGGCTGGTGGCACAGTTACTCGGACGTCCTGCCGAGCTGGTTCCCCACCTATGTGGGTCTGGAGGGCGCGGCGCACCTGATCCGGGCCTACGAGGTGCAGTTCGTGCACGGCCTGCTGCAGACCGAGGCGTATGCACGTGCAGTCGTACGGCGCGGCATGAAGGGCGCGAGCAAGGCCGACATCGACAAGCGCGTGGCGCTGCGCATGGAACGGCAGAAGCACCTCGTCTCCACGGGCGGCCCCGACTTCCACATCGTCCTGGACGAGGCCGCGCTGCGCCGCCCGTACGGCGACCGCGAGGTGATGCGGGGCCAGCTCCAGCATCTGATCGAGATCTCCGAACGGCCCAACGTACGGCTGCAGATCATGCCGTTCAGCTTCGGCGGCCACTCGGGCGAGAGCGGCGCGTTCACCATCCTCAGCTTCTCCGAGTCCGACCTGTCGGACGTCGTCTATCTGGAGCAGCTCACCAGCGCGCTCTACCTGGACAAGCACGAGGACGTCGTCCAGTACGAGAGGGCGCTCAAGGAACTCCAGCAGGACAGCCCCGGGCCGGACGAAAGTCGCGATCTTCTGCGGGGTCTTCTCCAGCTCTCATAGGGTTCTCCCTATGGGTTCGCTCAGAGTCCCCAACTCATTTGAGACGCAAGTACGATGACGCGTGATCAGACCGTGACATCGATCGTGTGTCTGCTAGTGATTTGGGGATCACATGTCGTCCTACTTCACCGACCTGGCCCAGCAGTACATCGACGGTGAGTGGCGCCCGGGTACCGGCTCCTGGGACATCATCGACTTCAACCCGTACGACGGTGAGAAGCTGGCGTCGATCACCATAGCCACGGTCGACGAGGTCGACGACGCGTACCGGGCGGCGGCCCGCGCCCAGAAGCAGTGGGCCGCGACCAATCCGTACGCGCGCCGGGCGGTCCTGGAGAAGGCCCTCAGACTGATCGAGGAACGCGAGCAGGAGATCGCCGAGGTGATCATCGCCGAGCTCGGCGGCACCCGTCTGAAGGCCGGCTTCGAGCTCCACCTCGCCAAGGAGTTCCTGCGCGAGTCCATTCAGTGGGCGCTGCGCCCCGAGGGCAAGATCCTCCCGTCGCCGGTGGACGGCAAGGAGAACCGGCTCTACCGCGTGCCGGTGGGGGTGGTGGGCGTCATCAGCCCCTTCAACTTCCCCTTCCTGCTGTCGATCAAGTCGGTCGCCCCGGCCCTCGCGCTCGGCAACGGCGTGGTGCTGAAGCCGCACCAGAACACCCCGATCACCGGCGGCTCCCTGGTCGCGAAGATCTTCGAGGACGCGGGCCTTCCCGGCGGTCTGCTCAACGTCGTCATCACGGACATCGCGGAGATCGGCGACGCCTTCATCGAGCACCCGATCCCCAAGGTCATCTCCTTCACCGGCTCCGACAAGGTCGGCCGCCATGTGGCCACCGTCTGCGCCTCGCACTTCAAGCGCTCGGTCCTCGAACTCGGCGGCAACAGCGCCATCGTGGTCCTCGACGACGCGGACATCGACTACGCGGTCGACGCGGCGGTCTTCAGCCGCTACGTCCACCAGGGCCAGGTCTGCATGGCCGCGAACCGGGTGCTGGTGGACCGTTCGATCGCGGACGAGTTCACCGAGAAGTTCGTCGCCAAGGTCAGGACCCTGAAGGTCGGCGATCCGAGCGACCCGGCGACCGTCATCGGCCCGGTGATCAACTCCTCTCAGGCGGACTCCCTTTCGGCCACCGTCGAGCAGGCCATCGCCGAGGGCGCGACCGCCCTGGTGCACGGCACGACCACCGACAACCTGGTCGAGCCCTCCGTGCTCACCGGTGTGCCCGCGGACTCGGCCCTGCTGCGGCAGGAGGTCTTCGGCCCGGTCGCCTTCCTCATCCCCTTCGACGGCGAGGAGGAGGCCGTACGCCTCGTCAACGACACGCCCTACGGCCTGAGCGGCGCCGTCCACACGGGCGACATCGAGCGGGGTGTCTCCTTCGCCAAGCAGATCGACACCGGCATGTTCCATGTGAACGACGGCACCGTCCACGACGAGCCCCTCGTCCCCTTCGGCGGCGAGAAGAGCTCCGGCCTCGGCCGGCTGAACGGCGAGACGACCATCGACTCCTTCACCACGCTGAAGTGGATCTCGGTACAGCACGGGCGGAGCGGGTTCCCCTTCTGATTTTTTTGCAAGTGTCAGCGCGGCGGGCCATTGAGGACAGAAGCTGACCTCGATGGCCCGTAGCTTCGTCGGTGTCAGGCAGGGGACGGACTCCCCGCCACCGGCGAAAGGCGATGGTCATGGTCATGCACGTACCGGCAGAGGCGCAGGGCGACGAGCGCGGGGCACTGCTCTCGTTCATCGAGGAACAGCGGGGCGGCATCCGGCGCGCACTGCTCGGGCTGACCGAGGAGCAGGCCGCGAGCAGGCCCAGTGCCAGCCAGCTGTCCCTGTCGGGCCTGCTCAAGCACGTCGCCGAGGTCGAGCAGGGCTGGATCGCACGCGCCAAGCAGGAGCCGCCGGCCATCAAGAGGGACGAGACCAACTGGCACGAGACCTTCCAGCTCGTCGACGGCGAGACCGTCGAGTCCCAGCTCGCGTACTGGGAGAAGGTCGCCGCCGAGACGGAGGCGTACATCCGCTCCGTACCGAGCCTCGACGACACCTTCCCGCTCCCCGACCAGCCCTGGTTCCCGCCGGAGGGCCGGGTCTCGGTGCGCTGGGTCTGTCTGCACCTGATCCGCGAGACGGCCCGGCACGCGGGTCACGCCGACATCATCCGCGAGTCCCTCGACGGGAAGACGGCGTTCGAACTGGTCGCCCTGGAGCAAGCGGGCTGAGCCCTCGACAATAAGCTGGCCGCATGTCCGCGATCCGTCTTCTCGTGCTCGGCGCGGTCCGCCAGCACGGGCGGGCCCACGGCTACCAGGTGCGGGGCGACCTGGAGTACTGGGGCGCGCACGAGTGGTCCAACGCCAAGCCCGGCTCGATCTACCACGCGCTCAAACAGATGGCGAAGCAAGGGCTGCTGCACGCGCACGAGGTCGCGCCGTCCACGGCCGGCGGCCCGCCGCGCACGGAGTACGAGATCACCGACCGGGGCACCGAGGAGTTCTTCCGGCTGCTGCGTGAGGCGCTGACCTCGTACGACCAGAAGATGGACGTCAAGTCGGCCTCCATCGGCTTCATCGTCGAGCTGCCGCGCGCCGAGGCGGTGGCGCTCCTGAAGGAACGGATCCGGCGGATCGAGGAGTGGCGGGGGGCCGTCACCGAGCACTACATCCCCGAGGGCGGCCCCGAACAGCTCGGCCACATCGGCGAGATCATGAACCTCTGGGGCCACACGGCCGACGCCGAGGCCCAGTGGACCCAGGGGCTGATCGGGCGCATCGAGAGCGGGGCGTACACGTTCGCGGGGGAGGGCGCGCCGTTCGTCGGCGTCCTCGCCGAGGGTGAGGAGAACCCGTATGCGACCGGGGAGCGGCATCCGGGAGACACGCGCTGAGCGTCCCTTTGCCCGGAGGTCGGCTGTCCGCCGGGTCGGGGAGCCGGGGCCCGTATGGGCGGCCGTCGTATGGCCGTTGGGGCTGCTCGCGGTGTTCTTTCCACTGGCGGTGCGGAGGTTCGCGCGCCTGAGCAGCCGGTGGGCTAGTGGTGGAAGCCGGTGGCCGCCTTCTTGTCCCGGGTCAGGGGGTACGGCTGCCGGCGCAGCTCCGGCAGCAGCCGCGTCAGGTCCTCCACGAACAGGTCGGCCAGATCGGCGGAGAAGCCGTTGCGGCACACCACCCGCAGCACGGACAGGTCCTCGCGGTTCGGCGGGAAGGTGTACGCGGGCAGCAGCCAGCCGCTCTCGCGCATCCGCCGGGACACGTCGAAGACGTCGTACGCCTCGACGCCGGGCGCGGTGGTGAAGGCGAACACGGGCAGCTCGTCGCCCCTGGTCAGGAGCCGGAAGTCGTCGAGCGCCGCCACCCGTTCGGCGATGCCCTTGGCCACGTCACGCGTGGTCTGCTGCACGGCCCGGTAGCCCTCCCGGCCAAGGCGCAGGAACGTGTAGTACTGCGCGACCACCTGCGCGCCGGGCCGCGAGAAGTTGAGGGCGAAGGTCGGCATGTCGCCGCCCAGGTAGTTGACGCGGAAGACGAGCTCCTCGGGTAGCGCCTCCTTGTCGCGCCACAGCGCCCAGCCGACGCCCGGGTAGACCAGCCCGTACTTGTGCCCCGAGGTGTTGATGGACGCCACGCGCGGGAGGCGGAAGTCCCACACCAGGTCCTCGTCGAGGAAGGGCGCGACCATGCCGCCGGACGCCCCGTCCACGTGGACCGGGATGTCGAGACCCGTGCGCTCCTGGAGCGCGTCCAGCGCCGCGCAGAGGTCCGCGATGGGCTCGTACGAGCCGTCGAAGGTGGAGCCGAGGATGCCGACGACCCCGATGGTGTTCTCGTCGCAGAGGGCGGCCGCGGCCTCGG
The DNA here is from genome assembly GCF_042896045.1 of Streptomyces sp. NPDC001351. Taxonomy (NCBI): domain Bacteria; kingdom Bacillati; phylum Actinomycetota; class Actinomycetes; order Kitasatosporales; family Streptomycetaceae; genus Streptomyces; species Streptomyces sp. NPDC001351. The sequence continues at coordinate 75,371 of NZ_JBIAWS010000023.1, read as the reverse complement.
GATCGAGGTGGAAGCGCTCGCCCTCCATGGGGACCAGACGGGGCTCCACCTCCCAGAAGTTGCAGAACTTGTCCCAGCAGACCTGGACGTTGACGCCCATGACGAGGTTGGGGCGGGCCCCCGGGACGGGATTCCGCTTGCTCCAGCGCCGCTTGAGCGCCATCCCGGCGAGCATGCACGCCTCGCTCGAACCGGTCGTCGAACAGCCCACCGCCGCCGACGGATCCGGCGCGTTCCACAGGTCGGCGAGCATCGCCACACAGCGCCGCTCCAGCTCCGCGGTGCGCGGGTACTCATCCTTGTCGATCATGTTCTTGTCCCGGCACTCCGCCATCAGCACGCCGGCCTGCGGCTCCATCCAGGTGGTGACGAACGTGGCGAGATTCAGCCGTGAGTTGCCGTCCAGCATCAGCTCGTCGTGCACCAGCTGGTACGCCGTCATCGATGGCAGCGGAGCGTCCGGCAGCCGGTGCTTGGGCGGCGCCTCGGTCATGCCGCCGACCGGATCAGCCTCCCCGAAGAAGGGGTTGACCGAAACCGGGCGCTCGTCGGGCTTCTGGGAACCTTTGTGGAGCGGCATGGACGACTCCTCGTGTCATGTCGAGAACGGGTGCCGGCGGACCGGAGTTCCACCGCCGCGCAGTCGCATCCGGAATGCCCAGGACGCCCACGGTGACACCGGGCGCAGGGTGAACGGCCGGTAAGAGGCCGAACGGCGGGCCCGCGCCCACGCCCACAACGACAGCGGGGAGGATCAACGGCGCCACAGGCCCACCGTAAGCGGGCAGAACGGGCGTGACATCCGGAAGGATCCGCTCAGGAATCCGGCTTGCACCTCACGTGACGTGAGGGCCCACCGTGGAGCGTGTACCGAGAAGGGAGCGGACGAAGTGAGCCACCCGACAGGACAGGACGGCTACTCCGTGGGACAGGTCGCGGGGTTCGCCGGCGTCACGGTGCGCACGCTGCACCACTACGACGACATCGGCCTGCTCGTCCCGAGCGAGCGCAGCCACGCGGGCCACCGGCGCTACAGCGAGGCCGACCTCGACCGGCTGCAGCAGATCCTGTTCTACCGGGAGCTCGGCTTCCCGCTCGAGGAGGTCGCCGCCCTGCTCGACGACCCGGCCGCGGACCCGCGCGCACACCTGCGCCGCCAGCACGAGCTGCTGACCGCCCGGATCGAGAAGCTGCAGAAGATGGCGGCGGCCGTGGAGCACGCCATGGAGGCACGCAAGATGGGCATCAATCTCACCCCCGAGGAGCGGTTCGAGGTGTTCGGGGACAAGGACCCCGAGCAGTACCGCGAGGAGACGGAGGCGCGCTGGGGCAACACGGAGGCGTACGCCGAGTCGCAGCGCCGTGCCGCCACCTACACCAAGGAGGACTGGAAGCGCATCCGGGCCGAGGTCGACGACTGGGGCCGCCGGTACGCCGCCCTGGTGGCCGCCGGGGAGCAGCCCACCGGTGAGGCCGCCATGGACCTGGCCGAGGAACACCGGCAGCACATCACCAGGTACTACTTCGAGGTCCCGTACGAGATGCACCGGTGCTTCGGGCAGATGTACGTCTCCGACGAGCGGTTCAAGGCGTTCTACGACTCCATGGGCCCGGGCCTCGCGGTACACCTCAGGGACGCCATCGAGGCGAACGCGTCCCGCCGCACCTCGTAGCCCTCCCGGCCCGGGGGACCGCTCCCGGGCCGGGGGACCTCACAGCTTTGTGCCAGTGCGCGCACAGTGCATCCTGGAGTCACCGGTGGAACCTGGGGCGGACACCTTGCGTTGATAGCTTTGGGCGCCCGCACAAGGACGCCGTCCTTCCTTCACCCCTTCAGGAGCCCGGAACCGTGACGACGCTTGCCCTCGGCCCGAGCTGGCTGGATCCGAACTACCTCCTCGACACGTTCGGCATCTGGGGCCTGCTCCTCATCGTCTTCGCGGAGTCCGGCCTGCTCATCGGCTTCTTCCTGCCGGGCGACTCGCTGCTGTTCACCACCGGTCTGCTGATCACGACCAACCAGCTGAACTTCCCGCTCTGGGCCGCCATCGCCCTGATCTGCCTCGCCGCGGTCCTGGGCGACCAGGCGGGCTACATGTTCGGCAAGAAGGTCGGCCCGTCGCTCTTCAACCGCCCCGACTCCCGCCTCTTCAAGCAGGAGAACGTGGTCAAGGCCCACGAGTTCTTCGAGAAGTACGGCCCGAAGTCCCTGGTCCTGGCCCGTTTCGTGCCCGTCGTGCGCACGTTCACGCCGATCATCGCGGGCGTCAGCGGCATGAAGTACCGCTCGTTCGTGGTCTTCAACGTCATCGGCGGCGTCCTCTGGGGCGCCGGAGTCACCCTGCTCGGCTCCTGGCTCGGCAAGATCGAATTCGTCAACAAGAACATCGAAGCGATCCTCATCCTGATCGTCCTCGTCTCGGTGATCCCGATCATCATCGAGTACCTGCGCGCCCGCTCCAAGGCGAAGAAGAACCCCGAGGCACCGGCTCCGGCCCAGCACCAGCAGGCGGCCCCCGTCATGGACGACGCGACGACCCAGCTCCGTCGCATCCCCCCGACCGACGACCAGGGCTACCACCACCAGCAGTACCAGCAGCAGCCGCAGCAGCAGCCGTACTACCCGGACGAGCAGTACGCCCAGCAGTACCCGTACCAGCAGGACCAGTACGGCAACCAGCAGAACCAGCAGTACCCGTACAACCAGGGTTACTGAAGCGGCCTAGAGGGGCTCAGAACCCACGCGTCCGCTTCGCAGCCCGCCGCCCCGCGGCAGAAGCCCCGCCGGGAACCCGCAGGAACAACCGCGAGATCTCCGACCCCAGATTGACCCCGATCGCAATGGCCATGGCCAAGGAAGCCGCCGTGGCCAGCGACACCAGCCCCTTGTCGACGTTGTTCTGAGCGATCGACAGCAACCCGAAGTACGTCGAGGACCCCGGCAGCAACGGCCCGATCGCCGCCGTCGTGTACGGCAACGCGGAAGCGAACCGGTACCGCGACAACAACTGCCCGAACAACCCCACCAGCCCGGCCGCAACAGCCGTGGAGGCGACCGGCGACAACTCGCCGGGATAGCGCAGCGCGCCGTACACGCACCAGGCGACGCCCCCGTTGAGCGTCACCCACAGCACGGTCGACCGCTCCTGCTGCAGCAACACGGCGAAGGTCAGAGAAAGCAGCATCGACGCCCCGATCTGCCACCCCGGCCGTTCGGCGATGCGCACAGCCGCTTCGGGGTTGAGCTTGGCGCCGAGGTTCACCCCGAAATACAGCACCACCAGCACACCCACGACGATGCCGACGAACAGATACATGACCTCGAGCAGCCGCGCCGACGCGGTGATGTAGAACCCGGTCAGCCCGTCCTGCACGGCCGCCACCAGCGCCCGCCCCGGCAGCAGCGCGAACAGCCCACCGGTGATGACCGCGGACGCCTTCACGTCGACGCCTGCGACGGTCAGCGCGATCCCGATGGCGGCCGGCGGCATCGCGGCGACCGTGAACTGGTAGAACTCCGGCAGCCCGCGCCCCGCGCACAGCCAGGCCAGCCGGTCGCCGAGCATCGCGCCGAGCATGGCCGCGATGAAGACGATCCAGTCACCGCCGACCAGCACGGATGCCGCGCCGGCGAGCAGTCCGCTCGCCCCGGTCAGCACCCACCCCGGATAGGGGTGCCGGTTGCGGCGGATCTCGGCGAGCCGCCGGTAGGCCTCCTCCAGCGAGATGGTGGTCTCCGGGTCGCTGAGGTCGTCCACCAGATGGAACACGGCCGCCAGCCGTGTGTAGTCGGTGGCCCGGCGGCGCACCGTCCGTGACGCCGTCACGGGGTCGTCGACCAGGGACGGCTGGTACGAGATCGACAGCAGGGTGAAGGTGACGTTCGGCTCGCAGCGGTCGAGGCCGTAGGACCGGCAGACCGCGAACATCGCGGCCTCCACGTCCTCCGCGCCCTCACCGCCGGCGAGCAGCAGCTCGCCGATACGCAGGGTCAGGTCGAGGACGCGCGGGACGGCCGGACCGCCCTCCTCCGCCTTCGGGCCCGGCTCCGGAGCGGGCCGCTCGGCCACCGGCATCCGCAGCATCGTGCGCATCCGGTCCTGCCAGGGCACGTCCTTGGTGAGGCTGACCACGGGTATGCCGGTCGCCGGTGTGAACGCGGCCGGGGCGTGGTGGGCGCTGTAGGTGCTCGGCGTGCTGAACGCCGACCCCTCGGGCTCGGCGCCGGGCGGCTGCGGGACGTCCAGGCCGTCGGGGACGGCGAACTCGGACGTGGTCTCCGCTTCGACTCCGACCCTGGGGGCGGTGAAGCCCGCAGGAATGGCGAACTCCGAGGTGATCTCGGGATCGAACGTGCCCCTGGCCTCGTCCGACTGCGGCTTGCGGTCCTCCGCCTCCGTCACTTGAGTAACGCTCCCTGTACGACGCGTGCAGCTACGCCAGTATGCGCACAGAAACACGAACGGGCCGCACGCGTGCGCGTACGGCCCGTTGGACGACTGAAGGCTCAGTGGCCGCCCTGCTCCTTGAACCGCTTGTAGGAGCGCTCGATCTCGATCTCGGCGTCCGTACGGCCCACCCAGTTGGCGCCCTCGACGGACTTGCCGGGCTCCAGGTCCTTGTAGACCTCGAAGAAGTGCTGGATCTCCAGGCGGTCGAACTCCGACACGTGGTGAATGTCACGCAGGTGCTCGACGCGCGGGTCCGTCGCCGGCACGCACAGCAGCTTGTCGTCGCCGCCGGCCTCGTCCGTCATCCGGAACATGCCGATCGCACGGCACTTGATCAGGCAGCCCGGGAAGGTCGGCTCGTCAAGAATGACCAGCGCGTCCAGCGGGTCGCCGTCCTCGCCGAGGGTGTTCTCGACGAAGCCGTAGTCGGTCGGGTAGGCGGTCGAGGTGAAGAGTCGACGGTCCAGGCGGATCCGACCGGTCTCGTGGTCCACCTCGTACTTGTTCCGCGAACCCTTCGGGATCTCGATCGTGACGTCGAACTCCACCGGTGGCTCCTCCATGATCAGCACATAGTTCTGGTGGTTAAGTGTCCCTCACGCAGGTGTGTGATCGCGAAAGGGGCTGGTGGTCGTGCCAGAGCTGAGGCCGTGGCGGGCCGCGAGGCCGCATGTGGTGCGGGCCGCGAACGCCGTACGACCGCGTCTGGCACGGGCCGCAGGGACCGTGCGTCCGAAGCTCGAACGAGCCGCGGCAGCTGCGAAACCACAGCTCGCACGGGTACGGCCCGCCCGTATCAGCTGGCCGAAGACCGTCAGGACCTGGCAGTACACCGCGGGCGCCGCCACCGCCGGTGTGACGCTGGCCGTCGCCGTGGCGACCGCCGCCGGCCCCTGGGACTCCACCGGTCAGCGTACGGCCGAGGCGGACCGCGCAGCCGCCCTGGACCGTACGGGTGGCGCAGATCACGGGCGTAACCCCGATTCGGGCGAGGCCGGGGCCCCGCGCCCCGCCCCCAGCGCCGTCTCCGTCCTGACCGGCCTGGGCGCCGCCATGAGCACCGTGAAGTCGGCCCCGACCGGTCCGGCTCTCTCCGGCGTCCTGGGGCCCCTGCTGGAGGACGCGGCGCTCGGCACCCGGCACACCGCCGCGGTGGTCGACGTCGCCACCGGAAAGCGCCTCTACGGCACCGGCGCCGACACCGCCATGACCCCCGCCTCCGTGACGAAGATCGCCACGGCGGTCGCCGCGCTGTCGACGCTGGGCGCCGACCACCGCCTGACCACCCGCGCGGCCCTGGAACCCGACACCAAGGAGCTCGTCCTGGTCGGCGGCGGCGACCCGACCCTGACGGCGCACCAGGACGCCGAGGGCTGGGCGAGCCTGCGGGACCTGGCCGACCGGACGGCTGCCGCCCTCGACAAACGCGGCATCAAGCAGGTCACGCTCTCCTACGACACCACTCTGTACACCGGGCCCGAACTCCATCCCATCGGCGTCAACGTCAACCTTGCCCCCGTGAGCGCCCTGATGGCCGACGAGGGCCGCACGGACGACTCGACCAGCGGCCCCGTCGTGCGCGTGACGGACCCCGCGGCGGACGCGGCCCGCACGTTCGGCTCGTTCCTCGCCGGCCACGGCATCAGGACCACGTCGCCCGGCCCGTCCAAGGCGACGACCCGCGCCGAGAACCTCGCCGCGGTCTCGTCGCCCCCGCTCTCGTCCCTGGTCGAGCGCATGCTGACCAACAGCGACAACGACATCGCGGAGGCCCTGGCCCGTCAGACGGCCGCCGCGTCGGGGGAGCCCGCGAGCTTCGGCGGCGGCGCGTCCGCGATCGGCCGCGCACTGAACAAGCTCGAACTGCCCCTCAAGGGCGCCGAGTTCCACGACGGCAGCGGCCTCGACCGGGACGACCGGCTCACGGCCGACCTGCTCACCGCCCTGCTGGTGAAGGCCGGCGACCCCGCCCACCCCGAACTCCGCCCGGTCCTGACGGGCCTTCCGGTGGCCGGTTTCACGGGCACCCTGACCAGCCGCTACACGGGGGGCGCGGCAGGAGTCGTACGAGCGAAGACAGGCACCCTGACGGGCGTGAACACCCTCGCCGGCACGGTCGTGGACCAGGACGGCCGCCTGCTGGCGTTCGCCTTCCTGGCCTCGAACACGACCAACGCCCTGGAGGCCCAGTCCGCCCTGGACCGCACGGCCACGGCGCTGGCGGCCTGCGGCTGCAGCTAGCTGTTCCGCACCGCTGTGGGCACGGGTGCCGGCATCCGCGGCCTGCCCCAAGCGGGAACGCTCACGTACGGTTGACGCATGACGAGCATCGGTGGTGCTGCTTCTTCTCAGATGGTCGACTGGAATCTCGCGGTGGCGACCGCGACCCGGCTCGTGCGGCCGGGCCCCGACGTGAGCCGCGACGAGGCCCGGGCCGTCGTCGCGGAACTGCGCCGGCACGCCAAGGCCTCGGAGGAACACGTCCGGGGCTTCACTCGTATGGGCACCGAGGAGACCCACGACACCCCGATCCTGGTCGTCGACCGCCCCGGCTGGGTCCGGGCGAACGTCGCGGGCTTCCGGGAGATCCTCAAGCCGCTGCTGGAGAAGATGCAGGAGCGGCGCGGCAACAGCCCCGGCGGCGCGGTCCTCGGAGCGGTCGGCGGCAAGGTCACCGGCGTCGAGCTGGGCATGCTGCTGTCGTTCCTGGCCTCCCGTGTGCTGGGCCAGTACGAGACCTTCGCCCCGGCCACCCGCGAGCTTCCCGCGGGGGAGAACGGCGGCGGCCGGCTGCTGCTCGTCGCCCCCAACATCGTGCACGTGGAGCGCGAACTCGACGTACAGCCCCACGACTTCCGCCTCTGGGTCTGTCTGCACGAGGAGACGCACCGCACCCAGTTCAGCGCGGTGCCCTGGCTGCGCGACCACCTCGAGGGCGAAATCCAGTCTTTCTTGGGGGAGACCGACGTCGATCCCATGACCGTGCTCGAGCGCATCCGGGAAGCCGCGCAGTCGCTCGCCGGCGGGCGCCCCGAGGGCGAGGAGGACGACGGCGGGCGGTCCTTCGTCGAGATCGTGCAGACCCCGGCGCAGCGGGAGATCCTCGGCCGTCTCACCGCCGTGATGTCGCTCCTGGAGGGCCACGCCGACTTCGTGATGGACGGGGTGGGTCCGGACGTCGTGCCGTCCGTCGCCGAGATCCGTGAGAAGTTCCAGCAGCGCCGCGCGAAGGGCGCCTCCCGACTGGACATGGCCCTGCGCAAGCTGCTGGGTCTGGATGCCAAACTCAGGCAGTACCGCGACGGCGAACGCTTCGTGCGGGCCGTCGTGGACCAGGTCGGCATGGACGGCTTCAACCGTGTGTGGACGTCCCCCAACACCCTGCCCACCAAGGCGGAGATCGCCAAACCGGCGGACTGGGTCGCGCGGGTGCACCGCAAGAGTGAGTCGTGAACCCCGTGGGAAGGTCGTGAAACGAATCCGGCCGACGGCAGGCGAACGCCCCTCCAATCACCCGTCCGAGGGACCGTGAGCAATGGGTAGGCGTGCGATGCTCGGGGAACGGCCCGGTTCTGTCACCATCTACACACTCTGAGTGACCGACCTCGGGCTCACCCCCCGAAAACTTCATGAAGGGAACCGGACATGGGTCCCCATCCTGCGGTCGCGGCGATACGCCTGGCGGTCCGCCGCGTCCTCCACGACATCCTCAACGGCCATCAGGCCACCTCCGAGGCCCCCGCGCCCTCGGAACAGGCTCCGCACGAGCGCCCCTCCCCGCCGCTCGTGCTCGTCGCATGCTCCGGCGGCGCCGACTCCATGGCCCTCGCCTCCGCCCTCGCCTTCGAGGCCCCCAAACTCGGCGTCCGGGCCGGCGGCATCACCGTCGACCACGGGCTGCAGCCCGGCTCCGATCTGCGCGCCGACGAAGTCGCCCTGCGGCTGCGCGAACTGGGCCTCGATCCGGTGGATTCCGTCGCCGTGACCGTGGGCCGCGCGGGCGGCCCCGAAGCCGCCGCCCGCGACGCCAGGTACGCCGCACTCGACGCCGCAGCGCTCCGCCACGGCGCCACCGCGATCCTGCTCGGCCACACCCGCGACGACCAGGCCGAAACCGTCCTGCTCGGCCTCGCCCGCGGCTCGGGCATCCGCTCCCTGTCCGGAATGGCCGCGGTCTCGGGGGCCGACGGCCGTTACCGCCGCCCCTTCCTCCAGCTCGACCGGCAGACCGCCCGCAAGGCCTGCATGGTCCAGTCGCTCCCCGTCTGGGACGACCCCCACAACGCGGATCCCGCATACACCCGCTCCCGGCTGCGCCACGAAGGCCTGCCGGCCCTCGAGAAGGCGCTCGGCAAGGGCGTCGTCGAGGCCCTCGCCCGCACCGCCCAGCTCTCCCGCGACGACGCCGACGCCCTCGACGCCTGGGCCGGCCAGGCAGAGGCCTCCGTACGCGACGCCGCGGGCCTCCTGGAGTGCGCCAAGCTCTACGCCCTGCCGCCCGCCGTGCGCCGCCGCGTCCTGCGCCGCGCGGCCATCGAGGCCGGGGCTCCCGCCGGTTCGCTGTTCGCCCGCCACATCGAGGAACTCGACCGGCTGATCACCGGCTGGCGAGGCCAGGGGGCCATCAATCTCCCGGGCAAAGTCGTCGCCCAGCGCCAGGGTGGCAGACTGGTGATTCGGCAAGGCTGAAACCTTGCCCCCCTTTGGGGGGTGATGGGCGGCCGGTGGGACGACCGAAAGTGATGCGGGTGGACGCGAAAGACATGGGCACCGACCTCAAGCAGGTGCTCATCACCAAGGAAGAGATCGACGCGAAGCTGGCCGAGCTGGCCGCGAAGATCGACGCGGAGTACGCGGGCAAGGACCTGCTCATCGTCGGCGTCCTCAAGGGCGCGGTGATGGTCATGGCCGACCTCGCCCGGGCGCTGTCCACCCCCCTCACCATGGACTGGATGGCCGTGTCGTCGTACGGCGCGGGCACCCAGTCCTCCGGTGTGGTGCGGATCCTCAAGGACCTCGACACCGACATCAAGGGCAAGCACGTCCTGATCGTCGAGGACATCATCGACTCCGGCCTGACCCTGTCCTGGCTGCTGTCCAACCTCGGCTCCCGCGAGCCCGAGTCGCTCAAGGTCTGCACCCTGCTGCGCAAGCCGGACGCCGCCAAGGTCGCCATCGACGTCGAATGGGTCGGCTTCGACATCCCGAACGAGTTCGTCGTGGGCTACGGCCTCGACTACGCCGAGAAGTACCGCAACCTCCCGTTCGTCGGTACGCTCGCGCCCCACGTCTACGGCGGCTGAGCCAGCAGGGCCGTCTTTGTAGGACGATCGGGAACCCCAGCGGGTTTCGCGCCGTTGGAGCATGCAGACGGGTTTGCCAGCCGTCCCGTGCGGCTTCGCGCGACAATGCTGGGGTACCGTCAGAAGAACTGTCTTATCAAACTCACTATGGCAGGAGGGACGGGGCGACACCGCTCCGTATGGATGGACGTGAAGCGATACTTCCGTGGGCCGGTCATGTGGATCGTGCTGGCCGTCCTTGCCGTGGTCGTGTTGATGCAGGTCGTCGGCTCGTCCGGCGGCTACAAGACGGTGGACACCGGCCAGGTCGTGGCAGCGATCAACAACAACAAGGTGGAGAGCGTCAAGCTCACCACCGGTGACGAGCAGACCGTCAAGGCTCAGCTCAAAGATGGTTTCAAGGTCGAGGGCAGCTCGAAGATCCAGGCGAGCTACATCGGCGACCAGGGCGTGAACCTCGCCAACACGCTGCAGACCAAGTACCAGGACAAGCAGATCCCGGACGGCTACACGGTTTCGCCGTCCAAGCAGAACCCCTTCCTGGGCATCCTGCTCTCCCTGCTCCCCTTCGTCCTGATCGTGGTCGTCTTCCTGTTCCTGATGAATCAGATGCAGGGCGGCGGCTCCCGGGTCATGAACTTCGGCAAGTCCAAGGCCAAGCTCATCACCAAGGACACCCCCAAGACGACGTTCTCGGACGTCGCGGGCTGTGACGAGGCCGTCGAGGAGCTCCACGAGATCAAGGAGTTCCTGCAGGAGCCGGCGAAGTTCCAGGCCGTCGGCGCCAAGATCCCCAAGGGCGTGCTGCTCTACGGCCGTCCCGGTACCGGCAAGACGCTGCTCGCGCGTGCCGTCGCCGGCGAGGCGGGGGTCCCCTTCTACTCGATCTCCGGTTCCGACTTCGTCGAGATGTTCGTCGGTGTCGGTGCCTCCCGGGTCCGTGACCTGTTCGAGCAGGCCAAGGCGAACGCCCCGGCGATCGTCTTCGTCGACGAGATCGACGCGGTCGGCCGCCACCGCGGCGCCGGCCTCGGCGGCGGTCACGACGAGCGCGAGCAGACGCTGAACCAGCTGCTCGTCGAGATGGACGGCTTCGACGTCAAGGGCGGTGTGATTCTCATCGCTGCGACGAACCGCCCGGACATCCTCGACCCGGCGCTGCTGCGTCCCGGTCGCTTCGACCGCCAGATCGCGGTCGACCCGCCGGACCTGCAGGGCCGTCTGGAGATCCTCAAGGTCCACCAGAAGGGCAAGCCGGTCGCTCCGGACGTCGACCTCGCGGCCGTCGCCCGCCGTACGCCGGGCTTCACCGGCGCCGACCTGAGCAACGTGCTCAACGAGGCCGCGCTGCTCACCGCCCGCAGCGACAAGAAGCTGATCGACAACTCCATGCTGGACGAGGCGATCGACCGCGTGGTGGCGGGCCCGCAGAAGCGGACCCGGATCATGTCGGACAAGGAGAAGAAGATCACCGCGTACCACGAGGGCGGTCACGCCCTGGTCGCGGCGGCCTCCCCGAACTCCGACCCGGTCCACAAGATCACGATCCTGTCGAGAGGCCGTGCCCTCGGCTACACGATGGTCCTGCCGGACGAGGACAAGTACTCCACGACCCGCAACGAGATGCTGGACCAGCTGGCCTACATGCTGGGCGGCCGCGCGGCCGAGGAGCTCGTCTTCCACGACCCGACCACGGGCGCCGCGAACGACATCGAGAAGGCCACCGCCACGGCCCGCGCGATGGTCACGCAGTACGGCATGACCGAGCGGCTCGGCGCCATCAAGTTCGGCGGCGACAACACCGAGCCGTTCCTCGGACGTGAGATGGCTCACCAGCGCGACTACTCGGAAGAGGTCGCCGCGCTGGTGGACGAGGAAGTCAAGAAGCTCATCGAGAACGCGCACAACGAGGCCTGGGAGATCCTGGTCGAGAACCGTGACGTCCTCGACAACCTCGTCCTGCAGCTGCTGGAGAAGGAGACGCTGGGCAAGGAGGAGATCGCCGAGATCTTCTCCGCCATCGTCAAGCGCCCGGCCAGGCCCGCCTGGACCGGCTCCTCCCGCCGCACGCCGTCCACCCGCCCGCCGGTGCTCTCCCCGAAGGAGCTCGCACTGACGAACGGCGCCAACGGCGCGACCCCGGCGATCAGCACCGCCAAGTCGACGGCGACGGAGTCCGCCCCGGCGATCGAGACGGCCCCGGAGGACCGCCCGGAGAGCTGACCACCGCTCTCCCGGCGCCCACATCGGCCCGGAATGAATGCCGCACCCCCCAGGTTCTAGCCTGGGGGGTGCGGCATTTCAGCCAGGTCGCAGATGAACCGCGTGGCCCACACGCGTGACCCGCACAGGAACGAGGCACCCCATGACCGACCCCGTCACGCTCAACGGCGAGGGCTCGATCGGCGAGTTCGACGAGAAGCGCGCCGAGAACGCCATACGCGAACTGCTGATCGCGGTCGGCGAGGACCCTGACCGGGAGGGCCTGAAGGAGACGCCGGCACGGGTGGCGCGGGCGTATCGGGAGATCTTCGCGGGGCTCTGGCAGAAGCCCGAGGACGTGCTGACGACGACGTTCGACCTGGGGCACGACGAGATGGTGCTCGTGAAGGACATCGAGGTGCTGAGCTCCTGCGAGCACCATCTGGTGCCCTTCGTCGGAGTGGCCCACGTCGGTTACATTCCGTCCGTCGACGGCAAGATCACGGGCCTTTCGAAGCTGGCCCGGCTGGTGGACGTCTATGCCCGCCGGCCTCAGGTGCAGGAACGACTCACCACGCAGATCGCCGACTCGCTGATGAAGATCCTGGAGCCGCGCGGGGTGATCGTCGTCGTCGAGTGCGAGCACATGTGCATGTCGATGCGGGGTGTCCGCAAGCCCGGGGCGAAGACCATAACGTCGGCCGTGCGCGGCCAGCTGCGAGACTCCGCCACCCGCAACGAGGCGATGAGCCTGATCATGGCGCGCTGACGCCGGACGGGCGGATACGGCCTCAGGCCGCCGACGCCGCCCCGTTGTTGTGCTCGTCGTCCTCCGGGAGTCTGCACACGCGCTCCAGGAAGATGGCCGCCACTATCACCGCGATGCCCGCCACGACCGAGAAGCCGGCGTAGATGGCCTGGTCGCGCCGGGCCGGGATGTCCAGGAGCTCCAGGAGGAAGACGCCCGTGCCGCCGTACATGCCGGCGACCAGGGCGGCGACCAGGGCGCTGGCCTGACCGAAGACGACCGCCCGGGCCGCCATCAGCGGGTCGACGCCCTTGGCCTCGGGACGGCGCTCGCGCTGGGCCTTGAAACGGCCGCGCAGGGAGAGCGCCGTGGCCAGCAGGACCACAGCGATCAGGGCGAGGACGATGGGGGCGGCGAGGGGGACGCTGGGGAGGGTCCCGATCGAGTTCCAGAGGCGGGCGCCCGCCCAGGACAGGATTCCGGCCACGACGAAAACGCCGACCAGCACCCTGATGCGCAGCTCTCTCACGGTGTCCCTTCAGCTCCCCCGGGTCCTGCGGACCGTCCCGCGGACTGTGGTCTTCCCGACCTTGCCGTCCTGACCTTAACGACTACTCGGGCAGGTGGAGTTCCAGGTCCTTGCGTGGTGTCACGCCCTCGCGGGTGACGGCGTCGAGGAGAGCGGCGACCGCGCCGCGGCCGGGCAGCTGCGCCTCCGGCTCCATGTCGTGCCAGGGGGCGAGGACGAACGCCCGCTCGTGGGCGCGCGGGTGGGGCAGCGTGAGGTGCGGGTCGTCGTCGATGACGTCGGCGTACGCGACGATGTCGACGTCGAGGGTGCGCGCGCCCCAGCGCTCGTCCCGTACCCGGTGGAAGGCCTCCTCGACCGCGTGCGCGCGCTCCAGCAGCGAGGACGGCGGCAGGGTGGTCTTCAGGACGACGACCGCGTTGAAGTACGAGGGCTGGCTGCCGGGCTCGACTCCCCACGGCTCCGTCTCGTACACCGGGGAGACGGCCTTGATGCGGACGCCCGGGGTGTCCTCCAGGGCGTCGATGGCGCCCTGGAGGGTCTCCAGGCGGTTGCCCAGGTTCGCGCCGAGGGAGATCACCGCCCGTTTCGGATTGTGGAGCGTCGTGTCGGCGGCGTCCACCTGCGCCACGACGGAGGCGGGTACCGGCTGTACGGTCGGGTCGCTCGAACCCGTGGCGAAGGACGCGGTCATACTCGGCTCCGGGTGATGGTGACGGTCACGTCGTCGAAGGGGACCGTGATCGGGGCGTCCGGCTTGTGGACGCAGACCTCGACCTCCTGGACCCCGTCGTGCTTCAGACAGGCCTGGGCGATGCGCTCGGCGAGCGTCTCGATGAGGTTGACGGGCTCGCCCTCGACGACGGCCACGACCTCCTCCGCCACGATGCCGTAGTGCACGGTCTTCGCCAGGTCGTCGTCGGCGGCGGCCGGGCGGGTGTCCAGGCCGAGGACGAGGTCCACGATGAAGGTCTGGCCCTCCTCGCGCTCCTTGGGGAACACCCCGTGGTGCCCGCGGGCCCTGAGGCCGCGCAGCGCGACACGATCCACGCGAATCACTCCTGCAATCGTCGGTGACGGCCGGTCGATGCCGTGTGCGGGCGGCACACCGGCCTCGAACGAATCTACCTGCGGGCACTGACAGGACCGGGCCAGCGGGGCGTGGCCCGTGCCGGGACCAGGAGGGTTCATCGCGTGTTTCCCCTGGGGAACCCGGCGGCTCATGGGTTGGTAGCCGCCCCTACCCAGGGGTCCGTGATTCCAACCACTTCTTGGTCCTCAAGGGGCGCCTACCCACTCAGGAGGGTGTGTCGTCGTCCTCGGCCGCGTCGGTTTCGGTCATCACGGGGGAGGCGTGGTGGGACCAGAGTTTCCAGCCTGCCGGGGTGCGACGGAAGACGTTCGTGGCGACGACCAGCTGGCCGACGAGCGGGCCGAGTTCCTCGGTGCCCTTGGGGGCGGGGCCTCCGCTGAGGATGTTCTCGGTGCAGGTCACCAGGGCCGTGTCGCCGGTCACGGAGACATGCACGTCGGTGAGGAAGAACTGGATGTAGTCGGTGTTCGCCATGATCAGGGCATACGACCTGAGGACCTCGCCGCGGCCGGTGAGCGCGGGCCAGCCGGGGTGCACGCACGAGATCACACCCGTGTCGGCCGGATCGTGATACTCCTCGTCGACCCCCAGGTCGGACGGGGCGAGCCAGAGCGCGGACAGCTCCTCGAAGTCGCCGTGCTCCATGGCCTCGTAGAAGGCGGTGTTGGCGGCTTCCACCTGCTCGACGTCGGTGTGGGGGGCGCTCACCGGGCTCCTTCGGCACTGCGCGCGCCCTCCACGGCGCGCGCGACCCGTACGGCGTCCGCCGTGGCGCGCACCTCGTGCACGCGCACCGCCCATGCGCCGGCGTGCGCGGCGAGTGCGGAGACGGCGGCCGTGGCGGCGTCGCGCTCGCGCGCGGGCGGGGGCGCGCCCTCCGGCCCGGCGAGGACCCGGCCGAGGAACCGCTTGCGGGAGGCGGCGACGAGCAGGGGGTGGCCGAGGCCGAGCAGCCGGTCCAGGTGGGCGAGCAGGACCAGGTCGTGCTCGGCGTCCTTGGAGAAGCCGAGACCGGGGTCGACGACGATGCGGTCGGGGGCGATGCCGCCGGCCAGAACGGCCTCCACGCGTGCGTGCAGTTCGCCCGCGACTTCGGTGACGACGTCGCCGTACACGCCCTTGACGTTGCCGCCCTCCAGGAAGCCGCGCCAGTGCATGACGACGAAGGGGGCGCCCGTCTCGGCCACCACCGGGATCATCGCGGGGTCGGCGAGGCCGCCGCTGACGTCGTTGACGAGGGCGGCGCCGGCGGCGAGGGCCCGTTCGGCGACGGAGGCGCGCATG
Source organism: Streptomyces sp. NPDC001351 (assembly GCF_042896045.1). NCBI lineage: Bacteria > Bacillati > Actinomycetota > Actinomycetes > Kitasatosporales > Streptomycetaceae > Streptomyces > Streptomyces sp. NPDC001351. The sequence goes on along the minus strand of NZ_JBIAWS010000023.1, from coordinate 59,761 downwards.
GTGTCGACGGAGACGGTGACGCCCTCGGAGGCGAGGCCGCGGACGACGGGGATGACCCGCTTGAGCTCCTCGGCCTCGTCGACGCGGGTGGCGCCCGGCCGGGTGGACTCGCCACCGACGTCGACCAGGTCCGCGCCCTCCGCGACCAGGTCGAGGCCGTGTTTGACGGCGTTCGTCGTGTCGAAGAAGCGGCCGCCGTCGGAGAAGGAATCGGGCGTGACGTTCACCACCCCCATGACCGCGCAGCGGTCCCATTCCGGAAGGCCCGCGACGCGCCCGCGTCCGCTCTGCTTGCTCATACGTTCAGCGTAGGCCCCGGCCGCGGCCGCAGGACGCCACGGCCCGGACGGAAGCCCCCGGTAGAAGGGAGTTTCCGTCCGGGCCCGTTCTGCGCAGTGTCCGGCGTCCGGTGTCTCGGTCAGGCGGTCATGCCGCGCGTACGTCGCGCTCCGCGACGGCGTGCGTGCACACGCGCGGGGCGGTCCTGCGGCGGCGCAGGAAGCGCGGCAGCGGCAGGGCGAGATTGACGAAGCCCTCCGCCTGCATGGCGGCGAAGCCGATGCGCGGCAGGTCGGCCGATGCGCGGTAGACGACGAAGCGGGGCTCCCAGCGGGGCTGGAACTTCGCGTTGAACTTGTACAGGGACTCGATCTGGAACCAGCGGGAGAGGAAGACCAGCAGGCCGCGCCAGGCGCGCAGCACCGGGCCCGCGCCGATCTTCTCGCCGCGTGCGAGTGCCGAGCGGAACATCGCGAAGTTGAGCGACATGCGCGTGATGCCGAATTTCGGTGCCGCCTGGAGGGCCGCGACGATGAGGAGTTCGTTCATGCCGGGGTCGGCACTGCGGTCGCGGCGCATCAGGTCCAGGGAGGCACCGTCGGTGCCCCACGGGACGAAGTGCAGGATCGCCTTCAGGTCGCCGTACTCACCGGGCTGGTCGTCCGCCTTGTGGGCGGTGGCGATCAGGCAGTCGCCGTCGGCGGCGTCGCCGACGCGGCCCAGCGCCATGGAGAACCCGCGCTCGGTGTCGGTGCCGCGCCAGTCCTCGGCGGCGTTGCGGATCCGCTCCAGCTCGGCCTCACCGAGGTCACGTACACGTCGTACCCGGGTTTCGTAACCGGCGCGCTCGATGCGCTTGACCATCTGGCGCACGTTGCGCATCGCGCGGCCGGCGAGGGAGAAATCCGCTACGTCCACCACCGCCTCGTCGCCCAGTTCCAGGGCGTCGAGTCCGGTTTCGCGGGTCCACACCTCGCCGCCCGTCTCCGAGCAGCCCATGACGGCAGGCGTCCAGGAATGGGCCCTGGCCTCGTCCATGAACCGCTCGATGGCGCCCGGCCAGGCCTCGACGTCGCCGATGGGGTCACCACTGGCGAGCATCACGCCGGAGACGACCCGGTAGGTGACCGCGGCCTTGCCGCTGGGCGAGAAGACGACCGCCTTGTCGCGGCGCAGCGCGAAGTGGCCGAGGGAGTCACGGCGGCCGTGCTTCTCCAGCAGGGCACGCAGGCGTGTCTCGTCCTCCTCCGTCAGCCGGGCCGCGGGGTGTTCGGGCCGGAAGGCGAGGTAGATCGTCGTGACCGCCGTCAGCAGACCGAGGGCGCCCAGGGAGAAGCCGACGGTCCAGGAGGTGTCGCCCTGGTAGTCGACCGGGCCCTCGAAGCCGAACAGGCCGTACAGGACGTGCGTGATGCGGTCGGCCAGGCTCGGGTCGCCGACCATGCGGTTCGTGTGGACGCTGACGATGACCAGCCCGAGGGCGAGGGATCCCGCCCCCATGAGGACGAAGTTCGCCAGCGCACGCCACCTGCTGCGGGGGTCGGGCAGAGCCGCGAACTGGTCGCGGTGGCGCAGCAGTGGTGCGAGCAGCGCCAGCGAGATGATCACTCCGAGGAGGGAGTGGCGGTATGTGAACTGCGCCACGGCGCCGGCCGGCAGCAGCGCCACCGCGGCGCGCCACGCCCGGCGTTTGCCGCGCCTCAGACCGTGTGCGAGCAGCAGCAGCAGGATGCCGGCGCTGAGTGAGAGCGCGGCCGCGAACGGGCCGAACGACCCGGGCAGCACCTCGGCGATCGTGTGCATACGGCTGTGCCTGAAGCGCGGGAAGACGCCCGCGGCGATGTCCAGAACGCCCACGAGGGTGCAGGCTCTGGCGACGAGGACGGGGACGGCCTCGGGGCGCGGACCACGGAATACGCGCCGCGCGCTGCGTGATCGGGAGGGAACCCCACCCGACAATTCCTCATCTGTCCTGACAGACATCGCATCCCGTAGTTCTGCGAGAGACCTTGGATCCGGGCCCGATTCGGGCATCCGGCGACATTGCGCCCTCTAGGACGGTGTCTCGGGGAGCGAGGTTCCAATCTCTCCTCAAAGCCGGTCCAAAGGCCGAGGAAAGTTCCGGACAAGCTCTCGCGAAGGTGCGCGGGGTCCGGGTGGAAAGTGCAGGCAGGAAGCAGGTCATGGGTCTTACGAGCAAGAAAGTGCTGCTGCTGGCAGTGATGTTCGCCGTACTGCTGTTCGTGGGCACGGTGTGGGTGTGGCCGCGCCTGTCACGGCGCAACTGGCGCGCCGTCAGCGGACGCGTCGGGCTGCTGTTCGGCACCCAGCTGGCCCTCTTCCTGTCCGTCGGCCTCGCCGCGAACCAGTCTTTCGGGTTCTACGCCAGCTGGGCGGACCTCTTCGGCCAGGAGAAGGCCCAGGGCGTGGTCGTGAACCACACGGCGTCCGGCGCCTCCGGCGGCCCGCTGGAGGTGATCGACACGGCACACGTGGTGGGGGCCGGCGGTCCCAAGCCGCAGGCCGGCGGCCAGATCCAGAAGGTCGACATCGTCGGCCGTACGACGAACATCGCCACGCCCGCGTATGTGTATCTGCCGCCGGAGTACTTCCAGCCGCAGTACCGCACGCGTACCTTCCCCGCGGCGGTCGTCCTCACCGGATATCCGGGGACCGCACAGGCGCTCGTGGACAAGCTGCACTATCCGAGCACTGCGCAGGGCCTCGCGAAGAACGGCCGTATGCAGCCGATGATCCTGGTGATGCTGCGGCCGACGGTGGCGCCGCCGAGGGACACGGAATGCGTGGACATCCCGGGCGGGCCGAAGACGGAGACGTTCTTCGCCAAGGACCTGCCCGATGCCGTGCTCGCGCACTACAGGGTGGGCAAAAAGCCGGGCAGCTGGGGCATCATCGGCGATTCCACGGGTGGCTACTGTGCGCTGAAGCTCGCCATGCACCACCCCGGGGTATATGCCGCAGCGGCGGGTCTGTCGCCCTACTACAAGGCGCCGACCGACCCCACCACGGGCGATCTCTTCCACGGCGACAAGGGGCTGCGCAACCGCGCCAGCCTGTGGTGGTGCCTCAAGCACCTGCCCGGTCCGGACACTTCGCTGCTCGTCACCAGCAGCAAGATCGGGGAATCCAACTACAAGTCGACGCTGAAGTTCATAGAGGGTGTGCAGGCCACGAAGCGGACGCGGATCTCGTCGATCATCCTTGACAGCGGCGGCCACAACTTCAACACCTGGCGGCGGGAGATTCCCGCGACTCTGCAGTGGATCAGCGGACGGCTGAGCGACCAGTGACCAGGGTTCCCAGAGGTGATGATCTTGCTGAATTCGGCAAAGGCCTATTCCTGATGCCCTGTGAACGTTTCGGTATGGCTGTGTTTTTGCGGGGCGGGGCACCAACACTCCCCTACGCGCGGTAAGTTTCTGGCCATGCCACGTGGACGTCACCGCCATTCCCCGCCCTTGCACAGACTGCTGCCACCGTCGGCGATCGCAGGCGTCTCTTTCGTCTGCGCCTTCGGTCCGTGGGTGTTCTCGCAACAGGCCGTGCTCCGTGTCATAGCCGCGGGCGCCGCGGCGACGGCGGTCGTCGGCGCGGCCGTCATGCGCCGCTGGGACTCCCAGGCCGGCAAGCAGGTCGCGGACCTTACGCGCGCGCGTGCGAGCGACGAGTGGCGGCACGAGGAGCGGGTCGCCGAGCTCGAGACCGACCTCGAGGAGTCGCGCGAGCTGCGCGCCAAGCTGGAGCAGCGGCTGCGGGCCAAGCGCGCCGAGCTGGCGGGACTGCGCAACGAGCACGCGGCGCTGCTGCGCCGGTACGCCACCGCCGAGACCGAGCGTGCGAGCGCCCTGGAGGGCCGCCGCCTGCTCGAGATAGAGACCGGGGCCCCGGCCCGCGCGCTGCCGCCCGTGCCGGCGGCCGGCGCCCAGACGGCAAAGACGGAGCCCGTGGCGGAGGAGACCGAGGCTGTGGCTGCCTCGGCGGACGTCTCCGAGGGCCTTGCCGACGAACCGGCGGCGCCGGCGATCTTCTCGCCGGAGGGTTCCAAGCTGTTCTTGCGGGCGAAGGCGGTGCTGACGAAGTTCGACGAGGACGGTGACGGTTCTCCGAAGGACGAGGGCGGCGCGGACGGCGAGGCGGACCCGCCGGACGCCGCGAGCGCCGAGGCCGAGGACGACACCGACCCCGAGGACGACGACTCCCCGAAGGGCGGCGGCTCCCCCAAGGGCGACGAGCCTTCAAAGGACGTCCCCGCGAAGGGCGAGCCGGTGACGGTGAAGGCCGGTTCGGACTCGGCGGCGGCTCAGACGGCCGCGACCGAGCCCGCGGCCGCCGAGCCCGCCGCCGCTGTGACCGAGGCCGCCACCGGTGAGACCGAGGCCGCGGCGCAGGAGGATGAGTCGCAGGGGCAGCCCGAGGCGGTCGACGGGCACGAGCGCGCGGCCGCCACCTCTCCGGCCAGGCATGTCCCGGCCGCCCAGCCCGTGCAGCAGCCCGCCGGTCACTTCGTCGCACCGACCGCGGTGGCCGTCGTACCGGCCGCCCCCGTGCGGCGTCCGGCGGTCGAGGGCGGATTCGACTTCTTCGGTACGAAGACGGAAGAGGCGCAGGACGCCCTTGAGGCCGTGCAGAACGAGGACCTCGCCGATGTCGTCGGCCAGGAGGCGCTCGCCGTCCACAAGGCCGAGGCCGAGGCGGAGTTCAAGCCGGCCGACGAGGAGGCCCCCGCTGTCGGCCAGGTCATCGACCTGACGGCCCACGACGAGACCGAGCAGATCGACATGCAGGGGCTGCGGAGCGCGGTTTCCTGAGACCTTCGCTCTCTTGACGGCCCCGGGCGGTCCCTGACCGCCCGGGGCTCTCGCTTGCGCGGAGTTCTCGCCTTCGGCGGGGGTTTCGTTTGCGCGGCGCCCTCGCTTCCCCGGCTCTTCGCTTCCCCGGCTCTGGGGCTCCCGGGGTCTTCGCCTGGGCTTGGCTTCCCGGGGTCTTTGCTTTCCCGGGCCCCGGCTTTCGTGACGCCGTCGAGGCGTCGCCCTACAGCGCCATCCACCGGTCCGGCGGTGCGTCCCGTCGCCCGGTCCGCGACCGCTCGGCCTGTCGCCGTAGCAGTTGTGCCGCTTCTTGGGCGTCCCTGAGCCGGGCCGTCACGGTCTTGTTGGCTCCCGTGTCCACATGGACGTCGGCGAGCCGCCACAGCCGCTTCCAGGGGCCCTGGACCAGCCGCACGCTCTGCACCTTCGCATGCGGTACGAGGGCCAGGCTCCGGCGGAGCAGGCCGTGCCGGGCGGCGAAGACCGTGTCGGTGACGGCGATCGCCCGGCCCCGCCACCACACCGGCAGACACCAGCCGGCCCGCCTAGGGGGCCGTGACAGCGCCTCGGCCGGGGGCACGGTCACCCCGGGCAGCACGCGCGCGACGACGGACTCGGCGACCGCCCGTGGGGCGACCGGCACCAGCACGGAGTTGGACGAACCGGCCACGTCCAGCTCCACCCGCACCCAGCCGAGCCGCCGCCACAGCAGCGGCTCCACGATCCGCACGGTCTGCACCCGGCCGGGCGGCACCGTCTCGTGCGTACGGTCGAGGAGTCCGTGGTCGATGCGCAGCCCGTCCGGTGACTCGCCCACCGTCCAGTCGTACTCGCCGACGAACCGCCCCGCGCTGCTCGCGCCCGCCGCGCCCAGCAGCGGCAGGCCGGTGGCGAGGACCGTCCACACGCTGTGGGTGACCAGCCAGAGCAGCGGCGGGACGACGAGCGCGGCCGCCAGGGAGCACCAGGTGGCTCCCGTCAGCAGCACGGAGAGCGCGAGGTCGCGCGGCGGCGTGCGCAACAGCTCACGCGCGGGCGCCTCACCGACTTCGTGCGCCGTCTCGGGCGCGAAACCCGCGGCGCGCGCGAGCAGTTCCGCCCGCAGCGCACGCGCCTCGCGCTCCCCCAGGAAGGAGAGCTCGTCCTTCTTGTCGGTCCCGACGACGTCGAGTTTGAGCTTGGCGACGCCCGCCACGCGCGCGAGGAGCGGCTGGCTGACGTCGACGGCCTGGATGCGTTCCAGCCGGATGTGCGCGGTGCGCCGGAACAGCAGACCCGTCCGTATCCGCAGCTCGGTATCGGTCACCGCGAAGTGCGTGAACCACCAGGTCAGGAAGCCGTAGAGGGAGGCGGCCGGGACAAGGACCGCGAGCGCTATCAGGAGGGTCGTGGTCGTCAGCCGGGTCAGCTGCTGCTGCGCCTGGTCGGGATCGTGCACGGCCCACCCGATGACCACGGCCACCGGTGCCCAGGCCCGCCTGAAGGGCGTCACGGGGTGCAGCCGCCGCTCGATGACGGGTTCCTTCGCGGCCACGGCGTCCTCGACGCCCGGCGCGGTCACAGACCCGCCGATCGGGCCTCGCCGAGCTCGGTGAGCCGGTCGCGCAGCCGCTCCGCCTCGGCCGGGTCCAGGCCCGGGATGGTCGCGTCGGTCGCCGCGGCCGCCGTGTGCAGCTGCACGCTGGCCAGCCCGAAGTGCCGCTCGACGGGCCCCGAGGTCACCTCGACCAGCTGCATCCGCCCGTACGGCACCACGGTCTCCTCGCGCCACAGCACGCCCCGGCTGATCAGCAGGTCGTCGGCCCGCTCTGCGTACCGCCAGGAGCGCCAGTTGCGGCCGAGCAGCACCCAGCCCCAGGCCGCAAGCGCCAGTGGCAGCAGTGCGAACGCGGCCCAGCCGGGCCCGGCGAGCAGCCCGAGCAGCAGACCCAGGGCGAGGGCCAGCAGCCCCAGCCACACCACCAGCAGCAGCCGGCGCATCCGCAGCAGCCCGGGCGGCAGCCCGATCCACACCGGCTCAGCCGACCCGTCCCCCGTCGTCCCCGTACTCTGCGGGCTCCCCGTCTCCATACGGCCAGCGTACGTAGGAGAGACTGAGTCCATGACTCCTACGACGGAGACCATGGTCGGTATCGGCGGCGCCGCGGAGAGCACCGACATGGTGCTCAACATCGGGCCCCAGCACCCGTCCACGCACGGTGTGCTGCGGCTGCGCCTGGTACTGGACGGCGAGCGGATCACGCGCGCGGAGCCGGTCATCGGGTACATGCACCGCGGAGCGGAGAAGCTGTTCGAGGCACGCGACTACCGCCAGATCATCATGCTCGCCAACCGCCACGACTGGCTGTCGGCCTTCTCCAACGAGCTCGGTGTGGTCCTCGCGGTGGAGCGCATGCTCGGCATGGAGGTGCCCACGCGCGCGGTGTGGACGCGCACGCTGCTCGCGGAGCTCAACCGGGTGCTCAACCACCTGATGTTCCTGGGCTCGTACCCGCTGGAGCTCGGCGGCATCACCCCGGTCTTCTACGCCTTCCGGGAGCGCGAGGTCCTCCAGAACGTCATGGAGGAGGTCTCCGGCGGTCGTATGCACTACATGTTCAACCGCGTAGGCGGCCTCAAGGAGGACCTGCCGGCGGGCTGGGCCACGCGCGCGCGTGCCGCCGTCGCCGCCGTGCGCTCGCGCATGGACGTCTACGACGACCTGGTGCTCGGCAACGAGATCTTCCGGGGGCGCACGCGGGGCGTGGGGGCGCTGGCGCCCGAGACGGTGCACGCCTACGGCGTGAGCGGGCCGATCGCGCGCGCCTCGGGCGTCGACTTCGACCTGCGCCGCGACGAGCCGTATCTCGCGTACGGCGACCTGCAGGACACCCTGAAGGTCGTCACCCGGCAGGAGGGCGACTGTCTCGCCCGCTTCGAGGTGCTCCTGGAGCAGACCCATGTCGCCCTCGACCTCGCCGACGCCTGCCTCGACCGGATCGCCGAACTGCCGCCGGGGCCGATCAACCAGCGGCTCCCCAAGGTCCTGAAGGCGCCCGAGGGGCACACCTACGCGTGGACCGAGAACCCGCTCGGCATCAACGGCTACTACCTGGTCAGCAAGGGCGAGAAGACCCCCTACCGGCTGAAGCTGCGCTCGGCCTCGTACAACAACATCCAGGCGCTCGTGGAACTCCTGCCGGGGACGCTGGTCGCGGACATGGTGGCGATCCTGGGGTCGCTGTTCTTCGTGGTCGGGGACATCGACAAGTAGTGCGGCGCGGGCCCCGGGCGGACGCGGTCAGCCGACGAGCGGGTCGGGGATCCCCACCGGCTGCAGCAGCCAGCCGAAGTCGCCGAGGCCGCCCGGTGCGGTGAGTTCGGCGGCTTCGCCGGCGCTCGCGAGGGCTCGTACGTATGCGGCGGGTTGGGTGGACGCGAGTGCGAGCGGGGGGCGTGCGCCGGTGATGCCCAGGGCGCGCAAGGCATCGCGCTGCGGCAGGAGGCGCGCGCCGGAGGGCGCCCGCGCCGACCCGCGCGCCGCGCACGCGTCCAGTGCGACATGTGCCGTGATGTCGCACGACCCGTCCGGCACGGGCGCCGTCTCGCGCCCCGCGCGGAAGCCGGTGAGCGTGCCGAACGGGGGGCGCGCGTCCAGCGTGTGCGCATAGTCGACGGCGACCGCGAGCCCCCGCTCGAGCGAGGACACCGCGGCCGCCCAGGCCTCGTCCCGGGGGAGCCCGATCTCGGCCCGCAGCCCCTCCTCGGCCGGCAGCGGCCACCACCGGGCGAGCCATTCCGCTTCCGCACCGCCGACCGGAGGCCCGAGCCGTTCGGCCCCGTCCTGCCGTACGAGCACCTGCCGCGGTACGCCCGCCGGATCCACCTCGGCGACGTCCAGCGGCACGTTGTCCAGCCACTCGTTGGCGAACAGCAGCCCGGTGACCTGCTGGGGCGGTTCGGTGAGCCACTCGACCCGCTCGTCGAGGCCCGCCGGGCGGCCGGCGATCTCCACGGCGTACGCACGCGTGCGTGCAGCGACCTCGGCGGGCAGTGCAGCCAGCACACCGCCGACCAGCTCACCCCGGCCCGCGGCCATGTCGACGAAGGCCAGCGCGCCGGGCCGCCCCAGGGCTTCGTCGACCCGGCACAGCAGCCGTGCCACCGCCTCGGCGAACAGGGGGGACGCGTGCACGGACGTGCGGAAGTGCCCGGCCGGGCCCTCCGGCCTGCGATAGAACCCGCCGGGCCCGTACAGCGCGCCCTCCGCCGCCGCCCGCCAGCCCTGCCACCGGCTCGATGTCTCTTCCGTCACCGGCACAGGCTAAGCGCGCAGGCGAGGGGGGCCTCCACCTTGGGGAGTATGTACGCCGGGTGCGGATCGGTCCTCCGGTTGACCCCTGCACGCATCTCGCTTCCCTACGCTGGGTTACGTGCAGCGCCTCTATGACTTCCTCCGCAGACACCCGACAGGGGTCGACACCCTCTGGGCCGTCTTCCTGTTCGGGATCTCGCTGCTGAGCGGAACCGCCAGTACGGCGGTCCGGGGTACCGACTCACCGGCGCTGATCGTTCCGATCGCGTTTCTGCTGTGCCTGGTGATCGCGCTGCGCCGGCGGATGCCGGAGAAGATGCTGCTGCTGACGATCGGCCTCGGCCTGGCGCAGCTGGTGCTGAACGTCCAGACGATGGCCGCCGACTTCGCGATGCTGGTGATCGTCTACACGGTGGCCACGACGGGCAACCGATGGGCCTCCCGGCTCGCGCTGGCCGTGGGGCTGTGCGCGGCGCCGATGGCGCAGACGCGCTGGCCGCTGGACGGGAGCGCGCTGGGCAATGCCGCGAAGGCGGTCTTCCTGACCGTGCCGTTCGCGCTCGCCTGGGTGCTCGGCGACTCCATCCGCACCCGCCGCGCCTATTTCGCGCAGCTGGAGGAGCGCGCCGCCCGGCTGGAGAAGGAGCGGGAGGCACAGGCCAAGGTCGCGGTCGCGGCCGAACGCGCCCGGATCGCCCGCGAGTTGCACGACGTCGTCGCGCACAACGTGTCGGTGATGGTGGTGCAGGCCGACGGCGCCGCCTATGTCCTGGACGCCGCCCCCGACCAGGCCAAGAAGGCCCTGGAGACCATCTCCTCCACCGGCCGCCAGGCCCTCGCCGAGATGCGCCGCCTGCTCGGCGTCCTGCGCACCGGCGAGCACAAGGAGGTCGGCGAGTACGTCCCGCAGCCCGACGTCGACCAGATCGACGAGCTCATCGAGCAGTGCCGCACCTCCGGTCTGCCCGTCGACTTCAAGGTCGAGGGCACCCCGCGCCCGCTGCCCAGCGGCGTCGAGCTCACCGCGTACCGCATCGTGCAGGAGGCGCTCACGAACACGCGCAAGCACGGCGGTCCGAACGCGGGCGCCAGCGTGCGCCTGGTCTACTTCGACGACGGCCTCGGACTGCTCGTCGAGGACGACGGCAAGGGCGCCCCGCACGAGCTGTACGAGGAGGGCGGCGCCGACGGCCAGGGCCACGGCCTGATCGGCATGCGCGAACGGGTCGGTATGGTCGGCGGCACCCTGGACGCGGGACCGCGCCCCGGCGGCGGGTTCCGCATCAGTGCGCTGCTCCCGCTGAAACCCGCACACTGACGCCTGCGTACGTCCCTCGTTGACACCTGTAATGCCCCCGCGGACAGCAACCGCCGCAAACGGAAACCGCCGCAACGGAAGAGAACGGAAGAGGTCCCGATGACGATCCGCGTGATGCTCGTCGACGACCAGGTGCTGCTGCGCACCGGGTTCCGGATGGTGCTCGCCGCCCAGCCGGACATGGAGGTCGTCGCGGAGGCGGGGGACGGCGTCGAGGCCCTCCAGGTGCTGCGCTCCACCGCCGTCGACGTGGTGCTGATGGACGTGCGCATGCCGAAGCTGGACGGCGTGGAGGCCACCCGCCGCATCTGCTCGGAGCCCGAACCGCCGAAGGTGCTGATCCTGACCACCTTCGACCTCGACGAGTACGCCTTCTCGGGGCTGAAGGCGGGTGCCTCCGGCTTCATGCTCAAGGACGTGCCGCCCGGTGAACTCCTCGCCGCCATCCGCGCCGTGCACAGCGGCGACGCGGTGGTGGCCCCCTCGACCACGCGCCGCCTGCTCGACCGGTTCGCGCCGATGCTGCCGAGCGTCGGCAAGGAACCCCAGCACAAGGAGCTGGAGCGGCTCACCGAGCGCGAGCGCGAGGTCATGATCCTGGTCGCGCAGGGTCTGTCCAACGGCGAGATCGCGGCCCGGCTGGTGCTGTCCGAGGCGACCGTGAAGACCCATGTGGGCCGCATCCTCACCAAGCTGGGGCTGCGGGACCGGGTGCAGGTGGTGGTCCTGGCGTACGAGACGGGTCTGGTGCGCGCGGGCGGGCACGGCTGAGCCGCCGGGCGCGTGATTCCCGCGTAACCCGCGCCCACTAGGGTCTGCGCATGCTCCTGTGGATCAACGGCCCTTTCGGCGGTGGCAAGACACAGACCGCACACGAGATCCAGCGGCGCCTGCCCGGCAGCGTCATCTGCGACCCCGAGCACCCCGGCTTCGGTCTGCGCCGGATGCTCCCGCCCGAACTGCGCGGCGACTTCCAGGACCTGGCCTCCTGGCGGCAGGGCGTCGTCGAGGTGCTCGACCTCGCCCTCACCAAACGGGAAGGGGTCGTGATCGCACCCATGACGGTCACCGACACGGTCTGCTTCGAGGAGACCGTCGGTCGGCTGCGTGAACTCGGCCACGACGTACGCCACTTCACTCTCCTTGCTCAGCGCGAGACAGTCCTCAAGCGGTTGCGCGAACGCGGTTTCGGACACCTCCTTCAGTACGTCACCGGGAAGAACTCCGGCCTGGGCAGGGAGACCTGGGCCGTGCAGCAGCTCGACCACTGCCTGGAGCGGCTGCAGGAGCCGGAGTTCGCCGAGCACCTCTGGACGGACCACTCGACCGTGCCGAAGACGGCGGACCGCATCGCCGTACTGGCCGGACTGCAGCTCCGGCCGAACGACGAGGGCGCGCTCAGGACGCGGATGCGGCAGATGCGCGTGGGCATCCGGCACATCCGCTTCGACTGACGGCAGGGCGGAAGGGGACCTAGCGGAGTATCCCTTCCAGGAAGTCGCTGCCGAGCCGGGCCACGACCGCTATGTCCAGCTGGTGCTGGACGTACCTGCCACGGCGGCGCGTGGTGATCAGGCCCGCCTTCTTCAGGACGCCGAGGTGCCGGGATATCTCCGGGGCCGTCATGCCCTGCGTCTGCGCCAGCTCGGTCGTGGTGAGGGCGCTGCGAGCCAGATAACGGCAGATGCGCATCCGGACGGGGTGGGACAGGGCCGTCATGCGCAGCGCCAGCTGCTCGACGGAGGGCGGGGCGGCGAGCTCGGGGGAGCTGACCGGATAGTGCAGCGCCGGCTGCCAGCCGTGCCGGTACAGGACGGACAGGTGGGGCCAGCCGAAACTGGTCGGGACGAGGAGGAGGCCGCCGTCCTGCGTGGCCGTACGGCCCACGCTCAGCTTGTCGACCGTGATCCGTCCGGCGGCCTCGTCGAGCGTGACCACCGGAGACACGGCGGTCAGCGCCTCGGCCAGGCCCTTGCGGCGCAGGAGGTCGGTCTTGTGGCGGGCGTCCGCCGTCAGTTGGTGGCGCAGCCGGGACCATGCCTCCGCGAAGAACGCCTCGTCGCAGTCCTCGAGGAACTGGCGCAGCCAGCGCCGGATCCTGGGCGGATCGGTCAGCAGCAGCTCGCTGAACCGCACCTGCCCCGGGCCCCGCGCGGCGGCCAGCTCCAGTGCGCGTCGCCGTAGTCCGGCGTCGACGAGCGGGCTGGGCCCCTCGCCGTAGGGCATCGCGCAGCTGAACTCCAGGGCCGCGTCCACGAACTGCTCGTCCGTCAGCTTGTCCAGCAGGTCCAGCTCTTCGGCGAGCGTGGCCCCGGGCAGGGCGCCGCCGGGGATGCCCGCGGAGGGCAGGAACAGGTCCGAGAACGACGTCCGCCACAGGAAGTCCGCCTCGCACATCCGGTCGGCGAGATGGGAGTCGAGCCGGGCCGTCACCCCCGTCACCCAGCCCTGCAGGCCGGGATGGTGCCCCGGCTCGGACAGCGCGTGCAGCGCCATGCCGAGCTCGGCCAGGGGTGAGGGGACGACGGCGACCCTCTCCGGCCGCAGCCCCGCGATGTCGATGTGCACGCTCATGACCTCATGGTGCACCCCGCCACTGACAACGCCCGCGTCGATTGACGGCGGCCGTCAATCGACGCGACTTCACGGCCGCGGCGGCGCAGCCTGGGAGCGCCGGGGCAGCCGCGGAGCCCACGAATCCCCCTCTCCACGTCCCGAGAAGGCGAACAGCCATGAGCATCACGCAGCAGTACCTCCTCGACACCTACCGGGCCCGGAAGCTCGGCGAACCGGGCCCGCCCGCGCCCGGGGCCGAGGACTGGCAGGTCGTACGCGAGGTGCGCGAGCACCTGCAGTTCCGCGCGGTCCTCGCCGGGCGTGGGGCCCACGGGCGGATACGGCAGGCCCTGGGCCGGTGGCTGCACCTGCGGACGCGCTCTACCTGCTGACCGTCCCGGCCGCGCCGACCGCTGCCGCCCTGTCGGCCTCCTCTTCGAGCCGGGACACGAACTCGGCGACCGCCGACTTCACGTCGTCGGCGGTCCACTCCAGGCCCGCGGCCCGGACGGACACCTCGGTGAACGCCAGGCCCGGGCCCCTCGGGTCCCAGGCGTCCGCGAACAGAAGGGTGCCCGTCTCCTCTCCGTGCCGGACGGCGGCCTCCGCGAGCACGTCGGGGTCGTACGGCAGCCAGACCTGGAACTCGTTGGTGTGCGGCACCTCGGGGTGGACGCGCATCCAGGGCACCCCGGCCGCCGCGAACCCCTCGCGCAGCGCGCCGGCCACCACGCGCGCGTGGGCGACGTACTCGGGCAGCCGGGGCAGTTCCCGCTCCAGCCCGGCGAGGGCCGACAGCACCGTCGGGAACTGCTGGAAGATCTGGCCGCCGTACCGGTGCCGCCAGGTCTTCGCCTCCTCGATGAGGGTCTTCGGGCCCGCGAGCGCGGCTCCGCCGAAGCCGTCGAGCGACTTGTAGAAGGACACATAGACGCTGTCCGCGAGATCCGCGATCTCGTCCAGGGGGCGGCCGAAGTGGACGGTGGACTCCCACAGGCGCGCGCCGTCGAAGTGCACGACGGCGTCCCTTTCTCGGGCGGCCGCCACGACCTCGGTGAGTTCCTCCCAGGACGGCAGCACGAAACCGGCGTCCCTGAGGGGCAGTTCGAGCATCAGCGCCCCGAAGGGCTCCTCGAAGTCGCGTACCTCCTCGGCGGTCGGCAGCCGGGGCCCGCTCGTCACCCGTACCGGGCGCAGCCCGCTGACCTGGCTGAACGCGTTCCGCTCATGCACCTCGGGGTGAGCCAGCGCGTGCAGGGCGACGGTGGGGCTGCCCGTGCGGCCCGCCCAGCAGCGCAGCGCCACCTGCTGGGCCATGGTGCCCGTCGGGAAGAACGCGGCGGCCTCCTTGCCGAGCAGCCCCGCGACCTTCTCCTCCAGGGCCTCGACGACGCCGTTGCCGTAGATGTCCGCCGGCTCGTCCAGGTCGTGGAGGTCCTGCGCGCCGTCCAGCAGCGCCAGGCGCTCCCGGATCGTGCCCAGGAAACCAGGGCGCGCGAGGACGCGCTCCGCGCTCCGGTACACGCCGATGCGCCGCTTACGGCGCCGCTTACGCCGCTCCTCGTCCGATATCCGGTCTTCGTCCGATGTCGGGTCGGGGTGCCGCTCGACCTGCTGCGCCGCATCGCTCATGCCCCGGATCATGCCTCGCGCGGGTCCGGGCGGGCACGCGGATTTCCCCAGGCTTTCCCGTACGCCGGTGCCGTGGCGTAACCCACAGCCTGTGGACAAACGGACGCCCTTCGAACCGATCGCGTTAACATGACGAGAAATCGTCCGGTACCCGGAGCGGACTGGAACGGAAGGCCGCCGTCGCGTGAGTACAAGCCAACAGCCAGACCCCAGGGACCGTCCCGCGCGGCTCACCGTAGGCGTCGTCGGCGCCGGTCGTGTGGGCCCCGCGCTGGCCGCGTCCCTCCAGCTCGCCGGGCACCGTCCGGTGGCCGTCTCCGGAGTCTCCGACGCCTCCAGGAGGCGCGCCGCGCAGCTGCTGCCCGACGTGCCGCTGGTGCCGCCCGCCGAGGTCCTGGAGCGCGCCGACCTGGTCCTGCTGACCGTCCCGGACGACACCCTGCCCGGCCTGGTGGAGGGGCTCGCCGAGACCGGTGCCGTACGGCCGGGGCAGCTGCTCGTGCACACCTCCGGGCGGTACGGCGCCAAGGTCCTGGATCCCGCCCTGCGCGCGGGCGCGCTCCCGCTGGCCCTGCATCCGGCGATGACCTTCACCGGCACTCCCGTGGACGTCCAGCGCCTGGCCGGGTGCTCCTTCGGGGTCACGGCGCCCGAGGAGCTGCGGCTGGCCGCCGAGGCGCTCGTGATCGAGATGGGCGGCGAGCCGGAGTGGATCGCCGAGGAGATGCGCCCGCTGTACCACGCGGCGCTCGCGCTCGGCGCGAACCACCTGGTCACGCTGGTCGCCCAGTCCATGGAGCTGCTGCGCGAGGCGGGTGTCGCGGCCCCCGACCGGATGCTCGGCCCGCTGCTCGGCGCGGCCCTCGACAACGCCCTGCGCTCCGGCGACGCCGCCCTGACCGGCCCCGTGGCGCGCGGGGACGCCGGCACGGTCGCCGCGCACGTCGCGGAGTTGCGCGAGCACGCCCCGCAGACCGTCGCCGGCTATCTGGCGATGGCCCGCGCGACCGCCGACCGCGCGCTCGCCCACGGGCTGCTGAAGCCCGAGCTCGCCGAGGACCTCCTCGGGGTACTCGCCACCGGGACCAACGGCGCCGAGGGAGACGCCCGATGACCACCACCCTGTTGCGCACCGCCGGCGAACTGCACGCACGCACGCGTGCCGGCCGCCGCGCCGTGGTGATGACCATGGGTGCCCTGCACGAGGGCCACGCCACGCTGATCCGCACCGCGCGCGAGCTCGCCGGGCCGGACGGCGAGGTCGTCGTCACCGTCTTCGTGAACCCCCTGCAGTTCGGCGCGGGCGAGGACCTCGACCGCTACCCGCGCACCCTGGACGCCGACCTCGAGCTCGCCGGACTGTCCGGTGCGGACGTCGTGTTCGCGCCCTCGGTGGACGAGGTCTACCCGGGGGGCGAGCCCCAGGTGCGCATCACCGCGGGCCCCATGGGGGCGCGCCTGGAGGGCGCCTCGCGGCCCGGCCACTTCGACGGCATGCTCACCGTCGTCGCCAAGCTGCTGCACCTCACCCGTCCCGACCTCGCCCTGTACGGCCAGAAGGACGCCCAGCAGCTCGCCCTGATCCGCCGCATGGTGCGGGACCTGAACTTCGGCGTCGAGATCGTCGGCGTGCCCACCGTGCGCGAGGAGGACGGCCTCGCCCTTTCCAGCCGCAACCGCTACCTCTCGCCCGAGCAGCGGCGCACGGCGCTCAGCCTCTCCCGCGCGCTGTTCGCGGGCAGCGACCGGCACGCGGCCCAGGAGGCGCTGCGCGCGCGTGCCCTCGAAGTGCCCGCCACGCACGCGCGTGCCGAGGCGCTCAGCGCCATAGGGGAGTCCCGCGCGGCCGCCGACGCGCACGCCGTCGCGAAGGCGCTCCCGGGCGCCCCGACGGCCGTCCGCGCGGCCGCCCGGCTGATCCTCGACGACGCGGCGCGGCTTTCGCCGCCGCTCGAACTGGACTACCTGGCCCTCGTCGACCCCTCGGACTTCACCGAGATCGACGACGACTTCACCGGCGAGGCCGTCCTGGCCGTCGCCGCCCGGGTCGGGACGACCCGGCTGATCGACAACATCCCACTCGTATTCGGAACCCCCGGAGCCGCCTCGTGACCAGCACAGGCATACGACTGCACGCCCCCGCCCCAGGGTGGTCCATCGCCGCGGACGTCGTGGTCGTCGGCTCCGGCGTCGCCGGCCTCACCGCGGCCCTGCGCTGCGAGGCCGCCGGCCTGAAGACGGTCGTCGTCACCAAGGCCCGCCTCGACGACGGCTCCACCCGCTGGGCGCAGGGCGGCATCGCCGCAGCCCTCGGCGAGGGCGACACCCCCGAACAGCACCTCGACGACACCCTGGTGGCGGGCGCGGGCCTGTGCGACGAGAACGCCGTACGCATCCTCGTCACCGAGGGCCCGGACGCCGTGCGCCGCCTCATCGCGACCGGCGCGCACTTCGACGAGTCCGAAGAGGGCGACCTGCAGCTCACCCGCGAGGGCGGTCACCACCGCCGCCGCATCGCGCACGCGGGGGGCGACGCGACCGGCGCGGAGGTCTCCCGGGCGCTCGTCGAGGCCGTACACGCGCGTGGGCTGCGCACGATCGAGAACGCGCTGGTGCTGGACCTGCTCACCGACGCGCAGGGCCGTACGGCGGGCGTGAGCCTGCACGTCATGGGCGAGGGCCAGCACGACGGCGTAGGGGCCGTGCACGCCCCCGCGGTCGTCCTCGCGACCGGCGGCATGGGCCAGGTGTTCTCCGCGACCACCAACCCCCCGGTGTCCACCGGCGACGGCGTGGCGCTCGCCCTGCGCGCGGGCGCGGAGGTCTCCGACCTGGAGTTCGTGCAGTTCCACCCGACCGTGCTGTTCCTGGGCCCCGACGCCGAGGGCCAGCAGCCCCTGGTCTCCGAGGCCGTACGGGGAGAGGGCGCGCACCTGGTCGACGCCGACGGCGTGCGCTTCATGGTCGGGCAGCACGAACTGGCCGAGCTGGCGCCCCGGGACATCGTCGCCAAGGGCATCCTGCGCCGCATGCAGGAACAGGACGCCGAACACATGTTCCTTGACGCCCGGCACTTCGGCGCCGACATGTGGGAGCACCGCTTCCCGACGATCCTCGCCGCCTGCCGCGCCCACGGCATCGACCCCGTCACCGAGCCCATCCCGATCGCCCCGGCCGCCCACCACGCCTCCGGGGGTGTCCGCACGGACTCCCAGGGCCGTACGACCGTCCCCGGCCTGTACGCGTGCGGAGAGGTCGCCTGCACCGGTGTGCACGGTGCCAACCGCCTCGCCTCCAACTCCCTCCTCGAAGGCCTCGTGTACGCCGAGCGCATCGCGGAGGACATCGCCGCCGCCCACGCCGAAAACGGCCTCTACACGCGCGTGCCGGAACCGGTCGAGCACCCCGAGGTGCCCGCCCACCCCCTCCTCGCACCGGAGGACCGTTTCGCGATCCAGCGGATCATGACGGACGGCGCGGGTGTCCTGCGCTCCGCAGACTCCCTCGCCAAGGCCGCAGAACAGCTCCAGCAGCTGCACACCGAGGCCCGCGACGCCCTCGACGAGAACGGCAAGACGTCCGAGCCGGGCGTCGACACCTGGGAGGCCACCAACCTCCTGTGTGTGGCCCGCGTCCTGGTCGCCGCCGCCCTGCAGCGCGAGGAGACGCGCGGCTGCCACTGGCGCGAGGACCGCGCCGAGCGCGACGACACCGCGTGGCGGCGCCACATCGTCGTACGGCTGAATCCCGACCGGACGCTGGCCGTACACACCACGGACACCCCAGACTTCCCCCCGACCCGGCAGCAGCACCGTCCCCAGGAGCAGTGACAGAAGTGAGCACCCCCGATCTTCCCCTCGCCTCGTCCTCAGGCTGCGGCGACGGCTGTGCCTGCGGCGCGGACGCCGACGCCCAGTACCTGGAGTGCGGGCTCGACCCCGCGCTCGCGCAGCTGCTGGCCGACGCCGGACTCGATCCCGTGGAGGTCGAGGACATCGCCAATGTCGCCATCCAGGAGGACCTCGACCACGGTGTGGACGTGACCACCGTCGCGACCATCCCCGAGGAGGCCGTCGCCACCGCTGACTTCACCGCGCGCGAGGCGGGTGTCGTGGCGGGCCTCAGGGTCGCCGAAGCGGTGCTCTCGGTGGTCTGCACGGACGAGTTCGAGGTCGAGCGGCACGTCGAGGACGGCGACCGGGTGGCGGCCGGGCAGAAGCTCCTGTCGGTGACCACGCGCACGCGTGACCTGCTCACCGCCGAGCGCAGCGCGCTCAACCTCGTGTGCCGTCTGTCGGGCATCGCGACCGCCACGCGCGCGTGGGCGGACGTTCTCAAGGGCACCAAGGCACGCGTGCGTGACACCCGGAAGACGACCCCGGGGCTGCGCTCCTTGGAGAAGTACGCGGTCCGCTGCGGCGGCGGCGTCAACCACCGCATGTCGCTCTCGGACGCGGCCCTGGTCAAGGACAACCACGTGGTCGCCGCGGGCGGGGTCGCACAGGCCTTCAAGGCCGTACGGGAGGCCTTCCCGGACGTCCCGATCGAGGTCGAGGTCGACACGCTGCACCAGCTGCGCGAGGTCGTCGACGCCGGCGCCGACCTGATCCTCCTGGACAACTTCACGCCCGGCGAGTGCGAGGAGGCGGTGGCGCTCGTGCACGGCCGCGCAGCCCTGGAGGCGTCGGGCCGGCTCACCCTGGAGAACGCGAAGGCGTACGCCGACACCGGCGTCGACTACCTCGCCGTAGGAGCCCTGACCCACTCCTCGCCGATCCTCGACATCGGCCTCGACCTGCGAGCGGCGGAGTAGGTACCGGCCATGCTGCTGACGATCGACGTAGGGAACACGCACACCGTCCTGGGTCTCTTCGACGGGGACGACATCGTCGAGCACTGGCGCATCTCCACCGACGCGCGCCGCACGGCGGACGAACTGGCGGTGCTGCTGCAGGGCCTCATGGGCATGCACCCGCTGCTCGGCGACGAACTGGGCGACGGCATCGACGGGATCGCGATCTGCGCGACCGTGCCGTCCGTGCTGCACGAACTGCGTGAAGTGACGCGCAGGTACTACGGCGACGTGCCCGCGGTGCTGGTGGAGCCGGGCGTGAAGACGGGCGTGCCGATCCTGACCGACAACCCCAAGGAGGTCGGCGCCGACCGCATCATCAACGCGGTGGCGGCGGTCGAGCTGTACGGAGGGCCCGCGATCGTCGTGGACTTCGGTACGGCGACGACGTTCGACGCCGTCTCCGCGCGCGGGGAGTACATCGGCGGCGTCATCGCGCCCGGTATCGAGATCTCCGTCGAGGCGCTCGGCGTCCGCGGCGCACAGCTGCGGAAGATCGAGGTGGCCCGGCCGCGGAGCGTGATCGGCAAGAACACGGTCGAGGCGATGCAGTCCGGGATCATCTACGGGTTCGCCGGCCAGGTCGACGGGGTCGTGACCCGGATGGCACGGGAGCTGGCGGAGGACCCGGACGACGTGACGGTGATCGCGACCGGCGGACTGGCACCCATGGTGCTGGGGGAGTCCTCGGTGATCGACGAGCACGAGCCGTGGCTGACCCTGGTCGGGCTGCGGCTGGTGTACGAGCGGAACGTGGCGCGCATGTGAGGCCGGTCCCGCGACGCAACCGGGTGGCTCGGCCGCGCCACACCCACCCCCTGTTGCGAAATATGTCGAATTTGTCTGATTAGCGCGTATCGTCGCCGCATGCCCACGCCATACGGATCACGCGGCGGCATGGCGTTCGGCGTGGAGGAGCTGCGTGTGCTCCGCCGCGCCCTCGCCCTCGCCCTTCAGCCAGGCCCCACTCCTGCCGGGGACGTCCAGGACTGCCTCCGTCTCGCCGAGTCGCTCGACGAGGCGATGCGCGAGGGCGCCAGACTGCGTGCCTTCCTGGTGGCCGACCTCGCGCGCTACCGCGCCGCCCTGCCCGCAGCCACCGGCGACTACCTCGTGCTCCTCGAGGAGGCGCTGGGCGCCGGGTACCGCCCGGAGCCCGACGACCTCGCCGCTCTCCGGGCGCTGCGCGGCAACCCGGCCGCCTCCGTCCTCCTGGGGCGCTGCCGGATGCTCGCCGAGCAGGACGTACGTGCCCGCCTCGCGCGCGATCCGGCCCGTCCGGCAGCCCCGACCGTCCCTGCCGCCCGCAACCGCCTCACGGCCCTTCAGGGCGGCCTCAAGGGCACCGGGAAGCATCTCGGGCCGGACGTCGACCGGGACCCCGCCAGGAAGCCCGAGAAGAAGCCCGCCGAGAAGCCCGCGGCTCCCAAACCGGCCCCCGCCCCCGCCGCCCCGAAACCGGCCCGCCCCATCCCGACCCCGGGCGAGGTCTTCCCCCGCCGTAAACCGACCCCGCCGTCCGGCTCCAACCCGCCCCGGCACCTCGCCGCCGGCTGACCCGGCCCGAACCGTCGAAACCACCCCAACCCCGCCCCGTCCGCCCCGCCACCCCGTGGCTACCCTGGACGCATGGACTACGTCTCCGCGCTTGTGCCCCCGGTCGTCATGGCCGTGTTCTTCATCGGCGTGATCAGGGTGATCGTGAAGACCCAGGGCGGGGCCAACAAGGCCAAGGAGGACGCGGCCGTCGACGCCGCCATCGCGCGCGCGGACGGGGTCCGGCAGGGCCCCGCCAAGACCGACGGCTGAGTCCCTCCCGGGCGGCGCCCCCTCGGCGTACGGCTCCCGCGCGTACTCGCGCCTTCGAGCCGTACGCCCCTTTTGTTGCCGTATGGCAGGGAAAGTGCCCGTCCGGGGCGCCAATGGGGAGTTCTCCCACTATTGTGCTGAGGTGTGCCTCGCCCATTGGGAGAACTCGAAGACGCGGTCATGACGCGGGTGTGGAAGTGGAACCGCCCGGTGACCGTTCGAGAAGTCCTGGAAGACCTTCAGCAGGAACGGTCCATCGCGTACACCACGGTGATGACCGTTTTGGACAATCTCCATCAGAAGGGCTGGGTGCGCCGGGAGGCGGAAGGCCGCGCCTATCGATATGAGGCCGTCTCCACCAGGGCCGCCTACGCGGCCGCTCTGATGAACGACGCCTGGTCGCAGAGCGACAACCCCGCGGCCGCTCTCGTCGCCTTCTTCGGGATGATGAGCGATGAACAGCGAGGCGCCCTCAGTGACGCCGTACGCATCGTCCAAGGGCCGGAAACACCCGAAGCGGCGCCGGATACCGGCAGTGATACGGCCGGCGAGAACCCCGGCTCGGCACCGGAGGGCGACGGGCGATAGCGTCCGCTCATGTCAGCGATGAGTCCCGAAGGTCCCGAAGGCCCCGAAGTCAGCGCTAAAGCCATCACTGTCCGGCGGGCCCGCACCAGCGATGTACCGGCCGTGCGCCGTCTCCTTGACACCTACGTACGCGGCCGCATCCTGCTCGACAAAGCGACGGTCACCCTTTACGAGGACATCCAGGAGTTCTGGGTCGCCGAACGGGACGACAACGCCGAGGTGGTCGGCTGCGGCGCGCTGCATGTGATGTGGGAAGACCTCGCGGAAGTCCGCACTCTTGCGGTGAAGCCCGGCCTGAAGGGCGCCGGTGTCGGGCACCAGTTGCTGGAGAAGTTGCTGCACACCGCGCGCTGGCTGGGCGTTCGTCGCGTTTTCTGTCTGACCTTCGAAGTGGACTTCTTCGCCAAGCACGGCTTCGTCGAGATCGGGGAGACACCCGTCGACACCGATGTCTACGCGGAGCTACTGCGTTCCTATGACGAAGGCGTAGCGGAGTTCCTGGGTCTCGAACGGGTGAAACCGAACACCTTGGGCAACAGCCGGATGCTTCTGCATCTGTGATCGCCGATCACCGAGACGTATTCCGCCGACCGTGCCCCGGTTCCCTATGTCCGAAACGCGTATGTTTCCGGACGGAGTGGGTCTCTGCCCGGGAGTCGGCCCCGCACTGGGTCTCGCGCTCAGTGTCTCGCTCAGTCTCTCCAAGGGGTTTGTGTTTTTCCCGCAAAAGCGGTTTGCTTTCCGACGTACTGCAGTACTGCATATAACAGGGGACGGCGAAACGGCGGACGCCGCAGGCCCCCGGCCCTCAAGTTATGGATGAAAGGAAATCCGGTGGCACAGAAGGTTCAGGTCCTTCTTGTCGACGACCTCGACGGCGGCGAGGCGGACGAGACCGTCACGTTCGCGTTGGACGGCAAGACTTACGAGATCGATCTCACGACCGCCAATGCGGACAAGCTCCGTGGCCTTCTCGAGCCTTACGTGAAGGGTGGTCGTCGTACCGGAGGTCGCGCTTCGGGCGGACGCGGAAAGGCACGCGCCGCCTCCGGTGGCAGCCAGGACACCGCGCAGATCCGCGCCTGGGCGAAGGAGAACGGTTACGAGGTCAACGACCGCGGCCGTGTCCCGGCGTCCATCCGCGAGGCCTACGAGAAGGCCAACGCCTGATCGCTGGTCTACGGCAGGGCCAACGGCTGGGCGCATGCGCGCCGCAGCCGCAGCCGGTGGCAGTGCGTTGCCACCGTGTCCACAAGTCGCACGAGATCGGGGGCGCCCCCACCGCCCCTCACAGCCGACAGCGTCGGCAGCGAGGCCTCGACCGCGCACCCCGGCTCGGGGGGCCGCAGCCATACGGCGGCCCCCTGCACGCCCGAGCGGCCCACCGGCCGTACACCCGCCGACGGCGTCCCGGGCGGCAGTGGCGCGTCCATGACGCAGCCCGTGCCGAGCGCCCTCAGGTCGAGCGCCAGCGCCCCCCACTCCAGCCAGTCCAGCAGCCCCGGCAGCTCCTCCGCGCTGCCCGCGGCCACCAGCAGCCGCATCCGGCCCCCCTGCACGGCCACCGGAGAGGCCGGCGCGAGATGGCGCAGGCCCGCCCGGCCCGCCTCGGCCGGGACGTCCAGGACGTCGAAGCGGTCGCCCACGCGGAGCCGCACCGGCGACCCGGGGATTCCCGCGCGCGCGGGCACTGTCGCCCAGCCCAGTTCGTTCTCGTAGAACCGGCTGACCCGATCGCCCGGATCGATCGGCCGACGGGGGAGCGGGACCGTGGAGAGGCTGCCAACCATGCCAAGGGCAACCGCCCGAAGAGCTTGCAAGTTACGCTGGGTGTTCTGACAGATGCGAAGAGTGTCGAAAAAGGGGGCGTGCGAGGGTGCGGGGTAGCGCAAGGGTTGTTCGCCCATAGCGGAGGGAACCGGTGCGCGCGGCATGGAGTGTCAGTCCCAGCGGGTAAGACATCCCTAGTGGGAGGGGGCGACACGCAGGCAAGGTGGTCTCACGTTCGCCATCGGCGTACTGATGGTGAGAGTAACCACCTGGCCTGCGGGAACATCGTCTCGCACCATCGGGTTGGAGCAGATGTCGGCGTCACGGGTCAGGAGGCCATCGACGGTGTCGGCAGTTGGAATGAGCGGTCCCCGCTTGCGGGACTAAGCTGCGGAAGGACAGGGAGGGGAAGTTCCCCCCACTGCCTGACCGCTCTGAGGAGCGATTAACGATGTTCGAGAGGTTCACCGACCGCGCGCGGCGGGTTGTCGTCCTGGCTCAGGAAGAAGCCCGGATGCTCAACCACAACTACATCGGCACCGAGCACATCCTCCTGGGCCTGATCCACGAGGGTGAGGGTGTCGCCGCCAAGGCCCTTGAGAGCCTCGGGATTTCGCTCGAGGCGGTCCGCCAGCAGGTGGAGGAGATCATCGGCCAGGGCCAGCAGGCCCCGTCCGGGCACATCCCCTTCACCCCCCGTGCCAAGAAGGTCCTGGAGCTGTCGCTCCGCGAGGCCCTTCAGCTGGGCCACAACTACATCGGCACGGAGCACATCCTGCTCGGCCTGATCCGTGAGGGCGAGGGCGTCGCCGCCCAGGTCCTGGTCAAGCTGGGTGCAGATCTCAACCGGGTGCGGCAGCAGGTCATCCAGCTGCTCTCCGGTTACCAGGGCAAGGAGACCGCCGCCGCCGGCGGGCCTGCCGAGGGCACGCCCTCGACGTCCCTGGTCCTCGACCAGTTCGGCCGGAACCTCACCCAGGCCGCTCGTGAGTCCAAGCTCGACCCGGTCATCGGGCGCGAGAAGGAGATCGAGCGGGTCATGCAGGTGCTGTCCCGCCGTACCAAGAACAACCCGGTCCTGATCGGTGAGCCCGGCGTCGGCAAGACCGCCGTCGTCGAGGGTCTCGCCCAGGCCATCGTCAAGGGCGAGGTGCCCGAGACCCTCAAGGACAAGCACCTCTACACCCTGGACCTCGGCGCGCTGGTCGCCGGCTCCCGCTACCGCGGTGACTTCGAGGAGCGCCTGAAGAAGGTGCTCAAGGAGATCCGCACCCGCGGTGACATCATCCTGTTCATCGACGAGCTGCACACGCTGGTCGGTGCGGGTGCCGCCGAGGGCGCCATCGACGCCGCTTCGATCCTGAAGCCGATGCTGGCCCGCGGTGAGCTGCAGACCATCGGTGCGACCACGCTGGACGAGTACCGCAAGCACCTGGAGAAGGACGCGGCCCTCGAGCGCCGCTTCCAGCCGATCCAGGTCGCCGAGCCGTCCCTGCCGCACACGATCGAGATCCTCAAGGGTCTGCGCGACCGTTACGAGGCCCACCACCGCGTCTCCATCACCGACGAGGCGCTGGTCCAGGCGGCCACCCTGGCCGACCGGTACATCTCGGACCGCTTCCTGCCGGACAAGGCGATCGACCTGATCGACGAGGCCGGTTCCCGGATGCGCATCCGCCGGATGACCGCTCCGCCGGACCTGCGCGAGTTCGACGAGAAGATCGCGGGCGTGCGCCGCGACAAGGAGTCCGCGATCGACTCGCAGGACTTCGAGAAGGCCGCCTCCCTGCGCGACAAGGAGAAGCAGCTCCTGGCTGCCAAGGCCAAGCGGGAGAAGGAGTGGAAGGCCGGCGACATGGACGTCGTCGCCGAGGTCGACGGCGAGCTGATCGCCGAGGTCCTCGCGACCGCCACCGGCATCCCGGTCTTCAAGCTGACCGAGGAGGAGTCGAGCCGCCTGCTGCGCATGGAGGACGAGCTCCACAAGCGCGTCATCGGCCAGGTCGACGCCGTCAAGGCGCTGTCGAAGGCGATCCGTCGTACGCGCGCGGGCCTCAAGGACCCGAAGCGTCCCGGTGGTTCGTTCATCTTCGCCGGCCCGTCCGGTGTCGGTAAGACCGAACTCTCCAAGGCCCTCGCCGAGTTCCTCTTCGGTGACGAGGACGCGCTGATCTCCCTCGACATGTCGGAGTTCAGCGAGAAGCACACGGTGTCGCGTCTCTTCGGTTCGCCCCCCGGATACGTGGGCTACGAAGAGGGCGGCCAGCTGACCGAGAAGGTCCGCCGCAAGCCGTTCTCCGTCGTCCTCTTCGACGAGGTCGAGAAGGCCCACCCGGACATCTTCAACTCGCTGCTGCAGATCCTGGAGGACGGTCGTCTGACCGACTCCCAGGGCCGGGTCGTGGACTTCAAGAACACGGTCATCATCATGACGACCAACCTCGGCACCCGGGACATCTCCAAGGGCTTCAACCTGGGCTTCGCGGCGCAGGGTGACACCAAGTCCAACTACGAGCGCATGAAGAACAAGGTCTCGGACGAGCTCAAGCAGCACTTCCGCCCCGAGTTCCTCAACCGCGTCGACGACGTGGTCGTCTTCCCGCAGCTGACCCAGGCCGACATCCTCGCGATCGTCGACCTGATGATCAGCAAGGTGGACGAGCGCCTCAAGGACCGGGACATGGGCATCGAGCTCTCCCAGTCCAGCAAGGAACTGCTGTCCAAGAAGGGTTACGACCCGGTGCTGGGTGCGCGGCCGCTGCGCCGCACCATCCAGCGCGAGATCGAGGACACGCTCTCCGAGAAGATCCTCTTCGGTGAGCTGCGTCCCGGTCACATCGTGGTCGTGGACACCGAGGGCGAGGGCGACAGCCAGACCTTCACCTTCCGCGGCGAGGAGAAGTCGGCGCTGCCCGACGTCCCGCCGATCGAGCAGGCGGCCGGCGGTGCCGGGCCGAACCTGAGCAAGGAGGCGTAGGCCTCACGGCGACGCCAGAAGGGGCCGGTGCTTTCGAGCACCGGCCCCTTCGTCATGTCTGTCTGCGGTTACGACAACTGCCCGTTGTAGTCCGGGAGTTTGAAGGTCTTGTCGGCGTGGCCCCCCGAGAGGTCGGTGGCGCTGTTGCCGATGTTCGCGATGATGTCGTAGCCCTTGTTCTCGATGTCGACGCGCTGGGCGGTCTTGTAGGCGGCGACGTCCTTGAACAGGTCGAAGAAGCCGCGGACGTACAGGCCGGAGACGTCGTAGCCGTCGTGCTCGAGGTTCCACTCGGTGGGCTCTTCGATGATGCCCGGGCGGGCGGTGACGAAGAAGAGCGAGACGCCGTGCTCCTGGGCGTACTGGGCGACGTTCAGGACGGGCTTGTTGGCCGGCTGCGGGAAGCTGAAGCCGAAGTCCGTCTCCAGCGTGGTGTTGTCGATGTCGAAGACGATCGCCTGCTTCTCGCCCGGCTGGGCAGCGGCGATCCGCTCCTTCAGATAGGGCAGGGCCTGGTCCATCACCGTCTGGCAGTCCTTCTGCCAGGTCGCGTAGTCGACGCCCGAGGCGCTCGTCGCTGCGTCGGCGGGGGTGGCCAGGGCCACGAGGGCAGCTGCGGAGACTGCGGTGACCACTGCGCGGAGCGCCCAGGGGCGTCTGCTCGTCATGGTGGGGGGTCCTCTCACGTCCGTATGCCGTTGTCCTGTGCATGTTCGGCGCCGAGGGTGGCGTGAGGGGAACCGTAGGGTTACCGGGCGGTAAGTGGCCAGAGATGTGCGTCACATGACGGGCTGTTTGCAGGGAGGGTGGATCTTGCCGGGCGGTGACATGACGCACAGGCGATTCGGCCGGTACTAGGGCGGATAGTGGGAGGTCCGACGGGAGGGGAAAGCGTCGCTTTTCTGGAACCCCAGAGGTGATTCTGCCGTCGCCGAATGATTCGTCCGTTATTGGAGCTGTGTCAAGGAGAGGGAAGTTTTGGGGTGAAGTACTAGGAGCCGTCGTACATCACACGTTTTGGGCTTGGTGGGTCTCGGGGTTACCAAGGGATGGTCCATCCGGCAGCCGCTTGTGCGCCGGGTGGTTTTCTCTGCCCCCGTCCTCCCGAGGTTTCCATGTCTTCGCGTGTCACGTCCCGTTCTTCCCGTACGTCCCTGCTGCGCAGCCGCGCGGCCGTCCTGGCCGCCGGGCTCGGAATGTCGGTCGTGCTGGGGGCAGGGGTCGCGGCCGCCGCCGATGGCACTTCCGCGTCCAGTGCGGCCGGCGCCGTCAAGGCGCAGGCCGCCGCGCAGGCCAAGGCCGCCGCGAGCGCGAAGAAGGCCGCCCAGACAGCCGCCGCCAAGAAGGCAGCCGCCGAGAAGGCCGCCAAGGCCGCTGCCGCCAGGAAGGCCGCCTCCTGGATGCACCCGGTGAAGAAGTACCGGCTCTCCGCGAGCTTCAACCAGGCCGGCAGCATGTGGCAGTCCACCCACAGCGGGCAGGACTTCGCGGTCCCGAGCGGCACGGACGTCGTCGCCGCGCACGGCGGCACCGTCGTCAAGGCCGGCGGCAACGGCGCCGGGGACGGGCCCGCGTACGGAAACGCCATCGTGATCAGGCACGGCAACGGGACCTACTCGCAGTACGCCCATCTGTCGCGGATCGACGTCAGGGTCGGCCAGGTCGTCGCCACCGGCCAGCACATAGCCCGGTCCGGGAACACCGGTAACTCCAGTGGCCCGCACCTGCACTTCGAGATCCGTAGGACCGCGAACTACGGGTCGGCCGTCGACCCGGTCGCCTTCCTGCGTTCCAAGGGCGTCACCGTCTGAGGCGGGCTGTCCGTCTAGGACGGGTGGGTGGCCCGGTGCGCCCGGGTCACCAGGTCGGTGGCGACTTCGAGGACCGCCTTGCGCTTGTCCTCGGGGTCGGCCTCGATGTCTCCCAGCGCGAACATGCCGGCATGCAGCGTGAACATCGCGCTGACGCAGCGCACCTGGTCGATCAGCTCGGCGTCCGGGTCGATGAGGATGTCGCGCATGCCCATCATCCGGTTGCGGAAGGTCTCACCGATGCGCAGTTCCTTCACCGTGCTCTGGTTCTCCTGCATGAAGCGGAAGAGCGGGGCCGCACCGGCCAGGGTGTCGCTGTAGCGGCGGATGATCTCGTGCTTGGTCTCCAGTGACTGCGGCTGTCCCTTGCCCCACTCGATCAGTTCCACGATCGGCTGGGAGAGGTCGTCGAAGATGCTGACGAGGATCTCTTCCTTCGTCTTGAAGTGGTAGTAGAGCGCCGCCTTGGTGACGTCCAGGCGCTCGGCGATCTCGCGCAACGACGTCTTCTCGTAGCCCTGCTCGGCGAAGAGTTCGAGCGCCACGTCCTGAATGCGCTGGCGGGTGTCTCCGCGGCGCTGCTGCTTGGTGCCGTCCATGGTGCCGCCCATCCTCGCACTCCAGAGAAACTTACTTGACGCCCGGCTAGTTACGGGGCTACCTTCCCAGTGTAGTCAACTAGCCGGGCGGCAAGTAAGTAGCCGACCGAGGGGAATGCCCAGGGGAGTGGGGACGATGGCGGACACGCAGACGGTCGAGACGAAGCCGGACAAACAGCCGAAGAGCGTACGGGTCGTGCTGCTCGCGCTCATGATCACCATGATGCTCGCGATGCTCGACAACATGATCGTGGGCACCGCGATGCCGACCATCGTGGGCGAGCTCGGGGGACTCGAGCATCTGTCCTGGGTGGTCACGGCGTACACGCTCGCGACCGCGGCCTCCACCCCGATCTGGGGCAAGCTCGGCGACATGTACGGGCGCAAGGGCGCCTTCATGACGTCGATCGTGATCTTCCTGATCGGCTCCGCGCTCAGCGGCATGGCGCAGAACATGAGCGAGCTGATCGGTTTCCGCGCGATCCAGGGCCTTGGCGCGGGTGGTCTGATGGTCGGTGTCATGGCGATCATCGGTGACCTGATACCGCCGCGGGAGCGCGGCAAGTACCAGGGCATGATGGCCGGCGTCATGGCGCTCGCGATGATCGGCGGCCCGCTGGTCGGCGGCACCATCACCGACAACTGGGGCTGGCGCTGGTCGTTCTACATCAACCTGCCGCTCGGCGTCGTGGCGCTCGGTCTGATCAGTGCCGTACTGCATCTGCCGAAGAAGCGGGCGAAGGCGGGTATCGACTACCTCGGTGTCGCGCTGCTGACCATCGGCATCACCTCGATCGTGCTGGTCACCACCTGGGGCGGTACGCAGTACGCGTGGACGTCCGCGCGGATCATGGAGCTCATCGGGATCGGCGTCGCCGCGCTCATCGGGTTCGTGTTCTGGCAGACGAAGGCCGCCGAGCCGATCGTGCCGCTGCACATCTTCCGCAGCCGTAACTTCACGCTGATGTCGCTCATCGGCTTCATCACCGGGTTCGTGATGTTCGGCGCGACGCTGTACCTGCCGCTGTACCAGCAGTCCGTGCAGGGTGCGTCCGCGACCAACTCCGGGTTGCTGCTGCTGCCGATGCTCGGGGCGATGCTGGTCACCTCGATGGTGGCGGGGCGGGTGACCACCAACACCGGTCGCTACAAGGTCTTCCCGGTCGTCGGCAGTGTCCTGATGACCGTCGGGCTCTATCTGCTGTCCACGATGGACACCGGCACCTCGCGGTTCACGTCCGGTGTGTTCATGGCGGTCGTGGGGCTGGGCATGGGCTGCCTGATGCAGATCACCATGCTGGTCGCGCAGAACAGCGTGGAGATGAAGGACATGGGTGTCGCGTCCTCCTCGACCACCCTGTTCCGTACGCTCGGTTCGTCCTTCGGTGTCGCGATCATGGGCGCGCTGTTCAACAACCGGGTCCAGCACGTCATGTCCGAGCGGGCCGGGGCGCTGGGGGCGAAGATCACCGAGAAGTCGGCGGCGCTGGACGCCAAGAGCCTGGCGAAGCTGCCGGCCGTGGCGCGGGAGGCGTACCAGCACGCGGTGTCCGCGGGCACGCACTCCGCCTTCCTGCTCGGGTCTGTGGTGGCCGTGGGCGCGCTGGTGGCGGCGGTCTTCGTGAAGGAAGTCGCGCTGCGGGGGACGGGGCCGGCTGCGCCCAAGTCCGGCGACGACGCGGAGGCGGTGGCGCAGGCGCCGGTCGTCGAGGCCGTCTGAGCCGCGAGTGAGCTGAAGGTCCCCCGGTGGGTGTCCGCCCCGGGGGGCCTTCGTCGTGCTCCCTCGCCCCCGCCGCCCCTACCCGTCCCGTCCCAGGGGGCTCCGCCCCCTGGACCCCCGATCGGCCTGAACGGCCTCGTCCTCAAACGCCGGACGGGCTGACATTGCCTGCCCGGCCGAAACGTGAACGCCGGACGGGCTGACGTTGCCTGCCCGGCGCCAAAAGGTGGGGGATCGGGAATTGTCTACGGCAGCATCGGGTGACTGCCCGTGTTCGTCGGGGCATGCTCCGGCAGCCACAGCACCGCCACCGCTCCCTCCGCCGGTACATGATCCGGTGCGCCCGCCGGGCGTACGTTGCGGAAGGTCAGGCGGGCGCCCAGGACGCGAGCCTGGCCGGCGGCGATCGTGAGGCCGAGGCCGTGGCCGTGGCCCGCGCGGTCGGCGCTGCCCGTGCGGAAGCGGCTCGGGCCCTCGGCGAGGAGGTCGGACGGGAAGCCGGGCCCGTGGTCGCGGACCCGGATGACCCGGCCCTCGACGGTGACCTGGATCGGCGGCTTGCCGTGCCGGGCGGCGTTGGCGAGCAGGTTGATCAGCACACGCTCCAGGCGGCGCGGATCGGTCGTGACCATCGACTCGTGCACCACCCGCACCTCGACGGCCGGGTCCTTCGCCGCCACCCGCCGGGTGACGAACTCGCCGAGCAGGATGTCCTGCAGCTCGGCCCGCTCGGAGGCGCTGTCGAGGCGGGCCACCTCCAGGACGTCCTCGACCAGGGTGCGCATCGCCTTCGCGCGGTCCAGGACCAGCTCCGTCGGGCGGCCCGGCGGGAGCAGTTCGGCGGCCGTCAGCAGGCCCGTCACCGGGGTGCGCAGCTCGTGCGCGATGTCCGCGGTGACCCGGCGCTCGGCCTCGAGCCGCTGCTGCAGAGTGTCCGCCATGGCGTCCACCGCACGCGCCAGGTCGTCGGTCTCGTCCCGTACGACGCCGCCGATGGCGTCCCGGACCCGTACGTCCGACTCGCCCCTGGCGACCTGGTTCGCGGCGGCCGCCGCCTTGCGCAGCCGGCGCGAGAGCTGGCCGCCGATGAGCACGCCCAGCGCGCTGCCGCCGAGGACCACCGCGATGGAGCCGATCACCAGGGCCTGGTCGAGATCCTTGAGGATGTTCGTGCTGCGGTCGGTGAACCCGGTGTGCAGCGACAGCACATGCCCGTTGACCGGCATGGCCGCCCAGATGTCCGGCGGGCCGCCCGGCCGGTCGGTCACATACGTCGCCCGCCGACCCTCACCCTCCTCGACCTTCGCCCGCAGCGCCGGGGGCAACTGCGGGTCGTCGATCTTGATGTCGGGGAAGACGGTCCGGCTGGGGTTGCGCGCCGCGATCTGGATGCGCTCGTCCGCGAGGTCGCGCGCGTTGTCCAGCATCGAGACCCGGGCCGCGTTGTGCACGACCAGGCTCAGTGCGATCGCCACCAGTGCGCCGACCAGTGCGATGGCCGCGCTGAGCTTCCATCTGAGGCCCGTGCGCATGCCCGTACCGGCTGCGGCTTTCGCAGCGGCAGGGCTCCGGAAGATCCCCCGCATGTCCTTGGTGTCCCCGCTCAGGCCTTCAACTTGTAGCCGAAGCCGCGGACCGTCTCGATCCGGTCCTGGCCGATCTTCGTGCGCAGTCGCTGCACGTGGACGTCCACCACGCGCGTGTCCCCGCCCCAGCCGTAGTCCCACACGCGCTCCAGCAGCTTGTCGCGCGACAGGACCGTGCCCGGCGCGGAGGAGAACTCCAACAGGAGCCGCATCTCGGTCGGCGTCAGCGCCACCGGCTGCCCGGCCCGGCGCACCTCCATGCCCTCGGTGTCGATCTCAAGATCGCCGAAGCTCAGCACCCCGCCGGCCACCTCGGAAGGGGCCTCGTCGGCCCGGTCGCCGCCGCCGGCGTGCCCGAAGCGCCGCAGCACCGCCCGGATGCGCGCGACCAGCACGGCACCGTCGAACGGCTTGGTCACATAGTCGTCGGCGCCCGCCTCCAGGCCCAGTACGACGTCGATCGAGTCGGCACGCGCCGACAGCATGATCACCGGCACGGTCGACTCGTCGCGGATACGGCGGCACAGGCTCACGCCGTCCAGTCCGGGCACCATGACGTCGAGCAGCGCGATGTCGGGGCGGTTCGCCCGGAACGCCTCCAGGCCGGACAGCCCGTCGGGCATCGCGGTGACCGCGAAGCCGTCCCGCTCCAGGGCGAGCTGGGTGGCCTCGCGGATGACGTCGTCGTCCTCGACGAACAGGACGTGGGTCTGGTCTGCCATCCCGCTGCTCTCAGTTCTCGTGTCGGTCGTGGCGTGCGCACTGCTGCCGGGTGATCGGTCCGAGCGGCCCGAACGGTTCACGAAGACGGCGACGCGTCGCCCCCGGCGGCGTTGCCGTACTCGTTGCGCGTGTTGAACCGCTTGACGAAGTGGCCCGAGGCCCAGATGTACGTGGTCACGATCTCACCGGACGGACTCGACATCGGATCGTCCTTCTCGTACACCTGCTTGGCCACCACCAGGTCGCCGCGGTCTATCTCCGCGTAGACGGGGGGTTCCTCGGCCTGGAAGACATTCTCGTACCGACCGCCTCGTTCGCGATACACGTATGAGCCGACCCCGATCTCGTCCCCGCAGGTCCACACGTTCACCACTATGTCGTCGGCGGATCCGCCGGTCAGTTTGCCGTACGTCGCCTCGATCGGGTACTCGTCCGCGACGCACGGCTTCAGGCCGCGCTTGACCTCCGCCGAGACCATGGGGTCGTCCTTGACGAGCTTGACCGCGTCCACATGTGCGGTCTTCGAGGAGCCGGGCGTGGGCGAGGCGGTGGGCGTGGCAGCGGCGCCCATCACCGAGTCGGCGTGCGCCGGGCCCTCGTCACGGGCGCCGGTGCCGCCGGTACCGCAGGCGGAGACAAAAAGGGCGAGGGCGGCGAGCACGGCCACCGCCGTGTACGCCGCCTGCAAGGTCCCTCGGCCCGAGCCGGTCAGACCGCGCAACGCTCCTGCTCCCCACGCTCCAGCGCGCGTGCGTCCAGATCGCGGCTCTCCAGCTCCTCGCGGAGCCGGGCGAGCGCCCGGTGCAGCGTGCTCTTGACCGTTCCGGCCGACATGCCCAGGGCCGCGGCCGTCTCCTCCGTCGACATCTGCTCCCAGTGTCGCAGGACCACGACGCTTCGCTGCTTGGGAGCCAGCACCTTCATGATGTCCATCAGCAGAGCGCGGTCCGCGTGCTGCTCGGTGGAGTCGTCGACCGAGGCGTCCGGCAGCTGCTCGGTGGGGACCTCCTCCAGTTTCCGGGCCCGCCACCACTCGGTGCGCGTGTTGATCATCACGCGGCGCAGGTAGGCGTCCGCGAGGCGCTTGTCCGCGATGCCCTCCCAGCGGCCGTAGGTCCGCACCAGGGCGGTCTGGAGCAGGTCCTGAGCGTCCACGGGGTCCGGGACCAGCCGACGGGCGCTGCGCAGCAGCGCGTCCTGCCGCGTGCGGACATACTCCTCGAACTCGAGCACCTCGCCCTGCGCCATGTCGAACCGCCTCCCGATCCCCGTTGCCCGGCCGGCTTGGTCGTCGCCGGCCTGTTCCGTAACAGCCCGCTTCTGCCGGGCACGCAAATGAAGCTACGGAGGTGTTGTCACGGCGTTGTCCGGGACAACGCTCGGCTAGCAATCGGCTGTACGTCGGTTGTGTAACGGACGTAGGAACGGGGTAAACAGCTGCACCGAATTGCGCTGCTATGGGGCGATTTGGTAGGGCGAGTGTATGTAATCCGGCGTGATGTTACGAGGGGTTACGTCAACGGCAGCCGATACAAACCACCGGACAGCGGCTCCACGAGACCGTCCGCCACGAGCCCGTCGAGCGCCCGCGCGCGCTGCACCGGCTCGTGCCACACCCGGTCGAGGGCCGACTGCGGCACGGGCGCATGGGCCTCACGCAGGACGGCGAGCAGCTTGCCGCGCACCTGTCGGTCCGTCCCCGCGTACGTCTGGCCGCGCCGCGGGGGCCCCTCGTGCTCGGGCTTGCCCGCGAGCCGCCAGGCGCACTGCGCGGCGATGGGGCAGCGGTGGCAGCTCTCGTTCTTGGCGGTGCAGACGAGTGCGCCCAGTTCCATGGAGGCGGCCGCCCATCGCGCGGCGGTCCTCTCGTCCTCGGGCAACAGCGCGCGGGCCAGCTTGCGTTCGGCGGCGGTGGTCGCGTTCGGCGGGTACTGGACGCCCGTAACGGCACGCGCGAAGACCCGGCGGACGTTGGTGTCGAGCACCGCGTGCCGCTGCCCGTACGCGAAGGAGGCGACGGCCGCGGCCGTGTACTCGCCGATGCCGGGCAGCGCGAGGAGCTGGGCGTGGTCGGTCGGTACGTCCCCGCCGTGCCGTTCCGTTATGGCCACGGCGGCGCCGTGCAGTCGCAGGGCGCGGCGCGGGTAGCCGAGCCGCCCCCAGGCGCGGACTGCCTCACCCGGTGCCTCCCGGGCCAGGTCGGCGGGGCGCGGCCAGCGGGCCAGCCACTGCTCGTAGACGGGCAGCACGCGGCTGACCGGCGTCTGCTGCAGCATGAACTCGCTGACCATCACACCCCAGGGGCCGGCTTCCGGGAGCCGCCACGGCAGGTCGCGGGCGTGTTCGTCGAACCAGTCGATGACGGAGGCATGGAGGGTCTCGTGGTCCTCGCCGAGAGGGGAGCCGGCGAAGGTGTCGTCCGGGCCGTCGGCGGGGCTGCTGTGCGGGGGCTTAGTGGGCGCAGTCATGGCGTTTCCGATCCTGCCATGGCCTCGGTCCGTTGGGCCGCCGTCCCGCGCGCGGTGCGTCGTGCGGACCGGAATGATGATCCGGAAAAGTTGACGAACCGGCGGCGGGTGGGGCCAGCGAACCGCTCGATCTCTCGTACAGTTTGCGCCGTGGGATCTCTGCGCAATCCTGTCGGGCCGCTCCCCTCCTCCATCTACTGGCGCCGGAGGGCCGTACTCGTGTCTGTGGTGGCCTTGTTGGCGCTGCTGATCACGTGGATCGTCCTGTCGGGCGGTGGCGGCGGCAAGAAGGACGACGGGGCGAACGGCAACACCCCCGCACCCACGATCACTGCGGGGCCGTCGAGTTCGGGTCCCGCGATCAGCCAAGCGCCCGGCGGGCGCGACGAGTCGAGCGGCGGGGGCTCCAGCGGGTCGGATTCCGGGAGCAGTTCGGGGTCCGGTTCCGGTTCGGACTCCGGGGCCGGGGGCTCCGACGGGTCGTCCGGCGGCGGTACGGCCGGTGCCGGCTCCGGTATCGGGGTCGGCCGGGGCGACGCGATTCCGGCGAGTTCCTCGATCCCCAACTGCACGACGAGCTCCGTGAGATTGTCCATGCGTAGCCTGCGCAACACGTACTCGCCCGGTCAGACGCCCACGCTGCTGCTGACCGCCACGAACACCTCGGGCTTCGACTGCAAGATCGATCTCGGGCCGAAGAGCGCGGTGTTGACGATCACCCAGGCGGACAGCCACAGCAACTACTGGTCCTCCGCGGACTGCCCCCAGGGCACCGGGAACCTGGTGTTCCGGGTGCCCAACCGCAGCAGTATCACCTACTCCGTGAAGTGGGACCGGAAGCCGAGTGCTCCCGAGTGCGCGACGCCTGCGGCGGGGTCTGCCGGGTACGGCACGTATCTGGTGGAGGCCTCGGCGCCCGGGTTCGGGAAGGTGCAGGCGTCCTTTGTGCTGTCGGCCGACTGAGCAGGGCCTCTGCGGGCCGTCCGGGACGGTCGGGAAAGGGGACACCCCCGGTCTCGACGAGGCCGGGGGTGTCTCTTCACTGTGGTGTGAACTGAGGTTCAGCTCCAGTGCTGGGCCGCGTTCGGGGAGCCGGCCTGCCTGTCGGTGTAGACCACTCCGGTGCCCCCCGTGTCGAGAACGAGCCCGGTGGCCTTGTCCTTGAGGACCCAGCCGGAGGAGTCGTGGTTCTCGTACCACTTCTGGTAGTTGCCACCGTTGCAGTCGAGCAGGTACACGTCACCGTCGCTGTTGCTGTCGAGGCACTTCCCGTTGCCAAACTTCATCAAGTAGGTGCCGTCGGACTGCCTGTACTCGGTCCACCACACGGTCGAGCTCTGGCCGGGGTCTACGCCGTCCCCCGACAAACGGACCCGGCTGTTGACGTACATCAGATACCCGCCGTACCAGTTGTTCTTCCAGGTCACGCGGTTGCCGGCGGCGAACGCCTGCCCTGTGCCCGCAAGGGTCAGGGCCGGGGCGAGAACCGCCGCGGCGACGAACGTGCCGATGAGGCGCTTGTTCATGAGACTTCCCCCTACACGGTTCGAATTGGAAATCGAACACTTTGGTCGAGGGAAAGTTACCCCGCCGTGATCGCCGCAGGCAAGGTCATTTGAGTCAACTGAGGGAAGGTGCAAGCGAGTTGGGGCACCCGGCCGGAATCAGACGTACCGCTCCAGAATGGAGGACTCGGCCAGCCGCGAAAGACCTTCCCGAACGCTGCGGGCCCGGGCCTCGCCCACGCCGTCCACCGTCTGGAGGTCGTCGACGCTTGCGGCGAGCAGTTTCTGCAGGCCCCCGAAGTGCTCCACGAGACGGTCGATGATGGCGCCCGGGAGGCGCGGCACCTTGGCGAGGAGGCGGAAGCCTCGGGGCGAGACCGCCGAGTCGAGCGCTTCCGGTGAGCCCGTGTAGCCCAGCGCCCTTGCCACCGTGGGAAGTTCGAGGAGCTCGGCGTGGGTGAGGGCGTCCAGCTCGTAGAGGGCCTCGTCGACCGTGCGGGAGCGCTTGGCGGTGGGCTCGGGGACGTAGTCCCGGACGACCAGTTCGCGCTCGGGCTCCACGCCCGCGATCAACTCGTCCAGCTGCAGGGCGAGAAGACGCCCGTCGGTGCCCAGTTCGACCACGTATTCGGCGATTTCCGTGGCGATGCGGCGCACCATCTCCAGGCGCTGGGCCACCGCCGACACATCGCGGACCGTCACCAGGTCCTCGATCTCCAGCGCGGACAGCGTGCCCGCGACCTCGTCCAGGCGGAGCTTGTAGCGCTCCAGGGTCGCGAGGGCCTGGTTGGCACGGGACAGGATCGCCGCGGAGTCCTCCAGGACGCGGCGCTGACCGTCGACGTACAGGGCGATCAGGCGCATCGACTGGGAGACGGAGACGACCGGGAAGCCGACCTGCTTGGAGATGCGGTCCGCGGTGCGGTGCCGGGTGCCCGTCTCCTCGGTCGGGATCGTGGCGTCGGGCACGAACTGGACGCCCGCCCGGAGGATCTTCGACAGGTCGGAGGAGAGCACGATGCCGCCGTCGAGCTTGCACAGCTCGCGCAGGCGGGTGGCCGTGAACTCGACGTCCAGCACGAAACCGCCGGTGCACATGGTTTCGACCGTCCGGTCGAAGCCGAGCACGATGAGACCGCCCGTGTTGCCGCGGAGTACCCGCTCGAGCCCGTCGCGCAGGGCCGTGCCGGGAGCCACGGCGCTCAGTGAGGCGCGCATCAGGCCATCGGCACCGGAACTCCCGCCGGACTTTCCGGGAGCTGCCGCCCGGTCGTTGGCTGCCACTGCACTCCTCCGGTCGCAGGTTCTGGGGCGCCCCCGTGTCGCACATTCTGTTCGTACGGACGGGCGAGACCAGGGCAAAGTCTACCGGCGGTCCTCCTCGTCCCGTGGGGCCTCTCGGCGACGGGAGCGTGGAAGGACTCTCAGAGCGTCCCCTATGTCGGCGACTTCCAGGACCTTCATCCCGGAAGGGATCTTGCCCGGGTCGCCCGGAACGAGCGCGTGGGTGAAGCCCAGGCGGTGTGCTTCGGCGAGTCGCCGCTGGACGCCCGTGACCCGTCTGACCTCGCCCGCGAGGCCGACCTCGCCGATCGCGACCAGGTTCTTGGGCAGCGGGGTGTCGCTGGCGGCCGAGGCCAGTGCGAGGGCGACGGCGAGGTCGGCGGCGGGCTCGGAGAGCTTCACCCCGCCGACCGTCGCGGAGTAGATGTCCCGCTTGCCGAGCGCGCTGATCCGGCCGCGCTGCTCCAGGACGGCGAGCATCATCGAGACGCGCGAGGTCTCAAGACCCGAGGTCGTACGGCGCGGCGAGGGGATCTGCGAGTCGACGGTGAGCGCCTGGACCTCGGCGACCAAGGGGCGGCGGCCCTCCAAGGTGACCGTGAGACAGGTACCGGGGACCGGTTCGGCACGTCTGGTCAGGAAAAGTCCGCTCGGGTCGGCGAGGCCCGTGATGCCCTCGTCGTGCAGTTCGAAGCAGCCGACCTCGTCCGTGGCGCCGTAGCGGTTCTTGACGCCCCGGACGAGCCGCAGGCGCGCGTGCCGGTCGCCCTCGAAGTGCAGGACGACGTCCACGAGGTGTTCCAGGAGCCGGGGCCCGGCGATGGCTCCGTCCTTGGTGACATGGCCCACAAGGAGGGTCGACATCCCGCGCTCCTTGGAGGCGCGGATGAGCGCGCCGGCCACCTCGCGGACCTGAGCCATGCCGCCGGGGGCGCCGTCGATCTCCGGGGAGGCCACGGTCTGCACGGAGTCGAGGATGAGCAGCGACGGCTTCACCGCGTCCAAGTGGCCGAGGACGGCGGCCAGATCGGTCTCGGCGGCGAGATACAGATGGTCGTCGATGGCCTTGATCCGGTCGGCGCGCAGCCGCACCTGGCTCGCCGACTCCTCACCCGTGACATACAGCGTGCGGTGCTCGTCGCTCGCCGACTTGGCCGCCACGTCCAGCAGCAGCGTCGACTTGCCGACGCCGGGCTCGCCCGCCAGCAGCACCACGGCGCCGGGTACCAGCCCGCCGCCGAGCACCCGGTCCAGCTCGGGCACACCGGTCGAGCGGGCGGTGGCCTGGCGCCCGTCGACCTGGCCGATGGGCACCGCGGAGGTGGTGACGCGCCCCGGTGTCGTCGTACGGACCGCGGGCGCGCCGTACTCCTCGATCGTCCCCCACGCCTGGCACTCGGGGCAGCGACCGAGCCACTTGGCCGTCTGCCAGCCGCACTCCGTGCAGCGGTAGGACGGGCGGTCCTTGGTGGACTTGGTACGGGCAGCCATGCGGAGAACCGTAACCGAGGCCACTGACAACGCCGGACGGTCCGGACGCGGACGCTCGCCGCCCACCGGCCGAGCACATGATCCGACACTCCGCGAACCAGCCATCGCCGTCGGTAACCAGCCACGGAACAAGCGGTTCCTGTACCCGATTGAGGGATCGTTTCACCCGTATGGATTAAAAGTGCTCAAGGAGGAAGAAGGGTTCATCCCGAGCCGCCTACGGTCCACGGATGAGCAGCAGCCCGGAGACCTCGCCCCGCATCACCGGCGCAGACCAGACGCGCCGGGAGGCACGTGACCGTGCCGCTGCGCGCACGCTCGCGCAGCGGCCGCCCGGGCGTTACGAGCCGTATCTGGACGGACTGTTCACCTACTGCCTGTCGGTGCTGTGCGACCACGACGCGGCGACCGCCGCCCTGGGCGAGGCCCTCGCGCTCGCCGAGAAACGCCGCGGCCCCCAGGCGCCGGGGGACCGCCGTGCCTGGCTGTACGCGCTGGCCCGCTGGGCCTGTCTGCGCAAGCTCGCGGAGGCCAAGCAGAAACGTCAGGGCACGCACGCGGCGGGCCGGCACAGCGCCGGGAACCAGCGGGCGACGGAGCCCCCCGTCGCAGAGGCGACCCAGGAGGAGCGCCGCCGCGAACTCGCCCTGCTGGCCTGGCCGGAGGCCGCCGGCACCAGTCCGGAGCAGCGCGAGGCGCTCGAACTCGCCGTACGCCACCACCTCGCCGCCCACGAGGTCGCCGCCGTACTGGGCCTCGGCCTCGCCGCCGCCCGCGAACTGCTGGCCTGTGCCGCCTGCGAGGTGGAGCGCACGCGCGCGGCCCTCGCCGTCGTCGAGACCGGCGGCTGTCCGGACGTCGCCCGGCTCACCGGTGACAACCAGCTGGTGCTCAGCTCGGCCCTGCGCAAGGAACTCGTCCGGCACGTCGACGACTGCCCGCGCTGCCGACGCAGCGCCGAGCGTGCCGTGCCCGGCCGCTGGCCCGGCGCGATGATCACCCCCGCCGAGCTGCCCGTCCTCGAGGCGCCCCGAGCGGCCCTGCACATGGCGATCACCCATCAGCCACGCGCGCGTGGCGGCGCACTTCCCCGGTTCGACCGGCGCGGCTTCCCGATGGACCCCAAGGACCGCGCCGCCCGCCGCGACCGCCTACGCGCGCGTGCCGTCACGACGACGGTCGTCGCCACCGTGGTGGCGGCCCCCGTGTTCGCCCTGTGGGCCGCCTACCGGGGCTCCCCCGCCGAGGGCGCGGACGGCCGCTCCGCCACCGCCAGCGAGGCGCACGGCCCCGTCAGCCTGGACGGCGAGGCGTCCGGCGGCGGCTACGAGAACGCCGGCAACGCCAGCCTCCGCCCCGGCGGCGACTTCGGCAGAGGCCACCGGCGGCCCGACATCTCCGTGGAGGTCATCAGCGTCACCGGTCTCAGCGGGAAGAGCGCCGGACACCTTCACGTGTCGGCCGGCCACGACAGCGACACCACGCTCGTCACCCTCACCGCGACCGGACCCGCACCCGTGCACTGGTCCGCGTCGACGGGAGCCGCCTGGCTCTACCTCAGCCAGTCCTCGGGAACGCTGGCGCCCGGCGAATCGCTGACGATCAAGGTGTACGTGGACCACCTGCGCGAGCCGTCCGGCCCGTGGAGCGCACGGGTGGCCGTCTCACCGTCCGGAGCCGTCGTCTCCATCGAGGGCTACGGCGCCGCGCCCAGCCCGACCGCCCCCGGACCGAGCAGCCCCGCCACCCCGCCGCCCTCCTCGGACCCGGCACCGACCCCGACCCCGACCGCCTCGGACCCCACCCCGAGCGCCCCGCCCTCGTCCCCCGGCCCTGACCCCACCCCCACCGACTCCGCCTCGTCCGACCCGTCACCACCGCCCTCCGACAGCGGGAACCCGAGCCCTACTTCGTCGTGAGCGCGGCCCGCGTCAGTCGACCGGGTCCGCCGGATGCGGGGCGACCAGCGGCAGCTGCGCGGCCAGGCGCTGCTCGCACAGCTCCACCAGGCGGTCGTAGCCGGCCTTGCCCATCAGCTCGGTCAGCTCCGCCCGGTAGGACACGTACACCGGGTCCCCCGCGCCGTGCGCCGAGGTCGCCGACGTGCACCACCAGTGCAGGTCGTGGCCGCCCGGGCCCCAGCCCCGGCGGTCGTACTCGCCGATCGACACCTGCAGCACACGGGTGTCGTCGGGCCGGTCGATCCAGTCGTACGTCCGCCGCACCGGCAGCTGCCAGCACACGTCCGGCTTGGTCTCCAGCGGCTCGCGGCCCTCCTTCAGGGCCAGGATGTGCAGCGAGCAGCCCGCGCCGCCCGCGAACCCGGGCCGGTTCTGGAAGATGCACGAGCCCTGGAACGGACGGGTCTGACGGTCGCCGTCCTCGTCCTCGGACACCCAGCCGTGCTTCCTGCCCTCGTCATGGTGCTGCCAGATGTCGGGCGTGAGCCTCGCCACATGCTCGGCGACGCGCTTCTCGTCGTCCTCGTCGGAGAAGTGGGCGCCCAGCGTGCAGCACCCGTCGTCCGCGCGGCCCGCCTTGATGCCCTGGCAGCCGCTGCCGAAGATGCAGTTCCAGCGAGAGGTGAGCCATGTCAGATCGCACCGGAAGACCTGCTCGTCGTCCGCCGGATCAGGGAACTCCACCCACGCGCGCGCGAAGTCGAGGCCCTTCTCGTCCGCTTCCCTGGCCTTCTTCGACAGCTTCGCCGACTGCGGTGGCTTCACCTGCGAAGAACCCTTCGCGGACTTGGAGGCCTTGGCAGCCTTGGCAGCCTTGTCGTCCTTCGCCCTTTTCGTCTTTGGCACAGGACCAGCGTACGGGTCCGGCAGCGCCATCCCATACGGAGGACCGCCCAGGTGGCAGTAGCGTTCCGTACATGAGACTCGGTGTCCTCGACGTGGGATCGAACACGGTGCATCTGCTGGTGGTGGATGCGCACCCAGGCGCGCGCCCGCTGCCCGCGCACTCGCACAAGGCGGAGCTGCGCCTTGCCCAGCTGCTCGACGAGAGCGGAGCGATCGGCCCCGAGGGGGTCGACAAACTGATCGCCGTCGTCCACGAATGCCTGCAGGCCGCCGAGGACAAGGGCGTCGAGGACGTGCTCCCCTTCGCGACCTCCGCCGTGCGCGAGGCCAGCAACGCCGACGACGTTCTCGCGCGCGTGCAGGCCGAGACCGGCGTCGAGCTGCAGGTCCTCTCCGGCGAGGAGGAGGCCCGGCTCACCTTCCTCGCCGCCCGCCGCTGGTTCGGCTGGTCCGCGGGCAAGCTGCTCGTCCTCGACATCGGCGGCGGCTCCCTGGAGATCGCCTACGGCATCGACGAGGAGCCCGACGCGGCCGTCTCCCTCCCGCTCGGCGCCGGCCGCCTCACCGCCGGCTGGCTCCCCGGCGACCCGCCGGCCCCGGAGTCCATAAGGGCCCTGCGCCGCCACGTAAGGGCCCAGATCGCCCGCACGGTCGGCGAGTTCACCCGCTTCGGCGCCCCCGATCACGTCGTAGCCACGTCGAAGACCTTCAAGCAACTCGCTCGTATCGCGGGCGCGGCCCGGTCGACGGAGGGCCTGTACGTCCAGCGCGATCTCAAGCGCGAGTCCCTGGAAGCGTGGGTCCCGCAGCTGGCGGGCATGTCCGCGGCCCAGCGCGCAGAACTGCCGGGCGTGAGCGAGGGCCGAGCGGGCCAGATACTGGCGGGCGCCCTGGTGGCAGAGGGCGCGATGGACCTGTTCGGGGTGGAGAGCCTGGAGATCTGCCCGTGGGCGCTCAGGGAGGGCGTGATCCTGCGCAAACTGGACCACATGGGCTCGGTGTGAGCGCCCCTGCAGGGTCGCGGGGCTGTGACATCAGCGACTCCGTCGCGGGGCGCGACAAGCCACGACGAAAGCCGCACTCGCCCGTGGCGAACCCCACAACGGCGAATAGGCGCACGGCCACAGCCAACCGCACCCCGTAACCTGTCGGCATGGCGGAGCCAGTCTGCATCCCGGATGCGAAGGTCGCGCTGTCCACGGCCTCCGTGTACCCGGAGTCCACGGCGACGGCCTTCGAGATCGCCGCGCGCCTCGGGTACGACGGCGTCGAGGTCATGGTGTGGACCGACCCGGTCAGCCAGGACATCGAGGCGCTGCGCAGACTCAGCGACTACCACCGCGTCCCGATCCTCGCCGTGCACGCCCCCTGCCTGCTCATCACGCAGCGGGTGTGGTCCACCGACCCGTGGACCAAGCTCCAGCGCGCCCAGGCGGCCGCCGAGAAGCTGGGGGCGACCACGGTCGTCGTCCACCCGCCGTTCCGCTGGCAGCGCCAGTACGCCCGTGACTTCGTCACCGGAATCTGGCGCATGGCGAACGAGACGGACGTGCGGTTCGCCGTGGAGAACATGTACCCCTGGCGCTACCGCGACCGCGAGATGCTCGCGTACGCCCCCGACTGGGACGTCACGAAGGAGGACTACCGGCACTTCACGATCGACCTCAGTCACAGCGCCACGGCCCGCTCCGACGCGCTGCACATGGTCGACCGCATGGGAGACCGCCTCGGCCACGTCCACCTCGCGGACGGCAGGGGATCGGCCAAGGACGAGCACCTCGTCCCCGGCCGCGGCAACCAGCCCTGCGCCGAACTGCTGGAACGTCTCGCCCTGACCGGTTTCGACGGTCACGTCGTCATCGAGGT
The DNA here is from genome assembly GCF_042896045.1 of Streptomyces sp. NPDC001351. Classification (NCBI taxonomy): domain Bacteria; kingdom Bacillati; phylum Actinomycetota; class Actinomycetes; order Kitasatosporales; family Streptomycetaceae; genus Streptomyces; species Streptomyces sp. NPDC001351. The sequence continues at coordinate 14,997 of NZ_JBIAWS010000023.1, read as the reverse complement.
CAACACCAGGCGCGCCATGTCCGGCGCCGAACGCGAGGCCGATCTGGCGGAGGCGCTGGCCTTCACCCGCCTCCACCTCGCCTCCGCGGTGAGGGTGCCCAGACCGTGAGCGAGGCCCCCGACCCGACCGCCCGCCGCCGCGGCCGGCGCCCCCGTACGGAGTCCGCCGACACCCGCGACCGCATCCTGACGGTGGCCCGCGAGGAGTTCTCCGAGCGCGGGTACGAGAAGACGTCCGTACGGGGCATCGCCAAGGCGGCCGGCGTGGACTCGGCGCTGGTGCACCACTACTTCGGCACCAAGGAGCAGGTCTTCGAGGCCGCGATCGAGGTCGCCTTCGCGCCCGCGCTGAACGCGCCGGAGGCGCTCGCCGACGGTCCGGCGGACGGTGTCGGCGAGCGGCTCACCCGCTTCGTCTTCGGCATCTGGGAGAACCCCACCACCCGTACGCCCCTGCTGGCGATCGTGCGTTCCGCCGTCAACAACGAGGCCGCGGCCGCCGTCTTCCGCCGGCTGATCGCCTCACAGCTGCTGCGCCGCATCGCCGCCCAGCTGGACCGGCCGGACGCGGAGCTGCGCGCCGAGCTGGCGGCCGCGCAGCTGGTGGGGTGCGCCATGATGCGATACGTGATCAAGGTGGAGCCGCTGGCGTCGGCGGACGTGGAGCAGATCATCGCGCGGGTGGCGCCGGTGGTGCAGGGGCACCTGACCGGGCCCTGACACCCCGCGAGGCCGCCTGCCGTCCGCTTCCCTCTGATTCCCTCTGAGCGAGACGTGCATCCCGCATTCCGGACACAGTGTCCATCCCTTGGAGCAACGGGCGTACGCTCGACTCAGTCAGAACTCTCCGAAGGAGCGAGCGACGATGCCCGAGCTGAGGTCCCGCACAGTCACCCACGGCCGCAACATGGCGGGCGCCCGCGCCCTTATGCGCGCCTCCGGTGTACCCGGCGCGGACATCGGCCGCAAGCCGATCATCGCGGTCGCCAACTCCTTCACGGAGTTCGTGCCGGGCCACACCCATCTGCAGCCGGTCGGCCGGATCGTCAGCGAGGCGATCACCGAGGCGGGCGGCATCCCGCGCGAGTTCAACACGATCGCCGTGGACGACGGCATCGCGATGGGCCACGGCGGCATGCTGTACAGCCTGCCCTCGCGCGACCTGATCGCGGACAGCGTGGAGTACATGGTCGAGGCGCACTGCGCCGACGCCCTGGTCTGCATCTCCAACTGCGACAAGATCACGCCCGGCATGCTGATGGCGGCGCTGCGCCTGAACATCCCGACGGTCTTCGTCTCCGGCGGCCCCATGGAGGCCGGCCGCGCCACTCTCGTCGACGGCACGGTCCGCACGCTCGACCTGGTCGACGCGATCTCGGACGCCGTGAACGACAAGATCTCGGACGAGGACATCCTCCGTATCGAGGAGAACGCCTGTCCGACCTGCGGCTCCTGCTCCGGCATGTTCACCGCCAACTCGATGAACTGCCTGACCGAGGCCATCGGACTCTCCCTGCCCGGCAACGGCTCGGTCCTGGCCACCCACACGGCCCGCAAGCAGCTCTACGTCGACGCGGCCCGCACCGTCATGGACATCACCCGCCGCCACTACGAGCAGGACGACGAGACGGTCCTGCCGCGCTCGATCGCGACCTTCTCCGCCTTCGAGAACGCGATGGCCCTCGACATCGCGATGGGCGGCTCGACGAACACGATCCTGCACCTGCTGGCCGCGGCCCAGGAGGCGGGCGTCCCGTTCGGCCTGGAGGAGATCAACGAGGTCTCCCGGCGCGTGCCGTGCCTGGCGAAGGTGGCGCCGAACGTCGCGAAGACCCGCACGTACTACATGGAGGACGTGCACCGCGCCGGCGGCATCCCGGCCCTGCTGGGCGAACTGCACCGCGCCGGTCTCCTCAACGAGGACGTGCACGCGGTCCACAGCCCGTCCCTGGCGGACTGGCTGAAGACGTGGGACGTGCGAGGCGGCTCCCCGTCCCCCGAGGCCGTGGAACTGTGGCACGCGGCCCCCGGCTGCGTCCGCTCCGCGGAGGCCTTCTCCCAGTCCGAGCGCTGGGAGGCCCTGGACGAGGACGCGGCGGAGGGCTGCATCCGCTCCGCCGAGCACGCGTACTCCAAGGACGGCGGCCTCGCGGTCCTCAAGGGCAACCTCGCCGTCGACGGCTGCGTGGTCAAGACGGCCGGCGTCGACGAGTCGATCTGGACCTTCGAGGGCCCGGCGGTCGTCTGCGAGTCGCAGGAGGAGGCCGTCGAGAAGATCCTCAACAAGCAGGTGACCGACGGCGACGTGGTCGTCATCCGCTACGAGGGCCCCAAGGGCGGCCCCGGCATGCAGGAGATGCTCTACCCGACGTCCTTCCTCAAGGGCCGCGGCCTCGGCAAGACCTGCGCGCTGATCACGGACGGCCGCTTCTCGGGCGGCACCTCCGGCCTCTCGATCGGCCACGCCTCCCCGGAGGCGGCCTCCGGCGGCACGATCGCCCTCGTCGAGGACGGCGACCGCATCCGCATCGACATCCCGAACCGCACGATCGAGCTCCTGGTCGACGACGCCGAGCTCGCCCGCCGCGAGCAGGCCCTGGGCGGCGTGTACGCGCCCAAGAGCCGGGAGCGCAAGGTGTCGGCGGCCCTGCGGGCCTACGCGGCGATGGCGACCAGCGCGGACAAGGGTGCGGTGCGGGACGTCTCGAAGCTGGGCTGAGCTTGCGGTGAGGGGCCGTTCCTCCGGGGCGGCCCCTTTCGCGTGCTACCAGGCCGCTGGATTGCGGGCGTTCACGGCGAAGACGGTGCCGTCGGGCGCGGTGGCGTAGACGTGGCCGTGAGCGAGGGCGGGCGCGGGCAGGGTGGCTGTGACCTGGCCGGAGTCGCTGCCGATGCGAGGTGGGGTCTGCCCGAGGAGGGTGCCTTTGCGGGCGTCGACGGCGAGCAGTCGCCCGTCCGCGGCGGTGAAATACACACAGGTGGGCCCCACGACGGGCGCAGAGCCTCTGCTCACGGATGTCTCAAGGACCCACAAGCGCCTGCCCGCGTCCATGTCCATTGCCTCCAGCGAACCGCCGGCGGCCAGAAGATAGACGACGTTCCCGCGTACGGTGGCCCGGGCGCCGACGCGCGAGACCGGCAGCGCCACTCGGCTTGCCGTTCCGGACTGCACGTCGTAGCGAACGATGGCCGTGACACCGCCGGTCGCCTTGTCGGCGGCCAGGAAATAGACCGCCCCGCCCGAGACGCCGAACGGCTCGAGTGTTCCCCTCAACTGCGTGGCCCACTGGACGTCACCGGTGGTCGGGGCGATGGCGGTGATCTGCGTGCTCAGTCCGCCACCAGTGGTGCTCGTGGCGTAGGCCAGCGAATCCCCGGCGAACGAGGCGAAGTACGGAGTGCTCTGGCCGGGGATCCGCCGTTCCCACCGAGTCTTGCCCGAGGCGCTGTCCACGCCGGTGACCTGCCCGTCGGCGCCGGTGAGCAGAAGCATGCTCCCGGCGGGCTGCAGACCGTCGTACGCGGGCATGGTGCGCTTCCAACGAATGCCGCCGGAGGCCGGATCGAGCGCCGCCAAGCGGCGGCTCTGATCCGTCAGAGGCTGCACGAGGCCGCCCGAAACGACCGGCGGCCCGCTCCTTGGCGCCGTGGCCACGGAGTGCCGCCACAGCAGGGCGCCATCGGCGGGGTCGAGGGCGAAGACCAATCCGGACTGTCCACAGATCAGCTTGCCGCTGTACGAACACTGGGGCATTCCGGCGGCCAAGGGCTTCGTCTGCCAGGTGCCGAACCTGACTGCCGCCCCGGGCGGGGTGGTGGCCCGTGGCGCGCTGTCTCCTCCGTCGAGCAGCCGAACCGAGGCGAGTGCACCGGCTGCTACGAGGACGAGCGCGACAGCCGACACAACGGCCTTTCGGTGCGGGCGTCTGCGGGGCCGCGGTTCCGGCTCCCGAGGCTCGGGGCTCGCCACATCGGCCGTCCGTTGTGCCGGTATGAAGGCCTGCGTGTCGTACGAGGCCGCCACAGACCGCAGTTCGCGCATCAATTCGTCGGGCGTGGGCCGGTCCTCGGGTTCCTTGGCCAGGCAGCGAAGCACCAGCGGCGCAAGGTTCTCGGGTACGCCAGTCAGGTCCGGCTCGTCGTGGACGACCTGGTAGGCGACCACGTACGGACTGTCGGAGTCGAACGGGCCGCGGCCCGTCGCCGCGTGCACCAGAACGGACCCGAGCGCGAAGATGTCGGCGGCCGGTCCGACCTCCCGGGGCCGCCGGAACTGCTCGGGCGCCATGAACGGCGGAGTACCGATCAACTTCCCGGTCTCGGTCCGCAGTTCGCTGTCCTTTGGCCGAGAAATGCCGAAGTCGATGACCTTCGGACCGTCCTCGGCGAGCAGCACATTGCTCGGCTTCAGGTCCCGGTGCACCACTCCGACCCGATGGATGTCGCGCAGTGCCTCGGCCAGTCCCGCCATCAGCCGGCGCAGCTGCGCCGGAGGCATCGGGCCGTTCCGCTTCACATGATCGGAGAGGGTCGGTCCCGGTATGAACAGCGTGGCCATCCAGGGCCGTTCCGCTTCCGGATCGGCGTCGACGACGGACGCCGTGAAGGCGCCGCTCACCCGCCGTGCCGCCGCCACCTCTTGCCGGAAACGTCCCCTGAACTCAGGGTCCTTGGCGAACTCGGCATGCACGACCTTCACCGCGAGCTTCATGCCGGAGGTGCTCCGCGCGAGGTGCACGACACCCATGCCGCCCGAGCCCAGACACGACTCAAGACGGTAGTGACCGGCGTACTCGGGAAGTTCCGCTTCCGCGCCCGCTCCGGTGTTGCGTTCAGGCGCCATGGGACCACCCCCGTGCTGTTCGTCCGCGCGCGCGACGCACGGAGCCTAGTCGATGACTCGTGAGAGACAGAGGCGGCTTGCTAGTCTCCGCGTGCGAGTTGCGCACATGTGTTTCATGGCGTGTTTCGGGGGAATCAATGCGGTCCCATGGCAGTCATGGGGCCAACGGGGGAGGTTTTTCATGTCTGTTGAGCGCGCTGAAGAAGCCGCGAGCGTCGCGAGTGCGGACGCGACGGCTGCTGCAACCGTGCAGACGTATGCAGTCGCACCCGGCGTCCGACTCAACGTCCGGAGCGGTCCGGGCACCAACTACACGATCGTCCGGGTGCTGCCCGAAGGTTCGCGAGTTCCGATCTTCTGCCAGACACCCGGTACGTCCGTGACGGGCCCCTACGGCACATCGAAGATCTGGGACAACATCGACAGCGGTGAGTACGTCTCCGACGCCTACGTACTCACCGGCACCGACGGCTACGTGGCCTCCCGCTGCGGCTGACTCATCAACCAGAGGAATCTGATGACATCCCGACGACGCAGATCCGTCCTGTTCGCCGGCGCCGCCGGAGCCCTCCTCATGGTGATGGGCTCGGCGGCCACGGCGAACGCGGCCACCATCCGCTACTACGACGTCGCCCCGGGCGTACGACTCAACGTGCGCAGCGGTCCAGGCACCCAGTACAGCATCGTCCGGATCCTGCCCGAAGGCGCGAAGGTCCCGATCTACTGCCAGACCCCGGGGACATCCGTGTCGGGTCCGTACGGCACCTCCAACATCTGGGACAACATCGACGACAACCAGTTCGTCTCGGACACCTATGTGCAAACCGGCAGCGACGGATACGTGGCCCCGCGCTGCGGCTGATCCCATGGGGAGCCCGCGCTCGCCCCGGAGCCATAATCGTCCCGTGAGCGACGAAACCGGCACCGAGGGCACCGCGGGCTCCACCGGCGGTCCCCGCCCTGAACCCCTGCGCTTCTTCGGCACCACCTGGGTGAACCACGACGACGGCTACACATCCCGCCGCATCGGGGTGGCCGCCGGTTCCCTCGTGGCGGCCGCAGCCTCCTGTGTGGTTCTCCGCCTCGCCTACCAGGGTCTTCAACTCGCCGACAGCGGCTCCTTCGTGACCCTCCTCATCGTGGCCATGTTCGCGATCTGCAGCGCCCTCGCCTTCCGCAACACCTGGGACAGCTTCGGCAAGCGCCCCGATCCCACCCGCCAGGCCTCCCTCCGCGGCCTCCTGGCCATCGGCTTCGTCGGCTCCCTCCTCGCCTACTTCTTCCGCTCCCTCACGGAGGCCCCCGGCGAAAAACTCCACCGCGAGGAGTACGAGGCAGCCCTCACCCAACACAAGAAGCGCACCACCCGCCGCACAGGCAACCCGTCGAAGAAACGCCGCCGTTCCTGAGCGGTGCGTCTCCGGCGCGCCGGGCTTGGGTTGTCGGGCCTGCGGGCCCGGGCTTGGTTCGGTCGGCGTCGATCGGTTGGGCGCTGCTGTTCTCGGCTCGGCCAGGTCCGGTCCGGCATGCGCCGCAGGCTCACAAGCAGCGTCGTCGGCACGCGCACAAGGCTGCCGGATCGTCGAAGCCACGGCTGTCATCTGCCGCCGCCGCGGTGCCACGGCTGTCATCGGCCGCCGCCTCGCGGTGCGGTCCCGTCCGCGGCCTCAGCCAGGCGCGGCACAGCTCGGCGTGCAGGACAGACCCGCCCGCCGGAGCGTGGTTCTCTCACCGAAAACTCGCTGCCCCCTGCACCCAAGCCGCGCCACCATGGCCTCATGACCGCCCCCTCGCAGTCCACCCGCGCCCACTCCTTCAACGCCGTCGCAGCCCAGTACGCCGCCAACCGCCCCTCCTATCCACCGGCCCTCTTCGATGCCATCGAGGACCTGACCGGCCGGCCTCTCCAAGGCGCCCGCGTCGCGGACATCGGCGCCGGCACGGGCATCGCGACCGCGCTTCTGGCCGCCCGCGGCGCGGACGTCGTCGCCGTCGAGCCCGGCGACGGCATGGCGGTCGAGTTCCGCCGCGCCCACCCGGGCCTCCCGATCGTCCGGGGCAACGGCAACGAGCTGCCGCTCGCCACCGCCTCCGCCGACCTCCTCACCTACGCCCAGGCCTGGCACTGGACCGAGCCCACCCGCTCGGTCCCGGAGGCCCTGCGCGTGCTGCGGCCGGGCGGAGCACTGGCCCTGTGGTGGAACACCACCGACCTCGGCGTCCCCTGGCAGGCTTCCCAAGCCGGCCGCCTGGAGCGCCACTTCGGCATCAGGCGCAAGGTCGACAGGACCGGCAACGGAGCACCCACCGCTCTCGCCGACCCCACCGGCACCCTCGACTTCACCCGCCGCCATGTCCGCTGGAGCCGCCCGGTCACCGTCGACACGCACCTCGCCAACATCGGCAGCCACTCGGCGTTCCTCGTGCAGACCGAGGAACGCCGTGCGGCCATCCTCGGCGACGAACGCGACCACCTGCTCGCCGCCTTCCCGGACGGGATCCTGGAGGAGACCTACGTCGTCGACCTGCTCGTGGCCATCAACTCATGACCGCGCGCGGCGGCCCACCCCTCCAGGGCCGCCGCACACGCATGGTCCACGTGCCGCAGTCCGCCCAACTCCAGCCGCACCTCCCGGTCGTGCGGCAGTGCCTCCAACGCGTCCAGCAGCTTCGGCAGCCGCAGGAACGTCGCATGCCCCAGCACCCGTACGACGATCCCCGCCTCGCCCCGGTCCTCGGTCTCCACATGCACATGGCTGATGTCCCACGCCGTCTTCGCCACGGCCAGCGTCAGCCCCACCAACACCCCCTCCAACAGATTCCCCAGCACGATCGCCCCAGCGGTCACCGCGAGCACCACGACCTCCCCACGGTGCTCACGCCACAGCACCCGCACCTCCCGCACCGGCACGAGCCTGCATCCGGCGTGCACCAGCAGCGCGGCCAGCGCCGCCACCGGAAGCAGCCCGAGCACCCCGGGCAAGACGACCGTGAACAGCAGCAGCCACCCTCCGTGCAGCACCCGCGAGGCCTTGGTCCGCGCCCCCGCCTGCACGTTGGCCGCGCTGCGCACGATCACCGCGGTCATCGGCAACGCCCCCAGCACCCCGCACACCGCATTCCCCGCGCCCTGGGCCATCAGCTCCCGGTCGAAGTCCGTCCGCGGCCCCCGGTGCAGCCGGTCCACCGCAGCAGCGCTGAACAACGACTCCGCCGACGCGATCAAAGCGAACGCCACAACGGTCCCGATCACCCCCACTTCCGTAAGCCGTCCGAAGTCCGCCGCCTCCGGCACCCGTACCGCATCGACGAGCCCCCGCACCTCGACCCGCCGCACATCCAGGCCGCACACCCCGGTCACCGCCGACACCACCGCCACCGCGACCAACGGCGCAGGCACCACCCGCGCACCCCTGCGCCAACGCGGCCACAGCAGCAATACGGCAAGGGTGGCACCCGCCACTGACAACGCCCCCAAATCCACCCGCCCGGGCAGCCACACCAGCCCGGCGATCTTCCCCGGCCCACTCGCCGGCGCGGCCGCGTCGCCCATCGCATACACCTGCCCGGCGACCAGGAGCAGCCCGATCCCGGCGAGCATCCCCTGCACCACGGCTACGGACACGGCCCGGAACCACCGCCCGAGCCGCAGCGCCCCGAGCCCCAGCTGCACCAGCCCGGCCGCGAACACCAGCACGCCGAGCGCCTGGACGCCGTACGTGTCGACGGCCTCGTAGACGAGCACCGTCAGCCCGGCCGCCGGCCCGCTCACCTGCAGGCTGCTGCCGGGCAGCGCCCCGGCGACCAGCCCGCCGACGATCCCGGTGACCAGCCCCAGCTCGGCGGGGACCCCGGAAGCGATCGCCACGCCCACACACAGCGGCAGTGCGACCAGGAAGACGACCAGCGAAGCGAAGAGATCGGCCTTGCGTATGCGACAGCGCATGACAACAGCACCTCCGTCGGTGAGGGGAGATGCGTGGGCGCCGAGCCGGGGGAGGGCACGGCGAAGTGAAATCCATTGTCAGGAGCGGGAGTTGGTTCCGCATCCGGTTCGTGTTTCCGGCCGGTGAACGCGGAGGCGCGCGGACCGGACTCTCCACCTCCGATCACGCCGCCACGCGCCTGCGCCGCCGAACGCACCCCTTGGGGGAATCGCTTGACGACGCTGCCGCTCCGGAGCATTATTCATCGCATGATGAATTATTCCGAAGGCGGCTCGGCGGACCCCCCTGCCGCCCCTGGTCCCGCCGTCCGGGCCGAAGGCCTCGCCGTCGTCCGCGGCCCCCGCACCGTCCTGCGCGGCCTCGACTTCACCGTCCCGCGCGGCCAGATCACCGGCCTCCTCGGCCCCTCCGGCTGCGGCAAGTCGACCCTCATGCGCTCGATCGTCGGCACCCAGGCCAAGGTCACCGGCACCCTGGAGGTCCTGGGCAGCCCGGCCGGCCACCCCACCCTCCGTACCCGCATCGGCTACGTCACCCAGGCTCCTTCCGTCTACGACGACCTGACGGTCCGCCAGAACCTCGACTACTTCACGGCGATCCTCGCCCCCGGCGGCTCCGCCGCCGACCGCCGCCACGAGATCGACCGCGTCCTCACCGACGTCGACCTCACCTCCCACGCCGACGCCCTCGCCGGAAACCTCTCCGGCGGCCAGCGCAGCCGCGTCTCCCTGGCCGTCGCCCTGCTGGGCACCCCCGAACTCCTGGTCCTCGACGAACCCACCGTCGGCCTGGACCCGGTCCTCCGCCGCGACCTGTGGACCCTCTTCCACTCCATCGCCGCCGACCGCGGAGCGACCCTCCTCATCTCCTCCCACGTCATGGACGAGGCCGAGCGCTGCCACCGCCTCCTGCTGATGCGCGAGGGCGAGATCCTCGCCGACGACACCCCCGACGCCCTGCGCACCCGCACCGGCGCCGACACCGTCGAGGCGGCCTTCCTGCACCTGGTCGACGAGGCGGCCACCGCCGCCCGCGAGAAGGAGACCACCCGATGAGCACGATGAAGACCACGACCGGTACGGCGACGACACCCGCCCCCACCGGCGCCCTGAACGCCTCCCGCACCGCCGCCACCGCGGCCCGGGTCCTGCGCCAGCTCCGCCACGACCCGCGCACCATCGCGATGATGATCCTCATCCCCTGCGTGATGCTGTTCCTGCTCCGCTACGTCTTCGACGGCAGCCCGCGCACCTTCGACAACATCGGCGCGTCACTCCTCGGCATCTTCCCCCTCATCACGATGTTCCTGGTCACGTCGATCGCCACCCTGCGCGAACGCACCTCGGGAACCCTCGAACGCCTCCTCGCCATGCCGCTGGGCAAGGGCGACCTGATCGCGGGCTACGCCCTCGCCTTCGGTGCCCTCGCGATCATCCAGTCCGCCCTGGCCACGGGCCTCGCGGTCTGGTTCCTCGGCCTGGACGTCACGGGCAGCCCCTGGCTGCTCCTCCTGGTCGCCCTCCTGGACGCCCTCCTCGGCACCGCCCTCGGCCTCTTCGTCTCGGCCTTCGCCGCATCCGAATTCCAGGCGGTCCAGTTCATGCCGGCCGTGATCTTCCCCCAGCTCCTCCTCTGCGGGCTGTTCACCCCACGCGACAACATGCACCCGGCCCTGAAGGCGATCTCGGACGTCCTGCCCATGTCCTACGCCGTGGACGGCATGAACGAGGTCCTCAAACACACGGACATGACCGCCAACTTCGTCCGCGACGCCCTGATCGTGGCGGGCTGCGCCCTGCTCGTACTCGGCCTGGGAGCCGCAACACTGAGGCGAAGGACAGCGTGACGGAGCGGGCCTGCACGGTGGATGCCGAGCAGGCGCTTTCAGCCCGTCCGGCGTTCACGTTTCGGCCGGGCAGGCATTTTCAGCCCGTCCGGCGTTTGAGGACGAGGCCGTTCAGGCCGATCGGGGGTCCAGGGGGCGCAGCCCCCTGGCGGGGTCGAAGGGGCAGTGCCTCTGGGGACGGGACGGGTAGGGGCGGCGGGGGCGAGAAACCCGACGGGGACCACCCGCCAACATCCCGCCCACCGGACACCCAAGCCACCCACCCGCCCCCGGTGCGACGATGTACCCCGGACGACGCACCCCCGGAGGGCACCCAAGCCATGACCCAGAAAGTCGCAGTCCTCGGCACCGGCAAGATCGGCGAAGCCCTGCTCAGCGGAATGATCCGCGGCGGCTGGGCCCCCGCCGACCTCCTCGTCACCGCCCGCCGCCCGGAGCGAGCCGAAGAACTCCGCACCCGCTACGGCGTCACCCCGGTCACCAACCCGGAAGCCGCCAAGACCGCCGACACCCTGATCCTCACGGTCAAGCCGCAGGACATGGGCACCCTCCTCGACGAACTCGCCCCCCACGTCCCCGCCGACCGCCTGGTCATCAGCGGAGCCGCCGGCATCACCACCGCCTCCATCGAGGACCGCCTCGCCACCGGCACCCCGGTCGTCCGCGTCATGACGAACACCCCCGCGCTCGTCGACGAGGCCATGTCCGTGATCTCCGCCGGCAGCCACGCCACCGCCGACCACCTCGCCCACGCCGAGGAGATCTTCGGCGCCGTCGGCAAGACGCTGCGCGTCCCCGAGTCCCAGCAGGACGCCTGCACCGCCCTCTCCGGCTCCGGCCCGGCGTACTTCTTCTACCTGGTCGAGGCCATGACGGACGCAGGCATCCTGCTCGGCCTGCCCCGCGACAAGGCCCACGACCTGATCGTCCAGTCCGCGATCGGCGCCGCGACGATGCTCCGCGACAGCGGCGAGCACCCGGTCAAGCTCCGCGAGAACGTCACGTCCCCCGCGGGCACCACCATCAACGCCATCCGCGAACTCGAGAACCACGGCGTCCGAGCCGCCCTCATCGCCGCCCTCGAAGCCGCCCGCGACCGCAGCCGCGAACTCGCCTCCGGCAAGAAGGACTAGCGCCCGCCGGGGGCGGTCAGCCCGCCGCGTCCACCACCTCCTTCGTGGCCACCACACGCGCGAAACCGCCCCCGTGCAGCGACACCGCCGACGCCTGCGCGACCTCGTCGGCACTGCGCCGCCAGCCGAACGGCCCCTCCAGATCGAAGGTGTACGTCGCGTCATACGCGACCACCACGTCGTACCCCAGGTTGCCGCCCATCCGAGCCGTCGTCTCCACGCACATATTGGTCTGGATCCCGGCCACCACGATCTGCGAAATCCCCTCCGCCTTCAGCCAGGCACCCAGGTCCGGCGTCCCGTAGAAGGCCGAGTTCACGCTCTTCGTGATCAACAGCTCGGCCCCACCGGCGCCCCTGCCGCGCCGCTGCTCCACATACTCCTTGAACCGGTTCCCCTCGTACCCCGGCCGCAGCGGCGACCGGGGCTTCGGCGAGTCATGCCGTACGAAGACGACCGGCCGTCCCGTCGCCTGCCACACGTCGATGAGCGAAGCGATGTTGTCATCGGCCTCCGGGTTGTTCCGCGGCCCCCAGAAGTCGGCCTCGTCGAAGCCCTTCTGCACGTCCACGACCACCAGCGCTGCGTTCTCTGCGATCTCCATGCCTACGATCCTGCCGCCGGGAGCACCAGCGCCCCAGAGGGTGAAAAGTCAGCGATCGATGGTTTACTGCCACCCATGGAGAACACCGCAGTGGACACCTATCGCGTCGCCCTGGTCGCCTTCCCCGGCATCCGCGCCTTCGACGTCTCCGTCATCACCGAGGTCTGGGGCACCGACCGCACCGACCGCGGCGCCCCCGCCTTCGACCTGCGCCGAGTCGCCGCCGACACCACCGGCCCCGTCCTCATGCGCGGAGGCATGACCCTCCACCCCGACCGCACCCTCAGCTGGCTGTCCCGCGCCGACCTGATCGTGATCCCCGGCCTCGACGACCACCTCACCCCCGCGCCCGCCCCCGTCCTCGACGCCCTCCGCCGCGCGCACGCCCACGGCACCACCATCGCGGCCCTCTGCGGCGGCGCCTTCACCCTCGCCCAGGCCGGCCTCCTCGACGGCCGCCGCGCCATCACCCACTGGAACCTCGTCAGCCTCCTCCGCGCACACCACCCCCAGGTCACCGTCGTCCCCGACGCCCTGTTCATCGAGGACGACAACCTCTGGACCGCGGCCGGCACCGCAGCCGGCATCGACCTCTGCCTCCACCTCGTCCGCCAGTCCCACGGCGCCGAAGCCGCAGCCACCATCGCCCGCTCCATGGTCACCGCCCCCTTCCGCACCGGCACCCAGGCACAGTTCATCGAGCACCCCACACCCCGCGCGGACCGCGACGCCGACACCCTCGCCGCCGTACGCGAGCACGCCCTGCGCCACCTGCACGAACCACTCACCGTCGCCGACCTGGCCGCCCACGCGGGCATGTCCCCCCGCAGCTTCGCCCGCCACTTCGCCGCGCAGACCGGCACGCCCCCGCTCCGCTGGCTCCTCGACCAGCGCATCGCTGCGGCGCAGAAACTCCTCGAACGCACCGATCTGCCCATGCCCGAAGTAGCCCGCCGCGCCGGCTTCGGCAGCGAGGTCACGATGCGCCAGCACTTCGCATCGCGCCTCGCCACCAGCCCGCGCGCCTACCGCGCCGCGTTCAGCACCACCCCGGCACCGGTGTCCGCAGCAGCAGGCAGCAACCCGATCGCGCGATAAGCGGCGTCCACGGTCGGCCGGGCCAACGCCCGCGCCCTCTCCGCACCATCCCGCAGCACCCCCTCCACATAGCCGGGATCAGCGCACAGCACCCTGTGCCTCTCCTGTACGGGCCTGAGGAGCTCGACCACGGCCTCCGCGGTGTCCTTCTTCAAGGACCCGTACGACTCACATGCACCGCTCAAGGCCTCCGGGTCCCCACCCGTGCAGGCCGCCAGGATTTCCAGCAGATTCGTCACGCCGGGCCGCTCCTCCCGGTCGTACACGATCTCCCGCCCGCTGTCGGTCACGGCCCGCATGATCTTCTTCCGCACGACATCCGGCTCGTCGAGCAGATAGACGATCCCCGGCCCGGAGTCGTCCGACTTCCCCATCTTCGACGTCGGTTCCTGCAGATTCATGACCCGCGCCGCCACCGCAGGAAGCGTGGCCTTCGGCACCACGAACGTATGCCCGTACCGCTGGTTGAACCGCACCGCCAGATCCCGCGTCAGCTCCACGTGCTGCGCCTGGTCGTCCCCCACCGGCACCTCGTCCGCCCCGTACACCAGGATGTCCGCCGCCATCAGCACCGGATACGTCAGCAGGGACAGCCGCACACTCCCACCCCGCTCGCGCTCACGCGCGGCCTTCTCCTTGTACTGGATCATCCGCCGCATCTCACCGTCGGTCGCCACACACTCGAGGACGTACGACAGCCGCGCGTGCTCATCGACATGGCTCTGTACGAACACGGTGCACAGCGCCGGATCCAGCCCCGCGGCCAGCAACAGCGTCGCCGCCTGCCGACTGAGCCTGCGTACCCGGGCCGGATCGTGGTCCACGGTCAGCGCGTGCAGATCGACGATGCAGAACAGCGCATCCGCCCGATGCTGGTCCACCGCGGCCCACTGCCGCATGGCTCCCAGGTAGTTCCCCAGCGTCAGGTGCCCGGTCGGCTTGACCCCGCTGAAAACCCGCGTCATCTCTTCTCCACCTCCTGGTCGAGACCGCCGTCCCGGCGGCCGGCCCTCAGGAGCTCTGGAGGGAGAAACGAGAACGGCCGCCGAGGCGGCGGCCGTTGAACGCATACGTGAGCACGGCCGCCGTCAGGCGGCCCACCACTGCTGGGTACACGTACGCTCAGTCATGCGGCTCAGGGTACGCCTCCCGGGTGCCGCCCGGAGGCAAGTTGACACACCCCCGCGCGCTACGTAGTGTTCTCCGAGTTGTCCGACGTGAGCGCCGACCACGGTCGGTCCCCGGACAGCCACTTCGCAAGTACCAACCACTACTCGACGACCAGTCGATCTGTCTGGCGTCGCTCTATTGGCATGCGTATTTACGAATTGAGGAATCCACGTTCGAAAGGACGCGGACCCCGATTAGCTCGGGGGCCGGGAATCCGCTAAAGTCTCACTCGTCGGAACGGCCCAACGGCCGGGAGGACAGCCCCTCTGACTGGGAGTCAGGCCCGAAAGGATCTGATAGAGTCGGAACCGCCGGAAAGGGAAACGCGAAAGCGGGAACCTGGAAAGCACCGAGGA
>NZ_JBIAWS010000022.1:0-155677 GCF_042896045.1 Streptomyces sp. NPDC001351 | reverse complement strand
AAACGCCCGGTTACATTCCGAACCCGGAAGCTAAGCCTTACAGCGCCGATGGTACTGCAGGGGGGACCCTGTGGGAGAGTAGGACGCCGCCGAACTCCTTTTAGAGCTCTGGCTCTTGGGCAACAACCCAAGAGCCAGAGCTTTTTTGCGTTGAGGTAAGGTCAGGGGGCATCGTTGGCACGTTTCCCACAGGAGGCCCCCGGGTGGAGGTCCAGGAGACCCGCGTCCAGACGGACCGGGTACTCACCATCCCCAACATCCTCAGCATGGCGCGTCTCGTCGGCGTGCCGGTCTTTCTGTGGCTGATCCTCAGGCCCGAGTTCGGTGGCCCCAAGAGTGACACGTGGGCGCTGCTGGTGCTGGCTCTGAGCGGAGTCAGTGACTACCTCGACGGCAAGCTCGCGCGGCGTTGGAACCAGATCAGCAGCCTCGGCCGGCTGCTCGACCCCGCGGCCGACCGGCTCTACATTCTCTCGACGTTGGTCGGCCTCACCTGGCGCGAGATTCTGCCGTTCTGGTTGACCGCTGTACTACTGGCGCGCGAGCTCGTCCTGCTGGTGATGGTGGGCATCCTGCGGCGGCACGGCTATCCGCCGCCGCAGGTGAACTTCCTGGGGAAGGCGGCCACCTTCAACCTGATGTACGCCTTCCCGTTGCTCCTGCTCAGTGACGGAACCGGATGGATCTCGTCACTCGCTGCTATTTTCGGATGGGCGTTCGCTGGATGGGGTACAACGCTCTACTGGTGGGCAGGAGTCCTCTACGTGGTACAAGTCCGCCGCCTCGTCCGCGCGGACGCCATGGCCGATTGAACTCGCCGATTGCTGCGGCCGTAGTGGCCGGATGGCCCTCGGCGGAAAAGTGCGGGACAATCTGGGCGGGTGAAGTCGGCTAGACCGTCGTCTTTTTGAGGAGGACGCTTCCGACATGAAGGCCGTCGTGATGGCCGGAGGCGAAGGCACACGCCTTCGCCCCATGACCTCAAGCATGCCCAAGCCGCTCCTGCCCGTGGCCAACCGCCCGATCATGGAGCATGTGCTACGGCTGCTCAAAAGGCATGGGCTGAACGAGACCGTCGTAACTGTCCAGTTCCTGGCCTCATTGGTCAAGAACTACTTCGGTGACGGCGAAGAGCTCGGAATGGAGCTCTCCTATGCCAACGAGGAGAAGCCACTCGGTACCGCAGGAAGCGTCAAGAACGCCGAAGAGGCGTTGAAGGACGATGCCTTCCTCGTCATCTCCGGTGATGCCCTGACCGACTTCGACCTCACCGAGCTGATCAATTTCCACAAGGAAAAGGGTGCGCTCGTCACTGTTTGCCTGACGCGCGTGCCGAACCCGCTGGAATTCGGCATCACGATCGTCGACGAAGAAGGAAAGGTCGAGCGCTTCCTCGAGAAACCCACCTGGGGGCAGGTCTTCTCCGACACGGTGAACACGGGCATCTATGTGATGGAGCCCGAAGTCTTCGACTATGTCGAGCCCGATGTGCCCGTCGACTGGTCCGGGGATGTCTTTCCGCAGTTGATGAAGGAAGGCAAGCCGATCTACGGCTATGTCGCGGAAGGGTACTGGGAGGACGTCGGTACTCACGAGAGCTATGTGAAGGCGCAGGCCGACGTTCTGGAGGGCAGGGTCGACGTCGAGATCGACGGCTTCGAGATGTCCCCGGGTGTGTGGGTGGCCGAGGGCGCCGAGGTGCATCCCGACGCCGTGCTGCGCGGCCCGCTCTACATTGGCGACTACGCCAAGGTCGAATCCGGCGCCGAAATTCGTGAGCACACCGTCGTCGGCTCGAACGTCGTGGTGAAGAGCGGGGCGTTTCTGCACAAGGCCGTTGTGCACGACAACGTGTATGTGGGGCAGCACAGCAATCTGCGTGGCTGCGTCGTCGGAAAGAACACCGACATCATGCGTGCTGCTCGGATCGAGGACGGCGCGGTCATCGGCGACGAGTGCCTCATCGGTGAAGAATCGATCGTTCAGGGCAATGTGCGGGTCTACCCGTTCAAGACCATCGAGGCCGGCGCCTTCGTCAACACGTCGGTCATCTGGGAGTCCAGGGGCCAGGCGCATCTGTTCGGTGCTCGCGGGGTGTCCGGCATCCTGAACGTGGAGATCACGCCCGAGCTCGCCGTGCGCCTGGCCGGTGCCTATGCGACGACTCTGAAGAAGGGCTCCACTGTCACCACGGCCCGCGACCACTCCCGTGGCGCCCGTGCGCTGAAGCGAGCGGTCATCTCCGCCCTGCAGGCCAGCGCCATCGACGTACGGGACCTGGAGAACGTACCGCTGCCCGTTGCCCGGCAGCAGACGGCGCGGGGCAGTGCGGGCGGGATCATGATCCGGACCACGCCCGGGGTGCCGGACTCCGTGGACATCATGTTCTTCGACGGGAACGGGGCCGATCTCTCGCAGGGCAGCCAGCGAAAGCTGGACCGGGTGTTCGCGCGGCAGGAGTACCGGCGTGCGTTCCCGGGGGAGATCGGAGACCTGCATTTTCCTGCGAGCGTCTTCGACTCGTACACCGGTTCGCTGTTGCGGAACGTCGACACCACCGGGATCACCGAGTCCGGGCTGAAGGTCGTCGTCGACGCGTCGAACGGCAGCGCCGGGCTTGTCCTGCCCAGCCTGCTGGGCAAGCTCGGTGTGGACTCGCTGACCATCAATCCCGGGCTCGACGAGTCGCGGCCCACGGAGTCCGCCGATGTGCGGCGGTCGGGGCTGGTGCGGCTCGGTGAGATCGTGGCGTCGTCGCGGGCCGCCTTCGGAGTGCGGTTCGACCCGGTTGGCGAGCGGTTGTCGCTGGTCGACGAGAAGGGGCGGATCGTCGAGGACGACCGGGCGCTGCTCGTCATGCTGGATCTGGTGGCCGCTGAGCGGCGCAGCGGGCGGGTGGCGCTGCCGGTGACCACGACGAGGATCGCCGAGCAGGTTGCGGCGTACCACGGGACGCAGGTGGAGTGGACGACGACCTCGCCCGACGACCTGACGAGGGTCGGAGGCGACGATTCGACCATCTTCGGCGGTGACGGCAAGGGCGGCTTCATCGTCCCGGAGTTCAGCAGTGTCTTCGACGGTACGGCGGCCTTCGTACGGCTGATCGGGCTGGTGGCGCGGACGCAGCTCACGCTGAGCCAGATCGATGCCCGGATTCCGCGGGCACACGTCCTCAAGCGGGATCTTGCGACTCCCTGGGCCGTCAAGGGACTGGTGATGCGGCGCGTGGTCGAGGCGGCCGGAGACCGCTTCGTGGACACCACGGACGGCGTGCGCGTCGTGGAGACCGATGGGCGCTGGGTGATGGTGCTGCCCGACCCGGCCGAAGCGGTCACCCACCTGTGGGCGGAGGGACCGGACGACGCCTCCGCCCAGGCTCTGCTCGACGAGTGGTCGGCGGTTGTGGACAGCGCCGGCCGCTGAAAAACGCAGCACGCGCGCGTGCCGGACAGGTGTCCCCAAGGGGGCCCGTCCGGCACGCCGGTGGGGCCATTCGGAGGTAGTGGTCGCGACATGCGACGATGTGCGGCATGCCGCAGCAGCCCCCCGTTCGGAGTACCCCCACGCGACCCTCGCGTCCGGACGCTTCCATGTCGCTGCTCACCAACGTCATGGACCACAGCCTGGACGACGGCTACGCCGAGGCGGCCGCCAGGAAAAGGGCCGCGGGCGACGGTCCTCTGTCGAAGACCCTTCGGGCCCGGCTCGGCCTGGCCGCCGGGCTGGTGCTCGCGGCTCTTGTCGTAACCGTCGGAGCGGCACAGGCTCGGGTGGCCGCTCCCGTCGTCGCCAAGGAGCGCGAAGAACTGATCAACCGCATCGACCGGGAGACCACGGCGGCGGACAAGCTGGAGGGCTCCGTCGACAAGCTGCGCGACGATGTGAGCTCGCGCCAGCGGGAGGCCCTCGAGAAGAGCGGCAGTGGAGATCAGTCGGAGCTGGTGGGGATTTTGTCGGGCGCCGTCGAAGTACACGGCCCCGGCGTGAGACTGGTCGTGAACGACGCCAAGGAAGCAACCAGCGGCGGCAACGGCAACCCGCGCGAGACCTCGGACTTCTCCGACACCGGTCGAGTGCGGGACCGCGACATGCAGCGTGTGATCAACGGGCTGTGGGAGTCGGGGGCCGAGGCCGTTTCGATCAATGGGCAGCGGCTGACGGCGCTTTCGGCCATCAGGGCCGCGGGGGACGCGATACTGGTCGACAACAAGCCGCTGGTTCCCCCTTATACGGTGCTGGCCGTGGGGAACGGCAAGCAGCTGAGCAGCAGGTTCCAGGACAGCGCCGACGGGCTGTATCTGCACGCCCTGCAGGAGACATACGGCATCCGGACCAGCATTTCCGTGGAAGGCGACCTCCGGCTGCCTGCCGCACCGAGTGTGATCGTACGTACAGCACAGCCGACAACCGAGAAGACTGAGAAGGGCACATCGTGATCGCCGTACTGGGCCTCGTAGTGGGAGTCGTGGCCGGCCTGTTGGTCCGGCCTGAGGTTCCGGCGGTCGTCGAGCCTTACCTGCCAATCGCCGTGGTCGCGGCGCTCGACGCCGTCTTCGGCGGTCTGCGGGCCATGCTCGACGGGATCTTCGACGACAAGGTCTTCGTGGTGTCGTTCCTGTCCAACGTGGTCGTGGCGGCGTTGATCGTGTTCCTGGGTGACAAGCTGGGTGTGGGCGCCCAGCTGTCCACCGGTGTCGTCGTGGTCCTCGGGATCCGCATCTTCTCGAACGCCGCGGCGATCCGCCGGCACGTGTTCCGGGCGTGAGGCCGATGAGCGACAGCGAAAAGACGCCGGAGAACAGGCTGCGCAAGGAACTTCCGCAGGAGGTCCCCGCTACGGAGCCCGACGTGACCCAGGCAGCTCCCGAGGACAAGCAGCTCTCTGAGGACAAGCAGCTCTCTGAGGAGAAGCGGCCCTCTGAGGAGGAGCAGCCCTCTCTCACCGGGCGGCAGCGGCTGGTGAAAGGCCTCTGGCCGCCGCGTGTGACCCGCGCCCAACTCATCGTCGCCGTCCTGCTGTTCGGCCTCGGCTTCGGCCTGGCCGTCCAGGTTGCCTCGAACAGCAACAGCGACAGCGCCCTGCGCGGCGCGCGTCAGGAAGATCTTGTTCGCATCCTGGATGAACTCGACAACCGTACACAGCGTCTTGAGGACGAGAAGCAGGGACTGGAGAAGCAGCGAGACGAGCTGGAGAACAGCTCCAACCAGGCCGAGGAGGCCCGCAAGCAGACCGTCGAGAAGGAGAAGCAACTCGGCATTCTGGCGGGCACGGCGGCCGCTCAGGGGCCCGGCATCACGATGACCATCGAGGACACGAAGGGGACGGTCCAGGCGGACATGCTGCTCGACGCGATCCAGGAACTGCGTGCGGCAGGGGCGGAGGCGATCCAGGTGAACGATGTACGTGTCGTCGCCAACACCTACCTCACCGACTCGGGCAAGAGCGTGAGCGTCGACGGGAACAAGATCAACGCTCCCTTTCGTTTCAAGGTCATCGGGAAGCCGGCGGACCTCGAACCGGCGCTCAACATCCCGGGAGGCGTGGTGCAGACTCTTGAGAAGGAGCAGGCCACCGTTGCCGTCGAGCGGTCGAACAAGATCATTGTGGACGCCTTGCGAGCGGCGAAGCGGCCTGACTACGCTCGGTCGTCCTCCCAGTGAACAGGCGGTGCATGGCCGACGTCCGGTGGGGGCATGAGGTTGCGGGGGGTCGGCGCACCGAATGGGTGGTGCGTGGTGGAAACTGTCTGGTGGATACGGACGTTGTGAGGATGTCCGGGTCGGCCGGTGTATGCAATCAGGGTTCGTCCTGCCCCACGGGCGGGTCTGTTTCGGTCAAGGGGAATCGCCCGTGAAGTTGTTTGCGAAGTTGTTCGGCAAGAGCGCGCGAGAGGGTAGCGACAACGCGACCGCTCGTCATCGCGCACAGCCAGATGAAGAGGGCCGGCGCCCGTTGTTCCGGGACCAGGTCCCTGGTCCGGGTGGTGACATTCCCGGAGGTCAGGGCGCGCCGTCTGTTGACCCTGCGCAGTCCGGCGGCATAGGTTTCGGGCAACCGTCAACCTCAAGTACGGGTGGAGGGTTTTCCCCTATGTCGGCCCTGGTGTGTACGAGGTGCGGTAACCGCAACGCGGAGAACAGCCGCTTCTGCTCCAACTGTGGCGCCCCGCTGCGCGCCGGCGGCGCGGCCGAGCGGCCGTCCGAGACGACGTCCACGATCTCGATTTCCGGCATCGAGGCCTACGACGCCGAGGTCACCGGTCAGACGCAGGTGCCGGCGCTGTCCCCCGAGGCGCAGGCGGCCGTAGATGCGCTGCCGCTGGGCTCCGCGCTCCTGGTCGTGCGCCGCGGGCCGAACTCGGGCAGCCGCTTCCTGCTGGACGGCGACCTGACCACGGCCGGGCGTCACCCGCAGAGCGACATCTTCCTGGACGACGTGACGGTCTCGCGCCGGCACGTGGAGTTCCGCCGTGGTGCGGACGGCTCGTTCACGGTGGCCGACGTGGGCAGTCTGAACGGCACGTACGTCAACCGCGAGCGGATCGACCAGGTCGCTCTGAACAACGGTGACGAGGTGCAGATCGGAAAGTACCGGCTGGTCTTCTATGCAAGCCAGCGGGGCTACTGACCCTTCCCCCAGACCCCGTCCGGGGGGACCCCAAGGGAATGTCCATGCTTCGAACACCGAGCGGCGGTGCCGGGCACGGCACCGCCGGCACGGACAGCGGTCTGATGAGCATCGGCACGGTGCTGAACGTGCTGCGCGACGAGTTCCCCGAAGTCACCATCTCCAAGATCCGTTTCCTGGAGTCGGAGGGGCTCATCGAGCCGCAGCGCACCCCGTCGGGGTACCGCAAGTTCAGCGCGGACGACGTCGAGCGCCTCGGCCATGTGCTGAGGATGCAGCGGGACCACTATCTGCCCCTCAAGGTGATCCGCGAGCATCTGGAGGCCATGGAGCGCGGTGAGGCAGTCCCGCTGCCCGTCGTGGGACGCCAGCGGGACGGCGAGTCCCTCCTCGAAGCGCCCGAGGGGCCCACCGCGGCTCGGATCGGGCGCGCCGAGCTGCTCGCGGCCGCCGGGATCGGCGAGCAGGAACTCGAGGAGTGGGAGTCGTACGGCCTGGTCGCGCCGCTGCCGGACGGGGCGTACGACGCGGAGACGGTGACCGTGGCGTCGCTCGTCGTGGAACTCGGGCGGTCCGGAATCGAACCGCGGCACCTGAGGGCCATGAAGGCCGCCGCCGAGCGTGAGGCCGGGCTGGTGGACCAGGTGGTGGCCCCGCTGAAGCGCCACCGCAATCCGCAGACCAGGGCGCATGCCGAGGCGCGTACGAAGGAGCTGGCGGCGCTCACGGTGAAGCTGCACGCAGCCCTGGTGCAGACCGCGCTCGGTGTGCGACTGCCCTGAGTCCGGGGCCTTTCCGGAGGCCGGATCGGCCCCCCGTTCCCGGCTCGACTACCCAAACGTCCCGGGCAGGTCCTAGGGTTGCTGTGTGAACGAGCTCGATGTCGTAGGTGTCCGGGTCGAAATGCCCTCCAACCAACCGATCGTGCTCCTGCGTGAAGTGGGAGGCGACCGTTACCTCCCCATCTGGATCGGGCCGGGGGAGGCGACTGCCATTGCCTTCGCCCAGCAGGGCATGGCCCCCGCACGACCGCTGACCCACGACCTGTTCAAGGACGTGCTGGAGGCCGTCGGTCAGGAGCTGACCGAAGTGCGCATCACGGATCTGCGGGAGGGCGTCTTCTACGCGGAGCTGGTCTTCGCCAGCGGGGTCGAAGTCAGTGCCCGTCCGTCCGACGCCATAGCGCTGGCCCTGCGCACCGGAACGCCGATCTACGGCAGCGACGGCGTGCTCGACGACGCAGGCATCGCGATTCCGGATGAGCAGGAGGACGAGGTGGAGAAGTTCCGCGAGTTCCTCGATCAGATCTCGCCGGAGGACTTCGGGACAAGCAGCCAGTGAGTCTCACATGCCGGCAAGTGCCAACGGCCAGTGAGAGCGTCCTGAGGCCCCCTCCGAGCGCATTCGGCTAGCCTTTCCCCGCGGTGGGGTGCGGGAAACCACTCTTAGGGTGATTATCACTCGGCGTGCCGAGTGTGGCGATCGTTGACGCACCCCTGGTGACTGCCTACCGTCGAGATGGCAGGTCAAGGACGGAGGTCGGCGTGAGAAGCAGCGGCGACGGTACGGCTGGGGGTGGCCCCGGACGCAGTCTCGGGGAGAGCGGTCCGTACCCTCCCCCAAGCTCTCAACTTCGTTCGAGTTGGGGGGACCCTCATCCCGGCAGCGCGGCCGATCACGCTCCGCGGCGACCGGCGGCCGTGCCGAGCAGCGGAGGGGCGGCGTCCATGGCGTCCGAGCAGATCGGCTATCGCGGTCCGACGGCCTGTGCGGCCGCCGGCATCACTTACCGGCAACTGGACTACTGGGCCCGTACCGGGCTCGTCGAGCCGAGCGTGCGGCCCGCCTACGGGTCCGGCACGCAGCGGCTGTACAGCTTCCGGGACGTCGTCGTCCTGAAGATCGTCAAGCGGTTCCTGGACACCGGGGTGTCGCTGCAGAACATCCGCACCGCGGTGGTGCATCTGCGTGAGCGGGGCTTCCGGGACCTGGAGCGCATGACGCTGATGAGCGACGGCGCCACCGTCTACGAATGCACCTCGCCGGACGAGGTCCATGCGCTGCTCCAGGGCGGCCAGGGGATCTTCGGGATCGCCGTCGGTGTGGTGTGGCGGGACGTCGACAGTGCGCTCTCGCAGCTGCACGGCGAGCGGATCGACACCGGCGAGACCCTGGTCGGGCACAACCCGGCGGACGAGCTGGCACGACGGCGCAACCGGGCGGGCTGACCGCGTCCTCGTCGGCTTCTGAGAGCCCTTTGGCGGTCGTAGGACGGCATTGTCAGTGGCGTAGGGCAGCATCGGAGATGTGAGAAACGCGCCCACGATCCTGCATCTCGACATGGATGCCTTCTACGCCTCGGCGGAGCAGGCATCCAAGCCGAGCCTGCGCGGGAAAGCCGTGATCGTGGGTGGGCTCGGGCCGCGCGGGGTGGTCGCCACCGCTTCGTACGAGGCGCGGGTCTTCGGGGTCCGGTCGGCGATGCCGATGGCTCAGGCGCGGCGGCTGGCACCGAACGCCGCGTATCTGGTGCCGCGCTTCGGGTTCTACCGGTCGATCAGCGAGCAGGTCATGGGGCTGCTGCACTCGCTGTCGCCGCTGGTGGAGCCGCTGAGCCTGGATGAGGCCTTCGTGGACCTGGAGGCCGGGGAGGCGGCCTGGGACGCGGCGTCGGCGCGGCTGGTGGGGGAGAAGCTGCGCGCCGACATACGGGCGGATACGGGGCTGACCGGGTCCGTGGGCCTTGCCGCCTGCAAGATGCTCGCGAAGATCGCCTCCGAGGAGGCCAAGCCGAACGGACTGGTGCTGGTCGAGCCAGGGACCGAGCGGGCCAAGCTCGGACCGATGTCGGTGCGGATGCTGCCGGGGGTGGGGCCGGCCACGGGGGACCATCTGCGGCGGGCCGGCATCACCACGGTCGACGAGATCGCCGAGGCCGGTGAGGACGAGCTCGTCCGGCTGCTGGGCAAGGCCCATGGGCACGCGTTGTACGCCATGGCGCTGGCCCACGACGACCGGCCCGTGGTGGCCGAGCGGGAGGCCAAGTCGGTATCGGTCGAGGACACGTACGACGTGGACATCCACGACCGGGTGAGGGTGGGGCTGGAGGTGCAGCGGCTGGCCGACCGGTGTGTGCGGCGGCTGCGAGGTGCGGGTCTTTCGGGGCGGACCATCGTGCTGAAGGTGCGCCGCTTCGACTTCTCGACGCTGACCCGTTCCGAGACGCTGCGCGGGCCCACGGACGATCCGGCGGTGGTGCGGGAGGCTGCTGCCCGGCTGCTGGATTCGGTGGACACGACGGGGGGTGTGCGGTTGCTGGGGGTCGGGGTGAGCGGGCTTGCCGACTACACGCAGGAAGACTTGTTCGCGCAGGCCGCCGGGGAAGGCGTGGAACATTCGGCGGACGAGGCGGACGAGGAGCCCGTCGAGGAGCAGCAGGTGGTTGTCGAGCGGCGGTGGCCCGCCGGGCACGATGTGCGGCATGCCGAGTTCGGGCACGGGTGGGTGCAGGGAAGTGGGCTGGGGCGGGTGACCGTGCGGTTCGAGACGCCGGATTCGGGGCCGGGGCGGGTGCGGACGTTTCGCACCGATGACCCTGAGCTGGAGCCGGCGGATCCATTGCCGTTGGTGGCGGGGAGACCCGGGGCCTCCGTGCACGGGGCCAGAGCCTGACCGTGGAGGGTGCTGGTCCGCGCGGGAGCCGGGCGCGGTGGGACGGGTGGGCTACGCGTCCGCGTCCTCCGTGCCCGCGAGCTTGCCGAAGTCGTGGTCCGGGAAGGGGGAAGCGGCGGGGATGTCGAGGCCGTAGTGGTGGTAGAGCTGGAGCTCCTGCTCGGGGGAGAGGTGGCGGCCGACGCCGAAGTCGGGGGCGTCCTTGATGAGGGACCGGTCGAAGGGGACGTGGAGGGTGCCCTCGATCAGTTCGCTGGGTTCCAGAGGGACGAAGGCGTCCCGGGAGAACAGGCCGGTGCGTATGGCCGCCCACTCCGGCACGCCCGTCGCGTCGTCGAGGTAGACCTCGTCGATGGTGCCGAGCTTGGTGCCGTTGCGGTCGAAAGCCTTGCGGCCGATCAGGTTGCGCGGATCGATGTCGGTCTGCACGGGCCCTCCATTTGGTCGCAACTCATCCGTAAGCACTACGAAAGAGCAGATTGGTGATGGCGGCCACTCGAAGGATTGGATGTGGTGCTCGCTGGTAGGCTGACAGCGGCTGCTGACCCCGTGCGGGAGAGTCCTCCAGACATCACCGGAGGCGCCGAAGGAGCAAATCCTCCCCGGAATCTCTCAGGCTCACGTACCGCGCGGACGAGGTCACTCTGGAAAGCAGGGCGGGTGTCGACAGCTCCCGCTCTCACCGACGGTGAAAGCCGGGTGCCCTCGGGTGATCCGGTGAAGCTCTCAGGTTGAGATGACAGAGGGGGAGGCCGTCCGGGTACCCGTGCCGTGGTGCCCCTCGAAGGTCGTGTCAGACCAGGAGGCCTCCGCAATGACCGCCCATCGCATTCCGCTCTCCGAGCTCGAACAGGGAATACCGTTCGAGCAGCGCCACATCGGGCCTGACCACGAGGCACGGGCCAAGATGCTCGCGCACGTCGGATACGGCTCGCTGGACGAACTCACCGCGGCAGCGGTGCCGGATGTGATCAAGAACTCGGATGCGCTGGAGCTGCCGGGTGCGCGCACCGAGGCCGAGGTGCTGGCCGAGCTGCGGTCGCTCGCCGACCGGAACCAGGTGCTCGACTCCATGATCGGGCTCGGGTACTACGGGACCTTCACTCCGCCCGTCATCCTGCGCAACGTCATGGAGAATCCCGCCTGGTACACGGCCTACACGCCCTACCAGCCCGAGATCTCGCAGGGGCGGCTCGAGGCCCTGCTCAACTTCCAGACCATGGTCGCCGACCTCACCGGGCTGCCGACCTCCGGTGCCTCGCTGCTCGACGAGGGGACGGCCGCCGCCGAGGCGATGGCGCTGTCCCGGCGCATGGGCAGGAACAAGAAGGGCCTGTTCCTGGTCGACGCGGACGTGCTGCCGCAGACCATCGCCGTGCTCGAGACCCGTGCCGAGCCGACCGGTGTGGAGGTCGTGGTCGCCGACCTCAGCGACGGAATTCCGGCCGAGATCGCCGGGCGTGAGATCAACGGCGTGCTCGTCCAGTACCCCGGCGCCTCCGGTGCCGTACGCGACCTCAAGCCGCTCGTCGACCAGGCGCACGAACTCGGAGCGCTGGTCACCGTCGCCGCCGATCTGCTGGCGCTGACGCTGCTGAAGTCGCCCGGGGAACTCGGCGCGGACATCGCGGTCGGGACCACGCAGCGCTTCGGTGTGCCGATGGGCTTCGGCGGGCCGCACGCGGGCTACATGGCGGTGCACGAGAAGTTCGCGCGCAGCCTTCCCGGGCGGCTGGTGGGCGTGTCCGTGGACGCGGACGGGCACCAGGCGTACCGGCTCGCGCTGCAGACGCGTGAGCAGCACATCCGGCGGGAGAAGGCCACCAGCAACATCTGTACGGCCCAGGTGCTGCTCGCCGTCATGGCGGGGATGTACGCCGTGTACCACGGGCCGGAGGGGCTCAAGGCGATCGCGCGGCGCACCCACCGGTACGCCACGATCCTTGCCGCGGGGCTTCAGGCCGGTGGCGTAGAGGTCGTGCACGGCTCCTACTTCGACACGGTCACCGTGCGGGTGCCGGGCCGCGCCGCCGAGGTGGTGGCCGCCGCGCGGGAGAACGGAGTCAACCTTCACCTGGTCGACGCCGACCATGTGTCGATCGCCTGCGACGAGACCACCGCGCGGGCCCAGCTGGGCGCCGTGTGGACCGCGTTCGGGGTCGAGGGCGACATCGAGGCGCTGGACGCGGCGACCGAGGACTCCCTGCCCGCCGGACTGCTGCGCACCGACGACTACCTGACCCACCCGGTCTTCCAGCAGCACCGCTCCGAGACCGCGATGCTGCGCTACCTGCGCCGGCTCGCCGACCGTGACTACGCGCTCGACCGGGGCATGATCCCGCTGGGCTCCTGCACCATGAAGCTCAACGCGACCACCGAGATGGAGCCGGTCACCTGGCCCGAGTTCGGGCAGCTGCACCCCTTCGCGCCCGCCGAGCAGGCGCAGGGCTACCTCACCCTCATCCGCGAGCTCGAAGAGCGGCTCGCCGAGGTCACCGGGTACGACAAGGTGTCCCTGCAGCCCAACGCCGGATCGCAGGGCGAGCTGGCCGGACTCCTCGCCGTACGCGGATATCACCGGGCCAACGGTGACGAGCAGCGCACGGTGTGTCTGATTCCGTCGTCCGCGCACGGGACGAACGCCGCCAGCGCCGTCATGGCCGGGATGAAGGTCGTCGTCGTGAAGACCGCCGAGGACGGCGAGATCGACGTCGAGGACCTGCGGGCCAAGATCGAGCAGTACCGCGACGAGCTGGCCGTGCTGATGATCACGTACCCCTCCACGCACGGTGTGTTCGAGGAGCATGTCGCCGACATCTGCGCCCAGGTGCACGAGGCCGGCGGGCAGGTGTACGTCGACGGCGCCAACCTCAACGCCCTTGTGGGGCTTGCCAAGCCGGGGCACTTCGGCGGTGACGTCTCGCACCTCAACCTGCACAAGACCTTCTGCATCCCGCACGGCGGCGGCGGGCCGGGCGTCGGGCCGGTCGGCGTACGGGCGCATCTGGCGCCGTATCTGCCGAACCACCCGATGCAGCCGGCCGCGGGACCGGCGACGGGTGTCGGACCGATCTCCGCGGCCCCCTGGGGTTCCGCGGGCATCCTGCCGATCTCCTGGGCGTACGTCCGGCTCATGGGCGGCGAGGGGCTGAAGCGGGCCACGCAGGTGGCCGTGCTGAGCGCCAACTACATCGCCAAGCGGCTCGAGCCGCACTACCCCGTGCTCTACACCGGTCCCGGCGGGCTGGTCGCGCACGAGTGCATCATCGATCTGCGGCCGCTGACCAAGGCGACCGGTGTGAGCGTCGACGACGTCGCCAAGCGGCTCATCGACTACGGATTCCACGCGCCGACGATGTCGTTCCCGGTGGCCGGCACACTGATGATCGAGCCGACCGAGTCCGAGGACCTGATCGAGCTGGACCGGTTCTGCGAGGCGATGATCGCCATCCGTGCGGAGATCGAGAAGGTCGGGGCGGGCGAGTGGCCGGCCGAGGACAACCCGCTCCGCGGTGCGCCGCACACCGCTGCCGCGCTCGGTGGGGAGTGGGAGCACGCGTACTCGCGTGAGGAGGCCGTCTTCCCGGCCGGGGTGTCGGCCGCCGACAAGTACTGGCCGCCGGTGCGCCGGATCGACCAGGCCTTCGGTGACCGGAACCTGGTGTGCTCGTGCCCGCCGCTGGACGCGTACGACGACTGAGGCAGTGGTCGTGGAGAAGGGCCCCGCTTCGGCGGGGCCCTTTCCCGTTACGCCGTCGCGAGTGAGATCTCCGTCGACTTGATCAGGGCCACGACAGGTGTGCCAGTGGCCAGGGCGAGGTCCGTGACGGCGTCCTTGGTGATGGCGGAGGTCAGTTCGCCGCCGTCGAAGGCGACCTTCACGGAGGCCATCGCGCCGCCGGTGGCCACGGCGGTGACCGTGCCCGGGAGCTGGTTGCGGATGGACAGGCCCTCGACCGGGGCGGTGGCCAAGGAGACCTCCGTCGACTTCACCAGGGCGCGTACGGCGGTGCCCGCCGCGAGGCCCAGTTCCTCGGCGGACTCGAGGGTGATCGCCGCGGTGATCTCCTGGCCTCCGGTGAGGCGGACCTTGACGGTGGCCATGACCTCGCCGGAGGTGACGGCGGTGACCGTACCGGGGATTTGGTTGCGGATGCTCAGGCTCATGGGGCTCATGGGGAACGCCTCGCAGGGGGTGGGGGGTTGAGGGCCTTCTGCCGGGGCCCACCGTAGCCCCGGTGGGGTGTTATGTCGGCTACGCGCCGGTCTGCGCCGTCTTGGCCATCGCTCAGACCGTGGCGCCCGGGAAACGCATGGGCCGCGGTTCGCTGTGGGCGTGTTGTCCGTGGTCAGGTGCGGTCGATGTGCACGTTGGTCGACTTCACGCGGGCGGTGGCCTCCATGCCGACCTCGAGGCCCAGCTCCTCCACGGCCTCGCGGGTCAGCAGTGAGACCAGGCGGTGCGGGCCGGCCTGGATCTCGACCTGGGCCGCCACGTCACCGAGCTTGATCGCGGTGACGATGCCGGGGAAGGCGTTGCGGACCGAGGTGTAGGAGGTCTCCTCCTCGGTGGTGCCCGCCTTGGCGAGTTCGACGGAGAAGGCGGCCAGGTCCCGGCCGTCGATGAGGCGTCGGCCGCCCTCGTCGCGATGGGTCGCCACCCGGCCGGCGTCGGCCCAGCGGCGTGCGGTGTCCGGACTCACGCCGAGCAGTCGTGCGGCCTGGCCGATTGTGTAGCTCTGCATGCGGTCACGATAGGGCCGGGAACAAGCCCTGGTGGACCGGGGCTTCGTATGCGGACCGGGCCCGGTCGTGGAGGTGCTGCGTGTCGCGGCCGGGGACGGTCGACCTGCCGGGGAGTGGCTTCGGAGGCCGCCGGCAAGGATGTCGACCGCATCGAGAAACGCGGCGCTTCCGCTCGGCGCGGTGACGGCCGGGTGGTGCCGCGGCGGCTGGAGATCGACTCGGAGTGGGGTGAGGTGACGCTCGACCTCACCGACGCGGTGATCACGCACGACACCCTGCGCATCGATGCCGGTGTGCGGCTCGGCCCGTGGGGTGCCTCGATCTGCTGTTGATCGTCTGCGGCGCCGTCGTGGCTGGTCGCGCCCGTGCGGCGGAGCCGCATATGGATGCAGTCCCGCGCCCCTCCACAGACCCGCCTCAGCCCGTGTGGACGCGCGGCCTGCGGACACGGTCCGGTTCGGCTTCGCGGAGGACCTCCCGGGTGACCGGGGCGACCTCGCCCTGGCCGAAGAGGAAGAAGCGCAGGAAGTTGGCGAAGGGGTTGCCCTCGGTCCACTCGAAGTAGATGTGCGGGGTGCACTGGGTGGTGTCGCGGACGTGCAGGAGCAGGGCGGCCAGCGCGTTCGGGATGGAGGAGGACTCCAGGGTCAGCACCCGGTAGCGGTCGTGCAGGACCTCGCCGCGCACCGTCAGGCCCGCTTCGAACTCGGACGGGTCGATGACCGTGACCTCGACGAAGACGAAGTCCTCGCCGGGGATGTCGTTGTCGGCGCGGATCTGCTCGATCTTGTCGCGGTACTCGGCCTTGTCCCGCTGGTCCGGCTCGTTGGCGATGAAGCGGATCTTTCGGCTGGCCATGTCCCGGATGAAACGTTCCGCCATGGGATCCAGTTCGACGTGCGTGACGCGCAGCTCGAAGGCGCGGGCCAGCCGGGACAGCAGCGAGACCAGGATGATGCCGGCGATGAAACAGGCGCCGATCTTGACGCCGTCCGGGCGCTCGATGACGTTGGCCACGGTGACGTAGAGGAGGACCGCCGAGACGACTCCGAAACCGATGGTCCAGCCCCGCTGCTGGGCGCGGCGGGCGACGATTGTCACCGCGATCGCGGCCGAGGACATCAGGACCAGGACGCCGGTGGCGTAGGCGCCGCCCTGGGCGTCGACGTCGGCGTCGAAGATCCAGGTGACCAGGAAGCCGATCAGGGTGAAGACGATCACCATCGGGCGCACGGCGCGGGCCCAGTGCGGGGCCATGCCGTAGCGGGGCAGATAGCGGGGCATCAGGTTGAGCAGGCCGGCCATGGCGGAGGCGCCGGCGAACCAGAGGATGGCGATGGTCGAGATGTCGTAGACCGTGCCGAAGGCGTTGCCCAGGTACTCGTGGGAGAGGTAGGCGAGGGCGCGTCCGTTGGCCTGGCCGCCGGACTTGAACTCCTTCTCCGGGATCAGCACGGTGGTGATGAAGCTCGTCGCGATCAGGAACACACTCATGATCAGAGCGGCGGCGGTGAGGAGCTTCTTCGTGTCGCGGATGCGGCCCTGCGGGTTCTCCTCGGTGTCGCCGGGGTCGCCCTGGACGTGCGGCATGACCGCGACGCCGGTCTCGAAGCCGGAGAGGCCGAGTGCGAGCTTGGGGAAGACCAGCAGGGAGACGCCGATCATGGCGAAGATGTTGCCGTGTTCCGTGGTCAGGGCGCTGGTCCAGTCGGTGACGAGGTGGCCCGCCGTGATCACGTGGTACATGCCCACGGCCACGACGACGACGTTGAGACCGAGGTAGACCACCACCAGCGCGACCGCGACCCCGATCGCCTCCAGGAAGCCCTTGAGGAACACCGCGCCGAGCAGGGCGACCAGGATGAGCGTGATCAGCATCTGCTGGTCGTGCAGGGTGCTGGTCAGGTGGGGGTTCTCGACGAGGTGGGTCGCGGCGTCCGCCGCCGAGAGGGTGATGGTGATCAGGAAGTCGGTGGCGGCGAAGCCGAGCAGGGTCAGGACGAACAGCTTGCCCTTCCAGAACGTCAGCAGCCGCTCCAGCATGGCGATGGAGCCTTCGCCGTGCGGGCTCTCCTCGGCCACCCGGCGGTAGACCGGCAACGCGCCGGCAAGCGTCACTATCACGAGGACGATGGTCGCCACCGGCGACAGGAGGCCGGCGGCCAGAGCCGCGATGCCGGGCTGATAGCCGAGGGTCGAGAAGTAGTCGACGCCGGTCAGGCACATCACGCGGTACCAGCGCTGCCCCTTGTGCGCGGGCTCCGGCTGGGCGTGCGGCGCCTGCTGGACGCCCTTGCCCATGTCGGACAGACCCTCCAGCATCCAGGCGCGCAGGCGACTGGGAGGGGGGTGCTCGGTCGTGGCCATCGGCGTGCTCCTGAGGTGCGGCTCAGCGTGTGGATTCCGGCCATCACGCGGACGGCGGCACCAGCGTAAGCGGAGAGTGACGCACGGGCCCACGGATGAGGGGGGCGACGGCGTCAAGCTTCCGTTAAGACTCGCTGTTCGTCTCAGGCGGCGCCCAGGAAGGGGGGTTCTGGAGTGGTTCGCTCTTGTTTGGGCCGTCCGGGGGAGGGGGTTCGCCGATCGGGACTGGACACCCAGCGTCATGGCGCGTGGGATGACGGCACCGGTGCACCGGCCGATCGCGCGGCCGCTGTGGCTCAGATGTCCGTCAGGCGGGCTTCCTCCAGGTCCAACGAACGCTGGAGCCTCCTGCGTGTCGTGTCGCTGATGGCGTGTTCGTCGTACAGGCGCTGCAGTTCCACTGCCTCGAAGGCGATGACGTCGCGGCGCAGCTGCCGGTAGAGCAGGTCGGCGGATTCGGCGGGGGCGCTTTGGCCGGTGTGGTCGGTGAGGCGGTCTCGGGCGTCGTCGAGGCGGGCGGTGAGGCCGCGACGGAGGCGGTCGAGAACGACCTCGGGGACGGCTTGCAGGTCGGAGAGTTCCTCCAGGCGGCGTATGCCCGCGTCGGCGAGGCGGCAGCGGGCCGCGGCCTCCTCGCGCTCGGTGTGGTCGGGTTCGAGGGCGATGCCGGAGCGGCGGACCACGGGGGCCAGGGTGAAGCCCTGGACGACGAGGGTGACGACCACCACCGAGGTGGTCAGGACCAGCACCAGGGGGCGGCCCGCGAGCGCCGCGCCGCTCTTGGCGGTCTCCGGGATGGACAGGGCCGCGGCCAGGGGGACCACGCCCCGGGTGCCCGCCCAGGTCAGCACCATCGGGACCCGCCAGTTCATGGGGCGGATACCGCCCTTGCGCTGTACCACCGCCGACAGCGGGGCCAGCCACAGCAGCCGTACGGCGATCAGGGTGCCGGCAACGGCGAGCGCGTACAGCGGCCACGCCCGGTCGTTGGGGGACAGCGCCTGCACCTGGGCGGGCAGGGCCAGGCCGATGAGGGAGAACACCACGCTCTCCAGGAGGAACACCACGGTGCCGTACACCGCGTGCAGCTGGAGCCGGATGTGCGCGGTGGTGAGCTTCTCGCCCCGTCCGCCCAGGACGACTCCGGCGACCACGACCGAGGTGACGCCGGAGGTGTGGGCCGCCTCGGCCAGGACATAGGCGGCATACGGCGTGACCAGGGCGATCACCGTTTCCAGGACCGGGTCCTCGGTGCGCCGCCGGATGAGTGTGACGACGTGGGCCACGGCCGCCCCGATCAGAGTGCCGCCGCCCGCCAGTACGGCGAACTCGCCGCCCGCCGCGCCCCAGTTCGCCGCCGCGGACGCCACGGCCACGCTCACCGCGACCCGGAACAGGACCAGCGAGGTGGCGTCGTTGAACAGGCTCTCCGCCTGGACCAGGACCTGGACCCTGGGCGGCAGGGCGAGGCGTCTGCCGAGTGCCGTGACCGCCACCGGGTCGGTGCTGGCCAGGACCGCGCCCAGCACCAACGCCATCGGCCACGACAGCGGCGTCACCAGCGAGGCCACGGCGCCGACCGCCGCCGCCGACGCCAGGACCAGGCCGATCGCGAGGATCCCGACCGGCTTCCACACCGCGCGCAGCTCGCGCCAGGACAAATCCTCCGCGCTCGCGTACAGCAGCGGGGGCAGCACGACCAGGCCGATGGTCTGGGGGCTGGTCCGGATCTCGGGGGTGCCCGGCAGCAGGGCCACGGCGAGGCCGGCGAGGACCAGGAGGGACGGTGCGGGGATGCGCCGGCGGTGGGCGAAGGTGGCCACGACGGTGGCCAGTACGACCAGTGCGAGTACCGTCCCGACGCTGCGCATGCCTTCCCCCTGGGGCCTTCACGGAAGCCACCGTGGCTCCCGGCCGACCAGACTTCCCGGCACACCGCCTTCACCCTATCCGCCCCCCACGCGTCAAGACAGTGCCAAGGCTCTTGACGTGGGCCGCGGCGGCTGACCGGTCGGTGCGGCGGGGAGAGGACGCATGATGTTGGCATGTTCTTGGCGAAATCTTGGATCCCGGGCGGTGCTCCGCCGGAACTGCCCTCGCGAGCTGCGGCGTTCTGCCTCGTGTGACGTCGACTCTCCCCCTCCGCATACCGCCCGGCCAGAGATCGCAGCACATGGTGATCTGCGGCGACGACGCTCTCGCGCACCGGCTCGCCGTCGAACTGGACGCCGTGTGCGGTGAGATCGTCACCGTCGTGCTGCCGTCCGCGAACGACGAGCGCGGCGCGGAGATCGCCGCGCTCCACGACGACCCGCACTCCCCGGTCGAGCTGCACGTCTCCGTCCGCCCCGACGAGCGGGCCCTGCGGGCGGCGGGTGTCGAGCGGGCCGCCGCGCTCGCCCTGACCTACCGGGACGACCAGGTCAACATGACCGCGGCGCTGCTCGCCCGGACCATCAACCCCTCGGTGCGGCTGGTGGTCCGTATGTTCGACCGCGAGCGCGGCCGCCATCTGGAGCGGCTGCTGGACCGGGCGGCGGGACTGTGCGACAACCCCGCCCAGGACACCTCCACCACGGTGCTCTCCGACGCCGACACCGCCGTACCGGAGCTGGTGGCGGCCGCCGCGGTGGGCCACGGGCACACCCTCCAGGTCGAGGGCAAGGTGTTCAGAGGTGTCGTACGGCCCGCGGGGTCACCGTCGAACGTCACCGACCTGGCCACTCTGGCCGTCCTGTCCGGCGCTCACCAGGACGACCCGGCCAGCCAGGACAGCGCGGAGACGCCCGGCGAGGAGGGCACCCAGCTGCTGCCCGACGCCCGGACCGCCCACCACCGGCAGCTCACCCACGGCCGGCTGATGCTGGAGGAGGTCACCCATCACGCCTCCGAAGCGGCCGCCCGCGCCCGGCGTCCGCACCCCCGACGGTGGCTGCGGGCACGACTGGCCCATCTGCCGTGGAAGGTCTTCCTCTCCCACCAACTGGCCGCCGTCTACGGGGCGTTGACGGCGGTCGTCCTCGCGCTCGCGACCGCCACCGCGCTCTTCGCCGACGAGCATCCGTGGTGGAAGAACTTCTATCTGCCGCTGCTGGACATCTTCACCATGGGCGACCCGGCCACCGAGGAGTCGGTCGCCCGGCGCGTGCTCCAACTCGTGGCCGGTTTCGTCGGTTTGGCCGTACTGCCGCTCGTGGTCGCCGCGACCATGAACGCCACCGAGGCCTTCCGTACCGCCTCGGCGAATCATCCGCCCGACGACGGTGTGAACGGCCACATCGTGCTGGTCGGTCTGGGGATGGTCGGCACCCGGGTGCTGGACCGGCTGCGCGCCACCGACCACCAGGTGGTGGCCATCGAACGTGACCCGCGTGCCCGCGGCGTCGCCCTGGCCCGCCAACTCGGCACACCGCTGATCCTGGAGGACGCCACGGCCCCGGGCGTGCTCGAACTGGCCCGCGTCCGGCAGAGCGGCTCGCTGCTCGTCCTCACCCGTGACGACGGCCAGAACCTCGACATCGTCATGGCCGTGCGGGAGACCAATCCCGCCGTGCGGGTGGTGACGCGGTTGTACGACGACGCCTTCGCGGCCACCGTCCAGCGCACCCTGCGCGCCTCCTACCCGGACGCCCTCACCCGGAGCAGAAGCGTTTCCGCGCTGGCTGCGCCCTCGTTCGCCGCCGCGATGATGGGGCGTCATGTGCTGGGGGTGATGCCCGTGGAGCGGGGCTCGCTGCTGTTCACCTGCGTGGACGTGGCCGGCCACCCCGAGCTGGAGGGACGCTCCGTGCACGAGGCGTTCCGGGAGAACGAATGGCGGGTGCTGGCCGTCGGGACCGCCGCCGGGCCGCTCCCCGCGGCGGAGGCCGTGGACGGCCTCAGCGGGCCGCATCCCGGTCGGACGGGCTTCGACTGGCGTCCCGGGCAGGGACGGATCCTGTGCGCGGGCGACCGTGTCGTCCTGGCGACGACGCGGCGCGGCTTGGACATCCTGATGACGGGGGTGCAGCGGCATTCCGCGGACCGGCGGCAGTAGTCCGGCCAAGCGCTGTGCGGCGATGCGCCGTGTCTCGTCGGCGGCATCGTCGTGGCCGGTCGCGCCCCGGGGTGGAGCCGTGAACCGACCCGACCGGCCCGGGGACACGTCACCTCAGGTCGGAGACCCTGAACACCGTCTCGGCCGTCTCGCGCCCCACTCGCTCCGAGATCCGCTCCAGTACGTCGGGCGCGCACAACAGGGTGCCGAGGGCCAGTGACTTGCGGGCGCCCTCGTGGAGCCGGTACCAGAGGTCCGGGTTGTCGATCAGGACCTGGAGGTCGAGCTCGACACGGGCAGAGCAGGAGGAAGGGCGGCACCGCGAGCGCGGACCACAGCGCACCGCGCCCCGGGGACGGCGCCAGGGCGAAGGCGCCGGGACCGAGCGGGCCGGGGTCGGCGCTGGCTTCGGGGTTGGTGTGCTCGTCTCCGCTTCCCTCTGTGACATGGGTCACATTGATGCGTGATCAGTGGTGCCTCGCGCGTGCTCCTTCGGTGGTCGGTGGACGCGCGTATCTCCGAGCGGTGTGCTTCGGGCGTTGGACGGTCCCGGATGCGCCGTAAGGATCGCCGCGATTGCCGAATGTTTCGCGCGTCCTGGGTGTGGAGCGTATGCGGCGGAGATCGATGCACGGCAATGCCAAAAGTGTTGCCCGCAGATTCACCGCGTACAAGGGGTTGCCACCGTTTGGGAGCTGTCTCTAGGGTGCGGCAACAACGCAGCTTTCTGGATCATCTCCGAAACTTTCGGTCCCAGTGGACGGTCGTGGACGCGCCGTCCCTACCCGAGGAGCGCAATGATGGGCGACCGGGCACTGTCCCGCCGCGGCTTCCTGGCGGCCTCCGCCGCGGCCGGTCTGGGCATGACGGCACTGAGCGGATGCGGCGGAGACTCGGACGGAGGGTCGTCGGACGGGACGACCACCATCGAGTGGTGGAACATCTCCACCACCGAGCCGGCGAAGACCGTGTGGGCCGGTCTGGCCAAGAAGTTCGAGGCTCAGAACCCCAAGGTCAAGATAAAGATCGTCCAGCTGGAGAACGACGCCTACAAGTCGAAGATGACGGCGCTGACCGCCTCCGGGAAGCTCCCCGACATCTTCCACACCTGGGGCGGCGGCGTCCTCAAGCAGCAGGTCGACGCCGGGCTCGTCGAGGACCTCACCGACAAGACCAAGCCATGGGCCGACGCCCTGCTGCCGGTCGCCAAGAAGCCGTACATCCTCGACGACAAGACGTACGCGATCCCGTTCGACATCGGCATGGTCGGCTTCTGGTACAACAAGGCGCTCTTCAAGCAGGCCGGCGTCAGCACGCCCCCGACCACCTGGAGCGGCTTCCTCGACGCCGTGCAGAAGCTGAAGGCCAAGGGCATCACCCCGCTCGCCCTCGCGGGCAAGGAGAAGTGGCCCGGCATGTACTACTGGGCCTATCTCTCGATGCGCACCGCGGGCATCGACGCGCTGCAGAAGGCCAGCGACACCAAGGACTTCACCGCCCCGGGGTTCGTTCAGGCGGGGCAGCACCTCAAGGACCTGGTCCGACTCCAGCCGTTTCAGAAGGGGTTCCTCGGCGCCGCCTACTCCACGCCCACCGGGGAGGCCGCGACCGTCGGCAACGGCAAGGCGGCCATGGAGCTGATGGGCCAGTGGGCCCCGAGCGTGCAGGCGGACCAGGGCAAGGGGCTCGGCAAGGACCTCGGCTTCTTCCCGTTCCCCGCGGTCGAGGGCGGAAAGGGCACCATCACCGAGGTGTTCGGCGGGGGCGGCGGACATGCCCTGCGCAAGGGCGCACCGCAGGCGGCCGTCGACTTCCTGAAGTTCTTCGCCTCCAACGCCACCGACATCGAACTGGTCAAGAAGACCAATACCATCCCGGTCGTCCCGGCCGCGGAGAGCGCCCTGTCCGACCCCAACATCAAGGCCGTACAGGCACAGTTGAAGGCCGCGACCGGCTTCCAGCTCTTCCTCGACCAGGCGTACGCCCCCGCCGTCGGACAGGAGGTCAACGACAGCGTCGCCGCGCTCATCGCCGGCTCCAAGTCGCCCGAGCAGGTCACGCAGTCGATCACGAAGACCGCGAAGGAAGAGCAGTAGCCGGCGATGACCTCCACGTCCTCCACGTCCTCCACGTTCCTTCCGGACAAACGGAGCGGCCCGGGCATCGAACTCCCGCCTCCCGCCGCGGACTTCGCGCGGGGGCGGGCCCGGCGGCGCCTGGCGAACTGGCTCACCGCGGTCGCCTTCCAGGTGCCCGCCCTGGTGCTGTTCATCGGGCTCGTCCTGCTGCCGATGCTGTTCGCCCTGTACGCGGCCTTCTTCCGCTGGGGCGGCTTCGGGATGCCCTCCGACTACGCGGGCACGGACAACTTCACCCGGCTCTTCCAGGACGACGTCTTCCTGGGCGACCTGTGGCGCTGCCTGGTCCTGGTCGTGCTGTCGCTCGTGCTGCAGCTGCCGTTCGCGCTCGCCATGGCCGTGGCGCTCAACCAGCGGCTGCGCGGCCGGGCCGTGTACCGGATGCTGTTCTTCGCGCCGTACGTCCTGTCCGAGGCCATCACCGGCGTGCTGTTCAGCATGGTCTTCGCACCGGGCGACGGACTCGCCGACCACGTCCTGGGCGCCGTCGGCCTCGACGGCCTGGGCGGGGAGTGGTTCGCCGATCCCTCCTACGTCATGGCGACCCTGTTCCTGGTCATGACCTGGAAGTACTTCGGCTTCCACATGATGCTCTACCTGGCCGGACTCCAGTCCATCCCGGCCGAGTTGACGGAGGCGGCGCTGATCGACGGCGCCGGGCCCTGGCAGCGGTTCCGCAACGTCACCCTGCCGCTGCTCGCGCCCACCCTGCGCATCAGCGTCTTCCTCTCCGTCATCGGGGCGATCCAGCTGTTCGACCTGGTGTGGGTGATCACCCAGGGCGGTCCCGACCACCACTCCGAGACGATGGCCGTGACGATGTTCCAGTTCGGCTTCAAGCGCTACCAGGTCGGCTACGCCAGCGCGATCAGCGTGGTCATGTTCGGCATCTGTCTCGTCTTCGCCCTCGCCTACCAGCGGTTCGTGCTCCGCCGCGACCTCGAAGGGGCCACCACGAACATGAGGGGAGACGGCAGGTGAAGACCCTGCGCAAACTGCCGCTGCACGTCGTCCTCGTCGCCGTCGGCGCGGTGATGGTCGTACCTCTGCTGTACGCCGTGCTGTCCGGCTTCAAATCGACCGCCGAACTGTCCCGCAACCCCTTCGGGCTGCCCGAGCACTGGCTGAGCGGCAACTACACCGACATCCTCGGCGGCGGCGACTTCTGGCGGCTGCTGGGCAACAGCACCCTGGTCGCGTTGGCGACGACCGTGCTGGTGGTCGGGGCGTCCGCCCTCGCGGCCTTCTCCTTCGCGCGGTTCGCCTTCCGTGGGCGTGAGGTGCTGTTCACCTTCTTCACGATGGGGCTGATGTTCCCCTTCGCGGTGGCCGCCCTGCCGCTGTTCCTCCTCCTGCGCTACCTCGGCCTGCTGGACAACCCGCTCGGCGTGATCCTTCCGCAGGCCGCCTTCGGGCTGCCGATGACCATCATCATCCTGCGCGGCTTCTTCCGGCAGATCCCGGGCGAGCTGGAGGAGGCGGCCACGCTCGACGGGTGCAGTGCCTTCGGATTCTTCTGGCGGGTGCTGCTGCCGATGGCGCGGCCGGCGCTCGGCACGGTCTCCGTCCTCGCCGTGGTCGCCAGCTGGAACAACTTCATGCTGCCGCTGCTGGTGTTCACCGACTCCAAGTGGTGGACGCTGCCCCTCGGCGTCGCGCAGTTCCAGGGCCAGTACTCGTCGGAATACGCGCGTGTCTTCGCCTACCTCGTGCT
This sequence comes from Streptomyces sp. NPDC001351, assembly GCF_042896045.1. Lineage (NCBI taxonomy): Bacteria > Bacillati > Actinomycetota > Actinomycetes > Kitasatosporales > Streptomycetaceae > Streptomyces > Streptomyces sp. NPDC001351. Next base: position 130,376 of record NZ_JBIAWS010000022.1, on the reverse strand, counting down.
CGCGATGGTTCCCGCCCTCGCCTTCTACTCGGTCGCCGAGCGGCAGCTCGTCGGCGGCCTCACCGCCGGTGCCACCAAGGGATGAGGCGCACCGGCGTCCGTACGGCCCCGCACCACACACCGTGAGGAGTCGCACCATGCGCAAGACCACCCGTCTCAGACTCGCCGGCGGCCTCGCCGCCCTCCTGGTCGCCGCCGGAATCGCCACCGGCCCCGCGGCCCAGGCGAGCCCGAAACAGCCGACGCTCGCGGAACTGGCCCAGCGCCACGGCCGCTACTTCGGCAGCGCCACCGACAACCCCGAACTCACCGACACCGCCTATACGGCCCTGCTCGGCAGCGAGTTCGACATGATCACGCCCGGCAACGGCATGAAGTGGTACGCCACCGAGCCCCAACAGGGCGTCTTCGACTGGACGAACGGCGACCAGATCGTCGACCTGGCCCGCAAGAACCACCAGCGGGTCCGCGCCCACACCCTGGTCTGGCACAGCCAGCTGCCCGACTGGCTCACCGGCCGCACATGGACAGCGGACGAGCTCAGGGCCGTACTGAAGAAGCACATCCAGACCGAGGTACGGCACTACCGGGGCAAGGTCTACTCCTGGGACGTCGTCAACGAGGCGTTCAACGAGGACGGCACCTACCGCGAGACCCTCTGGTACAAGACGCTCGGCCCCGGCTACATCGCCGACGCGCTGCGCTGGGCCCACCAGGCCGACCCGCACGCCAAGCTCTACCTCAACGACTACAACATCGAGGCGGTCGGCCCGAAGAGCGACGCCTACTACCAGCTGGCGAAGGACCTCAAGGCCCGGAAGGTCCCGCTGGACGGCATCGGACTCCAGGCCCATCTGGCCCTCCAGTACGGCTATCCGACGACCCTGGAGGACAACCTGCGCCGCTTCTCCCGGCTCGGCCTGGACACCGCGCTCACCGAGGTCGACGTACGGATGCTCCTCCCCGCGACCGACGAGAAGCTGGCGCAGCAGGCCCAGTGGTACCGGGACCTGACCGAGGCATGTCTCACGGTGCGGCACTGCGTGGGCATCACCATCTGGGACTACACCGACAAGTACTCGTGGATCCCGGCGTTCTTCCCCGGTGAGGGCGCCGCGCTCCCGTGGGACGAGCAACTGCAGCCCAAGCCTGCCTACTTCGCGATCAGGGGGGCACTGGGCGGCAAATAGAGAACGCCCCGGCGGTGCAGTGGGGAGCACCGCCGGGGTCGGCACCCCCGGCTCAGGGCGCCGGGGGTGCCGTGCTCGACCGCACCACCAGCTCCGTGCCCAGCTCCACCCGCGGTGAGTCGGGCTGTTCGCCGCGGGCCAGGCGCAGCACCGTGCCGACGGCGAGCTTGCCCATGCCGGCCAGCGGCTGGCGCACCGTCGTCAGCGGCGGGGCCGACCAGCGGACCTCCGGAAGGTCGTCGAAGCCGACCACGCTCATGTCCTGCGGCACCCTGAGGCCCCGGCGGCGCAGTGCCTCGATCGCGCCGAGTGCCATCTGGTCGCCGGCCGCGAACACGGCCGTCGGCGGTTCGGGCAGGTCGAGGAGGGTGTTGCAGCCCGTGAAGCCGGACGCGGGGTGGAAGTCGCCGGGGACGACGAGGGTTTCGTCGACCGAGAGCCCGGCGCCCTCCAGCGCTGCGCGGTGGCCGTCGAAGCGGGCTCTTGAGCACAGCAGTCCGGGCGGGCCCGCGACGAGGCCGATCCTGCGGTGGCCCAGGGACAGCAGGTGCTGAGTGGCCGCCATCCCGCCCGACCAGTTGGCGGCGCCGATGGTGGGGACGTCGAGGGCGGGGGAGCCCGCCGGGTCGACGACCACCAGCGGGACGCCCAGGGCGCGCAACTCCTCGTGCAGGAGCGGCTCCAGCGCCGAGGTGACGAGGATGACGCCGTCACAGGCGCGGGCCCGCAGGTTGCGCATCCACTCGCGGGCGTCACCGGAGCGGCCGTGGATCGCCGACACCACGGTGCCGGCCCCGGCCGCGTGCGCGGCCTCCTCGACGCCCCGGATGATCTCCACCGCCCAAGGGCTGTCGAGGTCGTTGAAGACCAGGTCGAGCAGGGCCGCTCCGCTCGCGGTGGCGGCGGCGCGTCTGCGGTGGCCGTGCCGCAGCAGCAGCTCCTCGATCCGGGCGCGGGTCTGCGGCGAGACGTCCAAGCGGCCGTTGACGACCCGGGACACGGTCGGCACCGAGACCCCGGCCTGCCGGGCGATCTCCGTGATCGTGACCTTGCCGCGGACCTTGGACGGCCCCTCGGCCCCGGCCTCGTCCGTCGCCAATTCCCCACCTCCGTCGACGTGACCGGCACACGCAACTACGCTCAGTGATCGACCCCGCACATGCGTCGGGGCCGGTTCGCAGGGTGTCCTTGCGACCGGCCCCTCAAGTCCCCGGGCGGTGTGGCGCACCGCCCGGTGCCGCTCAGGCGGCCGTCATCACCTGGCCGGCGCCCACTGGGCGGTGCGGCGCGATGATCTGGCCGTCGGGCAGGAGCTCACCGGTGTCCTCGAAGAGCAGAACGCCGTTGCACAGCAGGCTCCATCCCTGCTCCGGGTGGTGCGCCACAAGTCGGGCGGACTCCCGGTCGGCGGAGTGGGCTGTCGGACACGGTGGCTGGTGCTGGCACATTGATGGGATCTTTCGCTCTGTCGTGACGTGTGAGATGGCTGTCTTGTCTGTCCCGCGGCTTGAAGCTCCGTTCATGGCCGCCCCCCGTGGCGATAAGTCGGTCCAGTCCCAGTGTTGCCCCACGGACGTCAATCCGCAGGGATTTCGCAGCACCGCTTCTCACAGGTTGAGGACGCATCCCCCGTGTGGACGGTTCAGTCCAACTGCACTGTCACTTCGGGTGGTTCTCGGTGGCCGGATGGGGCTAGTCCTTCCAGGTCAGGTACCGTTTTCGGCTCGTACGAGCAATTGGCTGCTCGTACGAGCGAATTGCCGGCGGAAAAGCGTCGTACCCCGCTTCCCGGAATTCCGGGGCGGGGTACGAAAAGTGCCGCGAGGGGCGGTGGTCAGGCGGGCGAGCCCAGGAGCGGCACGGGAGTCACCCGATGGGTCAGCACCGGCAGCAGTTCGGCGACGCGGTGCGGGCGATGGGCGGCGATGCCGGGCGGCGCCGGCGCCAGCGGGACGAGCAGGTCCGTGGCGGCGGGGTGGCCGGTGGCGCCGTCCGCGGTGCAGTCGCCGTGCAGCCACAGTGTGAGCATGTACAGGCTGGGTACCGAGAGGAGGCGCGGCTGGTAGGTCTGGCTCATCGTCTCGGCCTGACGCAGGGCGCGCTCGGTGGAGGCGATGTAGGGGCCCTCGAAGAAGTGCGAGAAGGCCCAGCCGTCGGGGGTCAGCATGGTCTCGGCGGCGGCCACCGAGCGCTCGCCGCAGCGGATCAGGAAGCGCCACCCGGCAAGCCTGGTGGCGGACACGCCCGCGGGGCTGAGTTCGTCCAGTACGTGTACGGGCAGCGGGAGTTCGGGGGTGGCGGGGCCCTGGGACCGCAGCAAGGAGGGAGTTCGGGCCTCGCGGACCGCGGTGGGGGAACCGAGTGCGGTCAGGACGGTGCGAAGGGCGGGCGCGGGAGCCGGGGGGACATGCAGCGGCATGGTGGGTCGCCTCTCATTCGACAGGCACGGTGGCGCGAGGGCGGGGGCGGACGGCGCTGTCTGCTCACGGGGCCAGAGGGGCGGGGGCCGGGGCCTGGGAACGAGGAGTGTGGGTGAGGCCTGCCGCACGTCACCTCGACGGCAGGTTCCATGACCGCGGGCGCCGACTCTCTGTCTTGTTCGCGGAGTTTATACGACATGTGTTCAGACGATGTTTCGTCTAGCCGTTTCCGGTGCACTCGGCAAGGGTGTATCCGGTCGGCGATACGCAGGAATCATCCCGATTCCGCTCCCGGCTTACGCCGGTGACCTCGGGAAATAGCCCTGGAGCGGTCGGCCAATTCTCGTCGGCGTTTTTCACGAGTTCGTCGCAGGCCCGAAACTGCGCCGTGCTCCATGCCCGGTGAATGTGCCAACGGTCACGTTCATCAGAGTAGCGGGCGACGCCCCCGCGCGGGGGCGTTATCGATCGCCGCGGCTGGGCATCATCCCACGTGACCCCGACACCGGGCGGCCGGATCTTCGGGCCGCCCACTCGAGGAGGGACGCTTCGATGGGGGAGAAGGTCGTGGCAGGCCGGTTCGACCTGTCCGATCGGCAGCACTACCGCGACAAGCTCCGCAGGTGTCTGACGGGGCTGGAGCGGCTCCTGGACGAGAAGCGGTTCGATCGCCCGAAGAACCTCATGGGGCTGGAGATCGAACTGAATCTCGCCGGTGGCGACGGCATGCCGAAAATGCTCAATGCACAGGTTCTCGAGCGGATCGCAAGCCGTGATTTCCAAACAGAACTCGCCATGTTCAATCTGGAAGTCAACATAGCCCCACATCGATTGGGCGGGCGGGTATTCGACCGGCTCGCCGAGGAACTGACGACCTCGCTGGCATATGCCCACCGAAAAGCGGGGGAACTCGACGCGGGAATCGTCATGATCGGCATTCTGCCGACCCTGGACCGCGACGACCTGGTCTCCTCCAACCTCTCCGACGTCGACCGCTACGCCCTGCTCAACGAGCAGATCGTGGCCGCCCGCGGCGAGGACTTCGTCCTCGACATCGACGGGGTGGAGCGCCTCACCTGCACCTCGAAGTCCATAGCCCCGGAGGCCGCCTGTACCTCCGTACAGCTGCACCTCCAGGTCACCCCGGGCCGCTTCGCCGACGTCTGGAACGCCGCGCAGGCCGTCGCCGCCGCGCAGATCGCCGTCGGCGCCAACTCGCCCTTCCTGTTCGGCCGTGAACTGTGGCGGGAGTCCAGGCCCCCGCTGTTCCAGCAGTCCACCGACACCCGGCCACCGGAGCTGCAGGCGCAGGGCGTGCGCCCGCGCACCTGGTTCGGGGAGCGCTGGATCTCCTCGGCGTACGACCTGTTCGAGGAGAACGTGCGGTTCTTCCCGGCCCTGCTGCCGATCTCGGACGAGGAGGACCCGCTGCAGGTCCTCGACGAAGGCGGTGTCCCCAAGCTCGCCGAACTCGTCCTGCACAACGGCACGGTGTACCGCTGGAACCGTCCGGTCTACGGCATCGCCGACGGCGTCCCGCATCTGCGCGTCGAGAACCGCGTCCTGCCCGCCGGGCCCACCGTCACCGACGTCATCGCCAACGCGGCCTTCTACTACGGCCTCGTCCGTGCCCTCGCCGAGGAGTCACGGCCCGTGTGGACCCGGCTGCCCTTCGAGGCGGCCGCCGCGAACTTCGACGCCGCCTGCAGGCACGGCATCGACGCCCGCCTGGAGTGGCCGCGGCGGGGCCGGTACAGCGGCACCACGCAGGTCGACGCGGTGAGCCTGGTACGCGACGAACTGCTGCCGCTCGCCGAGGCGGGGCTGGACGCGTGGGGGGTCGAACGCGCCGACCGCGACCTCTACTTGGGCGTCATCGACGAGCGCTGCCGGCGCCGGGTGAACGGGGCGACGTGGCAGGCGGCGACGTTCCATCGGGCCCTGGAGACCGGTCTGTCGCGGGATGCCGCGCTGGCGGCGACGACTCGGAGGTACAGCGAGCTGATGCGGATGGGGGAGCCGGTGCATACCTGGCCGGTTGGGCTGCCGGAGCCTGTGCCGCTGGGGTAGCCGCGGCCCCTTTCGGGGCGCTGTCGCACCGCACCGGATCGCGCGAGGCGTGCTAGTCGTCGCCCCTCGACCCCGCCGCCACGATCGCCTTCAGCATCACCGACTGGATCTGTGACGGATCGCTGACCGACTGGCCCGAGCCGCCTGTGGCCTCCGCTATCTGTTCGGCCTCCTGACGGTCGGCGTCCGGGCCTACGGCGATCATGATCAGTGGTACCGGGCGGGCGGGGTCGGTGAGCTTCTGGAGCTGGGCGATGAGTTCGGAGCGGGAGATGCTGCCGGGGTCCTGGTTGACGCCGTCGGTCAGGACGACCAGAGCGTTGAACTTCCCCCTCGCGTAGGACGAGGTCGCCGCCTTGTATGCGGCGAGCGTGGTGTCGTAGAGGCCGGTCGCCCCGTGCGGGACCGGTGCGAGGGCGTTGAAGGCCGCCGAGAGGCGGTCGCGCTGGGTGCCGCTGCCCTTCTGGTCGCCGAGGCGCTCGGTCGGCACCAGGATGCGGTAGTCCTTGGCGCCGTCGAGTTTTGTGGAGAACTCCCACAGTCCTATCTCGTCCTCGGGCGTGAAGGTGGCGAGGGCCTGCAGCAGGGAGCCCTTGGTGACGTCCATGCGGGACCGGCCGGTCCCGGGCACCGGCTGCGCCATGGACGAGGAGGCGTCCACGACCGTGGTGAGCCGGGCGCTCTGCACGGTGATCGTCCAGGTGCCGAGGGTCTCCTGGAGCGCTGCGTCCGAGGCCGGCTGGGGCGTGGGCTCGGTGTAGGGCTGGGGGCTGCTGCCGCCCGCCTCGGCGACCACCGCCTCGGGCGCCTCCTCGTCGGAGGTGCGGAAGCCGTACTTCTGCAGCAGCCGCAGCTGCGCCGGCTGCCGAAGGTAGGTGACGAAGCGCAGCGCGGCCCGGCTCTCGTCGGTCGTCAGCTGGTCGACCGTGGCGAACGGGTAGTCGAGCCGCGGCGAGCCGTCCTTCGGGTAGAACATGTCCACGCCGCCGCCGGTGGCCGAGGAGTTGTACGCGTACGCCGCCTGCTCGGACAGCACCAGCGCCTGGTTCCGCTTCGGGTTGCCCAGCTCGGTGCCCGAGGAGTCGCGGGGCAGGGTGTCCACGACCTGGCCGTCGCTGTCCGAGGTGCGCTGCGACAGCGTCTTCATCATGCCCGCGGCCAGCGTGTCGCCGTCCTTGAGCTCGGCGGCGGCCGTGCTGAGCCGGGTCAGGGCGAGCAGCCCGGTGGCGCTGCGCGCGGGGTCGGCCGCGCCCAGCCTGAGCGACTTGTCCTGCAGGGCGGCGCCGACCAGGTCGACCCAGCTGTACGTCTTCCCCGGCCACCCCAGCGATTTCGCCGCCGTGGGCACCATGGCCACGCCGATCGGCGTCGAGGCGACCGCGCCCACGGGAGTCACGTCGATCGGGCCGTTGTCCGCCGTGATCCGATCGATCCACAGCTCCGAGTCCGGCACCCACAGCTGCGCGTCCGGCTTCCTGCCCGCGGCGAGGGCGTCCGCGACCTTGTACGAGTCGCGCGCGGTCACCGTGACCGCGACACAGCGCCCGTCGGAGGTGATGTCGCTGCGCCGGGCCTGCTTGGCCGCCGCTGCCAGGGCAGGGGCGATGTCCGGCGAGGCGGTGAGCTTCAGGCGCACCGGGTCGTCCTGGCAGGAGGAGCCGAACGACAGCAGCCCGCTCTTGACCGCGCCCGCCGTGCCGCCGGCGACGGCGAGGACGAGCACCGCGGCCACCGCCACCGTGCGGCGCCGCGCCCGTGGACGGGGGGCGCTGCCGCCCGCCCCATACTGATCGGGCAAGCTGTGACGTCCCATGACGGTGGTGCCCCTCCCTGTTGAACCTCGTGCCGGACCGCGGCCGTATGGCAGGCAAAGGGGAGGTTTGCCCCGTACGACGTCCGTCCCCCCTGACGGCCAAGCGCACGATCCTCGTAAGTTCTTTCGAGACCCTAGCGGGGTGGCGGTGGGGATGAGGCTGGATTACTCAACTGGAGGCAGGTGTGCAGGCAGAGGCGGGCCCGGTGGCCGATTCCTTTCCGCCGGAACGGCCCTCGCGACGGATTCTCCGTGACGAGACGCTGCTCGTTCTGGGGCTTTCGCTCGGTGCGAGTGGTGTGTCCGCCCTGATCAGCTTTGTCGGATCGGTCACGAAACCAGGGGGGCTCAAGGAGCAGGCGGCCACCCTCAACGCCTCGGCCGCGCCGGGCCGCCCCTGGCTGGATCTGGCCTGGCAGCTGTTCGGGATCGCCACAGCCCTGGTGCCCGTCGCGCTCGTCGCGCACCTCCTGCTGCGCGAGGGCAGGTCACTGCGCACCATCGGCTTCGACCGCACCCGGCCGTGGCCCGACCTCGGACGCGGCGCCGGGATCGCGGCGGTGATCGGCAGCACCGGAATCGCCTTCTACCTGGCCGCACGCGGGCTCGGCTTCAACCTCACGGTGGTTCCGGAGGCGCTGCCCGACGTGTGGTGGAAGTACCCCGTGCTGGTCCTCTCGGCGATGCAGAACGCGATCCTCGAAGAGGTCATCGTCGTCGGCTATCTGCTGCGCCGGCTCGGGCAGTTGGGCTGGACGCCGGGCACCGCTCTGGTGGCCAGTTCCGTACTGCGCGGCTCGTACCACCTCTACCAGGGCATCGGCGGCTTCGTCGGCAACATGGTGATGGGCGTGGTCTTCGTCTACCTGTACCGGCGCTGGGGCCGGGTGGGCCCCCTGGTGGTGGCGCATTCCCTACTCGACATCGGGGCGTTCGTGGGGTACGCGCTGCTGGCCGGGAAGGTGGGCTGGCTGCCGACCGCGTGAGCGCCGGCAGCCGGGCACTCTAGGCGAGCAGCTCGCCCTCGATGACCGTGACCGCGCGCCCGCTCAGCAGCGTGCGGTCGCCGCGCAGCTGCGTGCGGACACGGCCGGAGCGGGGCGAGGCCTGCAGGCCGGTGAGGTCGGTGCGCCCGAGCCGCTCGGACCAGAAGGGCGCGAGAGCCGTGTGGGCGCTGCCGGTGACCGGGTCCTCGTCGATGCCGGCGTTCGGGAAGAAGCAGCGGGAGACGAAGTCGTGGCCCCGGGCGGGGTCCTCGGCGCGGGCGGTGGCGATGATGCCGCGCTCGGAGTAGCCGCCGAGCGCCTTGTGGTCCGGGGTGAGGGCGTGGACCGTCTTCTCGTCGGCGAGTTCGAGGAGCAGGTCACCGACGTTCGGGCCGGTGTCGAAGGCGGCGCGCGGCTCGGCGCCCAGCGCTTCGGCCACGCCGTCCGGCACCTCGACCGGGGTGAGCGGTGCCGTCGGGAAGTCCAGGGTGATCGAGCCGTCCTCCTGGGGCGTGGCGATCAGGACGCCGCTGCGGGTGGCGAAGCGCACCGGGCCCTCGTGGGCACCGGTCGTGTGCAGCACATGGGCCGTGGCCAGCGTGGCGTGCCCGCACATGGTGACCTCGGTCGCGGGCGTGAACCAGCGCAGCGCCCAGTCGGCGTCCCCGCCCTCGGGCAGCCGGTGCGCGAACGCGGTCTCGGCGTGGTTGACCTCCAGGGCGATCTTCTGGAGCCGGTCGTCGTCGGGGAAGTCGTCGAGAAGCAGGACGCCGGCCGGGTTGCCGGCGAAGGGGCGGTCGGTGAAGGCGTCGACGATTCGGATTCGCATGGCTTCGACGCTAGGGCGGAGTGGAGCCTTCCACCAAGGCCAATTCGGGGCCGGTGGACCGATTTCCGGGCCGCGTGCCTTAGCGAAGCGGCCCTCGGCTGACACCCTGTCGTTGACCGTTCCGCCTTTGCCCAGGAGGCCGTCATGTCACAGCCGTCCGTGCTCGCCGCCCTGCTCGCCGGGCTGCAGGGGGGATCGATCGAAGTCGTCGACCTCACCTCGCCGCTGTCGTCGACCACACCGGTGATCCAGCTGCCGCCCCAGTTCGGCCAGACCCAGGTCTTCGAGCTGGAGGAGATCAGCCGGTACGACGACCGGGGACCGGCCTGGTACTGGAACAACTTCCGCAGCGGTGAGCACACCGGCACCCATTTCGACGCGCCCGTGCACTGGGTCACCGGGAAGGACCTGGCCGATGTCGCCTCGGTACCGGCGGGCCGGCTGATCGCCCCCGCGGTCGTCCTCGACTTCTCCGAGCACGCCGCCAAGGACCCCGACTTCCTGGTCGAGGTGGACCACATCAAGGCCTGGGAGGCCGACAACGGGCCCTTGCCCGAAGGCGGTTGGCTGCTGCTGCGCACCGGCTGGGACGCCCGCTCGCAGTCGCAGGAGGCGTTCCTCAACGCCGACGAGAACGGCCCGCACACCCCCGGCCTGTCCGCGGAGTGCGCCCGCTGGGTCGCCGAGGAGTCCCCGGTGCTCGGCCTCGGCACGGAGACGGTCGGCACGGACGCGGGACGGGCGCACTCCTTCGACCCGGCCTTCCCCTGCCACTCCTACTTCCTGGGCGCCGACAAGTACGGGCTGACCCAACTCCAGAACCTCGGCTCCCTGCCCCCGACCGGCGCCGTCGTCATCGCGGGACCGCTGCCCATCGTCTCGGGCTCCGGATCCCCCGCACGCGTACTCGCCCTGGTGGAGCGGTCGTGAAGGTCGCCGAAGCCGTCGGGCGGGCCCTGGTCGCATCAGGGGTCGACCATGTCTTCGGCGTGGTCGGCTCGGGCAACTTCCATCTGACCAACGCCATGGTGGCGGCGGGCGCGCGGTTCGTCGCCGCACGGCACGAGGGCGGCGCGGCGACCATGGCCGACGCGTACGCCCGCACGAGCGGTACGGTCGCCGCGCTCAGCGTCCACCAGGGCCCCGGCCTGACCAACGCCCTGACCGGCATCACCGAGGCCGCCAAGAGCCGTACCCCGCTGCTGGTGCTGGCCGCCGAGGCGACCGCGCAGCACTCCAACTTCCGTATCGACCAAGCCGTGTTGGCGCACTCCGTCGGTGCCGTCACCGCGCGCGTGACGACCGCGCACGACGCGGTCGAACAGGCCCGCGCGGCCCTCCAGCGGACCCGGCACGAACGGCGCACGGTCCTGCTGAACCTGCCGCTGGAGGTGCAGGCCCTCGACGTGCCCGACGCGGCCCTCCTGGACGCCCACCCCATGCCCGTACGAGAACCGGTCGAGCCGTCCGAAGCCGCGGTGGCGGAGCTGGTACGCGCCCTGGAAGAAGCCCGGCGGCCGGTCTTCGTCGCCGGCCGGGGCGCGCGCACCACCGGCAGCCGTGACGCGCTCCTCGCCCTGGCCGACCGGTACGGCGCGCTCCTGGCGACCTCGGCCGTGGCCCGCGGCCTGTTCCATGCGAGCCCCTGCTCGCTCGACGTCTCGGGCGGTTTCGCCTCCCCCCTTGCGGTCGAACTGATCCAGGGCGCCGACCTGATCGTCGGCTGGGGTTGCGCGCTGAACATGTGGACCATGCGGCACGGCAGTCTGATCGGCCCGGATGCGACCGTCGTCCAGGTCGACGACACCCCGGAGGCGCTCGGCGCGCACAGGGAGATCGCCCTGGGCGTCACCGGCGACGTGGAACGCACGACGCGACGGGCACTGGAGGCCGACGGTGAGAGCCGCACCGGCTCCCGCACGCCCGACATCGCCGAGGCCCTCGGCGCACGGGTCCGGTGGCGGGACGTGCCGTACGAGGACGAGGGCACCCGCGAGCGGATCGACCCGCGGACGCTGAGCATCGCGCTCGACGACATCCTCCCCGCCGAGCGGGTCGTCGGCGTCGACTCCGGCAACTTCATGGGCTACCCGAGCGCCTATCTCTCGGTGCCGGACCACAACGGCTTCTGCTTCACCCAGGCCTTCCAGTCGATCGGGCTGGGCCTCGCGACCACGATCGGCGCGGCCCTCGCCCAGCCGGGCCGGCTCCCGGTGGCCGCGCTCGGCGACGGCGGCGCGCTGATGAGCGCCGTGGAACTCGACACCGTGCGCCGACTGGGCCTGCCGATGGTGGTCGTCGTCTACAACGACGAGGCCTACGGGGCCGAGGTGCACCACTTCGGCCCCGACGGCTTCCCGCTGGACACGGTCACCTTCCCGGAGACGGACATCGCCGCCGTGGGCCGCGGCTACGGGTTCGAGGCGGTCACCGTCCGCACGCCCGCCGACCTCAAGGCCGTGCGGGACTGGGTCGCCGGACCGCGCTCGGCGCCCCTGCTGATCGACGCCAAGGTGACCCGCGAGCACGGTTCCTGGTGGCTGGAGGAGGCGTTCCGCGGCCACTGACCGCCGCACGGTCCCGCACGGGCCCGGCCCTGATCCGGGGGCCGGGTTCACGATCGGGGCCTCACCACTGCATCGACTCCAGAATGCGGTCGAGGGTCCGGCGCCCCAGTCGGCTCATCGCCGGATTGCTCTCGGCGTAGTACCAGACCAGACCCACCGACTGTTCGAACGCCCATGCCTTGCCGCGCTCCCACTCCAGATCGTCACAGCCCAGTGTCCGCCGCAGCACTTCCCGCGGGCCCGGCTGCAACAGGTGCCAGGCACTGATCAGATCCAGCGCGGGGTCGGCGGGGCCGAAGCCGCCGGTGTCGAGTACGCCGCTGAGGCGGTCCCCTGCGACCAGCACATTGCCGGGGATCAGGTCGCCATGGCTCATCACGTCGGCACCTGTGCGTGGCAACTCTCGTAAGTGGCTCCACACCTGGCGCAGCCGGGGCACGTCGAGCAGCCCTTCGCTCTCCTCGAAGCACGTCGCCATCCACTCGTCGTGGTGAGTGAGAGCGCCGCCGCGATTGTCGCCGCTGAAGAGCCGCCCCCGCGTGTCGGCCTTTCGCAGGGTCGCGATGAAGGCCGCGAGGTCCTCGGCAAAAGCGTCCGACCCACTCGCGTTCGCATCGGAGGCGACCGTTCCCGGCAGCCACGTCTGGACCGACCAGGGCATGGGGTACCCCGCTCCGGGCTCTCCCAGGGCGACGGGTTCGGGGGCGGGGAACCGGGACACCCGAGCCAGCTCCGCGCTCGCCCGGGCTTCCCGTTCCAGAACCGCCAGCGCCTCGCCGGCATCGGCCGGACGCAGTGGGAAGCGCGCAGAGAGATCGTTCCCGATGCGGAAGATGGCGTTGACCGTCCCGGTCGACGGCAGGAGTCGGATCGCCTTCCCGCTCCACTGAGGGAACTGTTCTCGGACCAGGGCCGCCACGATCTCGGTGGTCACGTCGACTTGGTCAGCATGCATGGTCATGTCGGCCAGTCTCCAGACGCCAGGGGTCGTGGATCAACTGAGATGTGCGTCGGCCAAGTGACCTGTGACAGCGAAGATGGGCCGTTTGCCACTGAAGTTGGGCCAACGCTAGTTTGTGACGGCGAAGTTGGGCCGCTAGGGGATTAGGTAGACGGGGGATGCGGTGGGGGCGTTAGCCCGAGCAGTCGATCAGTCTGCGCTCACAGCCTTTGAGCTGGACTTCTCTCTCGACGGGGTTCGTAAGCGCTGCCTGTTGCAGACGAGCTGGGATGTGCGGTTCGAGACAGTGGAGCCGGTCCGCAGTTTCTCCTGGCGCAAATACGGCCGGGGCTTCGCAGGCTGGTACTACTCGGTGACTGTGCGAGATCACGTTGGCTACGAGTCGTGGCTGGAGAGAGACCGGCTGGTCCTGCTGGACCGGGACCCGCAGGTCACGGCTATCGCCTCGCAGCCCTTCTGGCTGCACTGGCACGACGGGGTGCGAAAGCGCAGACACGCTCCCGACTACTTTGTCCGGCTCGCCGACGGACGCGCCCGTGTCGTCGATGTCCGTGCTGAGGACGACCTGGACGACGACACCCGGGAGTCGTTCACCGCGACCGAGCATGCTTGCCGGGCAGTCGGCTGGGAGTTCGACTGGCTGGGGCGGCCCGATCCGGTGTTCATGGCAAACATCCGTTGGCTTGCCCGCTACCGGCGCACCCGTTGCAGCCAGCCTCAAGCGGTGGCCGATCGGTTGCTTGGCGTGTTCCGTGAGCCCAAAGGGCTGTGGGAGGGCGCCGGTTCGGTCGGGGACCGGTTGCAGGTCCTGCCGGTGCTGTTCCATCTGCTGTGGTCCGGCGCCTTAGAAACAGACCTGGTGGGCGGCTTGATGCAGACCGACAGCCTGGTCTGGACGGAGGGAAGCCGTTGAGCTTGCTGAGGCGGCCGCCGGTGTTGGCGGTCGGTCACAAGATCCGCTTCGAGGGCCAGGTCCGGGGGGTTCTCGAGGTCACCGCCCAGGCTGCGGTGGTGGAGGACGCGAAGGCTGAGCACCGGGTGGTCGCCCTGATCGACCTGTTCGAAGCGGCGGATTTCGAAGTCCTGTTCCAGCCCGAGCGGATGCCGCTGCCGACAGTCGGACTGCTGGAAGCGTTCCCGCCCGAAGTCGTGAAACAGGCTCTGTGGTGGGAGGGGCACATCCTGGAGGTCATCCACGGGCTTCCTCCGGACGCTGAGCCCGGTTCGCGTCCGCGGCCGGGCTACGGGCCGGGCTCGTCGGTGACGTCACGGCAGCGGACCAAGGCAGCCGAGCTGACGGCCGCCGGCCACGATGTTGCGGCCAACACGATCGGCAACCGGCGTCGCCGCTACCAGGAACAGGGCTTGGTCGGGCTGGCCGACCACCGGCCGGTCCGCAAGCGCACAGAGTTCGGCTCGGTGCCCGAACCGGTCGTCGAAGCTATGCGGAAGGCGATCAAGGAAGGTGTCGACACTTCGACTCGCAACGGGGCCTACTTGATCTGGCGGACCGGGGAGATCCTGCGGGAATCGGACGATGAGCATGTCGAGCTGCCGACCGAGCGGACGCTCTACCGGCTGCTTGCGAAGTTGACGAAAGGCACCCACGCGACCGGTTCGGCGGTCACGCGCCGTTCGAAGGCCCACGGGGCGGCGGCCCCGTTCGGAGAGCTGACGGTGTCGGCTCCCGGCGAGGTCATGCAGATGGACTCCACCCCGATGGACGTGCTGGTCCGTCTCGACAACGGGGTGGTCGGCAAGGTCGAACTGACGGGCATGATCGACGTCGGGACCAGGACGTTGTCGGCGGCAGTCCTGCGGCCGACGACGAAGTCGGTGGACGCGAGCCTGCTGCTGGCCCGCACGGTCACCCCCGAGCTGATGCGGCCGGGCTGGGTCGACGCCCTGAAGATGTCCCGGTCGGTGCTGCCGCACCGCAGGCTGCTGTCGCTGGACGAACGTCTCGAGCATGCGGCGGCCAAGCCGGTCATCGTCCCTGAGACGATTGTCTGCGACCACGGCAAGGTGTTCATCTCCCGCAATTTCCGGTCCTCATGCCGGTTCCTGGAGATCGACTTCCAGCCCACCTGGAAGGGCTCGCCCTTCCAGAAGGGGCACATCGAGAAGATGCTGGGCTCGGTGGCCACGATGTTTGCCCAGTTCCTGACGGGATACACCGGCCGCAACACCGACCACCGCGGACGCCACCCCGAGCGCGAGAACCTGTGGTCGCTGCCCGAATTGCAGGACCTGCTGGACGAATGGGTCGTCGCCAAGTGGCAGAACCGCCCCCACGAAGGCCTTCGTGACCCCCACCATCCCGGACGGCTGTTCACCCCGAACCAGAAGTACGCCGCCCTGGTCGAGGCATGCGGCTACGTTCCGGTCGCGCTCAGCGGGCAGGACTACGTGGAACTGCTGCCTGCGGCCTGGCGAGCCGTCAATCCTTATGGAGTCCGGATCAACAACCGGACCTACGACAGCTCCGAACTGGGACCGATGCGCCTTCGCGACTCCGGTGTCACCGCGAAGCGGGGGCTCTGGGAAGTCCACCGCGACCCCTACGACGTCTCCTACGTCTGGGTACGCGACCATCGCGGCGACGGCAGCTGGGTCCAGGCGACCTGGAAGTACCTGAAGCGAGCCCCGTTCCCGTTCGGCGATCTGGCCTGGGACCACGTCAGACATCAACTGCCCAAGGCCACCGAGGAAGAACTCGCCCAGGCGGTCGCCGACCTGCTGACCCGGGCGCATGCCGGCCCCGACCGGCCGGCCGCGAAGAGAAATCCCAGGTCAGCGAAGGCGGCCAAGGCCGAGCGACAGGTCGCCGCCCGCACGAAGGCCGCCCCGCCCACCATCTCCTCCCCGCCACCAAAGCCGCCGCAGGAACGCGAGGTTGAAGTGCCTGTCGAGGAAGACGATCTCGCCGAGGTGATCCCGCTGGGACTGTTCGACCCGCTCGAAGACCCCTGGAGGCGACCGTGACCGCGCTGCTTGCCGACGGCCCGGAGACGGACTTCGGACGGCAGCTGACGACTCTGCCCGGTTGGCGCCAGTTCGTCGGTGCCTGCCTGAGCCAGCCCATGGCCGTGCTGACGAAGGCCGAGTACGACGCACTAGAGGCAGAAAGCCGGGATGCCTACGACGACGACCGGCTCGATCATCATGCCCGCCTCCAGGTGGTCGCCACCTCCACGGTCCGCTCAACCGTCACCTGCGGGCGCCGTCTGATCATTCTCAACCGCGGGGCGATCAGCGCTCGCCGCGGCCTGATCATCTCCGGACCTGCCAACACCGGTAAGACCATCGCTCTCACCCAGCTCGGGCTGGCCCACGAGTTGCAGGACCGCCGTCGGCACCCGGGAGTGGACGACCGCATTCCGGTCATCTACATCACCGTCCCGCCGGCCGCGACACCCCGCATGATCGCCGCCGAGTTCGCCCGCTTCCTGGGCCTGCCCGTCCTGCGGAGTTCGAACATCACCGACCTCACCGAGGCAGTCGTCGGCGTCTGCAACAGAGCCCGGACCGGCCTGATCCTGGTGGACGAGATCCACAACATCTCCCTGATGACCCGTCATGGAGCGGAGGCATCGGACACGCTGAAGTACTTCTCCGAACGCATCCCGGCGACCTTCGCCTACGCAGGCATCGACATCGAGGACGGCAGCCTGCTGTCCGGCACCCGGGGAGACCAGATCGCCGCCCGTTTCACCCCCATGGCCACCCACCCCTTCCCCTACAACGCCGAGTGGAAGGCCCTGGTCGCTCAGATGGAGGCCAACCTCGTGCTGCACGAGCACCAGCGCGGCACCCTGACCCGCCTGGACCGCTTCATCCACACCCGCACCGGCGGCATGATCGGCACGCTCTCCCACCAGATTCGCGGAGCCGCCGTCGACGCCATCCTCGGCCGCAACGAGAAGATCAACAAAGCAGGTCTGCTGGCCGTCGATCTGGACATCGCCTCCCGCCGCAAGCGCACGGACGCGGACCGGTGACTTCGCCGACCGGGCACAGCCACGTCGCACGGCTGCCGTTCCAGGTCCGGCCGAAAAGCGGCGAAGGAGCCCGCGCGTTCATCACCCGGCTCGCTCAAGCTAACTGTCTTCCGCCCGCCTACCTGCGGAAATACCTCGCCGAGCCCCCCATGCACCGCGGTCTTCCGAGCTGGAACCGGCTCGCCGCGGCAGCTGGACGCGACCCCGGCGGACTGCGGCAGATCCTGGAGACGATCCAGTGCGAGGAATGCGGCGTCCCGATGCGGCCGATGGCGAGCTTCGGAGTCAAGCCCCTCACCTGCTCGAGATCCTGCCGACAGAAGCGATACCGCCGACGCATCCCACCGGCAGAGTTGACGAAAGTCCCCTGCCGGGTCTGCGGACGAGCGATGAGGTTCCGGCTCGGACAGCGCCGCTACATGTGCTCATCGCACTGCCGTCGAGTCGCCTTCCAGTTCCGCCAGCGAGGCGAACCACTGCCTAGGCCGCCGAACTTGCAAACTGTCGGCAAGCCCGTCCACGAGGATCCACTCGCCACCATCTGCCCGGTCTGCGAAGGACCGATGGGCAGTGCCACCAAGCGGAAAGCGTGCTCAAGAAGCTGCGGCGGCAGGATGGCTCACTGGACGCGCAATCCGCTGCCGCCGGGCCTGTCCGCCGCGTGAGTTGGCAGGGGGGTTGGTGACCGCCTCGTAACGCTCCTGCTCATCGGGGATGCTGGCCAGGATCTTGTGGATCGTGTGGGAGACGTCTGCCCGCCGGCGCTCCTTCGGCCAGCGCGATGACACCCACCGGTAACTGCGGACCGTCGTGTAAGCCAGTCCCACGTCTTCGGCGAACATCCGGATGGCCTCGCTGACCGTGAACAAGTCGTCCTTCGCGGACGGATTCGCACCCCCATACGAACGCATCTGGTGCCCTGCGCCTGGACGGTCCGCGTGTCTGCCAAGGTGACCCCTGGAATGCCCAGGAGCGTCGAGGCGACGGAAGCCGACTGCCAGCGGACTGTGAGGACGGACAGGTCCGCAGGGACTTCTGACGCCTTCGGCACTGCGGAGAGGCTGGCAGCGACCGCTTTCTCGATTTCCGCACGTGCTTCGTCCGCTGGCCGTAGATCTGCCGCGAACCGGTCCCGCGCGTACTTCACGGCCACGGTCGTCACCGAGGCGTCCCATTCCGTCATCTCTGTGCATGCGCAGTCGTCACCGGTGAGGACCGCCACCGGAACGCCGATGACGCCTGCGGTGGCGTGGGCCAGGCCGATCTCGCCCACGGGCCGGCCGTCCAGCCACATGTCTTCGATCTCGTGCCCCATGAAGCTGTGACTCAGTACGCCGAGCGCGCCGGCCCGCGAGTGGTAGCCGACGCAGATCACGGCATCGTGCTCGGGGGTGAGGCCTTCGAGCATCAGCATCTGCTTGGGCTTGCCGCGGATGAGGCGGGCCGCCGGGTGCAACGACTCGGGCAGGATGTTGCGCATCGGGCCATGCGCGTCGTTGACGGTGATCTCTGTGGCACCGGCTGCGACGGCACCGCGCACGGCGGCGTTGACGTCCTCCGCCATCATCAGCCGTCCACGCTCGTAGTCCCGGCAGCCGGGCTGGACATCCTCCGAGTCTACGAGCCCGGTGATGCCTTCCATATCCACACTGATGTAGATCCGCACTGTGCAGTCTCCTCAAGCTTGATCGCTTAGGAGATGCCCGCCGCTCATCCTCTGGCTCCTGCACCAGCTTGCGACCAACTACTTTCGGCCTGGACGATACGGCTCTTCAAGCTCCCGACCTGCACTGAAGTGCTACTCGATGTGTCATGCAAGGCTCAGATACAGCTTCTGAAGCCCTCAACCATAGCCGCCGCTCTGACCGCGGCCCGCACGGAAGGTCTTGGGTGGGCCGGGTGGCCGGAGCTCGACAGCTTCCGGCCGCCCCGGGCCTGCGGGTGTCTAGTCCACGATCACATGCATCCCTCCGGCTACTGCGAGGAAGGTCCCGATTGCTGCCGGGAGGCCCCCCGCGGTCGCGACGGCGACGGCCGCCACCGCTGCGACCGCGATGATCACTGCCCATCGAAGCGGCAGCCGCTCTGGCTGCTGCTCGGGCTCGTGCGAATTGCGAGAGTTGCGTACGCTCGGCAAAGGTGGATCTCCTTCTTGCTTGCCTGCTGAGGGGTGAGGCACCGGATGAGTGGCCCCCGGCTGATCCCCGGGGGCCATCCGCATTCCTGCGGCCAACCGCGCCTGCGTTTCTTACTGAGGCCGAGCATGCCTTCGGGTAGCCAGGGGGCGCGAGTACACTGGGAACGCGTCTTGATCCGCCAGTGACGGCTTCGACTAATTACATTGATCACTGGCGGATCAAGACGTTCAGGCCAAGAAGGGGAAGATTGTTCCATGATCTTTTTCTCCGACCTTCAGCCCCTCTCCGCGAGCGAGCGCAAGCGCTACGAAGCCCGTCGCGTGAAGCTTGAGAAGAGCGAGGCCGAGGTCGACAAGGCGTGCGCGAAGTTCGCCGAGGTCGAGACCGGAAGACAGCTGCGAGTCCGGTCCGAGTTCATGTTCCGCGCCGAGCCAGCCGAGCTCCCCGGAGATCCCTCGGACAGGCGCCTTCCAGCGCCGCAGGACCGGCCGCCAGCGACGCGCCTGCCTTCCCCTCGCGGGATCGCCCTCAGGGTCTACCTCACTGCCCTGTTCGTGGCCCAGTCACGAAATCCCGGCACCTACCCGAGCAACTCCCTGCCCGTGAACGACATCGATACCGTGAGTTGGGTCGACCTGTTCGCCACTCCGTCAGAGCTGAGCCGGAAGGGCGACAGGAACTACGTCACCGTTCGCGATAAGAAGGTGCGGCAGCTACATAGCGCCATGGACCGCCTGTCCGGAGACGCGTTCCAACTCGTTCACTTGCCCAACGGAAACAAGAGCCGGGGTAAGTACGAAGGGTTCCAGCTCCTCCATGAGCATGGCGCCCCATACGGAGGCGGCAGCAATCCCGACCGCTACATGGTGCCGGCGGAGGAGCGGACCCCGTCGCTGCCAGCAGGACTGTTCCACAACGGATGGATCCACCTGCTAGAGGACACCGAGATCAACTTCTTGCTGATGCTGGCGTGGCTCCACTTCCGGTTCGGTGCCCAGCCTGTGTTTGTCGCCAGCGACATCCGGCTCCGACAGTTTGGCCTCGGCAAGGACGCATACGAGGCACACCGGATGCTAAACCGGTTCGGCCTTGTGGATGTGGAAGAGGACCCTAACCGGGACTTCGATGGCTACCTTGTCACCGGGTACAACGAGGGGACCATGCCGAAACTCCATCGCTTCGTGCTTCGTCGCGAGGGCTTCAATGAGCAGGCCGTGCCCAAGATCCGCTCAGCAATCGACCGACGCTTGCGATGAGGGGGTCTAGCCCAGATACGGGTCAATGGGGCAAGAAGAGGCCGGGGCTACGCACTCCGCGCCTTATCCGCGTGCTGCACCCCGACACCCCGCTGAACGGCGGTCTCCTCGCCGCGAAGCTGTAGACCTCTTCCTGTAGCCGGGCGCCGCGGAGATGCCGCGCCCGGCAGGCCCAAACGCGGCATCTCCCTAATGCTCAGGTCAGCACGAGGAGAGGGACATGTGGACCAGGTGGAGGAGCTCGCGGACCAGCCCGCCGGCCAACGTGGCGGAAGCGGCGTAGAACGCTGCTTGCCCAAAACCCTGGACAAGACGGTGTCGGGCGCGTCGCCGCTTCGGGGCGGGGCGGTGCGTACGGTGGGACATGACGGTCTCCGTTCAGGGGATGAGTCGGCTGCCCCCGCACCGCCCGTTCCTGGCAGGGATACGGTGCGGGGCGCAGTTTCTGCTGGCCCCAAGCCTTATGGCTGACGTGCGCTGAATGCAGCTTCCGGGGCTCGAATCTCGATGTAAGTTCCGCGCCATGAACGGGAATCGGGCCACCACGTGGGTCGAGGGAACTTCGGCCGATCTGGTAGCCGACGCGCTCGCGCTGGGCGCCAAAGCCAGCCCCCGGATGGTGACCTCCTGGGTCGAGGACGGCATGCTCGCCAACCCCGAGCCGCGCAAGACCAGCGCGTACGGCAGCGATCCGCGGATCTTCCCGCCCGAGCAACGCGAATTGTTCACCAGACTTCTCGAGGCTCGAGAGCGCTCCCCGCTGGGGCGCATCCCGCAACGCTCCCTGATCCGCATCGTGCTGTGCCTGTGGCTGATCGACGACACGATCGTGCTCACCCCGCAGGCGCGACGAGCCTGGCGTACCCATGCGCGCGCCACCGGCCAGACGACCGCCGTCCGCCGAAGCCAGAACGTCCGCGCCATCGTTGAGCAACTTGCCCACCCCTCAGCCACCCTCAAGCAACGGCGCGCCGCCCATCTCGTCCTCGAGGAGGGCGAGCGGACCGGGCGGATCGACATCGACAGACTGACCGCGGTTCTTACGGAGTTGTACTCGCCCTGGCCAGTCCAGCCGGGCATGCCTAGGATCGAGCGAGCCCTTCCCGGCCCGTTCGGGCCGGTCTCCGTCCAGCACCACATCGCCATGTGGAAGGCGCGCCAGCAAACAATCCGCCGCCTCCGGCACGAGGAGATCGACGAAACCGAGCTCGACCGAGTGCGCGCCGTCTACAGACCGATGTGGGCCAACTATCAGGCCCGTCGGCCCGCCATGGCGACCATCGGCGACGGAGAGTTCGCGGCGTACTTCGCAGAGCCCGACACCATGGAGGGCCGCGCGATCGAGGCGGTCGATGCCTTCGTGGGAACACTCGCCGGCGAACTTGGGCTGATCGAAGCCGCGTCCTATGCCGCAGAGACGGCACGCCTCAGACTGGCGCGCTGACGGTCCCCGAGGCTGATCCACCGCATCCTCTCCGAGGAAGCCGACGGCATCGAGTGAGGCGGGATGTCCGTCGGGCTTCGAGATCAACTCATTGCCCTTTTGATCCGTATCTGGGTCACACGCCTCACGGGTTCATCCGATCGCGTCGGGAGTAGCGATCAGCCTCCGGGCCAGATGCGTCCTCGCCATCGGGGAGCGGGAGGGGGTCTTGCCCTGTCGGCTGCCGGGGAGGCGGTACGGCAGCCGGACCGCAGTTCAGAACCTCAATGCGCTGTCCCGGGCATGCGCGCGCGGCGATGCGCCGCCGCTCCTTCTCGGAGGCAACGAACACCACCAGTGCCGCGAGGCGGTTCCGGATGGCAGCGACCCGACTGGCGACGGGGCAGATGACGCCGTACAGGGTCATCCCCACGTACACCGGCACGCCCATGGCGAACTCGGCAGCGCCACCGTCTTCTACGAAGGGGTGGACGCCGGTTTCCCGACGGATGAACTCAAAGGCCGGCTTCTCCAGGCGGGCTTGCCGTTCGCGCAGCGCGTGGATGGCCGCCGCATGATCGCCTTGCGCCGCAGCCCTCTCGCTGGCCTCCCGACGCCGGTGCTCCTGGAGGAACTCCCACCGGACCCGCTCCTCGTCCAGGAGACGGCGCTTCTCCTCCTGTTCCAGACGCTTCCGGCGTTCCTCCTTCTCCAGATGGGCGGCCTCTTGCTGGGCGTATTGCGGGGGCGTCCAGACCGAAAGCCGAGCCGCAAGGGGGCTGCGTACGGGGCCCCGCCGCCGGTGCGGTACCACCCGGCCGGTGAACACCCACCGCAGGAACTCTGCGAGCGGCACTTGAGGGCCCTCTTCCCACTGCCCACCGGAGAACTTAGCCAGGCCCTCCACCACGACCAGACCGCCACCGTCGACGGCCTTCACCCGCACCGAGGGCACCTGTCCGAACCACGGCGGCCGGTACCGGTCGCTGAACCACACCGAGGACACGCCACCAGCCTGCATCCGCTCCGTACGGGTCCCGATGTCGTCCGCCGTGATGGGCGAGAGCTGTGCTTCCAGAGCCATCCGCCAGACTCCGGCTGGATCGCTCGCCAGCACATCGGCCCGCCACGCGCCCTCCGGACCACGGACCTCTAACTCCGCATGCGCTCCGGCTTCTCGGGCGGCGGCTGCCAGCTCTAGCTTCAGCAGGTGGTGCGCCAACGTCTCCCCGGCGAGCGCGCATTCCGGGGCCCCCGGGGCGTGGGCGAAGAACCGCAGGCCGCTGGGGGACCGCTTGGCGTGCATCGGGTGCCGGCACTCGTCGCACGTGATCGGCGCGGGCGGCCGGACTCTCCACACTGCCTCCCACGACCGCCCGCACCCGAGATCGGGTAAGTGCGCGAAGACCGTCCCCTACTGCGCGTGCACGGCCCGGAACGCCATCGGCCCCCCTGCTACATCGTTGAGAAGGCCAGTGTGGCGGGCGCCACTGACAATGCATCAGAGCGCGATCCAGTTGTACGGGATCACCAGCGCAGCCGGGCGCGGTGTTCGACATCTCCTCCAGTCACTCAAGCCGCGGTCGCGTGTCGGCGACGTCAACATGCGGGCTGCCGTTACCTGCCTTCCCCCGAAGCCCGGGAAGATCCTTCCTCCTTGCAAACTACGAGAGGTCAGCCGAGCCTGTCTGAGAACGCCACAGGGGCCCCGCACGGCGCGTGCGGGGCCCCTGTGTGAAGCGGAGTCGGGTGCTACTTGATCGGGTGCTCGTCGAGCCAGGCGGCCAGATCGTGAGCGGAGCCGAAGACCGCCGGCCGGTTGGACGTCATCTCGTTCACGCCCAGGTCTTCGCCGGGCTCGAGGCCTTTCTCCATCTTGTCGATCAGAGCGTAGGCGTCGGTCCAGAACTCGGGGCCCACGCTCTTCTCGCCGTTCATGGCCTTACGCAGGACCCGGGCCGAGGCCACGATGTGCTTCATCTTGTCCCAGCACGTCCCAGCCTCCTCCGTGCACTCGTCGTCCAGGTACGCGTTCGCGGCCTCGTCCTGGAAAGCCGCAGCCGCCTTACTGAAGCTGGGCGCCACGGCGGCAGGCTTGCTGTCGGCGGTCGAGGCTTTCGTGTCGCCGCCGCAGCCGCTCGTTGCCGCCATGGTCACCGTCAGGAGCGCTCCGACGGTTGCTGTCCCCCACCTGTATCTCCCCATGACGGGGGATCACCGCACGAACGCCTGACAGCATGTCGCCGGGCTTGAACCGAACTGGGCAGCCACGTCTGCCGCATCGGGCGGAAGTCACGCATTGCCGGGAGCTGATCATCAACGTCGGGGATCTCTTTCCCAACGCCGGGTACAGTCACTCGACCGCTCTGCCCCATGCCTCATTCCCACCCCCGCCAGTGGGCGAGGTTGTGCCGGGTAAGCAGGGCAGTTCGCCGTGGAGGCGGTGCGCTTCCAGGTTGCCGCTCTGGAAGCTACGCACTGGACCGTGGAGCCGACCACGATCTACGCAGACGAGCTGCGCGAGCGCCACCAGGGAGAGAACCGGTGCCAGTCGATGTACGCCGTCCCCTCCGAGGGGTGTCAGTACTGCACGCGGTGACACGGCCACTCCGACGAGCACCAGGACGACCGGACACTGTTTGTGTCCAAGGTCGGCACCGTCCTTCACTCGACTTTAGCTGGGTCTCAGTCCTTCCTGCCCGCAGCACATGGATCGATGCCATGCAGGCGTCGGCGTGCCGTCCGGGTCCAGGCCGTACGGCCACAGTTTGCTGAAGATCCCCCGATGTACGGGCAGACGGTGCTGGGTCCCGGTGCCGTGGTCGGCGGCCTTCTGGGCCAAGGCCACGGCAGCCTGGTGGTCTCCCGCTGCGTCCCGCTTTTCGGCCAGGTCGATCAGGGCCTGGATGTTGCCGTGCTGAGCGGCCTGCCGGGCCAGTTCCTCGGCGGGTTTCCGGTGTCCCGCCGCCTCCCGGATCATGGCCAGGCGGGCCAGAGCGTGGGCGTTGCCGGCGGCCTGCCGGGCCAGGGCATCGGCACCTGCCCGGTTCCCGGTCCTCTCCCGCATTCCGGCCAGGCGGACCAGGGCGTCGGAGTCGCCGTGGTCCGCCGCCTGCTGGAGAAGATCGTCGGTGCCCTTAGCGTCCCCTGTCGCCTCTCGCAGGTCAGCCAGGCGGGTCAGGGCCATGGTGTTGCCGTGCCTGGCCGCCCGCTGGAGAAGGGCTTCGGCGGACTCCGGCTCCCCGGCCTTCTCCCTCATGCTGGCCAGGCTGACCAGAGCGACGGCGGCGCCGTGCTCGGCGGCCCGTCCAGCCAGGGCTTCGGCTGCTTTCCGGTCCCCCGCCGCCTCTCGCATCATGGCCAGCTTGATCAGGGCCATGGCGCTGCCCTGGTCGGCGGCCTGTCCGGCCAGGGCTTCGGCTGTCTTCCGGTCCTTCGCCGCCTCCCGCATCATGGCCAAGCGGGTCATGGCCATGGTGCTGCCGTGCTCGGCCGCTTGCTGGTGAAGGGCCTCGGCGGCTTCGCGTTCGCCGGCTTTCTCCCGCTCCACGGCCAGGCTGACCAGCGCGTCGGTGCTGCCGTGCTCGGCAGCCTCCCGGGCCAGTTCCTCGGCGGCTTTCCGGTGTCCCGCCGCTTCCTGCATCATGGCCAGGCGTCTCAGGGCGGTGATGCTGCCGTGCTGGGCCGCCCGCTGGTAAAGGGCCTCGGCCCTCTCTCGGTCCCCGGCCTCGTCCAGCAGCCCGGCCAGGTGCTCCAGGGCGTCCGTGTCCCGGCGGTCGGCGGCCTGCTCGGACAGGGTGTCGACGGCTTCCTGGTCCCCGGCCTCCTGCCGCATCCCGGCCAGGCGGGCCAGGGCTTCGGTGCTGCCGCGATCGGCGGCGTGTTGGAGGAGTGCCGCGGCGCCCTCCCGGTCCCCGGTGCTCTTTCGCAGCAGGGCCAGTCGGACCAGGGCAGCGCTGCTGCCGTGGTCGGCGGCGCGGTGGTCGAGGTGGTGGGCGATTTGCAGGCGGTTCCGGGCTTCGGCTGCCGTGGCCAGGTTGTACAGGTCATCGGGGTGGGTGAGGAAGCTTTGCGCGGCGTGCCAGAAGGAGGCGGGCGGGCAGCAGTGGTTGCGTGTGGTGCGGCCGTGCTGTTCCAGGTAGTCGGCGAGCCGGAACACCGGTGCCGCCAGAGGCTGTTTCGATGCGGGCATGGTGCTGGAGAGGGTGGGCGGGCGGAGCAGGGGCCGGGGGATGGTGCAGCGCAGCGGGGCTTGTTTGCCGTGGACGGGTTCGGCGAGCTCGGCGTAGGCCCGTTCCGCCCAGTCGTCGGTGAGGTCGTTGTAGTCCGCCTGGCTGAGGTACTCGGGGGTGGCGGAGGTGAGGAAGGCCTGGGGAAGGTGGAGACCGACGCCGAGGCGGCGTGCGTCCATCGCCGCCTGAAGTAGTGCTCTGGCGGCCGGGCTGGCGTGCTCGTAGCGGCGCAGGAGTTCGGGGGCGCCGGCCAGGTCCTGGGTGACGCGCCCATCGGCGCGGGTACGTCTCAGTGCGTCGCCCAGCAGCGCATCGCCGCCCCTGGCAAGGGCGGCCCCGCTGGCCAGCGCCTCGGCATCGAACTCGTCAGGGACCTTCACGGTGCAGCCAGAGAGCAGTTCCCGGACCCGGCTGTGCAGGTCTACCTCACCCGGCACGGGCAGGGCCGTGTACTGCTTGAGGTAGTCGGGCCAAAGCGTGCCCAGCACGAGAACGGGCCCACGTTCCGGGCTGACCAGCAGATCGTGCACGTCCGCCGCGATCCGCTCACCAACTGTTTGGTCGCCGAGGTAGTGCTGGGCCTCGTTCAGCCACACAACTGTGCGCGGCCCGACCCGGGCCAGCTTCTCCAGCGCGGCCTCGGCCCGGGTCGGGGCGAAGGGATGCCACAACCGCCACCCCTCGGCCGCCAGCGGCTGGACGGCTTCCCAGCACGCCCGTGTCTTCCCCGTCGACGAGGTGCCCACCAGCACCACGATCCGGCTGAAGCCGCCCGCGGCAACACGCACCGCATCGGCCAGCACCTCGTCATGCGGCCGGGGCACGTATCCGGGCAGCACCCGCCGCCCGGGCGACCCGGAGCCGGGCCCGGCCGGGTGGACCTCCAGGGCATGGGGCTCCCACTCACCGATCGGCCTGCCCGGGGCCGACCTGCCCGCTGCGGCCGCGTCCAACTTCCCGGCCGCGACCCGCTGCAACGCCAGCAGCTCCTGCACCGGCAGCTTCAGTTCGCGGGCCAGCGCCACCACCGTCTCCGGCGACGGCCCAGGCATTCGGAGCGAGAACGCATTCGACACGGAGGTACGCCCCAGCCCGGTGCGCTGGACGAGCTGTGTCTTGTTCAGCCTGCCCTGGGCCAAGCCGTCAGCCAGTCTCCTGCGTAGTTCCCGCAGAGCCGAGTCCGGAGTGTGACCGCTCTGTTCGTCGTGCACGTGCTCGCCCCCGGGGCCGTGGTGTGTTCGCCGGTGTTCATCTTCGTCCGGGCGAACCACGGCGCACACCGTTTCCGCGACCTTCGAGCACGTCAACACCCCACCATGTACAGGGAGTCCGTCGTGTCCGTCGTTCTGCTGACCACCGCACTCGTCATCGTCGTCGCGTTGCTCGCCGCGGCCGGCGCGGGCAAGCTCGCCCGCATGGACGGTGCCACCTACCCCGCCGCCTTCACTCGCGCCGCCATCACCTTCGCCGCGGTCCTCACCCTCGCCGCCTCCGTGACCGCAGCACTCGCCGCCCTGCTCACGTAATTACCGGTACTCGCGTCTGGCCTGAATAGTGCAGGAGCCCCTCAATGCGGCACCGTCCCCGAAGGAGGCTCGGGACGGTCAAGAATCCAAGGTTCGTCCCCTAAGGACTTTCCCGTAAATGATCTACGACAGCCAATCGGGTACGGAGCAATGACTCACCTAGCCAGGACAGGGTTGTTGAGGCGGGCGATGCCGAGCACGGCGTGGTGAACGCCCTTTTAGAGACCTTCTTCGAACGGGTGCCCGGCCGTATACGCGCGGATCACATACGCGTCACGCGGGAGCTATCGACCGGCTCGTAAGAGCGGATTTCTCCTTCGGAGACTTCGATGATGAGCGAACTGGTCACGCGTACATCGTCTACGGGGTGCCAGCCCATCTCGACGCCGCCATCCACTGTGAGTTCATAGGTAGAGACGTTTAGGTCGGCACGGAACGCAACGGTCGCCTCCAGCGTGGCGTTTCGAGGGTCATCGCCGGCTTCCTCGCCCGTCCTCGCGTACTCCATGCGGATGTCCGACACATCGAGCACCTCATACACCTGGCGCAGGGTGACGTCATTCAGTTCGGGCTGGTGTTGGTGGCTGCCGGCCAGCAGGAGCGCCTCATCGGCCTCGAAGCCGCCGAGATCCATCTCCGGTTCGGCCCAGTCGTGATGAGTCCCGTTTGAGTCGCCCACCAGCGAGGAGAAGTAGTGGGTGATCCTGCGCTCCAGTACCTGCGGGCTCTGCACCAGCCTGAACAGCGCCTGGTTGAAGTCCTTCCAGTTCATCATCTGGGGAGGAGCCACTCGGAGAGCCTTGCAGGCGACCTGTACATCGCCGTCCTGGCTGAGCAGGGCGACTTCGTCGAACGAGCCACCAGCCTTTACTAGGACGTCCCGCAGCCAGGCGGAGTCGGAACCCCCGGTCTTGACTCCCTGCTTTTTCCGGCCGGGCCCAGTCTGCATGATCTGGTCCCTCAGCCCAGCGCGTGCCGCGTCTCCGCTTAGCTCCACGATCGTGACGCCCGGCACGGCTTTCAGCTCCCTGAGAAAGTCCTCGGCGACACCCTGACCGTCCGAAGGGAGTACTGGGGGCTGCACCTTGATGCCTGCCGCAGACATCAACTTCACTGCGGACTTCGCTGCGACGCGGAATGTTTCGACCTCGCGGACGAGGTGCTCCGCCCACTCCAGGGCCACGAGCTCCGGAACCCATGTCTCGACTCCTGCGTCTCCTGCCAGGGCCGCGATCCGCCGCACCTTCCCTAGATGAGGGAGTCCTTTGCCGAGCGCGTTAGCGTCGAAGATGATCGCGCGGAGAGGATCCGGCAGAGCGGGTGAAGTGTCCATGCGCACATCCTGACAAGGCGACGGCTTGCGCAGCAGGGGTTTTGAGAATCGCCCCGAGCGGCACCTACCAAAGAGCCGTCCCGTAACCCCATGAGGCTGAGGGGCATGCTCCGTCAGGGTCGGCGCCGATGGCACCGGCCGAGCGAAGCGAACGCCCGAAGTCTCCGGACATCGCTGGACCTACGTGCCTAACGTGCCAGAAGCCTGATCCACGCTCTGACATGGGAGATTAGGTTGACAACCCTAGATAACGACGACGGAGGGTTGTCATTACATGCGGCGCGGGCACACGTTCGCAGGACGACCGGCCCAACACCGTCCCATCGATGCCCAACCCTCGCTACACTCCCCGCCGCCAGGCCGTTGACCAGGAAAAATACAGAAGTCCGGCTGGAGTATTAAAGGAGCTCTTACAGGTCGATGCCGTACAGCGGGTTCGTCTCGTCCCACATCCCGGCCTGCTCGAAGTACCCGGCCAGGGACTTCGAGCCGTCGCCCCAGCCGCCGTGGCGTCCGGTCTCGATGAGGTCTTTGCCGGCCTGTTTGGCGGCGGTGCCGAAGCCGCGGCGCAGGCTGTGTCCGCTCCAGCGGGGTGGGAGGTCGGGCAGCAGTTCGGTGGAGGCGGTCAGGCCC
This sequence comes from Streptomyces sp. NPDC001351, assembly GCF_042896045.1. Classification (NCBI taxonomy): domain Bacteria; kingdom Bacillati; phylum Actinomycetota; class Actinomycetes; order Kitasatosporales; family Streptomycetaceae; genus Streptomyces; species Streptomyces sp. NPDC001351. The sequence continues at coordinate 100,998 of NZ_JBIAWS010000022.1, read as the reverse complement.
GCGCGGGCGGCGGCCCGGCGGAGGCCCTTTGAGCAGACTGAGGACGGTGGTGTGCGCGCACCCGATGGCACGGCCCAGTTTCGGCGATCCCGGCTTGCCTGCTTCCTCGTAGAGCTTGTGCAGTCACGTCAGGTAGTCGAGCACTGGTCCAGCCGGCCAGTGGCTCGGGATGTCGATCGCCAACCTGTCCTCAAAATCGTCTTGTAGCGCGCTGTGCAACCTTGGGGCACAGCGTAGGGACTTGGAAGTCTGGTCCCTCGCTACTGGGATGCTCAACTGAGCTTCAAAGCACAGGAGGTGAGGAGCATGAAGCTGGGGGAACGAGTGGTGGCGGACCGTCCGGTACGCCATCAAGGAGGAGCGCCGGACGGCCCGACCAATCAGCATCCTTGTGGTAGTGGGCGCCATCGCGTTGGCACTGGTCATGATCGGCAGCGGTGTCGGTGTCACCGGGACGATCGGTTGAGGCAGAGCACGGTGGGGCGGGCACGATCTCAGTATCCAGTAGCAGGACAGCACATCGCGGGCCCCGGTCGAGACGGCCGGGGCCTTTGCAATGCCTGGGGCCGCCGGCACTCTGCTACTGCCGCGAGTTTCCGATTCTTTAGCCTCAATCTTGCGCCGGGCTACCAGCCTCCGGGAATGTCCCTTGCTCGACATCGAAGACGGCCAGTAGACGAGAAGGTTGGACGTGCAGGCCGCCAGCAAGGTTGATCAAGGTTGGATTGCGCTGGCCGTGCTCGATATAGACCACTCCGCGGAAGCTCAGGCCGCTATGGGCTGCCAGCTCCTCCAAGGTCATGCCGCGATCCTCGCGAATGCGCCGGAGGTGCATTCCGAACGCGTGGAGCACAGGGTCGGGCAGAGACGGAGACACGCCACCGACTTGATCACTCGCGCCTCTTTGGCCACCATGAACAGTTGTGCATAATTCTTCCAGTAACGCGTGGAGACAGCTCAGTAGGCTGCAGTCCGTGGCAGTAGTCCGGCCGTGCCGAACGGCTTGGAGGTAACGACGTGCCCGCTCAGCGCAGGTATCCGCCCGAGGTCATGGAACGTGCGGTGCGCATGGTGCTCGACATCCGCGTACAGGACCCGGACCGTGTTGGCGTGGTCGGTACTGTCGGCGACCTCATGAAGATTCACCCTGAGGTACTGCGGCATTGGGTCAAGAAGGCCGAGGCGAGTCGTCGCGAGCCCACGGCCGAGGTTCCAGGGGACGATCGGCTGCGCGAGATGGAGCGTGAAATCCGGGACCTGCGCCGTGCCAATGCAGTTCTTAGGGCTGCCACGCTGATGTTCGCCTCAGAGCTTGAGCTTGCCCAGACCCGCTGATGATTCCAGGCTTCCCCGGTCGGGTCGGGCTGTCCTACCGCCGGGCCGAAGGGATCTTCGGGGATAAAGCGCCTCGACCACGGTGGTGCGTATCCCGCGCCCGCTTGCCGTTTCCGTGGCGGTGTTCACCGACCCGGGTCACAGAGCGCCCGAACGGCGGCGTCGAGCGGGTTTTCAGGCCTGCTGTCGGCGTACGCCCGAACTTGCCCAGGCATGTACACGGTTACGTACCTAGCCTCGGCGGGTGACGCGCGGGCTGCGGCCGAGCCTGGCTCACGTTCCGGCCACGCGGGGCTACGGCTTCTACTTCGCTGCGGCCCGTCAAGGACCCGTTACGGCTGGACCGGCTACCTCGGCACCCACCCCGGCCCGCTCTACAGAACCCGTGACCAGGTGCCGGCGGACCTGGCGGCGCGCTGAGTCGGCCGGTCACCGCCGCACCTTGGCGCACCGTCACGGGCGACTCCTGACCGCCGTCAACGGCCGGGGGACTACCTGGGCACCTTGTAGGCGACGTGGTCCATGCACGCAGGTTTCTGCTGTTCAAGATCATGGGAAACCGCTCCGCTTCCCGAGCCGTCGCTGTCCGGCTTCGTTCACCGTCTCCCAGGATCTGGGGGAGTCCTCAGGCTCGTGGAAGGATGCACAGGGAGCAGTAGGTGATCCAGGGGCGGAGAGTTGGCGCGGGTGGGTGTCGAAGAGCGCGACGAGGCGGACGTGTTTACGTACGGTGCTGCGGTGCCGGCCGTAGGACAGCTGGTTACCGTACGCAACCGTCATTGGGTGGCCACGGCGGTGGAGCGCTCCTCGATTGCAGTCGAGCAGCCAGGCAGTCCACTACTTGCCGAAGCCCAGCACCTGGTCTCTCTGGTGTCCGTGGACGGTGACGCTGGCGACGAGGAGCTTCGCGTCCTGTGGGAGCTGGAGCCCGGTGCCACAGCTCGTGAGCAGCATGCCCTGCCCTCTCCGGCTGCAGGGTTCGACGATCCGGCGAAGTTGGACGCCTTTCTGGACGCGGTGCGCTGGGGTGCGGTGGCGACGGCGGATAAGACGCTGCTGCAGGCGCCCTTCCGTTCTGGGGTCAAGCCGGAGGACTACCAGCTCGACCCAGTGGTGCGGGCACTGCAGATGCCGCGTACGAACCTGCTGATCGCGGACGACGTCGGCCTCGGCAAGACCATCGAAGCCGGTCTGGTGATGCAAGAGCTGAAGCTGCGGCACCGGGCCCGGACGATGCTGATCGTGTGCCCTGCGTCACTGACGCTGCAATGGCGCGATGAGATGCGGGATAAGTTCGGTCTCACCTTCAAGATCGTGGACGCGGAGCTGCTGAAGGAGCTGCGACGGTCACGCGGCCTGTACGCGAACCCGTGGAAGCACTATCCGCGCTTGATCGTCTCGATCGACTGGCTCAAGCGCGAGCGGCCGCTGGCGCTTCTGCGCTCGATCCTGCCGCCTGTGCCTCAGTACCCGCGGACCTTCGATCTGCTTGTGGTCGACGAGGTGCACACCTGCGCGCCCTCGGGCTCGGGGAGGTACGTGGTCGACTCTCAGCGCACAAACGCGATCAAGACTCTGGCCCCGCACACCGAGCACCGGCTGTTCCTCTCGGCCACCCCGCACAACGGCTACCTGTCCTCCTTCACCGCACTGCTGGCACTGCTCGACAGCCACCGCTTTGCTCGTACGCTCGAGCCCTCGGAGGAGGCCAAGGCTCAGGTGATGGTGCGCAGGCTGAAGCGGGACCTGCCGCCGAACTGGGACGGCAGCCCGCGTTTCCCGGAGCGCGACCTCGACCATCCCCTGGAGGTCGCCTACGACGCCGGCACCCGCGATGCCTACGCGAAGCTCGATCAGTACGCGCAGTCCCGTCGAGAGGCGATCAACGGGCAGCTGACGCTGGCAGGCAAAGCTCCGAGCCGCGCCGCGGACTTCGTCGTCACGCTCCTCAAGCGCCGCTTCCTGTCCAGCCCGAAGGCCTTCGCCAACACGGTGGAGGCCCATCTGCAGACAATGCTGGCTCGGGAGCGGCAGGACCAGCCCGAGCGGGATGGTAACTCCGGCGCGCATACGACGTTGGAGAAGATCCTGGTCAAGATGATCGAGCAGCTGGACGAGACGGCGGAGGACGACACCGCCTTCGAGGAGGCCGCGCGGGAGGCCCTCACCACCGCCCGCCGGTTCGTCCCGCCGCTGTCCCCTGCCGAGAAGACTCTCTTGGGGGAGCTGCGCGACTGGGGGCTGCGCAACTCGGACAAAGCCGACGGCAAGTTCACCGCGTTCCTCGGCTGGCTACGCAAGAACGTGCAGCGGAAGGAGACGGGTGCCGACGGTGTGAACGGCCGCTGGGACGGCGAGCGGGTCATCGTGTTCACCGAGTACCGCGACACGCAGCGCTGGCTGTACGAACGGCTGATCAGCGCCGGGATCCCCCGAGAGGCCATAGCTCAGCTCTACGGCGGTCAGGACCTTGACGAACGCGAGCGCGTCAAGAACGTCTTCCAGGACGACCTGGATGTCGACCCGGTGCGCATCCTGCTCGCTACCGACTCTGCGAGCGAGGGCATCAACCTGCAAAACCACTGCCATCGCGTACTGCACTGGGAAATCCCGTGGAACCCCAACCGCCTCGAGCAGCGCAACGGCCGAGTGGACCGGCACGGACAGACCGCCGCACAGGTCGAGATCGTGCACTTCGTCCCCCAGGGTTGGGATCGGCAGCGCGAGGAGGACACTGGATTCGCCGAAGGCACCCTGGAGGACGCGATGGCGTTCCTTGGCGTCGCGGTCCGCAAGGTCGAACAGATCCGCATCGACCTCGGCAGCGCCGGAGACGTGATCGCCAGCCAGGTCGAGCAGAAGATGCTCGGCAGGCGCTCCAGCTGGCAGACCACCGACCGGGAGATCCAGCGCCGAGTCGGCAAGGCCGTACTGAAGATTGAACGGAATTTGGCGCACGACCTGCAGCAGGCCCAGGACCAGCTCACCCGGACCCGCACCGAGCTGAACTTGGGCCCGCAGACGATCGAGCGGGTGGTGCGCACCGCGCTGCGGCTGGCCCACAACAAGGACTTGATCGACATTCCGTCGCCAAAGAAGGTTGCTGCGCGCTGCTTCAGGCTTCCGGAACTCAAGGGAGATTGGGCGCAAGCCCGCAACAACGGCCTGCGGCACCCGGTCAGCGGCAAGGAGCGCCCGGTAACCTTCGACCAGGACTACGCTGGCCGCGCCGACGTGGTGCTGCTGCACCTGAACCATCCCCTGGTCGATCTCTGTCTGCGCCTACTGCGCGCCGAACTGTGGTCCCAGGGCGAGCACGGTGACCACCTGACCCGGGTCACCGCCCGCGTCGTCCCCAGTGACCTGCTGCGCAGCCCGGCGGTGATCGCACACGGCCGTGTCGTGATCACCGGAAACCGCGGCGTGCGCCTGCACGAGCAGATCGCTCTGGCCGGTGGACTGATCGAGCATGGCAAGCTGGCTGTGGAGAAGGACTCCGACGTCCTGGAGCGCTGGCTCGCCGCCGCGTCGCAGGACGCACCGCCGCCCGAGCTCCGCGACCGGATCGCCGAACTGTGGGGCGCGCTGGAGGCACCGCTCGGCAAGGCACTGGCGGTCGAGTCCAACAAGATCGTACGCAAGCAGCGCAAGGTGCTGGCCAAGCGCTGCGAGGAGGACGTCAAGGCGATGCAGACGGTGCTGACCGAACTGGAACGCAACATCCGCGAATCCCTGGACTCCAGCCCGCAGTGGAAGCAGATCTCTCTACTTACCGCCGATCCGGAGCGCGAGCAACTCGAGAAGGACCATACGGAGCTGGAGGCACGCCTCGCAGCCATCCCCGCACAGCGCGACTCGGAGGCCGCTGCCTTGCGCCACCGCTACGCCGACCCGGTCGCCCGCCGCTTCCCCGCCGCGGTCACCTTCCTTGTCCCTGCCTCCTTGACCGTAAGTGCTACCGCACACCAGGCAGGCCGCTGATGCCAGCACGCACCCGCACCCCGAAACCCAAGCAGCAGTCCCCGATCGAGCAGCACGGCGAGTGGCTCAATCTACTGCGCGCGGACGGCCCCTTCATCAGCGCGAAGACCCTCGCCGAGGCGTTCCCGCAGGGCCTCGGCGTCGTCGAAACTGCGCTCCGGGCCCGCCTCCGGCAGGCGTGGGCCGAGCTCCAGGCCGCGCCGGAAACCCTGTGCTCCGCCTGGCAGAACCTCGTCCTGGAGGAACTTCTCGACTACCGCGGGCAAGCTCTGCGCCAGGGCTCGATGCTGCCACGCGAACTCACTGAAGGCTCCGGCACCGCCCCTGACGCACTGCTGATGGGCCCAGCCGACCCGACCAGCGCCCTGCCCGGCGCAGCCGAACGCGCCCTGATCTACCGCCGTCCCTGGGGCGAATCCCTCACCCGCGCCCGAAAGAGCCTGCCGTCACTGGTTGAGCAGGCTGCCGAACTGTGCCGACGGCGCGCCGTCCCCCTTGCGCTGCTCACCAACGGGCGCCTATGGGCCCTGGTCCATGCACGACCCTCGACGCCGACGTCCTTCGCCGTCTTCGACGCCGACCTCTGGTCCGAAGAGCCATTGCTGCTTCGCGCCTTCGTCTCGCTGATGGGAGCCCGCTGCGCCGCGATTGCTCCGAAGGACCGCGACGGCAAGGACACAGACTCCCTGGGCGCCCTGTTCACTCGCACCGCCCAGGACACCACCGCCGTCACGAAGACTCTCGGCCAGCAGGTCCGTGCGGCCGTGGAACTCCTCGTCGCCGAGCTCTCCCGCCGCGACCGCGAGGCCGGCGGCGGGGTGCTGGCGGACGTCGCCCCCGGCACCGTCTACCGTGCCGCCCTGACAGTCATGATGCGCGTCGTCTTCCTCCTCTACGCAGAGGAGCAGGCGCTGCTGCCCGCCGACGACGAGCTGTACGCGGAGTCCTACTCGGTCACCAAGCTCTACGAGCGCCTCAACCAGGACGACGCCACCATCGCGGACCGCGAATGGGCAGCCTGGCCCACCCTGCTCGCCACCTTCCGGGCCATCCACGGCGGCGCCCGCCACCCGGACATGTGGATCCCTGCGTACGGCGGATCACTGTTCGACCCGAGCAGGTTCCCTTGGCTGGAGCGACTGAAGGTCAGCGACCGCGTCGTCTTCGCCATTCTCGAAGCGCTGATCATGCTCAAGCGCGCCACCATGACCGGCAAGAGCGCGCCACCGGAACGCCTCTCCTACAAAGGTCTCGACGTCGAACAGATCGGCCACGTCTACGAAGGCCTCCTCGAACACTCTGCCGTCCGCCTCGACGAGACGCACCTCGGCCTCAAGGGCAGGTCCGGCAGCACCGCCAAGCTCGCCGACCTCGAAACCTGGCACGCCACCGGACGCCTCCAAGCCGAGGTAACCAAGCTCGCCGGGCTGACAGACAAGCAGTTCACCACCGCACTGGCCACCGAGCCAACCGGGGAAGAGATCGGCCAGCTCGACGCGGCCTGCGACAACGACCCCGAACTCGCCACCCGCGTCCGGCCGTTCTTCGGCCTGCTGCGCCTCGACCTGCGCCACGAGCCGGTCGTTCACCCCATCGGTACGGTCATCGTCACCCAGGTCGGCGACCGACGCGACTCCGGCACGCACTACACACCGCGCGCTCTCGCCGAAGAGATCGTGCTCCACACCCTCGACCCGCTCTGCTTCGCACCCGGCTCCCCGGATGGCATCCCGCGCCCCGCCGACGGCACCCAGCCGGCCGAGTGGCGAGTACGGCCGACCTCGGAACTCCTGGCGCTCAAGATCCTCGACCCCGCGATGGGCTCCGGAGCGTTCCTGGTCTCGGCATGCCGGTACCTGTCCGAACGCGTCGTCGAAGCATGGGGCCGCGATGGAGTGCCGGAGACGGTCGTCGCGCGCCTGGGCCAACAACTTGAGGACCGTGACGCTCTACTCCTCGAAGCCCGCCGCATGGTCGCCGACCGCTGCCTGTACGGCGTCGACAAAGACGAGATGGCGGTGGAACTCGCCAAGCTCTCACTGTGGCTGGTCACCCTCGCCAAGGGCCGACCCTTCAACTTCGTCGATCACGCACTGCGCTGTGGTGACTCCCTCATCGGCTGCCTTACGGTGGATCAGATCGAGGCCTTCCACCTCATGCCCAGCGAGGGCCGGATGAAAGTCCGTCTTACCGACGAGATCGACAAGGTCATCGGCCCGCTGCTGTCACGGGCCGCGGAATTGCGCCGGGACATCGAGGAGCACGAGGTCTTCGACATTCGTGATGCGCGGGAGAAGGCAAAGAAGCTCGCTGAGGCCGAGTCGTTGACGGAACGATTGCGGCTTGTTTCGGACGCCGTGGTAGCAGCGAAGCTGTCCACTGCGACAACCAAGTCCGAAGACGCCTATGACGATCGTCTCGCCTCTATTGCCGACCTTGTCGAGCGGGCACTGCTGGATGACAGTGACGCGGCGGCCGAGGCTCGTGCCATCATTGACAGCTGGCTGCGTGGCCCCAGCGACGGGCCACGCAGGGCGCCCCTGCGTCCGTTGCATTGGCCGCTGGAATTCCCCGAGATCTTTGCTAACCCAATTAGAGGCGACCATCATTTTGATGCCGTCGTCGGGAATCCCCCCTTTTCCGGTGGGGTGCAGACCAGCGCCCGCATCGGGAAGGATTGTCTGCACTATAACGTGCAAGTAATTGCAAAGGGTCATGGATCGGGCGGTCGGGCTGACCTCTGCACGTATTTCCTCTTGCGTAACCTTGACCTCGCACGGTCTCGGCGAACCGGCATCATTGCAACCAATAGCATTGCGCAGACTGACTCTCGTGAAGTCGGCCTTGATCGAGTTGTTTCACAAGGCTGGAAGATCTGGCGTGCCGTTAAGTCAATGGAATGGCCAGGTCAGGCCGGCGTATACGTCTCGCTAGTGTGGGTTGGCATGGCTGGGGATAGAGAGAAATTCATCCTCGAAGGTCGACCCGTGCGCGAAATTTCGCAAAGCCTTACTGTCCCGTCGCGCACCGTTGGCGCGCCGAGAAAGCTTGCTGCGTCGACCGGGCAATACTCAGTGGGATGTCAGGTAACCGGGGACGGCCTCGTTCTTGACGATCCCGACGAAGTTCAGAGTCTGATTGCACTGGACCAGCGAAATGCAAGTGTAATCTTGCCGCTGCTGAATGCCGATGAGGTCAACAATCAACCGACTCTTGGAGCCGCTAAATCGGTGATAGATTTTGGGTTGATGAGTCTCCAGGAGGCGCAAAGTTTCCCCTCCCTCCTTGCGCGTATCGAGGCATGTGGCCGCCCTAATCGAGAGGCATGGTGGAGGTTCCATCGACCGCGGCCCGAGATGCGCCGAGTCATCTCGAAACATGATCAGGTCCTAGTTATTGGGCTGCATAGCAAATACGGCCTACCGGCCATCGTCCCAAATGGCCAGGTTTTTTCGCATGCTCTGTGTGTCTTTTATACTTCAGACTGCGCTGCAATGCTCGCGCTCTTGACCAGCACCTGGCATTTCAACTGGTGGACCGTCAAGGGTGAGTCGACGCTGGAGACGCGGCTTCGCTACACCCCCTCCGATGGATTCGACACTTTTCCCCAGCCGAAGCTTACTCAGCGAATCCGTGCCGTAGGTGAGGAGTTGGACACCTACCGTCGTCATGTCCAGCTGTCGCGGACGCCGCAGCTCGGCATGACCGATCTCTACAACGAGGTCCATAAACAGGCTAACCACGACACCGACATCCAGCGGCTGCGGGAGCTCCACGTCGAGATCGACGAGGCCGTGGCCGAGTCCTACCTCGCGCACCCTTTCGCTGCACGGTTCGGTTGGACGCCGCTAGCGCTGAACCATGGCTTCCACGAGACTGTCCACGGCCTGCGTTGGACTGTCGATCCCGACGTTCAGACCGAGATGAACGACCGTCTACTCGAACTTAACCATGCCCTCTACGAGGACGAGGTTCGCCACGGCCTCCACAGTAAGAAGGGTTCGGCTAAACCTAGGAAGACCGCGGCCCGCAAGCCACCCCCCGCTTCCGAGGACGTGCTCTGGTAGCGGAGGCCGCCTGCTACTTGGCAGTGATCTGTCTGTCTTGTCAGCGTCGCGTCTTATCGTAGTGATCCATGAGCGACATGTTGCCGGCCTCGCCGTCGAACGGTTCGATCCTGGCTGTCCCGCCCCCTGGTGCGGTGCGGGACGAACTGGCCGAGTTGGTGGTGCGGGACCTGCTCGGGCCGGTGGGCGGCGAGATGGAGGAGGTCGCGGACGCTCCGACGGATTGGTATGTGCTCGGGCGGCTTGCGCCGAACGGCACCACGATCTTTCCGGAGGAGCTGGACGCCCCGCTCGGCGACAGCAGGCTGGCTGGCGCGGACGATGGGGCACCGGACGCGGATGCGCCGAACGTGCCGAGCCTGAGCCCGTCTTCGATCGGGTTCACCGCGCGGGTACGCGGTGACGCGGACCGCTTGGAGGTGACCGGGGAATGGGCACGCTATGTCCGCGCGCGCTCGACGGATCCGAGCGTCGAGAAGCTGATCTGGCGGCGTGAGCCGCACGTCGGCAGCGTCCCGGTCAAGCTGGTCGAGGGTGTCGTGGAGCCGCTCGTTCTCGACAGCGAGGACGAGAAGATGGTGTTGCGTGGACGGGTACGTCGCTTCGAGGACGACTGGCTGGTCACACTGTTCCTGGTCAACACGACTGAGACCGATTCCAACTCCCCGCTGCACTGGGCCTTCCAGGCCGAACTCTCGGCGACTGGGGCTGAGGCCGCGGCGGTGTTCCTTCCCCGGCACGAGCCCGGCTCCGGCGGCGACAGCGCCGACCGGGCCGAGCAGCGACGTCTGGCGATGGCGTACCGGTTCAGTCCGGAATTCGCGGTGGGGCACGCCACCGGCGTACACGCGACGGCAAGTGACTCCGATCCAATGACGGCGGTCGCGATTCGAACGAAGGCTGCACCGCACTATGACATCGAGCAGACCGACGCCCCGTCAGCACACAGTGACCCGGACTTGCCGGAGTTGGCTGACCTGCTGGTCGACATGAAGGTGCTGGCCACGTGCGAAAGGCAAGAGCTGCGCGCGGGGCTGATGCCGCTGGCGGCCGGCTACCGGGCATGGATCGGGCGGTCCGAAGCTCGAGTCGGGCAGGAGGGTCAGCACCTTGACGAGTACCGGACCCAGGCGGGTGAGGCGCTGAGGGATGCGAAACGGGCAGCGGACCGTATCGAAGCGGGGATCGAGCTGGTGCTCGGGAACGACGACGCCTTGACCGCGTTTCGGTTCGCCAACAGCACGATGCACCTGCAGCGCATCCACACCCGGGTCGCCGCGGCTCGGCGCCGTGACCCGTCCCGTGATGTCGAGGGAGTGTTCCTCGAGGAGGACCAGCCGGCCCACCGGTCTTGGCGCCCGTTCCAGCTCGCGTTCCTGCTGCTGAATCTGCCTGCCTTGACGGATCCGGCGCACCCGGAGCGTGCCACGGGGGCTGAGGCGGTGGCGGATCTCCTGTGGTTCCCCACCGGTGGTGGCAAGACCGAGGCGTACCTCGGCTTGACTGCCTACACTCTGGCCATCCGCAGGCTTCGACCTGATCTCGGCGGTCTCGACGCGTGCCACGGGGTAGCGGTCCTCATGCGCTACACACTTCGGCTGCTGACGATCCAGCAGTTCCAGCGCGCCACCGCGTTGATCTGCGCTTGCGAGGTCCTGCGCCGGGCGGACGAGACGCGGTGGGGCACGGAACCATTCCGGATTGGGTTGTGGGTCGGCGGAAAGGTCTCTCCGAACACGACCGACCATGCGGATAAATGGGTCAAGGACGTACGGAAGGCCAGTGGGCGGCCCAATCGGGATTCGGGCTCGCCCTACCAGCTCACCAGCTGCCCGTGGTGCGGCACGAAGATCGAGAAGGGACGCGACGTCGAGGTCGACATGACTCTTCGCCGCACCTACCTGCGCTGTCCGGAGCTGTTCTCCTGCCCGTTCGGCGGCTGGGACCCGAATGGGGAGGGCCTGCCGGTCGTCGTGGTCGACGAGGAAATCTACCGGGTCCTACCGAGCCTGGTCATTGCGACCGTCGACAAGTTCGCGCAGCTGGCCTGGAACGGGCGCACCCAGGCCTTGTTCGGGCGGGCGTCACGACACTGCTCACGCCACGGGTATGTCACGGCGCAGATCGCGGATGAGAGCTGGGAGACCGGCAGTCACATCGCGGAGGGCCGCTACCGGTCTGCGGCGCTCACCACAGCCGCACAGGTACGTCCGCCGGATCTCATCGTCCAGGACGAGTTGCACCTGATTTCGGGCCCCCTGGGATCACTGACCGGCCTGTACGAGGCCGCCGTGGACCGATTGGCCACCTGGGAGTACGTACCGGGCAAGACGGTGCGGCCCAAGGTGATCGCCTCGACAGCCACAGTCCGCCGCGCGGAGCGGCAGATCCACGCCCTGTTCGACCGGCGCACCGAGGTCTTCCCGCCGCAGGGCCTGGAGATCGGCGACAGCTTCTTCGCCCGTCAGCGGCCTGCCGACTCGCATCCAGGACGCCGCTACATCGGGATCTGCGCGCAGGGGGTGCGCACAAAGTCCACGATGATTCGCGTGTACGTCGCCGTGCTCGCCGCCGCTCAGACCGTGCACAAGAGGTACGGAAGCAACCCGGTGACCGACCCGTACATGACGCTGGTCGGCTACTTCAACAGCCTGCGTGACCTCGGCGGTATGCGTCTCTCCGTGGAGGACGACGTCTCCACCCGACTGGAACGCGTCAACGAGCGTGGTTTGTCCCGGCGTTACGACTTGAGACTCGAGGAACTCACCTCACGGCTGACCTCGGAGAAAATCAAGGACATCCTCGATCAACTGGAGTACACCTTCCCCAAGGCGAACAAGCTAACGCCCATCGACGTGCTCCTGGCCACCAGCATGATCGCCGTCGGCGTCGATGTCTCCCGCCTCGGCGTCATGGTCGTGGCCAACCAACCCAAGTCCACCGCCGAGTACATCCAGGCGACCAGCCGCGTCGGCCGTGCCACCCCGGGCCTCGTGTTCACCGTGTTCAACTGGGCCCGCCCACGCGACCTGTCCCACTACGAGACCTTCGAGCACTTCCACTCCACCGTGTACCGGCACGTTGAGGCCCTCTCGGTAACTCCGTTCGCCGAGCGCGCCATAGACCGCGGCCTGGCCGGTGTCCTGGTGGCGCTGGCCCGCAACCTGGACGCCAGCGATAACGGCAACCTCGGCGCGCAGACCTTCGACACGCACAGCAGCAAGGCCGACCACATCGTCCGCTACCTCGAACGCCGCGCGGGCGAGATCTCCACCGATCGCACCGTCGCGGCTCGGGTACGCGAAGAACTCGACAGCCTCCTGGACCTGTGGGCGCGCGAGCAGCGCCGCCCGGCGACCCGGCTTGCCTTCGACGCCAAAGGCAAGGCCGACGACATCGTGGGACTGCTCCGCAGCCCGGACGCTGGCCCCTGGGGTCCCACAACCTGTCCGACCTCGTTGCGCGAGGTCGAGCCGGGTATCCGTCTGGTCCTGCGAGCTGCACCGGGCAGCATCGACGACCATGAGAAACACCCCTTCCTCCCACGTACAACCCCGGACATTGATGGCGCCAGGCAGCAAGGGGACCTCTCATGACCAGCACCACGAGCGTTTCACGACCGGCGGACGAGCTGCGAGTCGGGGAGCTGCGGCCCAGCCAGCTGCTGCACACCTACGGAGTCGGCGCGGTCGCGGACCTGCCGAACCTCTCGGTGATGATCCTCGGACTCGACGAGTGGGCGTTGGAGCAGGCCGCGATCGTTCCCGAGGAACGGCTACTCGCGGCGGTGCGCAGCAAGCTCGGCAACCAGGTCCAAAACCTCCGGATGCCGCCGTACACGCCGGAGGACCCGAACGACTTCAGCGGCGCCTGGTCGCGGATCGGCGTTCCAGTCGCGGTGTTCCCGGGTTGGCTGCGGTGCACCGACAATCGCTGCAACCGGCTCGCACCGGCTGACTCCGGGCTCTTCCATCTGCTGCCGAACAGCTTCGCGCCCGACCAGACCCGCTACGTCCACTCCTGCCGCGAGAGCGGGCGCAGGAGGCCTACCGCAGTACCGGCCAGGTTCGTCTCAGCCTGCCCAGCTGGGCATCTCGACGACTTCCCGTGGATGTACTTCGTCCACCGCGGCGCGCCGCACGGGCCGGACCACACGCTGAAGCTGGTCGAGCGCGGCACCACCGGTGAGGCGGCGAACATCTTCGTCGAATGCTCTTGCGAGGTGAAGGCCCGTTCCATGGCCGAGGCCATTGGTACCCGCAGCGAGCTCGTCCTGCCGGCCTGCCGGGGCCGGCACCCGCACCTGGGGACCTTCGAGCCCTGTACCGAGCAGACCCGGACCATGGCGCTGGGCGCCACGAACGGCTGGTTCGCGATGCAGCTGCGGGTCTTTTCCCTGCCGCACGCTGAGAACCCGGTTGACAGCGCGGTCGTCGAACACTGGGCCGGACTGCAGGTGGTGGCGAGCCTGCCACGCGAGACCGCCCGCCTGGTCCTGCCTACGCAGGTGATGTGGCCACAACTTGAGCGCTTCGGCGCGGACGAGGTATTGAACGCGATCGCCCGCCACCGTGACGGAATGCAGTCCGGCGCCGTCGAGGACGTGGACGCACTGGACATTGCCGGCCCGGAATGGCTCGCCTTCATCGGCCGTCCCCAGAACCATCCTAATTTCAGCGTCAGCAACGAGCCCGTACCGCCCACCCACCGCAATTGGCTTAACCAGGTGCGGCTCGTCAAGCGGCTCCGAGAGGTATCAGCCCTGTACGGGTTCAGCCGGATCGACGCACCGGAATGGGGATCCGCGACCAGCGGCGGACCGGTACAGGAGGAGAACCGCGCACCGCTGACCAGCTCTGCGCCGAGCTGGGTGCCGTGTGCGGAGACCCGCGGCGAGGGGATATTCCTTCGCTTCGACGAACAACGGGTCGCCACCTGGGAACAGAACCCGGACGTCATCCGACGCGCTGGCATCCTGAGAGCCGCACATCGGAAGTGGTGCGCCCAGCGCCGGACCGCCGCGGAGTGGCCGGGCATCCGCTACCTGCTGCTCCACACCTTCGCCCACGTCCTGATCCGCGAGTTCGCCCTGGAGTGCGGCTACGGCGCCTCCGGCATCGGCGAACGTATCTACGCACGCTCCGGCGACGACCCGATGGCTGGGATCCTGCTCTACACCGCGGCCCCCGACAGCGAGGGCACCCTCGGAGGCCTGGTCACCCTCGGCGGGCAGCACCGGCTCGGCGCTCTGATCGACCAAGCGCTCGAGGCCGCGCGGCTATGCGGCTCGGACCCCCTGTGCGCCGACCACAACCCGGTCGCCCACGGCCGCCTGCACGGCGCAGCCTGCCACGCCTGCCTGTTCGCCGCGGAAACATCCTGCGAACGAGGCAACCACTTCCTGGACCGCGAACTGCTCGTCGAGACGTTCAGTGGCCGGCCAGGCGGATTTTTCACGCCATGACCGGCCACAAGGTCGGCCAAGCCGCGATCCCCCTTCCCGAAGTGATCTCTGAGCTCGTCGCAAGCCTCCCCGAGACCCATCTCGCAGCCTGGACCAGGGCATTGCGCACCATCAAAGCTCCCGACGATCAGACAGAGTCCCGTCTGATCGCCGCGCATCCCGGCGCGGGACTCGGGCCGCGCGCCGCTCTGCTGCTGTCCGCCTGGAGATCTGCCGATCCGCAACTGCCGGGTCCCGCCCTGGCCCTAGCCCTCGAAGCTGCCATCTGCCGCTACGAGCAGGACCTCGCCTCCCACCATGTCGACATCGTCGTCTCCGGCCCGCTGAGCGGTACCGTGCCGCTCAGGCTCACCACATCCGCGGCAGTCGAGGTCATACGGTCGGCGACCCGCACGCTCCTGCTTACCAGCTACGCCGCATTCGGCATACAGGAGATCGTCGAGGAGATCACAGAGGCCGCAGATCGTGGCGTCAGCGTGAACCTGGTCCTGGAGACCGCGCGCTCCGCCGGCGGCAGGCTGCATGGAGAGACCGACGGGCGTATCGCATTCCACGCATTGCGCTTCCACCCGGACGTGCACTTATGGCAATGGGCGAACGCCGAGCGGCGCGGCTCTAGCGGCCGACGCGGCAGCATGCACGCCAAGGTCATCGCCGCTGACCGAAGCACCGTCCTGCTCGGCAGCGCGAACCTCACCGACAACGCGTACAACGACAACTTGGAGGTCGGTGCCGTCATCCGCGACCCGATCGCCGTCGGTAAGCTCGTCGATCACTTCACCACCCTGATGCACTCAGAAAGCAGCTTGCTGGTCCGATTGCCGTGGGTACCCTCCCAAGGAAACGGAGTTGACGAGAGCGACGGACGTACCTGAACCACGGTCGAGGTGCCCTACGGCTCATGCGCCCACCTCTGCTCGGTCCGGGCCTGGCGCTGGTGGAAGGAGACCGCCGGGCTGACCCCCGAGGCAGTCCGGCCTTTGGGGGAACATCGCTCGCCTGCCGCCCGCAGAAGGGGTGAATTACTGACGGCTTCCGGGCTTCCTCGGCGACCACCTCGAGCTTTTCCGCGTGGTCATGACTGGCTAGAGCCTGTAGTAGCTGTCTCCGTTCGGGAGGAGCTCGTGTTTCCGCATTGGATCCCAGGCTCGCCGGAAGACCGTGGCGAGGTAGCGGTGTGCGACGAGCGCTTCGCCGGCTCGGCGTGATGGGTCGAAGGCCTGGGCGTGGCGTTGCTGGGCGAGTTGGGTGGCGGGGATCAGGGCTGATTTCCGGAGGTTACGTTTCTGGTCGTGGACGTAGATGGGAGCAAGCGGCGGGCGTTTGGCGTTCATGTTCGCCCAGTGGCTGATGGGATCGTTGTCGTGGTCTTTGTAGCTGTAGTTGGGGTGTCGTAACCGCTGGGCGATCTCGGCATCGAAGAGGCGGCGGTTCCAGGTCGTTTTCTGTGCTTGCCGTCTCCAGTAAGGCGACGCGAAGAGCGAGGCCAGCGCAACGGCTTCGGGATAGACCACGGCGCAGAGACGTGCGACGGAGAAGGCCGATTCGGCTGTGTCGGGCGGGATGAGGATGCTGGCCCGGCGGACCCAGTCGTGCCGGGCCTCGCCGTTCTTGTTCTCCGGAAGTGACCAGAGCTGGCCGCAGATGAGTATGGCGGTGAGGACGGCGTCGTATGTGACGGCCCAACCGTGACGCCGCAGGATGCGTAGGTGTCGGCGCTGTGCCTGGACGATTTCGGGGAGGGCGTCGAGGGACGTGGTGTGTCCGTCGACGTCGGACGGGCAGAGCCATAACCGGTGTCGGGTGCATACGTAGCGGTGGTGCGGCAAGATCCTGATGACTTCGCCGCCGGGGTGTTTGGCGTCACAGTGGCGGCAGCCGCGTTGTGGCTGGTGGCGGAACATGGCCCAGTCGGGCTGCGGGGTGCGCAGTTCGGGTAGGGCTCCGGCGAGGGCGTGGACGGTCCGGCCGGTGACGGCGGCGAGGCGTTCGGGGATGACGACGCGGCGCATGCCTCCGGAGGCTTCACGTTCGGTGACGTACCGCCAGAGGGCATTGACACTGAGGCCGTGTAGCCGGGCCAGCCGGCCAATGTAGGAGGCGGCGATCTCGTGCTGTGCGGGCGGGACAGGGTCGGGCAAGCGGGGGAGGAGCATCAGGCGACGCGCCTCCGGCATGAGCGGGGTTTCTCCGGGGCTGTGAGGGCCTTGGAGCGTTCGGCGGCGTAGTCGCGGGCGAACTCCATGGCGAGCGTCTTCGGGGTGGTGGCCGGCGGGACGGTGACATAGATGACCGGGAGCCGGGAGCGGTCGCGTGGGTGGCGTTTGCGGACGGCGATCTCGTGGGCCCGTCCGAGTTGGGAGAGGGCGGTGGTCTTCCCGGTGCCAGAGGCGCCGCTGATGTTGATGCTCCGGCGGGCGGAGATCTGCTGGCGGTTGAGCTGGACCAGCAGTCGTGAGGTGGTGATGACCTTCTGGATGGTCGGAGTGTTCACCAGTGGCAGGACGGCATGGTAGTTCCGGCGGAGTCCGTCGTCGCGCAGTTTCCCCTTTGGTGACAGGGCCGCCCGCTGCACTGCGGTTAGCAGTGTGGGCGGGGACGACTCATGCTCGACGAAGCGGCGCCATCCCTCCTTCATGGTCAGCGGGCTGTCCGGCGGCAGCTCCTGTTCCGTGGCCTGCTGCGGGACGAAGGAGGTGCGGGAGGGCCTGGGCATAGCCACCTTTCGGCCTCTGCAGGGGCGTCGAAGACACCAAGCGGAATCACCTCGGCCGGTTCGGTGCGGTGGTCGGGCGGTGCTGGTTCGGGGGCCGTTCTCGGTGCGGGTGGCCGATGGGAGGCGGCGCCGGCTCTCTGATCATTTCGGAGCGTCTCACCCGACGATGTCAGAGAGGGGCTCGTGCTCGCTCCAGAAGTGCACGGTCCTGTAGGTCGTACTCGGGCCGCGGTGGCGTGCCCGGGGCGGCGCCGGGCGGCAGCCCGGTATCGACTTCCACGATGTGGCGAGACGGTTCCGCTGGCGAGCGGAACTCTGCGACTGCACCGCTCAGGTCGACATCGGTCCAACTTCGCTGTCACAGACCGTGCCGTGACCCATCTTCGATGACGCGAAGAGTCATCACTCCAAGTTCGGTGGCAAGCGGCCCATCTTCCCTGTCGCAGGTCAACCAAGAGTGTTCCGGAGGGTCTTGCCTACGAACAGTACCGATATATCGTTGAAGCATCGCGACAGATCAACGATGGAATGGAGTGATTGCGATGCGTTCCCATGGATTCGAACGTGGACACGGTGGACACGGCTCTCGCGGGCGGGGTGGTTTCGAGGGCCGACGCGGCGCCTTCGGTCCCTTCGGGCCGGGGGGACCCGGCGGTGGTCCTGGCGGCTTCGGCTTCGGCGGACCCGGCTTCGGCCCGGGCCCCTGGGGGCCACGAGGGCGCGGCGGACCGAGGGGCAGGGCACGGCGAGGTGACGTACGGGCATCGATCCTGGCCCTGCTGAAGGACCGGCCCATGCACGGTTACGAGATGATCCAGGAGATCGCCGAGCGCAGCGGCGGGGCGTGGAAGCCCAGCCCCGGCTCGGTGTACCCCACCCTCCAACTGCTGGAGGACGAGGGCCTGATCACCAGCGCGAGCGAGGGCGGCAAGAAGCTCTTCTCGCTCACCGAGTCCGGCCGCGCCGCGGCCGACGAGGGCCCGGACGCGCCCTGGGAGGAAGCCTCCCGCGGCATCGACTTCGAGGCGCTCGGTGAGATCCGCCAGGCCGGCTTCGGCCTGATGGAGGCCTTCGGCCAGGTCTGGAAGACCGGCAACAAGGAGCAGCGCGAGAAGGCGCTGACGGTCATCAACGAAGCCCGCAAGAAGCTGTATCTGATTCTCGCCGACGAGGACTGACCGTTCTTACGGCGACGAAGGCGCCCCGCGGAGCACTCCGCGGGGCGCCTTCCCGTGTCCGGCGGTCAGGACACCAGCCCGGCGAGCTTGCGCAGCGACTCGTTCAACGCGGCGGTCCCCGAGTCCTTCAGCCTGCCCGCCATCAAAGTGACCGCGGCGCCCGTGAACTCGCCGTCGATGCGGACCTTCGTGGCCTCGCCCTCGGGCGTCAGCGTGTAGCGCGTCGCCACGTTCACGGCCATCGGACCCTTGCCCTTGATGGCGAAGACCCGGGCCGGTTCCAGTTCCGAGATGGTCCACTCGACCTCGGCCGGGAACCCCATCAGCTTCATGTTCTCCTGGAAGGTTCCGCCGACTTCGAGCGCCGCCGGGCCGCCCTGCGGGAAGCTGGTGTGGGTGGCGTTCCACTCGCCGTACGCGGGCCAGTCCATCAGCTGCGCCCACACCTTCTCGGCCGGCGCCTCGATCCGTGCCTCCGCGTTGATTTCGGGCATGCGACCACCTCTTCAAGTCGGGCTGTGGTGTCGCGGAACGTAGCCGCAGGACCCGGAACATTCAATACTGATGAACCGTCAGAAAATGTGGGCGTTTCCCGGTGCGCCCCCGGGCGGTCAGTCGACCCGGCGGATCACCGCGGCGTCGAAGAGATCCCAGGCGCGCGGGAAGGCGCTCTCGTCATGGCAGTGCCAGGCGTCCCAGAACAGGTCGGCGGGCAGCGCGTCCTCCGGGGCGTCCACCCGGTACACGTACTGCTTGCCATCCACGGCCGGCAGGGACACCAGCCAGCACCTGCTTTCCACGCACTTCCTGGACGTGCGACGGGGCGCTGTGGTTGCACGCCAGGCGCGTGACAAGGCGGCGCGCGCCCCCACGGGCAGAACGGCCAGATCTCATCCGTAAGGAGGAGATTCGAGCCCGCCGGGTCCACTCACTGTGGGACGCGAAAATGCTCCCCCTCGGGGATGACCGGAGGCGAGGAGGTTGATGGGGTAGGGGGTGTGCAACCCCGTATCCCCCGGCAGTCGGTCGGCGAACAGGCCGTCGGCCCCCGCGTGGACAACGATGCCAGACTCAGTACCGAACTGGCAGCGGTGGTCTCCGGTGCCCGCCGCCGGGCGGTGCGCGACGGGGACCGGCAGATCGACACGGCCCATCTGCTGCACTCGCTCCTGGAGCAGGACCCCGAGGTGCGGGCCGTCTTCGACGACGGGCCCGAGATCGCCCGGCTGCTCGGCTACCTGGTGCAGCGCAGCATCGGCTACGGCCTGCGCTGGCAGGGCTCCGTCGAGGACTCCGGCGCCGTCCCCGTGGTCGCGGAGGCCGAGGGCTTCTCGCCGCTGGCCGCGGGCGCGATGGACCACGCCTGCGAACGCGCGGCCGCCCGCGGCGCCGAACCGGCCCGCGGCATCGACCTCCTCGCGGCGATCGTCGTCGACCCGCAGGCACGGGCCGTCGAGGTCCTCGACCGGGCCGGCCTCGAAACGGACGCCGTGCTGACGCGTATCGAGATCCGGCTGGCGCGGTCCGGATGGTCCAGCCGCTGAGACAGGTGTCATCGGGGGTGACGCTCATGTCGTCGCCTGTCATCATGTGGCCGTGCATACGTCTGAGAGCAGCCGGGGCAGCCGCGGCAGAAGTGCCGGACTCGGTCTGGCCCTCGGGTCCGCGGTCGCCTTCGGAGGATCCGGGGTCGCGGCGAAACCCCTGATCGAGGCGGGACTCGACCCGCTCCACGTGGTGTGGCTGCGGGTCGCGGGCGCCGCACTGGTGATGCTGCCGGTCGCCGTGCGCCACCGCGCGCTGCTGCGCCGGCGCCCGGGGCTGCTCGCCGGGTTCGGACTGCTGGCCGTGGCCGGTGTGCAGGCCTGCTACTTCGCCGCGATCTCCCGCATACCCGTCGGGGTCGCGCTGCTCGTCGAGTACCTCGCGCCCGCGCTGGTCCTGGGCTGGGTGCGTTTCGTGCAGCGGCGGCCGGTGACCCGTGCCGCCGCGCTTGGCGTGGTCCTCGCCGCCGGAGGGCTCGCCTGTGTGGTCGAGGTCTGGTCGGGGCTGAGCTTCGACGCCGTCGGCCTGCTGCTCGCACTCGGCGCCGCCTGCTGCCAGGTCGGCTACTTCGTCCTGTCCGACCAGGGCAGCGATGCCGGCGACGACGCGCCCGACCCGCTCGGCGTCATCGCGTACGGCCTGCTGATCGGCGCCGTCGTGCTGACCGCCGTGGCCCGCCCCTGGACCATGCGCTGGTCCGTGCTGACCGGCACCGCGCACATGGACGGCACCCCGGTCGCCGCCCTGCTCCTGCTGGCCTGGATCGTCCTGATTGCCACCGTCCTCGCGTACGTCACCGGTGTGCTCTCGGTGCGCCGGCTCTCCCCGCAGGTCGCCGGCGTCGTGGCCTGCCTCGAAGCGGTCGTCGCCACCGTCCTGGCCTGGGTGCTGCTGGGCGAGCACCTGTCGGCGCCGCAGATCGCCGGCGGTGCGGTCGTCCTCGTGGGCGCGTTCATCGCCCAGTCCTCGGCCCCTGCCAAGGGATCCCCCCAGCCGGTGGCGAGCGGCGGCCCGGAAAGGGAGTTGTCGTCCCGCGAAAGCGCCGCCTAGGGTGCTGATCATGCCTTCGAACGCACTCGTTCTTCCGCCTCCGGCCGCCTGAGGCGGGCCCTCCGGAAACCACGCCCGGCCCGGTGCCGGGCCAAACGGTGCTGCCCGCAGAAGAAGTCCACGGCCCGGCCGATGCCGGGTCCCTTCCGAAACTTCTGCGGAGACCTTCGTGTCGTCGAATGCTGCTTTCGGCCTGCCCGTCGGGCGAGGCCTGTTCTATCTGATCGTCGCCGGTGCCGCCTGGGGCACCGCGGGCGCCGCCGCCTCCCTGGTCTACCGGGCCGGCGACATGGGCTACGCCGCGCTCTCCTTCTGGCGCTGCGCGGCCGGCCTCGTCCTGCTGCTCGCCGCCCGCCTGCTGCGTCCGCGCGGGCGGGCCGCTGTACGCGAACCGCTCCGTCGCAGGGCGCTTCGGGCCGGTGTCTCGGGTGTCGGGCTCGCCGTGTTCCAGACCGCCTACTTCGCGGCCGTGTCCGCCACCGGCCTCGCCGTCGCCACCGTCGTCACGCTCGGCACCGGCCCCGTGCTCATCGCGCTGGGCGCCCGGCTGACGATGGGGGAGCGGCTGGGCCGCGGCGGCCTGATCGCCGTCGCCGGGGCCCTGGCCGGGCTGGGAGTACTCGTCCTCGGCGGCGGCGGAGCGACCGTACGCCTGTCGGGTGTGCTGCTCGCCCTGCTGTCCGCGGCCGGGTACAGCGTGCTGACCCTGCTCACGCGCTGGTGGGGCAGGGACGGTGAGGTCGACGCCTCCAGTACGTCGGTGGGGGCGTTCGCGGTCACCAGCCTGTGCCTGCTGCCGTTCGCACTGGCCGAGGGACTGTTCCCGCACACCGACCACACTGCCCTGACCCTGTGGCTGCTGGCCTACATCGCGGCCGTCCCCACGGCCCTCGCCTACGGTCTCTACTTCGCGGGCGCGGCTGTCGTCCGGTCCGCCACGGTGTCAGTGATCATGCTGCTGGAGCCGGTGGGCGCGACGGCCCTCGCGATCCTCCTGTTCGGCGAGCGGCTCACCACGGCGACCCTCGTGGGCACCCTGCTGATGCTGGGCTCGGTCGCCGGTCTGGCGCTGTCGGAGACAGGGGGCACGCCCACGGAGGCGGAGGACCCGCTACTCGTGTGAAAGCCGGGGTGCGGCCCATCCCCGAGGGCTCACCGCTGCGCCGGCCACGCCCCTCGCCGGCGCAGCTGGTGCTCCCGGGCCGCCGCGTCCCGCGCGCCGCCCCGTGCCGCGAGGCCCGCCACCGCCCGGTCCTGCACCTCCTGCGGCTTGTGGCCGGCGTACTTGAACTTCGCCCGGACGCCGACCACTTCGAGCCGCAGCGCGCGGATGCCCGCGAGGAACCTGCCGAACGGTGCCTCGTCCGCCGCCACCGGCGCCGAGCCGCCCTCCGGCTGGAAGTGGCCGACCTGGCGGTTGAGGAGTGCGGCCTTCTCGGCCGGGTCGTCCACGACGTGCGCCCGGCAACGAAGTTGGACGGCCGCGTAGAAACTCGTCGGAACGCCGTGCTCCGACGGGGCGTCCGGCGGGGCCAGCCAGGGCCCGGGGACGTACACGTAGTCGTCGACCACGCTCAGCACGACGTCCGGGTCCGCCTCCAGCGCCGGCCACAGGGGGTTGGGGCGGGCGAGGTGGGTGACGGCCTCGCCGCGCTCGGCGTCGTACGCGAAGTGCAGCGGCTGGACGTGCGGCGGCTCTCCCGGCAGACCGTTGACGGCGAGCTGCCCGAAGTCGTGCGCGCCGAGCCACTGCTGCCACTCGGCGTCGTCATGAGCCGCGTCCCACGGGTGGATCATCATCACGGCACCGCCAGGTAGTCAGGAAGGGCGGTGCCGGGCGCCAGGTCCCCGTCCGGCACGGGTGCTTCGTACCCCTTCCGCAGCGGGACGACGCCGGCCCAGTGCGGCAGGGCCAGGTCCTCGGGCTCGTCGTTCACACCGCCCGTGCGGAGCTTGGCGGAGACCTCGTTCAGGTCGAGGCGGATCACGGCGGTGGCGGCGAGCTCCTTCTTGTTCGCGGGCCGGGAGTCGGCCGCCCGGCCCGGTACGACGTGGTCGACCAGCGCGTCCAGCGCCGTCCGCTTCTCCTCGGGGTCCGTCACGTCGTGCGCGACGCCGTGCACCACCACGGACCGGTAGTTGATCGAGTGGTGGAAGGCCGAGCGGGCCAGGATCAGCGCGTCCACATGTGTGACGGTCAGGCACACGGCCAGCCCGGGGTCAGCCTTGCCGGTCATCCGCAGCGGGCGCGAGCCCGTCGAACCGTGCACATAGAGCCGGTCGCCGACCCGCCCGTAGAGCGTGGGCAGCACCACCGGCGCCCCGTCCCGCACGAAGCCCAGATGGCAGACGTAGCCCTCGTCGAGTATCGCGTGCACCAGCTCCTTGTCGTACCTCGCCCGGTCCGCGGAGCGGGTGGGGACGGTGCGATCGGTCGGCGGGTAGACGGCGGGCTGCGACGTCGGCTGCTGCTGGGTCCCCTGCATTGCGATCTCCATTGCACTAGTGCATAATCGTCTTTGTGCTAGAAGGATATCGGATCGAAGGGCGACGCGCAGCGGAGATTGCGTCGAGCGTCGAGCGTGCGGTGGGGTCCGGCGCGCTGGAGCCGGGGCAACTGCTGCCTCCCATGCGTGAGTTGGCGGTCGAGCTGGGCGTGAATGCCAACACGGTCGCGTCCGCGTACCGGATCCTGCGGGAGCGCGGGGTCATCGAGACGCACGGGCGGCGCGGCAGCAGGGTGCGGTCCAAGCCGGCCACCACGGGGCGCGACTACGTCCGGATGGATGTGCCCGCGGGCGTGCGGGACGTGGCGAACGGCAACCCCGACCCGGCGCTGCTGCCCTCGCTGGCGAAGGTGTTCGCGGCGGCGGGCGAGCAGGGCGACCGGGAGCCCGTGCTGTACGGGGACGCCCTGGTCGAACCGGAGCTGGAGCGCATCGCGCGTGCGGACCTTGACGCCGACGGGGTGCCGGACGGACCGCTGACGGTCGCGTCCGGCTCACTGGACGCCATCGAGCGCGTGCTCGCGGCGCACCTCAAACCGGGGGACACCGTCGCCGTGGAGGACCCCGGCTGGGGCAGCCTGCTCGACCTCGTCCCGGCACTCGGCCTGCGCACGGCCCCGGTGGGCGTCGACGACGAGGGCCCGCTCCCCGACGACGTACGACAGGCCCTGACGGCCGGCGCCCGCGCCCTGATCGTCACGGACCGCGCCCAGAACCCGACCGGCGCCGCGGTGACCGCCACGCGCGCGCGTGCCCTGCGCGCCGTGCTCCGCGACCACCCGGAGATCCTCCTCGTCGAGGACGACCACGGCCACGGCATCGTCGACCTCCCGCTGCACCCCCTCGCCGGCATCACCCGGCACTGGGCCTTCGTGCGCTCGGTCGCCAAGGCGTACGGCCCCGATCTGCGCCTGGCCGTCCTCACCGGCGACGCGACCACGGTCGACCGGGTGAGCGGGCGGCACCGCCTCGGCCCCGGCTGGGTCAGCCACCTCATCCAGCGGGCGGTGGTACGGCTGTGGGCCGACGAAGCGCTGGACACCCGCGCGGTCGCGGCGGCCTACCGCACTCGCCGCGACCTCCTGATCGACGCCCTCGCGCAACGCGGCGTCGAGGCCCACGGCCGCACCGGCCTGAACGTCTGGATCCCCGTCCCCGACGAAACCACGGCGGTGGCCGCACTCCTCCACGCCGGCTGGGCGGTCGCCCCCGGCGCCCGCTTCCGCATGAGCGCCCCACCGGGCATCCGCGTCACGGTCGCGACCCTGGCGCCGGAGGAGATCGACCTCCTGGCGGACGCAGTCGCAAGGGCCTTGGGCCCATCACCGACCCGAAGCTATGTGTGAGGGGGAGGGCAACCCCCCTTCAGGGGCGCGAGGCTGTATCAATGTGCGGCTCCGCCGCGTGAGCGCGACCGGCCACCGACAACCCGCACACGCTCAGCCTCCTCAACCCCCAACCCCTTGGGCGCACTTGAACGAGCCCGCACTTGCGTAAGCGCCGCCCCCGCCAGAACAATCACCGCCCCCACCGGGGTGGACCACCGCAGCGACTCCCCGAGAACGGCAACGCCCGCTGCCGTGGCGATCACCGGAATGAAGTACGTGACCATCTGGGCCGTGGTCGGCCCGACCTCGGCGACCAGTCCGTACTGGATGAGAATCGCAAGCCCCGTACCCAGCACACCCAACGCGGCGACGGCAAGGGTAGGCGCCACCGGAAACCGCGCCGGAAACGAGGTGAACAACGGCGTCACAACGCCGAGTTGCACCGCGGCCAGCAGCAACTGCGCCCCCGTCATGGACAGATGGGAGTGGCCGGCCCCGGCCAGCGTACGGCGGACGTAGATCCAGCCGACGGGATAGCTCAGCGAGGCCAGCAGCGCCATCGCCGTGCCGGTGGCGTCCAGCCCGTGGAAGCCCTGCCACGCACCGAGGACCGTCAGCACGCCCAGGAAGCCGAGGCCGAGCCCCGCCACCCGCACGCGGGTCGGGCGGTCCTCGGAGAGCGCGACCAGGGAGAGCGCCATGCCCCACAGCGGTGAGGTCGCGTTGCAGATGCCGGCCAGGGTGGACGGGATGGTCAGCTCCGAGTAGGCGAACAGGGAGAACGGCAGCGCGTTGAGCAGGAACGCGGCGACCGCCAGATGTCCCCAGGTGCGCGCCCCGCGCGGCAGGCGCTCCCGCTTCACCGCCATGGCCCCCGCGAGCACCGCCGTGCCGAACACCAGCCGTCCGAGCGTGACCTGGAAGGGGGCGTACCCCTCGGTGCCCACCTTGATGAGCAGAAAGCTGAATCCCCAGATCAACGAGAGGGCGCCGAAGCGAAGACGCCAGTCGAGGGCGGGGCGGGTGCGGGGTGCGGTGATGCTCATGGGCGTAACGATGGTGGACTATACCTCGTAGCACAATCGAGAATTCGCGTGCGATACCTCGTAGCATTGCTTACATGTTGAATCTGGAGCGGCTGCGCACCCTCGACGCCCTCGCCCGGCATGGCTCCGTCAGCGGTGCCGCCGACGGGCTGCATGTCACGACGTCCGCCGTCTCCCAGCAGCTGGCCAAACTGGAGCGGGAGGTCGGCCAGCAGCTGCTGGCCAAGAACGGCCGGGGCGTGCGGCTCACGGACGCGGGCCGGCTGCTCGCCGAGCATGCGGCCCGCATCCTGTCGCAGGTCGAGCTCGCCCAGTCCGACCTGGAGGCACACCGCGGGGAGGTGGTGGGGGAGCTGCGGCTGGCGGCGTTCCCGACCGCGGCGCGCGGCTTGTTCCCGGCCGCGCTGTCCCAGCTGCGCAAGGCGCATCCCGGGCTGCGCGTCACCTCGCGGGAGACGGAGCCCGAGCCCGCCGTCCTCGCCGTGATGCGCGGCGACTTCGACCTCGCCGTCGTCCTGGACTGGTACAACAGACCACTGCCCATGCCCGACGGGCTGGTCAAGGCCGTCATCCTCGACGACACCGCGGACATCGCGATGCCTGTCGATCACCGTTACGCGGAGCGCACCGAGGTGGACCTGGAGGACTTCGCCGACGACGAGTGGATCACCTGGGGTGAGAACGAGTTCTGCCACGAGTGGCTGATCCACACCCTGCGCTCCAAGGGCATCGAGCCGCGCGTCGCCCACCGCGCCGAGGAACACCCCACGCAACTCGCCCTGGTCGGTGCGGGGTTGGGGGTGTGCGTGGCACCGAGACTGGGGCGCGGCCCGCTCCCGGAGGGAGTGCGGGCCGTCCCCGTACGGCAGTCGGTGCGGCGACAGATCTACGCCGTCTGGCGTGCGGACGCCGACCGCCGCCCGTCGATCCGGGCGGCGGTGGAGGCGCTTCAGGACGCCGGGCGCGAGGTGGGCTAGGCGGGGCCCAGCTTGCGGAAGTCCCAGGAGACGATCTTCTCCGGGGTCAGCCGCACCCAGGCGTGCCGGCCGTCGTGCGGCATCTCCTCCAGGTTGAAGTTCTTGCGGGCGAACAGGGTCTCCGGGACGTCGAGTTCGGCACACAGTTCCCCGATGCGGGGGAACTCGCCCACGAACTCCACGGATCCGGACAGCTCGACGCCGCGCAGCTCGTCGTACTCCTCGCCCGTGTCGACCACGACGGCCACCCGCGGATCGCGCCGCAGGTCGGTCCAGCGCTTGCTGCGCACGACGGAGTACAGCCACATCGAGGTGCCGTCCCAGGCGAACCACAGCGTGCTGACGTGCGGCGCTCCACCCGCGGACACCGTGGCGACCCGGCAGGTGCGCTGGGTGACGAGGAACTCGTCCAGCTCACCGGGCGTCATCATGATCTTCCGGCCCCGACGCTGAGTGACGGTCATGCGGCCCCCTCTTCTCTCACGTCGTGTCAGAGGAACTCCAGTGATCCTCTGACATCACGTCAGAAAAGGACGGTCTGAAAAGGATGGGACGTCTTCCGCCCGTACGCAATGGCCGTTACGCTCGCCCGCTCCGGACCGTGGCCTACGAGGGGGAACCGTGCCGTCGTACGAACAGCTCAGCGAACTCCTCGACCCGGCGACCACCGTGCTGCTGACCGTCGAGTGCCAGCAGGGGGTGGTCGGCCCGGACAGCGCGCTGCCCGAACTCGCCCGCGAGGCACGCTCCTCGGGGGCCCTCGCCAACGTCGCACGGCTGGTGGCGGCCGCGCACGAGAGCGGGATCCAGGTCGTCCACGCCATCGCCGAGCGCCGCCCAGACGGCCGCGGCGCGAGCCGCAACGCCCGCCTCTTCCGGGCCGCCGAACGCCTCCCCGTGCAGCAGTTGTCCGGCACGGCGGCGGTGCGCGTCGCCGCCCCGATCGAGGTCACCGAGGCGGACTTCGTCGTACGACGGCTGCACGGACTGTCCCCGGTCCAGGGCACCGGCGTCGACGCGCTGCTGCGCAACCTGGGCTGCCGCACGCTGGTCGTGACCGGTGTGTCGGCCAACGTGGCGATCCCGAACGCCGTCTTCGACGCCGTGAACCGCGGCTACACCGCCCTCGTACCGTCCGACGCCATCGCGGGAGTGCCCTCCGACTACACCCCCGCGATGATCCGCCACACCCTCGCACTGGTCGCCACGATCGCGACCACCGACGAGGTGCTGGGCTGCCTCAAGCGGCCCCGGCGTACCCGCGTCACGCCAGCGTGATCGAGTCCCCGCTCACGGTGATCTTCTCGGCGGGCAGGGGCTGGGTCGCGGGGCCCTTCTTCACGCTGCCGTCGGTCACGGAGAACTCGCTCTTGTGGCACGGGCAGATGATCACGCCATTGGATATCTCGGACACCGCGCAGCCCTGGTGCGTGCACTTCGACGAGAACGCCTTGTAGGTGCCCGCCGTCGGCTGGGTGACCACCACGCCCTGGTCCTTGAAGATCTTGCCGCCGCCCGCCGGGATGTCGGCCGTCTTGGCCAGCGCGGTGCCGCCGCCGGAGCCGGACGAGGCGCTGGAGCCGCCGCTCGCGTTGGCGCCTGCCTGGGTGTTCGAGGACGAGGAGTCGGAGGACCCGTTGTCCGATCCGCACGCGGTCAGCGCGACGGCGAGCCCCGTCGCGCCCACCGCCGCCACGACAGTACGGCGGCCGGGTGCCGGAACGGGCTGGAGCGGTTCGCTGGTCATGCTGACGTTCCCTTCCATGCAGGCTTCGAAGATCTGTCCAGGGGTACGGTCGCCGGGCAACGGTTGTTCAGACGATGTCGAGAGCTTGACGGGTTCGGGATCAGGGGGAGGTAAGCCAGAGCTGTCGTTTCGCTGTCGGCCAGTAACCTGGGGCGATGCTCAAGGAAGTGATTGCGACCCGCTACATCACGCCCCTGCGGGAGGGCGGATCGCTGCCCGCGCTCGTCGAGGCCGACGACTTCGGGGCCTACGTCCTGAAGTTCACCGGCGCGGGACAGGGCCGCAAGACACTGGTCGCCGAGGTCGTCTGCGGCGAACTCGCCCGCCGGCTCGGCCTGCGGGTGCCCCGGCTCGTGACGGTCGACCTGGACCCGGTGCTGGGGCTCGGCGAGCCGGAGCAGCAGGTGCAGGATCTGCTGCGGTCCAGCGGCGGCACCAACCTCGGGATGGACTTCCTCTCCGGCGCCCTCGGCTTCGACCCGCTCGCCTTCACGGTGAGCCCCGAGGAGGCCGGCCGGATCGTCTGGTTCGACGCCCTGGTGAACAACGTCGACCGCTCCTGGCGCAACCCCAACCTGCTGATGTGGCACGGCGATCTGTGGCTCATCGACCACGGCGCCACCATGATCTGGCACCACAACTGGCCCGGCGCAGAGGCTTCGGCGGGCCGTTCCTACGACGCCTCGGACCACGCCCTCGCCCGCTTCGCCCCCGATCTCGCGGGCGCCGCCGTTGAGTTGGCGCCCCGCGTCACCGAGGAGCTCCTCACCGAGGTCACCGCCGAGATCCCGGACGCCTGGCTGACCGGTGAACCCGGCTTCGACAGCCCGGACGACCTCCGGCGGGCCTATGCGCGGCCGCTGCTGGCCCGGGCCGCCGTCGTCCACGAGCGCGTCACCGGAATCGAGGAGGGCAAGTGAGCGAGCGCCACATCCACATGGCCGGCTCGGTGGTCGAGCGGCACATCATCCGCGGCGGCCAGGGCGGCGACCGGGACGTTTTCGAGTACGCCCTGCTGCGCGTCGTACCGCGGGTGGAGCGCGGCGAGTGCATCAACGCAGGCGTGCTCGTCTACTGCCGTGCCAAGGCCTACGTCGGCGCCCGCACCCACCTCGACGAGGCGCGGCTGCTGGCTCTCGACCCGGCGGCGGACGTGGCCGGCATCCGGGCCGCCCTCGGTGCCGTCGAGCGCGTGTGCGGCGGTGGGGACGCGGCCGGGCAGGCCGCGGGCGACGACGCCGGACGGCGCTTCAGATGGCTGATTGCGCCGCGTTCCACGGTCCTTCAGCCCGGGCCGGTGCACACTGGGCTCACCGCCGATCCGGCGGCCGAGACGGAGCGCCTGCTCGAGCTGCTGGTGAGGTAATGGATCACACCCGCGCCGCGTGCCGTTGACACCGAGTGCCAGGCCTTCTAGCGTCACGTCTGCCGAAGGTACTAAGCGGTCGCTCACCGAGCGGGCGTACTGACGACGGACGTACTTTCAAGCGGGCGTACTTTCTCGAGGGCGAGGAGAAGCAGCAATGTCCACCACTGAGCAGCGGGTCGCTGTGGTCACCGGCGGAGCGCGCGGCATCGGCGCCGCCACCGCCGTACGACTGGCCGCCGAGGGCCGCGCGGTCGCCGTGATCGACCTCGACGAGGCCGCCTGCAAGGACACCGTGGAGAAGATCACCGCGGCGGGCGGCAAGGCCCTCGCGGTCGGCGCGGACGTCTCCGACGAGGCCCAGGTCGAGGCCGCGATCGCGCGGGTCGTCGAGGAGCTGGGCGCGCCGACGATCCTGGTCAACAACGCGGGCGTGCTGCGCGACAACCTGCTGTTCAAGATGAGCGTCTCGGACTGGGACACCGTCATGAACGTCCATCTGCGCGGTGCCTTCCTGATGTCGAAGGCCGTCCAGAAGCACATGGTCGACGCGGGCTTCGGCCGGATCGTCAACCTGTCCTCGTCCTCGGCGCTCGGCAACCGCGGCCAGGTGAACTACTCCGCGGCCAAGGCCGGTCTGCAGGGCTTCACCAAGACCCTCGCCAAGGAGCTCGGCAAGTTCGGCATCACCGCCAACGCCGTCGCCCCCGGCTTCATCGCCACCGACATGACCGCCGCCACCGCCGCGCGCGTGGGCATGGGCTTCGAGGACTTCAAGGCCGCTGCCGCCACCCAGATCCCGGTGGCGCGGGTCGGCGAGCCGGACGACATCGCCAACGCCATCGCCTTCTTCACGGGCGAGGCGGCCGGGTTCGTCTCCGGCCAGGTGCTGTACGTCGCCGGCGGACCGCTCGACTAGGAGAACACGGACCATGACTGAACTGCCCGCCCTCTCCGGCAAGGTCGCCCTCGTCACCGGCGCCAGCCGCGGCATCGGCTACGGCGTCGCCGAGGCGCTCGTCGCCCGCGGTGACCGCGTCGCCATCACCGGCCGCAACGAGGACGCCCTCAAGGAGGCCGTCGACAGGCTCGGCGCCGAGCGCGTCATCGGCATCGCCGGCAAGGCGCACGACCTGGAGCACCAGGCCGAGGCCGTCGAGCGCACCATGGAGGCCTTCGGCCGCGTCGACCACCTGGTCAACAACGCCGGGACCAACCCGGTGTTCGGCCCGATCGCCGACCTCGACCTGGACGTGGCCCGCAAGGTCTTCGAGACCAACGTGATCTCCGCGCTCGGCTTCGCGCAGAAGACCTGGCACGCCTGGCAGAAGGACAACGGCGGCAGCATCGTCAACATCGCCTCCGTCGCCGGCCTCGCGCCCTCGCCCTTCATCGCCGCGTACGGCGTCAGCAAGGCCGCGCTGATCAACCTGACCCAGCAGCTGGCGCACGAGTTCGCGCCCAAGGTGCGGGTCAACGCGATCGCCCCGGCCGTCGTGAAGACCCAGTTCGCCAAGGCCCTGTACGAGGGCCGGGAGGCGGAGGCGGCCGCCGCCTACCCGCTGGCCCGGCTCGGCGTGCCCTCCGACATCGGCGGCGCCGCCGCGTTCCTCACCTCCGAGCAGTCCGCCTGGGTCACCGGCCAGACGCTCGTGGTCGACGGCGGCATCTTCCTCAACGCCGGCGTCGCCTGACGCAAGCGGTTGCAATCGTAACGATCGGGTGCACAAGGGCGCCGTTTCCTTGACGGAAACGGCGCCCTTGTCGTCGTTCAGGAGGGGGACGGCGGAATGACAACGTCGTCAGAAAGAAGCTGATCAAGGCCCCTGTACCGACCGGGTTCAACCCTCGTGACACTGCGGTATGGTCTGCCGACCCTTGGTACGGCAGATCGAGGAGCGAGCGCGTGTTCAACCGGAACCGAGGCCTGCGGCAGGCGGCGGCCATTGCGTCCATATCGTCGCTGGTGGCCGGATGTGGAGTCCTCTCGGCGGGCTCCTCCGACGGCAAGGGCCCCATCGTCGTCGGCACGACCAGCGCGCCCAGCACACTGGATCCCGCCGCCTCCTGGGACCAGTCCTGGGAACTGTTCCGCAACATTTACCAGACGCTGCTCAGCTACCCCACGGGAGCGACCACCCCGCAGCCGGACGCGGCGGACAGCTGCCGCTTCTCCGACAGCTCGAACACGACGTACACATGCGAGCTGCGCACGGGCCTGAAGTTCTCCAACGGGCACCCGCTCGACGCCAAGGCCGTCAAGTACTCCATCGACCGCATCCTGAAGATCAACGTCAACGGCGGGCCCGCCGGCCTGCTGGGCAGCCTCGCCCGGGTGCAGGCACTGGGCGACCGGGAGATCGTCTTCCACCTCAACAAGCCCGACGCCACCTTCCCGTTCGTGCTCGCCACCCCCGCCATGTCGATCGTCGACCCCGCGGAGTACCCCGAGAGATCCCTGCGCAAGGGCGACAGCATCGACGGCTCCGGGCCGTACACACTCCAGTCGTACGAGGACGGCAAGAAGGCCGAGCTCGTCAAGAACGACACCTACAAGGGCTACGCCGAGCGGAAGAACGACGCGGTGACCATCCGCTACTTCCAGGACTCGTCCGCCATGGTCACCGCGCTGAAGGACAAGCAGGTCGACGTCGCCTTCCGCGGCCTCAACGCGAACGACATCGTCGACCTCCAGCGCCATGACGCGAGCGGGAGCCTCCAGCTCATCGAGGGCGCCGGCATCGAGATCAACTACCTGGTGTTCAACCCGAAGGACCCCTGGGCGGCGAAGGCCCCGGTCCGCAAGGCGATCGCCCAGCTCATCGACCGCGGCGCGATCGCACACAAGGTCTACAAGGACACCGTCGAGCCGCTCTACTCCATGGTCCCCAAGGGCCTGACCGGGCACACCACCGACTTCTTCGACGACTTCGGCAACCCCAGCACCTCCAAGGCCCGCAAGATCCTCGCCGACGCCGGCATCACCCAGCGCGTCCCGCTCACCCTCTGGTACACCACCGACCGCTACGGCTCCTCCACCAAGCTGGAGTTCGCGGAGATCAAGCAGCAGCTGGAGGACTCCGGCCTGTTCACGATCACCCTGAAGAGCCGCCCCTGGAAGACGTACGTGAAGGGCTACCAGAACGGCGAGTACCCGGTGTTCGGGCGCGGCTGGTTCCCCGACTTCCCGGACCCGGACAACTTCATCGCGCCGTTCGTCGGCAACCAGAACGCGCTCGGCACGCCCTATCCGGCGCCCGAGATCACCGGGAAGCTGCTGCCCCGCTCCCGCGGCGAGAGCGACCGCGCCAATGTGGTCTCCGACTTCGAGCAGGCCCAGCAGATCCTGGTGAACGACGCACGGCTGCTGCCGCTGTGGCAGGGCAAGCAGTACGTGGCCGCGAGCGAGGACATCTCCGGCGCGGAGCAGGCGCTGGACCCGTCGACGATCATGCTGATGGGGGAGCTGTCCCGCAAGACCAGCTGGTAGACGGTGCACTTCGGGGAGCGCGGGGCCATTGTCAGTGGTCGCCTGTAGGTTCTGATCCTGGAAGCGACCGCACCCGGTTTACCGCACATCGTAAGGAAGTTGACGTGACCGACATCGCCATGCTGCCCGAGTCCTGGCGCGGGGTCCTGGGCGACGAACTGCAGCAGCCCTATTTCAAGGAGCTCACGGAGTTCGTCGAGGAGGAGCGGGCGAAGGGTCCCGTGTACCCGCCGCGCGAGGAGGTCTTCGCCGCGCTGGACGCCACACCGTACGACCAGGTGAAGGTCCTGATCCTCGGCCAGGACCCGTACCACGGCGAGGGACAGGGCCACGGCCTGTGCTTCTCGGTCCGTCCGGGCGTCAGGACCCCGCCGTCACTGCGCAACATCTACAAGGAGATGAAAGAGGAGCTCGGTCTGCCGGTGCCGGACAACGGCTATCTGATGCCGTGGGCCCAGCAGGGCGTGCTGCTGCTCAACGCGGTGCTCACGGTGCGCGGCGGCGAGGCCAACTCGCACAAGGGCCGCGGCTGGGAGAGGTTCACCGACGCCGTGATCCGCGCGGTGGCCGACCGGCCCGACCCGGCGGTCTTCGTGCTGTGGGGCAACTACGCGCAGAAGAAGCTCCCGCTGATCGACGAGACCCGGCACGTGGTGGTCAAGGGCGCCCACCCCTCCCCGCTGTCGGCGAAGAAGTTCTTCGGCTCGCGTCCGTTCACGCAGATCAACGAGGCCGTGGCCCTCCAGGGTCACCAGCCGATCGACTGGACCATCCCGAACCTGGGCTGATGACCCCGCCGGGCCGGTTCCGCGCCGAATCGGCCCGGTGCCGCCTGACCGGGATTGACGCCGGAGGCGGTTAGCGTCGGACGGGACAGCCGACCAGCCGACGAGTGTGTGCGGAGGACACGGTGGCCAACGGGCAGGAGCAGGCGGCGCCGGACGCCGTGATGACGCGGATCGGGCAGGTCGTCATGCTGCATCACGCGGGCGACCGTGAGGAGGCCCGGCACCGCTTCCTCCAGCTGTGGGCGGAGATCGGCGAGCACGGCGACGCGCTGCACCGCTGCACGCTGGCCCACTACATGGCCGACACCCAGGACGATCCCGCGGACGAACTGGCATGGGACCTGCGAGCCTTGACCGCGGCCGAGGAACTCACGGACGACCGCCTCGCCGAACACGAGGGAACCCTGGCGGTGCGCGCGCTCTACCCCTCGCTGCATCTGAACCTGGCGGCCGACTATGTGAAGCTCGACCGCGGCGGCGCCGCCCGCACCCATCTGCGCCATGCCCGCAGCGCGGCCGAGGCGCTGGCGGACGACCGCTACGGGGAAGGGGTGCGGGCGGCGATCGGGCGGCTGGAACTGCGGCTGGGGGAGAGGGGCCCGGACGGCGGCGGCCGGTGGGGGCCGCCACGGCAGCGGCCGTAACGGCAGTCGGCCGCCGCCTCAGCTTCCGTAGGCCTGCTTGCAGATGACCGCCTCCGGGCTGTCGGCCCGCCAGCCCCCGTACGTCCGGCCGAGGGCGCACACGTCCGTGTGCTTCGGGGCCGGCTCGGGCATGTCGGGGAGTTCGACGCGCGGCCTCCCATGGTGCCCGGGCTCCGGGTGCGCCGGCCGGGGACGGGGCCGTGGGTGCGGGTGAGGCGCCGCCGGCTGTGCGGCCGGCGGTCCCTGCCGCCCGGGTGGCTTGCGCTCCGGCCGCCCGGACGGGGCGGTCCCCTCCAGCGCCTCACGGACCGGCGCCTGCACGATCTGCGTAGACCCCTGGTCGTCCGGGTACGGCGCAGACGGCGGGGACGGTGCCGGCGGCGGGCCGGACGCGGGCGGGCGCTCGATCGTCACACAGCCGGCGAGGGCCGAGACGGCCACGGTGACCAGGAGCGTTGCGGTGGTCGTCGTTCGATGCACCCGCGCAACGATGTCGGGTCGGGCGGCCGCGGGGGCAGTGTATGAGCGAAGGATGCCCCGCGCGGGTGATCTCCCGCCCCGTACGGGGGCCGGGGAGGCGCTCCGGGTGACGTCAGTCGCCCGTGGCACCGTCGAGGCGTTCGCGGAGCAGGTCGGCGTGGCCGTTGTGGCGGGCGTACTCCTCGATCATGTGGGTGTGGATCCAGCGCAGGTTGAAGCTCTCGCCGGTGCGCCGGTGCCTGCCCTTGGAGGTGTCGTCCAGGGCGAAGCGGGCCGCGTTGCGCCGTGCGGCCTCGATCTCGGCCTGCCAGGTGGCGTACGCCTCCGCCCAGGTGTCGGCCTCGGTGAGATGGAACTCGCCGTCCGGGTCCTCGTCGCTGTAGTAGATCGGGCCCGCGTCCTCGTCCGCGAGGACCCGGCGGTACCAGGACCGCTCCACCTCGGCCATGTGCCGCACCAGCCCCATCAGGGACAGGGCGGACGGCTCCACGGAGGCGGTCCTGAGCTGTTCGTCGGTCAGTCCCTCGCACTTCCAGGCCAGGGTCTGGCGGTGATAGTCCAGCCAGCCGTCCAGCATGGTGCGTTCATCGGCGGTGGTCGCGGGTTCACGGCGCTCGGTCGTCATGACTGCATCCTTTCCCAGCGGAACCCGCCCGGCCAGGAATTTTCAGCCGCCCGACTTCGCGCCCGGCTTCCCGCCCAGCATCCCGTCCAGCAGCTCCTGCAGCCCCGCCCGCACCTCCTTCAGGCTCGGCACCTCCGCGCTGAACGACCCCGCCACGCAGGAGAACATCAGCCCGTCCGCCCAGGCCACCAGTGACAGCGAGTGCCGTGCCGGGTCGGTCGAGCCCATCGCGGTGACCATGCCGCTGAGCTGCTCGCGGAAGAGGGCGCCGGCCGCGTCGAAGTACGTGCGCAGCTCGGGGCGGCGGGTCGCCTCCAGGGCCAGTTCGTAGCGAGCGAGGGTCAGTTCGCGGTTGCGGGTCAGGGCGCGGTGCGTCGCCAGCGCGAGCGCGTCGACGACCGAGGCGGACCCGGCCGCGGGGTCCGGCATCTCGTGCGGCGCCAGTACCCGCGCCTCGCGCTCGGCCAGCCTTCGCACCGCCAGCTCCAGAAGCGCCTGCCGGGTCCGCGCGAGATTCGACGTGGAGCCCTGCGGGAGCCCGGCCGCCTCGTCCACCGACCGGTGCGTGAGCCCGCGCATCCCACGCTCCGCGAGGAGGGCGAGGGCGGCGTCGGCGACGAGGTCGCCACGGGCGCCCGAGGCGGTTGCGGCAGCGGGGGTGGAGGTCGGCATGGAGCTCAATCTATCGGCTGCACTACGGATGTAGTGCGCGTGTAGTACGGTTGGGGAGATGTGAGACTACAGATGTAGTGAACCTGGTGCGGTGAGCCGGGCGAATCGGCCAGCTGGGGGTCAGTGCCATGTCACACACCATCGGACGGGTCCTCGTGATCGGCGGCGGCATAGGCGGCCTCACCGCCGCCGTGGCCCTGCACCGACGCGGACACCAAGTGACCGTGCTGGAGCGGGCCGCCTCCCTGGAACCGGTCGGCGCCGCCATCTCGATCGCCCCCAACGCCCTGCGCGCCCTGGACGTCATCGGGCTCGGCGACGAGATCCGCGACCTCGCCGCCTGGCAGGGCGACGGGGGACTGCGCACCCCGGGCGGACGCTGGCTCTCCCGCTCCAGTGCCGAGGCGTCCGCCGAGCGCTTCGGCGGCCCGCTCGTCCTGCTCCACCGGGCCACCCTTGTCGCCAGTCTTGCCGCCGGGCTCCCGCAGGGCGCGGTCCGCACCGCCGCCGACGCGACCCTCGTCGACCCCGGCGACGCCGACCGGCCGGCCCGTGTGCGCACGCCCGACGGCGAGTGGGAGGCCGACCTCGTCGTGGCGGCGGACGGCATCCACTCCGCCGTACGCCGTGAGCTGTTCCCGGAGCACCCCGGGCCCGTCTACTCCGGCTTCACCACGTGGCGGATCGTCATCCCGCTGCCCGGCGTCGGGTTCGCCCCGCACGAGACCTGGGGGAGAGGCAGCCTCTGGGGCACGCAACCCCTCAAGGACGGCCGGGTCTACGCCTATGCCGCCGCCGCAGTCCCGGCCGGCGGACGGGCACCGGACGACGAGAGGGCCGAACTGCTGCGCCGCTTCGGCGACTGGCACGAGCCGGTCCCCGCCGTCCTCGCGGCCGCCCGCCCCGAGGGCGTCCTGCGCCACGACGTCCACCACCTCGCCGAGCCGCTGCCCGCGCTCCACCGCGGCCGGGTCGCCCTGGTCGGCGACGCCGCGCACGCCATGCCGCCCATGCTCGGACAGGGCGGCAACCAGGCCATCGAGGACGCGATCGTGCTCGCTCACCGCCACGACGACCTCGCTGCCTACACGGCCGAACGACTGCCGCGGACGACCGCCGTCGCACGCCAGTCCGTCAAAGCCGCCCGCCTCAACCTGATGAGCGGCCGCACCGCGACAGCCGTGCGCAACACCGCGATCGCCGCACTGTCCAAGGCGGTACCCGCGCTCCTCCTGCGCGGCTTCGACTCCGTCGCAGGCTGGCGGCCCCCGCAGCAGCCGTATGCTTCCGGCAACACCCCGGCAGGCAACCGCTAGAGGAGACCACCCCGTGAAGGTCGGCTGCATCGGACTCGGTGACATCGCGCAGAAGGCCTACCTTCCGGTGCTCTCCCGCCTCCCCGGGATCGAACTGCACCTGCAGACGCGTACGCCCGCGACGCTCGACCGGGTCGGCGACAGCCTCCACCTCCCGGTGGACCACCGGCACGCCACCCTGGACGCGTTGCTCACCCAGGACCTCGACGCCGCCTTCGTGCACGCGCCCACCATCACGCACCCGGAGATCGCGGCCCGGCTGCTGGACGCGGGCGTGCCGACCTACGTCGACAAGCCCCTCGCCTACGAACTCGCCGAGTCCGAACGGCTGGTGGCGCTCGCCGAGGAGCACGACGTCTCCCTTGCGGTCGGCTTCAACCGGCGTTTCGCACCCGGGTACACGCAGTGCGCCGAGCACCCGCGCGAGCTGATCCTCATGCAGAAGAACCGCATCGGTCTGCCGGAGGAGCCGCGTCCGATGATCCTCGACGACTTCATCCACGTCGTGGACACGCTGCGCTTCCTGGTGCCGGGTCCGGTCGACGACGTGACGGTACGCGCGCGCGTGCAGGGCGGTCTGCTGCACCATGTGGTGCTGCAGCTGGCCGGGGACGGGTTCACCGCGCTGGGGGTGATGAACCGGCTCAGCGGTTCGGCGGAGGAGATCCTCGAGGTGTCCGGACAGGACACCAAGCGGCAGGTCCTCAACCTCGCCGAGGTGATCGACCACAAGGGCCAGCCGACCGTGCGGCGGCGCGGCGACTGGGTGCCGGTGGCCCGGCAGCGCGGCATCGAACAGGCGGTGCTGGCCTTCCTCGACGCCGTACGGGCGGGGAAGGTGCTCAGCGCCCGGGACGCACTGGCGACTCACGAACTGTGCGAGCGGGTGGTACGTGCGGTTGAGGACCGGGCCGCCTGAGCCGGACCGCCCGTACGCCTTCGGACGCGCACCAGGCGGCGAGGATCAGCAGGGCGGCGTGCACCGGCCAGTCGCCGTAGCGGACGTACGGGGTGGTGCCGTGGGCCAGGGGAATGTCATAGGTCGCCGCCGCGCTGGAGCTCGTCCCCATCCAGGACCCCAGCCGCTGCCCGCTCGCCCCGTACACGGCCGACACGCCCGTCAGCGTCGCGTGCACCATCGGCCGCCCGGTCTCCGCGGCACGCAGCGCGGCCAGGGAGGTGTGCTGCTCGGGCGCCCAGCTCTGCTGGAACGTCGATGTCGCCGACTGCGCTATCAGCACCTCGGCGCCGTCCTGCGCGAGATGGCGGCTCATGTCGGGGAACGCCGACTCGAAGCAGACCATCGGGCCGACGCGCAGCCCGTGCCCGACGTTCATCAGGACCTGCTCCGAACCGCGCCTGCGGTCCTCGCCGGCCGCCTTGCCGACGGAGGTCGCCCAGCCCAGCACCGAACGGAAGGGGATGTACTCGCCGAAGGGCACGAGCCGCATCTTGTCGTAGCGGTCGCCGGTCAGCCCGTCCGGGCCGACGAGCACCGAGCTCTTGTAGATGCCGGGTTTGTCGGAGCGGCGCGCATCCACGTTGACCAGGAGGTCGGACCCCGTCTCGCGGGACAGGGCCGCGATGCGTTTCGCCAGGTCGGGGCGTTGGCCGAGGTCGAATCCGACGCTGCTCTCCCCCCACACGATCAGGTCCGGGTGCTGCCCGGCGAGCTGTCGGGTGAGCTGTTCCTCGCGGTCGAAGCGCTTGTCGGGTCCGTCGATGACGCCCGGCTGCACGACGGCGATCCGCACGCGGCCGTCGACGTGAGGACGCGGTGACCACACCCAGGCCGCCGAGGTCGCGGCGACCGTCGCGACCAGGCCCGCCACGGCCGGAACCCAGACCGCGGTGCCATGTGACCCACCACTGGCCCACGACACCAGCCCGGCGACGGCGACATTGACGGCCACCAGCAGGAAGCTGAGCAGCCACACCCCGCCGACCGAGGCGAGCCGCAGCGCGGGTTCCACCTGCCACTGACTGGAGCCGAGCATGCCCCAGGGGCCGCCCAGCCCCTGCCAGGAACGAACGAGCTCGACCATGAGCCAGGCCGACGGCAGCACGAAGAGCGCGGCCAGGCCGCGTCCCGGCCCGGACCCCGCGCCCAGGAGGCGCCGCACCAGCCAGCCCCACGGCGCCCACAGCGCCCCCAGCAGGGCGGCGATGAGGAAGATGAACACGTTCAGGCTCGGCAGCAGCCAGTGGTGCACGGCCACCATGTAGCCGAACCCGCCGCACCAGCCGTCGTAGGCCGCCCGTTTCCCGGTGGGCGCGGAGCGGACCAGCAGGATCCAGGGGACGAGGGCGACGCAGGCGAACCACCACAGCGACGGGGCGGGGAACGCGAACACGGGCAGGGCGCCCGCCAGAGCGGCGATCGCCGAGCGCCGCCACGGGGAGGCGAGCCATGGACCAAAGGTCTTCATACGGCACCTCCCTACCCGGCGGTGGCTCCAGTGTGCGTCCTTTCGGTGATCGTGGACAGAGGGCCCCGGATCACTCGGCCGCCGGCGCCACACGCGGCTCGGGAAGGCGCCGCCACTTCTCCTCCACGACGACCTCGCGCAGCCGCCAGCCCTCGTACGTCCGCAGCAATCCGAAGGCGTACCGGCCGCCGCACACGAAGTCGGGAGCGGCGGCCCCTCCTCCGTCCGCCGCGAACCGCATCGGATTGACGTAGTCGGCGCGCACGCGCGCGGTGTCGCCGATGTCCTGCTCCAGCATTCCGAACCGCACCCGCCGGTTGACGATCAGATGCTGCCGCATCGGAAACAGCAGCATGCTCTCGGCAAGCCACGCGGCGACCTGTCCGGCACCCCCCTCGATGCCGCCGGCCGAGCGGTAGTCCGCGCGCCCGTCGGGCGTGAACAACCCCCGGTACGCCTGCCAGTCACCGTCGTCCACGGCCGCCGCGTAGTCGGTGACGACTTCGTCGACGGCCAGCCGGTCCATCACGGTCGCGAGCTCCACGCGCTGCGTCATCGGCTCAGTGTTGGGCATGGGACGTGCCGGGCCAAGGGGGTGTGCGGCGACGACACAACTTCGTTGTCAGCGCCGTCCAACTTCCTTGCCGGCGCCCGCCGTTCGACGTCCGGCGCGTCCGCATGCCGACCGCTCATTCCTATACTGACCGAATGATCACCATTCCGATCGGCGCG
Organism: Streptomyces sp. NPDC001351; assembly: GCF_042896045.1. Taxonomy (NCBI): domain Bacteria; kingdom Bacillati; phylum Actinomycetota; class Actinomycetes; order Kitasatosporales; family Streptomycetaceae; genus Streptomyces; species Streptomyces sp. NPDC001351. The sequence goes on along the minus strand of NZ_JBIAWS010000022.1, from coordinate 59,515 downwards.
CTCGAAGTGGCCATGGTCCAGTCCGGCGCCCGGGCCGCGGACACGTTACGGGACACCGCCGAGTTCGCCCGGCGCGTCGAAGACCTCGGCTACCTGCGGCTCTGGTACGCCGAGCACCACCACTCCCCGGCCATCGGAGCGTTCCCGCCCGTCGTGCTGACCGCGCACGCGGCCGCGCTGACGTCGTCCATACGCCTGGGGTCCGGGGGCGTGCTGGCCCCGAACCACGCCCCGCTCATGCTGGCGGAGCAGTTCGGCACACTGGCCGCGCTGCACTCCGGCCGGATCGACCTGGGTATCGGCCGCGGCCCGGGCACCTTCGACGAGCCGACGGCGCGGGCCCTGCGGCGCGGGGCCGGGCCGGCGACGGACGACGAGTACCGGGACGACGTGGCGGCGACCCTGCGTTTCCTGGTGGACGAGGTCGCGCTCGGGCCGCTTCCGGAGCCGTGGCTGCTTGCGTCGAGCACGGCCGGTGCGGCGCTCGCCGCGGAACTCGGACTGCCGATCGCCTTCGCCCACCACATTCGCCCGGACAACACCCTCGCCGCACTCGGTCACTACCGGGAGCGTTTCTCCCCGTCCCGCTGGTGCGAGCGCCCCCGGGTGCTGGTCTGTGTGGAGACGGTGTGCGCCGAGACGCAGCAGGAGGCGGCCCGGCTGGCGGGCCCGATGGACGTCGTCAAGGCCGGCCTGCTCAAGGGCCGAAGCGACATCCCCTTCCCCACTCCCGAAGAGGCGGCCGCCCACTCGTTCACCGCGGAGGAGGAGCGGGCACTGACGAGCTTCCGCGACCAACAGGCCCACGGCTCACCGGACATCGTCGCGAAGCAGTTGGCGGACCTGGTGGAGGTGACCCGCGCGGACGAACTCATGCTGGTCACACCGGTCTACGCGCCGGCCGAGCGCCTGCGTTCGTACGAACTCGTCAGGCAGCACGCCGCCCCGGCCGTGTGAGGCCCGGCGGAGGGCGCCCTCTTCAGGCCGCCTCGATGACGTCGCTCTGGATCGCCGCCGCCCACTCGACCACCAACAGCTCGTACTCCGCGCGCTCCTGGGCCGACAGGGAGCCGCCCGCGCGCATCCACAGCGCACGGATCTGCTCGTTGACCTCGGCGGCGGAACGCACGGAACCAGGGATTGAGGAATGGGGGGACATGCGCACAAGCCTAGGGGCAAGCACTGACACTGCGCTACCGGACGGCTACCCATGCCGTATGTCATTGGTCACGGATTTTCGCGGCGCCGCCCGGAGCTGCAACTTCCGTAGCGCGGCGGAGCGTTGAGGTCCGCGCTCCCGCCGGAGGGCCGGGCCCTGGTCAGCCCGCCGACTCCGCCGCGTGCGGGCTCAGGGCGCCCGCGCCGACCAGGGCGATGATGACGATGCCCAGCGCGATGCGGTACCAGACGAAGGGCATGAAGCTCCTGGTCGAGATGAACTTCATGAACCAGGCGATGACGGCGTACCCGGACGCGAAGGCGATCACCGTCGCGAACAGCGTCGGGCCCCAGGAGACATGGCCGCTCTCCAGCGCGTCCTTGGTCTCGAACAGGCCGGAGGCCAGCACCGCGGGAATGGCGAGGAGGAAGGAGTAGCGGGCCGCGGCCTCGCGTTTGTAGCCCATGAACAGGCCGCCGCTGATGGTGGCTCCGGAGCGGGAGACGCCCGGGATGAGTGCTGCCGACTGGCACAGGCCGTAGACGAGGCCGTCCTTGACGCCCAGGTTCTCAAGCGTCTTGCGCTGCTTGGGCGCCCGGTGGCGGCCGCCCGTCTCGTCGCGCGCCGCGAGCCGGTCGGCGATGCCGATCACCACACCGACGACGATCAGCATCGTCGCGGTGATCCGCAGATCGCGGAACGGCCCCTCGATCTGGTCCTTGAACAGCAGCCCGAGCACGCCGATCGGGATCGAGCCGACGATCACCAGCCAGCCCGTCTGCGCGTCGTGGTCGCGGCGCATCTCCTTGTTCACCAGCGAGCGCGACCAGGCCGAGACGATCCGCCCGATGTCCCTGCGGAAGTAGATCAGCACGGCGGACTCCGTGCCGATCTGCGTGATCGCCGTGAAGGCCGCACCGGGGTCCTTCCAGCCGGAGAAGGCGGCGGTCAGCCGCAGATGCGCGCTGGAGGAGACGGGCAGGAACTCGGTCAGCCCCTGGACTAGTCCGAGGACGAGGGATTCAAACCAAGACATGGAGATACGGCGTCCAAGTGCTGATCGTGGCAGGCGCGACGGGGCGTCACGCCGGCGGGCGTCGTGATCACGGGTGTGCAGGGCAGCCTAACCTCCGGCGCCGTCAGGCCCCGCACAGGGGGTTTCGGGGGCAGCGGGCGGCGTTGGCTTCCGGGTGGTTGACCGGGTGCGGGGGCGGAGCTTACGTTTCTGGGAGGAGAAAGCGCTTGCTGACGCTGCTCCTCCTCGTAGCTTGTCGTTTCCCGGAGGAGTGCTGATCAGGTCCATGTCCACGTCCGAGACCCATCCCGGGACGTCCCAGGCCCCCGTCGCCCCGCTCGCCGGCCGGCGCATCCGGGCCGCCGTCATCGGCACCGGCGCCATCGGGCGGGGCTCGCACCTGCCCGCCCTGGCCAGGCTCGCCGAGGAGGGCGAGACGGAGGTCGTCGCCGCCGTCGACATCGATGCCACCGCGGTCGAGGAGTTCTGCCGGGCGACCGGGATCCCGCACGCCTACACCGACCTGGAGCAGATGCTGCGCGAGCAGCGCCCCGACCTGGTGAGCATCTGCACCCCGCCGACGCTGCACCGCGAGCAGACCATCGCCGCCCTGCGCGCCGGAGCGTGGGTGTGGTGCGAGAAGCCGCCGGTGCCGACGCTCGCCGACTACGACGCGGTGGAGGCCGAGGAGGGCAAGGACGGCGGCCCGTATGCCTCGATCGTCTTCCAGCACCGCTTCGGCTCGGGTTCCCGGCACGTACGGCGGCTGCTCGCCGCGCAGGCCATGGGCCGGCCGCTCGTCGCACACTGCCAGACCACGTGGTACCGCGACACCGCCTACTACGCGGTGCCCTGGCGCGGCCGCTGGGCGACCGAGGGCGGCGGCCCCGCCATGGGCCACGGCATCCACCAGATGGACCTCCTGCTGGACCTGCTCGGCCCGTGGCGCGAGGTGCGAGCGATGGCGGGGCGCTTGGTGCACGACGTGGAGACCGAGGACGTCTCCACCGCCCTGATCCGCTTCGAGAACGGCGCGATGGCGACGGTCGTCAACAGCGTCCTGAGCCCCGACGAGGTCAGCCGCATCCGCATCGACTGCGAGCGCGCCACGGTCGAGCTCACCCACCTCTACGGTCACTCCAACGCGAACTGGCGCATCACCCCGGCCCCCGGCGTGTCCGGCGAGGAGGCCGCCGCCTGGCAGGACTTCGGCGCGGACGTACCCAGCTCGCACCTGGAGCAGCTGCGGGAGCTGGTCGCGAGCATGCGCGCGGGGGAGCGCCCGCGCAGCAGCGGCGCCGACGGGCGCACCAGCCTGGAGCTCATCGCCGCGATCTACAAGGCGGCGTTCACGGACACCACGGTGCGGGCCGGCGAGATCGGTCCCGGCGACGCGTTCCACACGGCGATGCACGGCGGAGCGCCCGGCTGGGCACCCGTCGCTCCCGTGGCGGCCCAGGAGGTGTCCGCATGACCGGGTTGTGCGTCGTGCACGCCCACGGCGACCGCATCACGATCACCGAACGGTCCGGCGGCGTCGAGCTGTTGAGCTACGTCTACGCCCCGGAAGCGGCCTGGGAGTCCCCGAAGCCGTACATCCACCCGCTGCGCACCCTGGCGGGCGACGTGGTCACCGACTACCGGCCCAACGACCACCGCTGGCACAAGGGGCTGCAGCTGACGGCCTCGCACCTGTCGGGTGCCAACCTCTGGGGCGGCAACTCCTACGTCCACGGCGAGGGCTACCTCGAACTGCCCGAACGTGTCGGCTCGATGGCGCACGTCGCCTTCGACGAGGTGGCGGTGCACGACGACCGCGCGGTGATCGCGGAACGGCTGACCTGGCACCCGTACAGCGGGGAGCTGTGGGCCGACGAGGAGCGTCGTGTCGAGATCCACGACGTCGACGCGGAGTCCGGCTCCTGGGCGCTGACCTGGACCAGCGCCGTCACCAACCGCCGGGACGAGCCGCTGCGCTTCGGCAGCCCGACCACCGCGGGACGTGAGATGGCCGGGTACACCGGCCTGTTCTGGCGCGGCCCGCGCGCCTTCCGCGACGGCCGGATCATCGGCCCCGACGCCGAGGGCCCCGGCCTGATGGGCGAGCAGTCTCCGTGGCTCGCCTTCTTGGGCGAACACGACGGCAGCGACGGGCACGCGACCCTCGTCTTCGCGCACGCCCCCGAGAACGACCACCTGGGCGAGCGGGGCACCCACCCCGCCCACTGGTTCGTACGCAACGAGCCGTTCGCCGCCGTCGCCCCGTCCTGGGCGTTCTACGACGAGCTGGAGCTCGCTCCCGGCGACACCCTCACCCGCCGCTACCGGATCGTGGTGGCCGACGGATCGTGGGAGCGGGAGGAGATCACCAAGTACCTGGAGGCGCATCCGTGGTGAGCACAGGGGAGTTCGCGGGACTGCCGGGCTCGGTCGCCGTCTCGCACCTGTCCGTCTACGACTGGCCGGCCGTCGACGGTGTCTGCGGCGGAACTCCCCATATGCACCTGAGCTGTTCGGAGGCGTATGTCGTCACCGGCGGCCGGGGTGCGGTGCAGACCCTCACGACGTCCGGGTACGAGGTCACGCCCCTCGTACCCGGCACGGTCGCCTGGTTCACCCCGGGCACCATCCACCGCCTGGTCAACGAGGACGACCTGCGCATCACGGTGCTGATGCAGAACAGCGGCCTGCCGGAGGCGGGCGACGCGGTCCTGACGCTGCCGCCGCGGTACCTGAGCGACGCGGAGACGTACGCCGCCGCGACCAGGATTCCGGCGGATGTGCCGGAGGAGGAACAGGAGCGGTTCGCCCGCACCCGCCGGGACCTCGCCCTGGAGGGCTACCGGGCCCTGCGCGACGCGGACGGCCCCGAGGCGCTGGCCGCCTTCCATCGCGCCGCCGCGGCGCTGGTACGCCCCCGGCTCGCCGAGTGGCGCGAGCGCTGGCGACAGGGCGCACAGGCGGCCGCCGCAGCCACGGGGGAGCAACTCGACCGCCTGGAAAAGGGCGACGTCGGCCACCTCGCGGGGGCCGTCGTCAGGGCTGAACTGCCTTCGGCGCAGGGGAAGTTCGGGATGTGCGGGTGGTTGGACGTGTACCGGGCCGACTAGGCCGTGCCGCCTTGGGACTGCTCCGCCTCACCGCGCTGCAACAGGTGTGGGTGACGCGGCGCTGAGCGCTGCGCTCTGCAGTGCGGTGATGCGCTGGATCACGAACACCGCGAGCACGGCCGCGGCCAGGTTGAGCGCCTCCGTCACCACCAGCAGGGGCCAGGTCCCGCCCCCGAACCGGGATGCCATGGCGATCACGGTGTGCCCGGCCCAGGCCGCCCACCAGACGTTCACCAGGACCTCGTCGCGGCCCTTCTCCGTCGTGCCGGGGCTGCTCGCCCGCTGGACCTCCAGGACGAGTCCGCGCGGAACCCACAGGTTGACCACCGGTATCAGCCAGGCCACGACGGCCCACACGCCGGGTTGCGAGGCGGCCCCCGGAGAAAGCACCCGTGCGTTTCGCCGGCAGCGGCTGAACCACACCAGGAAGAGCACGACCGCCGCGGTCATGACGTTCACGAACACCATCGATCTGAAGCCGAACTCGTTCAGCGACGCGTTCGTGGGGCGCAGATCATGAGCTCTGAGGGCCAGTGCCCGGAAGACGTCCGCGACGGCTGCCGCGGCTATGGCGGCTTGCGAGAAGCGGGCGAGCAGCCATGGTGCGTTCATGACAGGGCTGTTCGTCGTGCCGACCGGACTGTTCACAGTGGGAGACCTATTTCTGGCGGGGCGGCACGCACTGTGGCGGCGCGGCAGAGGGATCGGGCGCCTCGGATCATAGATCGCCCCGCGCCCGGGCGGGCCGGATCTGCCGCGACATCGCCAGACGCGGGGCGAGGGCGCTCGCCGATCCTGGTTTCTCCGGGTCAGGCCGCCGACGGCCCCTTCACCGTCCACCCCTCTGCCTGCGGGTGGGCGGTGAGGTCCTCGTGGTGCACCGGCTCTCCGCAGGCCTGGCAGGTGACGACCGGGACGAGTTCGTTGCCGCAGATGTGCTCGACCACCATGGGGAGGCCGACCCCGTTGCGCAGGTGGCGGTCGCCCCACTCCTTGAGGGTCATCAGAACCGGCTCCAGTTCGAGCCCCGCCTGGGTGGGCCGGTACTCGAAGCGCTGCGGCCGTTCGCTGTAGGCGCGCTTCGTCAGGATCCCGGCGTCCACGAGGCGCCGCAGACGGGCGGCCAGGACGTCGCGCGGGGCGCCGATGTTGCGCACCAGCTGGTCGAAGCGCCCGTTGCCCAGGCACACCTCGCGCACGACGAGCAGGGAGTACTTCTCGCCCACCAGCGCCAGGGTGTCGGCGATGGAGCAGGGGCGCGGGTCTTTGGTGGCGGCCATGACGCCCAGTCTAGGGGAGGGTTTGTTTTTCCAACCTTCGGAGTTATGGTGAGTTTGGATTTCCTACTCACGAGTAGTTCCCGTCGATCCGCCGTGGAGGCAGACACATGCGTGACGCAGTCATCGTCGAAGCCGTACGCACCCCGATCGGCAAGGGCAAGCCGGGCGGCTCCCTCGCGCACGTCCACCCCGTGGAGCTCCTCGCCCACACCCTGCGCACCCTCGTCGACCGCTCCGGCGTCGACCCGGCACTGATCGACGACGTCATCGGCGGCACCGTCGACCAGGTCGGCGAGCAGGCCATGAACACCACTCGCTACGCCGTGCTGTCGGCGGGCTTCCCGGAGACCGTCCCGGCGACCACGGTGGACCGCCAGTGCGGCTCCTCCCAGCAGGCCGTGCACTTCGCCGCGCAGGGCGTCATCTCGGGCGCCTACGACCTCGTCGTCGCCTGCGGTGTGGAGTCGATGAGCCGGGTGCCGATGTGGTCGAACGTGCCGCCCGGCAAGGACCCCTTCGGCCCCGGCGTCGCCGAGCGCTACCCGGAGGGCCTGGTCCCCCAGGGCATCAGCGCCGAACTCATCGCCGCCAAGTGGTCGATCACCCGCGACCAGATGGACGCCTTCGCCGTCTCTTCGCACCGCAAGGCCGCCGAATCCTGGGCCGGCGGGCTCTTCGACAGCGAGGTCGCGCCCCTGGAGGGGGTCACGCGCGACGAGTGCGTACGGCCGGGCAGCACCACCGAGATCCTCGCCGGCCTCAAGCCCGCCTACCACGACCCGGCCTTCGCCGAGCGCTTCCCGCAGATCGAGTGGAACGTCACCGCGGGCAACGCCAGCCCCATCAACGACGGCGCCTCCGCCGTGCTGATCACCTCCAGCGAGACCGCGGCCCGCCTCGGCCTGCGCCCGCTCGCCCGGCTGCACAGCTTCGCCGTCACCGGCTCCGACCCGCTGCTGATGCTCACGGGCGTCATACCGGCGACCGAGAAGGTGCTGCGCAGGGCCGGCCTGACCCTCGACGACATCGACCTGTTCGAGGTCAACGAGGCGTTCTCCAGCGTCGTCCTGGCCTGGCAGCAGGAGACCGGCGCCGATCTCGCCAAGGTCAACGTGCACGGCGGCGCGATCGCGATCGGCCACCCGCTCGGGGCCAGCGGCACCCGTCTGACGACCACCCTCGTGCACGCCATGCGCGCGCGTGGCGCACGCTACGCCCTGCAGACGATGTGCGAGGCGGGCGGACTCGCCAACGCGATGATCCTGGAAGGCGTCTAGCGGGCCGTCAGCGACCGCGCAGCTGGTGCCGCTTGCGCCAGGCCACCACCGCGGCCGCCAGCGCCGGTACGGCGATACAGGCCATGGCGATCAGGAAGGCGGGGGACGTCGGCGCGGAGGCACGGGCACCGGCGACGGCGTACGCGGCGGTGTTCGGCACCGAGCCGAGCGCGGTCGCGAGCACGAACGGCACCCAGCCCATGCGGGAGACGGCGGCGCAGTAGTTCGCAGCCCAGAACGGCACGCCGGGGAACAGCCGGGCCGCCATCATCGAACGGAACCCGTGCCGGCTGAGCTGCCCGTCCGCCGCCTTCAGCAGCCGGCCCCGCAGCAGCGGGCGCAGCGCGTCCTGCCCCAGCAGCCGGCCCAGCCCGAAGGCGACCCCGGCGCCGAGCACCGTACCCACGAGGGCCGTCCCGGTCCCCAGCTGGGAGCCGAAGAGTGCGCCCGCCCCGAGGTTCAGCAGCGGCCGCGGCACGAACGCCACGGTGCACAGGCCGTACGCCGCCGCGAACACCATGGCCGCCGCTGCCCCGCCGAGCTGCGGCGGCCAGCCGTTCGCCAGCATCCGCTGTGGCTGGAAGAGCAGCACGGCACCGGCGGCACTGGCGAGCAGGACGACGAGCAGCGTCAGCCGCGACCACGGCGAGAGCAGCACGCGCGTGCAGCGCGCGCCGAGGCTCGGCGGTGGTACGGCGACAGCGAGCTCCGTGGCGGCGGCCCGGGGAGAGGCCGTGGCGGTGCCCCCAGAGCGGGTGGTGGCATCGAGCATCCGGTGACACTAACCGACGCATGTGTGTGATCGCCGTATGGTTCGTCCCATGAGCGTCACAGGTGAGGCCATACCGCATGTGCCGTTCAGCACACTCGCCGACACCGTGCTGGAGCGGCTCACCGCCACCTACGCCGCCGCGGCCGACCCGGAGCGCGCCGAGTCCATGCGCGCGTACATGAAGGACGTGGCCCCCTTCCTGGGCCTCGGCACCCCCCTGCGCCGGACCCTGTCCCGCGCCGTCGTCGCGGGCCTGCCGCGGCCCGACGAGGGCGACTGCACGGCGATCGCCCTGCGCTGCTGGCAGTTGCCCGAGCGGGAGTACCACTACTTCGCCGTCGACTTCCTGCGCCGCCACGCGCGCGTGTGCACCTCCGGCTTTCTGCCGGTGGCCCGGCACCTCGTCGCCACCGTCCCCTGGTGGGACACCGTCGACGCGCTCGCCGCCCATGTCGTGGGTGCGCTGGTCGCGGCCGACCCCCGGCTCACGGCGGACATGGACGCCTGGATCGCGGACGACGACCTGTGGATCGCACGCACCGCGCTGCTCCACCAGCTGCGCTACAAGGAACGCACCGACACCGAGCGGCTCTTCGCCTACTGCCTGCGCCAGTCCGGGCACCCCGACTTCTTCATCCGCAAGGCCATCGGCTGGTGCCTGCGCGAGTACGCCAAGACCGACCCGGAGGCCGTACGGGCCTTCCTGGCCCGGGAACGCAGCCGGTTCGCGCCGCTGTCGGTGCGGGAGGCACTGAAGAACATCGGGCCCTGAACCGGAGCGGCACCCGAACTCGTGTGACCTGAAAAATCATTCGACGCCGGGCAACGCGTCGGCAATGATCGGCGTCATGTTCCGGTACGCCTTCCACCTCGCAGCATCCGCAGTCGCGGATGCCCCGAAGGCTGCCGTTCCCACTCTCGTCGCCGCAGTCGACGGCGCCCGAAGCTGACCCTCTCCGGATCGTCCGGCGGACCCCGCAGGGGGAGGGTCGGCGAGTCCTTGGGGTCCCCATCTCTCCTACGAAGAGGCTTCGAGGTATCGCCATGCCCAAGACGGCGTACGTGCGCACCAAACCGCATCTCAACATCGGCACCATGGGCCACGTCGACCACGGCAAGACAACCCTGACTGCCGCCATCACCAAGGTGCTGGCCGAGCGCGGCACCGGCACCTTCGTGCCGTTCGACCGCATCGACCGCGCCCCGGAGGAGGCCGCCCGCGGCATCACCATCAACATCGCGCACGTCGAGTACGAGACCGACACCCGGCACTACGCGCACGTGGACATGCCGGGCCACGCCGACTACGTCAAGAACATGGTCACCGGCGCCGCGCAGCTCGACGGGGCGATCCTCGTCGTCTCCGCGCTCGACGGGATCATGCCGCAGACCGCCGAACACGTCCTGCTTGCCCGGCAGGTGGGCGTCGACCACATCGTCGTCGCTCTCAACAAGGCCGACGCGGGCGACGAGGAGCTCACCGACCTCGTGGAACTGGAGGTGCGCGAACTGCTCACCGCGCAGGGTTACGGCGGCGACGCCGTGCCCGTCGTACGGGTCTCGGGGCTGAAGGCCCTGGAGGGCGACCCGCGGTGGACGGCGTCCATCGAGGCGCTGCTCGACGCCGTGGACACCTATGTGCCCATGCCCGAGCGGTACTTGGACGCGCCGTTCCTGATGCCTGTGGAGAACGTCCTCACCATCACCGGCCGGGGGACGGTGGTGACGGGTGCGGTCGAGCGCGGTGTCGTCCGCCTGGGCGACCGGGTCGAAGTGCTCGGCGCCGGGCTGGAGAGCGTCGTCACCGGCCTGGAGACCTTCGGCAAGCCCATGGAGGAGGCGCAGGCAGGCGACAACGTGGCGCTGTTGCTGCGCGGGGTCCCGCGGGACGCGGTCCGGCGCGGACACGTCGTGGCGGCGCCCGGCAGCGTGGCGCCGAGCCGCCGCTTCTCCGCGCGCGTGTACATCCTGTCGACGCGCGAGGGCGGGCGTTCGACCCCGGTGTCGAGCGGCTATCGGCCGCAGTTCTACATCCGCACCGCGGACGTGGTCGGCGACGTCGACCTCGGCCAGGCAGCCCTCGCCCGGCCCGGCGACACCGTGACCATGACGGTCGAACTCGGCCGTGACGTGCCGCTGGAGCCGGGACTCGGCTTCGCGATCCGCGAGGGCGGCCGCACGGTCGGCGCGGGGACGGTGACGTCGGTCGGTTGAAATGTGCACGGCGCTCGCTTCTTCGGGGGCGGGCGCTGTGTGCCCGGTTGTCCGGCGCTGGGCGCCGCTGTGTTGGCGAGGCCGGTTCGGCTTCGCGATCCGCGAGGGCGGCCGCACGGTCGGCGCGGGGACGGTGACGTCGGTCGGCTGAGCCTGTGCGGCGCCCGCCTCCTCAGGGGCGGGCGCCGCACAGGCGGCCGTTCGGAGCCGATTGTCAGTGCCGTGCGCAAGACTTGATCGCATACGCAGTCGTGGGTCGTGGAGAGACGGGGGAGACCATGGCGGGCAGGGCGTTGGTACTCGGCGGCGGGGGCGTCGGCGGCATCGGGTGGCTGGCCGGGATGGTGTACGGACTGTCCGAGGCGGGCGTCGATCTCGGGAACGCCGACGCGGTGTTCGGTACGTCGGCAGGGTCGGCGGTGGCCGCCCAGCTCCTGGCGGTGCGCACAGTGCAGGAGCTGTACGAGCGTCAACTGGCCGAACCCGAAGGTGAGATACCCGCACGCATGGGCGCCGGTGTGATCGCCCGCTTCGTCTGGGCCACGCTCACCTCACGCACACCCGAGGCGTACGGCCGCAAGCTCGGCCGGATGGCGCTGCGCGCGCGGACACCCTCCGAAGCGGCCCGCCGGGCGGCGATCGAGAGCCGGCTGGTGTCTCCTGGATGGCCGGACGGTCCGCTCCGGATCACCGCCGTGGACACGGGGACCGGGGCGCTCCGGGTGTTCGACAAGAACAGCGGCGTGCCCCTGGCGGACGCCGTCGCCGCGAGCTGCGCGGTGCCGGGCGTGTGGCCGGCCTGGCCGATCGAGGGCCGCCGCTGGACGGACGGCGGGGTGTACTCACCGGCCAACGCCCACCTGGCGAGCGGATACGAACGCGTCGTCGTCCTGGCCCCCATCGCCTCGGGCGGCGGCCCCGTCGCCTCGGTGGCCGACCAGGGCAGACGGCTCGCCGAGCAGGGCACCCGGGTCGCGGTCGTGACACCCTCGGCGGCCGCGAAGGAGGCGATCGGGCCCAACGCGCTGGACCCCGCGGTCCGGGCGGCCTCGGCACGGGCGGGACTGGCACAGGCGAAGGAGCACGCGAGACAGGTGGCGCAGGTCTGGAGCACCTGAACCCACGAGCCCGGACCGCACGCCCGCGGCTCCCGCTCCCGGCACAATGGACCCGTGGACGAGCCGATACCCGTGACCCGAGACGTCGATCACGGCACCGCCAAGCTGATGCCCGACGTCGACCGGAAGCGGGCCTGGCTGCTGACGGTCGACGGGGCGCCGCAGTCGTATGTGGATCTGGACGAGCCGGCACACCTGGAGTTCGAGTACGCACGACGGCTCGGGCACGTCCTCGACACCGTCGCCGGACCGGGCAGCCCGCTGGACGTGCTGCACCTCGGCGGGGGCGCGCTCACCCTGCCCCGGTATCTGGCCGCGACCCGGCCCGGCTCACGACAGGACGTCGTCGAGGCGGACCGCGCCCTGCTGGAACTGGTCCTGGAGCACCTGCCGCTCCCGGACGGCTCGGCCGTCACCCTGCACACCGCCGACGCCCGCACCTGGCTGGAGGCGGCCGCCGCGGACTCGGCGGACGTGCTCATCGCCGATGTCTTCGGAGGCTCCCGCGTCCCGGCACACCTCACCTCCGTCGCCTACGCCCGCGAGGCCGCCCGGGTGCTGCGCGACGGGGGCGTCTACCTGGCCAACCTCGCCGACGCGGCGCCCTTCGCGTTTCTCCGTTCCCAACTCGCCACCTTCGCAACGGAGTTCCAGAACCTGGTGGTGATCGCCGAACCGGCCGTCCTGCGCGGGCGGCGCTTCGGCAACGCCGTACTCGTCGCCGCTCACCACCCCGTCGACACGGCCGCCCTGGCCCGGCTCATGGCAGCCGACGCCTTTCCCGCACGGGTCGAGCACGGGCAGGGAATCCACGACTTCATCGCGGGCGCGCGCCCGGTGCGGGACGAGGACGCCGTTCCGTCGCCCGAGCCCCCCGACGGGGCGTTCGGCATCGGCTGAACCGTCCAGGGGACTCGGCGGAACCGCCCCCCCCCTGATCTGGTGCTCCGCCGCGCGCTGCGCACGTTCGGCACGCGGGCCACCGCCGCTGAAGCAGCCCTCTGGTCAGCGAAGGCTACTCGTGGGTAACATGCCCGACATGAGCGCAGACCAGATGTCGATCGGCGAGATGCTCGCCGCGACGGTGCCGATGGCCCGGACCCTGAACCTCCAGTTCCTGGAGACCACGCCCGAGAAGGCCGTGGTGGCCCTGCCGGACCAGGGTGAGTACCACAACCACGTCGGCGGGCCGCACGCCGGCGCGATGTTCACCCTCGGTGAGACCGCGAGCGGGTCGATCGTGCTGGCCGCCTTCGGGGAGCAGCTCGCGCGGGCCGTGCCGCTCGCGGTGCGCGCCGAGATCGCGTACAAGAAGCTCGCGATGGGAGCGGTCACCGCCACCGCGACTCTCGGTCGCCCGGTGGCCGATGTCGTCGCGGAGCTGGATGCCGGGGAGCGGCCCGAGTTCCCGGTGTCGATCGAGATCCGGCGCGCGGACGGTGCCGTCACCGGCGAGATGACCGTGGTGTGGACGTTGCGTCCCAACGGCTGAGCGCTGACTGCGCACTGGGCCCGGAGGCGCCTCGCCCCGGGCCTAGTGCGCGTCAGGTGCGGTGACCCGCGGCGAGACCGCTGAGGTCACAGCACCCGAGGGCACGCGGTCTCAGGCCGCCAGCGGACGGCGTCCGGGGCCGGTGCCTTCCTCCAGCCCGGCGACGAACTCCTTGAGCCAGGCGGTGAATTCGGGACCGAGGTCGTCGCGGTCGCAGGCGAGGCGGACCACGGTGCGCAGATAGTCGGCCTTGTCGCCGGTGTCGTAGCGCAGTCCGTCGAAGACGACGCCGTGCACCGTGCCGCTCGAGGCCAGTTCCTGCAGGGCGTCGGTGAGCTGGATCTCGCCGCCGCGGCCGGGTGGGGTGCGCTCCAGGGTGCTGAAGACGGCCGGGTCGAGGACGTAGCGGCCGATGACCGCGTAGCTGCTGGGTGCGTCCTGGTGGGACGGCTTCTCGACCAGGCCGGTGACACGGACCACGCCGTCCTCGCCGGTCGCCTCGACCGCGGCGCAGCCGTAGAGGTGGATCTGCTCCGGCGGGACCTCCATGAGGGCGATGACGCTGCCCGCGTGCCGGTCCCGCACGTCGAGCATGCGGCTGAGGAGGGTTTCGCGGGGGTCGATCAGGTCGTCACCGAGCAGGACGGCGAAGGGCTGGTCGCCGACGTGGCGGCGGGCACACAGGACGGCATGGCCGAGGCCGAGCGGCTCGCCCTGGCGGATGTGGTGGATGCTGGCCAGGCGGGCGGGATCGCGCACCGCGTCCAGACGTACCGCGTCGCCCTTGGCGGCGAGAGCCTGCTCCAGTTCGAAGGCGCTGTCGAAGTGGTCCTCGATGGCGCGCTTGTGGCGTCCGGTGACCATGAGGACGTCGTCGAGCCCGGCCGCGGCGGCCTCCTCGACGACGTACTGGATGGCCGGCTTGTCGACCACCGGCAGCATCTCCTTGGGGGTCGCCTTGGTCGCGGGCAGGAAACGGGTGCCGAGGCCGGCGGCGGGAACCACGGCCTTGGTGACCGCACGGGGGGAAGTGGCGTGGGGGACGATCATGCGGCTCATGCTGGCGTACGCGGATGAGAGCCGGCAGAGAGAAACATGGGATCCCGCTGTGCGTCGGCCCGGCAGTGGAGGTTTCGTGTACCAAGCGCCCGGGGGTGTGCACAACTCGCCGGCCGCCCTACGGTTGTTTCGAATGCCGGTGCGGATACCGCCGGTAACTTATCTGAAGTTGCCGCGTTTTGAACTTTCGTCACTTGAACTCCTTGTTTCCCGTACGTCAATTGTGCGAAAGTGAACGGCCCTGTAGCGGTCCCAGAACCTGACCCGACATAGGTATGCACCAAAGAGGCGCCTGCTTTCCTATGGACGCGAAATCCGCCTACCGTCCTGCGGCTTGGAAGGAAATGGTTCAGTGCAATCCCCCCACCCCCCACGACCGCCGTACCCGCCCCGTCCCGGATCGGGGTCCGCCGAGTCCGACCGCAACCTCATCGCGCAGCTGGGCGCGGGCGCAGCGGGCGCCCGTGCGGGCGCGCTGCTGCTGGCCCGGCACTGGCGGGCCACGTACGACTACGCAGTCATATGTCTTGCCTCCGGGGAGAGTCCGGCATCAATGGCCGCGGCCGCCGCGTTCCACCGGGTGTTGGGCCGGCCGGGCGGCGGCGCCCTGCGGCCCCAGCTCCTCACGGCCGTACGGGACACCGTCAAGGAGTGGGCCGCGGATGACGGTATTTCCGCTCTTCTGCCGGAACTCCGCAAACCGACCGGCGGGCGCGGACTGCGTGCCGCGCGGTCCGCGACGCCCGAAAGACGGCATATCGCCGAGCGGGCATTCCGGGCCCTTCCGGGAGCCTCGCAATGTCTGCTGTGGCACTCGGAGGTCGAGGCCGAACCCATAACCGTACCGGCTGGTCTGTTGGGAGTGGATGCGCCCACCGCGTCGGCCGCTCTGGAGCAGGCGCGCGAGCAATTCCGGGTGGGCTGTGTGCGCGCCCACCGGGAACTCGCACCCGGTAGGGAATGCCGCTTCTACAACCGCCTCCTCGACGTCCCGATCCGCCGTGGCGGTGCCCTGCTCCCGGATGTCCAGCAGCATCTGATGGAGTGCCGGTACTGCCGCCACGCCGCCGAACAACTCAGTCATTTCGAGGGCGGCCTGGAGGTGCTGCTCGCGGAGACCGTGCTCGGCTGGGGCGCCCGGCGCTATCTCGACTCCCGCCCCGGCCGCGGCGGAGACCTGGCGTTCACGCCCGGCCGCGGCGGCGCGCGTACCGGTGGCGGGCGGCACCGGCCCGACTCGCCGCGCAAGCACACCAAGGCCGTCGTCGTGGGTGTCGGTCTGACGACGCTCGCCCTGCTCGCCACGGTGCTCGTCAGCAAGGGCTGGTCCGACGACAACGCCGTCCCGGGCTCCGGCGTCACCTGGGGAGCACCCAGCAGCAGCACCCTGCACCCCACGCCCCGCCCGGGCGACGCCTCGTCGGCCGGCTCGCCCTCGCCCGCCTCCGCGGGGCAGCCCGTCGAGGTCGGACGCGGCAGGCTCCGCAACCCGAAGGCCGGACTCTGCCTCGACGTCGAGGGCGGCAGGCCCAGGCCCGGTGCCGCGGCCGTACTCGCGGCCTGCTCCACGTCCGGGTCCCAGCAGTGGTCGTACCAGGACGACGGTCTGCTGCGCAGCGCCGCCGCTCCCGCCCTGTGCCTCGACTCCGACGCCGACAGGAACTCGGTGACCCTGGCCGACTGCGTGGCGCACGCGGGCGCGGTGCGCTACGACCTCACGGTCCGTGGGGAGCTCCTGCTGCGCGGCGGCAAGGGACTGCTCGTCGCACCGGGCAAGCGGGCGGACGTCGTCGTCACCGCGCGGGACGGTTCCGACGGGCAGCGGTGGACGCTTGAAGCCGGCATCGACGGCACCGGCCGCACGGAGCAGCAGGGCGGAGCGCAGGAGAGCGGTCGCTCCGCCGGCCAGGGCTCTTCCAGTCGCGCGCCGCGGCCGCCCGGCTCCCAGGTGCCGGAGCGGAAGCCCGAGGCCGAACCCTACGACGGGCAGTACGAGGAGCGGTTCGCCCAGGTCGACAAGGAAACCGGACCCTCCCGGCCGCCGGCGCCCCTCGACCGGGTGCGCACGCTCCCGGCCGACGCGCTGGGCACGGTCACCTCCGTCGCAGGCATGGCCGCAAAGCTCGGGGCCGCCCTGCACTGATCAACGCTGATACAGGGACATACAACTCATCTGGGGCCGCCCCTTCGGAGCGGTCCCAGCTTCGTTTCTTGTCGACATCAGAGTGATTCTTGTTCGCTTCATTGACACGAGTCACTAGCGGTCATAGTTTTCCCGCCGCGCCCACGGTGCCCTACGGGGTGTCAGGTCGGTCCTGAAGCAGACTGCGTTCAGATGCCGAACGCAGTCGGGGCCGCCGGGCGTGCCTGCGGTTCACATCGTCGTGCCCGCACACCGAAGGAGTGACGGCCCATGACCGACACTGTCTCGCGGAGATCCGCACTACGTCTGCTGGGCGGCTCGATCGCCGTCGCCGCGGCGGCCACCAGCGGTCTCACACCCCCAGCGCACGCACTGGACAGACCAGAGGCGGGGGCCGGCTCCCGCGTCGAAGGCCTGATCGGCAAGCTCACCCTCGACGAGAAGCTCTCCCTCCTGCACGGCGCCACCGACGCGAAGTCGCTCGGCCAGGCGGGTTACATCCCCGCTGTCGAGCGCCTCGGCATCCCCTCGCTCCGGCTCGCCGACGGTCCCGCCGGAGTCCGCGTCACCCGGCGCGCCACCGCCCTGCCCGCCCCCGTCCTGCTGGCCTCCGCCTTCGACCCGGACCTGGCCCGCCGCTACGGACAGGTCATCGGACGCGAGGGCCGCGCCCTCGGCCAGGACGTCCTGCTCTCCCCGATGGTCAACCTGATCCGCACCCCGTACGCGGGCCGCAACTTCGAGACCTTCAGTGAGGACCCGCTGCTCGCCTCCGGCATGGTCGCCGCCGAGATCGGGGGCATCCAGGGCGAGGGTCTCATCGCCACCGTCAAGCACTACGCGCTGAACAACCAGGAGAAGGACCGCATGTCGATCGACGTGCGCGTCGACGAGCAGACCATGCACGAGATCGAACTGCGCGGCTTCGAGGCGGCCGTCGGCGCCGGAGTCGGCGCGGTGATGGGCGCCTACAACAAGGTCAACGGCACGTTCTCCTGCGAGAACAAGACCCTGCTCACGGACATCCTGCGCGACCGGTGGGGCTTTGACGGCTGGGTGATGACCGACTGGTTCGCCGCGCACAGCACCGTCGCGGCGATCACCGCCGGCCTCGACATGGAGATGCCCGACGGCACCCACTTCGGCACGGCGCTCAAGTCGGCCGTCCAAAGCGGCAGCGTCCCCGAGCGCTACGTCGACCGTTCCGTACGCCGCATCCTCACCGTCATGGACCGCTTCGGCCTCCTCGACGGCAGTGCCCCGCCGCGCCCGGACCGCGACGCACCGGCGGGAGCCGCCCTGGCGCTGGAGGTCGCCAAGGCGGGCGCGACACTCCTGCGCAACGAGCGCCACACGCTGCCCCTGGCCCGGGGCGGCACCGTCGCGGTGATCGGCCCGACCGGCACCCTGCCCTTCGTCAGCGGTGGCGGCAGCGCACACGTCGTGCCGGACCACGCCGACAGTCCGCTGGACGCCATCAAGTCCCGGGCGGGGAAGGTCACTTACGCCCTCGGCGAGGATCTGTTCGGCAAGCCGGTCCCGGCGTCCGCGCTGAGCCCCGCCTTCGACAGCGAGGGGCAGGGGGTGGACGCCGGCAAGGTCTGGACGTACGACGGGACGCTCACCGTCCCCGAGAACGACGAGTGGACCTTCGTCCTGCACTTCTCGTCCGCGCCCACGGCCCGCCCCAAGGTCCTCCTCGACGGCACGGAACTGTTCCCGCAGGCCTCGGGCTACGGCGAGTTCTTCACCGGCGGCCTGGTCTCGGCCGCTCCCGACGGATTGTCCGTGCGCCGCAAGACCCTCACCCTCGCCAAGGGCGCCCACACGCTGAAGATCACCGCGCAGGGCGGAGCCGACGGTCTGCTGTTCCGGCTGCGGCGCAGCACCGGCGCGACCCGCGCGCAGGACGTCGCCGAGGCCGTCAAGGCCGCCCGCGCCGCACGGGACGTCGTCCTCTTCGCCTACGAGGACGCCACCGAGGGCCAGGACCGCACCACGATCG
Organism: Streptomyces sp. NPDC001351; assembly: GCF_042896045.1. Taxonomy (NCBI): domain Bacteria; kingdom Bacillati; phylum Actinomycetota; class Actinomycetes; order Kitasatosporales; family Streptomycetaceae; genus Streptomyces; species Streptomyces sp. NPDC001351. Next base: position 40,871 of record NZ_JBIAWS010000022.1, on the reverse strand, counting down.
CCCTCCCCGGCCACCAGCGGCAGCTGATCGAGGCCGTCACCGCGGCCAATCCGCGCACCACGGTCGTCCTCAACACCTCGTCCTCGACCTCGATGCCCTGGCTGCGGCGCACCGGCGCCGTGCTCCAGATGTACTACCCGGGCCAGGAGGGCGCGGCCGCCACCGCCGCAGTGCTGTACGGCGAGTGCGACCCCGGCGGCCGCCTCACTCAGTCCTTCCCCGTCGACGACGACCACCACCCGGTCGCCGGCGACCCGCGCCGCTACCCGGGCGTGGACGGCACCGAGGAGTACTCCGAGGGCATCCACACCGGCTACCGCTGGTACGACGCCGAAGGAGTGCGGCCGCTGTTCCCCTTCGGGCACGGGCTGTCGTACACCTCCTTCTCGTACGAGGACCTGCGGGCCCGCCGCACGAAAGACGGCATCGAGGTGTCCTTCACCGTCCGCAACACCGGCCGGCGCGAGGGCGTCGCCGTGCCGCAGGTGTACGTCGGACCCTCGCCGGACCTCCGACTCGACCAGGCGGTACGGGTGTTGGGCGGTTACCGGCGGCTGACCCTGCGGGCGGGGGAGCGGCGGCGGATCGCCGTGGAAGTCACCGCGCGCACATTGTCCTCATGGGATCCGAAGCGTCACGATTGGGTGCTCGGGACCGGCCGGCGCACGCTGTGGGTCGGGGCGTCCTCGCGTGATCTCCGGTTGCGTGCGAACTTGGAGGTGGGCACGTGATACGACGCATCGTCATCGGCCTGACGGCCCTCGCGGCGGCCCTTGTCGCACCCTTCCCGGCGCAGGCCGCACCCTCGGGAGGCGACCCGGTCGTCCGCACCGACGCGGGTCTGGTGCGCGGCGAAACCACAGCCCAGGGACGGCAGTTCCTCGGCATCCCGTACGCCCAGCCGCCGGTCGGCAGGCTCCGCTGGCGCGAGCCGCACGCCGTACGGCCCTGGCAAGGGGTGCGTTCCGCCCAGGACTTCGGCAACAAGTGCGTACAGACATCGAGTTGGGACCCGGGCTACGAGCATCCCTCGTACACCGAGGACTGTCTCGACCTCAATGTGTACGTCCCCCACGGCTCCGCCGGACGCTCGGTCCTGGTCTGGTTCCACGGCGGCGGACTGACCGCCGGCGCCGGCCAGGACGTCGTCCCCGACGCCTTCGCGCGGCAGACCGGAACGGTCGTCGTGACGGTCAACTACCGCCTCGGCGCGATGGGTTTCCTCGCCACGTCCGGTCTCGACGGCGACACGCACGACGGGGTCTCCGGCAACTTCGGCATGCTCGACCAGCAGGCCGCGCTGCGCTGGGTGCGCGCCAACATCGGCCGCTTCGGCGGCGATCCGGGACGCGTCACCATCGCGGGCGAGTCGGCGGGCGGCCGCTCGGTCTGCACCCAGCTGGCCTCCCCCACGGCCAGGGGCCTGTTCCGCGGCGCGATCATCGAGAGCGGCGCCTACGACGACTGCACCGCCCGCACCCACCAGGACGCGGTGGCCCAGGGAGCCGACTTCGCCAAGAAGCTCGGCTGCACCACCGTGGCCTGTCTGCGCGGCAAATCCGCCCGTGACATCCTCGAGGCGCAGGGCGCATTCGACTGGAACCCGGTGGTCGGGGGCGCCTTCCTGCCCGTCCAGCCCGAACAGGCCGTCGCGAGGGGAACCGCGGCCCGGGTGCCCGTGATCAACGGCTCGAACGAGGACGAGGGCCGGCTGTTCGCCTTCTCCAGCTTCGACCTGAAGGGCACACCGCTCACCGCCGAGCAGTATCCGCAGGTCATGCGGAACGACTTCGGCGAGCAGGCACTGCAGCGCTATCCGCTGTCGGCCTTCCCGACGCCGACCATCGGCTACGCCACCGCACTGGGCGACGTCCTGTTCAGCTGCCCGGCGCTGCGGCTCGACGGGCTGCTCGCCACCCGCGGTCCGGTCTACTCGTACGAGTTCGCCGACCGCACCTCCCCACCCTTCGCCTCCCTGCGCAATCTGCACACGGACTTCGACTTCGGCGCGACGCACGTCAACGAGGTCCAGTACCTCTTCAAGCACTTCGGACTGGAGAGCCCGCTGAACGCCGAGCAGAAGGCGTTGTCCCGGCAGATGGTCCAGTACTGGGGATCCTTCGTACGGGACGGTGTGCCGCGGGCCGCGGGACAGCCCCCGATGCCCGCGGGCCCGGGCGTGGTCCTGTCCCTGAAGACCGCGTCCAAGGGCGGAAACACCCTGAGCACCACTGTCCATCAGGAACACCAGTGCGACCTGTGGGACGGCGCCTCGGCAGGCTGACCCGGTAGGCTTCCCGGCGTGCGCCCCCGTGCGGCGCACGCCGGGAACACAGGTACCAAAGGGTTACGAATCGGGAGGAACCGGCGTTGCACGTCCAGGAGTGGCTCGACACCGTGCCCGCGGCAGCCGTCTACGCCGTGGTGGCACTGGTCATCGGTCTGGAGAGCCTGGGCATCCCGCTGCCGGGCGAGATCATCCTGGTCTCGGCCGCGCTGCTCTCCTCCCAGCACTCCGGCATCAACCCCATCGTGCTCGGCGCGTGCGCGACCGCCGGCGCCGTCGTCGGTGACTCCATCGGCTACGCCATCGGCCGCAAGGGCGGCCGCCCCCTGCTTGCCTGGCTGGGCAAGAAGTTCCCGAAACACTTCAGCGAGGGGCATGTCGCCACCGCCGAGAAGTCCTTCGAGAAGTGGGGCATGTGGGCGGTCTTCTTCGGCCGCTTCGTCGCCCTCCTGCGCATCTTCGCCGGCCCCCTCGCGGGCGTCCTCCACATGCCGTACTGGAAGTTCCTGACCGCCAACGTCCTCGGCGGCATCTGCTGGGCGGGCGGCACCACGGCGGTCATCTACTACGTGGGCGTGGTCGCCGAGGACTGGCTGAAGAGGTTCTCGTATCTGGGCCTGGTGGCGGCGGTGCTGATCGGCCTCACGTCGATGCTCGTGATCAGGCGCAAGGCCAAGAAGGCACAGACGGCACATCAGGATCCGGAACCGGTCGCCGCCGGGGACTGAGACGCCGGAGCGACCAGCCCCCACCGACCCGCGCCCGCCGTAGAGACCTACTCATGCACCTCGCGGTGCGCCTTCGCGAGCTCCGCATACATCGTGCCGTTCAGCGTCACCCCTTGAAGCTCCTCCTCTGTGAGCTCCCGCTTCACTTTCGCCGGCACTCCCGCAACCAGCGACCCCGGCGGCACCTGCATCCCCTGCGGCACCAGTGCCTGCGCGGCCACCAGTGACCCCGCCCCGATCACAGCCCCGTTCAGCACGGTCGCCCCCATGCCGATCAAACAGTCGTCCCCGACGGTCGCCCCGTGCACCACCGCGTTGTGCCCCACGGACACCCGCTCACCGATGCTGACGGGAAACCCCGGATCGGCATGAAGCGTGCTGTTGTCCTGGATATTGGCCTGCGCCCCGACCGAGATCCGCTCGACATCCCCCCGCAGCACCGCCCCGTACCAGACGCTCGCCCCGGCCTCCAGGGTCACGTCCCCGATCACGGAGGCCGTCGGCGCCACGAAGGCCTCCCCGTCGATCTTCGGTTCCCTGCCGCCGATTCCCGTGATCAACGCTTTGTGCCCCATTGCCTCTCCCTGTTGTCGGTACAACCGCACGGTACGCCACCGGGTGGGGCGAAGATCACAAGCCCTCGACGTCATCAGGGCGCCGCACGCTCAGTACGGTGACTCCGTGCCGAAGAGCAAGAACACGTTCTCATCCTGGCGACGAAGCCTCGCGCAGCGCGCCGTCCACGCGGGCTGGGCCTGGGTGCAGCGCACGGGCTCGGTGACGGCCGAGCGCCCCGGCCGCTTCCGCTTCGGCTCGATCGGCGAAGCCACCCGGCTCGCCTTTCCGCTCGGCACCGTCTTCGGCGAAGCCTGGATCCACATCGGCTCCCACTGCATCGTCGGCGAGCAGGTCACCCTCACCGCGGGGCTGATGCCCGACCTGGACCTCGGCCCGGACCCGATCCTGCGCATCGGCGACGGTGTCGTGCTGGGCCGCGGCAGCCACGTCATCGCCGACACCACGGTGGCCATAGGCAGCGACTGCTACTTCGGTCCGTATGTGTACGTGACGTCCACGAACCACTCGTACGACGATCCGCACGAACCCATCGGCAAGCAGTGGCCGCGCATGGAACCCGTGGAGATCGGGCCGGGCTGCTGGATCGGCACCGGAGCGGTGATCCTGCCGGGCGCGCGGATCGGGCGGAACGTGGTGGTGGCCGCCGGTGCCGTGGTCCGGGGCGTCGTGCCCGACCATGCCGTGGTGGCGGGAGCGCCCGCCCGTGTCGTACGCCGCTGGACGTCCGCCGATGGCTGGCAGCCGCCGCTCAGGACGCCCGCGCCCGTGCCGATCCCCGACGGGGTCACCCCCGACCAGTTGCGGGCCCTCTCGGAGCTGGACGAGGAGACGGTGGCGAGGCTGGCCGAGCTGGAGCCGGAGTCCTAGGCGGGTCCTAGCCCGTCGCCAGGAGCAGGGTGCCCACCAGGGCGAGGCCCGCGCCCGCCGCCTGGATGCCGCGCAGGCGCTCCCTGAGGAAGCCGCGCGCGGCGAGGGCGGTCACCACCGGGTAGAGCGAGGCGAGGACGGCGGCGACGGTGATCGGGCCGTGCTGCGCGGCGACCGAGTACGTGCCGTTCGCCGCGACGTCCGCGAGGCCGACGAAGGCGAGCGCCGGAAGGGACGCCCAGGGGAAGCCGTCGGCCGGGAGGGACTCGCCGCCCCGCCTCACGGAGGCGTAGAGCGCGATGCCGCCCGCGGCCACGTTCGTCAGGCGCTGGACGAAGAGGGCGAGGAAGAGTCCGGTGACGGTCGTCGACGCCTCGGTGATCAGCGCGAACACCGTGCCGAAGCCGAGGGCCGCGACGAGCGTGAGCAGGATGGCCTGACGCTGCACCGGCGCACCCTTGAGCTGGGGTCCGCCCGCGAGGACGACGCCGGTGACGGCCACCGCGATGCCCGCGACCTGCATCAGGCCGGGGCGTTCGCCGAGGAAGAGGCCTACGCCCACCGGGACGGCCACGCTCAGGGTCGCGAGCGGGGAGACGACGCCCATCGGACCCAGCGCGAGGGCCTTGTAGAAGGAGAACAGGGCGACCGGGCCCACCAGCCCGGCGGCGAAGGCGAACCACAGCCGGGGACCGGCCTCGCTGAAGCCGCCCGTGGCCAGCACGATCGCCCCGAGCACGGCCGCGGCGATCCCCTGCGAGACGACGACCACCGTGAGCGCAGGCGTGCGCCGGGTCAGCAGTCCGCCGCCGAAGTCGGCAAGGCCCCACAGCAGGCTGGTGGCCAGGGCGAAGAATGCTGTCACGGGTCGCCTCGCAGTACAGTTCGGTGAACGATCGGGTGCACAACACCGTAGTTCAGCACAGTGAACCCTGTCATCCACAATATTGACCCAGCAGTACATGGATATGGACGGAACGTGTCGGACCTCGATCTGCTGACCCAGTCCCTGGCCCGCAACGTCAAACGCTGGCGAGGCGAGCGGGGTTTCACCCTGGACGCGCTCGCCGCCCGCGCCGGGGTCAGCCGCGGCATGCTCATCCAGATCGAGCAGGCCCGCACAAACCCGAGCATCGGCACGGTCGTCAAGATCGGCGACGCACTCGGCGTCAGCGTCACCACTCTGCTCGACTACGAGCAGGGGCCGAAGGTGCGGGTCGTCCCGGCCGAGCAGGTGGTACGGCTGTGGCACACCGACGCGGGAAGCTACAGCCGCCTGCTCGCCGGTACCGAGGCGCCGGGGCCGCTGGAGATGTGGGACTGGCGGCTGATGCCGGGCGACAGCAGCGCCTCGGACCCGCACCCCGCCGGCACGGTGGAGATCGCCCATGTGACGGCCGGTGAGCTGACCCTCACGGTGGAGGGCGCGGAGTACCGCGTCCCGGCCGGTGCGAGCGTCACCTTCGAGGCCAACGCCCCGCACAGCTACGGCAACCAGGGCGATGTGCCCATGGAGCTCGTGCTCGCGGTCTCCGTCCCGCCCGTGCACTGAGACGGCCCCAGGCGCCCTGTTACCGTGCGGCCATGCGCCCACCCATCGGACACTTCGACCTCGCGATCCCCGCCCCCGACGCCCTCGACGAACTGACCCGCCCGGTCGCCGACGCCGTACGCCACTGGAGCGGCAGCGTCCCCGCCGACCAGATCGTCTACGTCGACACGGACCCGCAGTGGGCCGACACCGCCGTCTTCGTGCAGCACTACGGGCAGGAACTGCTCGAGCAGTCGGCGAACTGCGTGGTGGTGGCCGGCAAGCGGGGCGGGGAGACGACACTCGCCGCGTGCCTCGTGCTCTCCACCTCCCGGGTCGACGTCAACGGCGTCGTCCGCCGCCAACTCGGCGCCCGCAAGGCCTCGTTCGCGTCCATGGACATCGCGACGGGGGAGACCGGCATGGAGTACGGCGGCATCACCCCGATCGGCCTGCCGGACGGCTGGCCGGTGCTGGTGGACTCGGCCGTGGCCGATCTCCCCTACGTCCTCGTCGGTAGCGGCCGTCGCCGGGGCAAGCTGCTGGTGCCGGGGAAGGCCTTTGCGGAACTGCCGGGTGCCGTGGTGCTGGAGGGTCTCGGCGTCTGAGCACGCCGAGACCCTCGGGGTGATGCAGCCCCGGCCCCCCTTGAGAGCGCTGCCGTACCGCACTGGATGCTGAGGCTGCCTAGTGCGTCGCGTGATGCGCCAAGGCCAGGTGCGGGTCCTCCTCGCCCGGTGCCGGTGCCGGATCGGCGTGGACCAGGGCCGCCGTCAGTCTGGGTACGGCGTGCAGCAGGGCGTGTTCGGCCTCGACCGCTATTCCGTGCGCCGTACGCACGGTCGCCTCGCCGTCGACCACGACCGCCACCTCGGCGCGCAGCCGGTGCCCGATCCAGCGCAGCCGCAGCTCACCGACCTCCCGCACGCCCGGCACCTCGCGCAGCGCCCGCTCGGCCCGGTCCACCAGCTCCGGGTCGACGGCGTCCATCACCCGCCGGAACACCTCCCGTGCGGCGTCCCGCAGCACCAGCGCGATCGCCGCGGTGATCGCCAACCCCACGAGCGGGTCGGCGAGTTGCCACCCCAGCGCCGAACCGCCGGCACCCAGCAGCACGGCCAGTGACGTGAACCCGTCCGTGCGGGCGTGCAGTCCGTCGGCCACCAGTGCGGCCGAGCCGATCTCCCGGCCCACCCGGATCCGGTGGCGGGCCACCCACTCGTTCCCGGCGAAGCCGACCAGCGCGGCCACCGCGACGGCCGGTATGTGCGCGACGGGACGCGGATCGAGCAGCCGCTCCACCGCCGCCCAGGCCGCGAAAGCGGCCGACGCGGTGATCGTCAGCACGATCGCGATCCCCGCGAGGTCCTCGGCCCGGCCGTAGCCGTAGGTGAAGCGGCGCGTGGCCGCCCGTCGCCCCAGCACGAACGCGATCCCGAGCGGTACGGCGGTCAGCGCGTCGGCGGCGTTGTGCACGGTGTCGCCGAGCAGGGCCACCGAACCGGACAGGACCACGACCACCGCCTGCGCCACGGCCGTCGCCCCGAGGACGGCCAGCGAGACCCAGAGTGCGCGCATGCCGCGGGCCGAGGACTCCAGCGCGGAGTCGAGCTTGTCCGCGGTCTCGTGGGAGTGCGGGGTGAAGAGATGGCCGAGGCGGCGCCGAAGACCCGTCGGGTGGTGGTGATGCGGGTGCACGTGGTGGTCGTGGTGCTCGTCGTGGTGGTGGTGCCGGTCGCTCACGTGGGGCCCCTTCCGGTGCGCGGTGGTGGACGCGGGACGCCCACGGGGACCATTATGTGCGTATGAGCGCACGCATGCACCTATCAACTGCGAAGGATGCGCATCCGCGCACCCCGGGCGAGGAACAGTTCGCACTCGCCGCCGAGCTCCTCGCCCTGCTGGGCGACCGCACCCGCCTCGCGCTGCTGCATGCCCTGACCGGCGGCGAGGCCGACGTCACGACCCTCACGGAGGCGAGCGGGGCGGCCCGGCCCGCGGTCAGCCAGCATCTGGCGCGGCTGCGGCTGGCCGGCCTGGTGAACACGCGCAAGGAGGGCCGCAGGGTCGTCTACTCACTGCGGGACGGGCATCTGCGGCGGCTCCTGGACGAGGCGCTGAAGGTGGCGGACCACCGACTCAGCGACCGGCCGCTGCACGACTGAGAAGCACGGATTTCAGGACGCGGAGCTCTTGCCGAGGTACTGCTCCGCGAACGCCGCCGCGGCAGCGGGGGATTCGAAGAGACGGCGCAGCCGGGCCAGCGTCGTGCCCGCGCGGTAGGCGTCGCCCGACGACGCGCCGTGGTACACCTCCGACAGCCACTGCGAGAACTCCTGGTAGTCCCACACGCGTCCCAGGCAGGCCGCCGAGTAGCCGTCGAGGCCGCCGGAGTCGCCCTTGGTGAGGTACGCGATGAGTCCCTCGCCGAGCAGGAAGGCGTCGTGCAGGGCCAGGTTCATGCCCTTGGCCGCGATGGGCGCGGTGAGATGGGCCGCGTCCCCGGCCAGGAAGAGACGTCCGAACGCCATGGGCTCGACCACGTAGTTGTGCATGTCGAGGACGCGCTTCTCGATCAGCCGTCCCTCCGTGAGCGGCGGCCGGTCGGCGGCGCCGAGCCGTTCCTGCAGTTCGGCCCAGACGCGTTCCTCCGGCCAGTTCTCCGGATCGTCGCCCGGCGGGCACTCCAGGTAGTAGCGGGTGACCTCGGGGCTGCGGGCCATGTGCCCGGCGAAGCCGTTCGGATGGATGCCGAACATCACGCAGTCGCTGGACGGCGGCGCCTCGGCCAGCAGTGCCAGCCAGCCGATGCCGTAGTCGTGCCGGGCGATCCGGGCCTGCTGCGGGAGCACGGTCCGGGTCACCCCGCGTGCCCCGTCGCAGCCCGCCACGAAGTCGCAGTGCACGAGGGTGCGTCGACCGGTCTCGGGGTCAAGATACGACACCGCCGGCCGGTCCGTGTCCAGGCCGTGCAGCTGCACGTCCCGCACGCCGAACAGGACCGCGCCGCCGCGCACGTCGGCGTACTCGCGCACCAGGTCGGTCACCAGCAGCGGCTGCGGATAGACGAAGTGGTGATGACCTGTCAGATCGGTGTAGGAGAACCGGTGCCGCTGCCCCTGGACGCGGAACTCGCACTGGGTGTGCAGCTGCGCCCGCTCCAGCAGATGGTCCGCGAGGCCCCGCTCCTGGAGCCCGCGTACGGCCCACTCCTCGAGCACACCGGCGCGTGGCCGCTGCTCGATGAACTCCCGCGTCTCGGCCTCCAGGACCAGACAGTCGACCGACGCGGCCCGCAGGATGTTCCCGATGGTGAGACCGGCGGGCCCGGCGCCCACGATCACCACCGGAAAACGTTGCGGGGACGGGGAGTTGGAGTGGGGGGTGGAAGTCACCCGAGCATTATGACGGTGGCCCGTCAGCCACGGCAGGGAGCCACGGCCGACGGGCCACCGTCAGAGGTGTTCGGTCAGTGCGCGGGAGCGTCGGTGACCACGACCTCCTCGATGCTCCGCTCGATCGCCTCGGGCTGCGAGGCGGTCGCCCGGGCCCAGTAGTAGATGACCAGCGAGAAGCCGGCGATGACCAGCATGTCCCACCACAGGCCGATGTTGCCCGTGCCGCCGAAGCTGCCCTGTGCGGAGATGACGCCGATGCCCAGCAGATAGACCGGCAGCCACTGGGCGGCCTTGAAGTCCATGCGGGGCGCGTCGGGCTGGTTGGTGGCATTGGCCCACCAGGCGTATCCGCCGAGCAGCAGGTATCCGAGGACGACCGCGATGCCCAGGCGCCACAGGATGTCCCAGCCGGACCAGTAGATGATCAGGTTGGCCACGACGAACGACAGCGGGGCGAGCACCTTGCCGGCGGGCAGCCGGTACGGCCGCTCGTGGTTCGGCAGCTTGTCCGCGAAGACGCCGTACGCCAGCGGTGCGCCCGCGTACATCAGGACGCTCGCGGAGGTGATGAAGCCGACCAGCTCCTGCCAGCTGGGGAAGGGCAGGAAGCAGACCACGCCGGTCACGAAGGAGATGATCAGGCCGAACCACGGCACACCCCGCGAGTCGGTGCGGGCGAAGATCTTCGGTGCGTAGCCGTTCTTGGCCAGGCCGTAGGAGACGCGCGAGGTGGCGGTGGTGTAGATCAGGCCGGTGCCGCCGGGGGAGATGATGGCGTCCGCGTAGAGCACGACGGCGAGCCAGCCCAGGCCCACCAGGGTGGCGAGGCCGGCCCAGGGGCCGCTGATGCCCGGGAAGTCGAGGTGGGCCCAGCCCTTGGCGAACGTGCTGTGCGGCAGTGCGCCGATGAACACGACCTGCAGCAGGACGTAGATGACCGCGCCGATCGCGACCGAGCCGAGGGTCGCCCGGGGCAGGTCACGCTTCGGGTTGCGACTCTCGCCCGCCAGCTGGATCGCCTGCTCGAAGCCCAGCAGCGCGAAGATGATGCCGCTCCCGCTGATGGCGGTGAGCACGCCCTTGGCGCCGAACGGGGCGAAGCCCTCCGAAGTGAAGTTCGCCGGGTGGAAGTTGCCGATGGCGATGACGAAGATCGCGCCCAGCGGGACGGCGATCTTCCACCAGGTGGCAGCGCTGTTGGTGTGTGCCAGGGCGCGGACACCGAAGAAGTTGACCCCAACGAAGACGGCCATGAGCACGACGGCCGTGACGATGCCGGGGCCGGTCAGCGTCTGGTCCGGGTGCTGGAGGCCCTGTGCCCACTTCCAGTGACCGGCGTAGCCGATCATCGCCTCCACCTCGATCGGCGCCACCGTGGCCGCCTGCAGCCAGGAGAACCAGCCGAAGGAGAGGCCGGCCAGGCCGCCGAAGGCATAGTGCGGGTAGCGGGCCGTGCCGCCGGCCACGGGGAACATGCCGCCGAGTTCGGCGTGCACGAGGGCCAGCAGGACGATGGCCACCGTGCCGATCACCCACGAGATGATCGCCGCGGGACCGGCGGCCGTGACGGCCTTCTCGGCGCCGTACAACCAGCCGGAGCCGATGATGGAACCGACAGAGGCCCACATCAGACCGATTAGTCCGACGTCACGCCTGAGGCCTGTTGGGCCCCGGGTTTCCTCCAGGGAGGTCTGTTCGACGCTCACCATATTTTCAGCGACCTCTCACGAGATGAATACATGTTTTCAGTCCATGCGACGTCGCAGATTAGGAAACATCAGGGGTCGAGCAGAAGACTCATGGTGAAGTTTTGACCAACGGCCGGTCGCTTCCTGGGCAGTCCTTCAGGGGCTCTGTACGTAGCGGAAACCGCTGTCACCGCTGGAACCGCCCATAAAGTCTGCAGTGGATCGGGGGCCGTACGGGAGCGCTTGCTGTGTGACCTGTGGCACATGTGGGGGTTCGTGCGCTCCGGTCGGCTCAGCCGAGCAGCGGTATCTCGATGGCCGGGCAGCGGTCCATCACCATGTCGAGGCCCGCCGCCCGCGTACGGTCGTACGCCGCCTCGTCGATCACGCCGAGCTGGAACCAGACGGCCCGGGCGCCCTTGGCGACCGCCTCGTCGGCGACCGGTCCGGCGACGTCGCTGTTGACGAAGACATCGACGACGTCCACGTCGAAGGGGATGTCGGCGAGGGAGGCGTACCCCTGCTCGCCGTGCACCGTCTCCGCCTTCGGGTGGACGGGCACGATGCGCTTGCCGAAGCGCTGCAGCACCCGGGCGACGCCGTAGGCGGCGCGGCCCCGGTTCGACGAGAGGCCCACCACGGCCCAGGTGTCGCCGGACTCGGTGAGGATCTTGCGGATCGTTGCCTCGTCGCCGTACACCGCAGCCTCCCCGCACCTCGTGGACATGCCCTTCTGTCCGACAACGGCCGGGAGTTCACGATGATTCCCCGGCTTTCGCCGCGCCCTGAACGCCTGTTCGGCAGGCCGTCGGCGCAGTACCGTCTGGACAGTCCGCACGGCAGGGGGTGGCCGATGCCCGGCTACGACATGCTCGCCGCACGCCTGACCATCCACCTCGACGCCGCTGTGTTGTGGCACCACAGGCCCGCCTACGCGGAACTCGTCCACCGGGCGCACCGAGAGGGCCTCATCGGCGCGAGCGTCTTCCACGGCGTCACCGGCTTCGGCGCCGGCGACCCCAAGCAGTCCCCGCTCGCACCGAAGGGACCGTGCGCCGTGGTCATCGTCGACGAGGAGCCCAGGCTGCGGGACTTCCTGCCGCGTGTGGCGGACGTCCTGGGGGAGACGTCGGCGGTGGCGGTGCTCGACCGGGTGCGAATCCACGCTCTGCGCGCGGATGCGTGAGCCTCACGCATGAGGGAGAGGCGCGAGCGAGTGGGGACGGGCTCCGCACGCGCGCGTGCGTCACATCCGCGTGCGACGGTGGCACGCGCGCGTGGCGGAATCCCGCCGACGTGCGCGGAATTCGCGCCGGATGCCTGCGCGTGACCGTCCGCCCGCCTACGCTCAGCCCGTGCTGCGCATCACCGACGCCCGAACCGGCGAGTCCGTCGACGCCGCCCCGGTCCGCCGGGGGCTGACCCGGGTCGAAGCCCATGTGCCGGATTTCCACACCGGCGCCCTGCGGGTGCTGCTGGTCGCCGACCTCCTTGTGCGGGTCCTGGAACTCGGCGGCACCCCGGTGTGGGGCGTGCTGACCGCCGAACGGGGCCAGGCGGAGCTGCGGTCCGCCGCGGCCGCGCTCGGCATCCGGCCCTTCGAGGACCGGCGGGACGTCGGTCCAGGACTGGGCGAGGCCCAGGTTCTGCATGTCGTGCCGGAGGGCGGCGCGACACCCGACGGCGTCCGGGTCGCCGTCGCCCCCGTCGACCCGGAGGCACCCGGCACCACGGAGGGCGCCGACCCGGCCGCCCTGCGCCTGGCCCTGCTCTGCCGGCGCCGGAGCACACCCCTGCGGCTCGACGCGGCCGCCCTGGACGACGCCCGCGAAACCCTCGCACGCTGGCGCCGCGCGGTCGCCGCCTGGGCACGGCAGCCGTCGCGGCCGATTCCCGACGAGGCGCGCGCCCGCCTGCGTACCGCCTGGGAGGACGACTTGGACGTCCCCTCCGTGCTCGACGTGCTGACCTGGGTGGAGACCGAGTCGGAGCTGCCGGACGGCGCCCGGTTCGAGACGTACGCCTACGCGGACCGGCTGCTCGGTCTGGAGCTCACCCGCGACCTGGGATCCGCGGCGTGATCGAGCGCGCGGGAGCCGGCCCGCTGCGCCGCCTGGTGGTACTGCGGCATGCCAAGTCGGCCTGGCCCCAGGGCGTCCCCGATCACGAACGCCCGCTCGCGCCGCGCGGCCGCCGCGACGCACCCGCCGCAGGACGGGCCCTCGCCGAGGCCGACTGCCTGCCGGACCTCGCCCTGTGCTCCACCGCCCTGCGCGCCCGCCAGACCTGGGAACTGGCCTCGGCCCAGTGGGGCACACCGCCGCCGGTACGCAGTGACCCGCGGCTGTACGCCGCCGACGTGTCCGACCTGCTGACCGTCGTGCACGAGGTGCCCGCCGAGGTCGAGACGCTGCTCCTGGTCGGGCACAACCCCGGCCTGGAGGAACTCGTCCTGGAACTGGCCGGGGACAGCCTCGACGACGCCCTGGACGAGGTGCGGCTGAAGTTCCCGACGTCGGCGATCGCGGTAATCGCCTGGCACGGACCCGCCTGGGACGCGCTCGCCCCGGGCACGGCACTGCTGACGAGCCTGCTCGTGCCGCGGGGCAAGAAGGACGGCAAGAACAAGGACGGCAAGAACAAGGACGGCAAGAACAAGGACGGCAAGAACAAGGACGGCGGCACGCAGGACTGAACCGGCCGGCCGCTCGCCCGGGCAGCCGGCGGGGGCGAGGGCATGCGCGCCGCATAGGCTGGCCGGATGCAGGACGAGTACCGCACGGTCGCCCACGCGGGCGTGCACGAGACCGAGGTCAACCGCTCCCGCTTCCTGTGCGCCCTGGCGCCGGCGGCCACCGAGCAGGAGGCCCAGGACTTCATCGCCGCCGTACGCAAGGAGCACACGGACGCCACCCACAACTGCTGGGCCTACGTCATCGGCGCCGACGCCTCCGTCCAGAAGGCGAGCGACGACGGCGAACCGGGCGGCACCGCGGGCGTCCCCATGCTGCAGATGCTGCTGCGCCGGGACATGCGGTACGTCGTCGCCGTCGTCACCCGGTACTACGGCGGCGTCAAGCTCGGCGCGGGCGGACTCATCAGGGCGTACGGCGGAGCGGTCGGCGAGGCCCTGGACGCCCTCGGCACCCTCACCCGCCGCAGGTTCCGGCTGGCCACGGTGACCGTCGACCACCAGCGCGCCGGCAAGGTCCAGAACGACCTGCACTCGACGGGCCGCGAGGTGCGCGAGGTGCGCTACGGCGAGGCGGTCACCATCGAGGTCGGCCTGCCCGACTCCGATGTGGACGCCTTCCGGGCCTGGCTCGCCGACGCGACCGCCGGGACGGCCGGGTTCGAACTGGGCGGGGAGGCCTACGGGGACGCCTGAAGACCGGTACGAAAGGGGCGTAACGGACCGGTGGGAGACGGGTGATGACGGGCCGATACGGGAGTAACCGACCGTGATGTCAGACCCGGCCGTTAGGGTCGGGGATCATGAGGCTGCTGCACACTTCCGACTGGCATCTGGGCCGGGCGTTCCACCGGGTGAACATGCTCGGGGCCCAGGCCGAGTTCATCGGTCACCTCGTCACGACCGTGCGTGAGCGCGGTGTGGACGCGGTGGTCGTGTCGGGGGACGTGTACGACCGGGCGGTGCCGCCGCTGGCCGCGGTCGAGTTGTACGACGACGCGCTGCACCGCCTCGCCGACCTGGGCGTGCCCACGGTGATGATCTCCGGGAACCACGACTCGGCCCGTCGGCTCGGCGTCGGGGCCGGACTCATCGGACGGGCCGGCATCCATCTGCGGACCGAGCCGTCGGCGTGCGGAACACCGGTGGTGCTGTCCGACGTCCACGGTGACGTGGCCTTCTACGGGCTGCCGTATCTCGAACCGGCTCTGGTCAAGGACGAGTTCGGCGTGGAGAAAGCAGGACACGAGGCGGTGCTCGCCGCCGCCATGGACCGGGTTCGCGCCGACCTCGCCACACGCGCGCGGGGCACGCGTTCCGTCGTCCTCGCGCATGCCTTCGTCGCCGGCGGCGAGGTCAGCGACAGCGAGCGGGACATCACCGTGGGCGGGGTCGCCGCCGTGCCCGCCGGGGTCTTCGACGGCGTCGACTACGCGGCACTCGGCCATCTGCACGGCTGCCAGACGATCACCGAGCGCGTGCGCTACTCCGGCTCCCCGCTGCCCTACTCCTTCTCCGAGACCGACCACCGCAAGACCATGTGGCTCGTCGACCTCGACGCCGACGGCTCGGTCACCGCCGAGCGCGTCGACTGCCCCGTGCCGCGCGCGCTGGCCAGGATCCGGGGCACCCTGGAGGAACTGCTCGCCGATCCCGGGCTCGCCCGGCACGAGGAGGCGTGGGTCGAGGCCACCCTCACCGACCCGGTCCGCCCGGCCGAACCCATGGCCCGGCTCACCGAGCGCTTCCCGCACACCCTCAGCCTCGTCTTCGACCCCGAGCGGGCACCGGACGACCCGGACGTGTCGTACGCCAGGCGGCTCGCGGGCCGCAGCGACCAGGAGATCGCCGAGGACTTCGTCGCCCATGTGCGCGGCGCGGGACCCGACGAGCACGAACAGGCGGTGCTGCGGGACGCGTTCGACGCGGTGCGCGCCGACGAGGCTGTGCGGGAGGTGGCGCGATGAGGCTGCACCGGCTGGACATCACGGCGTTCGGGCCGTTCGGCGGCTCCCAGACCGTCGACTTCGACGAGTTGTCCGCCGCCGGGCTCTTCCTGCTGCACGGGCCGACGGGAGCGGGCAAGACGTCCGTCCTCGACGCGGTCTGCTACGCGCTGTACGGCTCCGTCCCCGGCGCCCGCCAGAGCAGTCAGGGCCTGGCCCTGCGCAGCGATCACGCGGCATCCGGTACGCGCACCGGGGTGACCCTCGAACTGACCGTCGCCGGACGCCGGTTGGAGGTCACCCGGCAGCCGCCCTGGGAGCGCCCCAAGAAGCGCGGCTCGGGCACGACACTGGAGAAGGCCCAGAGTTGGCTGCGCGAGTACGACGCGGCGGCCGGCGCCTGGAAGGACCTCAGCCGCTCGCACCAGGAGATCGGCGAGGAGATCACCCAGCTGCTCGGCATGAGCCGCGAGCAGTTCTGCCAGGTCGTGCTGTTGCCCCAGGGCGACTTCGCACGCTTCCTGCGGGCCGACGCCGAGGCGCGCGGCAAGCTGCTGGGCCGCCTCTTCGACACCCACCGCTTCGCCGAGGTCGAGAAGCGGCTCGCGGAGCGCCGCCGCGCGGCCGAGGCGCAGGTACGCGAGGGGGACGCCGCACTGCTGGCCGACGCACACCGCATGCAGCAGGCGGCGGACGGCGCGCTGGAACTGCCTCAACTGGTGCCGGGGGAGCCGGGGTTGGCGGAGGCCGTCATCAGCGCCGCGGCCGTCGCCCGCAGCACCGCGCGGGAACAGCTGACCATCGCGCACTGCCGACTCACGGCCGTGGAATCGGCGCAGGCGGCAGCCGAGCGCGCGTTGAGCGACGTACGGGAAGTGGCCCGGCTGCAGCAGCGGTTCGCCGAGGCGCGCGAGCGCGCCGCACGGCTGGAGGAGCGGGCCGCCGCGCACCGGGAGGCACAGGCGCGCATGGAGCGGGCCCGCAAGGCGGAGGCGGTGGCGCCCACGCTGGAGTTGCGGGACGCCGCCGAGGCGGAACACCGTCGCGCCGCACAGGCGGAGGCACGCGCGCGTGCGCTGCTGCGGGAAGCCCTCGCTGCGGGGCACGCGGATGTCCGGGCGGCGAGCTCCCAAGGAGGCGCGGCGGGGGGCGCGTGGCCGCGAGATGCCCGCGGCAAGGGCGGCGAGGGCGGTGACGCGGCGGGGCTCGCAGCGTGGCGAGACGCCGGTGGCGACAGGGGCGCGGGGAACTGCGCGACCAGCCACGACAAGCCCGCGCTCGGCACACATCGCGTACCCCCCTCTGCTCCCGCCGATGCGGCCGGGATTGCGGGGCCGCAGGACGGTCGCCCAGATGCGGCCGGGTGCGCGGGCCCGCGCGACGGGTTCGCGACCGGCGGCGGGGCCGGTTCTGCGCTGCCGCGGGATGCCGAGGCCGGTACGACCGGACTCGCCGGGCCGTGGGACGCGGGCGCCGACCCCGGCGTGCGCCAGGAGCTGCCGGGCGGCCATGGCGACACCGCCCCACGCGAGGAGCCGCGTGGCGCTCTCGCCGACGCCGGTGCCGCAGGGCTGGCCGCGGCCGCACGCCGGAGTGCCGAGGAGCTCGGCGGACTGGAGTCCGCCCGGCGCGCCGAACAGCGGCTGGCCGAACTCGTCGCGGAGCGTGCCGGTCTGGACCGGCAGGAGCGTGCCGACGAGGACGTACTGCGGGAGGCCGAGGCCTGGCTCGCGGACTGGGAGGCGACCCGCGCCGGACTGCAGGCCCGTATCGAATCCGCGCAGGAGGCCGCGACCAGGGCCGAACAGCTCGGAGTGCAGCGCGAGCCCGCGCGACGCAGGCTCGGCGCGGCCCGCCAGCGCGACCAGTTCGCCCGCGACACCGACGAGGCCCACGCGCGCGTGCTCGCCGCCCGCGAGCGTGCCACCGAGGCCCGCGCCCACTGGCTCGACCTCAAGGAACAGCGGCTGAACGGCATCGCGGCCGAGCTGGCCGCGAACCTCACCGACGGCGAGCCGTGCGCCGTCTGCGGAGCCACCGAACACCCCGCCCCCGCGCGCAAGGTCGCCGGGCACGTCGACCGCGAGGCCGAGGAGCGCGCCCTCGCCGCCTACCAACGGGCCGACGAACAGCGCGCCGAGGACGAGCGGCGCCTCGGCGTCGTACGAGAGGCGCTCGCCGCCGCGACGGCCGAGGCGGGTGACACGCCCACGGACCGACTCGCCGAAGAGGTAGAGGAGTTGGAGCGGTTGTACGCGCAGGTGCGCGGTGCCGCTTCCGACCTGCACCCGGCGAGCGAGCAGCTGCGGCGGGCGGAGCAGGAGCACGAGCGGCGGACCGCGGTGCGGCAGGAGGCGGCGGTCAGAGCCGCCTCACGGGTCGGCCACCGCGAGCGGCTCGACCGCGAACGGAGCGGCCTCGAAGGGGAGTTGGCGCAGGCACGCGGCACCGCGGAGAGCGTGGCCGCGCGGGCCGCGCAGCTGGAGCGGCAGGTCGCGCTGCTCACCGAGGGCGCCGAGACGGCGCGGGTGGCCGAGGACACCGCCCAGCGGCTCAAGGACGCCGACGCCCGGCTCGCCGACGCCGCCTTCAGGGCCGGCTTCGACACTCCGCAGGCCGCGGCGGCCGCGCTCCTGGACGACGCCGCCCATCGCGAGCTCCAACGCCGTCTGGACGCCTGGCAGTCCGAGGAGGCCGCGGTGCGCGCCGTTCTCGCCGAGGCGGACACCGCGGCCGCCGCCGAGCAGCCCCCCGCCGACCTCGCCTCGGCGGAACGCGCCGCCGCCGTCGCGGCCCAGCGGCTGCGCGACGCCGCCTCCGCACGCGACGCGGCCGCCCGCCGCTGCACCGAACTCGACCGCCTCTCCGCCCGGTCCGCAGCGGGCGTACGACGGCTGGCCCCGCTGCGCGAGGAGTACGACCGGGTGGCCCGCCTGGCCTCCCTCGCCGCCGGCACCTCCGCGGACAACGAGCGGAAGATGCGCCTGGAGTCGTATGTGCTGGCGGCCCGTCTGGAACAGGTGGCCGCCGCCGCGACGGTGCGGCTGCGGCGCATGTCGTCCGGCCGCTACACCCTGGTCCACTCCGACGACCGGACCGGACGCGGCCGCAGTGGTCTCGGACTGCACGTCGTCGACGCATGGACCGGGCGCGAGCGGGACACGGCGACGCTGTCGGGCGGCGAGACGTTCTTCGCCTCCCTGGCGCTCGCCCTCGGTCTCGCGGACGTCGTCACCGACGAGGCCGGCGGAGTCCGCCTGGACACGCTCTTCATCGACGAGGGCTTCGGCAGCCTCGACGACCAGACCCTCGACGAGGTCCTCGACGTGCTCGACTCCCTGCGCGAGCGCGACCGCAGCGTCGGCATCGTCAGCCATGTCGCCGACCTGAGACGCCGTATCCACGCCCAACTGGAGGTCGTCAAGGGGAGATCGGGCTCGGTGGTCCGGCAGCGAGGTCAGTGACCGAGGGGCCGCCGGGGCAGCGGGGACGAGTAGACGACGCTCGTGGTCACCGAGCCGAGCGCGCCGATCTTGCCCGACACCTCCTCCAGGTGACGCATCGAGCGGGCGGCGACCTTGATGACGAAGCAGTCGTCGCCCGTCACATGGTGGGCCTCGAGGATCTCGGGCGTCACGGCGACCAGGTCGTGGAAGGGCTTGTAGTTGCCGTTCGGATAGCGCAGCCGTACGAACGCGAGGATCGGCAGTCCCAGCCGCTCGGGGTCCACCACGGCCGCGTACCCCTGGATGACGCCCGCCTCCTCCAGGCGGCGCACCCGTTCGGTGACCGCGCTCGGCGACATGGAGACGGCGCGGGCCAGCTCGGCGAAGCTGGCCCGGCCCTCGCGCTGGAGGACGTCGAGGATGCGCCAGTCAGTGGCGTCCGGGGAAAACGCGGTCATGGCGCAGAAATAGCAGGGGAATCCACGGCCGGGCAAGGAGCAGGCCGGTGAATGCCCCTTCTGGGAGATCATCGGCGCCCGTAGATTTCTGGCCGTAGCGACAACGCCGGAGAAAGCAGGCCAGACCATGAGCAGCACCGCGACCGCCGTCAACCCTGTCCTGCGTGTGGCCCCGGCGGCCCCGGCCGAGGCCGCCGCCTACTTCCGCGCGAGCCTCGTCTTCCATGCCGATGTGTCGGACGTCGCCGCCGCACTCGCCTCCGACGGCGACCCCGGGTTCGTCGTCCTGGACTCCCGCTCCACCGAGTCCTGGGACCAGGGCCACATCCCCGGCGCGGTCCACCTGCCGACCGCGCTCATCCCCGAGCAGGCCGAACAGTTCCTCGACAAGTCGGTGCCGGTGGTCACGTACTGCTGGGGCCCCGGCTGCAACGGCGCCACCCGTGCCGCGCTCGCCCTCGCCGAACTCGGCTACCAGGTCAAGGAGATGCTCGGCGGCTTCGAGTACTGGGCGCGCGAGGGTTTCGAGTACGAGACCTGGCAGGGCCGCGAGCGCCGCCCCGCCGACCCGCTGACGGCCCCGGTGGACGCTGAGGACTGCGGCTGCTGAACCGGGCTTGTGCACGAGGAGGGACGGGGGACGGCGGATTCATGGGTTCCGCGGCCGTGTACGGTTCTGCGCCATGGTGCGATACGCGGAACCCGGTGCGCTGGAATGGGTCGAGTCGGGCGGCGGGCCGCTCATTGCGGTGCCGGAGACGGTGCTGCCGTTCTGGTCGGGCGCCGACGGCGAGGAGACCGCCTCCGACTACGACCGGGCCTGTGAGGTCGACGGATTCGTCGGGCTGCTCCCGGTCGGCGACTCGGCCGCCCTGGTCCTGGGCGACGAACCCGCCTCCACCGCCTTCCTGCCCGAGCACGCCACCTTCATACGGTGGTGGGCGGCGAACTCCGAGGCCGAACTCCTGGCCGGTGTCCCCGCGGCCCTCGCCACGGCGGACTGGGGACACGAGGTGCGCTGGGAAGTGCCCGGCACGGTCGTGCTGTTCGACTCGGCCTGGCCCGGATCCGAGACGGAGCGGACCGACTGCCTGCGGGTCGTGCTGGAACCGGGGCGGTACGCCGTGCGCGCGGCCAATGTCCAGCCGGGCCCGGAGACCTGGCTGGGCCTTGTCCAGCTGCGGCGCGTCGCGCACGGATAATCGCGTGCGCCGGGTCGTGGCCCTGCCCATCATGGTCGTCCATGCCCCGACTCCCGCACCCCGCTCCCGAAGACCTGCGCCGTGAGCCGCTGCCGCTGCGCGGCCGTACCGCCCTGGTGACCGGGGCCA
Organism: Streptomyces sp. NPDC001351; assembly: GCF_042896045.1. NCBI lineage: Bacteria > Bacillati > Actinomycetota > Actinomycetes > Kitasatosporales > Streptomycetaceae > Streptomyces > Streptomyces sp. NPDC001351. Next base: position 19,920 of record NZ_JBIAWS010000022.1, on the reverse strand, counting down.
GCAGACGTGCCGGCATCGGACACGCCGTCGCCCGGCGGCTGGCCGCTTACGGGGCGAGTGTCTATCTGCACCATCACGTGCCGCACGACACCGCGATGCCCTGGGGCGCCGACCGCCCCGAGGACGTGATCGCCTCCGTACGCGCCGCACACGGCGATCCGGCGGCCCGGGTCGCCGCGGGACCCGGCGACCTCACCGCCCCGGGCGCGCCGGCCGAGCTGATCGCCACGGCCGCCTCGGCACTCGGCGGCCGGCTCGACATCCTCGTCGCCAACCATGCCCTCAGCGGCAGCGACGGCACCCTCGACACGATCGACTCCGCGATGCTGGACGCGCACTGGGCGGTCGACACCCGCTCGGTGCTGCTCCTGGTCCAGGCCTACGCCCGGCACCGCGCCGCACTGCCGCCGCGCACCCCGGGCGGACGCGTCGTGATGATGACCTCGGGCCAGGACATCGCGGGCGGCATGCCCGGTGAGATCGCCTACGCCCTCCAGAAGGGCGCCCTCGCCTCGATCACCCGCTCGCTGTCGACGACCCTCGCCGAGCAGGCGATCACGGTGAACACCGTCAACCCCGGCCCGGTGGACACGGATTACGCGACGGGAGAGACGTATGAGGCAGTGGCCTCCCGTTTCCCGTCCGGGCGTTGGGGCATGCCCGACGATCCCGCCCGCCTCATCGCGTGGCTCGCCACGGACGAGGCGGACTGGATCACCGGCCAGGTGATCGACTCGGAGGGCGGCTTCCGCCGCTGACCCGCCCCGCCGTCAGAGCTGGGCCAGCTCGTCCACCAGATCGTCCAGGCCGAGCGAGCCCTGCGAGAGCGCCGCCATGTGCCAGGCCTTGAGGTCGAAGGCGGCGCCGTGCCGCTCGCGTGCCTTCGCGCGGCCCTGCAGCCAGGCCCGCTCGCCGAGCTTGTAGCCGATGGCCTGGCCGGGGATGGTCAGGTAGCGGGTCAGCTCGCTCTCCACGAAGTCCGCGGGCCGGCTGCTGTGCGCGCCGAAGAACTCCTGGGCCAGCTCGGGCGTCCAGCGCTCGCCGGGGTGGAAGGGGGAGTCCGCGGGGATGTCCAGCTCCAGGTGCATGCCGATGTCGACGATGACCCGGGCCGCCCGCATCATCTGCGCGTCGAGGTAGCCGATCCGCTGCTCCGCGTCGGTGAGGTAGCCGAGCTCGTCCATCAGCCGCTCCGCGTACAGCGCCCAGCCCTCGGCGTTGGCGCTGACCCCGCCGATGGTGGCCTGGTAGCGGGAGAGGTCCGCGGCGACGTGCGCCCACTGCGCGAGCTGCAGGTGATGGCCGGGGACGCCCTCGTGGTACCAGGTCGAGACGAGGTCGTAGACCGGGAAACGGGTCTGCCCCATCGTCGGCAGCCAGGTGCGGCCCGGCCGGGAGAAGTCCTCCGACGGGGGCGTGTAGTACGGGGCTGCCGCGCTGCCGGGCGGGGCGATGCAGGACTCGACCTTCCGTACCCGCTCGGCGAGTTCGAAGTGGGTGCCGTCCAGTTCGTCGATCGCCTGGTCCATCAGGCCCTGCAGCCAGTCGCTGACCTCGTCGACTCCGTCGATGTGCTTGCCGTGCTCGTCGAGGTGTGCGAGCGCCACCCAGGGCGTCTCGGCGCCGGGCAGGATCTTCTCGGCCTCCTGCTTCATCTCGCCGAGCAGCCGGTGGAACTCGGCCCAGCCGTAGGCGTACGCCTCGTCCAGGTCGAGGTCCGTGCCGTTGAAGTAGCGCGCCCAGCGCCCGTACCGCTCACGGCCGACGGTGTTCGGCGCCCCCTCGATCGCCGGCGCGTACACGTCGCGCATCCAGTCGCGCAGCTCCACGACGGCCGCGGTCGCCGTGCGGGCCGCCTCGTCCAGCTCCGCGCGCAGCGATTCCGGGCCCGCCGAGGCGAAGTCCTCGAACCAGCCGCGGCCCTTGCCGTCGGTGTCCGACCATTCGGTGAGCTGCTGGACGAACGTGGCCGTCGGGCGCGGGGCCGCGTACAGCTTGCGCTCCAGACCGAGGGAGAGGGACTCGCGGTAACCGGCGTACGCGGCCGGCACGGCACGCAGTCGCTCGGCGATCGCCGCCCAGTCCTCCTCGGACTGGTTCGGCGTCACGGTGAACACCTCGCGCACCGAGTGCGCGGGCGTGGCCATGTTCCCGACGCGGCGCAGGCCTTCCTCCGCCTCGTGCACGGCCAGCTCGGCATTCAGCCGCTCACGCAGCAGCCGGCCGCAGCGGCGCTCGATGTCACTGTCCGCGCCGGGCTGCCGCTCGGCCTCGTCGAGCCGCGCCAGGGTCCGCCGTGCCAGCTCCGCGAGGGCCTCCTGGCCCGCGGGCGAGAGGTCGGGCAGCCTGCTCGAACTCTCCTTCACACCGAGGTACGTGCCGGTCACCGGGTCGAGGGCGATGAGTTCGTCGACGTATGCGTCGGCGACCTCGCGGGGCAGCAGGTTCGTGGTCTGTGACATGCGGTCCATCCTCATACGAGTGCCCGCCGCACGTCATCCGGATTGAGCCGAGGGCGTAGGACGTGCTCCGGGGGAACCTCCGTACGCCGAACGGCCCGGCGTTCCCGCCGGGCCGTCCCCAGGTGTCCTGTGCCCGCGGCTAGTCCCGTGCGATCCGCTCGCCGACCTGCTCCTGTGCCACCTCGTACGGCAGCCGGGCGCCGGCCTGGCCCGTCTGCAGGCGGGCCGTGATGACCAGGGTGCCCTCCTCGATCTGGTAGTCGAGGGGGAGCCCGAGGCCCCGCATCGCCGCGACCATGCCGGTGTTGGAGGCCTGCGTCACGGCGTACACGCTCTCGCAGTTCGCCTCGGCCGCCATCGCCACCAGCCGCTCCAGCAGTTCACTGCCGACGCCGCGGCGCTGCCACTTGTCCTCGATCAGGAGCGCGACCTCGGTCTCGTCCCCGTCCCACAGCAGGTGGCCGAGGCCGACGAGGCGTCCCGACGCGGTCTGCACCGCGAGGGTGCGGCCGAAGCGCGGGCTGAGCAGGTGGCTCAGATAGCGGTCCGCGTCGCCGACCGGCCCGTGGTAGCGCATGCCGAGCGTCCGCGCCGAGCACCGCTCGTGCATCGCCTTCGCGGCCTCCAGGTCGCGTACGTCGGCCCGGCGTACGGTGATCTCGTTGCCCTCGGGCAGCGTCAGCACGTCCTGGCTGTGCGGCACGCGCGGCCCGAGCCGGGCGTCCAGCTCCACCAGCGCCCGCGCCCGGGCGAACTCGGTCGGGGTGAACGGCAGATACGGCCGCTCCACGGTGATCACTCCGCCTTCCGGCGCCCGCAGCCGCATCACGGTGTCCTCCAGCACACCCTCCACGGGCACGACGCCAGGGCCGAGGCCGCCGCCGACCGGCGTGGCGGGCAGCTGACGGATGGTGCAGCGGCCCAGCAACTGCCGTAGGGCAAGCGGCAGTTCGGCCGCGTCAAGGGCGGTGCGGGCGGCCAGACCCAGGACTCGGGTGGGGGCGTCCACGAGATCGTGGGCGTCGGCCCGCTCGATCCAGGTGTCGGTACCCCCGGCCAGCGAGACCACCTTGGTGAGCTCGGAGGCCATGACTGCGCCGGGGGCCCGCAGCAGGAACTCGTCCACCGTGCCCTCGGCCAGCGGATGCGTCTGCAGGCTCAGGATGTCGACCTGCCGCCCGGCCAGCGCCGTGCACAGCGCGGCCAGCGACCCCGGTTCGTCCTTCACCGTCGTCCGCATCCGCCACAGCGCGCTCTGACCGGGCTCGGTCTCCGGCGTCGCCGACGACTCGTCGGACGGCCCGGCCTGCTGCCCCTGCGGCAGCGGCCGGGCGTCGGTATCGCCGGCCGGAGGCGCATGACCGTGGCGGCGTGTCCACCATGTGTGGAACGCCGCCGTGGCGGCCAGGGCGACCGCCGAGATCACCAGCAGCGCCGGACCGTCGGGCCCGTGCCCGACCAGGTCCGCCACCCCGTCGGCCACGGCGACGGACGTGAAGAGGGCGGCGAGCTCGACGACGTCGCGCCGCCAGTGGTGCACGGGCCGGCCGTGCTTTGCGCGGGTCACATCAGACATTTCTCGACTCATGCAACCACTGTGAAGGAAAGGTGTTGCGTGATCACGAACGCTTTGTGACTGATCGGTAAAGTGTCGTTATGCTCCATTTGTAGCTGCGAACACCTGTGCGGAGTCGCGGGCTCGCGGCTGCGGAGCGGCACCGCGCACCGGGGGATGACGCCGGTGCGCGGCCCACGGGAAAGGGTACGGGAGTTACTGGCCGACCCGGCCCGGCTGCAGCACCTGCGTGAACAGCACGGTGCCGTCGTATTCGCGCAGCCGTACCGTCAACTCGCCGCTGTCCCCGTCGATGTCGACCTCGCCGAAGAACTGGTAACCCTGGGCCGGCGAGACATTCGCGGTCGTCGGCGCCTTCACGAACACCCGGTCCGGGCCGAAGGTGCCGTCGAGCGCGTTGGCGGGAAAGGCGCCGGCGTTGAGCGGGCCGGACACGAACTCCCAGAACGGCTCGAAGTCCTTGAACGCGGCCCGTGACGGGTCGTAGTGCTGCGCGGAGGTGTGGTGTACGTCCGCCGTCAGCCACACGGTGCCGGTGATCCGCCGGTGCTTGATGAACCGGAGCAGTTCGGCGATCTGCAGCTCGCGGCCCAGCGGAGCGCCCGGGTCGCCCTGCGCGACGGCCTCGAAGTTCGGCTTGCCCTCGACCGGGTCGGGCACGACAAGGCCGAGCGGCATGTCGTTGGCGATCACCTTCCACACCGCGCGGGACCTGGCGAGTCCCCGCTTGAGCCACTCCAGCTGCTCGCGGCCGAGGATGCCCACCGGGTCCGTGGTCTGGTTGTCCGGCGAGTTGGCGTTGCGGTAGGTGCGCATGTCGAGCACGAACACGTCCAGCAGCGGACCGTGGCTGACCTTGCGGTAGATCCGGCCGTCCGGGCGTCCGCTGATGGTGGAGATCGGGAAGTACTCGGAGAAGGCCTGCCGGGAGCGCAGCGCCAGGTCGTCGAGCCTGGTGCCGGCCGGGTAGGGCGTGCCGGTGCCGATGACCTCGCCCGGGTACCAGTTGTTGCGGACCTCGTGGTCGTCCCACTGGATGATGTTCGGCACCTGGGCGTTGAAGCGGCGCAGCGCCTGGTCGAGCAGGTTGTAGCGGAAGTTGCCCCGGTAGTCGTCGAGGGTGGTCGCGACGTGCGACTTCTCCTCGGTGGTGATGTTGCGGTACAGGCTGCCGTCGGGCAGCGCCTGAGTGGCGGAGATGACGCCGTCGGCGTAGATGTTGTCGCCGCTGCACAGGAAGAAGTCCGGGTCGACCTTCGCCATGGCGTCGAAGATCCGGTAGCCGCCGATCGACTCGTTGATGCCCCAGCCCTGTCCGGCGAGGTCGCCGGACCACACGAACTTCACGCCCTGGCGGCGCTTCGCCGGGGCCGTACGGAAGGTGCCCGTCACCGGCTCGCCGGTACGGCGCGGGTCGTCCGGATCGGCCAGCAGCACGCGGTAGTGGATCTGCTCGCCGGACGGCAGTCCGTGCAGCCGGGTGGTGCCGGTGAAGTCCGAGTCCGCGCCCAGCAGCGGGCCGTGCCATCTGCGCGGGTTGCGGAAGGACTCGGTCGCGGACGTCTCGACGATCATCCGGGCCGGACGGTCGGAGCGCACCCATACCAGACCCGAGCCGCAGGTCACGTCTCCCGCCTGTACACCCCAGTTCGCGCTGGGCCGGCCGGACAGGGCGAACGCCGGTGCCGCGCCGAGGGAGCTGGGCAGGGTCAGGGCCGCCGATGCGGCGAGGGAGCCGCGCAGGACGCTGCGACGACCAGGGAGCGAAAGGGACATAGGGGGCCTCCAGGACGGGATCCGGCCAGTGTGCGGTGCCACAACTACTCGGGCGCCGCAGCGCACACGGAAACCACAAGTGAACAACTGGCCACTGAAGCAAGGGAACTGGTGTGCGGTATCGGTGGCCCCGTCGACGCAAGGATTGAGCCATCTGCCGGTCGGCCGATGGTCATACGGCGGTGGCCTGGGCCATCAGCCGTATGCCGTCCCGGATGCGTGCGGGCGGCCGATGCGCGTACCCCAGAACCAGTTGTACGTCCCCGGTCCCGACGTGCCTGTGCGTGTAGTCCGCCAGCCCGCGCACGGCCACTCCGGCCGCCGTCACCCGATCGAGGAACCGCTCCGGCGGCCCGTACCGCTCCGGCAGCCGGACGATGACGTGGAGTCCCGCCGCGATCCCGGCGACCTCCGCGCCCGGGAAGTGCTCCCGCAGCGCGGCCACGAGCGCGTCGCGCCGTTCGCGGTAAGCCCGCTGGCAGCGGCGGAGCTGGCGGTCGTAGTCGCCCCGCTCGACGAAGCGGGCGAACTGCGCCTGGTCGAGGGCGGGATGGCCGAGGTCCATGGTGCGCTTGCGCTCGACGACCTCCTCGGCCAGCGCCTCCGGCACGAGCAGCCAGCCCAGTCGCAGGCCTGGGGCGAGTGACTTGCTGACGGAGCCCGTGTAGGCCACGTGCTCCGGGTCAAGTCCTTGCAGGGCGCCCACGGGGGCACGGTCGTAGCGGAAGTCGCCGTCGTAGTCGTCCTCCAGGACGAGCCCGTCCGCGGACCGCGCCCAGTCGAGCAGTTCGGCGCGGCGGCGCGCGGAGTAGGCGATCCCGGTGGGGAACTGGTGGGAGGGCGTCGTCACGACGGCCCGCACGCCCGAGTCCCGCAGCGCTCCGACGACGATCCCCTCCCCGTCCAGGGGCACGGGCACGGTGGTGACACCGGCCGAGGCATACAGCGCGTCGTGCTGGGGGCTGCCGGGATCCTCGACGCCGACCGTGCGCAACCCGCGCGCGTGGAGCGCGAATCCGAGCAGCGTCGTCGCCTGCGCCACCCCGGAGACGACCACGATCCGCTCCGGATCCGCGACCACGCCCCGGCGGCGCGCCAGCAGTTCCGCGAGGGCGGTGCGCAGCTGGGGCAGCCCGCGCGGGTCGGGATAGCCGAGGTCCTGGTGGGGCAGTTCGGCCAGGACCGCGCGCTGCGCCGCGGCCCAGGCGGCGCGCGGGAACAGCGACAGATCCGGTGTGCCGGGCACGAAGTCGGCATGCGCGCCGGGGGAGCGCGGCGCGAGATCACGCGCGCGGGGCGGCGCGGCCCGCACCGTGCCTCCCACCCAGGTGCCCGCACCTCGCCCGCTGCGCAGATAGCCCTCCGCCGTCAACTGCTCGTACGCCTCGGTGATCAGCCCCCGCGACACCCCGAGATCGGCGGCGAGATCCCGGCTCGACGGCAGCCGGGTCCCGGGCGCGAGCCTCCCCTTGCGCACCGCCTCACGCAGCGCCGCCTGCAGCGAACGTCCACGCGTGCGTGCCGGTGCGGAAGCGGCCGGCAGGAGCAGCTCCCAGGCGGGAGTGCCGGCCTGATTGGTCTCCGATGACGTCATGGAAATGGACCTTAAACCGGACCGCACCGCTGCCTAGCGTCGCTGCCATGAACGCCACCACCACCCGCGGAGCCCTCCTCGCCGCCCTCGCCTGTGTCCTCGTCGGCGGGTCCTTCACCGCGAACAGCGTCCTCGGCCGCTACCCGTACGCGGGCGGTCAGTTCCTGCGCTACGGCCTCGCCTGTGTGCTGCTTCTGCCGCTGGCCGGCGCGGGAGCGTCGGCGCGGCTGCGGCGGCTCGCGCCCCGCCAGTGGGCCCGCCTCGCCCTGCTCGCCGCCGTCGGGATGGTCGGCTTCAACCTGGCCGTCATCGCGGCTGAGCGCTCCGCGGAACCGGCGGTGCCCGGCGTCTTCGTGGGCTGCGCGCCCGTGGTGGTGGCCGTTGCCGTCCCGCTCCTGGAGGGCCGTCGGCCCCAACGCCGGGTTCTGTACGGCGCGTTGCTGGTCGCCTGTGGCGCCTTCACGGTTCAGGGGTGGGGGCGTACGGACGGCACGGGGATCGCCTTCTCGGCCTGCGCGCTGGCCGGCGAGGTCGGTTTCGCCGTGCTCGCGGTGCCCGTTCTGCGGCCCCTGGGCCCCCGGCTGCTGTCCGCCACGGTGTGCGGCCTGGCAGCGGTCGAGTCCGCGGCGGCCGGACTGCTCGCGGACGGCACTGCGTGGCTGCGGCGCCCGGACTCCACCGAGACCGCCGCTCTGCTGTGGCAGGCGGCGGTCGTCACCGTCGTCGGTTTCGTGTGCTGGTACATGGGCATGCAGCGGCTCGGCGCCGAGCGCGCCACGCTGTTCTCCGGTCTCATTCCGGTCGCCGCCGCCTGCACGGCCCCGCTCGTCCGAACGGGCTCCTACGGGGCAGCCCAGGCCGTCGGCAGTGCGCTGGTCGGCGCCGGAGTCGCCCTCGGATCGGGCGCGTTGAGCCTGAGACGGGCCGGGTCAGCGGCTGCCGTCGAGGATGACGCGGGCGACCAGCGCCGGATCGTCGTTCATCGGGCAGTGCCCGCAGCCGGGCAGCCGCACCAGCCGGGCCCGGGGGACGATCTGCTTGGCGCGCACCCCCTGGCGGCGTACGAGCAGCATGTCCCTGGTGCCCCAGGCCACGGTGACCGGGACGGTGGGGATGTCGTCGGTGAACCGGACCCTGCTGCCGGCCCGCAGGGTCGCGTCGAAACCCGTCGCCTGCGCCAGGGCCAGCGTCTCGGCGACCACCGCCTCGGGTGAACGGCGGCCCGGACGGGCGTAGATGGTGCTCGTCAGCATGGTGCGGCCGGCCGCCGAGCGGGACAACCGCTCCACCAGGGGCAGCGGCAGCCGCCGGGAGATGTGCCGCATGGCCAGCAGCACGCCGAAGGCGTAGCGCCGCTCGGCCTCGGACCAGAACCCGGCGGGGGAGAGGGCCGTCACGGACCGCGCGAGCTGCTCGCGGCCGAGCTCCAGGGCGAGCAGACCGCCGAGCGAGTTGCCCGCCACATGCGGACGGTCGAGCTCCAGCGCCTCGCAGAACGCGCCGAAGACGGCCGTCGTCGTGGACAGGTCGTAGGAGAGCCCGTCCGGCAGGGCCGGGGAGACGCCGAAACCGGGCAGATCCACGGCGATCACGTCGCGCTCGGTCGCCAGGATGTCCACCACCGGGTCCCAGGCCTGCCGGTGGTGACCGATGCCGTGCAGCAGGAGCAGCGGTTCGCCGCTTCCGACGCGCGCGTAGGAGACGGTCACGGGCTGCGGGCCCCCTGGAGAGGGGACCTTGAAGGAGACGGTGGCGGACATGGGGGTGCTCCTCGTCTGGGCTCGCCGGCGGACGCCGTGTAGACAGCTTGTCAGCAATTGCTACCGACGGGTAGCCCCTGGTGGTGGCAGACCTCCCGGCCGTACCGCTCTCAACGGCCCCTGCGCACCTCCAGGTTGAACTCCGCGTGCCCGAGATGCCGGAAGAGATCGAGCCACAGGGGCAGCAGCATCTCCACGCTGCGGGCCGACCGGATGCCGCCCAGGTCGAGCACCCGGTGGGGCGGCCACCCGAACTCCCCGAGCATGCCCCTGACCTGCTCCTTGGCGCCCGCGTCCTCGCCGCACACGAAGACTTGGTGCTCGCCCGGCACCAGCGCGGGATCCACCATCACCCTGGAGTTGACCGTGTTGAGCGTCTTCACCACGCGCGCGTGCGGGAAGGCGCGCTGGATCTGCTCGCCCACGCTGTCCGACTCGACGGGAGACAGCCGCACCTGCCCCTCCTCGAACGCCATCGGGTTCGAGACGTCGACGACGACCTTCCCGTCCAGATTCGCCGCACCGGCCGCCTCCAGCGCGGCGAGCGCCACCCGCCCGCCGACGGCGACCACCACCACCTCGGCGGACGAGGCCGCCTCCGCGAACGTGCCGGCCCGCGCCCGCGCACCCGCGCTCCGCGCCCACTCCAGGGCCGCGGGGTTGTCCTTCGTGCGCGAGCCCAGCGTCACCTCGTGGCCCAGCCGCGCCAGCCTGCCGCCGAGCGTGCGGCCGACGTCGCCCGTGCCCAGAACCGCGTACCGCATCGCCACCTCCGCAACTCCGGCCGCCGACCGCCGGCGGCCCGCGGGTCATTCTGCTCCGGGACACATGGATTTCTCCTGGACATGTCCGGACGCGTCGCATGGGATGGTGCCGTGACCACCGACACCGAGACCGACGTCTTCGAAGAGCACCGACCCGTCCTCCTCGGGGTCGCCTACCGCATGCTCGGGCGGGTGGCCGACGCGGAGGACGTGGTCCAGGAGGCCTGGCTGCGCTGGTCCGGCGCCGACCGCAGCGAGGTGCGCGAGCCGCGCGGCTACCTGGTGCGCATCACCACGCGCCTCGCCATCGACCGGCTGCGCCAGATCAAGGCGCGCAACGAGGCATACGTCGGCCCTTGGCTGCCCGAGCCCTATGTGACCGACTTCGGGGACACCGTCCCGGACACCGCCGAGCGGGCCGTGCTCGCCGACTCCGTCTCGCTGGCCGTCCTCGTCGTCCTGGAGTCGCTGTCGCCGCTGGAGCGGGCGGTGTTCGTGCTCCGCGAGGCATTCGGCTACCCGTACGCCGACATCGCCGTGATGCTCGACCGGGGCGAGGCGGCGGTGCGCCAGCTCGCCGGGCGGGCCCGCAAGCATGTCGAGGAGCGGCGGCCGCGCTACGAGGTCGACCCCGGCCGCCGCCGTGAGCTGACCGAACGGTTCCTCGCCGCCGCGGCGGAGGGGGACCTGGAAGGGCTCATGGCGCTGCTGGCGCCCGACGTGCGACTGGTGGGCGACAGCGGCGGCAAGTCCAAGGCGCCGCTGCGGGTCCTGGAGAGCGCCGACAAGGTGGGCCGGTTCCTCGTCGGGGCCGCCCAGAAGGGCGTGCCGGACCAGTCCTTCCGGTTCATGGAGCTCAACGGCGGCCTCGCGGTCGTCGTGCTGTCCGCGGGCAAGCCGGACAGCGTCTTCCAGGTGGACGTCTTCGAGGGGCGCATCCAGTCGCTCTACGTCATCCGCAACCCGGACAAGCTGCTCTCGCTGCCCTCCGCGTAGGCGACGGGGACGGTGCCGTACGAACAGAGTGTGAACCCTGTGCTGCGAGTGCCCCTGTCGCGCCCATGGGTTCCAGGATTGGTCTTGACCAAGGGTTTGGGCCGCCCTATGGTCGCAGATAAGTGCAACAACCTTTAATAAACAAGGGCGCTAAAACGCCGCCGGACCACGGCGATTGCGGAGGACAGGGTGGGGACCACGCAGTTGGAATCGGTGCCGGAACCGAAGTACTGGCATCTCAAGACCGTGCTCAGTGAGGCCTTGGACTCCGAGTTCTCCGTGGGCGAGATCCTGCCCAACGAACGCGATCTGGCCGCCCGCTTCGGCGTCGCGCGCGCCACGCTTCGGCAGGCCCTCGAGCAGCTCGAACTGGAAGGCAGGCTGCAGCGCCGCCGCGGTGTCGGGACGACCGTCGCCCCGCCGCGTGTGGGCGTCGCGGTCGGCACCGAGCAGCAGGCCTGGCCGGGGACCTCCGGGGATGACTGGCAGGCCGTCGACTGCACTCCCGCGGCGCCGCCCGCGGCCGTCGCCGCCGCACTGGGGACGGGCCCCGAGGAGACCGTGTACACGGTGCGCCGCTCCCGCGTCTCCCACGGTCAGCCCGTGGCCGCGGAACTGCTGTACGTCCCGGCGTCCTCGGTGCCGGACCTCTCCGCCATAGACGCGCCGTCCGGACCGGCACGCGCGCGTGCCGTGCTGCGCGAGCTGCAGCGCCTTGAGCTGGAAGGCCGGGAGAGCGCCGTCGAGCTCGGCTCCGCCCGCGCGGACGACGCCAAGGAACTGGACCGCCTCCCGGGGGCGCCCGTCCTCGTGGTCACCACCCGCTTCCTCGCCGACGGCCGCACCGCGGCACTCTCCGTCGCCACCTACCGCGCGGACACCTGCCGGCTGACCTTCGGTGACTCGGGCGGCGTGGAGATCCACCAGGGGCCCGAGCGCCAGGCCTCCTGAATCTCGCCGGACCTCCTGTGCCCCGGAACTCCTCCGGGGCACAGCCCTTTGCGGCGCCGCCGGCTCAGCGCCGCGCCGTCACCGTGCCCTCGACCGCGAACAGTTGCTCCTCCACGTGGTCCAGGGCGAGCCGCAGCGCGCCCGTCGCCACCGCCGCCTCGCCCAGCAGCGACAGGGCCACCTTCGGCGGGCGCAGACAGTAGCGGGCCAACTCGCGGCGCAGGGGCGCAAGGACGCCGTCCAGGCCGGCCGCCCAGCCGCCGACGACGACGAGCTCCGGGTCGAGCGCGAGGACCAGAGCGGCCACGTCGTGGACGAGCCGCTGGATGAAGCGGTCGACGGCCGCGCGGGCCCGCTGGTCGCCCTCGCGGGCCTGTGCGAAGACCTCGGCGACGGCCTGTTCGTCGAGCGGGTGCAGTGGTTCGTCCGTGGTGGACAGCAGTGTCTCGGGGGTCACCTCGCGGCCCAGCAGATGCAGCGCGCCGATTTCCCCGGCCGCCCCGCCGTACCCCCGGTGGAGCTGCCCGCCGATCAGCGAACCGGCTCCAGGGCTCAGCCCGGCCAGCACGAACACCACGTCGTCGGACTCGGTGGCCGCGCCCTTCCAGTGCTCGGCGACGGCCGCGGCGTTGGCGTCGTTCTCGACCAGCACCGGGCACTTGAAGGACCGGCTCAGCCGCTCGCCGAGGCGCAGCCCCGTCCACTCCGGCAGCGCCGCGCACAGCCGCACCGTGCCGTCGGCCTCGACGATGCCGGGTGAGGCGACCCCTACGGCCCGCAGCGAGCCGCGTGCGACCCCGGCCCGGCGCAGCAGTTCGGCCACCGCGGTGCGCAGCCGCTCCAGGCGCTCGTCCGCCGGAGCCGTCTCGTCGACGTCCTTGGCGACCGAGCCGAGCACCCGACCGTCCAGGTCGGCGAGGAGCGCGGCGACCCGGTGGGAGCCGATGTCCAGGCCCAGCAGATGCCCGGCCTCGGCCCGGAACCGGAAGCGCCGCGCGGGCCGCCCCTGCCGTCGCGCCACGCTCTCGTCGGCCGCCTTCTCGACGACGTAACCCGCCTCGATGAGCCCCTCGACGACGCCCTCGACGGTCGGCCGGGACAGCCCGGTGACACGGGTGATCTCCGTCAGTGTCGCCGCGTCCGTGGCACGCAGCGCGTGCAGGACCACCGCGGAGTTGATCCTTCGCAGCAGCGAGGGATCCCCGCCGGTCAGCCGCCCCAACGTCCCGTCCTCCCAGCTCGTGCGCGTGTTGGCCGGATCGTACCGGGTCGCTCCGCTGGGTTGTGCCGCTTGGCGGTGCCGCGATGGGTCGTCTTTCGTCTGCCGCGTCGTTGTGGCTGGTTGCTCCCCCGCTCTCGGCTGCGCTCGAGCGGGGGGACCCCGGAGCCGCATATGGACTCTGCCCCGCGCCCCTTTGGGGCGCTCGATCAGCCCGGGGCCACGAAGCCTGACTCGTACGCGGCGATCACGGCCTGGGTGCGGTCGCGTGCACCCAGCTTGGCCAGGATGGCGCTGACGTGCGACTTCACCGTCTCCGTGCCTACGACGAGCCGGGTGGCGATCTCGGCGTTCGACAGGCCCCGGGCCATCAGTCGCAGCACCTCGGCCTCGCGTTCGGTCAGGCGGGCTCGGTCCATCGTGGCGCGGGCGGCCCGGTTTCCGTCGCCGGCGCCGTATTCGGCGGCCAACTGCCGTACGGACGCCGGGAACAGCAGTGACTCGCCCTCGGCGACCAGGCGCACCGCGTGCACGATTTCGGCCGGGCGGGCCCGCTTCAGCAGGAACCCGTCGGCGCCCGCCCGCAGCGCCTCGTAGACGTACTCGTCGTTCTCGAACGTCGTCACGACGACGATCTTCGGCGGATCGTCGACCGTTCGCAGCACCGCGCGTGTGGCCTCGATGCCGTCCATCAGCGGCATCCGTACGTCCATCGCGACCACGTCGGGCCGCAGCTGTCGCACCAGGGGGATCACCGCCGCGCCGTCGGCCGCCTCCCCGACGACCTCGATGTCGGGCTGTGCCTCCAGCACGGCCCGCAGACCGGCGCGTACGAGGGGTTCGTCGTCGACGAGAAGAACGGTCACCGGCATCCGGCCAGCGTAGATCAACTCAAGGGGAGCTCCACATGTACCTGCCAGTCACCCTCGTCCGGGCCGGTCCGCGCGCGGCCGCCCAGCAGCGCCGCGCGCTCCCGTATCCCGCGCAGCCCGCTGCCTCGTCCGGGCCCCAGTATGGCGGCGGTCAGCGGGTTGCGCACCTCCAGGGCGAGCGCGCTGTCCGTGACCTCGATACGGACGCGCACGGGGACGGAATCCCCATGTCGCAGCACATTGGTCAGGGCCTCCTGGAGGATGCGATAGCCCTCACGGGAGACCGGGCCGGGTATCGACTCCAGCGGACCGGACACCTCCGTGTCGATCTTCGCTCCGGATGTGCGCGCGGACTCCAGGAGACGGTCCGCCTCGGCCAGCGTCGGACGGCTGCTCACCGGCCGCTCCGCCTCGCGCAGCACGCCGAGCACGCGCTCCAGGTCCTCCAGCGCGGCACGCCCGGTGTCCTCGATGGCATCCAGGGCCCGGTCGGTGAACTCGGGGTCGCCCGCCGCGCGGGCCGCGCCCGCCTGCACGACCGCCACCGTGAGGGCGTGCCCTATGGAGTCGTGCAGCTCGCGCGCGATGCGGTTGCGCTCCAGGAGCTGATCCGTGCGCTCCTCCAGAGCCGCCAGACGCTCCGCCGCGGACGGGCCGAGGAGCCGGCGGGCGATCGCGGTGATCAGCTCGCCCAGGCCGACCACGGCCCCGTAGAGGGCGAGAAGCGGCAAGGGCACCAACAGGGCGTACGCCCAGTGGGGTTGGGCCCCGCCCAGCAGGGGGACGGCGTCGCCCGGTGCGTGGCCGAGCGCGATGCGGACCAGCTCGTAGACCAGGGCCGGAAGCCAGACGCAGCTCGCCATCGCCACCGCGCCCAGCCCCATCCGCACCTCGAGCCACAGCACGGTCCGCAGCCGGTCCCGCCATGTCGCGGACGGGTTCACGGAGAGCCCCGAATCCTGCTCGCCCGGCGTCAGCAGCAGCCGCGCCTGCACGCCCTCGCCCATCCGCACGGCAGGAATGAGCCCGACCAGGAGGAGGGCAGCCGCTGGCACCCAGGGCGTCGACATGTCGATGAACAGCCACACGCTGACGACGAGCATCGGCACCCACAGATGCAGCAGCCGTGTGTAGGTCGTTCCCCGGAGCAACGGGCGCAGAAGGCGGGTCATTTCGTCATCGTGCCAGCGGCCACTGACAATGGGCCTCCCTCGCGCGGGGGAGCCGCTCTCCACCGGCGGGGGAGGAGATCACGCCGCCCGAGCGGCGAGGCTGCTGCCATGACCAGCATCGACGTCCAGAACCTCACCAAGGAGTACGGCAGCAGGCGCGCCGTGGACGGCCTGAGCTTCAGCGTCCGCCCCGGCCGTGTCACCGGCTTCCTCGGCCCGAACGGCGCCGGAAAGTCCACCACCATGCGGCTCGTCCTCGGCCTCGACCGGCCCACCTCCGGCTCCGCCACGATCGGCGCCCACCCCTACGCCGCACTGCACGAACCCCTGCGCCACGTCGGCGCCCTGCTCGACGCCCGGGCCGCGCACGGTTCCCGTACCGGCCGGGACCACCTGCTCGTGCTGGCCGCGAGCAACCGCATCCCGCAGCGCCGGGTCGACGAGGTGCTCGCGGAGACCGGCCTCGCATCGGTGGCACGGCGCCGTGTGAAGACGTACTCCCTCGGGATGCGCCAGCGCCTGGGCATCGCCGCCGCGCTGCTGGGCGAGCCGGCGGTGGTCATGCTCGACGAACCCTCCAACGGCCTCGATCCCGAAGGCATCATCTGGATCCGCGCGTTGCTGCGCCGGCTCGCGGGTGAGGGCCGTACCGTCCTGGTCTCCAGCCACCTCATGCACGAGACCGCGTCCTTCGCCGACCACCTCGTGGTCCTCGGACGCGGACGCCTGCTGGCCGACACCCCGATGCGGGAGTTCATCGACGCGCGCGTGCAGCCACGTGTGCGGATCCGGACGACCGACCCCACGGCGCTCAAGAGCGCGCTCGCCCGGCACGGACACGACGCCGTCGAGCACGAGGAGGGGCACTGGATCGTCGACCACGCACGCGTGGACGACATCGGACGCCTCGCCTCCGCCGCCGGTGTGCCGCTGCTGGAACTCGCGGCGGAGGAGGGCACGTTGGAGCAGGCCTATCTGGATCTGACCGGCGCAGAGGCCGAGTTCACCGCACGGCACCAGGAGGCCTGACCGTGGATTTCACCCCCGTACTCCACTCCGAGTGGCTGAAGATCCGTACGCTGCGCTCACTCGTCGGCTGCCTGGCCGCCGTCCTGCTCGCCACCGCCGCGTTCTCGGCGCTCGCCGGAGCCGACACTGAAGGGGCGTCCTCCGCCCCGCTGTTCTCGGTGTTCTTCGGCGTCGGTTTCGGGCAGATCGCGGCGATCGCGTTCGGCACGACCGCCGTCTCGTCCGAATTCCGGGGCGGCGCCCTGCGCGTCACGCTGGCCGCGGTACCGCGGCGTGGCCGGTGGTTCACGGCCAAGGTGGCGGCCGTCGCCATACCCGTCCTGGTGGTGGGACTGGTGACGGGAGGTGTGAGCCTGGTCGTCGGCGAGGCTGTCCTCGGGACGAAGGCGGACGGCCTGACCTGGGGCGAGGAACTGCGCGGAGTCCTCGGTTGCGCCGTCTATCTGACGCTGATGGCGCTGCTCGCGGCAGGATTGACGGCCGTGCTGCGCAGCGGCGTCGCCACGCTGAGCATCCTGATCCCGTTCCTGCTCATCGTGTCCTTCGTCGTCGGGGACATGTCCGGCTCCGTTGCCGACGTCCTGCCGGACCGGGCGGGACAGGTGGTGTTCCACGCGACATGGGACGGTGCCCTCGGACCGTGGACGGGGCTTGCGGTGACGGGGCTCTGGACGGCGGCCGCGCTGTTGGCGGGGGCGTGGAGCATACGGCGCCGGGACGCCTGACACGTCGCCAATTGTCAGTGCCGGCCGCTTTACTGGATCACATGGACAGGCCCCTGGCCGAGTGCGGACGATCTGGGCACGGGACGCTGGGTCAACCCGGCCGTCGCCGACCGCGACACCGAGGAGGAGCCCGGACTCCTCCTCATGGTCACTGAGGCAGACCCGCCCTGACCCGCAGCCTCCCGAACTCCTCGGCCATCGTCTCCACCGTCCAGTGCGCGTTCAGCCCGCTCGGATTCGGCAGCACCCACACCCGCGTCTCGCCGAACGTCCGCTCCTGCGGCCCCACCTGGGCCCTGCGGTTGTCGAACGCCGCCCGGTACGCGGTGACTCCCACCACCGCCAGCCAGCGCGGCCGCAGCCGCGCAACCTTCAGCGCCAGCAGCCGTCCGCCCTCGCGGTACTCCTCCGGACCGAGCTCGTCGGCCCGCGCCGTGGCCCTGGCCACGACGTTCGTGATGCCCAGCCCGTACGACAGCAACTCGCTCTGCTCCGACGGCTTCAAGAGCCTGGGCGTGAAGCCCGACCGGTGCAGCACCGGCCAGAAGCGGTTGCCGGGGCGGGCGAAGTGATGTCCCGTAGCAGCCGTCATCAAGCCAGGATTAATGCCGCAGAAGAGTACAGAAAGGCCGTCCGCGACCACGTCCGGGACGAGGCGGTCGCGGGCGGCCTCCAGTTCCGCCGCGGTGAAGCGGGTCAGAGGATCGCCCCCGGCGTGTAGCCCGCGGCCTGGGGGTGCTGCTTGACGATCTCCTCGATGTGGCCGACGACCACGGCGACCTGGTCGGCGGCGGCGCCCGTGAAGGACAGCTTGTCGGCCATCAGCGCGTCCAGCTGGGCGCGGTCGAGCGGGATGCGCTCGTCGGCGGCCAGCTTGTCCAGGAGCTCGTTGCGCTCGGCGCCCTGCTCGCGCATCGCGAGGGCGGAGGCGACGGCGTTCTCCTTGATGGCCTCGTGCGCCAGCTCACGGCCCACGCCCGCGCGCACCGCACCCATCAGCACCTTGGTCGTGGCCAGGAACGGAAGGTAGCGGTCCAGCTCACGGGCCACGACCGCCGGGAACGCGCCGAACTCGTCCAGCACCGTCAGGAACGTCTCCAGCAGACCGTCCAGCGCGAAGAACGCGTCCGGCAGAGCGACCCGGCGCACCACCGAGCAGGACACGTCGCCCTCGTTCCACTGGTCGCCGGCCAGCTCGCCGGTCATCGACGCGTAGCCGCGCAGGATGACCATCAGGCCGTTGACGCGCTCGCAGGAGCGGGTGTTCATCTTGTGCGGCATCGCCGAGGAGCCGACCTGGCCCGGCTTGAAGCCCTCGGTCACCAGCTCGTGCCCGGCCATCAGGCGGATCGTCTTGGCCAGCGAGGAGGGGGCGGCTGCCAGCTGTACCAGCGCGGTCACGACCTCGTAGTCCAGCGACCGCGGGTAGACCTGGCCCACCGAGGTGAACGCCTGCGAGAAGCCGAGGTGCTGGGCGATCCGGTTCTCCAGGTCGGCCAGCTTGCCCGCGTCGCCGCCCAGCAGGTCCAGCATGTCCTGCGCCGTGCCGACCGGGCCCTTGATGCCGCGCAGCGGGTAGCGGCCGAGCAGCTCCTCGACCCGGCCGTAGGCGACGAGCAGCTCGTCGGCCACGGTCGCGAAGCGCTTGCCGAGGGTGGTGGCCTGCGCCGCCACGTTGTGGGAGCGGCCGGCCATGACCAGCTCGCCGTACTCGCCCGCCAGCTTGCCGAGCCGCGCCAGGACCGCCACCGTGCGGTCGCGCATCAGCTCCAGCGAGAGCCGGATCTGCAGCTGCTCGACGTTCTCGGTGAGGTCGCGGGAGGTCATGCCCTTGTGCACGTGTTCATGCCCGGCGAGGGCGTTGAACTCCTCGATCCGCGCCTTCACGTCGTGCCGGGTGATCTTCTCGCGGTCGGCGATCGAGGCCAGGTCGACGGTGTCGAGGACCCGCTCGTAGTCGGCGATCGCCGCGTCCGGCACCTCGATGCCGAGGTCCTTCTGGGCCTTGAGCACGGCGAGCCAGAGCTGCCGCTCCAGCTTCACCTTCTGCTCGGGCGACCAGAGCGTGGCGAGCTCGGCGGAGGCGTAGCGTCCGGCGAGGACGTTCGGGATGCGGGGCTTGGCGGGCGCAGAAGTCACGTGTCCAGATTCTACTGGCGGTTTGTGCAGGCCAGCGCCACGGGTGTCTTCGGCGGAACCTACGAGACCTGCGTCACGCCGGGGCTCCGGCCGGAAGGTTCTCGCCCCCGCCGCCCCTTCCCTTCCCGTCCCTGGGGGCTGCGCCCCCAGACCCCCGCTTCGGCCTGAACGGCCTCGTCCTCAAACGCCGGACGGGCTGAAAGAGCAAGCCCCGGCCGGCGAAATTTCAGCCCCCGGCGTCCTATGCCGCCGGGCCCTCGTACGGCAGGAGTTCCGGGCGTTTGGCCGGGCGGCCGTCGCCGGACGGTGTGATGCCCTGCGGCCAGGGGGCGGCGCAATCCGAGCACTAAGGGAGCACCACCCCGATGGCCGTCAAGCCTCTCATAGACCTCTACGTGCGCAAGCAGTCCACCGACACGCAGGAAGACTCTGGGCGTCGTTGGGCCGACCGCAACGGCTACACCGTCCGTCGTAGAGATCATCGGCAAGCGCCGTCAGCTCGTGCCTGACCCTGGTCCAGCCAAAATCGTGCAGGAGATCTTCCAGCGGGTGAGCGCTGGAGAATCTGCGCGAACGATCTCCGGTGACCTGAACGCACGAGGCATTCCGGGGCCATCTGGGGGCGCGTGGCAGCACGCAGCTTTGGTCTCGTGCCAGCCGTTGCGGTGGTGCCCAGCCGTTCCGGCGGAACCGGCGGACGACCGGCAGCGCGGCGTACCCGCTGAGCCATCTCCTCGCTCAAGATCACCGTGGCCGTAACACGCGGGGACTTCCACTTGACACGGTCACCATATCGGTAACAGTGTATCCATTATGAGTACCTGGTCCGAGCCCCAGCCTGATTCCCGGTTCGTCGAGGTGGACGGCCTGCGGATCCACTACAAG
>NZ_JBIAWS010000021.1:0-169567 GCF_042896045.1 Streptomyces sp. NPDC001351 | reverse complement strand
CCGCCTCCAGGCCATCGAGCGGGACACCGACGTGGCCTGAGCTGTGGTGCACACAACTTCGTACTCGATGGTGCACTCAGAGGAGTACCTAGACACGGTGCTCGTCAGCGACCTTGCGGGCGTGAGCGACCAGGGCGGGCGGGACCGGCACGGCCGGGGGCTCCGGGTCCGCGGCGGGCGCGGGCAGTGCTGGGGGCTCCTCAGCGACGAGGGCGGCGGCGGGCTCCGCGGTGGGAGCGGGTTCGGGCTCACGGTTGGGTGCGGGGGCCGGGGCTGCGGGCGCCGGCGGAACCGGCACCCGGTCCCCGGCCTCAGTGGGCGCGTGGGCGAGCAGGATGCTGCCGAGGAAGGCAATGGCGGGCCATCCGGCGACGAGGATGCGCAGCCAAGCCGGGGGGTGGGCCAGGTCGAGGAGCCCGGCGGTGGCGACGTTGGCGCCGAGCGAGGCCACCATGGCGACCAGGCACCAGAACCCCGCAGACGCGGACCGGTCAGCGCGCAGCCGCTCCATCACGCACACCAGCAGCAGATCCACCGACAGTGGGTAGGCCCAGGCCTTCCAGCCGCCCTGTCCGGCCGCGGCGGCGAGGTCATGCAGATGAGAAAAGGACAGCGAACCAACGATCACAGCCAGGGCAAGGACGACCATGCGGAGCCTGGGATTCACGGTCCTCACCTCCCTTCACAGGAGTCGGGCCGGGGACGGGGCGGGGAACATGTCCGGCCGCCCCCTCCCGGGCGGGGTTCAGTCGGTGGGGGCTTCGCCGGAGCCCCAGCAGGTCAGGCACAGACCCCCCTGCCGGTGGCCGGTGATCCGGCCCTTGCGGACGCCGACCTTGACGGCTTCGGTGATCTCGCCGTTGCCGTCGCAGTCCGGGCACTTCGCGGGCTCCGTCTTGGCCGGGGCCGCCCTGCGGCGGATGGCGGGCTTCTTCGCCGCGGTCACGGCGTCCACCCCTCGCCGGGGTACTCCGGGCCGTCACTCGGGTCGTAGCCGGGCGGGAGCAGGCCGGGCGGCGGCTCGGGGAGGGACGCGGCCAGGCACGGGCCGACGGTGTCGACGAAGTCGAGGTCAGCGCCGAAGGCGTCGGCGTAGAGGGCGAGTTGGCCGAGCATCACCACGGTGCGGGCGAAGTCCTCGCAGTGGGGGCACATGGCGGGTGATCTCCTTTTTGGGCATGGCTCGGGTAGGGACCTGGTGCGAAAGCGGTCGCGCCGACCGTGGAACGGGGGTGGGGTCAGGCGGCGGTGGCCACCGGGGGCGCCTCGACGGGCGCGAGATCCACCAATGGGCGGAAGCGGGCCAGCTCCGGCAGATCCGGGGTCAGATCCGCGTACTTGTTGCAGGCGGTGACGGATTCGCGCATGGAGGTGTAGGCGGAGCGGATCCGGGTCCAGTCGCCGTTGGAGTAGCCGACCACGGCCATGCCGGGCCGGTCGTTGCGGATCTGCGTGGCCGCGAACACCGCATGCGGGGACACGTCACCGAAGGCCATCTTCGAGCTGGACTCGTCGTTGACCCGGTGCGACATCCGGCCCGTGAGCTGGGCGCGCAGCATGGTGATCCCGTCGCCCAGTTCGGAGCCGAAGCGCTGCCCGTAGATGTCCACGAAGATCCCCGCAGCCCGGCCGAGCTGAGCCAGCCGGACCAGGGAGACCACGGCCCGCTCCCGGCGCTTCTTCTCCGCCGCGGTAGTGAACAGGGCCAGCTCGGCGATCTCGTCGATGGTGAGCACCACCGGCACCGGGCGCAGATGCTCGGGCAGTCCCCAGATGTCCGCGGTGATCTCCGCATCCGGGGTGTCCGCGCTGATGCGCTGCGCCTGCCGGATCACCTGATAGATCGTCTCCATGCGCGTGACGAGGGCCTCAAGGAGGTCGGCGGCGTCGTCGGGGTTGTCGGCCAGGGCCGAGAACCGGCGTGCCAGCGGAGCCAGCTCCACCCCGTTCTTGCAGTCGATCCCGACCAACGCGACCCGCTGCGCGGCGAGTTCCTTGATGACCCGGCGCTGCGTGACCGACTTACCGGAGCCGACCGCCCCCAGGGTGATCGAATGGGGCACCTCGCGGTAGTCGCGGTAGTGGACCGAGCCGTCCTCGCGCAGCGCGATCGGGATGCGCAGCTCACGCCGTTCCAGCCGGACCGGCATCTGCACCCGCTTGAGGACGTCGTAGCCGGTCATGGCGATCTCGACGGTGCCCGGCTTGACCTCGCGTGAGGTGACCTGGTGGACGCCGAAGGCGTGCCGCAGCCGGTCGACCGCGGCCGAGTAGTCGAAGGCATCCTGACCCGGCCGCATCCGCACCCGCAGCCGCAGCCCGGTCCGTGTGGGCTTGATCCACAGCAGGCGGGGCACCCGCTGCTGCGGGGTGTCCCAGCCGAACCAGCGGGCCAGGGTGAGCCGGAACCGCGAGGCCGCCACGGTGAGGTCACAGGCGTCCATCACGGACGCATACCGGAGGCGGACCTTGAGCGAGGCGAACAGGACACCGAAGGTCATCCAGTACCAGGCGGGGCGCCGCCACCGCAGCAGCAGCGCCAGCCCGGCCACGATCACCAGGGCGATCGTTAACCACGTCATGGCTCAGGCCGCCTTCGGCTTCGACGCAGCGGCGGCGAGGGAGGTCACGGCGACCGCGCGGAAGGCGATGCCGTGGCGCTTCTGGCCGTTGAACTCGTTCTCCCACGGCCGGGCGATCAGACCGGTGAGCGCGACGGGGGTGCCCATCACCAGGTCGCCGGAGATGCCCGGCTCGGGGACCGTGATGGAGAGGATCTCCACCTCGTCGTTGGCCGCGAACATCACGTCCACGGTCATCATCGTGGCGCCCGTGTCGGCGTCGGTGGCGACCTCACCGGTACGCCGGTCCTTGACTTTGGGCTGCGGCGTCTTGGCGACCATCACAGTGGCAGTGGAGGTGTCGACGGGGATCTGACGCATGATGGTGTCTCCCTGTTGGGACAAGCCCTGGGCTGCGTTGTGATCTTGGCGGATGGCACGCAGCCCGGGGCAGCTTGTTGTAGCGACACCATCGAAGCTACTCGCAGAAAAACTGCGAGTCAACAGAAAAACTGCGACTAGTAGGAGAACTCCGAGTCTGCGACACTGAGTGCGACGACAAGGAGGAAGAAATGGCCAACTTCGGGCTTTTTGTTCGCTTCACGCTGCGTGACGGTGCTGGCGACGAGTTCGATGCGCTCATGCGCGAGACCACCGCGGGGATCCGGGCCCACGAGCCCGGCACGTTGATCTATGCGTGCCACGAGGTCGAGGGCGCACCCAATGAGCGGATCTTCTTTGAGCTGTACGCCGATCGCGACGCTTTCGAGGAGCACGAGCGTCAGCCGCACACCCGTCACTTCCTGGCCGAGCGCTCCAAGTACGTCGAGAAGACCGAGGTTGACCGCCTTCAGCCGTATGCCGGCAAGTACCCCGCCGAGGTCGAGAAGTGACAGGTTCAGACGCCAAGACTGTCGGCCAGAGGGTTAAGGAGCTGCGTCGCGCCGCGGGCATGTCTCAGAGCGACCTTGCCGCAGCGATGGGACGCTCAGAGAGCTGGGTGTCGCAGGTCGAAAGAGGCGTGCAGCCCGTTGAGCGCCTGTCGGTGCTTCAAGCTCTCGCCGATGCGCTCAACGTGCCCGTGCGCGACCTACGGCTAGACGCTGCCCCGGCAGAGGAGTCCCAGTCCGAGGAACAGACGAAGAGCAACGACCTCGACGGTCTACGGGTAGCCCTCACGGGTCACCCCGCACTTGGCAGTCTCTTCGAGCAGCCCCCGGCCGATCCGACTCCCTCGCTTGCCGACTTCCGGCAGCAAGTCGACGAGGCGTGGACCCTCGTGCACGCATCGAGCTATGCGGCGCTGAGCGATCATCTCGCCCAGCTGCTCCCGAACATCGAGGCCGCAGTGCGCCACGCACCAGCAAGCGAGCGTGCAGAACTCCACGCCCTACGCGCCAAGGCGTACCAGGTGGCCGCGGCGAGCTTCACCCGGCAAGACCAGGCGGATGCCGCGTGGATCGCGGCCGACCGGGCGCTCCAGGCAGCCGAACTTGCAGGGCAGCCGCTTGAAGTCGTCGCAAGTCTGTTCCGCATGGCCCATGCCTTCATGCGGCAGCAGCACATGGACCAGGCCGAGCAGGCAGCGCAGTCCGCTGCGGCAGTGATGGGTCCGAGGACTGAGGCCCCAACGTGCCCGCCGGAAGAGCTGTCTCTGTTCGGCGCCATGAACCTGGTCCTTGCAGTGATCAACGCGAGGGAGGGAAACCGGGGACGCACCCACGAGCACATCGACCGAGCGCGCGGTATCGCAGCGCGGTTGGGCGCGGATCGCAACGACTTCGACACGGAGTTCGGGCCGACGAACGTAGAGATCCATGCCGTAAGTACCGCGGTGGAGTTGGGGGACGCGGGGCTCGCCCTCGACGTGGCCCAGCATGTTGACGCAGCGGGCCTTTCGCCTGAGCGGCAGTCACGTTTCCTGCTTGACGTGGCGCGGGCACACGCGCAGCGGCGACACGTCGGCGAGGCCACAGCCGCACTCTTGGAGGCTGAGGCCCTGGCACCCGAGCAGATCCATGACCATCACTTGGCCCGGGAACTCATCCGTGACTTGATCCAGCTCTCGGACCCTCGCATCCCCGAGTCATTGCGCAACTTGGCCGAGCGGAGCGCCGTGATCTAGGAGCCCCGATGCCCAGAGCCCGTGCGGTGGGAGTTTCCCTACATCATCAAGGCTCGCTGCGCTCGCTCGACCGGCGGCCGACGCCGCTTGTCGATCTCCGGGCCGCAGGCACCGCCCAAGCGCATCAACGGCCACTCTGGCCCGCACACCCCCGCCACCACGATCCGGCCTCAGGGATGGAAAAGATCAACCGCAGCGAGACCCCAACGCCCCGCCTCAGGGGCCAACACGCACCCCTTTCCACCCGGTTGCCTACAGAAGTAGGTCGGATCACACCGAGGGCCGCGCCAAGCGCGGCGGCGCCGGCCGGTCGCCGCCGCGCCGCCTCCATGTCTTCGCCACCGGCCGCACGTTGCCGCCCGTCCGTCGCCGCACGCAGCGGCCATATTCCAACACGGGCACGGGGGCGAACGGTGATCCCCAACGGTGCAGGTCAAAGACGCTTTGTGTTACCGAAAGAGGCCGGATCGCGGCGGCGGCGGCACACGGTCCGACGCTGCCAGCTACGCAGGCGTTCGCACGGCCAGCCGATCCCGCACCAGGCCGCCAGCCGGACGGCGGACGCGGCCATAGAGACGTAGAGCGCCAACACCCGACCTCGACCCAGAGCAGGGCCATGGTCAGAACGATGCCTCCGGCGGGGGATCGGCCGGCACCGGGATGGAGGGGGCGCCGTTCCCGACCGCGGGCCCGTGTATGGCGTGCGTGGTGGGCTCCCATCCCGTCCACCGTCGACCCAGGCAGAGCCGAGCAGACGCGGCCCATGGCGTCCAGGTCGTTCGTACAGTGGCGCGCTCCACCTGGACGCCATGAACCACGCCCGCTCCACGGTGTGTGGGTCGACGGCGGACGGGATGGGAGCTGGGGAGAGTGGTGGGTGATCGATCTCAGCTAGTGCGGGCCATGCGGGCCGCGAGCTCATCCAAGCTAAGGAAGTAGCGCGCATGCGTACGGAGCAAGTCAGCACGGCTCTTCGCGCTTAGTACCACGACCTCAACGTTTGCATGGTCGCGATACCGCTTCTCGGTCTCAAAGCGAGCAGCAAAAGCATCCCGCCGGTGTTCAAACTCCTGCTCATCCAGCAGGCGACCAGCAGAGCGGTCATACACGACGAGAACGTTGGTCATGAACCCACGCTACCAAGATCGCCCTGCTCAGAGACAGGTGTCATGCCGCTCATCTCCTCGCGGAGATCGGCTAGCCCCGCGCGTACGTCGTCCCACAGAGCTTGCAACTCTGCCTCATGATCGTTTGCCTCGAAAGCCTCAACCTTCTCCAGCGCGTCAATGAGATTGCTGAGTGAGACCGCGCTCTGGACCATGAACTCACGCAACTCATACGCAAGGTCGTAGATCTGGCGGCTGCTCGCCGCGCGCTCAGGCGTCTCCTCCATGACCTCACGCTCAATGGTGTGCCACCAGTGCACGGGAGGCTCGCCGTAGCGAATACCTCGCCCGATCAAGTCCGCCAGCTTCTCGAACATGTCAGCCCATTCGTGCTGCCACCGTGTCCTGACCTGGATCTCGACGGGGATACCGTCGGGGTACACGATCACGTGGACAGCACGGTAGCCCTGGCTTGGCTGCGAGCGGCGATCGATGATCTTGGGTTCGCGGGCACTAGCGCCGAAGGCTTGAGTGATCACCATCACAGCTTCGTCCTGATCCGTTCTATCCCCATTCAGCACGATCCGCATGCCCGCAAGGTCCTGAATGCTCTTCAACCAAGAGCCGCCGTGCCTGGCCAGCTTTTCCAAGATCGTCCCAGTGTTCTTCACGCGGCTGGTGGGCTCGAAGCCCAAGCGCCGCACAACCTCCAGGGCAGAGCCCAACGTGTCGTCGTAGGCGAGGAGCAGCTGCGCCAGCGCTGCGAGATCTTCATCACTCGGCTCGTCAGCCTTGGTCAAGTGTTCGCCAAGACGCACGATCTGGGACTTACTGAAGGGCAGTGCCATGGTGAGGGTTCTAGCATCCCAGAGAGGCTGCATGCGCCCGATTACCAGAGCCTCGCGCCCCCTGCGTGCCCGAACGGGAAGCGACAGGCAGGGACCAGCGGGAACATCGGTGAGCCTGCCAGGAAGGCCCAGCTCAGCGTCTCCCCAGCTCAGTCTGGGTCCGCATACACGATCTTCCAAACTGGTGCTCCAGGAGCCGGACGCGGCGGTCCTTGACTGGGCCATTAAGAGTCCACCGACCGCGTGGTGACGTACTGCTTGTCGGACGTCTGCTCCGGTAGGAAGATCCTCTGACGACGCTCCCGACGGGGACACATGCTGCAAGCCATACGGCATGGCAACTACGCACCGCTGGCCTTCTACGTGCTGGCAGCCATCTTCTGCCGCCTACTAGAGGACGAGAAGGCCTACTGTGATCAAAGCCAGGCCGAAGATCGGGTAGCACCGGAAGAGCCACGTAGGGAACGGTCTGTACGTAGCTCCCCGTTGTCCGTTCTTGAGGCGCTCCTCGATACGAGAGTTGATCTTTCCTACGTCCAGAGTGAGTGCCAGGCGGCTGGACCGCGCCAGCGCCGAGGACCTGCACGAGGTTCTCTGGCTCGTGGGCGAGCACCTCGCTGCCGGCGCGCCAATCCCGGCACTGCCCCACGAAGCCAACGAGCGGCTGGGCCGAGAGATCGGCACCCTGGGGCGCTCGCTGGGCAAGATCGCCCCCTCCTGAACATGTTGGGCTGGGCCGTCCAAGGCCAGCCAACGCCGACCGACAATGACAGAAGCCCACGGTATCTGAGCTGGTCAGAGCCATGGGCTTCGTCAGTCCCGCTGGTCAACGAGAGCGGTGACTACTGAACGCATCACAAGAGGGCTTGACGCCACCCATTGAGACTCCGCCGACCTCACCTTTTCCCTTGAGAATCGGGAAATTCCGCCGACCCCTTATGGCATACCCACCAACCCATCCCCCACGGAAATCAGCTCCACATGCCGCTATCTCCTCGACTGCAGCACATTGAAATCACGCCTAACCCAACGTTCAAGGAAGGTACGCGTTTTATCCTTCAGGGAAATCGACCTCAAGGATGCCAATGCACCCGAAAGGAGCTTGTCATCTTTTCTCGCTTGACCCCACTTAATCATAAGACTGGAAGCAACACCGTTCGTTTTTCCAATTGGTTCACGAGTTGATATATCCAGCGCCTCAACAGCCGGACACAGCAGCATGAGCACCGCATCCCGCATTCCTTCGGGATACTGGGAAATCGTCCCTCCACTACCAAACAACAGGAAGCGCAAAAGTGATCGATCCTCTGCATTTGCAGAAAACCAGGGAGTCTCGAGCGAGGGAATGAGACCACCCAAGTCCTCAAAGCACTTGACTATCGAACCCATCAACTCCGGCCGGATCACCGGGAGCATATCGGAGTTGCGCCAGATCCCATGCAAAACAAATGGCGGAAAGAATGCGGATAGCGCAGAGATCCTTTCATATAGTGCGGCAATTCCAAAGCGATTGACAGTATCAACTATCGATATTTCGCCCAGCGTAGCCCTCATGAGTGAGGCCCAGAGGTGGTCATCGCTGAATCCCTCAAGCCTCTCTTTTGCAATTTCGAATATTTCAGACTCCAGGGTACGCCAGTTTTCTAGGCTTGCTTCGGAGAGATAAGAACGATCAGTGCGCGCAAGCGGAAGACTGGAAAGAAAAATCACCTGTTGAAGCGGAACATCGCTGGACGGATTTCGCTCTAGCTCCCTGATCAAGGACTCGCGAAGGTGTTTCGTCACATTAGGAATGTTCTCTGCACTGGCATGGAGGATCGACTCAATGGCACGAAACCTCTGCTGCTCACCACCGATTTCTGCACCCACTTGTACGGCAATGTCACAAATCGCTCGAATGATGTCTGGGCGAGGCACGGCAAAGGAGAGGGAGCGTCCACAGAAAGAAATCAAATTACTACGCATGGCGGGACTATCAGCGGTACGGGCGGATTCCAGTACCATACCTATGAACGTATCAGAGCCGTCCTCAACGTTATTTCCTATCATTTGCAGGGCGAGTTGGGCCACGACATCCCACTCCGCCGCTATGATGCGCTCTTTAAGCACCTCAAATAGTTGCCCTGGCGTCGGATTCTTTCGAACTATTTGCGTCGCTGCAAAATACTCAAGAAATGTCCTATGCGTGAAGCCATACAAAGATTGCGTCTCTGTAGATCCCACATCGGTAAGCACCCAAGCCCGCCCCGTGCAGAAGTCTACAAACTGAGAAGCTGCGTTTTCCGCCTCTGCTTCATCGTCAAATCTCTTAGCGAGAAGAAATCGGGTCATGAAGTGAACGATCTCTTCTCGCGGCAGCCCGTGCTGTTTTCGGATGTCGGAGTAAATCCACAGTGCGAGAGCGTTGAGTGCGTACTTAACATGTGCATCAAATGGCAGCGTCACATGTATGCCCCGCTGCTTGTCCCACCGCTCAAACAAGAGCTCGGCACACTTTTTGTAGACGTCCGGACGATTTCCAGGAATGTAATTCTCGCTAGAATATATGCCACACATAAGTGAAAGGAGGAGCGGATTTTCTCGCAGGTCTGAGACGAATTCACTCTGGCTCAGGAACGAGTCGGCGAGTTCGCCCCTGCGGTTTTTGTCCACAGTGTCATCGAGATTAAACCATTTTTCTGCGTATGCTTTCACTTGCGATGATTCCAGGTTAGCTAGACTAACCGGCGTGAAAATCCCAGGATCTAGCGGAGCTTCGTCGTAGCCGACCCTTCTGGATGTAACCAATATGGGGGTATCAGGGAATCGAAAGGCGAACGACTCGACGAATTCCACAACTTTCCGCCTCAGTGCCGTGTCAGTGAGCTCGTCCAGGCCGTCAAACAACACGAAGGCTCGGCCAGAACTGAGTAGATACTCCACAGCCCCTTCGGGTGGCTCCACATTATAGGGAGAGCGGCAAATCTTTTCCAGATGGCGGATCATTGTCGCCTTCTGGCGTTCGAAATCTTCTGCGTGATCTCGCAGTACACATATGAACGGAACACGTGCCGAGGTCCCTGTTTGGGCTCCTCGAGCGATATCCCAGGCCAATTTGAGGGACAGCGTTGACTTTCCGCCCCCCGGATCGCCGAGAATGATAGTTCTGTGCGAGTTTTGCAGAACAAATTTCAAGTCGGGCCTAGCGGGGGCATTAAGATGACTCGCATGCTGCGGCAGCACAATCCTGGGCTCTACATAGAGCTTGCTATACGGGACTTTTCTGTTGGTGCCTGCATGAGGGAGCCGCATTGTCGCGTTCAGAGTTTTGACCTGTTCCTTCATCTCCTCTTCGAAAGAGTGATATTCCGCTAGCTCGGATATCCCGGAAAGCCTAGCGGCGCTCTTTGTGTTTGCCGACGCGTAGCAGGCCGCCAACCGAATACTGGAAGCGCGAGCCTCTGGCGTTAGGTCGGAGACTGAACGAATGGTTTGGGCATACTCAAATGCCTCACCCAGGAGAGAGCTCCATATAACCTCGCATATATGATCGCGGTCTTCATCATTCGACTCAATGTGAAGGCGTACGAGTTCTACGAGCTTCTCGCGTGTAGACTTAAGAGAATTCTGTTGCTTTTTTCGCGACAGATTGGCAAAGAGCTGCGTAAGTATGGAGAGAGATACAGACTCGAGCTCCGGAGAGTGCAAGAATGACCATATGTCTGAGGCGAGCCCCGATGACATATTCGGTATCTGTGATATCTCTTTCTGGCTAGCAAGGACTTCTCTGGTCTGTCGATGCTTCCAGCGTTCAGCAACAGCTCCTACACCCAGTCCTGCTAGCTTTCCTGCGGCGCCTCCTACGGTTTTTGCAGCTGCTGCCGCGACAGCGTCATCAAGGCCCGTAACCATAGTGCTTTCTCCCGCTACAACGTGACGTTGGGGGATGAAAATTGAGGGACGTCGGGACCCACCCAGGAACCTGTCGAGGCCCGTTGCGAACCATGATCAAGACGCCTGGGGGCCCGCCACTCTGACGTGCTGCTCCATCTATTTAATTTTGCGTCTTGATCCTTTATGGTGCCACTGGAACCGCAGGCCCCCAAGACGAGCTTCGTCGCGACTGCGATCACATGCGCGTACGAGCTAGCCGAACGTCCGCACTCAGCGCCCGGAAACGGCCAGGTCAGGCCCGCTCACCCGGTGGTCCGCTCCAGCGCCTTCTAAGCGCTTGGCCTGAGAAGCAGCGCGGCGGCTCAGTCGAGAGGTAGCGCCGGGCCAGCGGCGAAGCCTTCGGACTGGTCCAGGTGGAACGGGGAGGCCGGCTGCGTGGGGGACCAGCCTCGGGAGAGAGCCAACGCGATAGCGGCGGCGACGTCTCTGGGCAGAACCGCGACACTCGGCGCACCGAACCAGTTGCTGGCGTGTGGCTGATTCGTGGTGACGACCAGGGTCGTGCCAGGGGTATCAGCGTGCTGCACGGCGTACGTGCACGGTCGATCACAGAGAGCCTGGTCGTACGTGGGCTGGCGGCGCAGGCGCCAACGGAAAGTCGTGCCGTCGACGACGGTGCGTCGCGAACCCTTGCGGCCGATTGCCATGGCGCACCCCCGTCCCCTGGACTGGCAGCGATGCTAGCTGGTCAGGCCCTGGGGGATCCGAGAATTTCGGGCCGTCTGTGGGCCGTCCGAGGGCGCTCAGCGGTGACGGATGACGACCACCAGTGACAGGCGTCCCACCTCGCAGCCCCAGGTCACCCAATTGGATCTGCGACACTGGTACAGCCATGCCTAAGCCCGGAGAACTCACTTTCGTCGCCCCCCGCGGAGCCAAGAAGCCGCCGCGGCATCTTGCCGATCTCACGCCCGCCGAGCGCAAGGAAGCGGTGGCCGAGATCGGCGAGAAGCCGTTTCGTGCCAAGCAGCTGTCGCAGCACTACTTCGCGCGGTATGCGCACGACCCGGCGGAGTGGACCGACATCCCGGCCGGTTCGCGCGGCAAGCTGCAGGAGGCGCTGCTTCCCGAGCTGATGACGGTCGTACGGCATCTGTCGACCGACCAGGGGACGACCCGCAAGACCCTGTGGCGGCTGTTCGACGGGACGCTCGTCGAGTCGGTGCTGATGCGCTACCCGGACCGGGTGACCATGTGCATCAGCTCGCAGGCCGGCTGCGGGATGAACTGCCCCTTCTGCGCCACCGGGCAGGCCGGGCTCGACCGGAATCTGTCCACCGCCGAGATCGTGCACCAGATCGTCGACGGGATGCGGGCGCTGCGGGACGGCGAGGTGCCCGGCGGGCCCTCCCGGCTGTCCAACATCGTCTTCATGGGGATGGGCGAGCCGCTCGCCAACTACAAGCGCGTGGTCGGGGCCGTCCGGGCGCTCACCGATCCCGCTCCGGACGGGCTCGGGCTGTCGCAGCGCGGCATCACCGTCTCGACCGTCGGTCTGGTGCCCGCGATCCACCGGTTCGCCGACGAGGGCTTCAAGTGCCGGCTCGCCATCTCGCTGCACGCGCCGGACGACGAGCTGCGCGACACCCTCGTCCCCGTCAACACGCGGTGGAAGGTGCGCGAGGTCCTCGACGCCGGGTTCGAGTACGTCGAGAAGAGCGGGCGGCGGCTGAGCATCGAGTACGCGCTCATTCGCGACATCAACGACCAGGCGTGGCGCGGTGACCGGCTCGGGCGGCTGCTCCGTGGCAAGCCCGTGCACGTCAACCTCATCCCGCTGAACCCGACGCCCGGCTCGAAGTGGACCGCCTCCCGGCCCGAGGACGAGAAGGCCTTCGTCGAAGCCATCGCCGCGCATGGTGTGCCGGTGACCGTCCGGGACACCCGGGGGCAGGAGATCGACGGGGCCTGCGGTCAGCTCGCGGCCACCGAGCGGTAGCCTGAGCCGGTACGTACATCTTCATATTCCGACAGGGGAGCGCCACAGCGCTGAGAGTGCGGCAACCGGGCCGCAGACCCTCTGAACCTTGCCCAGGTCATTCTGGGTAGGAAGTTCGGTCTTCACTCGAGCTGTTGCGCCCTGCCCGGGAGCCGGCGGAATGCTCCGGCGGTCCCGGGCAGGGCCGCGTCTCTTCCTGGTCAGCCAGGAGGAATTCAGTGCACACCAAGACGTTCGTGGCCGCCGCGGTCGGCCTCGGCCTGATCACGCTGTCCGCGTGCGGGTCCTCGTCCGGCAGCGGAGGCTCGGCGGACTCCAAGACCGTGACCCTCGTCAGCCACGACTCGTGGGCCGTCTCGAAGAACGTCCTCGCGGACTTCGAGAAGCAGTCCGGATACAAGGTCAGGGTCCTCAAGAGCGGCGACGCCGGGCAGGCCGTCAACAAGGCCATCCTCACCAAGGACAACCCGCAGGGCGACGTCTTCTTCGGCGTCGACAACACCTTGCTCTCGCGGGCGCTCGACAACGGGCTGTTCCAGTCGTACGAGGCGAAGGGCGCGGACCGGATCCAGGCGCAGTACCGGGTCGACCAGGCGAGGCACCGGGTCACGCCGATCGACTCCGGTGACATCTGCGTCAACTACGACAAGGCGTACTTCAGCGAGCACAAGCTGACCCCGCCCCAGTCGTTCGACGATCTCGTCAAGCCCGCCTACAAGAACCTCCTCGTCACCGAGAACGCCTCCACCTCCTCGCCCGGCCTCGGCTTCCTGCTCGGCACCGCCGCCCAGTACGGAGACGACGGCTGGCAGGGCTACTGGAAGAAGCTCAAGGCGAACGGCGTGAAGGTCGTCGACGGCTGGGAGCAGGCCTACAACCAGGAGTTCTCCGGATCCGCGGGCGGCAAGAAGGCCAAGGCGGACCGGCCGCTCGTCGTCTCCTACGCCTCTTCGCCGCCCGCCGAGGTCATCTACGGCGACCCGAAGCCGAAGACCGCGCCGATCGGAACGTCGTACGGCACCTGCTTCCGGCAGATCGAGTACGCCGGGCTGCTCAGCAACGCCGGGAACACCAAGGGCGGGAAGGCGTTCATCGACTTCCTGGTCGGCAAGGAGTTCCAGGAGGACATGCCGCTCAACATGTTCGTCTACCCGGTGATCGAGGGCGCCAAGGTGCCGCCGGAGTTCGCGAAGTACGGGCAGCCGGCCAAGGACCCCGAGACCATGGCCCCGACGAAGATCGCCGCCAACCGTGACCAGTGGGTCAAGTCGTGGACGTCACTCGTACTGAAGTAGCCGTCCGCCAAAGGCGGACGGGGAGCGCGGTGCGGCTCGGCCTGATGGCCGTGCCCGTCGCGTTCTTCGCCGCCTTCTTCGTCTGGCCCGTCGCCGCGATCGTGGCGCGCGGGCTCAAGGTCGACGGGAAGTGGCAGTTCGGGCGGATCGCCGACGTCGTCACGCAGTCCGACATCCGGCACGTCCTGTGGTTCACCACCTGGCAGGCGCTCGCCTCCACCGCGCTCACGCTCCTGGTCGCGCTCCCCGGCGCGTATGTCTTCGCGCGCCTCGACTTTCCCGGCAAGCAGGTGCTGCGGGCCGTCGTCACCGTCCCGTTCGTGCTGCCGACGGTCGTCGTCGGTACGGCGTTCCTGGCGCTGGTCGGACGCGGGGGACTGCTCGACGAGCTGTGGGGCGTACGGCTGGACACCACGGTCTGGGCCATCCTGCTGGCGCACGTCTTCTTCAACTACGCCGTGGTCGTACGGACCGTCGGCGGTCTGTGGGGGCAGCTCGACCCGCGTCAGGAGGAGGCGGCACGGATGCTGGGTGCGTCTCCGCTGCGGGCCTGGCGGAAGGTGACCCTGCCGGCGCTCGCGCCCGCCGTGGCCGCCGCCGCGCTGATGGTGTTTCTGTTCACCTTCACCTCCTTCGGCGTGGTGCAGATCCTCGGCGGCCCGACCTTCTCCACCCTTGAGGTCGAGATCTACCGGCAGACCTCGGAGATCTTCGACCTGTCCACCGCCGCGGTGCTCACGATCGTCCAGTTCGCCGCCGTCGGCGCGATCCTCGCCGTGCACGCCTGGACGGTACGGCGGCGGGAGACCGCCCTGCGGCTCGTGGACGCGAACATCACGGCGCGGCGGCCGCGCGGGGCCGGGCAGTGGGCGCTGCTGGCCGGGGTCCTCGCCACCGTCCTCCTGCTGCTCGTGCTGCCGCTCGCGGTGCTGGTGCAGCGCTCCCTCGGCGCCTCCGGCTTCGGCTACTACCGGGCGCTGACCCACGACGACGGCGGGACCTTCCTCGTGCCGCCGATCCAGGCCATCGGCAACTCGCTGCAGTACGCCCTCGCCGCGACCGCCATCGCCGTGGCGATCGGCGGTCTGGCCGCCGCGGCGCTCGCGCGCCGGGACGCGGGCCGGCTGGTCCGCGGCTTCGACGCGCTGCTGATGCTGCCCCTGGGCGTCTCCGCCGTGACCGTCGGCTTCGGCTTCCTGATCGCGCTGGACAAGCCGCCGCTGGATCTGCGCAGTTCATGGATTCTGGTGCCGCTCGCGCAGGCGCTGGTGGGCGCCCCCTTCGTCGTACGGACCATGCTGCCGGTGCTGCGGGCCGTGGACGCGCGTCTGCGGGAGGCGGCGGCCGTGCTCGGGGCCTCGCCGTGGCGGGTGTGGCGGGAGGTCGATCTGCCGATGGTGCGGCGGGCGCTGCTGGTCGCGGCCGGGTTCGCGTTCGCGGTGTCACTGGGGGAGTTCGGGGCGACCGTGTTCATCGCGCGGCCGGACAACCCGACGCTGCCGGTCGCCGTGGCGCGGCTGCTCGGCAGGCCGGGCGACCTCAACTACGGGCAGGCGATGGCCCTTTCGACGATTCTGATGGTGGTGTGCGCAGTGGCGCTGCTGGTCCTGGAGCGGCTGCGCACCGACCGGAGCGGGGAGTTCTAGATGCTGCTGAGCCTTGAGGATGCGACCGTGCGGTTCGGCGGGCGGGCCGTGCTCGACGCCGTCGGCCTCGATGTCGCCGAACACGAGATCGTGTGCGTGCTCGGGCCCAGCGGCAGCGGCAAGTCGACGCTCCTGAGGGCGGTTGCCGGGCTCCAGCCCCTCTCCTCCGGGCGGGTGCTGCTCGACGGACGCGACCAGTCGGGCGTGCCCGCGCACAAGCGGGAGGTGGGCCTGATGTTCCAGGACCATCAGCTGTTCCCGCAGCGGGACGTGGGCGGCAACGTCGCCTTCGGGCTGCGCATGCACGGCGCCTCGCGCCCTCGACAGGACGACCGGGTACGGGAGTTGCTCGACCTCGTCGGGCTGCCGGGTGCCGCGCGCCGGGCCGTCGCCTCGCTCTCCGGCGGTGAGCAGCAGCGCGTCGCGCTGGCCCGCGCGCTCGCGCCACGGCCGCGGCTGCTGATGCTGGACGAGCCGCTCGGTCAGCTCGACCGCTCGCTGCGGGAGCGGCTGGTCGTCGAACTGCGGGAACTCTTCGGGCAGTTGGGGACCACCGTCCTCGCCGTGACGCACGACCAGGGCGAGGCCTTCGCGCTCGCCGACCGGGTCGTGGTGATGCGGGACGGGCGGATCGCGCAGTCCGGTACGCCACTGGAGGTGTGGCAGCGTCCCGCGGACGAGTTCGTGGCCCGGTTCCTCGGCTTCGACAACGTGGTCGAGGGGATGGTGAGCGGGGAGGCCGCGGACACCCCCTGGGGCAAGCTGCCGGTGCCGCAGGACGCCCCGCAGGGCACCCGCACACTGCTCGTACGGCCCGCCGGTGTCCGGCTCGTCCCCGCCGACGAGGGCCTGCGCTGCACCGTGGCCGCACGCACCTTCAAGGGCACCCATGTGGCCGTACAGGTGCAGCCGGAGGAGGCGCCGCGGATCGAGGCGGCGGTGGCGCTGCGGGAGGCGCCGGAGGTCGGGGACGCGGTCGGGGTGGAGTTCGACGCTGCGGAAATCGTGGTGCTCGGCTGAGAACCCGCGGCCGGAGGCCGCTGATGGATGCGTCGCATAAGCTGCGCGCGATGACACTTCTTACGCATGATCGCTACTGCGACGAGATCGCCCACCAGGTGGAGCAGTTGAGGGCGGTGGTGACGAGCGGCGCCGATCTGTCCGTGACCGTCCCGACCTGTCCGGACTGGACCCTGGAAATGCTCAACCTGCACATGGGCGGCGTCCTGCGCTGGGCCGGGACGCTGGTGCGGAAACGGGCCGAGGAGAACGTCCCCGACGAGGAGATTCCGCGCGGCGACGGCCCCGAGGCCCCGGGGGACGCCGAGGCCCTCGACGCCTGGCTGGCGGAGGCCGGGGAGCTGGCGGTGGGCGCGCTGCGCGAGGCCGGGCCCGACGCGAAGGCGTGGTCCTGGTCCGGGATCCACACGTCCGGCTTCTGGGCACGACGTATGACGCACGAGATCACCGTCCACCGGGCGGACGCCGCACTGACGGCCGGGCTGCCCTACGAGGTCGCGCCCGAGGTGGCCGCCGACGCGATCGACGAGTGGCTCGAGATCGTGGAATGGAAACAGCGGGCGGAGCCCGACGAGGCGGCTTCGCGCGAGCTGCGCGGACCCGGTCGCAGCATCCACCTCCATGCCACCGACACCGCCCCCGAGCTGAACGCCGAGTGGGTCGTCGAGCTCACCGAGGACGGCGTCTCCTGGCACCGCGGCCACGAGAAGGCGGACGTCGCCCTGCGCGGCCCCCTCACCCAGGTCCTCCTCGCCTTCTACGGCCGACTCCCGCTGGAAACCCCGGAGTTGGAGGTTCTGGGCGACCGGGAGCTGCTGGAGTTCTGGCTCAAGCGGGCGAGCTTCTGAACGACTGCGGCCCGTCCCCGGGACACGGGGACGGGCCGCAGCGGTGTTCTGTGAGAGGCGTCAGCGGCTGCTGTTCGCCCCACGACGGCGCATGCCGAAGAAGACGGCGCCGCCGCCGACCACGACCAGCGCGCCCGCGATACCGGCGATCAGGCCGGTGTTGGAGTTCGCACCGGTCTCGGCGAGGTTCGAGTCACCGGCCGCCGGGGACGGCGCGTTGGACGAGGTGCCGGCCGGGGTGCTCTCCGAGGCCGACGGGGTCGGGCTCGGGGACTCGGCCGGGGTCGAGGCGGACGCCGACGGCGACGGGGTCGCAGGCGGGGTCGACTCGTCCTTGGAGCAGCCCTCGGACGGAGTCGTCAGGTTCGGCGTGATGTCCTTGTCGACGATCAGGTGGTCCTTGTCGCGCCCGGCCTGCACGCGGACGCGGTACTCGGCGTTCGGCGACCAGTTCTCGTCGAAGGTGATGGTGACACCCTCGCGGGAACCCGTGACGTCCTTCGAACCGACCGTCTTGACGTCGGCACCGTTGTTTTCCAGGAACACGGTGACCGTGGCGGGGGTACCGGAGGCGTCCTGGTCGGTGACGGTGATGACGCCCTTGCTGCCGTCGCACTTGGCTTCGGCGGAGAACTCACTGATGTTGCAGGCGAGCGCGCTGCCCGCGGCGCTCAGCGCCAGCGCGGAGGACGCGGCGGCGACGCCCAGGATCTGCACGGAACGACGTGCGGTACGGCGAGATATGGACACGTTTGCCCTTCACGGGAGGTGCAACTGCGGGGGGCTGACGAGGGACGTGAAGCGACAGTGGAGGTGAAGCCCCACACTCCCCAGGAGAAACAAAGGTTTATAAGCGTTCGATAAGGAGTGTCAATGCACGGGCGTCCCTGGGGTGTTGGCTTTGCACTCTTATTAACCGCCGAGACGTTTCAGCGCCGCCGGAGCCTCCTCGATACGGTCAACGAGGGCTATTCGGGACTCCATCGAGCGTTCCCGGGCGAGTGACTGCAAGAGGGGCCAGGTCGGCAGGTGCTCCGTCCAGTGCGTGCGGTCGACGAGCACCATGGGCGTCGGTTCGCCACGCGACTCGTAGTAGTTGGGCGTCGCGTTGTCGAAGATCTCCTGTACGGTCCCGGCGGCGCCCGGCAGGAAGACCACCCCCGCGTTCGAGCGGGCCAGCAGACCGTCCTCGCGGGTCGCGTTGGCGAAGTACTTGGCGATGTGCGAGGCGAAGGGGTTCGGCGGCTCATGGCCGTAGAACCACGTGGGGATGCCGATGGAGTGGTTGCCCCTCGGCCAGCGGGTGCGCACCTCGAAGGCGGCGCGGGCCCACTCGGTGATCGAGGGCACGAACGACGGTGACTTCGCGAGGAGTTGGCAGGCCTCCTCCAGCATGTCGTCCTCGTACGGCGCGGCGTACGCGCCCAGGTTCGCCGCCTCCATGGCGCCCGGCCCGCCGCCGGTCGCGACCACGAAACCGGCGCGGCTCAGCTCGCGGCCGAGGCGCGCGGCACCAGCGTAGGCCTCCGTCCCACGTGCCATCGCATGGCCGCCCATCACGCCCACCACCCGTGCGCCGCGCAGCAGTTCGTCGAGGGCGTCGGAGATGGAGTCGTCGTGCACGGCACGCAGCATCGAGGCGAATATGTCGCCGTCGGCCTTCGTGCGCTGGAACCAGGCGTGCGCGAGGGCGTCCGGCGTCTGCTCGTACCCCTTCTCCAGGGAGGCGAACAGTTCGTCGGGCTTGTACAGATGCCCCCGGTACGGGTCGAAGGGCAGATGCGGGACCGGCGGGAAGACCAGCGCCCCGTCGGCGCGTACCTTCGCCGCCGCGTCCTGACGCATCGGGCAGCCGAGGAAGACCGCCTCGGCGGTGTCGGTGGTGAGCAACTCCCTTGTACGGTCCGTCAGATCGACGGCCTGTACGCGGTAACCGGCGAGGGTGCCGCGGGCCGACACCGTCGCGTCGAAGTCCTCGAGCGTCTCGATCTCGCGCTCGTCGTGGTGGGCCGCATGGGCCGGGCTCGTCTGCACGGGCCCATGCTAGGCACGCCGTTCGCCGAGGTTTTCGGTCAGCCCTGGACCGCCGCCGGGTCCATCCACACGACCTCCCAGCTGTGGCCGTCGAGGTCGTCGAAGGAACGGCCGTACATATAGCCGTGGTCCTGGACGTCGTCGTGGGCGGTGCCGCCGGCCGCTACCGCCTTGCCCACCAGCTCGTCGACCTTCTCGCGGCTCTCGGCGCTCAGACAGATCAGCACCTCGCTGGTCTTCGTCGAGTCCGCGATCTCCTTCTTCGTGAAGTCCGCGTACCGCTGCTTGCTGAGCAGCATCGTGATGATGGTGTCGCTGATCACGACACAGGCGCAGTCGTCGCCGCTGAACTGCGGGTTGATGGTGTAGCCGAGCTCCGTGAAGAACTTCTTCGACGCCTCGACGTCGTCGGTGGCCAGGTTCACGAAGATCATCTGCTGGTACATGTGCGGTCTCTCCCATCGGATGCGTGGTGTTCGCAGTGGTAGACGGGGGCCGCGCACGGAACTCATCGGTTCCCGGGAATCTTTTTTGTACGAGTTCTCAGCGGGCCAGTGGCAGGGCCGCCAGTTCCGCCACGATCAGGGTCAGCGGGACGAACAGGGCGAGCAGTGCGCCCACCCGCAGAGCGGCGGCGCTGCGCAGCATCATGGCGGGGGCGCCGAGGCGCAGCAGGGCTGCCGTGGTGTCGGCCCGGGCGTGCTTGGCCTCCACGGCCGCGGTGAGCAGCGTGGCGACGGTGCAGCCGGACACCAGCAGCGTGCCGAGGGTGGTGAGCGGCCCGAAGACGGGGGTGCTCGTCTCGTACAGGGCGGCCATGGCATAGGTGCCGGAGGCGACCGCGCAGACGATGCCGAGGGGGCGGCCGATGCGGGTGGCCTCCTCCATGAGGACACGGCCGGACAGCAGCCGGAGGGCGCCGGGGCGCCCCGCCTGGAGGAGGCGGCCGCACAGATGGGCGAGGCCGGGGCCGGCGACGGCGAGGCCGAGAGCGGTGAGCACCCAGCCGAGGAGGACCGCGGGGGCCCCGGTGGTCAGGCCGCCGGGGAGGCGGGGCGCGGGGGTGGTCGACGCGCGGGTGGCGTAGGCCTGCACGGCCAGGCCCGCGGTGAGGAGGGAGACGCCCCAGGGGAGGCCGGCGGGGGCGCTGCCGGGTGCGGGGGAGTGGTCAGCGGCGGGGTTCGGCTGAGCATCGGCCGAGTCTTCGCCGGGGGGCGGTGTTGTGGGGGTGGGGTCGCTTGCCCGCGCGTGCGGGGTGCCGCCTGCGCCCACCCGTGCCGCCCAAGCGGCACGACTGCCCGCAGGCTGGGGTGGCGGGGTGCCGCCCATGTTCGGGGCGGGAGTCGCGTCGGCCGTACGGCTGCCCGCGGGCTGGGTGCGCAGGCGTGCGCCGAAACGGCCGTACGTCCCGAAGGTCTCCCGTGCCACCGTCCGGCCGTATGCCCCGAAGCGGCCGTAGTGCCGTGCCACCGCCCGTGCCGCGGCCGGCCTCGCGTCCCGGGGGAGGAGGACCAGCGCCACCGTCGCGGAGGCGATCGCCGGGACCAGCGCGAGCAGCGTCAGGGCCGCCGGGACGGGAAGCGGCTGGTCGGCGGCCAGGAACACCGAGGCGGCGCCGTCGAAGGGGGCGCCCGTGAGGTCGCCGCGCAGGTCGAGGAAGACGAGAAGGGCCAGCAGCGAGCCGAGCGTGCAGGACAGGGCCGTCGTCGTGGCCGACACCGCCATCAGGCGGAACGGGCCCAGACCGATGGCCGAGAGGCCGCTGCGGGGCTTCGTGGCCGGGTCGGTGCGGGCCACCGCCACCGCGAAGTGGACGGTGGCGGCCAGCGGGGTCAGACACCAGGCGAGGCGGAGGGCCGAGCCGTCGGGGTTCTGCGGATGGCTCATCGCGTAACCGAGGGCGCACAGCAGGAGGAAGCCCGTGCCGGCCGAGGCCACCGCCACCAGGAGGCGGCGCAGCTGTACGGCCGGGTGGGCGCCGCGGGTCAGACGGAGAGCGAGCACGGGGCCCGGCCTTCCGTCTCGGCCACCGGGGGAAGGTGGACCGTGTTCACGCAGCGGCCGTCCAGCAGCGACAGCGTGCGGTCGGCGATGGCCGCCGTCTCCTGGTCGTGGGTGGCCACGACGACCGTGATGCCGTGTGAACGGGCCGCCGTGGTGAGCGTGCGCAGCACATGGGCGCGGTCGGCGCGGTGCAGGGGGGCCGTGGGCTCGTCGGCGAAGAGGATCGTGGGGCCCTGGGCGAGGGCCCGGGCGATCGACACGCGCTGCCGCTCGGCCTGCTTCATCTCGTGCGGTCGCCGACGGGACAGGTCGCCGACGTCGAGGCGTTCGAGCCACTCCAGGGCTGCCGTCCGAGCGCGCTCGCGGCTGGTGCCGCGCAGCATCAGGGGGAGGGCGGCGTTCTCCCAGGCATTCAGCTCGGGTACGAGCACGGGGGCCGGGTCGATCCAGCCGAAGCGGTCGCGGCGCAGCCGCTCCCGGGCCGGCTGGGCCATGGTGTGGACCGGCACGCTGTTGAACCAGACCTCGCCCTGCTGGGCCGTCACCAGGCCGGACAGACAGCGCAGCAGGGTCGTCTTCCCGCTGCCCCGCGGGCCGCTGACGGCGAGGATCTCGCCCTCCCTGACACCGAACGAGACGCCGCTGAGCGCGGGCGAGCCGTCACCGTGCTGGAAGTGCAGTGAGCGTGCCCAGAGCACGTCGTTGTCCGGCGGGGCCTCCATGGGCGTACACCTCGGTTCGGATCTGTGGTTCCCGTGATCTTTGTTCCCCCGTGCGGGGGAACGAGGACAGGGCCGATCGGTTACCAGGCACGCTAAGGAGCGGCGGCGCCGACGCCGGACAGCACGCGGCCCGGCATGCACCCTTCTCACTCGTACGGGTGCATCCCGGGCCGTATAAGCCGTCTAACCGCCGGAGGCTAGAGCTTCGTCCACGCCTCCGTCAGGGTGGCGCGCAGGATCTGCTCGATCTCGTCGAAGGTCTCCTGGTTGGAGATCAGCGGCGGGGCGAGCTGGATCACCGGGTCGCCGCGGTCGTCGGCACGGCAGTACAGGCCGTTGTCGAACAGGGCCTTGGAGAGGAAGCCGTACAGGACGCGCTCGGTCTCCTCGTCGTTGAAGGACTCCTTCGTCGCCTTGTCCTTCACGAGCTCGATGCCGTAGAAGAAGCCGTTGCCGCGGACGTCGCCGACGATCGGCAGGTCGTGCAGCTTCTGCAGGGTGGAGAGGAAGGCGCCCTCGTTGTCCAGTACGTGCTGGTTGAGGCCCTCGCGCTCGAAGAGGTCGAGGTTGGCCAGGCCCACCGCGGCGGAGACCGGGTGGCCGCCGAAGGTGTAGCCGTGCAGGAAGGTGTTGTCGCCCTTGTAGAACGGCTCGGCCAGGCGGTCGGAGACGATGCACGCGCCGATCGGGGAGTAGCCCGAGGTCATGCCCTTGGCGCAGGTGATCATGTCCGGGACGTAGCCGAACTTGTCGCAGGCGAAGGTCGTGCCGAGGCGGCCGAAGGCGCAGATGACCTCGTCCGAGACCAGCAGCACGTCGTACTGGTCGCAGATCTCGCGCACCCGCTGGAAGTAGCCGGGCGGCGGCGGGAAGCAGCCGCCGGCGTTCTGCACCGGCTCCAGGAAGACCGCGGCGACCGTGTCCGGGCCCTCGAAGAGGATCTGCTGCTCGATCTGGTCGGCGGCCCAGCGGCCGAAGGCCTCCGGGTCGTCGCCGTAGATCGGCGCGCGGTAGATGTTGGTGTTCGAGACCTTGTGCGCGCCCGGGACCAGCGGCTCGAAGGGGGCCTTCAGACCCGGCAGACCGGTGATCGACAGGGCGCCCTGCGGGGTGCCGTGGTAGGCGACCGCACGGGAGATGACCTTGTACTTGGTGGGCTTGCCGACCAGCTTGAAGTACTGCTTGGCGAGCTTCCAGGCGGTCTCGACCGCCTCGCCGCCGCCGGTGGTGAAGAAGACCTTGTTCAGGTCGCCCGGGGCCTCGTCGGCAAGGCGCTCGGCCAGCTCCACGGCCTTCGGGTGGGCGTAGGACCACACCGGGAAGAACGCCAGCTCCTGCGCCTGCTTGAAGGCGGTCTCGGCGAGTTCCGTGCGGCCGTGACCGGCCTGGACCACGAACAGGCCCGCGAGACCGTCGAGGTAGCGCTTGCCCTTGTCGTCGTAGATGTAGGTGCCCTCGCCCCGGACGATGGTCGGGACGGGGGAGTTCTCGTACGAGGACATGCGGGTGAAGTGCATCCACAGGTGGTCGTACGCGGTCTTGCTGAGGTCCTTCTGGCTCACGGTTATCGGGTTCCCCACATGTAGGTCTGCTTCTTCAGCTTCAGGTAGACGAAGCTTTCGGTGGAGCGCACGCCGGGCAGGGCCCGGATGCGTTTGTTGATGACGTCCAGCAGGTGGTCGTCGTCCTCGCAGACGATCTCGGCGAGGATGTCGAACGAGCCCGCGGTCATCACCACGTACTCGACTTCCGACATGTCAGTCAGCGCTTCGGCGATCTTCTCCACGTCGCCCTCGACGTTGACGCCGACCATCGCCTGCCGGCGGAAGCCCACGGTGAGCGGGTCCGTGACGGCGACGATCTGCATCACACCCTGGTCGAGCAGCTTCTGGACGCGCTGGCGCACGGCCGCCTCGGACAGGCCCACGGCCTTGCCGATCGCGGCGTACGGCCGGCGGCCGTCCTCCTGGAGCTGTTCGATGATGGCGAGGGAGACGGCATCCAGATGGGGAGTGCCGTTCCTGGGCTCGCGGGACGAGTCCCTTTGCTCTGCGCTTCGACTGGCCACGACCTCACTGTGCACGACGTCTCGACGGTTCCGCAAGGGTTGACCGATGAAATTCGTTGTTTACGTGACTGAGACCTGCGGATTTCGCAGTCTTGATGCGACTGGGGGTGTTGAAAACGTGGGGGCGCGGATTAGGGTGGGTGTCTCAGTCATTGGACAGCCGAAACAGATTCAGACCTGACAGGAGGCCGGCAGTGAGCACCGAGCTGCGTCGTCTGCGCAACTACATCAACGGTGAGTTCCGGGACGCCGCCGACGGACGGACCACCGAGGTGGTCAACCCCGCGACGGGCGAGGCGTACGCGACCGCGCCGCTGTCCGGCCAGGCGGATGTGGACGCCGCGATGGCGGCCGCCGCCGAGGCCTTCCCGCAGTGGCGCGACAAGACGCCCGCCGAGCGCCAGAAGGCCCTGCTGAAGATCGCGGACGCGTTCGAGGAGCGGGCCGAGGAGCTCATCGCGGCCGAGGTGGAGAACACCGGAAAGCCGATCGGGCTCACGCGGTCCGAGGAGATCCCGCCGATGGTCGACCAGATCCGCTTCTTCGCGGGCGCGGCCCGGATGCTGGAGGGCCGGTCGGCCGGTGAGTACATGGACGGGATGACGTCCATCATCCGCCGCGAGCCGGTCGGCGTCTGCGCGCAGGTCGCGCCGTGGAACTACCCGATGATGATGGCCGTGTGGAAGTTCGCCCCGGCGATCGCGGCGGGCAACACGG
Organism: Streptomyces sp. NPDC001351; assembly: GCF_042896045.1. Classification (NCBI taxonomy): domain Bacteria; kingdom Bacillati; phylum Actinomycetota; class Actinomycetes; order Kitasatosporales; family Streptomycetaceae; genus Streptomyces; species Streptomyces sp. NPDC001351. Next base: position 144,701 of record NZ_JBIAWS010000021.1, on the reverse strand, counting down.
TCGTGCTGAAGCCGTCGGACACCACCCCCGCGTCCACCGTCCTGATGGCCGACATCATCGGCTCGATCCTGCCCAAGGGCGTCTTCAACGTCATCACCGGCGACCGGGACACCGGCCGGCTGATGGTCGAGCACCCGACCCCGGCGATGGCCTCCATCACCGGCTCGGTGCGGGCGGGCATGTCGGTCGCCGAGTCGGCGTCCAAGGACCTCAAGCGGGTCCACCTGGAGCTGGGCGGCAAGGCGCCGGTCGTCGTCTTCGAGGACACCGACATCGCCAAGGCCGTGGAGGACATCTCCGTCGCGGGCTTCTTCAACGCCGGCCAGGACTGTACGGCGGCGACCCGCGTCCTCGTCCAGGAGGGCATCCACGACGAGTTCGTGGCCGCACTGGCCAAGGCGGCCGCCGAGACGAAGACCGGGCAGCCGGACGACGAGGACGTGCTGTTCGGCCCGCTCAACAACCCCAACCAGCTGAAGCAGGTGGCCGGTTTCATCGAGCGGCTGCCCGCGCACGCCAAGGTCGAGACGGGCGGTCACCAGGTCGGCGAGAAGGGCTACTTCTACGCGCCGACCGTGGTGTCCGGGCTGAAGCAGGACGACGAGATCATCCAGAAGGAGGTCTTCGGTCCCGTCATCACCGTCCAGTCCTTCACGGACGAGGACCAGGCCGTGGAGTGGGCCAACGGCGTCGAGTACGCGCTCGCCTCGTCGGTGTGGACCAAGGACCACGGCCGTGCGATGCGGCTGTCGAAGAAGCTGGACTTCGGCTGCGTGTGGATCAACACGCACATCCCGCTGGTCGCGGAGATGCCGCACGGCGGGTTCAAGAAGTCCGGCTACGGCAAGGACCTGTCGGGCTACGGGTTCGAGGACTACACGCGGATCAAGCACGTGATGACCTCGCTGGACGCCTAGTCGCCACGAGGTGACACGCGGCCCCGGACGGATCAACTGCCGTCCGGGGCCGCGCCGTTCCCCCTCCGCGACGGTCAGGTGTCCGAGGCGGACGGCCGGGCTGATCGACAGGGTGTCCGGCCCGTGCGGGCGTACTCGACGCTGCGTCGATTGTCGGCGTACAGGCAGGGACGGCATGCTGCGCCCATGCCCCTCACGCCGAAGACCTCCGCCCTCTCCCGTCGGTCCCTGCTGCGCGCGCTGGGTGGTGGTGCGGTGCTCGGCGGTCTGGCCGGCTGCGGGGTGCCGGCCGCGTATGTGCGGCCCGGCGAGCGCGCCGTCGCCGATCTGTCCGCCCGTGACAAGCGGCTGACCTGGGCGAACTGGCCGCTGTACATCGACACCGACGACCACGACCCGAACCGGCGGCCCACGCTGGAGGCCTTCGAGAAGCACACGGGGATCTCCGTCGAGTACACCGAGGAGATCAACGACAACGACGAGTTCTTCGGCAAGATCAGCCCCGCCCTGATGAACCACCAGCGGACCGGCCGCGATCTGGTCGTCATGAGCGACTGGATGTGCGCGCGGTTCGTGCGGCTCGGATGGGTCCAGGAGATGGACCGGGCCAGGCAGCCGAACGTGGCCAAGTACCTTGACCCGCAACTGCGTTCGCCCGCCTTCGACCCCGGCCGCAGATACTCGGTGCCGTGGCAGTCGGGCATCACCGGCATCGCGTACGACCGCCGCAGGCTCGGCCGGGAGATCCGCCATGTCTCGGATTTGTGGGCGGGCGACCTCAAGGGGCGGGTGACCCTGCTGTCCGGCCTCGACGAGGCGTTCGCGCTGCTGATGCAGGGCAACGGCGTCGACATCACCCGGTGGACGGCGGCCGACTTCCACAAGGTCTGCGACCAGGTCGAGCAGTACGTCGCGCAGGGCCACATCCGCCGTTTCACCGGCAACGACTACACCAAGGACCTGGTCAGCGGCGACGTCCTGGCCTGTCAGGCGTATTCCGGGGACGTCATCCAGCTGCAGGCCGACAACCCGCACATCCGCTTCGTGGTGCCCGAGGAGGGCGCGGAGCTGTGGGCCGACTCCCTGATGATCCCGGACCGGGCGGCGCACAAGAGAAACGCCGAGCGGCTCGTCGACTACTACTACGCGCCCGAGGTCGCCGCCGAACTCGCCGCCTGGGTGAACTACGTCTGTCCCGTCCCCGCCGCCCAGGACGTCCTCGCGGCCGCCAAGGACAAGGACACCGCGGCCCTCGCCGAGAACCCGCTGATCTTCCCGGACGCCGAGATGCGCAAACGGCTGGTGATCGCCCGGGACATCACGTCGACGGAGCGGGTGGAGTTCGCGAAGAGGTGGAACAAGATCGTGGGGTTGTGAGGCGCGCGAGGCCGCTGTGTCTGGCCCCTTCCGTCACAGCCCACATACCGCCGGCCGAGGCCGCTGACGCCGTCGCCCGGCTCGAGAAGAAGATCGGCGACCCGATCCGGTTCGTGCTCACCCTTTGAAGCCTGCCCGCCCCGACCCATGGCGGGTCCCGGAAGCCCCTCCCGCGACGAGAGTCGCGGGAGGGGCTTCGCGCGTTGCGGCGGGTCGGTGGAGAGGGGGCGTGCCCCCTGCGGGGGCCTTGGTCCGGCCGGACGGACAGGGCTTCGCATGATTCCGTCAAGCGACCGTGTCAGTCGCCACAATCGACCGACATTGTCGAGTGACAATGTCGTCTGTATAGTTCTGGCCAGCGACAGCCTGTGCGGAACGAAAGGCAAGCTCATGACCCACGAGACCCTGCGCGGAACCGAACCGATTCCCCAGCGTCCCGCCCTGCCCCTGGTCGGCCACGCGTTCGACATTCCCAGTGGTGTCGACGGCCTGCACTACGTGATGAGGGAGGCCAAGGAGCTGGGGCCGCTGTTCAAGATCCGCGTCTTCGGCAATGAGATCAACTTCGCCTCGGGCCTCGACCTGGTCACCGAGCTGGCGGACGAGAGCCGGTTCCGCAAGAACGTGCACCCCGACCTCGTCATCCTTCGGGAGATCGGCGGCGACGGTCTCTTCACCGCCTTCAACGACGAGCCCAACTGGCGCAAGGCGCACGACATCCTGATGCCGGCCTTCTCACTCGGCGCGATGCGCGGCTACCACGCGACGATGCTCCAGGTCGCCCACGAGCTGATCGGGAAGTGGGACCGGGCGGCCGGGGCGGAGCCCGTGGACGTCGCCGACGACATGACACGGCTGACGCTCGACACGATCGGCCTGTGCGGATTCGGCTACGACTTCGAGTCGTTCAGCCGCGAGGAGCCGCACCCCTTCGTCACCGCCCTGTCGCGAGCGCTCGGCTTCGCCCAGGCCAAGGGGGAGTCCATCCCCGGCACGGAGCTGTTCAAGTGGAAGCAGACGGAGCAGTTCCGCAAGGACGTCACCCTGATGAAGGACCTCGTCGACGACGTGATCCGGCAGCGCCGGGCGTCCGGCGACCAGAGCACCAGTGACCTGCTCGGGCGCATGCTGCACACCCGCGACGCGGTGACGGGCGAGCCTCTGGACGACGTCAACATCCGCTACCAGGCGATCACCTTCCTCATCGCCGGCCACGAGACCACCAGCGGCGCCCTGTCGTTCGCCCTGTACTACCTGACCAAGCACCCCGAGGTCCTCGCCCGGGCCCAGGCCGAGGTCGACGCGCTGTGGGGTGACACGGACGCCCCCGAGCCGGACTACGGGGACATCGGCAAGCTGACGTACATCCGTCAGGTGCTCAACGAGGGTCTGCGGCTGTGGCCGACCGCGCCCGCCTTCGCGGTGGAGCCGCTTGAGGACACGGTCATCGGCGGGAAGTACGCCGTGCGCAAGGGCGAGTCGATCCAGATCCTCATCCCGCAGCTGCACCGCGATCCCGCCTGGGGAGAGAACGTCGAGCTGTTCGATCCCGACCGGTTCCTGCCGGAGCGGGAGGAGGAGCGCCCGGTTCACCTGTTCAAGCCGTTCGGCAGCGGCGAACGCGCCTGCATCGGCCGCCAGTTCGCGCTGCACGAGGCGACTCTGGTCCTCGCGCTGGTGATCCACCGCTACCGTCTGATCGACCACACCGACTACCAGCTGAAGATCAAGCAGTCCCTCACCCTCAAGCCCGACGCGTTCACCCTGAACCTGGCCCGGCGCACCAGCGGAGAGCGTCGCCTGCCCGCCGTCCTTGCGAGCGCCGCCCCCGCCGCCGAGGGCCGCCGCGCCGTCCGGCGCGCCACCGGAACCGCGCTGACCCTGCTGCACGGCTCCAACTTGGGCACCTGCGCGGGCATCGCCCGCGACCTGGCCGAAGACGGCGACGAGCGAGGCTTCGCCCCGTCCGTCGCGCCCCTCAATGACGCCGTGGGCAAGCTCTCCCCCGGCGACGGGCCGGTGGTGATCGTGGCCGCCTCCTACAACGGCAGGCCCACCGACGACGCCACGCGGTTCGTCGCCTGGCTGGAAGGACTGGAACCCGGCGCGCTCGACGGCCTCCCCTACGCCGTCCTGGGCGTCGGCGACCGCAACTGGGCCGCCACCTACCAGCGCGTCCCCACCCTGATCGACGAACGGCTCACCGCCGCGGGCGCCACCTCGTTGCTGGAGCGCGGCGCCGCGGACGCCGCCGGCGACTTCGCCGGCACGGTGGACCGGTGGACCGGAGGCCTGTGGACCACCCTGCTGGAGCGGTACGGAGCCGCCGGCGAAGCGACCGCCGCGCAGGCGGAGGACGACGACCGGGAAGCGGGACTGTACGAGCTGGAGGACACGACCGACTCGGTCATCGGCGGGCTCGCGGCACGCCACGGCCTACAGCCGATGGAGGTGCTCGACGCGTACGAACTGGTCGACATGAACCATGGGCTGGGCCGCTCCAAGCGCTTCCTGAGGCTGCGGCTGCCCGAGGGCGTCACCTACCGCACCGGCGACCACCTGGCCGTCCTCCCGAGCAACCCGCACGACCTCGTCCGGCGCGTGGCCGACCGCTTCTCGCTCGACCTGGACCGCACCGTCCGGCTCCGCGCCCGCCGCCGCAGCCGGGGCGCCCTGCCCGTCGACCGGCCGCTGACCCTGCGCCGCCTGCTCACCGACTTCGTCGAACTGCAGGATGCCGCCACCCGGGAACAGGTCGCCGTACTCGCCGAGCACACCGCCTGCCCGCCCGAGAAGCGCCCGCTGGCCGAACTCGCCGCGGCGGATGAGGAGACCTTCCGCGAGCAGGTGACCACCGCCGGGCTCGGCCTCCTGGACCTGCTGGAGCGCTACCGGGCCTGTGAGCTGCCGTTCGAGGTCTTCCTGGAGCTGCTGCCCGTGCTGCGCCCGCGCCACTACTCGATCTCCTCGTCCGCCGCGGCGGCACCCGGCGAGGTCGACCTGATGGTGTCGCTGCTCGCTGCGCCTCATCGCCGCGGCGAGGGCACTTTCCGCGGCATCGGCTCGCACTACCTGCAGACCGTGAACGCCGGCGACACCGTGCAGGCCCGGGTGCTGCCCTGCAGCGAGGCCTTCCGTCTGCCCGAGGACGACTCCGTACCCGTGATCCTGGTCAGCGCCGGCACCGGTCTGGCGCCCTTCCGCGGGGCCGTCCTCGACCGCCACCACACCAAGTCGACCGGCACCCTGCTGTGCTACTTCGGCTGCGACCACCCCGAGGTCGACTACCTCCACCGCGCGGAGTTCGAGGCGGCCGAGGCGGCCGGAGCCGTCAGCATGCGCCCCACCTTCTCCTGCGCCCCCGAGGACGGTGCCCGCTTCGTCCAGGACCGCATCGCCAAGGAGAGCGAGGAGGTCTGGGCGGCACTGGAGGCCGGCGGACGCGTCTACATCTGCGGCGACGGCCGCCGCATGGCCCCCGCCGTGCGGGAGGCGTTCATGGCGATCTACCGCAGGTACACCGGCGCCGGTGACGACGAGGCGAGCGCCTGGCTGAACGCCCTGATCGAGTCCGGCACCTACGTCGAGGACGTCTGGGCCGGCTGACCGCCGACCACCCGGTGTGCGGTGGCCGACGTCCACCGCACACCCCACCGAGCGACAGGGCCACGGACACCACTCCCCCCAGGTCCGTGGCCCTGTCTTCTTCGCCCCGTGTCCCGCTGCTCTGCACCCCGTGCCCCGCCCCCTCCCGAACTCGTGAGGTTCTCATGCCTGTCGCACGCTCCGCGCCCCGCCGAGGGCCGCTGGCCCTTCCCCGCTCTCTGCAGAGGAGCGGTCGGTGAGCGCGCGCAGCGGCTCCGCCCTGACCTTCGGCGTCGCGGTCGCCCTCATCGGCGGAGTGACCCTGGGCAACGGGGGAGCGAATGTGATGCCCGTCTTCGTCGACGACTTCGCGACCCGTTTCGCGCTGTCGGACTCCACCGCCGGGCTCGTGGCCGCGACCCAGCTGATGGCGACCGCCGTCGTCACCCTGCTGCTGGCCGAGCGGGCGGCGCGGCCGGGGCGGGTACGGATGGCCCGGCTGGGCCTGGCTGTCTCGGGCGTCGGCTTTCTGGGCGCGGCGACGGTCACCGACCCGGTGGGCCTGGTCCTGGCCAACCTGGTCCTCGGCGCGGGGCTCGGCGTGGTCTACGCGGCGGCCACGGCCGCGCTCGCCGCCACCGACGACGCCGACAAGGCGTCCGCGGTCACCATCTCCGGCGTGGTCGGTGTGACGGCGCTGCTGATCATGGGCGTCCCCGCGGCCAACCACGACGTGGGGGAGGGCACCGGCTTCCTGCTCATGGCGCTGTGCTGTGTGCTCGCCTGGCCGCTGCTGCGCCGGCTCCCCGACGGCCCGTCCGGTCCCGCGGCACCGGACGCCGGGTCCGCCGGTCCGCAAGGGGCGGCCTCGGCGCGGCCGTCGGTCCTGCTGCTCGTCGGCACCGGGCTCCTGTGGGCCGTCACCCAGGGCGCGTGGTCGTACGCCTCGGTGCTGGGGCGGCAGCACACCAGCATGTCGCACTCGGCCGTGTCGGCCGTCCTCGCCGTCTCCAGCGTCGTGGCACTCGTCGGCGCCGTGGTGGGGCCCCTCTCCGCGCGGCACTTCGGGCGCATGCGGTCGATGGCCGCCTTCATCACGGCGCAGGCCCTCGCGATGGCGGTCCTGATCTTCACCCGTGAACCGGTCGTCTTCACCGTCGCGGCCGTCCTGTGGCAGGCCTGCCAACTGGCCGTCCTGGTGCAGATGCTCGCCGCCGCGGCGCTCATCGACCCGACCGGACGCCTGGTGGCCTCCCTCGGCGGGGCGGGTGCGCTGGGCACCGGCGTCGGGCCGCTGGCCGTCGGGGCCATTCTCGACAGTGCCGGGGCCGGCGTACTGGGTCTCGTCCTGGCGGTCGGTACCTTCGCCGCCTCGCTGCCCCTGCTGAGGATGACGGTGGCCGGCGGGGCGGTCGCCGACGAACCGCAGCCCGGACGCGTGCCGACGGTCTGAGGACGTCGCCCCGACCACGCGGAACGGCCGCTGCCCTGTTCGATGTCAGGGGCAGCGGCCGCTTGGGCGTTGAGGACGGAGTGCCCGGGCAACTCTGCGACGGCGACGAGGGTGAGGCCGGCCCATGCCACCCTGCCGTCAGCTCGTCGGCAGGGTCACGAACTCCATTCGGCCTCCGGCGAGAGCGACGACAGCGGAGACCAGGGCCTGCAGACAGGTGCGTTCGGCCTCCTCGTCGGGCAGTGAGAGATGCTGCGACGAGAGGCCGTCGAAGCCTGCCAGGAAGAACCGGGCGAGGGTCTCCGCCGGCTGGGCGAGCTGGTGACCGGTGCGCTCGGCCGCCTCGGTCACCAGTTTCGTCGTCACGGCCGTCACCTCGCGGTAGTGGCCCTCCAGGGCCTCCTGCAGCCGTGGCGTCCGGAGCGCGAACATGGACAGTTCGGTGAGCAGCTGGTGGGTGGTCGGCTGCTCGAGCAGGGTCTGCCACAGGGCGGCGGCGAGCGCGGTGACCGTTTCCTCGAAGCTGGCGTCCGCGGGTGTCGCCCGTTCGACCTGCGCGATCAGATCATGGGTGAGCTGCTCCATGACGGCCCGGTACAGATCCTCCTTGGTGCCGAATGTGTAGTGCACTGTCGCCTGGGCCACGCCCAGCTCGGCGGCGATGGCACGGGTACTTCCGGCGGCCACACCTTCCCTCGTCATGAGGTCGATGGCGGCCTTGATCAGCTGAGGACGGCGCTCGGCCGCAGAAACATGAGCCATGAACCCATGATAACGACTTAGTCCACTGAATAAGTCGTTCGATCATGTTGGGGTCCCCGGAGACGACCACCGCCGGTCACATTCCTGCAGCGGCGCCGCCCCCGTCAGGCGGGCAGCGTGCGGATGGCCGCGATGTCGAACTGGAGGCGCACCTTCTCGCTCACCATGGCGCCGCCCTCCGCCAGCTTCTGGCTGTACGTCAGGCCCCATTCGGAGCGGTTGATGGTGGTCGTGCCGTCGAACCCCACCCGCTCGTCGCCGAACGCGTCGACGACGTGCCCGATGTAGGTGAGCTCCAGGTCGACGGGGCGGGTGGTGTTCTTGATGGTGAGCTCGCCGTTCATGCGGTAGACGTCGGGGTCCACGAGCTGCACCGTCGTACTGACGAAGCGCATCCGCGGATGGTTCGCCGCGTCCAGGAAGTCACGGCCGGTCAGGTGCGCGTCGCGCTGTTCCACGCCGGTGTCGACGGACGCGGTGGACAGGACGATCTCGGCGCGTGAGCGGGAGGGGTCGCGGCCGTCGAAGTAGAGCCGGCTCTGGTACTCGGTGAAGGCGCCGCGCACGGTGGTCACCATGGCATGGCGGACGGAGAAGCCGATACGGCTGTGCGCCGGGTCGATCACCCACTCTCCGGTCAGCGCCGCGAGAGCGGGGTCCGGACGGTTCGCTGTGGGGGCGAACGCCGGTGGTACCAGGGGGCGTTGCGGGGCGGTGACGGTGGGGGGAGCCGGGCGGCGCAGGGACGCAGCACGGGTGAAAAGGTTCATGATTCACGTACCTACGTCATGACAAGAACGGCCGCAAGCCACCTTCAAGACCCGCGCACACGGTCGTCACCAATTCCCCGATCAATGGCCGGATCCCGCGCCCCCGAGTGGCTTTGCCATCCCTTTACAACCCGCCCCTCCGCTGCCTCGTCTCTCCGCTCGATCAGTCACACAGCCCGCCGGTCGACCACCGGGCGGACCGACGAAAGAGAGCGATTCATGCGTCGAACCGGCCTCAGTGCCATGGCACTTGCGTGCACCGCCGTGCTGGCGGGCGCGCTGCCCGCGTTCGCCGACGGGGCGAAGACGAGCCCGAGCCCCGTCCCCAGCGCCACCCAGGCCCCCACCTCCCCTCCCCGTACCCGCCCCAGCGCCAGTACCGCCCCGAGTGCCGTACCGAGCGCGGCTCCGACCCGGGCGCCGTCCTCGGGCCAGGTGTCCGTCGTGCCGAGCGGTGCGCCGAACACCGGTGTGCCGCCGACGACTTCGGACTCCTCGGACACGGGGGCGCTGGTCGGCGGCGGCGCCGCCGCGGCCGTCGTCCTCGGTGGCGGCGCCGTCTTCCTCGTACGCCGCCGGCAGGCGAACGGGGCATGAGTCCGCGCTCCGGGCGGGCCCTCGCCGCCATGGCGCTGGCCGCACTGCTCGTCGCCTGCGGCGGCCCGGGCGCCACCACCACGGGCCCCACGGGCACGCCGTCCGCCGCCGCGCCGCCCGCGGCCAGGTCCGCCAAGTCGGTGTCCGTGGTGGGGCGATCCATCCCGGTCGGGCTCCGGATACCGGCCATCGGGGTCGACACCCCGGTGATGAAGCTGGGCCTTGCGGCGGACGGCAGCGTGCAGGTGCCGCCGATCGCGGCGCACGACCGGGCGGGCTGGTACGAGCACTCCCCGACGCCGGGCCAGACCGGTCCGTCGGTGATCCTCGGCCATGTCACGGTCGGCGCCTACGGGGACGGAGTCTTCCGGCGCCTGGGGGAGCTGCGCCGGGGCGAGAAGATCGTGACGCGCCTGGAGAACGGCACGGCCGCGGTGTTCTCCGTGACCGACGTCCGCACGGTGTCCAAGGCCCGCTTCCCGTCGGAGCAGGTCTACGGGAACGTGAACCGGCCGGAGTTGCGGCTCATCACCTGCGGCGGCAAGCGGACCGGTGACGGCTACCTCGACAACGTGATCGTCTTCGCGGCCCTGAGCTCCGCCGGTCCCTGACCCGGCCACCCGGAACCCGGGCCGGCGGAACGTACGCCGTCGGCCCGGGCTCTTCCTCCACGAGCGCCCCCACGACTGCCCCCACGACCCGGGAGAACGTTGAAACGGTCCCGCGAGAAGGCCGCGTCCGAGCTGTTCGCCGCCCTCTATCCGCGTCTCGCCGGCTGGTGCCGCCGGCTGGTCGACGACGACGAGACGGCCCATGAGATCGCCTCGGAGGCGTTCACCCGGCTCTGGGCCCGCTGGACGTCCGTCGCGGAGCCGCGCGGATTCCTCTACGTCACCGCGGCCAACCTCGTCCGGGACCACTGGCGCAAGCTGGAGCGCGAACGAAGAGCCGTGCGCCGGGCGACCACGGAGGCCGCGGTGGCCCCGCACCCCGAACAGACGGACCCCTCGGTACGGCTGCTCGTGCAGTCCCTCCCGGAACGACTGCGCGTCCCGATCCTGCTGCACTACTACGCTGACATGCCGATCCGGGAGGTGTCCGTGCTGACCGGACGCAAGGAAGGAACCGTCAAGGCCGACCTCCACACGGCCCGCGAACTGCTCCGCGCCCACCTGAGGAGAAGCCTTGATCACACACTCTGACGAGGGCCCGGACTTCGACCCCGACGACCCGCTCACCGTCCTCCTGCGGCCCCCCGCCGAGTATCTCGGCGCACCCCCCGGCCGCTACGAGGAGATCCGCCGCGGCGCGACGCGCCGCCGCCTGTTGCGTGCGGCCGCCGGAGCGGCCCTGACCTGCGGTGTCGCCGCTCTCGTAGCGCTGCCCCTGCATCTGACCGCCTCCGACGGCCCGGCCTCCCCGGTGGTCCCTCTCGCCCCGCCGCCCGCGAGCAGCCCCTCGACGCTGCCGCCGTCGACGAAGGCACCCGCCCCGGTCACTCCCACTCCCAGTGCCAGTCCCTCCACGGTCCCCAGCCGACCGCCGGCTCCCCGAACCGGCCAGCCGTCGGCAAGCTCCGTCCCGACGGTCGCGCAGTCGGCCCGAATCGGAGGTGCCATCCCCTCCCGCAGGTGAACGACAGCAATTTTGAACACGTTCAACTCGGGCGTACGCTGCTGCCATGAGCGACAGAGCCGCCCTGTTGAAGGGCATTCGCGTCTGGCTGGTCTTCTTCGTCGTCTGCCTGGTGCTCAGCGGCGCCACGGCCTTCCCGCTGGTCCATGAACTGCGCTGGACCGAGGACCTGTTGAGGTCGCTCTCCGTTCCCGACCACGTGCCCGCCCTCATGGACTGGATCGAGCGCGTCCGGCGCGGACTCGACACCGCCGACGCCGACTACCCCTTCCTGCTCTACGGCACGGACTGGCTCGCCTTCGCCCACCTCGTCATCGCCGTCGCCTTCTACGGCCCCTACCGCGACCCGGTCCGCAACGTCTGGGTCGTCGAGTTCGCGATGATCGCCTGCGCCGGGATCATCCCGCTCGCCCTGATCTGCGGGCCGCTCCGGGGGATCCCCTTCTGGTGGTCGGTGATCGACATGTCGTTCGGGGTCTTCGGGGTGATCCCGCTGTACGTCGTACGGAAGAAGATCAAGCGGCTCGAGGAGCTCACCGGCCCGAACACCTCCCCGGCGCTCGCTGCTTGAGCGCCGCGAGCGCGATCCGCCGGCGCGCCGGCCGCCACGCGCCCGCCGCGGTCGTCGTCGACACGGGCCCGGAATCGGGCATCGGCCGCCCGTCCGCTCGCCGGGTCCTGCAGGCCCGTGCTGCCGCACCGCCTGCTCCCGGTGCCACCGACCGTCGGCCCGGGCTCGCCGAAAAAGTGTTATCCCGCCCGTCTCCACCGCGTCTCCTCTCGCGTCCCGCATTCCCCTCACACCCGGGAGCCCCCACATGCCCCGCCTGCACCCGGCGTCCACTGTGATCCCCGACATAGCCACCACCCCCGGTACGGCTGAGAAGGTGCGGTCGGACGGCATATGACCCGGGAGAGGACGTACGTGGACGAGAGGGCCGGGCATCAGTGGCGTGCCACCATCGCGGCCGCACAGGCCGGTGACCGGCAGGCGCTGGACGATCTCGTCGCGGGCTGGCTGCCGTTGGTCTACAACGTCGTCGGGCGTGCCCTGAACGGTCATGCCGACGTCGACGACGTCGTCCAGGAGACCATGCTGCGCGCCGTCGACAACCTCGGCTCGCTCCGCGACCCGGACAGCTTCCGGTCCTGGCTGATGGCCATCGCCATGCGGCAGATACGGGACCGGGCGCGCCGCAGGTCCCCGCGGCAGCTGGACGAGGGCGCCGCCCGGGAGGCCACCGACTTCGCCGAACTCACCGTGCTGCGGCTCCAGTTGGAGGGACAGCGGCGCGAGGTCGCGGAGGCGGTGCGCTGGCTGGACGACGAGGACCGGCAGCTGGTGTCGCTGTGGTGGCTCGAGGTCGCGGGCGAGCTGACCCGGCGGGAGCTGGCCGCGGCCGTCGGCATCAGCCGGCGGCACGCAGCCGTACGCGTCCAGCGGATGAAGGAGCGGTTGGAGACTTCCCGTGGCATCGTGCGTGCGCTCGACGGAGCATGCCCGCAGCTGCGGGAGCTGACCGGCCGCTGGGACGGGCGGCCCGACTCGGTCTGGCGCAAGCGGCTGGCCCGGCACATCAGGGGCTGCGCCTACTGCGGCGACGCGCGCGAGTCCGTCGTACCGGCGGAAAGGCTCCTGGTCGGCATCGCGCTGGTCCCGCTCCCCGTCGGCTTCACGCTCTCGCTGGCCCTCAGCGGCAAGACGGCCGTGGCCGCCGGCTCGGTCGGCTGGTCCGCCAAGGTGCTCGGCGTCCTGACCAAGCCCGCCGTCGCCGTCACGGCGAGCGCGACCATCGTCGCGGGCGGCGCCTATGTCGTCACACACACTCCGCACCCCCCGCCCCCGCGCGCCTCCAGCACCCCCACGGCGTCGAGCACCCACCGTCCGCCGCCCCCCTCCGCTTCGCCCAGGACCTCCCCGTCCGTGTCGCCGTCCCCATCCCCGTCCCCGTCGGTGACGAAGGAGAAGACCGAGCTCTACGGCAGCGTCGTCGACGCCGTGGACAAGGCACCCGCCCCGGACAGACCGCCCGCCGCGCTCCCGCACCGGCCCGCGTCCGGCATCACCAGCACCGGCGGCGCGCACGCCCAGCTGAACCACCGAGGGGACACCGTCACGCTCACCGGCCAGGGCTATGTCCAGGTCCGCTGGCAGGTCGCGCCGCAGTACCGGCCCGGCAGCCTGGTCCCGCCGAGCTGGACCGGCCTCAAGGGAAAGCTCTTCCACGTGGCCTCGGGCGGCGGCCGCCGCATGGACGACCGCGTCAGCAGCACCGACCCCACGGCCACCGGTATGGGCAGCAGGGCGACCGGCTTCGCCGTCCTGCCGCCCGGCACCCAGCAAATGTGGCAGAACGAGTATTTCTATGTCGACGGCCGCGTCACCCTCACCGTGAACGAACGCGGCGCCGACTACAACCTGTACGTCTCCCCGACCACCTGGGACGCGGCGGAGAACGACGTCAGGACCGGCCCGGACCAGGGCGTGACCCGCTACGGCCTGGTCCGCGACACCGGCAGGGACGACACCCCGGTCCCGCAGTACGCCACCCGCGCGACCCCGTCCGACCCGGCGACGGTGGCCCAGCGCTCACGGGTGTAGCCGGTCAGCCGCCGCCCCGCAGGGCGCACAGGACGTCCACGCGGTTGGTCGTGATCGAGTCGACGCCGAGGTCGATGAGGCGGCGCATGGAACGGCGGGTGTCCGGGGTCCAGACGGACAGCAGATACCCGTCGTGGTGGACGCGGGCGGCCAGGTCGCGGTCCACCAGCGAGAAGCGGTAGTTGAGCCAACGCGGCTTCACCGCCGCGAGCAGCGCGGGGCGCGGCGGCGCCAGGCTGGTGCAGGTCAGAGCGATCTCGGCGGACGTGTCGGCGGCGCGGACGGCGAGCATCGCGGTGGCGTCGGCGCAGTAGTAGACACGGTCCGCCGCGCCCGCCTCCCGCACGGTGTCCACGATGCGGCGCGCCTCCCGGACGTCCCGAGTCCCGGGCAGGTCAAGCATCAGCCGGGTGCCGTCGGTGGCGGCCAGCGCCTCCGCGAGCGTCGGCACCCCGCCGTCCGTGAGACCGCGCACCTCGGCCGCGGACAGCGAGCGCAGCGGCCGCTCGTGCTCCCACAGCCGTTTCAGCGTCTCGTCGTGCAGGAGCACGGGGACGCCGTCCTTGGTCAGCCGTACGTCGATCTCGACCGCGTCCGCGCCCTGCCGGAGCGCGGAACGCAGCGAGTCGATCGTGTTCTCGCGGACGCGGTAGGGGTCGCCGCGATGGGCCACGGCGGTCACGTTCTGCATGGCCCCATTGTGGAGGTCGTCGCTCTGGAGGGTCTCAGGGGGCGAGCCAGGCCGAGGTGTAGGAGTCGATCTCGTCCCGGATTGCGGCCTTGCCGGGCTCGTCGAGGAAGGAGGCGTCGACGGCGCTCCTGGCCAGCGCGGCGAGGCCCTGCGCGTCGAGGTTCAACAGGCGGGCGGCGACGGCGTACTCGTTGTTGAGGTCGGTGCCGAACATCGGCGGATCGTCGGAGTTGATGGTGACGACGACCCCGGCCTTCACGAACTCCTTGATCGGGTGCTCGTCGAGGCTGCGGACCGCGCGGGTGGCGATGTTGGAGGTCGGGCAGACCTCCAGCGGGATCCGGTGCTCGGCGAGGTGCGCGAGGAGCTTCGGGTCCTGGAAGGAGTGGGTGCCGTGCCCGATGCGCTCGGCCCGCAGATGGGTGAGCGCGTCCCACACCGTCTCCGGTCCCGTGGTCTCGCCGGCGTGCGGCACGGAGCGCAGCCCCGCCGCGATCGCCCGGTCGAAGTACGGCTTGAACTGCGGCCGCTCCACTCCGATCTCGGGCCCGCCGAGCCCGAACGACACCAGGCCCTCCGGCCGCAGCCGGTCGTCGGTGGCGAGGCGTGTCGTCTCCTCGGCGGCCTCGAGACCTGCCTCGCCGGGGATGTCGAAGCACCAGCGCAGCACCGTGCCGAACTCGGCCTCCGCCGCCTTCCGCGCGTCCTCGATGGCGTCCATGAAGGCGCGCTCGTCGATGTTGCGGCGGGTCGAGGACCACGGCGTGACGGTCAGCTCGGCGTAGCGCACCTGCTGCCGGGCCAGGTCCCGGGCCACCTCGTACGTCAGCAGCCGTACGTCCTCCGGGGTGCGGATGAGGTCCACCACGGACAGATACACCTCGATGAAGTGGGCGAAGTCCGTGAAGGTGAAGTAGTCGACCAGGGCCTCGGGGTCGGTGGGCACCTTGGAGTCGGGGTGCCGCGCGGCCAGCTCCGCGACGATCCGGGGGGAGGCGGAGCCGACATGGTGCACATGCAGTTCGGCCTTGGGCAGTCCGGCGATGAAGGCGTGCAGGTCGCGCGGCGCGGCGGCGAATGCACCCAGGTGCTGGGTCAAGGGTTCCTCCCCGGAACGGCGCCCCGGGGCGGCTGGCCCGAGCGGGACGCGGGTGATCGGCTGATCGGTGGGTCGGGATCATCGTAGGACGGGTCCGGGGCGGGGGTGCGGCCGGAGTGGGCGCCGGTGACCGGCCTGGCGGCGGACCTGCCGTGACGAGGCTCTACGATGGCGTGACGGTCGACCGAGGGGGACAGGGACGTGGCGGACCAGATACAGCCGCGCGGGGGCGCAGGAGCAGAACACGACCCGTGGGCGCCGCCCGAGCGCAAGACCTCGCTGGAGAAGGGCGGGCAGCCGGCCGCGGCCGGGCAGCAGCCTCTCCCGCAGGACCGGCAGCCCGCACCTCAGCAGCCCGCGGCGCAGCCGCCGCAGGTGCACGACCAGGCCACGGTGACGTCCCTGCCGGGCGACGGCTTCGCCCCGCCCGGATTCGGCGCCCCCGGCTCCGCCCCGTCCGGGGCGGATGGCTGGTCCGAGTCCGCCGTGCCGCCCCCGCCGATAGCGCCCACCGGCCCCGGCATCGGCCCGCAGGGCCCGGCGGCACCCGGCGGATACGGCTACCCCGCCTACCCGCAGGGCTACGGCTGGCCTGGTATGCAGCCGTACCCGCAGAATGGCATGGGCACCGCGGCGATGGTGCTGGGCATCCTGTCCTGCTGCCTGTTCTGCATCTACGGCATCGTCTCCGTCGTGCTCGGTGTCCTCGCGGTCGTCTTCGGCATCAAGGGGAAGCAGCGGGCGGACCGGGGCGAGGCCACCAACCGCGGTCAGGCCCAGGCGGGCTTCATCACGGGCATCGTCGGGATCGTCATCGGCATCGCCACGATGGTCCTGATGATCATCGCGATCGTCGCCGCCGTGCACGACGAGAGGAACAACGTGGACGACGGCCCCTCGTACAACTCCGCCCCCAGCCTGTCGGCACCCCGGGTGGCAGGCAGCTGACACCGGCCACCCGGCCCGTCCCGCTACACCTGCCTCGCCCGGCTCGTCCCGTCCCGCGGGTCTGGCCCGGCCGCGCGCCTGCCTCGCTTGGCTCGTCTCGTTCGGCCGCGCGGCCGGCTTGGCTCGTCCGGCCGCCCGTCTCGTCGGGCCGCGCGGCCGGCTTGGGCCGTCCGGCCTGTCCCGCCTGGCTGCACGCCAGCCGTGCCCGGCTGCCTGCCTCGCCCTGCTCGTCTCAGTCGGGCCCGTCTCGTCGGGCCGCGCGGCCGGCTTGGGCCGTCCGGCCTGTCCTGCCCGGCTGCACGCCAGCCGTGCCCGGCTGCCTGCCTCGCCCTGCTCGTCTCAATCGGGCCGCGCGACCGGCTTGGCTCGTCCGGCCCGGCTGCACGCCTGCCCCGGCTGGCCGGTCGCCTCGCCCTGCCCGCCTGTCCGACCCGGCTGCGCCTGCCCCTCCCGGCTCCGCCCCTCCCGGCTGCGCCTGCCCCTCCCGGCTGCGCCCCTCCCGGCTTCGCCCTGCTCGGGCGGGCCCGATCACTTCTCCCGCAATCGCTCCCGCGCTTCCATCAAGGCGAAGCCCAGCAGATTCGGCCCTCGCCAGCGCTCGGGGTCGGTCGCCGCCTCGTCGTCCGTCGCGAGGCCGATGCCCCATACCCGGTCCACGGGGCTCGCCTCGACCAGCACCCGATCGCCCGTGTTCACGAGGAACTCCCGCAGATCCGCGTGCGCGGCGAACTTGTGGACGCTGCCCTCGAGCACGATGCCGAAGCGCTCGCGCTCCCATATCCCCTCGTCGAAGCCGCGCACCAGCCGCCCCGCCTTCTTGGCCTGGGACGGATGCCGCGCGGCCAGCACCCGCCGCTCCGCCTGCGCGTCCTCGAACAGCCGCGCCTTGGCCGCCATCATCCAGTGCTCGGCGGTCGCGTAATCCACCCCGTCCACTGTGAACGGTGACGGCCACCACTGGCTCAGACAGCTCGGCCCCACCCGGCCGTCCGCCCGCGCCCGGTGACCCCAGAAATGCAGGTACTTGACCCTGACCCCGGCGCGGACCGCCCCGACCAGCGCCTCCCGGGAGTCGATCCTCCCCGTGATCTCCTCCACCGGCTCCTCCGTGAATTCCCCCGTGATCTTTTCCATGCATGCGAGTCTCGCAGCCACCACTGACACTCCGTCCCCCCTTTTCCAAGCTCACTCGACACCTGGTCGACAGATTCCGTCGCGTAACCGAAAGGCAACAACGGAATCCCTTGTGGGGGTGCCATAGCTCTGTCAGGATCGGCACTCAAATCGAGCTGGAGCTACGCCACCCGCCCCCTGGAGTCACGGGGCGACGGCGGAGGAGAGCGACATGCAGAACCCGGGCACCGCCACCCCGGAACGATTCCCCGCACAGGACCGCCTCGCGGACGGCGCGCAGTTCATCGCGGGCCGCCTGACGAAGGGCACCTCCGGCCGTACGCACGCGGTCGTCGACCCGTCGACGGGCGAGGAGGTGTACACATACGAACTCGCCGGCCCCGACGACGTCGACGCGGCCGTGGCCGCCGCGCGCGAGGCCTTCCCCGGCTGGGCCGCCACCACCCCCGGCGAGCGCTCCGACGCGTTGCACCGCTTCGCCGCCGTAGTCGCGGACCGCGCCGAGGACTTCGCCCGCGCGGAGAGCCTGCAGTGCGGCAAGCCGCTGAAGCTGACGCGCGAGTTCGACGTCCCGGGCACCATCGACAACACCGCCTTCTTCGCGGGCGCCGCCCGGCATCTGCAGGGGCAGTCCGCCGGTGAGTACTCCGGGGACCACACCTCGTACGTACGCCGTGAACCCATTGGTGTCGTCGGGTCGATCGCGCCCTGGAACTACCCCCTCCAGATGGCCGCCTGGAAGATCCTCCCGGCGATCGCCGCGGGCAACACGATCGTGCTGAAGCCCGCCGAGCTGACCCCGCTCACCTCACTGCTGTTCGCGCAGGCCGCCACCGACGCCGGCATTCCGGACGGTGTCATCAACATCGTCACCGGTACCGGCAAGGAGGCCGGCGAGCGTCTCGTCGGGCATCCCGACGTGGCCATGACCTCCTTCACCGGCTCCACCGCCGTCGGCAAGCGCGTGGCCGAGATCGCCACCGCCACCGTCAAGCGCCTCCACCTGGAGCTCGGCGGCAAGGCGCCCTTCGTCGTCTTCGACGACGCCGACCTGGACGCCGCCGTCAACGGCGCGGTCGCGGGCGCGCTCATCAACACCGGACAGGACTGCACGGCCGCCACGCGCGCGTACGTGCAGCGCCCGCTCTACGAGGCGTTCGTCGAGCGGACCGCCGCCCTGATGGAGACCGTCCGGCTCGGCGACCCCTTCGCCGCCGGCACCGACCTCGGCCCGCTGATCTCGCACGTCCAGCGCGACCGCGTCGCCGGTTTCGTCGACCGGGCGCGCTCCTACGCGCGCGTGGTGAGCGGCGGCGAGGCCCCCAAGGGCGAGCTCGAGAACGGCGCCTACTACCGGCCCACCCTGGTCGCCGACGCCGCGCAGGACAGCGAGATCGTCCAGTCGGAGATCTTCGGACCGGTTCTGGTGGTCCTGCCCTTCGACAGCGATGACGAGGGAATCAGGCTCGCCAACGACACCCCTTACGGACTCGCCGCCTCCGCCTGGAGCCGCGACGTCTACCGGGCGAACCGCGCCACCCGCGAGATCAAGGCGGGCTGCGTATGGGTCAACGACCACATCCCGATCATCAGCGAGATGCCGCACGGCGGCTACAAGGCGTCCGGCTTCGGCAAGGACATGTCCGCGTACTCGTTCGAGGAGTACACGCAGATCAAGCACGTCATGTTCGACAACACGGCGGTGGCCGCGAAGGACTGGCACCGCACCGTCTTCGGGGACCGCTAGCAGACCGGCCGCACGACCGGCGGCCACACTCCCGAAAGGGCACCACGCGCATGGAGCAGTACGAGCCCGACCGCCCGACGCCGGCCGTGGCGGCCGCTATGCGGCGCAGCCTGAGCAACGGCCGGGCTGCGATGACCCGGCGGTCCCTGATGCGCGCCTCCGCGGGCGGCGCGCTCACCGCCGGGGGCCTCGCGGCGCTGAGCGCCTGCGGGATCCCCGCAGCGGGCAAGACACAGGGCGGTGTGTCCGCCGACGACCACTCGGCGAAGGAGAAGGTGATCGACTTCTCCAACTGGCCCGAGTACATCGACGTGGACGACAGCGGCAAGCACCGCCCGACGCTGGACGCGTTCACCAAGCGAACCGGCATCCAGGTCAAGTACACCGAGGACATCAACGACAACGACGAGTTCTTCGGCAAGATCCAGCCGCAGCTCGCCGCGGGCCAGGACACCGGCCGTGACCTCGTCGTCCTCACCGACTGGCTGGCCGCCCGCATGATCCGCCTGGGCTACGTCCAGAAACTGGACGCCTCCAACCTGCCGCACGCCTTCGCCAACCTGTCGGACCAGTTCCGCAGCCCCGACTGGGACCCCGGGCGCGCCTACTCGTACCCCTGGCAGGGCATCTCGACCGTCATCGCCTACAACAAGAAGGCACTTGACGGCATAGAGGTGAAGTCGGTCTCCGACCTGCTCGACAACCCCAAGCTCAAGGGCCGCGTCGGCTTCCTGACCGAGATGCGCGACAGCATCGGCATGACCATGCTCGACATGGGCAAGGACCCCGCGAAGTTCACCGACGACGACTACGACGCCGTGATCGCCCGCCTCCAGAAGGCCGTCGACAAGGGCCAGATCCGCCGCTTCACGGGCAACGACTACACGTCGGACCTCACCAAGGGCGACTTCGCCGCGTGTGTCGCCTGGGGCGGCGACATCGTCCAGCTGCAGGCGGACAACCCGAACGTCGGCTACGTCATCCCCGACAGCGGCTACATGACGTCGACCGACAACATGCTGATCCCCAACAAGGCCCGTCACAAGACGAACGCCGAGCGGCTCATCGACTACTACTACGAGCCGGAGCCGGCCGCCGAACTCGCCGCGTACATCAACTACGTGAGCCCGGTCGCGGGAGTGGTGCCCTACCTTGCCAAGATCGACAAGTCGGCGGCGAGCAACCCGCTCATCGTCCCCGACAAGGCCATGCAGGCCAAGTCCCACGCCTTCCGCTCGCTGAGCTCGAAGGAAGAGACGGCCTACCAGCAGAAGTTCGCGAAGCTCACAGGGGCGTGACGAAGATGACGACAGACAACAGCGGCGACGTCCGCCTCTCGGGCATCAGCAAGACCTACGGCTCCTTCACCGCCGTACACCCGCTCGACCTGACCGTGCCGCAGGGCTCCTTCTTCGCCCTGCTCGGCGCCTCCGGCTGCGGCAAGACCACCACCCTGCGCATGATCGCCGGCCTGGAGGAGCCCAGCAGCGGCACCGTCCACCTCGGCGACCAGGAGGTCACGCATCTGCCGCCGTACAAGCGGCCGGTGAACACGGTCTTCCAGTCCTACGCCCTCTTCCCGCACCTCGACATCTTCGAGAACGTCGCCTTCGGCCTGCGCCGGCGCGGCATCAAGTCGGTGAAGAAGCAGGTCGAGGACATGCTGGAGCTGGTCCAGCTCGGCGAGCAGGCCCGCAAGAAACCGCACCAGCTCTCCGGCGGCCAGCAGCAGCGCGTCGCCGTCGCCCGCGCCCTGATCAACCACCCCAAGGTGCTCCTCCTCGACGAGCCCCTCGGCGCCCTCGACCTCAAGCTGCGCCGCCAGATGCAGCTGGAGCTCAAGCGCATCCAGACCGAGGTCGGCATCACCTTCATCCATGTCACGCACGACCAGGAGGAGGCCATGACCATGGCCGACACGGTCGCCGTGATGAACGCGGGCCGAGTCGAGCAGCTCGGCTCGCCCACCGACCTCTACGAGAACCCGAACACCACCTTCGTCGCCAACTTCCTCGGCACTTCCAACCTCATCGAGGCCGAGGTCGACACCAAGAACGGCGACGACATCGTCCTCAAGGCGGGCGGCGGCAAGCTGGTGCTGCCCGAGGCGCGATGTTCCGCGCCGACGACGACCGGCGGCAAGGTCCTGGTCGGCGTCCGCCCGGAGAAGATCTCCCTCACCCATGCCGACGACGCCGGCGAGATCGCCGAGGGCCGCAACCGCATCACCGGCAGGATCGCCGACTCCAGCTTCATCGGTGTCTCCACGCAGTACGTCATCGACAGCCCCGTCTGCCCCGAGTTCGAGGTGTACGCGCAGAACATCGACCGCGACGCCCGGCTGGTGCCCGGCGCCGAGGTCGTCCTGCACTGGAACCCGGCCCACACCTTCGGCCTCGACGCGGCGCAGGACATCGACGCGGGTGTCGCCGAGGTCGAGGAGGACGCCGCCTGATGGCCGCCGTCACCGAGGCGCCACCCCTGGCGCCCGCCCCCGAGACCAAGCCCCCGCGCAAACGCGGCCGCCTGGTGCCGTACTGGCTTCTGCTCCCCGGCATCCTCTGGCTGATCGTCTTCTTCGCGCTGCCGATGATCTACCAGGCCTCCACGTCCGTACAGACGGGCTCCCTGGAGGAGGGCTACAAGGTCACCTGGCACTTCGCCACCTACTGGGACGCGCTGTCCGAGTACTGGCCGCAGTTCGTGCGCTCGGTCCTGTACGCGGCCGCCGCGACCGTCCTGTGCCTGCTGCTGGGCTACCCGCTGGCGTATCTGATCGCCTTCCGGGCGGGCCGCTGGCGGAACCTGATCATGGTGCTGGTGATCGCGCCGTTCTTCACCAGCTTCCTGATCCGCACCCTCGCCTGGAAGACGATCCTCGCGGACAGCGGCCCGGTGGTGAGCACCCTCCACACGCTGCACGTCCTGGACGTCACCAACTGGCTCGGCTGGACCTCCGGCGACCGCGTCCTGGCCACCCCGCTCGCGGTGGTCTGCGGACTGACGTACAACTTCCTGCCGTTCATGATCCTGCCGCTCTACACCTCGCTGGAGCGCATCGACGGGCGGCTCCACGAGGCGGCCGGCGACCTGTACGCCAAGCCCTGGACCACCTTCCGCAAGGTCACCTTCCCGCTGTCGATGCCCGGCGTGGTCTCCGGCACGCTGCTGACCTTCATCCCGGCGGCCGGCGACTACGTCAACGCCGAACTGCTCGGCTCGACCGACACCCGCATGATCGGAAACGTCATCCAGACCCAGTTCCTGCGGATCCTGGACTATCCGACGGCGGCGGCCCTCTCCTTCATCCTCATGGCCGCGATCCTCCTCATGGTCACCTTCTACATTCGTAAGTCCGGGACGGAGGATCTGGTTTAAATGTCCGTCCTCAACTGGCTCAAGCGCCATCTCGTCGTCATCGCGGGACTGCTGACACTCGGATATCTCCTCCTCCCGAACGTCATTGTCACGGTGTTCTCCTTCAACAAGCCGAAGGGGCGCTTCAACTACCAGTGGCAGCAGTTCTCCACGGATGCCTGGAAGGATCCCTGCGGTGTCGCCGACATGTGCGGCTCGCTGTCGATCAGCCTCCAGATCGCCTTCTGGGCGACGATCGGCGCCACCGTCCTCGGCACGATGATCGCCTTCGCGCTGGTCCGCTACCGGTTCCGCGCGCGAGGCACGGTGAACTCGCTGATCTTCCTGCCGATGGCGATGCCCGAGGTCGTCATGGCGGCCTCGCTGCTCACCCTGTTCCTCAACCTGGGTGCCCAGCTGGGCTTCTGGACGATCCTCATCGCCCACATCATGTTCTGCCTCAGCTTCGTCGTCGTCGCCGTCAAGGCGCGCGTGATGTCGATGGACCCGCGCCTGGAGCAGGCGGCACAGGACCTCTACGCCGGCCCGGCGCAGACCTTCCTGCGCGTCACCCTGCCCATCGCGGCCCCCGGAATCGCCGCCGGTGCGCTGCTGTCCTTCGCGCTCTCCTTCGACGATTTCATCATCACCAATTTCAACGCGGGTTCGACCGTCACCTTCCCCATGTTCGTCTGGGGTTCGGCACAGCGTGGAACGCCCGTTCAGATCAATGTCATCGGTACGACAATGTTCCTCGTCGCCGTACTGTTGGTCCTTTCCTCGATGCTCATCGGAAATCGCCGCAACAAGCAAAAGGCGTAATCGCAGAAGCCCTGTAGGGAGTTGAAATCATGGCCCCAGGCGCCATGAACCGCTGGACAAAGTCTCTCTCCGACGCACAGCCGGTCCCGTACTGGCTGGAAGACCCCGGCAAGCCCCACCCCGAGCCCGCGCTCACCGGCGCCGAGACCTGCGATCTGCTGGTCGTCGGCGGCGGCTACAGCGGACTGTGGACCGCGCTCATCGCCAAGGAGCGCGACCCCGGACGGGATGTCGTCCTGCTGGAAGGCCGCGAGGCGGGCTGGGCCGCCTCGGGCCGCAACGGCGGCTTCTGCGCCGCCTCCCTCACCCACGGCCTGCCCAACGGCCTGACCCGCTGGCCCGACGAGATCCACAGACTGCAGGAACTGGGCGCCCGCAACCTCGACGAGATCGAGAAGGCGGTCGCCCGGCACTCCCTCGACTGCGACTTCGAGCGCACCGGGGAGATCGACGTCGCGACCGAGACCTACCAGGCGTGGGAACTGCGCGACTGGTACGAGGAGATGGAGCGCGAGGGCCTCGCCGAGGGCGTCGAGTTCCTGGACGCGGAAGCGGTACGGGAACAAGTCGACTCACCGACATTCCAGGCCGGCCTCTGGGACCGCCGTGGCGTCGCCATGCTCCACCCGGCGAAGCTCGCCTGGGGCCTCAAGCGCGCCTGTCTCGCGCTCGGCGTCCGCGTCTACGAGCACACCCCCGCCCTCACCCTGAAGCCGTACGGCGCCGGCATGGCCGTACGCACCCCCTACGGCTCCGTCCGCGCCCGCAAGGTCGCGCTCGGCACCAACATCTTCCCCAACCTGATCAAGCGCGTACGGGCCTACACCGTCCCGGTCTACGACTACGCGCTGATGACCGAGCCGCTCAGCGAGGAGCAGCTGGCGTCGATCGGCTGGAAGAACCGCCAGGGACTCGGGGACAGCGCCAACCAGTTCCACTACTTCCGGCTGTCCGCCGACAACCGCATCCTGTGGGGCGGTTACGACGCGATCCACCATTACGGCGGCCGGGTGCGCAGCGAGTACGACGACCGTCCGGAGACGTACGCCAAGCTCGCCGGGCACTTCTTCACCTGCTTCCCGCAGCTGGAGGGCGTCCGTTTCACGCATGCGTGGGGCGGGGCGATCGACACCTGCTCGCGTTTCTCGGCGTTCTTCGGCACCGCGCACCAGGGCAACGTCGCCTACGCGGCGGGCTACACGGGCCTCGGCGTGGGCGCCACCCGCTTCGGCGCCGAGGTGATGCTCGACCTGCTGGCAGGCGAGACCACGGAGCGGACCTCGCTGGAGATGGTCCGCAAGAAGCCGCTGCCGTTCCCGCCCGAACCCTTCGCCTGGACCGGCATCGCACTCACCAAGTGGTCCCTGGCCCGCGCGGACGCACACGGCGGCCGCCGCAACCTCTGGCTGCGGACGATGGACCGACTCGGGCTCGGATTCGACAGCTGAGAGACACCCGAGCCACGGTCATTGTGATCCAGCTCACTTAAACGGACCGGGAAAACCCGCGTAATGCCCGCCAGGAGACCTCCCTCTCTCCCGTGACGCGACCAGCGTCCAGGAGAGACAGGAGGTCTCCTCATGGCTGGGGCGAAAACGGCGGTCGAGTGGCTGGCGTCCGTTGCTCCGGATCCCGAGGCCTGCCGCTGGGAGTGGGAGCGCAATCCCCTGGGGATCGCGCTGCTGCCCGCGGGCAAGGCCTGGGACGTGCTCATCCTTCCGGCCGAGCTCGGCTATGCCACGCTCGACGTCCTCACCCGCTTCCTCGACCGGCCGGGCCCCGTCCTTGTCGACTTCGGGGACGCCCGCATGGGCTTCTTCGTGCCGCCCGGCACCGCGGCACGCTGGCTCGGCACCGGCATCCGTACGGCGGGGGCCGGCACCTGGATCGTGGTGCCGTACCCGGGCCGCTCGACCGGCGGCGTCCGCTGGCTGGTCCCGCCCGACGGCTCGGGCACCCTCACGGACCCCGCACTCCTCGAACTGGCGATGCACGAGGCGGCGGCGGGCCTGGCGCGCGAGGAGGACAGCTGACGGGCCACTGATGGCCAAAGGTCTACACAGATGGCATGCGTAGACGCTCAAGAAGACGGACTACTCGCAGTCACCGCTCTCGCGTCGGCCCCCGCGCGGCCGACGCGGACCAGGAACATCCACAGGGACGCGATCAGCACCGTGCACAGACACCAGCTGGCCACGACGTCCAGGGGCCAGTGATAGCCGCGCCGCACCAGCCCGAACCCGACGGCGAGATTGACGACGGCGCAGGCGGTGAGCAGCACACGACGGGCGTGCACCGCGCGCAGCCAGGGGAGCAGAAGCAGGGTCGCCGAGCCGTACGCGACGGCGGCCGTCGCGGTGTGGCCGGAAGGGTAGTAGCCGGTCGCCGGAGGTACGAGGGGGGTGCCCGGGCGGTCGATCAGTTCCTTGAGGGGGACGACCAAGCCGGGGACCAGCGCCATCAGCAGCGCGGCCGCGAGCGGCGGCAGCCACCAGCGGTACGTCCCGGCCGCACGGCCCCGCCAGGCCACGTACACCAGGACCACGGCGAGCACAGGCACCGCCACCCCGATGTCGCCCAGGTCGGCGAGGAGTTCCGAGAAGCGGTCGGGGTGCGCGAGGGCGCCACTGACCCGCCGGTCCAGGCCCAGCAGCAGGCCGTCCGACACGACCTGCCAGGTGATCAGCGCGAAGAGGAGGGCGGGAAGCCCGAGAAGAAGAAGAAAGGAGGCCGGCCGCCCCGGAACAGGGGGGGTAGTTCCGAGGCGGCCGATCAGATCGGATCGACGCCCACCCCGGGGGGTTTGGGGCGGGCGACTGTCCGATCGGTGAGGAGATCCGGAGCCGGAAGCTCCGTGTGTGTGCGCGAGGGCACGACCAGGTCGTAGCTGGGGAGGCCACGGCCTGAAATCGCCCACAGTCCCCTGTGAGCGGGGTGTATCTCTCATCTGGGTAGAACCTACGGCAGCAGGTGGGCGGAAGACAGACGGAATCGCGTCCCGCCATCCACCTCGCACACGTTCTTCACACGGCCTGACGCCGACCGCCCCGGCCCCGGAATCGCGAGGGATGCCAGGGCCGGGGCGGGTGATGCGCGGGGGACGCGCATCCTGTGCGTGAGCTGGGGGTTCCGCTTGGCTCAGATCCGCGCGAAGGCCTGCTCGATGATGTCGAGACCCTCGTTCAGGAGGTCCTCGCCGATGACCAGCGGAGGCAGGAAGCGGAGGACGTTGCCGTAGGTGCCACAGGTCAGGACCAGCAGGCCCTCGGCGTGGCAGGCCTTGGCCAGCGCGGCGGTCGCCTCCGGGTTCGGCTCCTTGGTCGTACGGTCCTTGACCAGCTCGATGGCGATCATGGCGCCGCGGCCGCGGACCTCACCGATGACCTCGAACTTCTCGGCCATGGCGCCGAGGCGGGCCTTCATGACCGCCTCGATGTTCTTCGCCCTGGCGTTGAGGTCGAGCTCCTTCATCGTCTCGATCGAGCCGAGCGCACCGGCGCAGGCGACGGGGTTGCCGCCGTAGGTGCCGCCCAGGCCGCCCGCGTGCGCGGCGTCCATGATCTCGGCGCGGCCCGTGACGGCGGCGAGCGGCAGACCGCCCGCGATGCCCTTCGCGGTGGTGATCAGGTCCGGGACGATCCCCTCGTCCTCGCACGCGAACCACTGGCCCGTACGGCAGAAGCCGGACTGGATCTCGTCGGCGACGAAGACGATGCCGTTGTCGGCGGCGAACTTCCGGATCGCGGGCAGGAAGCCCTTGGCGGGCTCGATGAAGCCACCCTCGCCGAGCACCGGCTCGATGATGATCGCGGCCACGTTGTCCGGGCCGACCTGCTTGCTGATCTGGTCGATGGCCTGCGCGGCGGCCTCGGGACCGGCGTTCTCCGGGCCGGTCGGCCAGCGGTAGCCGTAGGCGACGGGGACGCGGTAGACCTCGGGCGCGAACGGCCCGAAGCCGTGCTTGTACGGCATGTTCTTCGAGGTCAGCGCCATCGTCAGGTTGGTACGGCCGTGGTAGCCGTGGTCGAAGACGACGACGGCCTGGCGCTTGGTGTACGCGCGGGCGATCTTGACGGCGTTCTCGACGGCCTCGGCGCCGGAGTTGAACAGCGCGGACTTCTTGGCGTGGTCACCCGGGGTGAGCTCCGCGAGGGCCTCGGCGACCTCCACGTAGCCCTCGTACGGGGTGACCATGAAACAGGTGTGGGTGAAGTCGGCGAGCTGCGCGGAGGCCCGGCGTACGACGGCCTCGGCGGACGCGCCGACGGACGTCACCGCGATACCGGAGCCGAAGTCGATGAGCCGGTTTCCGTCGACGTCCTCGATGATCCCGCCGCCCGCGCGCGCGGTGAACACGGGCAGCACGGAGCCCACGCCCTGCGCGACCGCGGCGGTACGGCGGGCCTGCAGTTCCTGCGACTTCGGGCCGGGGATGGCGGTGACGATCCGGCGCTCCTGCGGAAGTGCACTCATGAGGGGCTCCTGGGGGTGTGCGGCCTTGCGGACTCTTGGCTTCCTTTCTCGCAGGTTAGGACCGGGAGAGGGGGGTGGGCATGCTCCATGTGGGCGCTGTCGGGGGTTCGGGTTTGTCCGCGGTGGACATGGCGGCCGGTGCGGGGCCCGGCCGCGTAAGCGGTGAACTCCCCGTGCCGGGGCGTTAGATTGACCGCTGACGGTGGACGGAACGGCTGGTCAGGGAGCGAGGGCGATGGACAGCGACGGGACGCAGGACACACGGGGTACGCATGCGAATCCTGTGCCGCGTCCGGCAGGTCCGCCGGAGGTACCGCCGAGGCACACGGCCGCCCCGGGCGTGCCGCCGCGGCCGGACGGCTCGGCGTTCCTGACGTGGCTCCGGGCGCCGCGCCCCGAGACACCGCCCGGCGTGTGGCGGTTCGGGCATCGGCCGCGGCCTCAGGAGGAGCCCGAACTCATCCCCGCCCGCCAGCTGGTCAGCGGCGCGGTGATCGCCTTCCTCGTCGGCTGGCTGATCTGGTCGCTGCTGTGGAACGGCTACCTCGGCGGCTGGTGGCTGCTCCCGCTGTACGCGATGATCCCCGACTCCTGGGCCCAGCCGCACAGCATCGCCTCGGTCGTGGTCGTCTACGCCTACTACGTGCTGATCGCCCTGGTCATCATGACCGGCGTCGGCAGGCTCGGCCGCTGGGGCGAGATCTGGCGCCGCTACGGCCCGCCCGCCTGGCGGCCGGCGGCGCCCCGCGCCGAGCGCCCGCCCGCCCCCGAACAGGACCCGGCCGAGTGGCCCCAGCTCCGCGCCGCCGGCGCCGCGGACGCAGCCGAGCGGCTCGCCACGGAGGCCCGGGCCGGGCTGATGCGGGACGTCGACCACGCCCGGATCGTGCGCGCCTGGCAGGGCGTGCGCACCGGTCGGCACACCCTCGCCGCGTTCACGGGCGCGGTGCTCAAGGACGGCGCCGCCGCCTGTCTGCACCCCTCCGGGGAACGCGACCTGCCGGCCCGGCTCGCCCGGCACGACCTGCTGACCGGTCAGGTACGGCTCGGCACGACCGCCGACGACCCCCGCAACCCGTACGCCTACCGGGGCGCCGGCCTCGCTCTCGGCCCCGATCTGCTCGGCACCTCCCTGCTCGCCGTCGGCCCGGCCGGCTCCGGCAAGACCGGGACCGTGGTGCGGCCGCTCGCCGAGTCGCTCTGTCTGCACGCCCTCGCCGGACGGGCCGCGGTCGTCGTGGTCGGCGCGGCGGGCGCGGGGCTCGGACCGGCCGACGCCTACGACGTCGTCGTACGGATCGGGAATCCGGAATCGGTGTACGACCTGGACCTGTACGGCGGGACGAGCGACCCGGACGAGGCCGCGGCCGTGTTGGCCGAGGCGCTGGTCGGGGACCTCGCCGATCCGCACCCGGGCAGTGACAGCCGCCGGTCCACGACCGTGCTCGCCCAGCTGCTCGGCCCCTTCCGGGCGGTCCACGGCCGCTTCCCCTCCGTGCCGGAGCTGCGGCAGCTGCTGGACGGAACGCCCGGGCCGCTGGAGGAGCTGCGTACGGCGCTGCAGGGTTCCGGGCAGGAGTCGCTGCTGCGGGAACTGGACGCTCGCGAGCGGCAGTTGGGGCACCCGGGGGATGTGGCGGCGGTGCTGGCGGACCGCGTGGCGCTGCTGGACCGGCCTGCCTTCGCGGGGTTCTTCGACACCTCCGGGCAGTCCAAGCCCTTCTCGCTCAAGGCCCTCGACCACCCGGTGCGGGTCCGCATCGACCTGCCCGAGCGCGGACACGCGGACGCCTCGCGGATGCTGGCGCGGCTGGTGCTCGCGCAGTTCACGGCGAGCGTGGCGGTACGCGAGGACCGGTCACTGTTCGCCTGCCTGGTGCTGGACGACGCGACGGGGGTGGTGACCCCCGAGGCGGTGCGCGGGATCCAGCGGCTGCGGTCCGGGAACGCGGGCGTCGTACTGACCCTGCGGACCCTGGACGACGTGCCGAGGCCGCTGCGCGGGCCGCTGCTCGGCTCCACCGGATGCCGTATGGCGCTGTCCGGGCTCACCCCGTGGGACGGGCAGGACTTCGCCGAGGTCTGGGGCAAGGAGTGGACCGAGGCACGGGACGTCACCGACCGGCAGATCATCGCCGAGACCCCGGCCGGCAAGGCCGTCCACATGCTCCGGCGCGTCATCACCGGCAAGGCGCCCACCGCGCGGGCCGTGACCGTCCGGCAGGTGGAACGGGAGCGGTGGTCGGCGTCCGAGCTGGCGCACGGGGTGCCGCCGGGGCATGCGGTGCTGTCGCTGACGACCGTGAAGGGCGAGCACGCACCGCCGCTGCTGGTGGATCTGAGGGGTTAGGTCTGGACTTCACAGGACCGGGTGACCGTACGGTGAGGCAGAATCGGCACAGGCCGTTCATACCGGGCGGCCAAAAGATCAAAAGGTTCGCCCGATCCCCGCAAACCTGACCTGAAGGCCTCATGCCCCCGACACTCGCCTCGCTCGTCCACCACTCCGCGCTCAAACTCACCGTGCGCGCGGGCGAGGACCGCCTCGACGTGCCGGTCCGCTGGGCGCACGTCAGCGAGCTCGCCGACCCCGTGCCGTACATGGAGGGCGGGGAGCTGCTGCTGATCACCGCGCTGAAGCTGGACGCGGAGGATCCGGAGGCGATGCGGCGGTATGTGAAGCGGCTGGTGGGGGCAGGAGTCGTCGGACTCGGCTTCGCCGTCGGGGTCAACTACGAGGAGATCCCGAAGGCGCTGGTCGACGCGGCGGAGGGCGAGGGCCTGCCGCTGCTGGAAGTGCCGCGGCGCACGCCCTTCCTCGCCATCAGCAAGGCCGTGTCCGCGGCGATCGCCGCCGATCAGTACCGGGCGGTGACGGCGGGCTTCGCCGCCCAGCGGGAACTGACCAGGCAGGCGCTGACCGGCGGACCCGAGGGAGTGCTGTCGGCACTCGCCTCGCAGGTCGACGGATGGGCCGCGCTGTACGACGCCTCGGGCGCCGTCGTCGCGACCGCACCGGAGTGGGCGGGGCGGCGGGCCGCGCGGCTGACGGCGGACGTGGAGCGGCTGCGGGAGCGACCCGCGCCGGCGTCCTCGGTGGTCGGACCCCCGGACAACGAGGACCGCGTCGAACTGCACTCGCTGGGGACGGGGCGGCGACCGCGGGCCGCGCTCGCGGTGGGGACGGCGGCCGCCCTCGGGACGGCGGAGCGGTATGCCGTCCACTCGGCGATCGCGCTGCTGACGCTGACGACGGAACGGTCCAGGTCGCTGCACGCCGCGGAACAGCGCATCGGTGCGGCGGTGCTGCGCATGCTGCTGGCGGGGGAGCCGGACCATGCGCGGGCCGTCGCGGGCCATCTGTACGGGGGGCTGTTGGACGCCCCCTTCCGGTTGATCATCGCGGAGTCGGCCGCGCGGGCCGCCGACGCGGGCGGCGATCCGCTGGCCGGGCTCGCCGAGATCGTGGAGTCGGCGGCCGCGCGGGCGGGGGAGGCCGTGCTGGTCGTACCCGAGGGGGAGCGGCTGGTCGTGCTGGCCGTGGACGGCGGTGCGGCGGTCACGGCGTGCGGGGAGTACGCGGCGGCGGTCGAGGCTCAGCGGGGCGGGGCGGAGGGGGCGCGGGACGCCGCCGGCGGTGAGGAGGACGGGCTGGTGGTCGGGCTGTCGGCGCCCGTGGGGCCGATCGCGGCCGGGGCGGCGTACAAGCAGGCCGAGCAGGCGTTGTCGGTGGCCCGGCGGCGGGGGCGGGTGTGCGTGGGGCACGAGCAGTTGGCGGCGGGGTCCGTGCTGCCGTTGCTGGCCGATGACGCGGTGAAGGCTTTCGCGGACGGGTTGCTGCGGGCGCTGTACGAGCATGACGCGACCGGGCGGGGGGATCTGGTGGCCTCGCTGCGGGCGTGGTTGTCGCGGCATGGGCAGTGGGATGCGGCGGCTGCGGATCTGGGGGTGCATCGGCACACGTTGCGCTACCGGATGCGGCGGGTGGAGGAGATTCTGGGGCGGTCGCTGGACGATCCGGATGTGCGGATGGAGCTGTGGCTGGCACTGAAGGCGACGTCGGCGGAGTAGCCACCACGGGGTTTCCTCGCCCCCTGGGGGCTGCCGCCCCCAGACCCCCGCTTCGGCCTGAACGGCCTCGTCCTCAAACGCCGGACGGGCTGATGAACCAGCCCCTCCGGCGTTTGAGGAGCGGGGGTCCGGGGGCTGGCCCCCGGGTCGGGACGGGTAGGGGCGGCGGGGGCGAAAAATCCGGCCGTGCTCGCTACCGCGCCAATCCGGCGCACCCTCGCCCCCGACCACTACACCCCGGCCAAACACACCCCCACCCCCGCCCCCCTACCGTGGAACCGAACCACCACCCTGCACACCCCCCAATGCGGAAGGGCCGGGACCCACATGACTTCCACCACCGCCTTCTGGCTCGCCGGCCGCCAGGCCACGGGCGAGGACACCTTCGACGTCACCTCCCCGTGGGACGGCCGCCTCGTCGGCAAGGTGAGCGTGCCGACCGACGCCCAGGTCGAAGAGGCCGTCGCCGCCGCCCACGCCGTCCGCGAGGACTTCGCCGCCACCCCGGCCCACGTCCGCGCGGCCGCCCTCGACCACGTCAGCCGCCGGCTCGCCGAGCGCACCGAGGAGATCGCTCAGCTGATCTCCGCCGAGAACGGCAAGCCGATCAAGTGGGCCCGCGGCGAGGTCGGCCGCGCCGTCTCCGTCTTCCGGTTCGCCGCCGAAGAGGCCCGCCGCTTCAACGGCGGCGAGGCCCAGCGTCTGGACACCGACGCCGGCGGCCAGGGCCGTCTCGCCCTCACCCGCCGCTTCCCCAAGGGCGTCGTCCTCGGCATCGCGCCCTTCAACTTCCCGCTCAACCTCTGCGCCCACAAGATCGCCCCGGCGATCGCGGCCGGCGCGCCGATCATCCTGAAGCCGGCGCCCGCCACCCCGCTCTCCGGCCTGATCATCGGTGACCTGCTCGCCGAGACGGACCTTCCGGCCGGCTCCTGGAGCATCCTCCCGGTCGCCAACGAAAAGATGCCCGCCCTGGTCCAGGACGAGCGCCTGCCGGTCATCTCCTTCACCGGTTCCGAGAAGGTCGGCTACGCGATCATGGACTCGGTGCCGCGCAAGCACTGCACCCTGGAGCTGGGCGGCAACGGCGCGGCCGTCGTCCTCGGCGACTACGCCTCCGACGCCGACCTCGACTGGGCCGCCACCCGCATCGCCACCTTCTCCAACTACCAGGGCGGCCAGTCCTGCATCTCCGTGCAGCGCGTCATCGCGGACGCGTCGGTCTACGACCGGCTGCTGCCGCGTATCGTCGCCGCCGTCGAGGCCCAGGTCACCGGCGATCCGGCCGACGACAAGACCGATGTCGGTCCGCTGGTCAGCGAGGATGCGGCCAAGCGCGTCGAGTCCTGGGTGAAGGAGGCCGTCGAGGCCGGTGCCACCCTGCTCACCGGCGGCGACCGTGACGGCGCCTCCTACGCGCCGACCGTCCTCACCGACGTACCGGCCGACACGACGATCTCCTGCGAGGAGGTCTTCGGGCCCGTCCTGACCGTGCAGAAGGTAGACGGCGAGGCCGAGGCCTTCGCCGCTGTCAACTCCTCCAAGTACGGCCTCCAGGCGGGCGTGTTCACGCACGACCTCCAGGTGGCCTTCCGGGCGCATCGTGCGCTGGAGGTGGGCGGCGTGGTCATCGGCGACGTCCCCTCCTACCGGGCCGACCAGATGCCGTACGGCGGCGCCAAGCAGTCCGGTGTGGGCCGTGAGGGCGTGAAGTTCGCGATGGACGACTACACGTACGAGCGGGTGCTGGTCCTCACCGGGCTCGCACTCTAGGCTCCTCCGAACCTCTAGCAAATGGGAACCATTTCCATATAGGCTTCCCGAAGGGGCCCGGCACCGATGCCTTCCGGTGCCGGGCCCCTGGGTCGTCCTCCCCGGACCCTCAACCGGAGAAGACGACATGCGCGAGCCGCAGCGGGCCGCGCAGCCTGAGGTGGACGTCACGGACACCCTCGGCGAGGATCCCGGCGGTGACCTTCGTGTAGTCGTACGGCCCGGGAGTCGGCCTCCCGGGCGCCAGGGACGCGAGCACCGGCCCCCCGTCCAGTGACACATCGACCACACCCTCGCCCGCCACCGTCACGGACACCTCGCTGACGCCCTCCCCGAAGTCGCAGTCCCGGTAGACCAGTTCACCCGCCCTGCCCTCCACCGGGGTCACCGCGTCGCCCGCGGCCTTCGTGCGGTCGACGATCTCGATGCCGCTCTGCTCGTCGAAGTCGGCCGCGTCGAGACCCCGGCTCAGGACGGGGCGCGGCGCGGACGCCTCGCCGTCGAGGGTCACCGCCGTACGCAGCCGCACATCCTCGCTGGAGGCACCGGCCAGCAGTTCGTAGGCGCCCGGCTCACGGCGCCAGTGGCCCTGGTGCACATCCCAGAAACCGAAGGCGGACAACGGGACTTCGAAGGAGAGCTCCCTGCGCTCGCCCGGCTCCAGACGCACCCGGTCGAGCGCCGCCAGCTCACGCCGCGGACGCGGGAGGGCCGGGTCCACGGCGCGGAGATAGAGCTGGACGACCTCGTCCGCCGCCATGGCTCCGGTGTTCGTGACCGCGAAGGAGACGGACACCGCGGCGCCCTCCGCCTTCGCGTTCAGATCCGCGTACGCGAACGACGCGTACGACAGGCCGTGGCCGAACGGGAACAGGGGTGTGCCCTCGAAGTACAGGTATGTCTGGCGGCTGCCGATCACGTCGTAGTCCAGGAGGTCGGGCAGGTCGGCGTCGTCGGCGTACCAGGTCTGCGGGAGGCGGCCGGCGGGGGAGACGTCGCCGGCGAGGACCCTGGCCAGGGCGGTGCCGGCCGCCTGGCCGCCGTGCGCCGTCCACAGGACGGCCGGGAGGCGGGCGGAGTCGAACGCGTAGGGATACGCCGACACCAGCGCCAGCACCGTGTGCGGGTTGACGGCGCGCGCGGTGTGCAGCAGGCGCTCCTGGTGCTGGGGGAGGCGCAGGGTCGTACGGTCCTCGGTCTCGCGGCCGTTGATGTGCGGATCGTTGCCCGCGACCACCAGGACCACGTCGGCCTCGGCGGCGGCCCTGCGCACCGCGTCCTCACCGCGTTCGGTGATGATCACCTCGAAGATTTCCGGGTTCGCTTCGGCAACCTTGACGCCGTCGGCGGCGACCGAGACGTGGCGGCCCGTACCGAGGTGCTTCAGGAGGTGCCCGTTCTCATGGGGTTCCAGGCGGAACGTCTCCTGGACGATCCAGCCTCCGGGCTGGTCGGCGGAAGCGCGCAGGTAGCCGTCCTCGGCGACCGAGAGATAGCGGCCGTCGGGCGCGCGCAGCGTCAGTACGCCCTCGCCCCACTCCATGAGCGCCAACTCGGTACCGGTCGCATCGGTGGTCAGCGGGGGCAGATCGGTGCGGCCCGTGAGCGTGGCCGGGTCGAGAGCGCCCTCGGCGCCGCGCACCTGCTCCTCGGCGCCGTCGGCCGCCGGGACATGGAGAAACGTACCGGCAGCGGTCCTGAAGCGGACCCGGTCCACGCCCTCCGCGAACTCCACGCGCTCCGCGCCGAACCGCTCGTACAGGCCCTCCAGCGGTGTGGACCGGTGGATCAGCGTGCCGCTGTACCAGTCGAGCTTGCACTCGTCCGCGAGCAGACCGACCACCGCGATCCGGGCGTCCTCGGCGAGCGGCAGCAGACCGCCGTCGTTCTTCAGCAGCACGATCGCCTGCTCGGCGGCCTCCTGCGCGAGCGCACGATGGGCCGGGGTGTCGAACTCCCCGGTGCCGGCGTGCGGGTCGTCACGCGGGTCGAACTCGCCGAGGCGGAAACGCACCGAGAGCTGACGGCGTACGGCCGTGTCGATGTCCGACTCGGTGAGCAGGCCCTGCTCCAGGGCCCCGCGCACCCGCGCGGTGATCTTCGAGCTGTCGGTGCCGTGGTCGGTGAAGCTGTCGACGCCGGCCAGCAGCGCCGCGGCCGTCGCCTCCTCGTGCGTGTCGAAGTAGTGCTCGGAGTCGACCAGGTTGGACGGCGCGCCCGCGTCCGAGCAGACGAGGAGATCCTCGTCGGTCCAGGTCCGCAGGTGCTCGCGCAGATGGGGCGAGACATGGTTCGGGCGGCCGTTGACCAGGTTGTACGCGGGCATGACACCGGCCACCGCGCCCGCCTCGACCGTGTCGCGGAAGGCGCGCAGGTCGTACTCGTGCAGGACGCGGGGGCGGACGGAGGAGGACGTGACGTCGCGGCCCGTCTCGTTGTTGTGCGCCAGCCAGTGCTTGAGGACCGGCGCCGTGCGCCAGTACGTCGGGTGCTCGCCGCGCAGGCCGCGCGTGTAAGCGGTGGCGATCGCCGAGGTGAGCCGCGGATCCTCCGAGTAGCCCTCCTCGTTGCGGCCCCACAGCGGGTGGCGCAGGAGGTTGACGGTCGGGGACCAGACGTTGAGCCCCACGCGGTCATCACGGGCGCGCATCGCGCGGGTCTCCTTGGAGACGGCCTCGCCGACCCTCCGTACCAGATCCGGGTTCCAGGTCGCGCCGAGACCGACCGCCTGCGGGAAGACCGTGGCCGGGCCCATCCAGGCCACGCCGTGCAGCGCCTCCTGGCCGGTGCGGAACGCGGGGATGTCCAGCCGCTCGACGGCGGGGACGAACTGGTGCAGGAATCCGATCTTCTCATCGAGGGTGAGCCGCGACAGAAGGTCGTCGATGCGCTTCGCGAAGGGCAGGTGCGGATCGCGAAAAGGCGGCGTGTGCGGCGTGTGTGCGGTCACGTGGGGATCCCCTTGCGATGAATCGACGGGAATGCTTTCGAAGCGCTTCGATGCTCATTCGACTCGGGGTCGAGTGTCAAGAGATCAACACCCTCAGTTCAAGCGGCGCATACGAAAGGAGCGCGCTCCCGAGCCTCGGAGGAATCTTGGAAGCGACCCTTGTGCGCCCCTGGGTGTTCACTTAACCTCACAGCAACATCGAAGCGCTTCGACTGCGCGTTCCTTCACCCGTCGAAGAAACGCTTCAGCTCAGCCAGTTTCACTTACGACACCGCAGCCGACGGCCTCCGCCGGGTGTCCAGGTGCGCCACGAAGGGTTGACGCAATGACGCCGAACGCCGCCTCCGCCTCCGCCTCCTCGGGACCGAGCCGGAGAAGCTTCCTCGCCTCAACAGCGGTCGCCACCGCAGCGGTGGCGGGAGGGATGCCACTGCTGTCCGCCTGCGGTGGTTCGGACGGCGGGTCGCGCGACGGGACCACGTCGGGCAAGAACGCCAAGAAGCTCCTGCCGGCCTATGTGGCCAGCAACGTGGTGACGCCGGACATCCCGTCCAAGAACGGCTCCGCGATGGGCTTCACCAGCAAGCTCGACATCGCCACCCTCAAGACGTCGGTGCCGAAGAAGCTCGGCAAGGGCGGCAAGGTCACCGTCATGTCGCCGTTCTGGGGCTCGCCGCCCAAGCAGGGCAACCCCTACTACACAGCGATGAACGACCTGATCGGTGTCGACGTCCAGTGGCGCAACCAGGACGGCAACACCTACGACCAGAAGCTCGGCGCGGTCCTCGCCTCCAGCGACGTCCCGGATGTGGTCGTCGTCCCGAGCTGGAACATGATGGGCAAGATACCCAGCGCCATCATCAGCAAGTTCGCCGACCTGGGCCCGTACCTGTCCGGGGACAAGGCCAAGGAGTATCCCAACCTCGCGGCCATCCCCAGCGACGCCTGGCAACGCTCCATCTTCGGCGGCAAGCTGATGGGCCTGCCGATGCCCGCCGGGTACGTCGGGAACATCGTGCCCATCTACCGCCAGGACATCTTCGACAAGGAGGGCTACGACATCCCGCGGTCCTCCGACGAGTTCATGGCCCTGTGCAAGGACATCACCAACGCCAGGGCCAGGCGGTGGGCCTGCGGTGACATGAAGTGGACCGCGTTCATGAACTTCGGCGTGCTCGGGGGCGGTGAGAAGCCGCTGTGGTGGAACCTGGTCGACGGCAAGCTGATCAACCGCATCGAGACCCCGCAGTACCTGGAAGCCATCGAGTGGACGCGGAAGCTGTTCGCCGCCGGAGTCGTCCACCCCAACTTCAAACTGGGCAAGAGCCAGATCACCGACCCGGCCCCCAAGTTCGCCGCGGGCGAGTTCCTGATCTGGAACAACGACATCTCCAACTGGTACGGGCAGCAGGCCTCCCTGGCCACCCAGAACCCCGGCGTCAAGGTCTGGGGCATGGACATCTGGGGCCACGACGGCGGTGCCCCGACGCTGTACGCCACGAACCCGGCCAACATCTTCGCCTTCGTCAACAAGAAGGCCTCCCCGTCCGTCATCCGCGACGTGCTGGCGGTCGCCAACGTCACCGCGGCGCCCTTCGGCACCAAGGAGTGGATGATGACCAACTACGGGGTCGAGGGCACCCACTACACGCTCAAGGACGGCGTCCCCGTCAAGAACGACAGGGGCAACAACGAGGTCATCAACGCCTACGTCATGGTCGCGAGCCCCGCCGCGACCATCGCCCACCCCGACCTCCCGAAGTACACCCGGGGCATGGTCGAGTGGCAGCAGCGCATGGGTGCCTTCACCAAGAAGTCGTCGTTCTGGGGCCTGCAGATCACCGAGCCCTCCCGCTACACCAACCTCGTCAACGACTTCGAGCAGCTCGAGGACGACATCATCCGCGGCCACAAGAAGATCAGCGACATGCAGCAGGCCATCTCCGACTGGAAGAGCAAGGGCGGGGACAAGCTGCGCGACTGGTACAAGAAGCTCCTCGACGAGAACGGTCCGGCGGCGAGCTGACGAGACTCTGAGGCAAGGAGAACGGCTGTGTCCTACAGCACGGTGCCTCGGACCAAGGCCGAGGCCAGCACGCCGGTGAAGGCGCAGAGGGCGTCCGAGGACGCCACCGGCTCCCGGGAGAAACGGGGCTCGGGCAAACTGAGTCTCCGGCTCAGGTTCAGACGCGACCGCCTGCTGATCCTCATGACGCTGCCGGCCGTCGTGCTCCTTCTGGTCTTCAACTACCTGCCGATCCTCGGCAACATCGTCGCCTTCCAGGACTACGACCCGTACATCAGCGACAACGGCATCGTCTCCATGCTGCACAGCCCCTTCGTGGGCCTGGAGAACTTCCAGCAGATCTTCGAGGACTCCGCCTTCTGGAACGCCGTCGAGAACACGCTCGTGCTGTTCTTCGTCCAGCTCCTGCTGTTCTTCCCGATCCCGATCCTGCTCGCGCTGCTCATCAACAGCGTGGTCCGGCCCCGGGTGCGGGCGTTCGCGCAGGCCGTTCTCTATCTGCCGCACTTCTTCTCCTGGGTGCTGGTCATCGCCGTCTTCCAGCAGATGTTCGGCGGCGCGGGCATGCTCTCCCAGCTGCTGCGGCAGCACGGGTACGACGGCCTCGACATCATGACCAACCCGAGCACCTTCCCCTTCCTGCTCACCGCGCAGAGCGTGTGGAAGGACGCCGGGTGGGGGATCATCGTCTTCCTCGCCGCCCTGGCCTCGGTCAGCCCGGACCTGTACGAGGCCGCCGCGATGGACGGCGCCGGACGCTGGCGCCGCATGTGGCACGTCACGCTTCCCGCGCTGCGCCCGGTGATCGCCCTCCTCCTCGTGCTGCGCGTCGGCGACGCCCTGACCGTCGGGTTCGAACAGATCCTGCTGCAGCGTGACGGCGTCGGACCGGGCGCGGGGGAGGTCCTCGACACCTTCGTGTGGTGGAACGGCGTGCGCAACCAGAACTTCGGCTACGCGGCCGCCGCCGGTCTCGTCAAGGGCGTGGTCAGCATCGGCCTGGTCCTCGCAGCGAACAAGGTGGCCCATCTCATGGGCGAGAAGGGGGTGTACAAGAAGTGACCGCCGTCATCGACCAACCGGCGAGCGAGCCGCGCTGGTGGACCGCACCCGAGCGCCCCGCGTGGGAGGAGAAACCCTCCCAGGCCGGTCTCGCGGGCAAGGGCGTCGCCCTGACGTTCGCCTGCCTGGCGATCCTCTTCCCGCTGTGGATCGTCGTCGTCACCAGCCTGTCCTCGCGCAAGACCATCAACGAGGCGGGCGGCCTGGTGATGGTGCCCAAGGGCATCACCTTCGTCGCCTACAGGGAACTGCTCAGCGGCGGCCAGGTCACCCGCGCCGCGGTCATCAGCATCCTCGTCACCCTGGTCGGAACGCTGTTCTCGATGGCGGTGTCCGTCCTGTGTGCCTACGGTCTGTCCCGGAGCGGGTCCCTCGGCCACCGCTGGATCCTGATGCTGCTGCTGGCGACCATGTTCTTCAGCGCCGGCCTCATCCCCACCTATCTGCTGGTGCAGTCCCTCGGCCTGACGGACAGCTATCTCGCACTGATCCTGCCGAGCGCCATCAGCGTCTTCAACATCCTGGTGCTGCGCGGCTTCTTCATGGAGATCTCGCCGGAGCTCATCGACAGCGCGCGCATCGACGGCGCCGGGGACCTGCGGATCCTCTGGCGGATCGTCATGCCGCTGTCGCGGGCCGTCCTCGCGGTGATCACGCTCTTCTACGCCGTCGGCTACTGGAGTGCCTGGTTCAACGCGTCGCTCTATCTGAACGACCAGGACATGATGCCGCTGCAGAACGTCATGATCCAGCTCGTGCAGAAGCAGGAGGCGCCGGTCGGCCTGAGCCAGGCCATCAGGACCGGTCAGCTGTCCGGGCTCGCCATCCAGATGGCGGTCATGGTGATGGCCCTGCTGCCCGTGGCCGTGCTGTCGCCCTTCGTCCAGAAGCATTTCAGGAAGGGCATGCTCACCGGCGCCATCAAGGGCTGAGCCACACCGTTCGACTCCGCCGCGGCCGACCTGCCTCCAGCAGCGGTCGGCCGCGGCGGTCCCAAGCCTCCGGTTGCTCCCCACCGCACAGAACGAGGTATGTCATGCCCGCGCTCAGCGACGCCACCCGCGGCCGCATCCTCTTCGGCGGCGACTACAACCCCGAGCAGTGGCCGGAGGAGACCTGGGCCGAGGACGTACGGCTGATGCGGGACGCCGGCGTCAACTCCGTCACCCTCGGTGTCTTCTCCTGGGCCAGGCTCGAACCCCGCCCGGGGGAGCGGGAGTTCGGCTGGCTCGACCGGCTGATGGACCTCCTGCACACGGGCGGCATCGGCGTCGTGCTCGCCACCCCCACCTCCTCGCCGCCGCCCTGGCTCGGCCGGCTGCACCCCGAGACCCTGCCCCGCGACGAGGACGGCCGCACCGAATGGTGGGGCGGCCGCCAGCACTTCTCGCACTCCAGCGCCGCCTACCGCCGCTACGCGGCAGCCATCACCGAGGACCTCGCCGTCCGCTACGGCGGCCACCCCGCCCTCACCATGTGGCACATCAACAACGAGTACTGCACCTACGACTGGGGCGACGAGGCCGCCGCCCGCTTCCGCCGCTGGCTGCACACGAAGTACGGCACGCTCGACGCCCTCAACTCGGCCTGGGGCACGGCCTTCTGGAGCCAGGGATACGGCGACTGGGCCGAGGTGCTGCCGCCCCGCCACGCCCACTACCTGAAGAACCCGGGCCAGGTGCTGGACTTCAAGCGGTTCACCTCCGACATGCTCCTGGAGTGTTACATCGCCGAGCGCGACATCGTCCGTCGGCACAGCCCCGC
This sequence comes from Streptomyces sp. NPDC001351, assembly GCF_042896045.1. Classification (NCBI taxonomy): domain Bacteria; kingdom Bacillati; phylum Actinomycetota; class Actinomycetes; order Kitasatosporales; family Streptomycetaceae; genus Streptomyces; species Streptomyces sp. NPDC001351. The sequence goes on along the minus strand of NZ_JBIAWS010000021.1, from coordinate 103,086 downwards.
CCACATCCCGGTCACCACCAACTTCATGCCGCTGTGGGCCGGGCAGGACGCCTGGCGGTGGGCGGAGGAGGAGGACGTCGTCTCCGTCGACCTCTACCCCGACCCGCGCGATCCCCTCGGTGCGCAGCACGCCGCTCTCGTCCAGGACCTGACCCGCTCGCAGGCCCGCGGCCCCTGGATGCTGATGGAACAGGCGGCGGGCCCGGTGAACTGGCGTGGCGTCAACCACCCCAAGCCGCGCGGCCTGGGCCGCCTCTGGTCCCTCCAGGCGGTGGCCCGCGGCGCCGACGCCGTCTGCTACTTCCAGTGGCGCCAGTCCCGCCAGGGCGCGGAGAAGTTCCACTCCGGGATGGTCAGCCATGCGGGGCCGGAAGGGCGTACGTACCAGGAGGTCAAGCAGCTCGGCGCCGAACTCGCCACGATCAGCAACGAGGTGACGGGGCGTCACAGCCGCAATGACATCGCGGTCCTGCACGACTGGCACTCCTGGTGGGCCGGTGCCCACGAGGGCCGGCTCTCGACCCGGGTCGACCTCACTCAGGTCCTCACCACCTGGCACCGCGCCCTGTGGCAGGCCCACCTCATCACCGACTTCGCCCACCCCGAGCACGACCTCACCGCCTACAGGCTGGTGGTGGTCCCCCAGCTGTACGCCCTCACGGACGCGGCGGTCGACAACCTCCTCGCGTACGTCAACGGGGGCGGCACCCTCGTCTGCGGGTTCCTGACCGGTGTCGCCGACGAGGACGACCGGGTGCGCCCCGGCGGCATGGACCCCCGTCTGCGCGAGCTGTTCGGCATCCGCACGCTGCACGAGTGGTGGCCGCTGGACGCGGACGAGACCGCCGAGACCGACGGCTTCCGGGGGACCCTCTGGTCGGAGGAGATCGAGGCCGCCGAGGACGCCTCGGCCGAGGCCAGGTACAAGGGCGGCGAGCTCGACGGCCTGCCCGCCGTGCTGCGCAAGGGCCGGGCCTGGTACGTCTCCACGCTCCCCGAGCCGCACGCGCTGCGCGTCCTGCTGGCCGGGATCGCGGCCGACGCGGGCGCCCGCCCCGTCCTCGACGGTCTGCCCGACCAGGTGGAGGCTGTCCGTCGCGGCGACCTGCTCTTCTTGCTGAACCACGGGCGGGAGCCGGTGACCGTGCAGGTACCAGGCACCCACCGTGACCTGCTGACCGGCGCGACGGTCGAGGGCGATGTCACCCTCGGCCGGTACGGCGTGATGGTGTTGCGCCCATGAACAAGCCCATGATCACGCCCATGAACACGCCGACGAACACGCCGACGAACATCGTCCACGGAACCTGGGAACCCCTCCCCGCCACCCGCTGGGAGGACGGCTTCCTGAGCGGCAACGGCCACCACGGCGCACTTGTGTCCGGTGATCCGAACGACGAACGGATCGTCGTCACCCACCACACCCTCGTCCGCCCCAACGGCGCCGAGAACGCCCGTCCACCCCACCTCGCCGACCGACTGGCCCTCCTCAAGGACCAGTTGCTCGCGGGTGAGCTGCACGCCGCCGAGACCTTCACCGACGGACGCGACCTGCAGTGGGTCCAGCCGTTCCACCCGGCCTTCCAGGTACGGCTGCGCAGACCGGCCGGCGAGGAGCCGCGCCGCTACCGCCGCTCCGTCGACTTCGCCACCGGCGTCGTGGAGTCGGTGTGTGAGGGCTGGAGCAGCCGGGTCTTCGTGTCCCGCGCCGACGACGTGATCGTCCAGCACATCGCGGCGGCCGACCTCGACATCGCCCTGGACCACCGCCTCCCCGGTGCACCCCCGGGCCTCGGCGTCGGGGACGGCGCGGTCCTCACCCCCGAGGGCGCCCTGCTCACCCTGCGGGTCCGCTATCCCGGCAGCGACACGGCGTACACCGGGGTGACGCTCGTCGTGGTCACGGGCGGCCGTACGACGCTCGCGCCCCCCGGCGCACGCGTCGCGGACGCGGAGTCGGTCCTGCTGCTGACCCGGGTGCTGCGGCACACCGGCGAGCTGGACACGACCTCCCACGCCCGCGCCCTGCGCGAAGTGCTGCCGGCCGGCGAGGACCCGTACACCCTCCTCCTGGACCGCCACACCGCCCTGCACCGCACCGCCTACGAGCGCGTCACCCTCGACCTGGACGCGGACCCCGCGGAGCGCGCCCTGCCCGGCTCGGAGCTGCTCGCGCACCCCGGCAGCCCCGCCCTCCTGGAGCGCCTCTTCGCCGCCGGCCGCTATCACCTGCTCTCCGCGAGCGGGCTGCTCCCGCCCCGCCTGGTCGGCCTGTGGAGCGGCGACTGGGACACCGCGTGGTCGGGGGCGTTCACCAATGACGCCAACCTCAACCTGCAGACCGCGTCCGCGGCGGCCGCCGCGCTCCCCGAAGTGACCCGAGCCCACGCCGCCCTGATCCAGAGCCAGCTCTCCGACTGGGCCGAGAACGCCCGCGCGGTCTTCGGCGCCCGTGGCGTCGTCGCTCCCGCCCACACCGACGGCGAGTCCGGGCTGTCGTACCACTTCAGCCGCGAATACCCGCTGCACCTATGGACCGCGGGCGCCGACTGGCTGCTCAAACCACTGGTCGACCACGACGAGACGAACGGCGCCCGGGATCCCCGTACCGCCCACGCACTCGCCCAGGTCGCCCTGTTCTACGAGGACTTCCTCGACCGGACCGACTCCGGGGGCCGCCTGGTCGTCGTGCCCTCCTACTCGCCCGAGAACCGCCCCGCGAACGCCAGTTGGGGTGCGATCAACGCGGCCATGGACCTCTCGGCCGCCCGGCACGCGCTGCTGACGGCGGCCGAGTACCACCCGGACACCCCCGACGCGGACCGCTGGCATGCCCTCGCCGACCGGCTGCCGCCCCACCGGATCAACGCCGACGGCGCCCTCGCCGAATGGGCCTGGCCCGGCCTCGACGACACCTACGACCACCGTCACCTCAGCCACCTCTACGGCGTCTGGCCGCTCGACGAGATCAACCCCTATGACACCCCGGACCTCGCGGCGGCCGCCCACCGTGCCCTCGAACTGCGCGGCGCCGAGAACGACTCCGCGCACGGCCATCTGCACCACGCCCTGGTCGCCGCCCGGCTGCGCGACGGCGAACGGGTCGCCCACGCCCTCGGCCAGGTGCTCAACGGCGACTTCTTCCACGCCTCCCTGATGAGCGCGCACTACCCGGACCGCAACGTCTACAACGCCGACGCCGCCCACACCCTGCCCGCCGTGCTGATCGAGATGCTCGTGCAGTCGACCCCGGACCGCCTGGTCCTGCTGCCCGCGCTCCCGAAGGCGTACCCCAAGGGCCGACTCCTCGGCGTCCGCACCCGGTTCGGGGCGGAACTCGACCTCACCTGGAACCCCCAAGAAGTGACGGCGGTGCTGCGCCCCACCCGTACGCACCGCGTCGAACTCAGGACTTCCTCCGGCACCCGGCCGCTCGACCTCGTCGCCGGAGAAGACCACGTCCTCGCCCCGGGGGCGTGGTGACCATCCCCGCAACTCCCCCCACCCATGGAAGGGACACCATGGCAAAGAGCACTCTGCGCAAGGTCACCATGGCCGTACTGGCCCCGGCGATGGCCATCGGCGCCACCGTCGGCCTCGCGTCCGCCCCCGCCTCCGCCGCGGTCTGGAGCTCCTGCGCCCAGTACGGCAGCACGAGCCTGAACGGCTACACGCTGTACAACAACATCTGGGGCTCCGGCGCCGGCAGCCAGTGCATCTGGGCCAACTCCGGGACCAACTGGGGTGTCTGGGCCGACCACCCCAACACCGGCGGCATCAAGTCCTACCCGAATGCCACCAAGGCGATCAACAAGTCGATCACCTCGCTCGGTTCGCTCTCCAGCAGCTACAACGTCACCGTCCCGTCGTCCGGCGCGTACGAGACGGCGTACGACATCTGGGACACCAACCACAGGTACGAGATCATGCTCTGGATGAACAAGACCGGCGCCGTCGGCCCGCTCGGCACCTCGCAGGGCAACGTCACGCTGGGCGGTCACTCCTGGACCGTCTACAAGGGCACCAACGGCTCCAACGACGTCTTCTCGTTCGTCCGCACCTCCAACTCGTCCTCCGGCACGGTCGACGTCCTGCCGATCCTGAAGTGGATCAAGGACACCAAGGGCTGGTTCGGCAACGTGACCATCGGGGACGTGCAGTTCGGCTTCGAGATCACGTCATCGTCCGGTGGCCTGAACTTCACCGTCAACAGCGAAAGCGTCAGCAGCAGTTGATGTTGATGCGGACCGGGTGAGGTTTCATGGACCCCATGCAGATCCTCACCCCCCTCCGCACCACGCTGGCGGCCGCTGCCGCGGTGCTCGCCATACCGGGCACCGCGGCGGCGGCACCCGCATCCCCCTGGTCCTCGCCCCTGCACCCGGTGGCCTCCCTGGCCGCCGAACGCCTCGCCACCGCCGACCTGGTGGCCGCGGCCAAGTGGGGCACCGACAGTCCCATCGACGACCCCGCCCGCGAGCAGGTGGTCCTCGACAACGTCGCCGCACAGGCGAAGCAGATCGGCGCCGATCCCGACGAGATCCGCCGCATCTTCCGCGACCAGATCGAGGCCAACAAGGACGTCCAGCGCGCCCTCTACGCCCGCTGGACCGCCCACCCCGACCAGGCCCCGACCACCAGGCCGGACCTGAACGTGATCCGCCAGACCATCAACCGCATCAACACGGAACTGGTCCAGGCAGTCGCAGACACGACACCGGAGCGCACGACCCCGATCTGCCGACCCGAGCTGGCTGTGGCCGTGATCGAGGTCCACCACGAGAAGCACCCGGACCTGCTCCACACCAAGGCCCTGGTCCGCTCCCTGGAGTCGGTCTGCCGCAACTGAGCGAGGCGGTCGGATTTTCCGTGCGGTTCTGCCGCGCCCCGAAGGGGCGCGGGGAACTGCGCGACAAGCCACGACGCCGCAGCAGTCGACAACGCACCTACAGTGGCACATCCTGCGAAGCAATAGGCAACTGCGCCCCGTCCCGCAAAAACAGCGGAATCCGATCCAACGGCGCCTCGACCGTCACGGTCGCACCACCCTCGTACGTCCGACCGGTCCACGCATCCGTCCACGTGGCCCCCACCGGAAGATAGATGGTCCGGGCGCTCGCGCCAGCCGTAAGCACCGGCGCAACCAACAGATCCCGCCCGAACAGATACGCGTCATCCACGTCCCAGGCGGCCTGGTCCTCCGGGAACTCCAGGAACAGCGGCCGCATCACCGGCAACCCCTCCTCGTGCGCCTCCCGCATCACGTCCAGGACATACGGCTTCAGCCGCTCCCGCAGCCGCAGATACCGCTCCAGGATCGCCCCGGCCTCCTCGCCGTAGGACCACACCTCGTTCGGCCCGCCGGTCATCTCCGGGCCCAGTGGCATACCCGGGTCACGGAACCCGTGCAACCGCATCAGGGGAGACAGGGCCCCGAACTGGAACCACCGCACCATGACCTCGCGGTACGCCGGATCGTCCGGGTCGCCGCCGTGGAAGCCGCCGATGTCGGTGTTCCACCAGGGGATGCCCGAGAGGGCCGTGTTGAGGCCCGCCGCGATCTGGCGGCGCAGGGTCGGGAAGTCGGTGCCGATGTCGCCGGACCACAGGGCGGCGCCGTAGCGCTGACTGCCCGCCCAGGCCGAGCGGTTGAGGGTGATGACCTCCTCGCCCTCGGCGCGCAGGCCCTCGTAGAAGGTGCGGGAGTTCTCGGCGGGGTAGCTGTTGCCGACCTCCAGGCCGGGGCCCGCCCAGTAGCGCAGGTTCTCCTGGAAGCCCGGCTTGAGCTCGGGCTCGCAGGCGTCCAGCCAGAAGGCCGTGATGCCGTACGGCTCCAGGTAGTTCTCCTTCACCCGCGACCACACGAACTCACGGGCCTCAGGGTTCGTGGCGTCGTAGAAGGCGACCTGGACGGTGGAGGCGACCTCCTTGTCGGGCCAGTCGGCGTGCGCCATCGGGCCGTACTGGGTGCCGATGAAGTAGCCGCGCTGCTCCATCACCGGGTGGTTCTCGCTCAGCGGCGACACCGACGGCCACACGCTGACCACCAGCTTGATGCCGAGCTCGGCCAGCTCGCGCACCATGCCCGCGGGGTCCGGCCACTCGGCGGGGTCGAACTTCCACTCGCCCAGGTGCGTCCAGTGGAAGAAGTCGCACACGATGGCCGAGATGGGCAGGCCCCGCCGCTTGTACTCCCTTGCCACCGCGAGGAGTTCGTCCTGGGTGCGGTAGCGCAGCTTGCACTGCCAGAAGCCGGCCGCCCACTCCGGCAGCATCGGCGTCCGGCCGGTGACCGCGCTGTAGCGGCGCTGGCCGTCGGCCGGGGTGCCCGCGGTGATCCAGTAGTCGATCTGCCGGGCCGAGTCGGCCACCCAGCGGGTGCCGTTGTGCGCGAGCTCCACACGGCCGATCGCCGGGTTGTTCCACAGCAGGGTGTAGCCGCGGCTGGAGGAGAGCACCGGGATGCCGACCTCGGCGTTGCGCTGGACCAGGTCGAGGACCAGGCCCTTCTGGTCGAGGCGGCCGTGCTGGTGCTGGCCGAGGCCGTACAGCTTCTCGTCGGCGTAGGCGGCGAAGCGCTGCTCCAGGCGGTGGTGGCCGTTGCCGACGGCCGTGTAGAGGCGGGAGCCCGGCCACCAGAAGTGGGCGCGCTCCTCGGCCAGCACCTCGTGGCCGTCGTCGGTGCGCAGGAAGCGGATCAGGCCCTCGGCGCTCACCTCCACGGTGAGCGCGCCGACGGTCAACTGCCCTTCCCCGTCACCGATCTTGACGCTGCTCTCGGTGGCCGGCGCCTCGTCGAGCAGGGCGCCCGGCAGGCCCTCCAGGATCGGGCCGCCGAGCCTGGCCCGCACCCGGACCGCGTCCGGGCCCCACGGTTCGATACGGAGGGTCTCCTGACGGCCGCTCCACTCCAGCGCGCCGTCCCGCTCCCGGAAGGTGCCGACGGTGGGTGACGACTGAGCGAGGCTGACCTGGGGCTGGGCCCCGGCCGGTGGCTGGTTTTCGGCAGACTGGTTCACGAAGGGTGCTCCCGAAAGACATGAGGGTGCCCGCCAGGGGCACGGACGAGCGGGATCAGGACGTACCGGAGGGTGCCGGGCCCGTGCTCGCCCGGACCGTCAACTCCGGGGTGAGCAGCACGACTTCGTCCGTGCCCCGGCCGTCCAGCTTGGCGACCAGACGCTCCACGGCGTGCCGGCCCATCTCCTGCGCGGGGATGGCGACGGACGTCAGCCGCACCGAGGCCTGCACGGCGACCTGGTCAGGGCAGACCGCGACCACCGACACGTCCTCGGGCACGGCACGGCCCTGCTGGCGCAGCAGGGCGAGCAGCGGCTCGACCGCCGACTCGTTCTGCACGACGAAGCCGGTGGTGCCCGGCCGCTCGTCGAGAATGCGGGCGAGGGTGACGGCCATGGCGTCGTACCCGCCCTCGCACGGCCGGTGCAGCAGCCGTACACCCAGCTCCTGGGCGCGCGAGCGCAGTCCGTCGAGGGTGCGCTCGGCGAAGCCCGTGTGCCGCTCGTAGACGGCGGGGGCCTCTCCTATGACGGCGATGTCGCGGTGGCCGAGCATCGCGAGGTGCTCCACGCACAGCGCGCCGGTCGCCTTGAAGTCGAGGTCGACGCAGGTCAGTCCGGAGGTGTCGGCGGGCAGGCCGATGAGGACCGACGGCTGGTCGGTGCCGCGCAGCAGCGGCAGCCGCTCGTCGTCGAGTTCGACGTCCATCAGGATCATCGCGTCGGCGAGTCCGCTGCCGGTGACCCGGCGCACCGCGTCGGGGCCTTCCTCGCCGGTCAGCAGCAGGACGTCGTAGCCGTGCGTGCGGGCCGTGGTGGCGACCGCGATGGCGATCTCCATCATCACCGGTACGTACATGTCGGTGCGCAGGGGGACCATCAGCGCGATGATGTTCGACCTGCTGCTGGCCAGGGCCCGCGCACCCGCGTTCGGGTGGTAGCCGAGTTCGCGGATGGACTGCTCGACCCGCTGCCGGGTGGTCGTGGAGATGGACCGCTTGCCGCTGAGGACATAGCTCACCGTGCTCGCCGAGACTCCGGCGTGCTGGGCGACCTCGGCGAGGGTGACCATCCAGCTCTCCAAGCGTGTGAAGCGCTTCGACAGTGCGCATTGCGAACAGGGGCGGGTGGGGGTGGTCCGACACTAGCTCTAGCGCGGGTGGGTGTCCATAGGGAGTCGAAGCGCTTCGACGGCTTTCTTCTCGGCTTTCTTTTCGAGGTGTCGTCCCACGGAAGAGGTCGTACCAGAAACATCCGCCGAACGGCTGCACAAAGGGTGGTGGGCTCGCCCCGAATCGGGTACATACGATCGGGTAGCACCCGTCGGTAACCAAAGTCGACCAAGATCCCGATTCGCGGCGAGGTGGCCCTCAATGTCCGCAGCACCCGCACCCTCTTCCCGACGCCCCACCGTCACCGAACGCGAGGCCCGCCAGGTGGCGGAGGCGGCCCGTGAACAGGACTGGCGCAAGCCGAGCTTCGCCAAGGAACTCTTCCTCGGCCGCTTCCGCCTCGACCTCATCCACCCGCACCCCACGCCGTCCACCGAGGACGTGCAGCGCGGCGAGCAGTTCCTCACCAAGCTCCGCGACTTCTGCGAGACGAAGGTCGACGGCGCGCTGATCGAACGCGAGGCCCGGATCCCCGACGAGGTGATCAACGGCCTCAAGGAACTCGGCGCCCTCGGCATGAAGATCGACACCAAGTACGGCGGCCTCGGCCTCACCCAGGTGTACTACAACAAGGCCCTCGCGCTGGCGGGCTCGGCCTCCCCGGCGATCGGCGTACTGCTGTCGGCGCATCAGTCGATCGGCGTACCCCAGCCGCTGAAGCTGTTCGGCACCCAGGAGCAGAAGGAGCAGTTCCTGCCCCGGTGCGCGCGCACCGACGTCAGCGCCTTCCTGCTCACCGAGCCGGACGTCGGCTCCGACCCGGCCCGGCTCGCCACCAGCGCCGTGCCGGACGGGGACGACTACGTCCTCGACGGGGTGAAGCTGTGGACCACCAACGGCGTGATCGCCGACCTCCTGGTGGTGATGGCCCGGGTCCCGAAGAGCGAGGGCCACAAGGGCGGCATCACCGCCTTCGTCGTCGAGACCAACTCGCCGGGCATCACCGTCGAGAACCGCAACGCCTTCATGGGCCTGCGCGGCATCGAGAACGGCGTCACCCGCTTCCACCAGGTCCGCGTCCCGGCGGCCAACCGGATCGGTCCGGAGGGCGCCGGCCTGAAGATCGCCCTCACCACCCTCAACACCGGCCGGCTCTCGCTTCCCGCGTCCTGCGTGGCCGCAGGCAAGTGGTGCCTGAAGATCGCCCGCGAGTGGTCGGCGGCCCGTGAGCAGTGGGGCAAGCCGATCGCCCAGCACGAGGCGGTCGGGTCGAAGATCTCCTTCATCGCGGCGACCACCTTCGCCCTGGAGGCCGTACTCGACCTGTCCTCGCAGATGGCGGACGAGGACCGCAACGACATCCGCATCGAGGGCGCCCTGGCCAAGCTCTTCTCCTCGGAGATGGCCTGGCTCATCGCCGACGAACTCGTCCAGATCCGCGGCGGCCGCGGCTTCGAGACGGCCGCGTCCCTCGCCGCCCGCGGCGAGAAGGCCGTCCCCGCCGAGCAGGTCCTGCGCGACCTGCGCATCAACCGCATCTTCGAGGGCTCGACCGAGATCATGCACCTGCTGATCGCGCGTGAGGCCGTCGACGCCCACCTGTCGGTGGCCGGCGACCTCATCGACCCCGAGAAATCCCTCCAGGACAAGGCGAAGGCGGGCGCCAACGCCGGTGTCTTCTACGCCAAGTGGCTCCCGAAACTGGTCGCGGGACCGGGCCAGCTCCCCGTCTCCTACGGCCAGTTCAAGCACGGCGTGGATCTCTCCCCGCACCTGCGCTACGTCGAACGGCACGCCCGCAAGCTGGCCCGCTCCACCTTCTACGCCATGTCCCGCTGGCAGGGAAAGATGGAGACCAAGCAGGGCTTCCTCGGCCGCATCGTCGACATCGGTGCCGAACTGTTCGCGATGAGCGCGGCCTGCGTACGGGCCGAACTCCTGCGCAGCCAGGGCGACCACGGTCGCGAGGCCTACCAGCTCGCCGACGTCTTCTGCCGCCAGTCGCGCATCCGCGTCGAGGAGCTCTTCGGCCGCCTGTGGAGCAACACCGACGACCTCGACCGCAAGCTGGTCAAGGGCATCATGTCGGGCACGTACGAATGGCTGGAGGACGGCATCGTCGACCCGTCGGGCGAGGGACCGTGGATCGCCGCGGCCGACCCCGGGGCCTCGGCGAAGGAGAACCTGCACCGCCCCATCCGCTGACCTCCCGGCGGATCCGGGCCGGCCGGCAGGAACTGCTCCTGCCGGCCGACCCGAGCGGGCCCTGGTGCGTGCAGCTGCGGCGACCGACAACGACGCGGCCGGGGTCTCCTCACGCCTCCAAGGCAGTGGGGGAGCGCGTGCCCGGCCCGCGGCGCCGAGCTCGACCGCCGGGCAATCCCAGGAGGGATCCCGTTCCAACCCCCGCAGAGCGCGACAAGCCACCCGCCCGAGCGACGCACTGTCCTTCCGGCGCGCCGGCTCGGCAACAATGGAGGGATGAGCGACAGTCCAGCCCCACTCGCCGACCCTCATCTCGTCTACGACCCCGTGGCGGGAACCGGCCCGAAGGACGTGGTGATCCTCGGCTCCACCGGGTCGATCGGCACCCAGGCCATCGACCTCGTGCTGCGCAACCCCGACCGCTTCCGGGTCACCGGCCTGTCCGCCAACGGCGGCCGGATCGCCCTCCTCGCCGAGCAGGCGCACCGGCTGCGGGTACGGACCGTCGCGGTCGCCCGCGAGGACGCCGCGGAGGCACTGCGCGAGGCGCTCACCGCGCAGTACGGCACGGGGGAGCCGCTCCCGGAGATCCTCGCCGGGCCCGAGGCGGCCACCCAGCTCGCCGCCTCCGACTGCCACACCGTGCTCAACGGCATCACCGGCTCCATCGGCCTCGCGCCGACCCTCGCCGCCCTGGAGGCGGGCCGCACCCTCGCGCTCGCCAACAAGGAGTCGCTCATCGTCGGCGGCCCGCTGGTCAAGGCGCTCGCCAAGCCCGGGCAGATCATTCCGGTCGACTCCGAGCACGCGGCCCTCTTCCAGGCGCTGGCGGCCGGCACGCGGGCCGATGTACGCAAACTCGTCGTCACCGCCTCCGGCGGCCCCTTCCGCGGCCGTACCAGGGCCGAGCTGGCGAACGTCACCGTCCAGGACGCCCTCGCCCACCCCACCTGGGCCATGGGCCCGGTGATCACGATCAACTCGGCGACCCTCGTCAACAAGGGCCTCGAGGTGATCGAGGCACACTTGCTGTACGACCTTCCCTTCGACCGCATTGAGGTCGTCGTGCATCCCCAGTCGTATGTCCACTCGATGATTGAGTTCACCGACGGATCGACGATCGCCCAGGCGACGCCCCCCGACATGCGCGGGCCCATCGCCATCGGCCTGGGCTGGCCCGAGCGCGTCCCCGACGCGGCACCGGCCTTCGACTGGAGCACGGCGTCGACGTGGGAGTTCTTCCCGCTCGACAATGACGCGTTCCCGTCGGTGAACCTCGCCCGGCACGTGGGTGAGCTCGCGGGCACCGCCCCGGCGGTGTTCAATGCGGCCAACGAGGAGTGCGTGGAGGCGTTCCGCAGTGGCGCGCTGCCGTTCAACGGGATCATGGAGACCGTGACCAGGGTCGTCGAGGAGCACGGCACCCCGCCCACGGGAACTTCCCTCACCGTGCCGGACGTCCTCGAAGCGGAGACCTGGGCACGGGCCCGGGCCCGGGAACTGACGGCGCAGACGACTTCTGCCGCGGAGGCGCGTGCATGACATCCCTGATGATGATCCTCGGCATAGTGATCTTCGTGGTCGGTCTGCTGGTCTCGATCGCGTGGCACGAGCTGGGGCATCTGTCCACCGCCAAGCTCTTCGGCATCCGCGTGCCGCAGTACATGGTGGGCTTCGGCCCGACCCTGTGGTCGCGCAAGAAGGGCGAGACGGAGTACGGCTTCAAGGCCGTCCCGCTCGGCGGCTACATCCGCATGATCGGCATGTTCCCGCCCGGCGACGACGGCCGGATCACCGCGCGCTCCACCTCGCCCTGGCGCGGCATGATCGAGGACGCCCGCTCGGCGGCCTTCGAGGAACTCCGCCCCGGGGACGAGAACCGCCTCTTCTACACCCGCGCCCCCTGGAAGCGGGTCATCGTGATGTTCGCGGGCCCCTTCATGAACCTGATCCTGGCCGTGGCGCTGTTCCTCACGGTCCTGATGGGCTTCGGCATCACCCAGCAGACCACCACCGTCAGCTCCGTCTCGCAGTGCGTCATCGCCCAGAGCGAGAACCGCGACAAGTGCACGAAGTCCGACGCGGCCTCCCCGGCCGCCGCGGCGGGTCTCAAGGCCGGCGACAAGATCGTGTCCTTCAACGGGGTGCGGACCGACGACTGGAACAAGCTCTCCGACCTCATCCGCGCCACCCCCGGCAAGGACGTGGCGATCGTCGTCGACCGCAAGGGCCAGGAGACGACCCTGCACGCGAAGATCGCCACCAACCAGGTCGCGAAGAAGGACTCCACCGGCCACGTCGTCCCGGGCAAGTACGTCACCGCCGGCTTCCTCGGCTTCAGCGCCGCCAACGGCGTCGTCCGCCAGGACCTCGGCGAGTCCGTGTCCTGGATGGGCGACCGGCTCGGCGAGGCCGTCAGCTCCATCGCGGACCTGCCCGGCAAGATCCCCGCCCTGTGGAACGCGGCCTTCGACGGCGCCCCCCGCCAGCCCGACTCCCCGATGGGCGTGGTCGGCGCGGCCCGCGTCGGCGGCGAGATCTTCACCATGAACATCCCGCCGACCCAGCAGCTGGCCACGGCCCTGATGCTGATCGCCGGCTTCAACCTCTCCCTGTTCCTCTTCAACATGCTCCCGCTGCTCCCGCTCGACGGCGGACACATCGCGGGCGCCCTGTGGGAGTCGCTGCGCCGCCACCTGGCGAGGGTGCTGCGGCGCCCGGACCCGGGCCCGTTCGACGTGGCGAAGCTGATGCCGGTGGCGTACGTGGTGGCGGGCGTCTTCGTCTGCTTCACACTGCTGGTGCTGATCGCGGACGTGGTCAACCCCGTGAAAATCACCTAGCGGAAAGCAACTGGTCACGCGGCGTTTGTGGCGGCCCGGCACGCTTTGTGCCGGGCCGCCTTCCATTGAGTGGGTTTACGGGCGAGGGGGTCCCCCCGCCGAGTGTGTTCGAGGTGGGGGAGTGTGTGGGCCTGCACCGGTGCCGTAATCTCGAAGCCTGGAGCCCGCTGTACCGGGACCGGACCTTGATCCACGACTTGGGGTTGCACAGCAGATGACTGCGATTTCTCTCGGCATGCCGTCCATTCCGACCAGGGTTGCCGAGCGTCGGCAGAGCAGGCAGATCCAGGTCGGGTCCGTGGCGGTCGGCGGCGACGCGCCCGTGTCCGTGCAGTCGATGACCACGACCCGTACGTCCGACATCGGTGCGACCCTCCAGCAGATCGCCGAGCTCACCGCCTCCGGCTGCCAGATCGTGCGCGTGGCCTGCCCCACGCAGGACGACGCGGACGCGCTCGCCACCATCGCGAAGAAGTCGCAGATCCCGGTCATCGCCGACATCCACTTCCAGCCGAAGTACGTGTTCGCGGCCATCGAGGCGGGTTGCGCGGCCGTCCGCGTCAACCCGGGCAACATCAAGCAGTTCGACGACAAGGTCAAGGAGATCGCGCGGGCCGCCAAGGATCACGGCACCCCGATCCGCATCGGCGTCAACGCCGGCTCCCTCGACCGGCGCCTGCTCCAGAAGTACGGCAAGGCGACCCCCGAGGCCCTGGTTGAATCGGCCCTCTGGGAGGCGTCCCTCTTCGAGGAGCACGACTTCCGGGACATCAAGATCTCGGTCAAGCACAACGACCCGGTCGTGATGATCGAGGCGTACAAGCAGCTCGCCGCCCAGTGCGACTACCCGCTGCACCTCGGCGTGACCGAGGCCGGCCCCGCCTTCCAGGGCACGATCAAGTCGGCGGTGGCTTTCGGCGCCCTCCTGTCCCAGGGCATCGGCGACACCATCCGCGTCTCCCTCTCCGCGCCCCCCGTGGAGGAGGTCAAGGTCGGCAACCAGATCCTGGAGTCCCTGAACCTCAAGCAGCGCGGCCTGGAGATCGTCTCCTGCCCGTCCTGCGGCCGCGCCCAGGTCGACGTCTACAAGCTGGCCGAGGAGGTCACCGCGGGCCTGACCGGCATGGAGGTCCCCCTCCGCGTCGCCGTCATGGGCTGCGTCGTCAACGGCCCCGGCGAGGCCCGCGAGGCCGACCTCGGCGTCGCCTCCGGCAACGGCAAGGGCCAGATCTTCGTCAAGGGCGAGGTCATCAAGACGGTCCCCGAGTCCAAGATCGTGGAAACCCTCATCGAGGAGGCCATGAAGCTGGCCGAACAGATGGAGGCGGACGGCACCCCGTCCGGCGAACCGTCGGTCTCGGTGGCCGGCTGAGGAAGCTTTTCGAGCGCCGGTCGGAGCTTGGTCTTTCAGCCCGTCCGGCGCTTGAGGACGAGGCCGTTCAGGCCGAAAGCGGGGGTCTGGGGGAGGCAGCCCCCAGCGGCGGCACACCGGCCAAGCCCCACCGGGCAACGGGCAGTACGCCAACCGGGGGCGGCACCGCCCAGCTTCCGCAGGTACAGTGCGGAGATCAGCAGATCCTCACGATGAGGCCCGCACGTGTTGACGCAGACCACCTCACGGGTGCTCGAACCGAGCGACCTGGACGCCGCGCTCGCCGTCCTCGACCGCGAGCCGGTCGCGAACGCCTTCGTGACCTCCCGAGTGCAGGTCGCGGGCCTCGACCCGTGGCGGCTCGGCGGCGAGATGTGGGGCTTCTACGAGGAGGGCATGCTGACCTCCCTCTGCTACGCGGGCGCCAACCTCGTCCCGATCTGCGCCGGCCCGCGCGCCGTACGCGCCTTCGCCGACCGCGCCCGCAGGGCCGGCCGCCGCTGCTCGTCCATAGTCGGCCCCGTCGAGGCCACCACCCAGCTCTGGCGCCTGCTCGAACCCAGCTGGGGCCCGGCCCGCGAGGTCCGCGCCCACCAGCCGCTCATGGTCACCGACCGCATGCCCGCCGACATCGCCCCGGATCCGTACGTCCGCCGCATCCGCAAGGACGAGATGGAGACGATCATGCCGGCCTGCGTGGCGATGTTCACCGAGGAGGTCGGCGTCTCGCCGCTCGCCGGGGACGGGGGGCTGCTGTACCAGGCCCGGGTCGCCGAACTCGTCGGCTCGGGCCGCTCGTTCGCCCGCCTCGACGAGCGCGGCAAGGTCGTCTTCAAGGCGGAGATCGGCGCGGCCACCCCCCAGGCCTGCCAGATCCAGGGGGTGTGGGTCGCCCCCGAGTACCGGGGGAGGGGGATCGCCGCACCGGGCATGGCCGCGGTCCTGCGCTACGCGCTGGCGGACGTGGCCCCGATCGTCAGCCTCTACGTCAACGACTTCAACACCCCCGCGCGAAGGGCGTACCAGCGGGTGGGGTTCCAGGAGGTCGGCGCGTTCATGAGCGTTCTCTTCTAGCCGCACTTCAAGCCGGACTTCCGGCCGCGGTTCACAGCGCAGTTCTGAGCCTCGTACGAGACCTGTAGTCTCCCCGGCATGCTGCGCTTTCCCGGTCACGGACACCGCCATCCCGAAGACGTCGTGATCGGCCCCCTCGACCTGTCCGCCCGGGTCGACGAAGCGCTCGCCGTGCAGGCCGTGGCCTTCGGACTCGGCGCCGACGAGGTCGCCGTACGGCGGCAGATCGTCCTGCGGCACATGACGTACCCGGGAGCCCGCGCACTCGGCGCCACCGTCGAAGGCCGCCTCGTCGGCTTCGTCTACGGCATGCCGAACGACCGCACCCACTGGTGGTCCACCGTCGTCGAGCCGTACCTCCGCGCGCAGGGACACGACGGCTGGCTCGACAACTCCTTCGTGATCACCGAGCTGCACGTCCACCCGCGCCACCAGAACCGCGGCATCGGCCGCTCCCTGATCACGACCATCACCGACGGTGCCCTCGAGCCCCGCTCGATCCTGTCGGCGATCGACGTCGACAGCCCGGCCCGCGGCCTCTACCACTCCCTCGGCTACCAGGACCTGGCCCGCCAGGTCCTCTTCCCGAGCGCCCCGAAGCCGTACGCCGTGATGGGTGCCCCCTTGCCCCTGCGGCGCCGTTAACCGATTTCCACCGGAACCGGCCCCCCGGCTAACCTCCTTGCCATCACCCTTACGCAGCAGGAGTACGAGAACCATGGCGAACGCACCGGTCCAGCGCATGTCCCAGTTGATGGCGAAGACGCTGCGTGACGACCCGGCGGACGCCGAGGTCCTCAGCCACAAGCTGCTCGTCCGCGCCGGCTATGTGCGCCGCACGGCGGCCGGTATCTGGTCGTGGCTGCCGCTCGGCAAGAAGGTCCTCGCCAACGTGGAGCGGATCGTCCGTGAGGAGATGGACGCGATCGGCGCCCAGGAGGTGCTGCTCCCCGCCCTGCTGCCGCGGGAGCCGTACGACGCCACGGGCCGCTGGGACGAGTACGGCGCCGAGCTGTTCCGCCTCCAGGACCGCAAGGGCGGCGACTACCTGCTCGGCCCGACCCACGAGGAGATCTTCACCCTGCTGGTGAAGGACCAGGCGTCCTCCTACAAGGACCTGCCGGTGATCCTCTACCAGATCCAGCACAAGTACCGTGACGAGGCCCGTCCGCGGGCCGGCATCCTGCGCGGCCGTGAGTTCCTGATGAAGGACTCGTACTCCTTCGACACCGAGGACGAGGGCCTCGCCCGGTCCTACGCCCTGCACCGCCAGGCCTACCAGCGCGTCTTCGAGCGCCTCGGCCTCGACTACCGCATCTGCGCTGCCACCGCGGGCGCGATGGGCGGCTCCAAGTCGGAGGAGTTCCTCGCCCCGGCCGAGGCCGGCGAGGACACCTTCGCGGACTGCCCGAACTGCGACTTCGCGGCCAACACCGAGGCGATCACCTACGAGCTCAAGCCGGTGGACGCCGAGGGCGTGCCCGCGCTGGAGGAGATCCCGACCCCGGACACCCCGACCATCGAGACCCTCGCCGCCTTCCTCGAGGTCCCGGCCTCCGCCACCCTGAAGAACCTCCTCGTGAAGGTCGACGGCGAGATCGTCGCCGTGGGTGTCCCCGGTGACCGCGAGGTCGACATGGACAAGGTCGAGGCGCACTTCGCCCCGGCGGTCGTCGAGATGGTCACCGAGGCGGACTTCGCGGGCCGCCCGGACCTGGTCCGCGGCTATGTCGGCCCGCAGGGACGGGGCGAGAAGGTCACGTACATCGCCGACCCGCGCGTGGCCCCCGGCACCGCCTGGATCACCGGCGCCAACAAGGCGGGCACGCACGCCAGGAACGTCGTGGCGGGCCGTGACTTCGAGGTCGACCAGTACGTCGACGTCGTGGTCGTCCAGGAGGGCGACCCCTGCCCCAAGTGCGGTACCGGTCTCAAGCTGGACCGCGCCATCGAGATCGGCCACATCTTCCAGCTCGGCCGCAAGTACGCGGACGCCCTGAAGCTCGACGTCCTCGGCCAGAACGGCAAGCCGGTCCGCGTCACCATGGGCTCCTACGGCATCGGCGTCTCCCGCGCGGTCGCGGCCCTCGCCGAGCAGACCGCCGATGAGCAGGGCCTGTGCTGGCCCGCCGAGGTCGCCCCGGCCGACGTGCACGTCGTCGCCGCGGGCAAGGCCCTGCAGATCGAACTGGCCCTCGACGTCTCCGAGAAGCTGCGGGCGGCGGGTCTGCGCGTCCTGGTCGACGACCGGGCGGGCGTCTCCCCGGGCGTCAAGTTCACGGACGCGGAACTCATCGGCGTACCGAAGATCCTGGTCGCCGGCCGCCGCTCCGGCGAGGGTGTCCTGGAGCTGAAGGACCGCAGGTCCGGCGAGCGCGAGGAGCTGACGGTGGACGAGGCGATCGCCCGCCTGACCGCCTGAGCAACTCCTCAGGAACGTCTCTGGGGCTCTGAAGAGACCTCACAGACTTCTCTCAGGCCGTTCCCCGACCGTGGTGCGTGACAGAGCGTCACTATGGGAGGGGAACGGCGGTCGCGGAGCGGCGTTTCCGCCAATTTCTGCGCGGCATCGCCTCGCATCCTCATCATTTCCGGCCACGTGGGCAGTACATGCAACAGGTGGTGCACGGGTGAGGGGAGAGGGATGAGTCTGCGAGACGACGCGCGTGAGCTCCAGGGTGAACTGGCCGTCCTGCGCCGGGCGTTGCACCGGGAGCCGGAGATAGGCCTGCACCTGCCGCGCACACAGGAGAAGGTGCTGGCCGCGCTGGACGGACTGCCGCTGGAGATCAGCACCGGCAGTTCGCTGTCCTCCGTGACGGCCGTGCTGCGCGGCGGCGCCGCGCCCGGCGGCCCCGTCGTACTGCTGCGCGGTGACATGGACGCCCTGCCCGTCACCGAGCGCACCGGCGAGGACTTCGCCTCCCGGATCGCGGGCGCCATGCACGCCTGCGGCCACGACCTGCACACGGCCGGTCTGGTCGGGGCCGCCCGGCTGCTCGCGGACCGGCGCGCGAGCCTCGCCGGGGACGTGGTGTTCATGTTCCAGCCGGGGGAGGAGGGCTGGGACGGCGCCGGTCACATGGTGGCGGAGGGTGTGCTGGACGCGGCGGGACGCCCGGTCGACGCCGCCTACGGACTGCACGTCAGCTCGTCGTCGTATCCCACCGGCGTCTTCGCCTCCCGCCCCGGCCCGCTGATGGCGGCCTCTGCGGGTCTGCATGTGCGCGTGGTCGGCGCCGGCGGCCACGGCTCCCGCCCGCACGACTCCCTCGACCCCATCCAGGCGGCCTGCGAGATGGTCACCGCGCTGCAGACGATGGTGACCCGGCGCTTCGACGTGTTCGACCCGGTCGTGGTCACCGTCGGCACCTTCCACGCCGGCACCCGGCGCAACATCATCCCCGACGACGCGTCCTTCGAGGCGACCGTCCGCACCTTCTCGCCGGCCGCCGCCGAACGCATCGCGGAGGTCTCCGTACGCCTCTGCCGGGACATCGCCACCGCCCACGGCCTCACCGCCGAGGTCGACTTCGTCCCCGAATACCCGGTCACCGTCAACCACGCCGACGAGCACGACTTCCTCGCCGACACCGTCCGCGAGGCCTTCGGGGAGGAACGTTTCGAGCAGCTCACCGACCCGATCACCGGCTCGGAGGACTTCTCCCGGATCCTGGACCGGGTGCCGGGCGCCTTCGTCTTCCTGGGCGCCGACGCCACCGGCGATCCGGAGACCGCCCCCACCAACCACTCCCCGCTGGCCGCCTTCGACGACGCGGTGCTGTCCGACGGCGCCGCCCTGCTCGCCGAACTCGCCGTCCGCCGGCTGGACCGTCTCGCCGAGGAGGCACCGTGCGCCCGTACCATCTGATCCCCGCCGTGCCCGCGCTCGGCCTGGTCCTGATGCCGTTCCTGCCGTTCGTGAACACCGCCGGGCTGTGGTTCGGGCTGCCCCGGATGCTGGTGTGGGGCGCGGTGTGGTGCGTGATGTGCACACCCGCGCTGCTTCTCACGGAGCGCCTCATGAACCGCGAGGAGGCCGACAGGTGACGACGATCCTGGTCATGACGTTCACCGGCATCGCCCTGATCGGCGTCCTCGGATTCGTCGGCCGCCGCAAGCCCGCCGCCGACCTTTCCGAATGGGCCGTCGGCGGACGCCGTTTCGGCGCGCTGAGCATGTGGTTCCTGCAGGCCGGAGAGGTGTTCACCACCTTCACCTTCCTCGGCATGGCAGGCCTCGCCTTCAGCGGCGGAGTCGCCGCCCTCTACGCCCTCCCGTACGTCCCCATCGGCTACATGGTGCTGTTCTTCCTCGCCAAGCGCCTGTGGTCGCTGGGCAAGGAGCGCGGCTACCTCACCCAGGGCGACTACCTGGAGGACCGCTACGACAGCAAACTGCTCGGCACGGTCGCGGCCGTCCTCGGTGTGGTCTTCGTGCTGCCGTATCTCCAACTCCAGATCACCGGCCTGGGGTTGATCGTCCAGCTGGTCACCGGCGACTCGGCCTCCGGCACCCTCAGCATGGTCATCGGCTGTGCGCTGGTCGTGGCCTTCGTGCTGTGGGCGGGCCTGCACGGTGTCGCGATGACGTCGTACTTCAAGGACGTCGTCATGCTGGTCGTCCTGGCCGTGCTGCTCATCGCCGTCCCGGCGCACTTCACGGGCGGTGTCACGGCCATGTTCCACCGCATCGACAAGCTCCACCCGGAGCTGCTGACGATCCACGCGGGGCCGTCCGACCAGGTCTGGTTCACCACGAGCATGCTGGTCAGCATGCTCGGCGTCGGCCTGATGTGCCTGCCGCACGCCTGGCCGGCCGTGATGTCCGCCCGCGACCCCAAGGTGCTGCGCCGCAACTACACCTGGATGCCGCTGTACGAACTCTGCCTTCTGATGCCCATCATCGTGGGCTTCGCCGCCGTCCTCGTCGTCAAGCCGGGCACCCCGGCCAACGGCATCCTGCTGACGCTGAGCAAGCAGGTGCTGCCGACGTGGGCGACGGGCCTGGTCGTGGTCGCGGCCATCGCGACGGCGATGGTGCCGGCGGCGGGCATCCTGATCGGCATCTCGTCCCTGGTGGCCCGCAACATCGCCCGGGTGCGGGACGAGCGGAAGCAGTTCTGGATCAACCACGGCACGGTGGTGGCCGCCTGCGGTCTCTCCCTCCTCCTCGCCATCTACCGCCCCGACCTCCTCGCCAACCTCCTCCTGCTCACCTACAGCGGCACGGTCCAGCTGGCTCCCGCCATCGCCCTGGGCTTCCTGTCCCGCCGCCCGGTGGGCAAGGTGGCCGTCCTCGCCGGGCTCTTCGCGGGCGAACTGGTCGTCGTCTGGCTGACGTTCTGGCAGAAGGGCCTTGCGGGAAACGTCAACGCCGGCCTGGTGGGCCTGGCAGCGAACATCGTCGTACTCGTCCTGGCGGCAGCCGCCGAACGCCTGACGACCCGCACCCCGGCACAGGACGTCGCCCGTTCGCCTGCCGCCTCCACCTCACCCTGAACGGCATCGGTCTGCCGGGTGCTCAAAGCCACCCGGCGAACTCGAGCAACAGCTCCGCATCCTTCCCCCGCCCCACCCGAAGCGCCCGCACCCCGGACTCCACCGCCCGGAACAACGTCCACCCCCGCAACCGCTCCTGATCCACGTCCAAGGACTCGGCAAGCCGCTTCACCCGCCGCCGCGTCGTCGCCGCCCCCGCCGGCGAGGCGATCAGATCCTCCACCCGGTCCCGTACCAACCGGGCGAGATCGAACGCGCACTCACCCACCACCGGGTCGGGCCCCACGGCCAACCACGGCATCCGCTCGCCGGCGAGCACCTTGCTCTGCCGAAACGTGCCGTGCAGCAGCCGCTGTTCAGGCGGATCCGCCAGCAGCCCCTCGCGGGCGTCGACCGCGGCGTCGACCAGCACAGCCACCTCGGCGAAGCCCGAAGCGGTCGCCCGCATGGCCTCGGCCTGCCGCCCCGTCCGCTCGGCCACGGTCTCGAAGACATGCGCGCCCTCGTCGGCAGGTGGCTCCACCCACAGCCGCCGCAACGTCCCCGCCGCCTCCAACAGGGCCTTCGCCTCCGGCAACGACCGCACCGACACATCCGGATGCAGCCGCTCCAGCAGCAACACACCCTCCGCCGTGAACGGTTCGACCAGCTGTACGGCGCCCATACCGCCCCAGTGCGCCAGCGCCGCCCGCTCGCTCTCCGGACGGGCCCGTGGCGGGGCCAGCTTCAGCACGGCGGGCGTCCCGTCGGGGCGCCGCACCAGCACGACCAGGCTGCTGCGGCCACCGGGCACGTGCACCCGTTCCACGGTCAACTCGCGTAGCGCGACCGCCTGCTGGGCCGCCTCGGGCAGCTTCTCCAGCCAGTCGTCGCCGTCCGGTGCCGTCTCACCGAGCGCCCTGACCAGACGCTGCGGCGGTGCGAAAACCATACGCGAGTCGTTCCCTTCCAGTACGCGTTACGCCGTGGGGGCCGGCGAGGCCGGGGCGGTGGCCGCCCGCTCGGCGAGCCCAGGGAAGGCTACGCTCTCGCCGCTCCAGCGCACCGCCCGCACCGCCGCCTCCCGCATCGCCCCGGCAGCCGTCCGCCGCCGCTCGCCCACGGTCGCCCGCACCAGGTCGGAGTAGACCCCGGCCACCCGGTCCTCCAGCTCGGTGGCCAGCCGCACGGCAGCGGCCGAGTCCGGCACCGGGAAGGGCAGCGCGTACGCCGCCGCCGAGGCAACCGGCGTGCCGCCCAGGTCGCGCACCTCGCGGGTGAGCGCGTCCCGCCGGGCCCGGTGCGCGTCGTACGCCGCCCGGGCCTCCGTACGCCGTCCCGGGCGGATCCGCCCGCCGACCACCCCGTAGCCGTACACCGCCGCATGCTCGGCGGCCAGTGCCGCCTGCAGGGCCTTCAGCTCCTTCTCCCGGCTCATCGGGCACCCTCCGTCAGCAGATACGCATGTGCCGCCCCGGCCGCCGCCACCGAGGCCAGCAGCCGCGCCAGCTCACCCGGCACGTCGAGGAGCGCCGCGATCCGCCGGTCGGCCAGGGCCCGCTCGGCGGCGGCCAGCTCGGCGAGGGCGTCCTTCTGGTTCACGGGTACGACGGCGGAGGGCGAAGCCGACTCCGGCGCCGTGGGGGAGGACTTCGCCACCGTCCCCCCGAAGGCCTCCACATGCCGGTCGACCTCCGCCCGCAGCGCCCCCAACCGCTCCGCCACGGCGGGATGCGCGGCGATCACGGCGTCGTACCGCCCGAGCAGCACCGCACTGTCCCGTGCCGCACGCGCGCGTGCCTTCTCCGTGACCGACGGACTGCCACCGGTGCTCTCCTCGGACTCCCCGCCGGAGCACCCCGCCAACAGGGCGGCCCCGGCGGCCGAAGCAAGCACGGATCTTCTGCGCGGCCCCGAAGGGGCGCGCAAGGGCGGGGGGTACGACACGGCTGACGTCCTCGGGGGCCTCGTACGAACGCATGGGCGGGAAACCGCCCCGCCGTGATCACGGTACCCGCGCCCGCGCCCGCCGGTGTTCATCGGCACCGCACGTCCGTACGTGTACGGCAACACACCCTGCGACCGGATACCCTTTGACCAGACACGCGACCCATCCCACAACAGCACACGCGGCCGAGGAGTCACCCGGATGAGCACCACCCAGAGCGAGAGGCTGCGAGAGCTCCTGGAACCGCTCGTCAGCTCCCAGGGCCTGGATCTCGAAGAGATCGCAGTGGACTCCGTCGGACGCAAGCGGGTGCTGCGCGTGGTCGTCGACTCCGACACCGGTGCCGATCTGGACCAGATCGCCGATGTGAGCCGCGCGCTCTCGGCGAAACTCGACGAGACGGACGCGATGGGCGAGGGCGAGTACACCCTCGAGGTCGGAACCCCCGGCGCGGAGCGCCTCCTCAAGGAACACCGGCACTACGTGCGCGCCGTGGACCGGCTGGTGAAGTTCCAGCTGGCCGAGGGCGGGGAACTGGTCGCCAGGATCCTCAAGGTCGACGACGAAGGCCTTGATCTCGAAGTGCCCGGGGTGAAGGGCCGCAGGGCGACCAGCCGCAGACTCGCCTTCGGCGACGTCGACAAGGCGCGCGTGCAGGTCGAGTTCAATCGCAAGGACAAGAACGAGAAGGAAGAGGAGGCGTAGCCGTGGACATCGACATGAGTGCCCTGCGGGGCTTGGTACGGGAGAAGGAGATCTCCTTCGACCTGCTGGTCGAGGCGATCGAGTCGGCCCTCCTCATCGCCTACCACCGCACCGAGGGAAGCCACCGCCACGCGCGCGTGAAGCTCGACCGGGAGACCGGACACGTGGTCGTGTGGGCGAAGGAGGACCCCGAGGACCTCGAAGAGGGCCAGGAGCCCCGCGAGTTCGACGACACCCCGTCCGACTTCGGCCGTATCGCCGCCACCACCGCCAAGCAGGTCATCCTGCAGCGGCTGCGCGACGCCGAGGACGACGCGACGCTCGGCGAGTACGCCGGCCGTGAGGGCGACATCGTCACCGGCGTGGTCCAGCAGGGCCGCGACCCCAAGAACGTGCTCGTGGACATCGGCAAGCTCGAGGCCATCCTGCCGGTGCAGGAGCAGGTGCCCGGCGAGACGTACCCGCACGGCATGCGGCTGCGCTCGTACGTCGTACGCGTGGCGAAGGGCGTCCGCGGGCCGTCCGTGACCCTCTCGCGCACCCACCCGAACCTGGTGAAGAAGCTCTTCGCCCTGGAGGTGCCGGAGATCGCCGACGGGTCCGTGGAGATCGCCGCGATCGCCCGTGAGGCCGGTCACCGCACCAAGATCGCCGTGCGGTCCACCCGTTCGGGCCTGAACGCCAAGGGCGCCTGCATCGGCCCCATGGGCGGGCGTGTGCGCAACGTGATGGGCGAGCTGAACGGCGAGAAGATCGACATCGTCGACTGGTCGGACGACCCGGCGGAGATGGTCGCCAACGCGCTGTCGCCCGCCCGGGTCTCCAAGGTGGAGGTCGTGGACCTCGCCGCCCGCTCCGCGCGGGTGACGGTGCCGGACTACCAGCTGTCGCTGGCGATCGGCAAGGAAGGGCAGAACGCCCGCCTCGCGGCCCGGCTGACCGGCTGGCGGATCGACATCCGTCCGGACACCGAGCAGACCGAGGATCAGCGCGGAGACCAGCGGAGCGACCAGCGCGGGGAATAGATCCAAGCCGCGGATGGCTTAGATCACGACAGTTGTATGCGCGGAACTGTTCGATTCTTGCCCCAAAGGGGTGAGGTCGCCACGGGGAGGTAGACTTAAGGGTGTCTGGCCGGACGCGCGCCCGCGCATGCCCTGAGCGCACCTGTGTGGGGTGCAGGCAGCGAGCGGCCAAGAAGGATCTGCTGCGCATCGTGGCGGTCGAGGATGAATGCGTCCCCGATCATCGCGGTACGCTGCCCGGCCGGGGTGCTTATGTGCACCCCGCCCTGGTCTGTCTCGACCTGGCGGTACGCCGCCGGGCGTTCACGCGGGCGCTGCGCGCCCCGGGAGCGCTCGACACAAAGGCGTTGCGCCTCTATGTCGAGCAGGCAACACCGTAAGACGTGGTCGTACGGAACCTCCGTGCGGCCCTGGTACCCCGCGAGTTGGAAGTAGGTCGAGATTGCGATGAGCACTCGATGAGCACGCGATGAGTACGCCCATGAAGTAGCGACGGTCCGGCCGCAACCCGGACCTAAAAGGAGCGAAGTGGCTAAGGTCCGGGTATACGAACTCGCCAAGGAGTTCGGGGTTGAGAGCAAGGTCGTCATGGCCAAGCTCCAGGAACTCGGTGAATTCGTCCGTTCGGCGTCTTCGACCATCGAAGCGCCCGTCGTCCGTAAGCTGACGGACGCCCTCCAGCAGGGCAACGGAGGCGGCAAGTCCGCCCCCGCACGCAAGGCTGCCCCGGCTCGTCCGGCAGCCCCCTCTCCCGCGCAGGCCGCCCGTCCGGCCGCCCCGCGCCCGCCGGCTCCCAAGCCGGCCGCCGCCGAGAAGCCCGCGGCTCCCGCCGCGCCGGCCGCTCCCGGCCCCCGTCCCACCCCGGGCCCGAAGCCCGCGCCGCGGCCCGCCCCGGCGTCCCCGGCTCCGACCACGCCCGAGTTCACGGCGCCTCCGGCGGCTCCCGCCGCCCCGGCTGCCTCCCAGGGCCAGGGCTCCGGCCCGCGTCCGGGCGCCCCGCGTCCGGCAGGCCAGGCCCCGCGTCCCGGCGCCCGTCCCGGCGGCCCCGCTCAGGGCGGCCAGGGCCGTGGCGACCGCGGTGACCGTCCCGGCGCCCCGCGCCAGGGTGGCGGCGCTCCGCGTCCCGGTGCCCGTCCGGCCGGTCCCCGTCCGGGCAACAACCCCTTCACCTCCGGTGGCTCCACCGGCATGGCGCGCCCGCAGGCGCCCCGTCCGGGTGGTGCTCCGCGTCCCGGCGGCCCGGGTGGCGCCCCCGGCGGCGCTCCGCGTCCGCAGGGTGCCGGCCAGGGTGGTCCGCGTCCCCAGGGTGCGGCGGGCGGCCCCCGTCCGCAGGCTCCGGGCGGCCCGCGTCCGACCCCGGGCGGCATGCCCCGTCCGCAGGGCGGCCCCCGTCCCGGCGGCGGCCCCGGCGGCCCGCGTCCGAACCCCGGCATGATGCCGCAGCGTCCGGCTGCCGGCCCGCGTCCCGGCGGCGGTGGCCCCGGCGGCCGCGGTCCCGGCGGCGGCGGTCGTCCCGGTGGCGGCGGTCGTCCGGGCGGCGGCGGCTTCGCCGGTCGTCCCGGTGGTGGCGGTGGCGGTGGCGGCTTCGCCGGTCGTCCCGGCGGTCCCGGTGGCGGTGGCGGCGGTTTCGCCGGTCGTCCCGGTGGCCCCGGTGCGGGTGCCGGCGGCGGCGGTCGTCCCGGCTTCGGTGGTCGTCCCGGCGGTCCCGGTGGCCGTGGTGGCACGCAGGGCGCCTTCGGTCGTCCCGGCGGTCCCGCGCGTCGCGGTCGCAAGTCGAAGCGGCAGAGGCGCCAGGAGTACGAGGCCATGCAGGCCCCGTCGGTCGGCGGCGTGATGCTGCCTCGCGGCAACGGCGAGACCATTCGCCTGTCGCGCGGTGCCTCCCTCACCGACTTCGCGGAGAAGATCAACGCCAACCCGGCGTCGCTCGTCGCGGTCATGATGAACCTGGGCGAGATGGTCACGGCCACGCAGTCCGTCTCCGACGAGACGCTGCAGCTCCTCGCGGGCGAGATGAACTACGAGGTTCAGATCGTCAGCCCCGAGGAGGAGGACCGCGAGCTGCTCGAGTCCTTCGACATCGAGTTCGGCGAGGACGAGGGCGGCGAGGAGGACCTGGTCGTCCGTCCGCCGGTCGTGACCGTCATGGGTCACGTCGACCACGGTAAGACCCGACTGCTCGACGCCATCCGCAAGACGAACGTCATCGCGGGCGAGGCCGGCGGCATCACCCAGCACATCGGTGCCTACCAGGTCGCGACCGAGGTCAACGACGAAGAGCGCAAGATCACCTTCATCGACACCCCGGGTCACGAGGCGTTCACCGCCATGCGTGCCCGTGGTGCGAAGTCGACCGACATCGCGATCCTGGTCGTCGCGGCCAACGACGGCGTCATGCCGCAGACGGTCGAGGCGCTCAACCACGCCAAGGCGGCCGACGTCCCGATCGTCGTCGCGGTCAACAAGATCGACGTCGAGGGCGCCGACCCGACCAAGGTGCGCGGTCAGCTCACCGAGTACGGCCTTGTGGCCGAGGAGTACGGCGGCGACACGATGTTCGTCGACATCTCCGCCAAGCAGGGTCTGCACATCGACTCCCTGCTGGAGGCCGTGGTCCTCACCGCGGACGCCTCGCTCGACCTGCGGGCCAACCCGAACCAGGACGCGCAGGGCATCTCCATCGAGTCCCGCCTCGACCGCGGCCGCGGTGCCGTGTCGACGGTCCTCGTCCAGCGAGGCACCCTGCGGGTCGGCGACACGATGGTCGTGGGCGACGCCTACGGCCGAGTCCGCGCCATGCTCGACGACAACGGCAACAACGTCGCCGAGGCCGGCCCGTCGACGCCGGTCCAGGTCCTCGGCCTGACCAACGTCCCGGGTGCGGGCGACAACTTCCTGGTGGTGGACGAGGACCGTACGGCCCGTCAGATCGCCGAGAAGCGCGCCGCCCGTGAGCGCAACGCCGCGTTCGCCAAGCGCACGCGCCGTGTCTCCCTCGAGGACCTGGACAAGGTGCTCAAGGCCGGCGAGGTCCAGCAGCTCAACCTCATCATCAAGGGTGACGCTTCTGGTTCCGTCGAGGCCCTCGAGTCCTCCCTGCTCCAGCTGGACGTCGGCGAAGAGGTCGACATCCGCGTCCTGCACCGCGGCGTCGGTGCGGTCACGGAGTCGGACATCGACCTGGCGATGGGCTCGGACGCCATCGTGATCGGCTTCAACGTCCGTGCGGCAGGCCGCGCGGCGCAGATGGCCGAGCGGGAGGGCGTGGACGTCCGCTACTACTCGGTCATCTACCAGGCGATCGAGGAGATCGAGGCGGCCCTCAAGGGCATGCTCAAGCCGGAGTTCGAGGAGGTCGAGCTCGGTACGGCGGAGATCCGCGAGGTCTTCAAGTCGTCCAAGCTGGGCAACATCGCGGGTGTTCTCATCCGCTCCGGCGAGGTCAAGCGCAACACCAAGGCGCGCCTCATCCGCGACGGCAAGGTGGTCGCGGAGAACCTCAACATCGAGGGTCTGCGTCGCTTCAAGGACGACGTCACCGAGATCCGCGAAGGGTTCGAGGGCGGTATCAACCTCGGCAACTTCAACGACATCAAGGTCGACGACGTCATCGCGACGTACGAGATGCGCGAGAAGCCGCGCGTCTGATCCAGCACGCGATCGGGGCCGATCGGCGGGGAAGTTCCTCCACGGAATTTCCGTCGATCGGCCCCGGCCGTTGCGTGTACGGTTCCCGTATCGGCGTCGAAGCGTGGCGCCCGTACCCCGAACCGGCGGGACATCCGGACACACATGTATGTGGGGACTCTGTCCTTCGACCTGCTCCTCGGCGACGTCCACTCGCTCAAGGAGAAACGCTCTCTCGTCCGTCCGATAGTGGCCGAGCTCCAGCGCAAGTACGCGGTGAGCGTGGCGGAGACGGGCAGCCAGAACCTCCATCGCCGGGCCGAGATCGGCCTCGCGATGGTCTCCGGGGACACGGGACACCTCTCCGACGTACTGGACCGCTGCGAGCGGCTGGTCGCCGGGCGGCCCGAGGTGGAACTGCTCTCGGTTCGACGCAGGCTCCACAGCGACGAAGACTGAAGCAAGAAGTAAGCACTTAAGGAGACGGACCAGTGGCCGACAACGCGCGTGCCAAGAGGCTGGCGGACCTCATCCGAGAGGTGGTGGCCCAGAAGCTGCAGCGCGGGATCAAGGACCCGCGGCTCGGCTCGCACGTCACCATCACGGACACCCGGGTCACTGGGGACCTGAGGGAGGCGACCGTCTTCTACACGGTGTACGGGGACGACGAGGAGCGGGCGGCCGCCGCCGCCGGTCTGGAGAGCGCCAAGGGCGTGCTGCGTTCCGCGGTCGGCGCGGCCGCGGGCGTGAAGTTCACGCCGACGCTGACCTTCGTCGCGGACGCCCTGCCGGACACCGCCCGGACCATCGAGGACCTCCTCGACAAGGCCCGCCAGTCCGACCAGAAGGTGCGCGAGGTCTCGGCCGGCGCCACCTACGCCGGCGAGGCGGACCCGTACAAGAAGCCGGGTGAAGACGAGGACGACACCGCCGAATGACCCAGAAGAACCGGACGCCCGACGGGCTTGTCATCGTGGACAAGCCGTCGGGCTTCACCTCGCACGACGTGGTCGCCAAGATGCGCGGCATCGCCCGCACCCGGCGCGTCGGGCACGCGGGAACCCTCGACCCCATGGCGACGGGCGTGCTCGTCCTCGGCGTCGAGCGCGCCACCAAGCTGCTCGGTCACCTCGCGCTGACCGAGAAGGAGTACCTGGGCACGATCCGCCTCGGGCAGACGACCCTGACCGACGACGCAGAGGGCGAGATCACGGGGTCGGCAGACGCCTCGAAGGTCACCCGCGAGGCCGTCGACGCCGGGATCGCGAAGCTCACCGGCGACATCATGCAGGTCCCGTCGAAGGTCAGCGCCATCAAGATCGACGGTGTGCGCTCCTACAAGCGGGCGCGGGAGGGCGAGGAGTTCGAGATCCCCGCCCGGCCCGTCACCGTCTCCTCCTTCGCGGTGTACGACGTCCGTGACGCCGTCGCCGAGGACGGCACCCCGGTGCTGGACCTGGTGGTCTCCGTGGTCTGCTCGTCGGGCACCTACATCCGGGCCCTGGCCCGCGACCTGGGCGCCGGTCTGGGCGTCGGCGGTCACCTCACCGCGCTGCGCCGCACCCGGGTGGGCCCGTACAAGCTGGACTCGGCGAAGACGCTCGACGAGCTCCAGAAGGAGCTCACCGTGATGCCGATCGCCGAAGCGGCCACGGCCGCGTTCCCGCGCTGGGACGTGGACGCCAAGCGGGCCCGGCTGCTCACCAACGGCGTACGGCTGGAGATGCCCGAGGTGTACGCGGGCGGCGGCCCGGTGGCCGTGTTCGACCCCGAGGGGCACTTCCTCGCGCTCGTGGAGGAACAGAAGGGCAAGGCGAAGAGCCTGGCCGTCTTTGGCTGAGCCCCGGTAACGCACAGGTACTGCCTGCCCGTGGAGCGGCGGTCACGGGGTTGTGCCCGCCGCTCCACGGTCCCCCCTCGGTTCCCCCACCCCTAGGGTGTATCCACCGACCCCCGCCTGTTCACCCGTCCGGGCAGGCGCTCGGAGTGAACCGAGGGAGCGGAAGGGGGCGCGTTCGCCAAGTGATCTGTCCCGCTGATCATCGTGGCCCTAACGTCGAGCTGAGGGCACAGTTGTACGGCGGGGAGGCTCGAACATGGCGGGACGGGGCCCGCGGACCGGGGACGGACACCGGCCGGCGGAGGATACGCGAACGGGACACACCTCTGACGGGGAACCGGCCGCCCGCGACGCCGCCCTGGTCCGCATCCACGACCTGGCCGGCCGCCCCCGCGGCACCGGCTTCGTCGCCGACCACCACGGCACCGTCATCACCAGCCACGAGGCCGTCGACGGCCTGCCCAGGCTCGTCCTGCACACCGTCGGCGATCGCACCTGCCTGGTGACCGCGGACGCGGTGACCCCGCTGCCCGACCTGGACCTGGCCCTCGTACGCACCGAGGGCCTCGGCGTCGAACCGCTGCCGGTCACGGTCCGGGACCGGGTCGAGACCGGCCGATACGTCCACCTCGCCGCCGGCTGCTGGCGCGAGGCCCGTGTGCTGAGCACGACCTCCGTGACGTATGCGGCGACGGACCGCTTCCATCTCCTCGACGAGGCCCTGGAGTTGGCGATCGGCACAACCGGCCGGGACGCCCTGCGGCTGGGCGGCGGGGCGGCCGGCGGACCGGTCCTGGACGCCGAAACCGGAGCCGTCGTCGCCGTCCTCGGCACCGCACTGCACTCCGGCCACCGCGACGTCGGCTTCGCGGTCCCGCTCCTCCCCCACTCTCGGCTTCGCTCGAGCGGGGGGACCCCCATCGCACCGTGCGACCCGCTTGCCGGCCTGCTCGCCCGGAACGCGGAGACCGTGCCTGCATACGGAGCCGACCTCAACCTGGCCGGTGTACTGGAACTGACGGCCACGTCGGTGGGCCAGGACGGCCCGCCGGGGGCGCTGGAGGGCCGCGTCGGCCGGACGGGCGTCGAGCCGGTCGAACGAGCCGAGACGGCAAGGGAGTTGGCCGCATTCGTGCAGGGCCCGGCCACCGTCCTCGGCCTCGTCGGGCCACCGGGCAGCGGCCGTACGACGGAACTCGCGTCCCTCGCCGCCCGCCGCAACCGCGGCCCCGAACCGGCCCCCACGCTGTGGCTGCGCGGCGCCGACCTGAAGGAGGACGACACCTCGGTCGTGGACGCGGCCGCCCGTGCGCTGGCCCGCGCCGCCCGCATCGTCGCGGCGGCGAAGTCCACCTCCGCGGCCGCCCTCGGCGACACCGGCCCGAACCGCCTCGCCCAGGCCGCCCGCACAGCGGACCGCCCCCTGCTCCTCCTCCTGGACGGCCCCGAGGAAATGCCGCCCGCCCTGACCCACCGCCTGGAGGAGTGGACCGAGGAAACGGCGGAATGGCTGCGCGAGACGGGGACGCGGCTGATCGTGGCGTGCAGGACGGAGTACTGGGAGGCCTTTTCGGCCGCTGCCGGCACGCTGTGCGGCGCCGGTCCGCATATTTCAGCCCGTCCGGCGTTTGAGGACGAGGCCGTTCAGGCCGAAAGCGGGGGTCTGGGGGCGGCAGCCCCCCGGGACGGGACGGGTAGGGGCGTCGGGGGCGACCTCCCCTGCGTGCGCCTCGGCGACCTCACGGAGGACGAGGCCCGCAGAGCCCGCGCGCGCTACCGCATCCCCGAGGGCACCCTCGAAGCCCCCGACGCCCGCCACCCCCTCACCCTCCGCCTCCTCTCAGAGGTCAACGCGGCCCTCCAGGACGCCCCCCACGCCCGCGTGGACCGCAACGACGTCCTCGCCGCCCACCTCGACCTGATGTGCCTGCGCATCGCCGTCAGACTGGCCGCCGAGAACGGACTGCGCGGCACCGCCGTGCGCCGCCTCGCCGCAAAGGTCTCCGGCCAGGTCCACGAGGCCGCCCGCCGCAGCCTCGGCCCAGGACAGGGCGAGCTGGACCGGAAGACCTTCGAGGCGGTGTTCCCCTGGGGAGCGGCCCCCGCGCGGCTGGGCGGCGGCACCGGCTGGGCGTCAGCGGTCCTCACCGAGGGCCTGCTCGTCCCCGCCGGCAGCGGCTACCGCTTCGCCCACGAGGAACTCGCCGACTGGCTCCAGGGCATGCACCTCGACCTCGACGAGGCCCTGCGCACCCTGGTCCACCACGGCCACACCCCTGACGGCGGCACCCGCCCCCTCCCCGTACCGCACCACCGCATCGGCCCCGTCGTAGAGGCCCTGCTGCTCCTCGCCCGTCAGGAGGGGTCCGCCCAACTCGCCGTGAGAATGGAGGAGTTGGCCAACGTCCTGGATGCGGATCCGCACTCCTGGTGGCCCGCACGCCTCCTCACCGAAACCCTGCTGCGCGTACCGGACGCCACCCCGTACCTGGCGGTGCTGCGACGGCTCGCCGACCGGCTCGTGGCGGCACGCCGGCAGGAGTGCGCCAACTCCCGGGAGACCAAGGGCGATTCCCGTCCGGCCCGCGCCGCGACAGACCCCTTCGCCCCCGGCTTCTGGACCGCCCTGCCGCTCCCGCAGACCGAACGCCTCGACCTGCTGCGCCACCTGCTTCTCGCCGACGGCCCACCGCAGGACACCGGCCCCCGCTATCTGGACGCCGTCTCCCGGCTCCTCGCCGACGACCCCACCGCCGTACAACCCCTCCTCACCCGCTGGTTCGACGACGCCCGCCCGCTCCCCGCGACCCCGCACGCGACCGTCGCCGAGGCCGCGCAGGCGCTGCTGCACACCCACCGGCACCTCGCCCTGGACGACCTGACCGAGGTGCTGGTCGAGAGCGCGCACCCGAGGGCGGACGAACTGCTCGCCGTACTCGCGGAGGACGAGCCGTCGACCATCTGCCGGGCCGTCGACCGGTGGGCGCACGACGAGCGGCCCGCGCGGCGGGTGGCGGCGGTGGCGTACGGCCTGCGCGCCGCGCCCCACGTCCGCACCGACGCCGACCGCGAACTCCTGCGCTACGCCGCCCTCGCCCTCCTCGCCCGCCCCGCCGACTGCACCCTGCACGGCGGCGCGCTCGCCCTCCTCGTCCGCGATCCACGCACGCGTGCCCGCCATCTCCCGCAGGCCCTGCGGCAGTTCGCGGCCGGTGACCCGCACTTCCCGCCGAGCGCCCTCGTCGCCGCCCTGACCACGCACCCGGAACCGGTCCTCGGTGCCTTCCGTGAGCGTCTGCGCGGCCCGGACGCCGGCCAGGCGCTGCGCACGCTCGCCGACGTCACCACGCCCCCGCTGGCCCGCAGGGTCGCCACACTGGTGCGGGAGGCGGTGGAGCGGCGCCCGGAGACAGCCGCCGACGTGGCTGCGTACGTCGACCGGCAGCTCGACCAGGGACCGGAGGCCCGCGCCGTGCTCTTCCCCCTGGTCACCGGTCTCCTCGACGGCGGCCCGGAGGAGGTGCGGGCCGCGCTCGCCGCCGTACTCGCCGCTCCCGGCACTCCCGCCTCCCGCGTCCTGCGCCGCGAACTCCTCGACTTCCTCCTGACCCACGAACAGGCCGCCGCGGTCCTGGACACCCTGCTGCACGCCGCGGCCCGGCACGCCGGAGACGACGCGCGCGAGCTGGTGCACCGCACCGGGCTGCTCCTGGTCCGCACCCCGGACGGCGCGGCCCGCTTCGACCGCGGCCTGGTCGACCTGGGCCGTCAGCTCCCCGGCTTCGCGGCCCGCATGTGCGGCTGGCTGACCGAGGCCCCGCAGGCCTGGTCGGCGGTGGTGGGCCCCGGCGCCCGCCGGATGATCGAGAACCTGGCGGGCGCCCGCGTGCCGGTCTGAGCAGCGCGGCCGCGCCCATATGCGCCCCTATCCGCGGGGCGCGTGGCGTGCGTCGGGTCACAGCCCCCCTACCGATGCGGGCCGTTCGCGCGCGGCATGGCACCCTTAGACCTGCGTAAGAGGTCGGTATACACGGACACGGGTTCGAGGAGCGGTCACAGTGCAGCGCTGGCGTGGCTTGGAGGACATCCCCGAGGACTGGGGGCGCAGCGTCGTCACCATCGGCTCCTACGACGGAGTCCACCGCGGTCACCAGCTGATCATCCGGCATGCTGTGGACCGCGCCCGTGAGCTGGGCGTTCCCTCCGTGGTCGTCACCTTCGACCCGCACCCCAGCGAGGTCGTCCGCCCCGGCAGCCACCCGCCGCTGCTGGCCCCGCACCACCGCCGCGCCGAGCTCATGGCGGACCTCGGCGTGGACGCGGTCCTGATCCTCCCCTTCACCACGGAGTTCTCGAAGCTGTCGCCGGCCGACTTCGTCGTCAAGGTCCTGGTCGACAAGCTGCACGCCAAGGCGGTCGTCGAGGGCCCGAACTTCCGCTTCGGCCACAAGGCCGCGGGGAACGTCGAGTTCCTCGCCGAGCAGGGCAAGGTCTACGACTTCGAGGTCGAGGTCGTCGATCTGTACGTGCGCGGTGAGGCGGGCGGCGGCGAGCCGTTCTCCTCCACCCTCACCCGGCGCCTGGTCGCCGAGGGGGACGTCGAGGGCGCCGCCGAGATCCTGGGCCGCCCGCACCGCGTCGAGGGCGTCGTCGTACGGGGCGCGCAGCGGGGCCGTGAGCTGGGCTTCCCGACCGCCAACGTCGAGACGCTGCCGCACACCGCGATCCCGGCCGACGGCGTCTACGCCGGCTGGCTGCATGTCCAGGGCGAGGCGATGCCGGCCGCGATCTCCGTCGGCACGAACCCGCAGTTCGACGGCACCGAGCGCACGGTGGAGGCGTACGCTATCGACCGCGTGGGCCTCGACCTGTACGGCCTGCACGTGGCCGTGGACTTCCTGGCCTATGTCCGCGGCCAGGCGAAGTTCGACTCCCTGGAGGCCCTGCTGGAGCAGATGGCCGAGGACGTGAAGCGCTGCCGCGAACTGGTGACGGCCGCAGAGTAGACATCCCTACGACGCCGAAGGGCGCCGGTGCCTCACAGGCACCGGCGCCCTTCGACCTTCGCGGCCAAGCGGCCCGGCCGAAGTCGGCTGCGGTTCAGCCGCGCGCATTGAGGGGCGCGGGGCTGTATCGATATGCGGCCGCGCGACCAGCCACGATGGCGCCGCAGACGATCAACGGCCCATCGCGGCTCCCCCGGCGGAGCGCTACCGCTGGGTCCAGCCCGGCGGCATGGCGCCCGGCTGCGGCGGCTGACCCTGCTGCGGGTCCTGGGGCGGCTGCTGCCAGCCCTGGCCCGGTCCCGGCTGCTGCGGGGGCTGCTGCCCCCAGCCCTGACCCGGCTGCGGGGCGCCGCCCTGGCCGTAGAGCTGCTGCTGGGGATCCTGCTGCGGGGGCGCGTACCCCTGCTGGGGCTGCTGCGGGTACTGCATGTTCGGGTTGCCGAAGCCCTGCTGGGTACGGGCGAAGTCCTCGGCGATGAGGGCCGCGAGATCGAAGTAGGCCTCGCGGGTCTTGGGCCGCATCATCTCGAGGTCCACCTCGGCGCCCGCCGCGAGGTGTTCGTCGAAGGGGATCACGACGACACCGCGGCAGCGGGTCTCGAAGTGCGCGACGATGTCCTCCACCTTGATCATCTTGCCGGTCTCGCGGACACCGGAGATCACGGTGACCGACCGCTGGACGAGATCGGCGAAGCCGTTCGCCGACAGCCAGTCGAGCGTGGTCGAGGCGCTGCTCGCACCGTCCACCGAGGGGGTGGAGATGATGATCAACTGGTCGGCGAGGTCGAGGACCCCGCGCATCGCGCTGTAGAGCAGACCGGTGCCCGAGTCGGTGAGGATGATCGGGTACTGCCGGCCCAGCACGTCGAGCGCGCTGCGGTAGTCCTGGTCGTTGAAGGTGGTGGAGACCGCCGGGTCCACGTCGTTGGCGATGATCTCGAGACCCGAGGGCGCCTGCGAGGTGAAGCGGCGGATGTCCATGTAGCTGTGCAGCTGCGGGATCGCCTGGACGAGGTCGCGGATGGTCGCGCCCGTCTCACGCCGCACCCGGCGGCCGAGCGTGCCGGCGTCCGGGTTGGCGTCGATCGCCAGGATCTTGTCCTGGCGCTCGGTGGCGAGGGTGGCGCCGAGCGACATGGTCGTCGTGGTCTTGCCGACGCCGCCCTTGAGGCTGATCACCGCGATCCGGTAGCAGGACATCACCGGCGTACGGATCAGACCCAGCTTCCGCTCCCGCTCGGCCGCCTCCTTCTTGGCGCCGAGCTTGAAGCGCGAGGGGGCCTGGTTGTTCTTGCGGGCCTTCGGCTGGTTGCGCAGCAGCCGGTCGGAGGAGAGCTCCACGGCGGCGTTGTAACCGAGCGGGGTCCCCGGCGCGGCTTGCTGCTGCGGGGGCGCACCCGGTCCGGCCTGCGGGCCGGGCGGGGCGGTCCAGCCCTGGTTGCCGTACGCACCGGGTTGCTGCTGCTGGGGCGGCTGAGGCTGCGGCGCCTGCTGCGGGGGCTGGGGCTGTGCCGGAGGCTGCTGCTGCGGGTAGCCGTAGCCCGGCTGCTGGGGCGGGTAGCCGTAACCGGCCTGTTCGGGCTGCGGCGGATAGCCGTAAGCGGCGGGCTGCGGCTGGGCCTGCGGCGGGGTGGGCTGCGGCTGGGCGGCCTGGGGCGGCTGCTGCTGCGGATAGCCGTATCCGGCGGCCTGCGGCTGGGGCTGGCCCGGCTGGCCGGCCTGGCGCGGGTCGGCCGGCGCCGGCTGTCCGCCCTGCGCCGGGTATCCGGGCTGCGGCTGGGCCGGCCCGAACGTGCCCTGCGGCGGCGCCTGGTGGGCCGGCTGCCCCGGCTGCGGCTGGGCAGGGGGCTGACCGGGCTGCTGTGGGTAGCCGTAACCGGCCGCGGCCTGCGGGTCCGGCTGCGGCACCGCCTGGCCGGGGTGTGCGGGTGCGAAGCCCTGCGGCAGCGGGGGAAGCCCCGGGGCGGCCTGGGGCGGGGTCGGGGCCTGCGCGGTGGGCTGCGGCTGGGCGACGGGCGGGGGCGGGGGAGCGGCGGGCGCCGCCTCGGCCTCCGGCTCCGCCTTCGCCGGGGCGGGGGAGTCCGCCTCGGGCGCCGGCTCTTCGGCACCGGCCGCGGACGCGGCGGGGGCAACCGGCTCCGGCTGGTCGCCGTGCGGCTCCTCCGGCTCGGCGTCGTCGTCGCCACCGCCGAACAGGCGCGCCGCCTCGGCGTCGGCGGCCGCGTGGTTGAGCTCGGCGTCCGGCTGCTCGGGGGCGGCCGCCGTCGGCACGCCCGCCGCCGGGGTGGCGGACTGCGCGTCCTCGTCGACCGGCTGCAGCACGGGGAAACCGGGCGCGGCGGCCGCAGGCGCGGCAGGCGCCTGCTGCTGCGGCGCCGCGGGCGGCGGGGTGGGCGTCGGCTGCTGGGGCGCGGCGGGCGGCTGCTGCTGCGGTGCCGCGAAGCCGCCCGAGGTGTCCTGGCCGGACTGGGGCGGCGCGACCGCGCCCGTCT
Organism: Streptomyces sp. NPDC001351; assembly: GCF_042896045.1. Classification (NCBI taxonomy): domain Bacteria; kingdom Bacillati; phylum Actinomycetota; class Actinomycetes; order Kitasatosporales; family Streptomycetaceae; genus Streptomyces; species Streptomyces sp. NPDC001351. Next base: position 65,338 of record NZ_JBIAWS010000021.1, on the reverse strand, counting down.
GCTGGGGGTAGCCGTACCCGCCGGGCGTCGCCGCGGGGGCGGTGCCCGGCGCGGACTGCTGCGGCGGGAATCCATAGCCGCCCGTGCCCTGAGCCGGGGCGGGCTGCGCGGGCTGCGACGGCGGTGCGGGCTGCTGCGGTGCGGGCTGCTGCGGTGCGGCCTGGGCGGGCGGTTGTGCCGGTGCGGGGGCGGGCGGCGCGGGGCGCTGCGGTGTGACGCCTGGGGGCCCCGTGGGTGCTCCGATGGGCGGCCCGCTCGGCGGCGGCGGAGAGGTCCGCCCGCCGTCCTGCTGGCCACCGGACGAGGAGCCACCCTGCGTGCTCTGGGCGTACCAGGCGGGCGGCTCGTAGACGATTTCGAACTCGCCCGTGAGGTCCACCTCGTGATCGTCCCCGTCCGAGGAAGGGCTGCCGCCGTTGTACTCGGACCGATCCCTGTTCACTGCTTGCCTCCTGGTCAGCCACTGCTGCTGAGCTGGTCGTCGTCGCGGCCGGGCGGACCGAGTGGCGAGTCCCACGCGACTGCGATCGTCACCGCACCACCAGAAGCCTAATCACTCACATGGCGGGACGGAAAAGCCCCCATGGGTGCGAACTCAACAGCCTCACGGGTGCGGCCGGTTCGCACCGTTCGCACCCTTCCCCCGGTGACGACGACGCGTCAGTCCATCCTTCGGGCCACGCCGAGCAGGCCCGTCTCCGCGTCGGTGGGTTCGGTCATCACGAACTTGTGGTGCTTGCGGGTGCACCACAGGGCGGCGCCCTCGTGCAGTGCCGGCAGGTGCTGCAGATGCTCGTTCGGGACGCCCAGGGTGTCGCGTACGACCTCGATCTCCTGCGGCGAGATGCGCTGGATGCCGACCAGCTGCGCCTGAGCCAGCCAGCGCGGCGCGTGCTCGCTGACGTACGGCAGGACCGTCACCACGGCCTGCCACGGCACGGAGGTCACCCGCCCGCGCGGCGGGCGCACACCACAGTCCCGGATCAGCACCACCGGACTCGACACCGACGGCCCCTGCGCGGGCACCCGGCCCACCGGATAGACCGTCACACACTGCTGGCCGCCGCCCGCCGCCTGCGCCAACTGCTGCCAGACCTGCGGGCGTCCGGTCTCCACGCCCACCCGCGCGCCCGTCGCGGCGGCGCGCAGCGCCAGCACCTGGGCGAGCCACAGACCACCCACGAGGACGACGTCGAAGGCGGTCGGACGGGACAGCCCCAGCACCGCCGGCTGCGATTCCGGGTCGGTGCCGATGAGCACACCGTCGTCGCCGATGGGCATGCTGATCGCCGCGAGTTCGTCGGCGGTGACGACATGGCGGTTGCGGCGCGGCCCGCGCAGCCCGAACCCCGGGCTGACGATGCGCCGTTGCTGCTGCGGGGTCTCCGGCTGCCGGATGATCGGGATCATGCCGGTGTCGGTCGGCGAGGCCACATGGGCCGGCGTCGTACGGCCGGGGGTGCGGCCCTGCTGTCCCGGTGGCATGGTCTGCGGGGGGTAGGACATCAGTAGGTACCTCCGAGCGGCAGGGTGGCGAGGGCTCCGGGGACCTGTTCCCGGTCGAGACGGACCAGACCGGCCTTCGCGGCACTGGCGGCCCGCTCCAACTCCCGTCCCACCTGGCCGAGTTCACTGTCACCGCGGGCCGTGACCCGGATGTGCCCGCTGAGCGAGACACCCCGGTTGCCGGCCTTGCTCAGGGTCATGCTGAACGTCGTGGCGAGCACCGGCAGCGAGGTCAGCCGTGTGACCAGCTCGGGCAGCGCCACACCGCCGTTGCCCAACTGCGGCCAGCGGGAGACCCAGTAGGTCGCGTGGTACCGGTCGTCGACCCGCCAGGACTTCACCGCTTCGACGGTACGGCGCTGGGGCGCCCGTCCCTCCTGGCCGTGCTGCGCGTTGGCGCGCGGGTTGAGGCAGCTGGATGTGGCAAGGGCCTGCACCAGCTCGTTCTCGTCCAGGATGGTCGCCTTGAAACCGGCGCCCGCCAGCCGGCTGGACAGCTGGTCCGCCACCCGCAGCAGCGCCTTCTGCGCCCCGGGAACACCGTCCCCGCGCGCCTGCACCGCCTCCGGGCACAGCTCCGGGTCGAGCTTGAGGGCGACCCAGGTGAGCCGGAGCGCGGGCGAACCGACCTGCGCCTGCAGCGGTCCGTACGACCGCGCGGCGAGCGACTGCGCGGGCAGATGCGGCGCGGGCGCCGGCTGGGTGTGCTGCACGACCTGCGCGGAGGCGAGGCGGATCCCGTCGACCTCCAGGGCGTCCTGGACCAGCTTCAGCGGCAGCTGCCGGTGGGCCGCGGCGGGCCGCAGCGGCTCGTCGGCCGGCTGTACGAAGAGGACGGCGGTCAGGAAGGTCCCGTCGCCGATCATGCCGATCGCCCGGTTGTCACGCGACACGAAGTTGTACGTCCGCAGGGCCGGGTCGCACTCCACGACCGGCGCGAGCATCGCATCGGTCCCGGGCGGTACGGGCAGCTTGGCGTCGCGTCGGCGCTGCCGCATCGCGCGCGTCGTCTCGTACCACTCGGGCAGCGGACGCCGTCCCCTGCGCAGCACCGCCAGCAGAAGCAGCAGTACCGCCACGGCGCCGGCCGGGGCCAGCAGCCAGGAGGTGTCGGCGGCCCAGGCGGCCAGCATGACCGCGGCCGCGAGCTCCACCAGGATGAGCTGCTGCAAGCGCACCGGACCCAGACCGCCGGGGCGGGGCAGCGTGCGCGGCGACGCGGCGGCGGGGGCGGCAGGAACGGCCGGTGTACGACGTCTGTCGCCGGGCCCTCCCTGTTGCTGCTGTGCGCGGCGACCGCGCCGAGTGCTCGTAGCGCTGCTCATCCCCCGGGACATCCCTTTCGAGAACTATGTGGCCGCTCACCGGGCCATCACTGGGCCATGACTGGGCCCACAACATCCATATGGGCGGCTCACGGTACCCGCTGCGCAACAGCAGGCGACACACGGGACACCGAAACCCCAGGTGGCCAGCCTTTCACGGACCGGGCCCGCATGGTGAAGCGCTGTGGTGAAGCTCTGTGAAGATGCGGGGGCGGCCCAACACCTGGTGAACCGGCGTCCGGTGGCGCAGGGCATAGTAGGTGCCTGCGCGGCCGAAGCGGCCTTTGGAACCGGTCGAGCAGCACGAGCACGATCAAGTGCAGCAGTACAAAACGGGAGAAACGGGGACCATGGCAAAGCGTCAGGACGAGCTCGCCGCCTACAACTTCGCTCGCAAGCGCACCGTCGCGGCGTTCCTGGCACCGTCGCCGGGCGGCTCGGAGGAAGGCGCGCCGCGTCCCATGCGCACGGTGACGCCCAGCCTGGCGCTCGGCGTCGTCCTGGTGATCGGCTTCATCGCCTACGGCGTGATCAAGCCGGCGGCACCGGCGGGCTGGGACAAGCCCGGCGAGTACATCATCGTCGACAGCGACTCCACGACCCGTTACGTCGTCATCAATGACAAGACGTCGAACGGCAAGGAGGTCGCGACGCTGCACCCGGTCCTCAACTACGCCTCCGCCAAGCTCCTCCTCGACAAGGGGAAGGGCAGCGTCATCGAGGTCTCCGGCAGCGAGATCGACAAGAGCAACATCCCGCACGGCGCCACGATCGGCATCCCGTACGCCCCGGACCGCCTGCCCTCCAAGGACGACGCGGAGAAGGCGAAGACGTGGGCCGTGTGCGAGCGTCCGGCGCCGGGTGGCTCGGCCGACTCCATCGACCGCGCCGTCTTCGTCCTCAATGCCGACGACGCCAAGACACTGGACGATTCCGGCAAGGTCGACTCCTCAGAGGCGCTGTACGTCAAGGACAGCAAGACCGGAGCGCGCTACCTGATCGACCGCGACGGGACCCGTTTCCTGCTGGGTGGACCGGGGCTCAACCAGACGACCATGGCGCAGCTGCTCTCGGCCGTCATCGGTCAGTCGGCCGAGCCGCAGCCGGTGAGCCAGGAGTGGCTGGCCACTTTCAACAACGGCGGGTCCATCACGTTCCCGACCGTCCCGGACGCGGGCGGGACGACGACGGCCAAGGGCCTGCCCACCGGGGCGACCACGGTGGGCCAGGTACTGGAGTCGGAGGACGCGCAGGGCAAGCAGTACTACGTGGTCCTCCAGGACAAGGTCGCCTCCGTCACCCCGTTCGTCGCGGAGCTGCTCATGCAGTCACCCCAGGCCCGGGCGACCGGGACCACCAAGGTCCCCCAGAACGTCATCATCGCGGCCAACGGCGGCGCGCCGGACAAGTTCTACGCGGACAAGGGCTGGCCGGACACTGTCCCGCACCAGGCCAACCCCGCGTCCACCGCGAACGGCCAGGCCCGTACCACCTCCTGCAGCGTCTACGACGGCACCTTCGGTGCCGACAAGAAGCCGCAGCTCGCCGCCTGGGCCGGAACAACGTACCCCAAGAAGGTCGTCTCCGGTTCGGTGAGCGCCTACGTCTCCTCCGGCTCGGGCCTGCTCTTCAAGGAGCTCACGGGCGTCGCGGGCGGCGGCGGCGCGCAGTACCTGCTGACGGACACGGGCCTGCGCTACTCGCTGCCGTCGAACAACGACAGCGCGGCGAAGGGCAAGGTCGCCGGTTCGTCTTCCTCCGGCTCCGACGGGTCGTCGCAGAACGCGAGCGAGACGGACAAGGCGCGTACGCGCCTGGGCTACGAGGACATCACCAACCCCGCGCTGGTGCCGCAGACTTGGGCGGAGTTCATCCCCAAGGGCCCGACGCTGGACACGGGCAGCGCCTCGCAGGAACAGAGCCAGTGATCGTGCAACTCCTGTAGATGGGTCGGCTGGTTGCACTCGCCGACTGTCAACGGGCAGACGTACACAGGCACTTGAGCGCACCGGGGTTGTTGATCACAAGATGATCGCCCAAGTGTGTGAGCCGTGTAACTGATTGGTCTTGCCTGTGGATGTGAGACAGGCTGACGATAGAGTGTTTGCAGCGCTCAACGGTGCGAAGCTTCTCCGGGCAGCAACTAGGTTTCCCGGATCAGTCAACATGAACGACGACATGGGGGAAGGTCATCATGGCCGGCCAGTTCCGGGTAACAGAGGACGAACTCACCAAGCTCTCCGGTGACATCAGCACTGTCAACGGCCAGCTGCAGGGCGAGATCCGCCGTCTGAACGGCGTCATCGAGCAGATCGCCGGCGGCTGGAAGGGCCAGGCGGCCACGTCCTACCACCAGCTGCAGGAGCGCTGGAACCAGGACGCGAAGAAGATGAGCGACATCCTCAACGACATCAAGGAAGCCGTGGACTCCACGCGGAGCAACTACTCCGCGTCGGAAGAGCAGCAGAACTCCGAGATCAGCAAGATCATGTCGGACTTCGGCTGAGCCGTACCCCGGCTCCGACCGATCCACTGGGCCCGTGGGGTTCCACTGGGCCCATGAGGTTCCACTGATCCTGATCGATCCCGAACGACTTCCTAACGATTCTTCCTGAAAGGGAATGACGATGTCGATCCTCGTCAATTACGCAACCATCACCAACGCCTCCACGGACGTGCGTACCACCGCCGGCCGCATCAAGCAGCAGCTCGACGACCTCGAGGCCGCGGTCAAGCGCGTCGCCGCCACCTGGGAGGGCGAGGCGCAGGAGGGCTACCAGCGCAAGCAGACCGAGTGGGACAAGACGGCCCAGGATCTGCACAACACCCTCCTGAAGATCTCCACGGCGCTGCAGAGCGCCGCCGAGAACTACCAGGCCACGGAGAAGAGCAACGCCTCCACCTGGGGCTGAGCCGTCGGCGACCCGAGGCCTGAGGGACCTGAGATGAAGAGAATCGGCCCAGCCGACGCCACGGTGTCGGCTGGGCCGTCCTCTGCTTCGGGACCGTGCACAGCAAATTCAGCAAATCTTCACACTCGTCATCAATCTCCGCACTCGTCATCGGGACGTCCGGCATCGGTACGTCAGGAAGCCCTGGGGGCCTGAACATGAGGGGCCTGAACGTGGAGGGCCGCAGAGCCCGTTCGCGTAGCCGCAACGACCGCAACAGTGGAACCCGCGCACTGCAGCGGGTTTTTGGCGTGCTTGCGGTGACCGGGTTGTGCGTGGTGTCGGCACCGCCGGCCTTCGCTTCCGACGGCCCTGCCTCCGGCGGCGCGAAGTTCGGCCTGGCGGCGAGCACGGAATGCGTCTTCGGCGGCGACGTCATCAAGTCCACGCCCTGGTCCCTCCAGCGGATCCTGCTGGACCAGATGTGGGGGCAGGCGACGGGCAAGGGCGTGACGGTCGCGGTGATCGACACGGGCGTGGACAGCTCGAACCCGCAGCTTCGGGCTGCCATGGCCGGCGCCGGCAAGACCTATGTCGACGGTGCCGCGAACAAGGACATCGAGGGCCACGGCACCCGGGTGGCGGGCATCATCGCCGCCCGTCCGATCAACGGCACCGGCTTCGAGGGCATCGCGCCGGACGCCAAGATCGTCTCCTACCGCTACACGGGCGGCGAGAACAAGCAGGGCAACTCGAAGACCATGGCCCAGGCGATCCATGACGCGTCCGTCTCGGGCGCGAAGATCATCAACATCTCCTCGGACACCGCGGACAAGCAGGACAACCAGCTGCTCCGGGACAGTGTGGCGGCGGCCGTGAAGAGGGGCGCCCTGATCGTGGCGGCGGCCGGCAACGACGGAGCCGACGGCAAGTCCGCGAACACCTACCCGGCGTCGTACCAGGGCGTCCTGGCGGTCGCCGCCTCGGACCGCAACGACGAACGCGCCTACTTCTCACAGGCAGGCGACTTCGTGGACGTCGCGGCACCGGGCGTCGACATGGTCTCGACGGTCCCGAAGAAGGGCCAGTGCACGGCCGACGGCACAAGCTTCGCGGCACCGTATGTCGCGGGCGTCGCGGCCCTGCTGAAGCAGAAGCACCCGGGCTGGACGGCGGATCAGATCGCCACACGCATCGAGGAAACGGCCCAACGCCCGGGCCGCGGCCCCAACCGCTACATCGGCTGGGGCGTGATCGATCCGGTGGCGGCGCTGTCGGACACCTCGACGCCGGGTGCCTCACCAACTCCGGACCCGGTGGTGAAGGCCGGCTCTGGCGGGGTCGTCCCCATGGCGGTGACGATGGGCGAGAGCGAGGCGGAACGGGAGCGCCGAACGGCCATCTATGTGGTGGGTGCGGGGCTCGCGGCGGTGTTGGTGGTTGCGGGGAGTGGGGTGGCTGTGCGGGACTGGCGGAGTCGGCGGGTTGGGCGAGTTGGGCGATGACTGGTCAACTTGGGCACCGTGCGGGTGCTGAGAACTTGAGAAACAGGGGAGAGGACAACGGGGTATGAGTGACGGAATGCGGGTTGATCTGAGCGCGCTGGATGAGGTCATCCGCAGGCTCTGGCGTCTACTCGATGACATGGAGAAGGCCGGCAACACCTCGAAGTACGAGACGGAAATCCCAATCAATGCCTTCGGGCAGGTTTCAGGGGATTCTTGCGTGTTCGAGGAGGCTCGGGAACTGCACGGTGCTCATGGTGACATGAAGGCCAAGATCGAGGCGATGATTAAGAGTCTCCACGGGTTGATCGACGACTTCAGCACGAAGACCTCGAAGGTCCGGGACAGGTACAACGACGGGGAGCACGAGATTAAGCATGGCATGGGCGGCGACTCGGGTGGCTCCGCCAAGGGCCAGTTGGCTTCTGATTAGTCGAGTTCAGAAAACAGCACTGACGAGGGGAGTGGGGAATGCCCGATAGGTGGCAGGATACCCCAGCTGGCCAGCAGGCCCAGGAAAAACAGGAAAAAGAAGAGAAGGCAGAGAAGCAGAAGGAGCATGACCGGCTCATCGAGTCCGACACGGTCAAACGCCACGGACAGGCCGTCGATCGCAAGGACTTCAAAACGCACTTCATGCAGTACTCGGTCAACGGTCTTCGTAAGATGATCTTGAGCTCCGACCCGGGAACGATCGCGACGGTCGGCGACCACTGGAAGAGCGTCCATAAAATCCTTTCCGGCGGCGATGGGGATGGCAAGACCGGCGCCGTGGACACACAGCCGGCCAACGGCAGCATCGCCGGGGACCTTCAAAAAGCCGTCGACGATGTCCTGGCACACTGGGAAGGCCAAGCCGCCGAAGCCTTTAAGCGCAAGGCAGGCGAGATCGGTGTCCAGATTCGGAACGGTGCTGCACACGCCAATTTCACGGCAGAGCAGCTCTTCGCAATCAGCACAGACCTCGACAATGCTAAGACGCAGATGGAGGGCATTCACGAACCATCCACGCTTGAGAGCGCGGGTGACAGGATGAATGACGATGGTCGCGATGACACCCAGGCCATGAAAGACCTGGCTGCGGGTGTAAGCGCCGCCACTGTTGCCAAGGCGAACGAGAAGAACTTGTCGCTGGGGATGGAGCGAAAGCTTCAGGCCATAGGTGTCATGGAGACCTTGGCGACCAACTACAAGGTTTATACGCAGAACCTCCAGAGTGGGGGGACCTATAACCACAGAGATCCCGTCACTCCTCCGAAGAATGACGTGACGATGCCTCCCCCGGTCACAGTACCGAGTGGTTCGGCTGGGGGGCCGAGTGCGGGGCGTGTGGCTAACAAGCCGTGGAGCGCTGGTTCGACAGCCAGCATCAAGCCAGCCCCCACGGTCCCGCGCGACCCGGGCATTAAGGGAGGCTCGCAGCTTCCGACAGCCAGCTCGCAGCTTCCGACGGCTAAGACAAATGTGGACAGCATCTCTCCTGGCCTCTCTGGGACTGGTTCCGGCACAGGTGTTGGCGAAGCTGGCGTCGGTGGTGGCGGCGGCCTCGGTATCGGTGGAGCACGGAGCGCAGGTCTCGGGGTGCCTGGCGGAGCTGCTGGCCTTGCGGAGGGGTCTGCTGGCGGGCTCGGGGCCCTAGCTGGTCGCGGTGGTTTGGCTGGCGGCGCGGCAGCGGGCCGTGGTGCTGGAGGGCGAGCCGGTATGGGCGGCATGGGTGGCGGAGGCCTCGGTGCAGCTGGCCGAGGTGGTGCCAGCGCTGGAGGTCGTGGGGCCCTCGCAAGGGCCCGAGGCGGTGTGGTCGGTGCGGCCAAGGGAGTCGGCAAGGGCGCCGGCGGCGGAGCAGGCTTGCACGGCAGCCGGGGTGGAACCCAGGCCGGTGCAGCTGGAGCAGGCGGCAAGGACCGCCGTAAGAAGGAGAGCAGCCAGGGCGACCGCCCCGACTACTTGGTCGAGGACGAAGAGACCTGGATCTCGGAAGAGGACCGCAACCGGAACGTACCGCGGACTATCGAGTAAGCACGTAAGAGGGCAGGACGAAAAGTCTTCGTTTGCCCATATATAAAGGCTGGCGTCCCAGCCTTAGCTAAGTGAGGAGCAAGGAATTGGGTTTCAAGCGAGTCTGGTCCACGACGGGAGTCGTGGCGTTGACAGGGGCCTTGCTCCTCACTTCAGCTCCCATTGCCTCAGCGGATTACATCCGCGACAAGCAGTGGGTCATTGATGTCATGAACTTCAAGAAAGTCTGGTCAGAATCGCAGGGGCAAGGCGTCACGGTGGCCGTCGTCGATACTGGAGTAGACGGTAGTCATCCCGATCTGGCTGGGCAGGTGTTGAAGGGTAAGGACGTCACCCAAAGCGGTGGAGATGCCCAAAATGACACTGACGGTCATGGCACTGGAATGGCGAGTCTTATCGCTGGTCACGGACACGGGGCGAATAGTTCCTCAGGCGTGATCGGGTTGGCGCCGAGGGCGAAAATCCTTCCCATCAAAGCTGCCAAAAGTGACAAATTTGATGACGCCCAGTGGGCGGAAGGTGTCCGATATGCAGTTGATCAAGGTGCAGGCGTGATCAATCTGTCATTTGGTGACTCTCTTGCTACGCCGGGTTCTCAGGGTGCCGAAGCCATCAAGTATGCGCAGCAACATAACGTTGTTGTGGTGGCGGCAACGGGAAATGAAGGACAGCCAGAGCTATCGTACCCCTCTAAGCTTCCGGGTGTGGTTGCTGTCGGCGCAGTTGATGAATCTCTAAACCTCTGGGATGGCTCTAATACTGGCGCAGGCGTGTCGTTGACAGCCCCCGGCGTCAAGATTTTGGAAGCAGACCCTAGTCAATCCAGTGGTTATTCACAGGGGACGGGCACATCGGATGCTGCCGCATACGTCTCCGCTACAGCGGCCCTGATCCGCTCTAAATACCCTAACCTCACTGCAGGCCAAGTTATCAATCGCCTGATCAAATCGGCGACGTTTCTCAACCATGACGTCAAGAAGGTGCCTGACGAGCAATACGGATACGGCATCATTCGACCGTATGCCGCGCTGACACGGAACATTCCCAAGGGTCCCGAGCAAGGTCCGCTAGTCCAGGCCGCGCCATCTAAGTCGACGAATTCCGGCAACGCTTCCGAGAGCAACGGCAACGCGACGCAGGCCAAGAAGAAGGATTCGTCTTCGGGTAGCGTCCTCCTCATTGCAGGCATCGCTGCCGCAGTAGTCGTCATCGGAATTCTCTTCGCGGTAATCCGTAGCCGCCGCAACCGCGGCAATGGCGGTCCCGGACCCGGCGGCGGAATGCCCCCTCAGGGCACGGGCTACCCGCCCCAGCCCCCGACGGGCTACCAGCCGTACCCCAACACCCCTCCCAACCAGGGCTACCCCACGCCTCCAGGCCAGTCCCCGCAGCACCCCAACCCGTACGCCCAATAGCCCCCACACCAAGGGCAGTAAGTGTGCTCCCAGAATCAGCCCGCGATATCTGCTGTGGCGTTGACGACCAGACACGTCTGAACTCGTGCTGTGACTGTTCGTCAGTCCCTCTGATCTAAGGGACCAGCTGTTTTGACCGCCCGCTGCTGCGCACTCATCTGCGGTGATCGCGCTGAGGCAACGGCCTCAAGAGGGCGGCGGCCGTTCTCCGGTTCCGTGAGAAAGGATCGGCCGCCCGGGCCACATGCTCCCCGCTACCAGTGATCTCTCGACCCGCTGGTGTTGCGGACCTGCTCAGTGGTGATTGCCTGGCCTGCGCTGTTGACGTCCGACGTGCCAGGCAGGAGGCGTTTCTGTGGAGCAGACACACACGGCAGAGCCTATTTCAGCGAGGAAATCCGTACGGCATGATTCGCGTGGTAGCCATTTGCTGATACATGCCAACCCAATGACGGATCGTAACTTATCTGGAGAGAGCAGTTGGGAATCAAGCGGATCTGGTCCTCTGTGGCGATCGCTGCATTGACTGGAGCCTTTCTCCTCAGCTCGGCCCCCACTGCCTCGGCAGACTATGTCAGAGACCAACAGTGGGCCCTGAACGTTTTCTCAGTGAAAGATATATGGGCTGAGTCTCAGGGTGAGGGTGTCACCGTGGCTGTTGTAGACAGCGGCGTGGATGCCAATCACCCTGATCTGACCGGACAGGTGCTCAAGGGTAAGGACTTCACCGGCGGAGGGAACGCCCACGAGGACATCGTGGGTCATGGCACTGGAATGGCGAGCCTTATCGCTGGGCACGGCCACGGTGCGGGAAGCGAGTCCGGCGTGAAGGGACTGGCCCCGAAGGCGAAGATTCTGCCGCTGCGCACCCTTCAAACGAGAGCCGACAGAAATCTGGACGAGACATGGGGCGCTGCCGTTAGATATGCCGTTGACCACGGCGCAAAAGTCGTCAATCTCTCGTTTGGCAACGATGGCGGCAAGACGCTGCTCGATGGCCGTCAAGCGATTGCATACGCGCAAGCGCACGATGTCGTGGTCGTTGCAGCTGCGGGAAACGATGGGTCTACTGCTGTATCCGAACCCGCAGCACTGCCCGGTGTTGTAGCCGTCGGTGCCGTCGATAAGAACGCGAACCGCTGGGATGGTTCCAATAGCGGGAAGGGGTTGACCCTCATGGCTCCCGGCGCTGACATTGTCTCCGCGAACAGTAATCGATCGCCGAAATACGGCGTGTCTGACGGAACCTCAGACGCAACTGCTTATGTATCCGCCACCGCTGCTCTGGTACGCGCCAAATACCCCAACCTCACCGCCGGCCAGGTCATTAATCGTTTGATCAAGTCGGCTTCGTTCCTTCATCACAAGGGCTTGAAGGCTCCGGATGAAGAATATGGCTACGGCATCGTACGCCCCTACAAAGCTCTCACAATGAGTATCCCCAAGGGTGCTAGAGGGAATCCGCTCGGGCACATTCAACTGGCTGGAGAGGTGCCCGGGGGCAACGACAGCGCAGCGAACCAACCGGAGAACCAGAACGGATCTTCCTCAATGGGTGCAATTGTCCTTCTCGTCGGCATTATCGGCTTCGTGGCTGTCATCGCCGCGGTTACCGTCGTCGTCGTAACTCGCAGTCGTCGTAAATCGATGAATGGCGGCCTTCCCGGCGGGACTTACCCGCAGAACATGGGCTATCCGCCCCAGCAAGTGATGCCTCCCGCCGGTCAACACCAGTATCCCGCGACACCCCCCAACCAGGGCTACGGGTACCCCACTCCTCCTGCTCAGCCTCCGCAGCACCCCAATCCTTACACCCAACAGCCCCCGTATCAGGGCCAGTAGCTCTTCATTTGCTTCGGGTGAGGTGATGATTATGGATCGCGGCAGCGCAGCCGGCTTCCTCTCTCCCCGACCTGAACGCTGAATGCACTGCAAATCGTCTGCTCTCGTGACCTCGCTCTTGCACCTACACATCGCTCAAGGAGCCATTTGATGGGGGACTACTTCAAGACGGATACAGATCAGCTGGGGCAGTTCCTCAAGACCCTTGAGGGGTGCATCAGGGATCTGGACGAGGCCCGGGCAGCTTTGGCTCACGTCCGCGCTGACCAGATCGGGACTCAGCGTCTCGACGAAGCCTGTGACGGTTTCCAGGAGCGCTGGAAGTACGGATCGGAGCAGACCAAGAAGATGGTCGAGGCCGTCAGCGAGGGCGTGAAGTCCAACAAGAAGGCGTACGAGGAAGTCGAAGAGGCCCTGGAAAAGGCCTTCAAGAACATTGAAGCACAGGGAACCTCGGGGCAGAAGGGCGCAAAGTAATGGCGGCGAACCCGTACCCCCACCTCGGTTGGAATCCCGTGCCGGGCATCCCGAGTGAGGTCAACGCCCTGAGACAGAAGGTAGCTTCGGCCGCCACCGCACTGCGCAGCTGCCACACGCAGCTCGACAAACTGATCGGTGAAAGTAGCTATTGGCAGGGCGATGCAGCGAAGGCGTTCCGGGATGCCATCGACGGTGAGTTGCCGACGTACATCAAGAATGCAGCTCGCTCATTGGAGAAGGCTGCGGCCCAACTGGGGATATGGGACGGCGATCTGACGTCCAACCGCGATTTGGCACAGAAGTACGACGCTGCCGCGGCCGAGAAAAAGTCTGCAGTTGTGTCGGCCAAGGAACGTCATGCGCAGGCCGAGAAGCATCCGGACCTGAGGCTGGCCGGCCAACAGTTCCCCACGCAGGAGGAAGCTGACGCAGCGACTGCGCGGTTGCGGGCGGCTGAGCGCAGCCTCAATGAAGCGACCATCGCGCTGAACAACGCTAATGGCGAGTACAACGACATCATCGCCAAGGCGGAGGCGCTGGAGCACACGCACACAGACAACGCCGAGGCGGTCGCTAAGTCACTCGACGATGCCACGGACAAGCTGGCACCGAAGGAACCTGGCTGGCTGAGCAAAGCCGTAGATGCCATTTGGGACGGCATCAAGGCCACTGGCGACTTTCTGCTGGAACACGCCGGAACCATCGGTGCAATCGCTGGACTGCTGGCGCTCTTCCCCACGCCGCTCACACCGCTGTTCGCCGGTATCGCGCTTGTGGCGAGTGCAGCGTCCATGTCCAAAAACCTGTCAGATGCGAAGTTCAGAAGCGATCTGTTCGGCGGCGGAAGCGGTATGGACATGTTCTCGGCCTGGGCCTCTGTTGCCGGTGACGCCGTGGGGATGATCCCGGGAGGAACAGCCCTAGCGGCGGCAGGACGGGAAGTGGCCGACGGGGTCAGCATGGCAGGCAGGATGGGTGTAGCCGTGTCGCGCAGCGAAAAAGCAGGTGCTTTTGTCAAAGAGATTGTTCCTGCCTTCTCGAAGGACGCCACGGAGGGAACCGCCGATGCGTGGAGTGCTGCACGGGAGAGTGCTGGTGGGTCGGCCAAGTTGATGGGCTCCATCACGGCTGGCGGTCTGAATGTTGCGGCGAATTTGGTGTCCTCTGCCGAGAGTATGGGAATGGTTTCTGGGGGCGACGCGACAGACAATGCCGTTAACAGCACGACGGCTGCTGCCACGATGCGCGATATCGCAGAGCTCGTGGGATGGGCGTAGAGAAAACAGCACGAGCTTCTGAAGGGCAGATTGCACAGTGAATGATGATGTCGCCGGGCTAGAAACTCAATCGAAGCCCCTCCTATGGTACGGGCTCCCGCATGGGTATCTCAGGTTGGACCTCAACCCACCCTTTGAAAGAGTTCTGGAACTTGTCAAGCAGGTGCTCAGCCTGCCGGACGAGCTGCGGGGCCACGCGGAACGCGTCGTGCGGTTCTATACCGGCATTGTGGGCCTGCTGAACGCTCAGAATGTTCTGGGGTGTGCACTCGGACTCCATCCAGATGAATCGGGTGGATTCATGTCTTCAGTTATCACAGTCTCGGCCTTCCCTGCGATGGGAGGCAATGCCAAGCTCGTAGTCGCGAGTTTGGCAGGTTCTGCTGCCGACCGACCGGACGAGGGGATGCGTCCACTGAATTTGCCCTGTGGAGCCGGATTCCTCGCGGAGAAGATTCGCCGCGCACCCGCACCAGGCGCGCCCCCTGAGGGCAGTGACACGGCTCCAGAAGGGACGGTGTGGCAGGGAACTGTTGCGGTGACCGGTCCTGGCGCACGCGACATCGTTGTGCTGCAGTTGGTGACATCCGCCGTGGATCTCGCTGATTCCTATCGAGATGTGCTGCTTGGTGTCGCGCACACTCTCTCGTTCACCGACCCATTGCTCACGGAAGCCGCAGATAACAGCAACAGGCAGGGATCTGGGGCGGCCGCTGCGATCGAGAGTGACTTCGGCTAGTTAGACACCGGTAAACGAACGGAGTAGAGATGGCAGAGAACCCTCCAGGAGTGGACGTTCCAGCATCGGTGGACGTCGAGCAGGCCATGAAGGACAATTACATCACCCTGGCAAAACTTCTTGCTTCGCGTATGGCCATTGTAGTGGTCCTGATCGTCGCGCCAATGGCGCTGAACAGGACGGGAGCTTCTGCCTCATTTTTCCTGACACTACCTCTCATCGTAGCGGTATTCGTATTTATTCTTTCGGTTTACCGCCTTTGGGCTGGAGTCCGTTTGATCCAATGCCGGAAGGTGCTGCGTCATTACCCTCTTCAGTACTACACGCGCGCAGTCAAGAAGGGCTCGCGTTGGACCGAGTACGGCAACGTTTTTGAGGTCAAGATCTCGACGAGGGGTGGGCATGGTGCTCCGTTGATGAAGGCCATCAATGCTGCAGGACGTCGCCGTTGGCCGGAAGGAACTGAGAACGGTGTATGGGTTGCAGGGGACCTTGTTTTTGGTGGGGTAATGGTCGTACCAGGCAGCAACGCGATGCTGTTCTTGAATCCTGCGGATTGGGATAAGCTGGCACCCCAACGGGATCAGGCTGATGCTGAGCGTATTGCTCGAGCGGAGCAGGCAGGTATCCATAAGCGGAATTGGCGGAAGCCGATGCTGCTGCGGGGCTGACATTAAGGAATCGTGAAGATTGGCAATGATTTAGTTTTCTGTGAGTGATCTCACGAGTTAGCCTCCGCGTCTGCGAACTCGCAACTGAGCATTTGCCGACCTGCTCGCGCATGAGACGAGATCTCCCGTGCTGAGTGAAGCCAGCCGACGGGCTGCCTGGGGGCCTCTGGGTCCCCCAAGGCTGGCTAATTTTGGCATGGGGACGAAGATCGTGGGGTTCTGGTGAAGCAAGTATTTGGCTGGGTGTGCGGTGCCGTCCTCGCCCTGGTGACCGTGTTCTGGTGCGTCAGCGCGACCGCCGACCTCGCCCTGTCCGCAGGCGCCTATGGCACCCCAGGCACGTACAAGGTGGACGACTGCGTCAACACCAGCCACACCCGTAGGCACTCCAACTACGACTGCTACGGGTACTTCACGCCGGACGGTGGCACTGCCGCCGACGCCGTCTACGTGCACCTCAAAGACACCGGGCATAACTACCCGGACGGCACCAAGTTCGACGCACGGCAGGGAGCGGAGCCGGACACGATTCAGCGGGTTGGGTTCTGGGGCGTCGTGGGCGAGCTCTGGCAGGTCTCGGTCTGCGTGGCCATCCTTGGGTGCCTCGCGTACCAAGCGATCAAGCCACGCGGAGCGTCCCGGCGCCGCGAATCCCATACCCGGGAGCGCTCGCGGCGCCAGCGGGTGGCCGACTGGATGGTCTATGTCGTCGTGGTCGCGATCCCCGTGGGCATCCTGAGCTGGATCGCCATGCTCGCGGAGCCGACCCAATAGGAAGGCCGGCCGCGTTGATCGTCTGCCCGGGCCGGGTGGTTGTGTCCTGCCGGTCTGGCTACGCGACTTGCGCGGCAGCGACCTCGCACCATACGTATTTTCCTCGGTTGCCGTTTCTGGTCAGCGGCTGCCAGCCCCATACGTCGGCGCAGGCGCGGACCAGTGCGAGGCCGCGGCCTTGCTCCGCGTCGACCAAGTCGGTCAGGTTCGACGGGGGTTCGGGCGGCTCGGGGTCGGCGTCCCAGGCGCCGATGCGCAGCACGCCGTTGCGCCACCGTAGACGCAGGGCGGCCGGTCCTTTGGCGTGGAGTACGGCGTTGGCGGTCAGCTCCGAGGCGAGATGTTCGGCGGTGTCTACGTGGCGGATGAGGCCGTGCATCGTGAGGATCAGGCGGACGGTGCGGCGGCAGATGGTGACGGCGCGTGGGTCGTTCGGGATGTATAGGGAGTACTCCCAGGGTTCGGTTTCGGGCATAGCGGAACTCCTGTCGGGAGATGGGGAGTTGGCAGTTTCTGCGGGAGGGCGGGCGGTGGTATTGCCGCAGCCGTCATGGCAGGACGGAGCAGTGCGCTTCCGGGACCCCGGGGTTTCCGCAGCGTGTGCGTGGCAACACCGACGGTAGGTGCCAATGTTGGAACATTGCAAGCCGTTGCCGTAATCTGGCCCCCGAACGAGGCACTGCCTCCAGGTCAGTTGGGGGCGAGGAGGAAGCCATGGGGCGAAGGAAACAGCCCACCGCGCGGCAGGCGCGACTGGGCGCCGAACTGCTGAAGCTGCGCGAGGCTGCAAGACTCACAGGGCGCGAGGCCGCGGCGTTGCTCGGGACCGACGCGGCCCGGCTCAGCCAGATCGAATCCGGTGTTGGAGGCGTGAGTGAGGCCACGGTCCGTCGGCTTGCGGTCAACTACTCCTGTGCCGACGCCGAGTTGATCGATGCTTTGGTGGCCATGGCGACCGACCGAACTCGAGGCTGGTGGGAGGAGTACAGAGGCCTCCTCCCCAACGTTTTCCTGGATCTCGCCGAGTTGGAACACCACTGCACGTATCGGCTCGACGTGGAATTCCTGCAGGTCCCCGGCCTATTCCAGACGGAGGACTACGCTCGCGCCATCTTCTCGTACGGAGTCCCCGAACTGCCCGATGACGACCTCGAGCGAAGGGTTCGCCACCGGATGGCCCGCAAGGTGATCATCGAGAAGTCGGACCCAGCGCCGTACGAAGCGGTGATCCATGAAGCGGCACTGCGCATCAGGGTCGGCGACCGCGTCGCGACACGGACTCAACTCGCACGCATCCTCGAACTGTCCGAGGCGGACCGCATCACCGTGCGAGTCATCCCGTTTGACCTGGATGGCTTCGCCGGGGCATGGAGCACCATGATGTACGCGGGCGGCAGTGTTCCCCAGCTGGACACTGCCGTACGTGACGCGCCCCACGGTGCAGCGTTCATCGACTCAGCGGCCCAACTCAAGGCCTTCCGAATGCTTTTTCGTAAGGTGGAGGTGTCGTCACTCGACCCCGTTCGGTCGCGCGACTTCATCCACAAGCTGGCGAAAGAGTTGTGAGGCACACGATGGCAACCCACGACAACTGGCGGAAGTCGTCCTACTCAGGCGGCGGCGACGGCAACAACTGCGTAGAGATAGCGAACCTCCACACCCGAGTTGCGATACGCGACTCGAAAGCCTCGGCCCGGGGCACGCTCTTCTTCCCGGCCAGCACCTTCACAGTGTTCATCAGCAACCTCAAGGCCGACGCCGGTCGTGACGTCAAAGGAGCATAGTGAGTTGATGGCTGGCCTTGAGAAGGATCGTGGTTGCCTGGCGGTCCGACAGGTGGAGCTTGGTAGAGATCCGCCAATACTTTCAGGTGCACGAAGGCGTGTTTGATGGCCGCCCGCGAGGCGGTGAGCCGCTTGTTTGCCGCCTTGTGTGAATTTGGTAGACGGCACAGGACCCCGACACCGACGGTGCTTCAGTGGTCGCCAGTACGATGACGTGCCGGTTCCGTGATCAGGGGGAAGCTGTGGGAGATGCAGGATTTCGGGTCCATCCGGACGCGCTGAAGTCGTACGACAAGGTCATCCAGGACCAGATCGAGCAGATCGCGCGGATCTGGCCGAAGCTGGCGGCGGTGCAGATCTCGTCGGACGACTTCGGCAAGCTGCCGAACGCGCACAACCTGTACGAGGCGTACCACGAGCATGTGGAGGCCGAGCGGCACAATTTCGCCGACCTGCTCGAGATCCTCCGCCACACCGGTGAGGGTCTTCAGAACTCGGCGACGAACTACGAGAGCCAGGACCATCACATCGACGCTTCGTTCGGAGGCGGACAGTGAGCGGCGGCTCTTTCCAGCAGGTTGGCGACGCGTACAAGTGGACGCGGGACTTCGTCAACGAGCCGTTGATCCCACTGCCCGAGATCAACAATCCCGTCGCGGACGGCCTGGACTCGGGTCTGGACAGCGCCGTCAAGTGGGCGCTCGACTCCAGCGGGCTGATGGGCATGCTGGAGGAAGTCACAGGTAACCTCGCCGGACTCACTGCGGCCGCTCACGAGTGGCAGACCCAGGCGAAGGCGATGCGGGAGGTCAGCAACGCTCTGCGTGAAGGCGGCGGCACACTCGCCGGGCAGTGGGAGGGCGCCGCGTCGAACGCGTTCGGCCGGCACATGGGCCAGGTGGTCGAGGCGATCGACGGCACCGCCAAGGACATGGACGAGATCGCGCAGATCATCAGCCAGGCGGCCGCGGCCTGCCAGCTCGCCGAGAACATGATCATCGAGATCATCCGGGAGGCGATCGAAGCGCTGCTCGCCTCGCTCGCCGCGATGGTGGCGGTCGACATCCTGACCCTCGGCCTTGCGACCGTTGCCGACGCCCTCGTGGAGGGTGCCGAGATCACCTTGTTCATCGAACGGGTGGGAAAGGTTTCCGCCACCCTCGAGTCGAAGCTGAACGAGCTGATGAAGGCAGTCCGCAAGATCAAGCAGGCCGAGAAGTCCTACAGCGAGATCAAGAAGAGCCTCAAGGGCGGCCTGGAGGCGGCCAAGGCCGTGCGGAAGATCAGCGCCATCGGCAACAGGATGAAGGTCACCAACAACCTGCTCAGATCCCCGTCGATGGAGAACCTCGGGGAGTTCGCTGCCGTCAAGGGTGTCAAGGCCGTAATCGGCGCCGAGAAGGGCGTCATCGCAGGCGGCGTCGGGGCGGTGATCGGCGCAGACGGTCCGATGAGCCCGGTCACGGGCGGGCTGAGCAAGGACCCCGCCATTGATGCCGTGGCTGGTCAGCTCGATGGCCGCAAGAACGAGACCCCGTACCGCGTGCCGAAGACACGGATCGAGGAGGACTTCGGATGAGCGCTGGCCAGTACGGCCCGACACAGCCCATCTTCGAACCGGACTTGTTCGGCGGCGGCTCCCATGTGCCATTGATCGCGCCATGGCTGCAGCCGCACGAGCGACTGCTCGGGATCGTCGAGGTGACGCTGAGCACTGTGATCCGCCCCTCACTGCCCCGCAAGTTGCGGACAGGGCAGTCGACGGGCGCGGTGGACGGCGCCATCGAAGCTGTCGCCTCGGTCGCGGACGCCTTCGACATGTTCGACTTCGGCATCATCCGCAGGATCCGCCGTATCGTGCGCGGGGCCGGTCTCAAGGGCGGATGGCAGAGCGTGGCCGGCCAGTTCGTGATCGCTGTGCGCACCGGACCCGACCCCTCGCGCAGCCTCTACGACAACAACCAGGTGCTGATGGTCTTCACTGACCGCAGGATCCTGTTGATGTGCACGGTATCCATCAGGAACAAGAAGGTGCCCCTGTTCGGCAAGGTCCCGCCCGGAGAGCAGGTGGGCAGGAAGGAGGCCCGGTGTCTGGGCGAGCTCCTGCCGGGACAGCTCCGCAGCGTCGCAGTCCGGCACAATTGGCTCTCGAGCCGCGTAGACCTCCATTTCGCCGACGGCTCCCTGGTTGCGCTCGATCTGTACGAGAAGGATGCCCGAGCTCTGGAGGCACTGCGTCAGGGGATCGCTCCATCTCCGCGACCCTGACCTGACGCGCCAGCAGAACCATGGCGCGCTCTGGGGGCATCCTCCGGCCGGCGACAACGTGTGCCGCACGCTAAACAGCAGCACGTGTCAGGTGGGCCAACGGCGGTGGGAGCACGGGCCGGCCCTGCACTTCGGCGGCGGCCTCGACGGATAGGCTCGGGTCATGGGCATGATCCGCAGGCTGCTGGGCGTGACGACTGACGACATCGAACGGCTGCGTGCGCAGCGTCTCGCCGAGCACGCAGCCCGCGTCTCGGCGTTCCTCGCACCCGGCGAAACCCTCGTCGGCACCGCCCAGGCCCACCTGGTCGCCGCCCCCACGCCTCCGGACCGGCTCATCCCCCGCCTGCCGCCGCCCGGAGTCGAGCCGGCAGAGCAGGCCGGGGCGTCGGGGCTCGCCCGTGTCGCGGGCTGGGCGTACGTGGCCGCGCATCCATTCGAGGCGGCTGGCGAGGTCCTCACGGACGCGCTCTCGGATGCCCTGTGGTACGTGCCTGGCAAGGTCATCGACCACCTGGCTGTCGAACGGCGCATCGACTGGTCGACCACGGCCGCCCGGTTGATCCTGTTGACCCGCGCGGTGCAGCAACTGGACGGTTACAGCAGCGGCTTCGTCGTAGCGGCGACAGACCGCAGGTTTCTGCTCCTTGGCTATGCGTACAACAGTCGTGATCCGCTGTATCCGCTGCTCCAGTACGCCCCCGGTGAGATCGTGTCCGTGCGGGTCGTCCCCACCGAACGCAGCGCGAAGGGCAAAGCGGAGCCGCACGTCGCCCTGGTCTTTCGTGACGGGTCGTCAGTCACCGCGGCCCCAGACGCCATCGCGGGTACGCGTTTCGCCGAGTTGCTGTCGCGTCCGATGGACTGAGCGGGGGTGGGACGCATGGGCGGCTGAGCATCGCGGGTGACCTTGAGAAGAACGTCGGCGAAGCTCGTTATCTGGCCTGTTTGTAGTTCCCTTGAAGCATCAAGTCCTGTGGAAGAGCGATCGAGTCCTGAGAATGACGAGAGACCAAGCCGTCGAGGTGGCCCGTGTCCACCTGCAGGAAATTTACGGAGACGGTCCGCCGACCATCGTGATGCAACCGGAACTCTCGGTCGAGCACGACATGGCGTGGGCCGTGCGGTTCGACAGTCGGAGACGATGGGCTGACTGGGTCCCGTGGTCTCCGTCACGGATCACACGGAATGGGCAACGGTCCTTGCCGAACTCGCCACCTCGCCCGAGGGAGCTCGCGCGGTGGTCTGGGTCCGTCGCGGAGATCGCCGGGGCCGCGAGTCCGTCGGCTGGCTCGTCGTTGCTGCCCACACGCCCCGGGGCCTTGTGCTGATCGACGCCGCCCGTGATGCCCCTGCCTCACCGGACAATACGGGGGTGCGCTCTCTACATGTACTCCGCTACCGCTGAGGGCCGGAGTCGAAGAGGGCCTGCAGCCCGCGGTCGAATCGGCCGTCGGTGTACCGACCTTCGGCGAGATTTGCTCGGATGCCTCCTGCCGGGAGGTGGAAACGTCCTCCGCCCTCCTGCGCAAGGGGGAGTCGACGAAGTGCGGTGTGCCTGGCACGAAGAAAGGGTCAGTGCTTACGGGAGGCAGATAGCGGGTGTGTCCCGGTTACCCGCTCGTCCGTCGGTATCGCATGTCGGAGCCGGCGGTTTCCGCCCCTGGTCGCGTGTTCGCATTGGATGAATGTGCCCGAGGTCGTCCGGCTCCTCGTGGACGGTCGTCACGGGCGGTCTGCCAGCGCTCATCGGCGCAGCGGAGACCGCCGTGATGCGCCAGCTGATCAAGCGCCTCGTGCCACCGGACAGACCACGGCTGTCCGGTCTTGAAAGTCGTCACGGCGCCGGGACGAACCCTTTGCTCTCTCATTGCCTGCCCGGATCTAGGTTCGATGGTGAACGGGTGTGTGCTGTCTCGTGTTGGGGGCGTTGTGGCGATCGAGCTGCCTGGCGAGGTCGTGTCGTTCCTTCAGTTCATCGGGGTGAACTGGCCGAACGTCAACGAGGACAAGGTCCGTGAATTCGCGTCGCATGTGAGGGAATTCGCGGAGAATCTGGACAATACGCACCAGGAGTCCACGGCCACGATCAAACGGTTGGGTGATTCCTATCAGGGGGCTTCGTACGAGGCGCTGCTGGCGAAGTGGGCGCGGCTTTCGAACGGCCATATGAGTGAGCTGATCGAGGCCTGCCATGTGGTGGCGACTTCGCTGGATGTGGCGGCAGACGTGATCGTGGGGATGAAGGTCGAGGCGATCGCCGAACTCGCCGCGCTGGCTGCGTCGTTCATCGCGGACCAGGCGGCGGCCGTGGCAACGCTCGGGATCGCCGAGGCCGCGGAGGTGCTGATAGTGAAGGCGGCAGAGGAGCTGATGGACTTCCTTGAGCAGCAGTTGGAGCAGTACATCATCGGGCAGGTCATCGAGGCTGCCGTCGACCCGCTGGTAGAGGTGGTCGGGCGGGCCGTGACCGGCCTGGTGTTCCAGTCGGCCGAATTCGCGTTGGGGGTTTCCGCCAGTGGCGGGGCCGGCTCGGTCGGTGAGGGCTTCTCCATCCATCCGGAGGCAGTGCACGCTCACGCGGAGCTGATGAACGGCCACGCCGAAAAGGTCGCCTCCCACGCCGAGGCGTTCCGGACGAAGCTGGCGACGGTGAGCTTCGAGTGACCAACCGAATCGTCAAAGCCCTCGAGAACGGGGCGCAGAAGCTCGGCAAGACCATCGGCGAGGACGCCGGCAAGGCCGTCAAGGATCTCTACCACGACACAGGGAAACGGCTGAGGAAGGTCGCCGACAACCACGTCGAGAACGACGCCAAGAACGCCACCGAACTGGAGAAGATCCTCAAGGGTGGCAAAGACGGGGAAGGGACGGGGCCTGGGTTCCCATCGAAAGGCCCGGGTGGCAATGGCGGCTCGGCCGGCAGTAAGCCGGATCTGTTGAACAAGGCGCTCGACGACCCTCGCCACCACAGCGTGGAACCGAAGAACCGTGCGTGCAAGGAAGACCCGATCGACGTCGCCAGCGGCCAGATGCTGTTGGAACAGACCGACCTCACGCTGCCCGGCGTGCTGCCCCTCGTGCTCAAGCGCACGCATCTGTCGGACTACACCTTCGGCACCTGGTTCGGCCCGTCCTGGGCCTCGACCGTGGACGAGCGGATCGAGGTGGACATCCGCAACAAGGCCGTCTGGGCCCGTGAAGACGGCACCCTGCTGGTCTACGACCAGTTGCCCACCCCGCAGCAGCCCGAGGTGCTGCCGCTGGAAGGCCCTCGGATACCGCTGCGCCGCACCAGTGAGGTCGGCGCGGCGCACATGGAGTTCGCCACCACCGACCCGCGCACCGGCTGGACGAAGTACTTCGCGCGCCCGGGCGGCGAGGGCTGGCAACTGTGGCTGACCACGATCGAGGACCGCAACGGCAACCAGATCGACATCCATCGCGACGGCACCGGCCTGCCGTTGTCGATCACCCACAGCGGCGGCTACGACGTCCGCCTCACCGCAGACGGCGACCTGGGCCGCGTCACCGGGCTGTCCCTGCGCACCGGCCCCGACGCCGACGACACCGTGCAGGTCATGGCCTACGGATACGACCGAGCCTCGGGAGATCTCACGGAGGTTGTCAATTCCTCGGGGCAACCGCTGCGCTTCGACTACGACGCCGAGAGGCGGATCACCTCCTGGACCAATCGCAATGGTTCCAGCTACCGGTACGTCCATGATCATTCCGGACGGGTCATACAGACCATCGGTCCCGATGGGTATCTCTCCGGCACGTTCGTCTACGACTCCGAGAATCGCACCACTCGCTGGACGGATGCGCTGGGTCACGTCACGCTCTACCAGCTCAATGAACGTGGCCAGATCATTGCGGAGACCGACCCACTCGGTCGTACGACCCGGCAGACCGTCAATGCCCATGGCCAAGTGCTGGCTCGCACGGATCCACTGGGCCGGACCACGGAGTACACCTGGGACGATCAGGGCAACATGCTCGCCGTGCGGCGCCCCGATGGCTCATGGACGGCCATGCGCTACAACGAACTCGGGCTCCTTGTGTCCGTACAGCGTGATGACGGTTCTCACGCTGTTCAGGAGTTCGACGACTTCGGCAATCGGATATCTGTCACCAATGCCGCCGGTGCGACGACGCGCTTTGTCTACGACGACCGAGGCTGTCTGACTGCAGTCATCGATCCTCTCGGCGCAACGACACGCGTACGCTGCGACGAAGCCGGGCTGCCGGTGGAAACCATTGATCCGCAGGGTGCGGCCACCCTCTGCGAACGTGACGCATTTGGCCGCCAGACAGCAGTCACCGACCCGCTGGGCGCGACGGTGCGACTCGAGTGGACCATGGAAGGCAAGCTTGCTCGTCGCATCGGTCCGGACGGCGCTGCCGAGTCCTGGACATTTGATGGCGACGGCAACTGCCTGACCCACACGGACGCGATGGGCGCCGTCTCCGGGTTCGAGTACACGCACTTCAACCTGCAGTCTGCGAGCATCTCGCCGGAAGGCGCGCGGTACGAGTTCGAGTACGACGCGGAGCTGCGGCTGCGAAAGGTGGTCAACCCCCAGGGCCTGACCTGGACTTACCAGTACGACCCGGCAGGACACTTGGTCGAGGAGACGGACTTCGACGACCGGGTCGTCAGCTACACCTATGACGCTGCCGGGCAACTGGTCTCTCGCACCACGCCTTCCGGGGCAGTGATCAGCTTCGAACGCGACCTACTGGGCCGTACCGTGGCACGAGACGCAGCCGGCTTCGTCACCACCTATGCCTACGACGCGACCGGTGGCCTGATCGAGGCGAGGACCCCCGATGCTGTCCTGACGTTGGAGCGGGACGCAGTGGGGCGTCTGCTCGCCGAGACGGTGAACGGCCGCACACAGCGATACACCTACGACGTGCTGGGGCGACGCGTCAGCCGTACCACCCCGACTGGTGCTACCAGCACCTGGCAGTACGATGACGCGGGTCGTCGCACAGAGCTGAGTGGTTCTGGTCGCATTATCAAGTTTGACCGCGATGCGGCAGGTCAGGAGCTGACGCGACGCATCGGGGACAGCCTCATCCTGACCCACACCTACGATCCCCACGGCCTGCTGCTGAGTCAGGATCTGACCGGCCCGGACTCCCGACGTCTGCAACATCGTGCCTACACCTACCGCGCAGACGGCCATGTGATCGCCATCGACGACCGCCTCAACGGCTCCCGTCAGTACGACCTTGACCCAGCAGGTCGAATCACGAGTGTGCGCTCGGCCGGGTGGACGGAGACCTACGCCTACGATCAGGCAGGCAACCAGACAGAAGCATCCTGGCCTGCATCGATGCCTGACCAGGAGGCGGCCGGGCCGCGTACCTACACCGGTACGCGCATCCACTCCGCCGGCGGCGTTCGCTATGAATACGACGCTGCAGGGCGCGTAAGCCTCCGCCAGAAGGCTCGCCTGTCCTCCAAGCCCGACACGTGGCGTTACGAGTGGGACGCCGAGGATCGCCTCACGTCCGTCACGACGCCTGATGGAACTCGCTGGCGCTACCACTACGACCCGCTTGGTCGGCGCAGCGCCAAACAGCGGTTGGCGGCGGACGGCAGCACGGTCGTTGAACAGGTGGACTTCACCTGGGACGGCACCACACTGTGCGAGCAGACGACCCGCTTCACCGGCAATGACCGTGCGGTGAGCCTCACATGGGACCATTACGGCACTGCACCGCTCACTCAGCGGGAACGGATCCACAGCATTGACGCTCCTCAGGAGGAGATCGACGCTCGTTTCTTCGCAGTCGTCACCGACATCGTCGGGACTCCCACCGAACTGGTCGACGAACAGGGGACCATCGCTTGGCGCTCTCGGTCCACTTTGTGGGGCGGCACCGCCTGGAACCGTGACGCGACGGCGTACACCCCGCTGCGATTCCCCGGTCAGTACTACGACCCCGAAACAGGCCTTCACCACAACTACTTTCGGCACTACGACCCCGTCAGCGCCCGCTACCTCACTCCAGACCCCTTGGGTCTCACTCCCGCTCCGAACCCTGTCGCCTACGTCACCAATCCCCTTCACGGAATCGACCCCCTCGGCCTGGCCGAGCTCCCGCTGGGCGAAAAGGGAAACCCGTTCCCGGATCGCGCGAGCGCGGAGCGAGCAGCGTTCGACATGGCGGGAGTGAACTACGATAGAGTGCCGGACTTTGAGTGGGAAATCGGGGACGACGTCAGGCGAAAGGGGCAGGATTTCTATGTCTATGACCCAGAACCCACGCACTGGGGCAATATGCGCCAGTTCGAGACACCGCAGGGCTCGCGGGTGGTTGTCGAGCACACTCACGATCCGGCTGGCTCCCATTTTCATGTAGGGGAGCCAAAGCATGGCTCAGATCGTACAGGGGTGAACTTCGGCTGGGCCAGTAAGTATCCGTCCGACGAAAACTTCGAGCGGTACGGAAAAGTCAACAAGCCTGGTGGTGACCACCACCTGTTCTACAAAGGCGGAGAGGTCTGCCCCTGATATGAGCGAGCCAGCTTCCACTGAACTTCTTCGCCGCTGCGGTTTGGAAATCCTTGACGAGTCCACAGCCGATTCCCTGCCCGCGCCGCGGCGCGCAGTGGGCATCACCATCGGAGGCACGGACCCGGCTGCGAAGGTTCCCCTCGTGGGACCGGAACTGAGTTCACGTGTCGACACGACGTGGCTCCAGCTCGCCCGTGAGCACCATGTTGTGGACGCGGAGGGCCGCTTCCTGATCACCACCTCAATGGAGGGCCCGTGGATACCAGTGCGCATCCACGGTAAAACACATATGGCGGAGCACTTGGTGGGGCACAACGCGCCGCCTGGGCACGCGGAATTTGTCACCATGGCTCTTGATGGCAGCGTCATGTGCGGCGTGACCACAGAAGAGTACGACGTATGGCTGGTGGTGGACCGTGAGAGGATCAAGACACCGCCCCCACCGCCTCCAGATATCGAGGCGTTCCGTGCCGCCATGCGCAGGAAGCAAGAGCTCGAGAGGCGTTACGCGCCAGAACGCCTCGAACAACCACTCGACGACGGGTGGGTTCTCCTCGCATTCCATCGTCACACCAAGAACCTCCGGCGTCTCCACGAGATCCCCGACGAATTGAGCCGAACTCTGGTCCCCGGATTTCTTGGTGGCAGGCAGCCTCGGACGGATGCGCCTCCGCAGGAAATCACCGAAGGCCAGGCTCGGGAACTCGGAGAACGGCTCGGAATCCCTGTTGACACTGACAGTTTCGGATATTTCCTCGAGTTCCAGTCGGCTGAGACCAAAAGCAGGCAGTCGCAGGCGCGTGCGATCGCTCCCCATCTTCTTTCCTGAGGACGGAGGCCGGCGGACCGTCCGGGCAGGAGAACGACCCCGATGCCTTCAGCCACCGTCTCCGCGACGAACAGCTGCGCCTGCACGAGGAGGACGACGGCGACTACCTGCATGGGTGGTCCGACGTTCCGGATGGCATGGACAGCGGCGGGCAGAACGAGATCGCCAACGACGAGATCAGCCCGCACACCGGCGGCTACAACCCGTGGGGCCAGACGACCTGGGTCAGTGAGGACGACTTCGTCAACGGCCATATGGACAAGGCCTCCGACTCCCGCATGCCCGACGCGTACGCCGTCCACCTGCCCGCCGACCGATAAGTGAGCGTCATGGCCAGCGCCCTGCGCCGACTGGCCCTTCCCGCCCTGCTGATGACCGCGCTCGCGGGCTGCGGCACCACCGGGCCGGACACCTATGAGCTGGGTGAGAAGCACATACAGGTGGACGCGGGGGAGGAGTTCAGGCTGTCCGTTCCCGTCGACACCGCGATGGGGGAGTGGTGGTACGTGACATCGCCGCAGCCTGACCGCGACGTCGTCCGGAGGACGGACAAGCGGGAGGAGGTCGAGGCCGATGACGGCGCCGTCGGCAGCGGGAGCGGGACGGACTTCTTCGGCTTCAAGGCCGTCGGTCCGGGTACGACGAAGATCCGGCTCATCCAGTGCCCGCGCGGTGCCTGCGCCGGCGGCGGCGATGCCGGCGGTCCCGTCACCCCGTCCGATGCTGCGCTACAGCCTCTCCTTCGCCGGACCGCACCGCACCGCCCTCTTCGGAGACGGCGCGGTGGGCGCCGCCGTCCTGCCGTACCGGCTCGGCATCCAGCCGCGGGCGGTGGCCTTCCTCGCCAAGGTGGTACGGAGCGGGGGCGTCCGGTACGCGGCCGAGCTGCAGGAGCCGGTGCCGGGCGAGGAAGCGGTGTCCATGGTGCGTGCTTGGCTGGAGGCTGCGGCCACCGCCGCCGACGGGATCGACGGCGACGAGGAGGCCGCCCGCTGGCTGGAGGCCGTGGCCGAACTGCTCAGCCTCTGGCGCGTTCACCGCTCTCGGGCAGCCGGGGAGTGAGCGGCACTTCTCCGGATCATGGGAGCATCCGGGCGAGTGCGTCCCGGTGGAGCTCCTCTGCCGTATCTCCGAAGGACTGGCGGAGCGTGGAGTGCCCCCGTGCAGCCGGTGGAACGCGCCCGCCGATTGGGGTGAAGGTGTGAAGGCCCGGAGGGGATTTTGCCGACAAGTCCGCTGATATAGCTCTTAGATGGAGTTCTTGGACAGGCCTTTGCTTGGATGATCAAGCACGTTTGCACGCAATCAATCATCACGGGGTATTCATGCACACGCGTGTCCTGACCGTCCGACGCGCCGCCACCGCCCTCGCCTGCGCCGCGGCCATGGTGTCGCTCGCGGCCTGCAAGAGCGACACCGGCGCCGCCGGGTCCGCAGGTGGCTCCACGCCGTCGAAGACCGCAGAAGCCAGTCCCGCCGCCGAGCCGAACGGCATCGAGAAGCTCTCCGCCAAGGCGATCTACGACTCGGGCCACAAGGCCAACGCCGCCGCCGGCTCCTTCCGGGAGCAGATGACCCGCGGGGACACCAAGACCGACATGCTGCTGTCCGCCACGGAATGCGTCGGCAAGGTGAAGATGGCGAAGGGCGCCTTCCAGGTCATCCGCAAGGGCAACGACGTCTGGGCCAAGCCGGACTCGGCGATCGTCAAGGAGTTCAACTCCGAACTCGGCGCCAACACGCTCTCCGCCGACAAGTGGCTCCACGGTACGCCGAGCAACCCGCTGATGAAGGGCTTCGCCAGCTGGTGCCACCAGGAGCAGTTCACCGCCCCTGACACGCTCGACGCCGGCAACAAGGTGACCAAGGGGAAGGTCACCACGGTGGACGGGCGGCAGGCGGTGCCGGTTGTCATGACGGCCAAGGGGGAGTCGGTCACGTGGTACGTGGCGACGACGGGCAAGCCGTACTACTTCAAGCAGGTCAGCAGCCGTGAGGACATGCAGAACCTCGTGTACTCCGACTTCGGCAAGCCGGTAGGCGCGCAGGCGCCCTCCGGCTCGGTCGAAGAGGCACCGAAGAAGTAATCCGGTAACCCCTGGTTACGCAGTCGTCGGCCCGGCGGGCAGTTGCCCGCCGGGCCGTGTCCTTTGTGGATTCAGGGCCCGCAGGTCCCCGACTCGGCCGCGCACTGCCACCCCGAGAACCCGTCCCCGGGATGGTCGACGGCATGGTTGAACTGGATGAACCCGTAGACCACGACGACGGTGAACGCGACGGCGGCCAGCGCCGCCAGCCACATCGCGACCCGCAGTACGCCTCGCGGTACCGTCCGTCCACGGCTCGGCTTCCCGTCCCGCGGTGGACGCGGCCCGGTGTTGCGCGGGGTGTGTCGGCCGGTCGTCATGCGCAGGACGTTATTTCGTCGGAGGTGCCGACCACGTCGAAGTCACGCCCCAGGCCGACGGTGTTGAGGTGCGCGATGTCGGCCTGCTCCAGGTTCATGCTGGCCGGGCCCCAGCCACCGGTGGCGTTGGCGCGGTGCTCGCTGGGGACGCCCCAGTCGTAGCGCTTCTGGACCTCGACCCGGTAGGTGACCTCGCCGTCGTGGACGTAACCGGTCAACCGGTACTGGAAGTGGTTGAGCGCGTAGTACCACTCCGAACTGCTGTCGCCGTCCGCGGGGTTGGGGGCGGTGGACTTCCACTCGGTGGTGAATGGGCCGTCCGGGCGGCCGTGGACGTCCCCCCGCAGGGTCTCGTCGACGTCCGACTGGAAGGCCGCGATCTGGTCCATCATGGTCTGCGGCTCGACCTCCACCGTCTTGCCGCTGCCGTCCAGGTAGTGCTGGACCAGCCCGGCCGCCGTGGGCCAGTCCTTGACCGTGGCGAAGTACGCGGCGACGTTGTTCAGCTGGTTGCGGACCTTGTAGTCCTTGTCGTCCGGCCTGTCGATGTTGAACTTCCGGTTCTCGCTCTCGAAGTTGTGGGCCGTGCCGAAGACCACCTTCAGGCTCTTGGTGAGCCACGCGTCTTCTTCGGCCGCCTTGTCGAGGACCTGGTTCAGGCGTTCCTGGAGGCCGTCGGCGGTGCGCTGGTGCTGTTCATAGTTGTCGTGCACCTCGGGGTCGTCGGGGTTGTCGACGACGCACATCTCGATCCGGCCGTCCGTGCTGATCGTCATGCCGTTCTCCAGCGCGTCCTGCTGGATCTCCCGGGCCCTGCGCTGCAGCTCCTCCAGGCCCTTGGTCCCGCCGGTGCCCTTCGCGCCGTCGGCCTCCTGGTCGAGGAAGTCGCGCAACCCCCTGACCTCCTGGTCCAGTGCGTCGATGTCCATCTGCACGCGGTCGCAGTAGGCCTGTGCGCGCTCGCCCGCCTCGCCCTGCCAGTGGTCCTGGTGCAGCTTCTGGACCACGCCGTCGTGGAACTCCGTACGGGCGTCCTTGATCTTGCGGTGGATGGTGTTCCAGCCGTCGGCGAACGTCTCCAGCGCGTGGACGTCCAGCTCGATGAGCTGGTGGAAGGTGACCATGGTGCTGCTGCTCCCTCCGGCTCAGCGGGACGGGTTCGGTGTGTGCGGGTCGGCGAACTGCGAGGCGGTCGACACCTCGTTGCCGTCGTACGCGTCCGCGCTGTCGCGGAAGTTCCGCGCGGCCGTGTCCAGGCGGTCCGTGACGACCTTGAGCAGGTCCTCCCAGCGGTGCTGCATGTCGTCGATGCTGCCGACGAACGACCAGCCGGGCGCCGCCTTCGCCAGATCGCGGAAGGAGTCCTCGGCCGGGCCGCCCGTCCTGCGGAGCAATCCGGAGGTGGTTTCGCAGTCGTCGGCCCTGGCCCGCAGGAACGACGAGCTGACTCCTACGTCCGGGTCGCCGCCCCAGACCGGCGGCGCGGGCGGCGGAGGCGTGGGCGGAGGGCCCGGTGAGGGCGACGGCTCGGGTTGCGCGATGGTGGTCAGGGCTGGTGCAGCGGTGGTCGCTGGTGCCGCGACCTGGGCATACGCTAACCGCGGATCGACTGCATGGCTCATCGCCGTCTCCTCCAGAGCCGGTTGCCGGCTCTCACCCCGTACAGAAGGAACGTTCTTGATCAGCGTAGGGCAGCCGTCACTTGATGTGCCACCGTCATCTCTCTGCGCCCCCCTCGGCCGGCCCCTCCGTCACGTGAAGAACACCACCAACAAGCTGATCACGAGCCCGAGTACGCCCACCGCGGCCGTCACCAGGGTGGTGCGGAACAGGCGCCGGCTCTCGCCCTGGCCGTAGGGGAAGCCGGTGACGGCGCAGAAGAGGCCGACGGCCAGGGCGATCAGGGCGCCGAACCCCCAGGCGCAGCCGACGGCGATGGCGCGGGTCCAGCCGTGGTCCTGCATGTACGAGGTGTCGCTCGTCCGGCGGGCCTCGATGACGTGGCCGCGGGTGTACAGGGCGTCGCTCTTGAGCTCGGCGTTGAGGTCCTTGACGGTGCCGTCGGTGGACGTGAAGGTGCCGTAGCACCATCTGGTCCTGGTCTTCTTCCGTGAGCCCGAACTGCTCGACGAGCTCCGGTACTTGTACTCGACGGTGCAGGTCTGGACGGTGAGCTTGCCCGGGGTGGACGTGGCGTAGGTGTAGGGGCCGAGGTAGGCGCCGAGGGCCAGGGCGACGAGTCCTGCGAGGATGAGGCCCGCGCCGACGAGGCGGCCGAGGCCCGTCCGGTCTCCTGGTGCGGCGGCGTTCGTCGCGGCGTTCCCGTGTACTTGTGTCATGGCGGTTCCTCAGAGGGATACGGGCGGGCGTTACAGGGCGAGCGCGCAGACGAGTGCCGCCAGGGCGCCCAGGGCGAATACGCCGCCCAGGACGGGACCGGTCACGCGGGTGGCCGGCAGGCGCTGCCAGGAGTCCGAGAGGGCGGGGCCGTTGCGGGCGCCGAAACCGGTGAGGAGGCAGAAGATGCCGAAAGCCACCAGGGAGAGACACAACGCGAGAATTGCGGCGTCTTTTCCTGGGGCCCGGTCCTCGGGAAGTTCGAAGGTGTCGTCCGCCTGTACGACGGGGATTTTCGCGCCGGCCTCGAAACGCGCGGACGTTTTCACCACGACGTCCTGGTAACTGGCCTTTCCGCCCTGCGCGGCCCAGTTTCCGGTGCAGCTGAACTCGAGCTGTGTCGTACGCCTGTGCGTGCCGTAGTGGGTCCGCGTGTGTGTTTCGCATGAAGAAACCGTGAGGGTTCCCTCGGTGCCGTCACCGGCAAGTTCGCTGCGCAGTTCCGGAATGGTCACCACGGCGACCGCCACGGCCATGAGGAGCAGCCCCAGGCCGACGAGTCTTCCCACCCACAGGCTGCCTGTACTGCCGTAACGCGGCTGTGTTGTCACCACTGTTGGTCGTCCCCCTGAGAAGCTTTACGGTCTTGACCGACGTCTTGACCGACGGTTTGCCGGGTCGTGCGCAAGGAGTCTAAGGTATCCGCCTGTCGTCCTATATGAATGCGCCAAGCGGTACGGGGGAGAGTTATGGCGTTCGACGCCTTTGATGTGGACACCGGCGTACTCCGCGAGCAGGGAGTGAACTTCGCCGAACTCGGAGGCGATTTCACGAAGGCCTCCAAGCGGCTCCAGGACACCCTTGAAGGGCTTGGGGAACCGTGGGCGGACGCGGATTTCGGGGAGATCTTCGGACAGGTCTACACGCCGGTTCGTGACGGAATCTTCACATCGATGGACAGCCTGGGGAAGCGGCTGGAGAAGATCGGGCACAACCTGCAGGACATGGCGCATAACTACGACGAATCGGAATCGTCGAACTATGTGTTGATGGACGGGATTTCGGGTCGGCTCTAATTAAATATCGGGGATACTGGCATGTCGCTCACACTGCCCAGCGAGCTTGTCTGGGTGCTCGATCTCCTCGGCTACAGCTGGCCCGAGGCCGACGAACAGGCACTGCACGATGTCGCCGAGGCCTGGCGGGCCTTCGGCAAGGATCTCGAAACGATCCAGACGGCGGGCGACGGATTCGCCCGCACCGTCCTGGCGAGCAACGCCGGTACGGCCGTCGACGAATTCACCAAGGGCTGGGGCGCCTACACCGGCGCGGGCGGCCAGGACAGCTACATCCCGGACGCGAAGACCGCGTGCGAGGTGATCGCCCTCGCCTTCGACGCGGCCGCGATCGCCGTCCTCACGGCGAAGCTGGCCGTGATCGCGCAGCTCATCGCCCTGGCCGTGGAGATCATCGCGGCGCAGGCCGCGGCCCCCTTCACCTTCGGGCTGTCCGAGGTCGGCGCGCTGGGTGCGACCCAGGCCGCGCGGGTGATCGTCCGGGAGCTGCTCAACAAGCTCAGGGCGGAGGTCATGCAGGCGATCACCAAGGCCATGGAGCACGCCACCATGGACGCCCTGAAGAAGATCGCCAAGGAGCAGCTCGAGAAGATCACCAAGGAGAAGGTCAAGCAGTTCGCCAAGGACAAGATCAAGGAAGAGGCGAAGCAGTTCGTCCAGGAGAAGGTGGTGGACGCGGCCAAGGAGAAGGCCAAGGAAGCCGCCGTCGGAATGGCGCAGAACATCGCCCAGCAGAGCATCGAGACCCACTTCGACGAGCGGTCCGGCATCGACCTCGGGGAGACCACGGACGTCGCCGAGAAGGCGGGCGGCGAATACCTGGACGGCCTCAAGAACGAGGTGACGGGCGGCGAGGGATCGACCATCGCGGGCTACACGGACGTGCAGGGGCACGTGGACAACGCCGTGGACCAGGCGACGGAGAAGGTCACCGGGGCGGTCGGGACCCGCGTACAGCACGGGGTCGACGCGCTGTCCGGACACGGTGGCAACGCCGCGGAGTCGTCCGACGGGGCCGCGGACAGCTCCTCCGAGGCGGGCTCGGGCTCCTCCCCCGCCACGCAGGCGTCCTCCCACAGGACCGCGGCATCCGCCTCGACGGTGCGCTCCGGCTCTGCGCACGCCTCCGGGGGCGCACAGGACTGGGCTCGAAGCGAGTTCGGGTGACGCCGCTCACCGGTGGCGAACGACAAAACACGACAGGAAGGACGGCCGGACCCATGACCGCGGACCGGGAGATCCAGGACGAGGAACTCATGGGGATCGCCCAGGACCCCGAACAGGCCCTGCGGCTGCGCCGCTCCCTGCGCACCATCGCCGGCGCGACCTCGCTCGACCCGGCCCTGCGCGAGATGGCGGGTGAGGTGCTGAGCGGACGCGTCGACGTCAAGGACGCCTTCCAGGACCCCCGTTACACCGAGGCCGTGTACCAGCGGCTCCACGAGATGCGTCGGGCGGCCGACGACCAGACGTATGCCGAACGCCAGCAGTCCAAGGGGCAGTTCGCGGACTGGGACGCACGGCAGCAGGCCGAACTCGACCGCGAACGTGCCGAGCGGGACGCGCCCGTGCACGGTTCCGTCAGGGGAGAGCGGTCGGGTCGGCGCTGAGGCGGGGGCGGGGCGGCGTGGCGTGCGCGTGGGTGCTCATCAGAACCGGTTCAGGCCATGCTGCGCAGTGCCACCAGCACCGCAAAGCTCCCCAGAGCGCAGGCGAAGGAGAGTGCCAGGTGCTTGCCGCTGCGGCTGCGGTCGCTGCGCAGGGCCTGCCAGAAGCCGGTGGCGGCGACGACAGCCAGGGGGCCGCTCAGCACCCGTATGGCGACGTTGAGGTCCGGCAGGGCAGCCGCCAACGCGGCGCTGATCGTCGCCATGACGTTGAGGTAGTCGGCGAGCAGGGCCGCACTGCGCCAGATGCGATGCGAGTCTGCCGTTGCTCCCGGCTGTCGTCACCCATGTCGTTCATCAGCATGGGCGGCAGGCCATGCGATGCGCAGCGGCCGAACGCGGCCGTGGCTGCACCGGCCCCGGGCCTCCGGCACAGCAGTTGACACGTCACGCCGGACGGCGACTCTTGCCGACGAGGTACGCGACGCCCCAGGCGGCGCCTGCGGCGAGGACGAGGCTGAGCAGGGAGAACCAGTCGACTCCACCGGTGGCATCGCTGTGCCACCAGGCCTTGGCCGGGAGGAACGGGTTGTACTCCAGCATGTCCCTGAGTGCCATGAGTCCCTGTTCCTTGGCGATGACGAGCGGGAGGGCGTTGGTGTCGCCGAAGAAGGCGCCGAGCGCGGCGATGACGGCTCCGCCGATCCGGGCACCGTTGCTGCCGCGCCCCACCTTGCCGACCAGTGCGCCGACAATCGCGCCATTGAGAAGTGCATGGCCCAAGGAGAGGGCGTTGGCCACGGCGGTGGACGTGATGTCCTTGTAGGTCGCCAGGATGAGGCCGGTGTAGAGCGCCGACACGACGAAGGAGACCAACAACCCGAGGAACACCGCGCCGACGGCATTACCGCCCGCGTTCGGCCGCTGCCCGAAGGGCGGCGCCTGGAACGGCGGTGTCGGCTGCATCGGGTACATCGGCGGCTGCCCCTGAGGGACGGGCTGCGGTCCGGCGTACATCGGGGGCTGCCCGGGCGGAGGAGCCGGCGGCCCGAACCCCGGCTGCTGCTGCGGAGGGACGGGCTGGGCGTAGGGGTTCGGGTGGTTCTGAGGTGGCTGAGGTGGCTGCGGCGGCTGCGGCGGCGGCTGGAAGGGCGGCTGGCTCATGGTTCCCCGTGGACTCAATGGAGTTGACTGGCAGAAGCAGCAAGTTATCAGTGAGATCAGGAGGGGGACGGTGGAGCAGGAGCGGGCTGCGTGAAGGGTGTTGTCTTGTTCGGGAAGCCTCGATGCGGCTCTCAGACGGACGACGTGCGTCCGCGATGCTGTCCGGTGATCCGCAGAGCCTTCGCCGCGCGCTCCGTCGCGACGACGAGGATGCCGTCGGGGGAGAGGTCGGCCGCGGTGATGGGTGTGCCGGAGACCAGCGTGGCCATGATGTCCTCCGTCGCCCGGTCCCAGACCCGGAGGTAGTCGGCGCCCCGGCTCAGAACCAGCGGAGCGGCGGCCCGCGCCTCCTCGGAGAGGGTCAGGACCTGTGCGGGGTCGGTCTCGCCCGGATCGTCCGGGTCTACGAGGCCGTGGATGAGCGTGCCCGTCGGGGCGGCGAGCACGGCGACGGGAGCGTCCGGTCCTTCCGGGCGGGGCAGACGGCCGACGCTCACCGCACTGATGCCGGGCGCGGACAGGCTCCACAGGGTCTGCCAGGGCAGGTCGAGGCCGAGCCGCCCGTGGATGGCGTCGGCGTACTCGGGCAGGCCGTCCTCGACGAACGCCGTCTCCAGCAGGGCGGCACGCTGGAGCGCAGGCACCTGGGTACGGGTGAGCAGGGCCGCCGTACGCAGATACGTCCGGGCCGGTGCACCCAGTTCCTCGGCCGGTACCGCCTCGACGGCGGCCCGCAGCGGCACCGGAGCGGCGTGGACGAACAGCCCGGGGTCCGTGAGGAGTTGGGGCAGCAGGCCCGCCTCCAGGGTGTGGCCCGCGATGTGGTCCCGTACATACGGGTCGGCCCTGCTCCAGTCCTGGTCCGGCACGGCCTCCAGCAGCGCCATCGCGATCTGTGTCTGGGCGGCACGGACGTTCGGCAGGCCGGCGCGGATCTCGTCTCCGATGGCCGGATGCAGCAGCCGCAGCAGCGTACGCGCGCTGCCGTTCCCGTCCGGCCGATGCGACTCGACGAACGGTCCTGCGAGCGCATCGCTGTCCGCGAGGGGGCCGCTCATGTCCTTGCCCGCAAGGGCGTTGACGAGCCGTGTCCAGAGGGCGACGGGTAGACCGTCGCCCTCCGCGAGGGCCAGCGGCGTCAGGAGCTGACGCAGGGTCCGCGGGTCCGCTCCGAGGCGGCGGGCGTGCAGGTCAAGTGCCTCGCCGACCGACGAGGGCAGGAGAGTTTCGTCGTACGGGGCGGCCGAGCGCGGACTCGTCAGGAGGCTCCGGACGGCGAGCTGCACGGTGAGGGGGCTCGTTCCGGCCCGGCGTCCGATCGCCTCGGCCAGGGTCCGCCTCGCCGCAGCATCCGAGGCGAAGGGCGGCTCCGGGGCGCCGGACTCCGGTCTGAGCAGCGCGTACGCCTGCAGCACCAGACCGCGCGGGTCGGCCCACTGCGGGTCGTCGAGATCGATGATCTGCACCGTGCCGGGCGGGAGTTCACCTCCGAGCTCGGTGACGAGCTCGCGCGGTACGTCCGCGAGCAGCCGCACGTTCGCGGTGGCGGCGAGCGGCCTCAGCACCTCCCGTACGACGCGGGCCGGCTCGCCCGTCGTACGCACCGGACCCGCCCGGTCGACATCGGGCACAACCACGGTCTCGGTCCGGCCGAGGGCGCCGAGCGCGGCGTAGACCTCTTCGAGGCGGCCGGCCCGGAGGCCGTAGTGGTCCGCGATGAGCCAGCCGAGCTGCGCCGCGGTCAGCCCTGCCGCGCTCGGCACGGCCGGGGCGGGGAGGTCGGGCGGCACGGTCGACGGGTCGAGGTCCGCCAGCGGCAGCCGCCCGCGGAACTCCGGGTCGCACAGCATCAGGAAGCCGGTCAGCAGGTGCGAACGCCCGCTGCCCGGGCTGCCGGTGAGGATGATCACCCGGGGTGCATCCGGCCGGTCCGACCGCCAGGCGGCGAGCGCACGCAGTACGGCGGTGCGTCCGCCCAGGTAGGGATGGGGTGCGTAGCCGTTGGTCGGGGCGGTCATCGGTGGGGGACCTCGCGGGTGCCGGAGTGGTGGACGAAAGGCTAGGAGTTGCGACCGAGGTTCTGCCGGTACAGCGCGATCGCCTGCTCGGTCGGGAAGTTGGGGACGGTCACGCTCTCGCCGGTCTCCTTCGAGACCACGATCTTGGCTCCGCCGGGCGGGGCGGGCCGGGGCCGGCCGGCCGCGTCGGTGGTGGGCGGGAACACCGCGTACACGAGGTAGCCGATGTCGAACTCGTGGACCCGCAGCTCGGCGGGGGTGCCGTCGGGCAGCTTGGGATCGGCGTAACGCGCGCGGACGATCTCGAGGGCCTGGTCCGGGGTGGTGGGCGGGGTCTGTGGTGCCGGGGGCGGGGTGTCCGAGGTCATGGCTTCCTTCGTCTGTCGCCTGGGGGCGGGGGCGGCTGCGATCAGGTGGGGAACTCGTTGACCCAGGCACCTTCGAGGAGATGTTTCGGCAGGTACTCGGACTCGACGGTGATGGTGAAGCCGGTCTGGACGGCGAGGCTGGACACGGCCAGCGGGCCCAGGGCCACCAGGCCCTCGGTGGTCAGTGCCCGGTCCTCGTCGCGGGTCCAGTACTCCTTGTGCCACTCCACGGCCTTGGCCAGCTCGGCGTTGAACCTCTCCTGGTCACCGCGCACCAGCTGGGTCAGGAGGTTCATCGGCGGATACATGATCTGCAGTACGCCGTCGCGCGGCGCGTGCCGTAGTGCGGCGGGATCCGTTTTTTCCACCGCGGCCACCAGTTTGTCGCCGAACTCCGGGCGCTTGAGCCAATAGGCCTGGAGCGCTTCCACCCAGTCGTAGACGTACTCGTCGAGAACCCCGTCGGCCTGCCGAAGACGCGAGACGGGGAACTGGCACAGCTCGGTCATCCGCTTCTTCTCACGGCAGACACAGGCAAGCCAGAAGGCATTGAGCCAGTTGCCGGCGTGAGCGCGGGGCAGGGCGCCGGCGCGGACGGTCCGCATCTCGTGACCGATGCGGTACTCGAAGGTGGTGCCGGCCGGGGCCTGCGCCGACACGAAGAGGGCGGAGCCGACCTGCATGGCGGTGACGCAGGCCTCCCAGGTCTCGAGCTTGTCGGACTCCGGGTCCAGGACGCAGTGCCGGCCGAGCAGCCCGATGGCGTCTGCCAGAACGTTCGAGAACCACGAGGGCTGGTTCTGCAGTCCGTCGACGTCCTCCCAGAAGTCGTCGGTGAGAGTCGGGAGGATCCTCGCCATGTTTCGCGTCGGGAAATCATGTCGCGGAATCTGCATCGCGTGCCTTCTCTTCTTCCGTTCTGATGTCGAACTGCTTCATCTCGTAACCCTGGTGCTCGCCCCCGGAGGAGTGGCCCTTGACGAGTATGTACTTCACCCGCGACGGGTCCGCTTCCAGCGCCTTCCTGAGGTCGCGTGCCAGTTGCCGCTCCGCTCTGGCGGCATCCAAATCGGCGTCGGTCTGGGCCGTGTCCAGGTTCCGGCGTGCGCGCGCATCCATCTCGTGCAGGATCGTCTCAAAGTACGCGCGAGTGCCCTGCCGGACCCTCGGCACACCGGGACCCGGAGCGTTCTGGCTGTCCTGGCCGTCGTCGTTCCGCGCGCCGTCGCCTTGGTCCTGGCCCGGATCGTCCGGTGAAACGGACTGGTCGGAGCCGGTCTCCGGCGCGAGCCCCCGCCGTTCGCCGAGATCGGCGGTCAGGGAGCCCTTGGCCTCCACGACGACGAAGTGGGGCGGGTCGGTGTTCGGGTCCCGGTAGATCTGGTCGAACCGGTTGTTTCCCATGGCCCGGTCGTCGACGCGGTCGTAGTCCGGGAAGTGCCGGGGCATCACGTGGTGCTCGGCGACGGCCTCGCCATACTCCTCACTGGCCCGCGTCATCTTCCCGTGCAGAGGACTGTGCCTCGCGTCGGCTTCCTCGAATTTCTTCAGGTTCTCCGGGGTCTTGTTCGCCTCGTAGGCGTCCTTGGCCGCCTTGCGGTCCTTGTGCGGCTGGTTGTCGGCGTCGATCGCATCCTGACGTTCCTTGGCGGCCCGGTCGAGCCGCTTCAGGTTGTCGTCGGAGATCTCCGTGTGCCGCTCACCCGAATCCGCGCCCCCGTCGATGTACGACTCCGGATCGGCTTCCGGTGCGTCCTTGGCCAGCATCCAGGGAGCGTTCGGATCGTTCGTGGGATGCAACTGCGGGACGGGACGGCCGTCCTCGGCGGGTGCGGTCACGCTCCGGCGGTAGCCGCTCCTCGGGTGGTAGTACTTCTCGAACCAGTCCCTGTCCTTCGGGTCGTTCGAATTGGCCCGCGCGAGCATGTCCAGATCACGCTGCCTGCGCTGGTCCGGGTCGCCCGAACCGTCGCCTGCGGGCTCCGCCGGACCGGACGGGTGTTCCGGGTGCGCGGGCCTGGACGGCTGCGCCGACTGCTCGGCGGCGATGCCGCCGTACAGCGGCTTCTTCCCGTTGACGGAATCCTTGACGTAGTGGGCCGCATCGGCGCTCCTGCCGTCCGGCGGGCTCTCGCGCGGGGGAACCACGGAGTCCTTGGTCATGTTGCCGGGGCGGTCGCGGTGGTCGCGGTGGTCGCGGTGGTCGCGGTGGTCGTCGGCAGGGGACTGGTCCGGGCCCTCGGGACGAGTGTGGTCCGAGCTGTCGGGCCGGCCCGCGTCCGGTGCCGCCGGCCGCGGGTCTTCGGCGTGATCGGGGTGTTCCCGGTCCGGTATCGGCTCGTTGTCCCGGCGCCGTCCGTCGGACCGCTCGTCGGTCTCCGGGCTTTTCCGTGGCGGGGTATTCGTCTGCGGGTCCGAGGTGCGCGGGTCCTGGACGCGTGGATCGGACGTACGGGGATCGGACGTACGGGGATCGGACGTACGGGGATCGGACGCGCGGGGATCGGACGCGCGGGGATCGTGCGCGCGGGGATCCGGGCTGTGAGGGTCGGACGCCCGCGGGTCCTGGGCACGGGGATCCGAGGTGCGCGGGTCGGTGGTGCGCGGGTCGGTGCTACGCGGGTCCGAAGGCGCGGTGGTCCGGTGAGGTGTGTGCCGGTCCGTGGTGGGGTCGTTCGGGGTGGCCGGATCGGTTCGGGCGGGGGTGGTGGTCTTGTCCGGCGAGCCGTTGTCGGTGGCGTCGGACGTGGTGTGCGCGGGTGGCCGCTGCTCCTCAGCGGTGTCGGGCCGGGACGAAGCTTCGGTCGTCGCGGTCGGCTGCTCTTCGTCCTTGCGGGGAGTGTGGTCCCGCTCGTCGGTATGCGCCGCCTCGCTCGGGTGCGCCTGCTGGTCCGGGGTGCTCGGTGTCTCGCTCCGGGGGCGGCCGTGCTCGTCGCCGGGCTCGGTGTTCGTCGGGTCCGGCGACGAGGTGTTCGGGTCGGCCGTCGACGGCTGGGCGGGGTCGGCGTCGGCCGAGGAGGCCTGGTCCGCCGCCGCGGGGGCGTCGGTTCCCGTGTCGGTGTCGTCGTCCTGCTTCGGAGGGTCGGCCGTGACCTCGTTCTGCGGGTCCTGGCCGTTTTCCGGCTGCCCGTTGTTCTGGGCGGCGCTGTCCGGCTGGGAGCCGTCGCCGTTCTCGTTCTGCGACTCGCCGCTCTG
Organism: Streptomyces sp. NPDC001351; assembly: GCF_042896045.1. Lineage (NCBI taxonomy): Bacteria > Bacillati > Actinomycetota > Actinomycetes > Kitasatosporales > Streptomycetaceae > Streptomyces > Streptomyces sp. NPDC001351. The sequence continues at coordinate 23,311 of NZ_JBIAWS010000021.1, read as the reverse complement.
GCTCTCCGAGCCGTTCGTCTGCGGCTGGCTGGTGTCGATCGGGTTGCGGTCGGCGTCCAGCGGGATGTGCCACACGTGCGCCGCCTGATCGATGTGCAGGGGCTGGCTGCTGACCTGGCCGCTCTGGGTGTCGACCCAGACGATGTTGCCGTTGTGGTTGACCACGTTGAAGGCGTGGCCGCCTCCGCCGGGCCAGTCGACCTGGACGATGGCTGCCGAGCCGGGACCGGCCTGCTGGAGGGTGTCGGCGATGTTGCTGGCGGTGTTGGGGTCGCCGCCGGGACCGGCGTAGGTGTGGGCGGCGCCGGTCCAGCGGATCTGGTTGTCGTTCGCGTTGTCCTCGGGCGACCAGTGGTCCGGCTTGCCGTTCGCGTCGGTGTCGAGGGTGCGCGGCGCCGAGACCTGCGGGTTTCCGTACCAGGTCTCCAGGAACGAACGGGAGCAGTCGGCGCAGTTGTTGCTGCGGCCGGGGACGTGGACGCCGCCGTCGTTCTGGAGCTGGGACCAGTTGCCCTCGAAGGGGTCGGGGAAGCGCTGCGGGGTGCCGTCCTCGTTGCGCGGGACGGCGTTGTCCAGCGCCTGCTGGTCGGCGGGGTCGGGATCGGTCAGGCCGCCCGGGTAGTGGTCCAGGTCGGAACGGATGTCCTGGAGGCTGTCCTGCTGCGGGTGCTGCTGGTGGTTCGGGTTTCCCGGGGTTGCCTGCGGAGAACCCGGCGCCTGCGGCGAGGCGGAGCCCGTCGCGTGCGACGGCGAGGCGGCGGTACCCGGGGTCCGGATGACGGTGTGGACCGGGACCGGGGTCACTTGCTGCTGGTGCTGTTGTTGCTGCGGGTTGCCGGGCGGGGTGTTCTGCGCCGGTGCGTTGGACTGCGCGGCCGGCTGCTGCGGACCGTTGGGCGAGCCGCCCGACGGCTCCTGGGGCGGTCTGCCGGGAGGAGTGGTGCCGGTGCTGCCGGGCGTGCCCTGCGCGGCGGGGCCGGGCTGGTTGGAGTTCGAGGAGTTGGGGGTACGGCTGCCCGACGCCGAGGGGTTCGAGCCCGTGCCGGAACCGGAGTCGGAGTTGGAGTGGGAACCGGATCCGGAACCCGTGCCGGTCGAGGTGGAGGGCGCCGTCGTGGAGGTGCCGGTGGACGTCGACGAGGTACTGGGGGACGGCGACGGTGATGAGCTCGGGTTCGAGGTGCTCGTGCCCGGCGTCTGCCCCGGGGTGTTGGTACGAGTGCTGCCGGTCGGGTCCGTGGTGCCACGGGGCACGGTGCCGTCGCCCGGTGACGTGCTGCGCGGAGTGGTGCCGTCGCCCGGGGTGCTGCCCCGAGGCGTGGCGCCGTCCCCCGGCCTCGTACCGGGCGTCTGGCGGGGCGTCGTACCGTCACCGGGGTTGTTGCGGGACGTGGTGCCGTCGCCCGGCCTCGTACCGTCACCCGGCGTCGTACTCCCGGGCGGCGTGCGCTGGCCCGGTATCCGCCCGTCCGGTGTGCCGGAGGTACGACCGTCCGGGGTGCCGGACGCACGCCCGTCCCCGGCACCCGGGACTCCGGCACTCGCCGTGCCGGAGAGGCGGCCGTTCCCCGGGCCCGAAAGCCCGACCCCCGCCGTGCCGGCCACCCGGCCGTCCGCCGAAGCCGTGGGCGTAGGCGTAGGCGTGGGCGTGGAGGCCGGAGCGCTCCGAGGCGCCGTGGACGGAGTGGGACTCGGCGTGGATGCGGGCCCCGACCCCGTGGGTGAGGCAGTGCCTGCCGAACTGCTCTTTGCCGTACCGGAGTTGGGCGCTGGGCTGCTCGGGCTCGACCCGGACGGGCCTGCGCCGCCGGACGACGACGTACCCCCGCCCTGATGCGCACCACCCGCAGCGCCCCCCACAGAAGGCGCCACGGGCGAGGCCGGCATGCCCGCCGGTCCACCGTCCGCACGGCCGCCACCGGCGCCCCCCGACGACGTATCGCCCGGCGAAGGCGCAGAAGTGGGCGCCGCGTTGGTGTGCGTGGGCGCGGTCGCGGCCAAGCTGTCGATCGACGTTCCGATCGAGCCGTGGCCGCCCGTCGGCGCCGACGTCCCCCCGGACGAAGCGGAGGCCGGCACGGTGTGCACCGACGGCGACGACAGACCGGACACGGAAGAGCCGCCGCCGGAGTGGGACGGGCCGCCGGTGGAAACCGGACCGTCGGACGACCCCCCGGTGTCGGGGCCACCGGAGTGCGCCCCGCCGGGCGACGGGTCGTCGAAGTCGGACAGGGTCGGACCCGAGTGGGAGAGTGTCGGGCCCGCGCCCTCGGGGCCGGTCCCTGAATCGGACCCGGACCCGGACCCGGCCCCGGAGTCCGATCCCGAGTCGGAGCCCGGGCCGGCACCCACCTCCAGCCCGCCGATGTTGTTGCCGCCGGTGTCGGCGGATATCCCGCCACCTATGTGCGAGCCCACATCGCTGCTCGAATGCGTCGACGTGGAGGAGCCCGCCACCGAGGAATCGGAGCCGTCGGAGCGCGAGCCGGAGTCGGAACCCGAACCGGAGCCGGAAGACGAGTCCGCATCCCCATCACTGCCGGAAGCATGTGAACTATCTGAACTGTCTGAACTGCCAGAGTTCTCCGGCGAGTTGGAGCCCTCGCCCTCCTCCCCGTGCCCGCCGTCGCTCCCCGGCGACCCATGCCCGTCGATCCGGCTGTCGATCGCATGGTGGGCCCGATGCCCCGCCTTCTCGCCCAGGCTGTCCCGCACACCCTCGGCAAGGGTCTGCGGGGTCTGCTTGATGGCGTCCCAGCCGGCGTTGGCGCCCTGCTTGGCGGTGGTGGCGAGGTCGTAGCCCTCCTGGGCGCCGAAGCCGACGTTCACCGTCTGGCGGATCAGGTCGGTGATGATCGCCTCGATCATCGAGATCGCGGGCTCCTTCATCGCCTCGACGATCGCCTCGAGCAGCGCGTCCTTGAGCTCCTTGAGGAGCCGGCGCACGATCAGCCGGGCGGCCTGGGTCGCGCCCAGCGCGCCGACCTCGGACAGACCGAAGGTGAAGGGCGCGGCGGCCTGGGCCGCGGCGATCTCGATGGCCAGAGCGATGAGTTGGGCGATGACCGCCCATTTCGCGAACTCGACGAGGTAGGCGCACGCCTCCAGTACGGTCGCGATGATGTACGCGGCCTGGGCGGCGTTCTGGAGGTACCCGCCACCGCCCCCGCCGTCGAACTTGGCGTACGTCTTGGTGAACGCGTCGATCGACTCACCGGCGTTGTGGGCCACCACCTGGCGGGCGCTGGTGTTCGCCTTGGTGTGCAGTTCGGTGACGTCGTCGCCGAACTTCCGCCACAGCTTGGCGCAGTCCTTCAGCTTGTCCTCGTCTGCCGTCGGCCAGTTGTAGCCGAGCATCTCGAGAACCCATTCGAGCTCGTTCGGCAGCATCATGGACACAGCAGAAAGTCCCCCCGTCAGATGACACGGCCGTACAACTCCCTCATCGGTCAAGGGAAGTCACACAGAAGTACAGCCGTTGGCAAAGCTTACGGAATCACTCGTGGACAACTTCAGAGGGCTGCTGTCACAAATCCATCGCAGGTCCTGTGCAGATCCTGACGGTGTGTTCGGCGCGTTTCAGGTAGTTGCCGGGCAGCTTGTGGGCCGTCTTGTACTCGGCCTCGGGGGAGCTGCAGTCGCCGATGTCCGGGTCGTGCGGCCGCCCGCATGACACCCGCCCGTGACGCGAGATACTGCCGGTGCCCGAGGACGTCCGAGAGACGACGCCGGCGAGAGAAGCGGAGCGACATGACCATGCGGCCCGAGAACTCACCGACCCCGTCCGGCTCTTCGCCGGAGCGAGGCGTGCTGGACGAGGCACTCGAACCGGAGCAGATACGTTCCCTGAACTCCGCGCTGCGCAAGCTGTCCGAGAACGACGGCGTCGGAAAGGACCTCCAGGACGCGGCGAAGAAGCTGCTCTCCGGCCGTCTGCCCCTGCGCGACGCCCTCGACGACCCCGCGGTGGCCCACGCCCTGGGCGGCGGCATGGCATCCCTGCGCGGCCAGTGGGAGTCGCTCTCCGAGGAGGAACGCGACCAGGTCAGACACGGTGAGCCGCTGACCGGCGCAAGCCGGCCCGGTGACCCGTCCGAGCCGAGGAGGTCGGAGGCGGAGGGCCAGTCGTCACCCACCGGCAAGAAGAACCAGGGCCGTCACAGCGGCGGTTTCTCGCTGTACTGATCACCGCATCCACCGGCGGCGCCGTGCTCGGCCCCGACCCTCGGGGGTGCGGGGCCGCAGTGCCTATTCGGCCGAAACCCCGCCGTTGTGCGGGGCGGGCTCCAGGTCGAACTCCCCGTCCCGCGCGCCCAGCACGAACGCCCGCCACTCCGCCTCGGTGTACCGCAGCACCGTGTCGGGATCGAGGGACGACCGCATGGCCACGGCGCCCTCGGGCAGGTACGCGATCTCGACCCGCTCCTCGTGCTCCTCGGTACCGGGCGCGCTGTGCCACTCCACGCCGGAGATGTCGAGGGCGTACAGCTCGTCCCGCTCCCGCTCCTTGCGCGCCTTGATCTGTTCTGCCGTCTCCGCCATGGTGCGGGGCCTCTTCCTGACATGTGAACCACGTACGCGTCTCAGCCTACGTGCGGGCACCACGCATCCGCCGCGGATCAGGTGTTTTGCGTCTTGACGACCATGGTCTGTGATACCCCGGGCGGCAGCTTCACCTGACCGTCGAACTCGGCGGTCGTCTTCCGCCAGATGTCGACCTGCTCGGCCTCGTTCTGTTCGTGGGCCACGCCCATCTTGGTGAAGGCGACGCCCATGCCCGCCAGCCGCTCCGCCAGGCTGCCCATCGACTGGTACATGCCGTCGCGCAGACCCTCGTAGGCGACACCGAACTTCTCGCCGATGTCGTCGTCGCCCCACGGCGGGGTGTCGCCCTGTTCCAGCGCGGTCAGCCCGTTCTGCAGCGCGGTCACGGCCTTCGAGAAGTCCTGGCCGACCGAGTACATGGTGAAGCCCTCGGTCTTGAGGACCTCGGGATCGGAATCCATCTGGTCCGACGGCACAACTGCCCCCCGTGGCTCGTCCGTTCAAGTTCTCTCCTGCAACGCCACCATAGCGGCCCGCACTGACAACGCAGGAGGGGGCGGCACCCGCGCGGGTACCGCCCCCTCCTGCAGCCACAGCCGCAACCGGAGCCTCAGAACCGGGCCGGCAGCCAGCCCGTCTGAATCAGCTGTCCACCGCGTCGCCGCGTGTGGAAGTACCCGCGTCCGGGCGGCAGTTGGGATGCGGTGATGTTGCCGAGCAGCGCACCCTCCGACCGGTCGCCGGACAGCACCAGACCCTGGGCGCCGAGTTCGCGCATCCGCTGCATCACGGGCTCGTACAGCGACCTGCTGGCGCCGCCCGAGGAGCGCGCGATGATGATGCGCAGACCGACGTCACGGGCGAACGGCAGGTACTCCAGGAGCGGGGCCAGCGGGTTCACGCCGGTCGCCACCAGGTCGTAGTCGTCGACGATGACGAAGGCGTCCGGGCTGCTGTACCAGGAGCGGTTGCGCAACTGCTCGGGCGTGACGTCCGGGCCCGGCATACGCCGGTGCATCGAACCGGCGAGGCCCTCCAGCGTCTCCGTCAGGGCGGGCGCCGAGGCGCAGTACCGCGACAGATGCGAGTCGGGCACGCCCTCCAGGTGCGCACGCCGGTAGTCACCCATGACGATCTTCGCCTGGTCCGGCGTGTAGCGCTCGGTGATCTGCTTGATGAGCAGCCTCAGCATCGCGGACTTACCGGACTCGCTCTCACCGAACACGATGAACAGCGGGTCGGTCTCGAAGTCGACGAAGACCGGCGCGAGCGAGGACTCGTCGATGCCGATGGCGACACCGCGGTCCGGGTGTTCGAACCCCTTGGGCAGCCGGTCCGACGGCAGCATGGTGGGCAGCAGTCGTACGGCCGGGGCGTGGTTGCCCTGCCAGTTGTCGTTGATGCCGCGGATGAGGATCGACGTCGCCTCGGACAGGTCCTCGGTCGCCGAGGAGCCGTCGACCCGGGGCAGAGCGGTCATGAAGTGCAGCTTGTCCTGCGTCAGACCGCGGCCCGGTACCGCCGCCGGGACGTTCTGCGCGATCTTGCGGTCGACCTCGGACTCCGTCGGGTCACCGAGCCTGAGCTCGATGCGGTTCTGCAGCATGTCCTTGAGCGCGGGCCGCACCTCGGTGTAGCGGCTCGCGGTCAGGATCACGTGCACACCGAAGCCGAGACCGCGCGTCGCGATCTCCGTGACGGTGGACTCCAGCAGCTCGTAGTCCGTCTTGAAGGTGGCCCAGCCGTCGATGACGAGGAAGACGTCACCCCAGATCTGGTCGGGCAGATGGCCCGCGGCCCGGCGCTGCCGGTAGGTCTGGATCGAGTCGACGTTGTTCGCGCGGAAGTACTCCTCGCGTGCGTTGAGGATCCCCTCGACCTCGCTGACCGTACGGCGCACCTTCTCGGCGTCGAGACGGTTGGCGACCCCGCCGACGTGCGCCAGGTCCTCCATCGCGATCAGAGTGCCACCGCCGAAGTCCAGGCAGTAGAACTGCACTTCGGACGGAGTGTGGGTGAGCGCGAACGAGGAGATCAGCGAACGCAGCAGCGTCGACTTGCCGGACTGCGGACCGCCCACGAACAGACCGTGGCCCGCACCGCCGGAGAAGTCCCGGTACAGCACGTCGCGCCGCTGCTCGAACGGCTTGTCCACCAGGCCGACCGGCACATTGAGCCGGCCCAGCGCCGTGTAGTCGGGCGCGGTCAGGCCGCGCTCCGGGTGGACGGCGAGCTGGGGCAGGAGCTGCTCCAGCGAGGGCGCCTCCTCCAGCGGCGGCAGCCACACCTGGTGGGCGGGCGGTCCCTGGTTGACCATCCGGCTGACGAGGACGTCCAGGACGGTGTCGGCGAGCGCGTCGTCCACCCGGTTGTCGGGCTCCGGCTCCTCGACCACCGGCTGCGGGGGCAGCGCCACATGCTCCGCCGTGAACAGCGCGGGCCGCAGCTGCGTCGAGCGGTGCACCCGGGAGGGACCCTCGCCGTGGTACGGCCCCGACACGTACGCCGCCTTGAAGCGGACCATGGTGTCGGTGTCGTAGCGCAGATAACCGGAACCGGGGATCGACGGCAGGTGGTAGGCGTCCGGGACACCGATCGCCGTACGCGACTCGGCGGCGGAGAAGGTCCGCAGACCGATCCGGTACGAGAGGTAGGTGTCCAGGCCGCGCAGCTTGCCCTCCTCCAGGCGCTGCGAGGCCAGCAGCAGGTGGATGCCCAGCGAACGGCCGATACGGCCGATCTGGATGAACATGTCGATGAAGTCGGGCTTGGCGGTGAGGAGTTCGGAGAACTCGTCGAGCACGATCACCAGCGACGCCATCGGTTCGAGGGCGGCGCCGGCGGCCCGGGCCTTCTCGTAGTCGTGCAGGTTGGCGTAGTTGCCGGCCGAGCGCAGCAGCTCCTGGCGGCGCTGCGTCTCACCCATGATCGAGTCGCGCATGCGGTCGACGAGGGTGAGGTCGTCCGCGAGGTTGGTGATGACGGCCGCGGTGTGCGGCATGTCCGCCATACCCGCGAAGGTCGCGCCGCCCTTGAAGTCCGCGAGGATGAAGTTCAGGGTCTCCGAGGAGTGCGTCACCGCGAGACCGAGCACCAGCGTGCGCAGCACCTCGGACTTGCCGGAGCCGGTCGCGCCGACGCACAGGCCGTGCGGGCCCATGCCCTCCTGCGAGGCCTCCTTGAGGTCCAGCATGACCGGCTCGCCGTTCTCGCCGACACCGATCGGCACCCGCAGCCGCTCGTGCAGCGTGCGCGGCCGCCAGGTGCGGGAGACCTCGACGGTGCCCGCGTCGCCGATGCCCATCAGGTCGGTGAAGTCCAGGTTGGAGAGCAGGGGTTCGCCCTCCTCCGCGGAACCGACCCGGAAGGGCGCCAGCTGCCGCGCCAGGGACTCGGCCTGCTCCGGGTTCAGCACATCGGGCTTGCCGGTGTACGCCGACTCGTGGCCGACGAACAGCTGCATCCGCTCCGGCTTCACATACGCCGTCAGACCGGCGCGCAGCTCCTCCTCCAGCTCGCCCGGGGCGATCTCCAGGAAGGTGACGCCCTGGAGCCCTTCGGAACTGGCGAGTTCGGAGTCCGGCGGCACGGTGCCGCCGTCGAGGACCACGATCAGATGCGGCTGGTCGTAGACGGGGGTCGCCTCACGGTTCCAGCGGGGCCGGTCGTCCAACTGGCCCGCCAGCGCCTCCTCCAGCTCCCCGAGGTCGTCGAAGAGGAGCCGGGCCGAGCCCGCCCCGTCCTTGGCCTTCGGGTGCTGGCTGTGCGGCAGCCACTTGATCCAGTCCCAGTCCGCCGCCGCGGACGGGTGTGCCACCACGGCGACCATCAGGTCTTCCGGCGAGTGCAGCGTCGCCAACTGGGAAATGGTCGCGCGGGCGTTGCCGTAGACCGTGTCCGTGTCGCCGCAGATCGTCACGTGGTAGAAGGCGCGCAGCGAGATGGAGACCGGCAGGTCGTGCAGGCTGCCGTGGGCGTCGAGGAACGCCTTCATGGCCGCCGCGGTCAGCGGCTCCAGCTCCTCCTTGGGCGCCGTGTCCGGGGCGACGAGCGGCGTGTTCAGCTGCTGGACGCCGCGGCCGATCCGTACCGAGGCGAAGTCCGCGTCGGTCGGGCGCCGCTCCCACAGGCGTTTGCCGTCGGCCGCCACCGCCCACAGCTGCTCCGGGTCCGGGTGCTGGAAGAGCTGGCTGCGCCGCTGCAGTTCGGCCGTCTTGTGCACGTCCTTGCGGACCTGCTCCAGATAGCGGAAGTAGTCACGACGGTCCTGCGCCATCCCGGCGCCGCCGCCCTGCCGGGACTTGGCGAACTGCGCGATGGCCATGGCCAGCGTCGAGGCGAGCATCAGCCCGCCGACCACCCTCATGTAAGGGGGGAGGTTGGGCATGAAGAAGAAGCCGACGGAACCCAGCATGCCCATCATGGGCAGCAGGTTCATCAGCATGCTCTCGTCGCCCTCACGAGGGATCTCGGGGGGCGTCTCCAGTTTGACCTCGCCGTCCGGTACCACCGGGGGTGGTATCCGCGGTGGCCGTTTGATGATGACGACGCTCACCGATGCACTCATCCTTCGTGATTGAAACGTCCTGGCATCGACGCCCCCGTGTACCGCGACGTGTTCCCGTTCGCGTAGGCGTCGTTCGCGTTGGCGTCGATCCTACTGATGCCCTCGGACCGCAGGAGAGCCAGGAGGATGGAGATGCGGAGGGGGTAAGGGGAGAATTGAGGGAGGCAGCCCCAACACCCCGTACGGCTAGGGATAGGGTGGCGCTTCGCGTCGTACGAACTGCATGAAGCAGCCTTGTCCAACAGGGGGAACACCAGGTGAGCACGGGGACTTCGACAGGTTTCTGCCGAATCACCATCGCAGCGCCGGACAGCCGAGTCGATGTCGCGCTGCCGGAGGACCTGCCGATCCAGGACCTCTTTCCTGAGATCATCAGGCTCTCGGGCCTGGCCCAGTCGGACACCAGTCTCGCCGGTTATCACCTGGTGACCCGCGAGGGTCAGGTGCTCGACGCGAGCCGATCGTTGCTGGAGCACCGGGTCAGGGACGGCGAGGTGCTGCTGCTGCGGACCTTCGCCGACTCCCTGCCGCCGGCCGTCCACGACGACGTCGTGGACGCCATCGCCGCCGCGGTCAAGCAGGACATCCGCAGCTGGAACGACAACCTGATGCGGGTGGCCGGTCTCGTCGCCGGTTCGCTGCTGCTGGTCATGCTCGGCTTCGTCTTCTGGTTCGCGGACCCGATCCGGCACGACATGCACGGCCTGCAGGGCATCCTCGCCGGCGTGACCGCGCTCGGCCTGACGGCACTCGCCGGTGTACGGGCCCGGGTGTACGACGACCGGGGCTCCGCCGTCGCGCTCGGCATCTCGGCGCTGCCGCACGCGCTCATCGCGGGCTCCGGCGTCCTCGCGCAGGGCGCGCACGAAGGCCCCGGAAGGCTCCAGTTCCTCGTCGGCTGCGTCGCCGTACTGCTGCTCTCCGTCGTACTGATCATGCTGCTGCCGCAGGGCGACGCCCCGTTCGTGGCCGCCGCGCTGGCCTCCGCGATCGGCACGCTCGCCGTGTTCTGCGGTGTGCTCACGGATGCGGCGCCGCGGGAGATCGCCGCGGGTACCTCGGTGGTCGCCCTGGCGGTCGTCGGCTTCCTGCCCGGCTGGTCGGCCCGGTTCGCCAAGCTGCCGATCGGCTTCCGCAACCCCGAGGACCTCGCCCGGGCCCGCCGCGAGGGCCGCGAGGGCGACCTCGAGGCCGTCGACGTCCAGCGCATCGTCGCCCAGACCAGCCGCGGCCACGAACTGCTGCTCGGCCTGGTCGGTGGCTGCGCCGCCGTCATCGTGGGCGCGGGCGGCGCGGTACTCGGCTTCAGCGACAGCGGCTGGGCCCAGCTGCTGGCCCTGTGCACCGGCCTCGCCGCGATGCTGCGGGCACGTCTGTTCCGCTACACCGCCCAGGTCACCTGCCTGTTCGTGGCCGGTGTCGTCACGCTCGGCCTGCTGGTCCTCGGCCTTGCGATCTCACCGCCGGCCGACATCATCATCCAGCTGCTCCAGAACAACCACGGCCCGGTCAACGTACGGACCCTGTGGCTCGGTGCCTCGGTCGCGGCCGGTGTGCTGCTCCTGATCGCGATCGCCCTGATCGTGCCGCAGAAGGGCCTCTCCCCGTTCTGGGGCCGCATGCTCGACCTCGCGGACTCGCTGGTCCTGCTCTCCCTGGTCCCGGTCTGCCTGGCGGTCCTCGACGTCTACGGCAAGGTCCGCGGCGGCATCGGGAACTGAGACCCGCCCGCCTGCACACCTCCACGCCCCACACCCTGCACGCAGGGCGTGGGGCGTCGGCGTGAGCACTGCAACGGAATCCGCGCCCCCGTGCACAGGAAAACTCCACAGGAAAAGGACCCGCGCGTGAGCTTCGGCCCGCCCCCTCCCATGTACGCCCAGCCCGCCCCGCCCGCACAGCCGCCACTGCAGAAGCGCCGCCCGAAGTGGCCCCTGGCGCTGCTCGCACTCGTGCTGGTCGCGGCCCTCGGCACCGGCGGCTGGCTCCTGTGGGGTGCCGGCGGCGCGAAGACCTCGAACGGCGCGGCCACCCGCCAGGGACCGCTCGACATCAGGGAGACCGTCGAGAAGAGGCCCGCGAGCCCCACCGGAAAGATGGCCTTCCGCTTCTCCGTGGACGACCTCAGCCCGGGCGAGCACTACCAGATGCCCGGCATGTGGGCCACGGACAAGATCATCGCCAAGGGCATCAACAAGACGGTTGTCGGCCTGCGCATAGGCACCGACGCCGCCCCCGGCGACGAGAAGTGGAAGCTGCCCCTCGACGGCCCGATCTGCGGCTACACCCGCCACGTGACCAACGACCACCGCACGGCCGTCCTCTTCCGCGCCAACGACCGGGGCAACGCCTTCTGCAACCACGTGGCCTTCTTCGACCTCGACGACGGCCGTGAGATCTGGGACGCCGACTTCCCCGTCTCCGAACTGGGCGACGGCCACGGCATGGCGACGGGCGGCGACTCGCAGGACACCCCGAGCGTGACCCTGGTGCACGGCACGGTCGTCGTCACCTGGGGCGGCGGCACGGACGCGTACCGCATGAAGGACGGCACGCGCGCGTGGGAGACGATTTCCGCCGGCTCCTGCCAGGACATGGGCGCGGCGGGCGGAGGCGCCCTGCTCGTCCGCCAGCAGTGCTGGAACGACAAGGCCCCCGCCGACTCGACGGACGCCACCACCTACAAGGCACGCAAGGTGGACCCGGCAACCGGCAGGGTCCTGTGGACGTACGCCGCCGCGAAGGGCATCCGCGACCTGAACATCCCCTCCGCCGAGCCGCCCGTGCTCGCCGTCCAGGCCGGCGGGATCGGCATCTCCGAGATGCTCTCCCTCGGCACCTCGGGCAAGCCCCGCGCCGTCATCCGCCTCCAGAACGGCACCTACGTCGGCGAGTGCTCGTACGACGACTACCTGAACACCGAGGACTGCCCGACCATCGCCGTCGGCGACGGCCAGGTCTTCCTGCGCAGCAAGGACTCGGGCGAGCTGATCAACTCCAACTGGATCATCGGCTTCGACCTGACGACCGGAAAGACCACCAAGAAGTACGACTCCGGCCCCGGCTCCCTGCTGTACCCGGTCCGGATGAGCGGCGGCAGACTCCTCGCCGTACGCGTGACCGACCAGCACGTCATGCCCTCGGGACTGGTCAGCCTGGACCCGCGGACCGGCACGGAGACCCCGTACCTCTACTTCGACCTCCCCCAGGAGGCCGATCTGATGACGATGACGGACTACAACGACATCGTCGTCCAGGACGGCCGCGTCTTCTTCGGCGTCAAGAAGGTCGACGGACCCGCCAAGGGGCAGCCCAAGTGGGTGTATCTCGTCCTGGGCATCGAGAGCATGGCCGTGAAGTAGCGGCCCCACCGGCTGGTACCCTGTGTGACGGCCGTTTGTGTACGCACCCCCGGAGCCCCCGCAGGTTCACCTGCAGGACCTGGAGGCCGCGCCCAGCGGATCCCCGCCTCCCGAGTAACGGAAGCTCCCCCGAGACAAAGACCGGGGGCACTCGGTGGCAACTTTGAAGACTACGAGGAGTACGAGTGTCGCTCGACGCCGCAACGAAGAAGCAGATCATCACCGAGTTCGGCCAGAAGGAGGGCGACACCGGCTCCCCCGAGGTCCAGGTCGCCATGCTCTCGCGCCGGATCTCGGACCTGACCGAGCACCTCAAGACCCACAAGCACGACCACCACTCCCGTCGTGGTCTGCTGATCCTGGTCGGTCAGCGCCGTCGCCTGCTGCAGTACCTCGCCAAGAAGGACATCCAGCGCTTCCGTACGCTGGTCGACCGCCTCGGCATCCGCCGTGGTGCGGCGGGCGCCAAGTAGGACGCCGTGCAGGGGGAGCGGTTCCCGAAGGGTCGGGACCGCTCCCTTTGCCGTACGTGCGGAAACGTCCGTACGTACGGAAACATGCGGAGTGTCACTGCCCCTTTGTAGTGTGGTAGCACAACGCAAGACGTACGACACAGCGAGAAGCGCACCTCGCCGCCGCCGGTCCTCGGTAGTGGCCCCCGGGGGAAGTGAGCCCCGGGTGCTTCGATCGAAGACCGGCCCGCACCAGTGGAGCGCTTCTCCGTGACGGTCCTCCTGCCACACGGGCAGACAAGGACAAAAGACGAAAAGTATCGGAGAAAACGCTAGTGGAGAACGAGACCCACTACGCCGAGGCCGTCATCGACAACGGCTCCTTCGGCACCCGCACCATCCGCTTCGAGACGGGCCGCCTGGCCAAGCAGGCCGCCGGCTCCGCCGTGGCGTACCTGGACGACGACACCATGGTGCTGTCGGCCACCACCGCCTCCAAGAACCCCAAGGACCAGCTCGACTTCTTCCCGCTGACGGTGGACGTCGAGGAGCGGATGTACGCCGCCGGCAAGATCCCCGGCAGCTTCTTCCGCCGTGAGGGCCGCCCCTCCGAGGACGCGATCCTCACCTGTCGGCTCATCGACCGCCCGCTGCGCCCGTCCTTCAAGAAGGGCCTGCGCAACGAGATCCAGGTCGTCGCCACGATCATGGCCCTCAACCCCGACCACCTGTACGACGTCGTGGCGATCAACGCCGCGTCCGCGTCCACGCAGCTGGCCGGTCTGCCCTTCTCCGGCCCGATCGGCGGCGTCCGCGTCGCGCTGATCAACAACCAGTGGGTCGCGTTCCCGACGCACTCCGAGCTCGAGGACGCCGTCTTCGACATGGTCGTCGCGGGCCGCGTCCTGGAGGACGGCGACGTCGCGATCATGATGGTCGAGGCCGAGGCCACCGAGAAGACCATCCAGCTGGTCAAGGGCGGCGCCGAGGCCCCGACCGAGGAGGTCGTCGCCGCCGGTCTGGAAGCCGCGAAGCCCTTCATCAAGGTGCTCTGCAAGGCCCAGGCCGACCTGGCGTCGAAGGCCGCCAAGCCGACCGGCGAGTTCCCGATCTTCCTCGACTACCAGGACGACGTCCTGGAGGCGCTCACCGGTGCCGTCAAGCCGGAGCTCGCCTCCGCGCTGACCATTGCCGGCAAGCAGGAGCGCGAGGCCGAGCTGGACCGCGTCAAGGCGCTTGCCGCCGAGAAGCTCCTGCCGGAGTTCGAGGGCCGCGAGAAGGAGATCTCCGCCGCGTACCGCTCGCTCACCAAGCAGCTGGTCCGTGAGCGCGTGATCAAGGAGAAGAAGCGCATCGACGGCCGCGGTGTCACCGACATCCGCACCCTGGCCGCCGAGGTCGAGGCCATCCCGCGCGTGCACGGTTCCGCGGTGTTCGAGCGTGGCGAGACCCAGATCCTGGGCGTCACCACCCTCAACATGCTCCGTATGGAGCAGCAGCTGGACACCCTCTCCCCGGTGACCCGCAAGCGCTACATGCACAACTACAACTTCCCGCCGTACTCCACCGGCGAGACCGGCCGCGTCGGCTCCCCGAAGCGCCGCGAGATCGGCCATGGCGCCCTCGCCGAGCGCGCTCTCGTGCCGGTCCTGCCGACGCGCGAGGAGTTCCCCTACGCGATCCGCCAGGTCTCCGAGGCGCTGAGCTCCAACGGCTCGACGTCCATGGGCTCGGTCTGCGCCTCCACCATGTCGCTGCTGAACGCCGGTGTGCCGCTGAAGGCCCCCGTCGCCGGTATCGCCATGGGCCTCATCTCCCAGGAGATCGAGGGCGAGACGCACTACGTCACCCTCACCGACATCCTCGGTGCGGAGGACGCCTTCGGCGACATGGACTTCAAGGTCGCCGGCACCAAGGAGTTCGTGACCGCGCTCCAGCTGGACACCAAGCTGGACGGCATCCCGGCCTCCGTCCTGGCCGCGGCCCTCAAGCAGGCCCGTGACGCCCGCCTCCACATCCTCGACGTGATGATGGAAGCGATCGACACCCCGGACGAGATGTCCCCGAACGCCCCGCGGATCATCACCGTCAAGATCCCCGTGGACAAGATCGGTGAGGTCATCGGCCCCAAGGGCAAGATGATCAACCAGATCCAGGAGGACACCGGCGCCGAGATCACGATCGAGGACGACGGCACCATCTACATCGGTGCCGCCGACGGCCCGGCCGCCGAGGCCGCCCGCGCCACGATCAACGGCATCGCCAACCCGACCATGCCGGAGGTCGGCGAGCGCTACCTGGGCACCGTCGTGAAGACGACGACCTTCGGTGCGTTCGTGTCGCTGCTCCCGGGCAAGGACGGTCTGCTGCACATCTCGCAGATCCGCAAGCTCGCGGGCGGCAAGCGCGTGGAGAACGTCGAGGACGTCGTCGGCGTGGGCCAGAAGGTCCAGGTCGAGATCGCCGAGATCGACTCCCGCGGCAAGCTCTCCCTGATCCCGGTCATCGAGGGCGAAGAAGGCGACGACGACAAGAAGGACGACGGCGACAAGTGACGCCCCGTGGCTTCGAGGCGACGGCCCGCACCTCCTCGGAGGCGCGGGCCGTCGCCCGTACCCAAACCCTCATCAAGGGCGAGAACGGCATCGGCACGGTCCGCAAGACCACCCTCCCGGGCGGTCTGCGCATCGTCACCGAGACCCTGCCCTCGGTCCGCTCCGCGACCTTCGGCATCTGGGCGCACGTCGGCTCCCGCGACGAGACCCCGGCCCTGAACGGCGCCACGCACTACCTGGAGCACCTGCTCTTCAAGGGCACCTCCCGCCGTAGCGCGCTGGACATCTCCTCCGCCATCGACGCGGTCGGCGGCGAGATGAACGCGTTCACGGCGAAGGAGTACACGTGCTACTACGCGCGCGTGCTCGACACCGACCTGCCCCTCGCCATCGACGTCGTCTGCGACATGCTCACGGGCTCGCTGATACTCGAGGAGGACGTCAACGTCGAGCGCGGCGCGATCCTCGAAGAGATCGCGATGACCGAGGACGACCCGGGCGACTGTGTGCACGACCTGTTCGCGCACACGATGTTCGGCGACAACCCCCTCGGCCGCCCCGTCCTCGGCACGGTCGACACCGTCAACGCCCTCACCGCGGACCGCATCCGCCGCTTCTACAAGAAGCACTACGACCCCACCCACCTGGTCGTGGCGGCCGCCGGCAACATCGACCACAACAAGGTCGTACGACAGGTCCGCGCGGCCTTCGAGAAGGCGGGCGCCTTCAAGAACGACGCGGCGGCCCCCATCGCCCCGCGCGACGGCAGCCGCACCATCCGCACCGCGGGCCGCGTCGAACTGCTCGGCCGCAAGACCGAACAGGCACATGTCGTCCTCGGTATGCCGGGCCTCGCCCGCACCGACGAGCGCCGCTGGGCCCTCGGCGTGCTGAACACGGCCCTCGGCGGCGGCATGTCCTCCCGCCTGTTCCAGGAGGTCCGCGAGAAGCGCGGCCTGGCCTACAGCGTGTACTCGTACACCTCGGGCTTCGCCGACTGCGGCCTGTTCGGCGTGTACGCCGGCTGCCGGCCCTCGCAGGTCCACGGCGTGCTGAAGATCTGCCGCGACGAACTCGACCACGTCGCCGAGCACGGCCTGTCCGACGAAGAGATCGGCCGCGCCATCGGCCAGCTCCGCGGTTCGACGGTCCTGGGCCTGGAGGACACGGGCGCGCTGATGAACCGTATCGGCAAGAGCGAACTGTGCTGGGGCGAGCAGATGTCCGTCGACGACATGCTGGCCCGGATAGCCTCGGTCACCCCGGACGACGTCCGCTCGGTCGCGCGCGACATCCTGGGACAGCGGCCTTCGCTGTCGGTCATCGGCCCGCTGAAGGACAAGCAGGCGTCCCGTCTGCACGAAGCGGTCGCGTAAATCCCCCTGGTAAGTCCTCCCCCTAGGAAGCAAGAAGATGAGCAAGCTGCGCGTGGCGGTCCTCGGTGCCAAGGGCCGGATCGGCTCGGAGGCGGTACGGGCCGTCGAGGCGGCCGAGGACATGGAGCTGGTGGCCGCCCTCGGCCGCGGCGACAAGCTGGAGACGCTGGCGGAGACCGGCGCCCAGGTCGCCGTCGAACTGACCACGCCCGCCTCGGTGATGGAGAACCTCGAGTACTGCGTGGGCCACGGCATCCACGCGGTCGTCGGTACGACGGGCTGGACCGACGAGCGCCTCGCGCAGCTGGGCGGCTGGCTGGCCGCCTCCCCGGAGACGGGCGTGCTGATCGCGCCCAACTTCTCCATCGGCGCCGTACTGACGATGAAGTTCGCGCAGATCGCCGCGCCCTACTTCGAGTCCGTCGAGGTCATCGAGCTGCACCACCCGAAGAAGGTCGACGCCCCCTCCGGAACCGCCACGCGCACGGCCCAGCTCATCGCCGAGGCGCGCCGCGCCGCAGGCACCGCCCCGGCGCCGGACGCCACGGAGACCGCCCTGGACGGGGCCCGCGGCGCCACCGTCGACGGGGTCCCCGTGCACTCCGTCCGCCTGCGCGGCCTGCTCGCCCACCAGGAGGTCCTGCTCGGCGGAGAGGGCGAGACGCTGACCGTCCGGCACGACTCGCTCCACCACAGCAGCTTCATGCCGGGCATCCTGCTCGGCGCCCGCCGCGTGGTGACCGCCCCGGGCCTGACCTTCGGGCTGGAACACTTCCTGGACCTGGGCTGACACCGTCATGCGAGCCAAGCTGTCCTACGCCATAACGGCCGCCGTCCTGGTCTTCTACTTCGTCCTGGTCGGCAGCCGCGGCGTCATGCTCATCCAGTCCGGCACGGTCCTCACCGTCACCTTCGGGGTGGCGGTGCTGATCCTGCCGGTGATCGGCCTGTGGTTCCTGTGGAAGAACACCCAGTTCGTCCGCAAGGCCAACGCCCTCGCCGCCGAACTCGACGCCGAGGGCGGCCTGCCCGTCGACGAGCTGAAGCGCACCCCCGGCGGCCGTATCGACCGCGACTCGGCCGACGAGGTCTTCGCCAGGCGCAAGGCCGAGACGGAAGCGGCTCCCGACGACTGGCGCAGCTGGTTCCGCCTCGCCGTCGCCTACCACGACGCCCGCGACACCCCACGCGCCCGCAAGGCGATGCAACGTGCCATCGCCCTGCACGACGGAAGGCCCGTCGAAGCGTAGCTGCGGGCCGTCGCGCCGCTGGGGCCGCACCCGTCCCGCACAAGGGGGGCACCTCTCAGCGAGCAGCGCCCGACCCGGCCCCCGGGCCGCACCGGCACCCGGCGCCGTTCGGTCAGCCGCGCCTGTTCTCCGCCGCCCACGCCTCGATCGTGTCCGCAGCGCGGTCGAAGGACCCGGCGCGCGCCACGAAGTCGGCGTTGTGCGTGGTCAGCAGGACCGGCGCGTCCTGCGCCGGACGGTCACTGCGTACGAGGATCAGGGCCTGCCCCTGGACCGTGCGCGGCAGCCCGAGCCAGCGCACCGGCTGCTGAACCGTCCGCAGGGCGGCGACCCGCTCCCACGGCGTCGTACGCGTCCCGAAGAAGCCCACCTGGCGCAGCCCGCGCGCACTCACCCACACACCCACGCGCAGCAGCCTGAGGGAACCCGCGATGACGGCCAGCGCGACGCCGAAGACCACACCGGCCTCGGAGGCCGAAGCGGTGAACGCGATGATGACCGCGGCGAACAGCACGAAGGAGGCGAGCAGCAGCCACAGGGCCGCCACACCCACGCGCCATGGCCCGGGACGGTAGGGCCGCCGCCAGCGGTCACGGTCGTCGAAGGGCAGCGCGTCGTCCGCTGGCTCATAGGCACGGTCGGCCGTCAGGAAGGGCAGGGGCACGGCTGGTCCTCACTCAATCCATGCATGGGCTGTGCCCGGTGAGGTTATCCGCCTGTGTTCCTGGCCACCACTCGTGGGGTCCGGATGGAGTCAGTGCCCCTGGGAGGCCTGTGACTGCTGAGCCGGCGTGGAAGCGGGACTGGACAGCGCGGGCATACCGAGAACCAGCGCGCCCACCAGTCCGGCGACGATGGTGAGTCCCAGCAGCCAGCGCCCGGCTATCTGACCGGCGGACGCCCGCTGACGGGGCGGGGGAGCGACATTGCTGCGGAACCTGTCGGCTTCGGCGACGAAGGCGAACGGGACGGGTTCACGCCGACGGAACATGAGGGGAGCTTCTCCTCTCGGGATCGAACGAGTGACTGTCACCTACACAGACGGTCGAGTGCCCCAAAAGGTGCCCGGTTTCGCCGAATTCACAGAAATTCGCCGGCGTATGTCGCGACCCGGCACCGAACGCCCCGTTGTCAGTGCCGGGTCGTAGAGTGGGCGCCGCCCGAGAGAAGTGATGGAAGGGACCCTCCGAGTCGTGACCGATACCCCCGCCGACGACCTCAAGCCCAGCTTCCGCAGCGACGTCACCGTCGAGCTGGTCAAGCACACCGCGTCCGACGCCGACGTGCTCTTCGCCGCCCGCGTCTCGACCATCGGCGAGCAGTCCCTGGACGAGCTGGGCAAGGACCCCGAGCGCTCCAAGGGCCTGATCAACTACCTGATGCGCGACCGGCACGGCAGCCCGTTCGAGCACAACTCGATGACCTTCTTCATCAGCGCCCCGATCTTCGTCTTCCGCGAGTTCATGCGGCACCGCGTCGGCTGGTCGTACAACGAGGAATCGGGCCGGTACCGCCAGCTCCAGCCCGCCTTCTACGTGCCCGACGAGTCCCGGAAGCTCGTCCAGGAGGGCCGCCCCGGAAAGTACGTCTTCGTGGAGGGCACCCAGGCCCAGCAGGAACTGGTCGGCCGCGTCATGGAGGACTCGTACCGCCAGGCGTACGAGGCGTACCAGGAGATGCTCGCCGCCGGCGTCGCCCGCGAGGTCGCCCGTGCGGTCCTCCCGGTCGGTCTTTTCTCCTCCATGTACGCCACCTGCAACGCCCGCTCGCTGATGCACTTCCTCGGCCTGCGCACCCAGCACGAGCTGGCGAAGGTCCCGTCCTTCCCGCAGCGGGAGATCGAGATGGTGGGCGAGAAGATGGAGGCCGAGTGGGCCAGGCTCATGCCGCTCACCTACGCCGCCTTCAATGCGAACGGCCGCGTGGCACCGTAGCGCCCCGCGTTCCCCGGCCGGGCGCGGATGTACAGTCAGCCTCGCGAGGTGTCCGTATTGCGGCATTTGGAGAAGTTCATCTAGCCTGATCAAACGGACCCGGTACTGCTTGAACCCCCGAGCAGGCAGTACCGGGCTCCGCATTTGTCCGGACTTATCCCGTACCCCAAGGGCAGACCACGCATTGAGCACCGAGTAGCGTGTTACCCATGGCTCCGACCTCGACTCCGCAGACCCCCTTCGGGCGGGTCCTCACCGCCATGGTCACGCCCTTCACGGCGGACGGCGCACTCGACCTCGACGGCGCGCAGCGGCTCGCCACCCACTTGGTGGACGCAGGCAACGACGGCCTGATCGTCAACGGCACCACCGGCGAGTCCCCCACCACCAGTGACGCGGAGAAATCGGAGCTCGTACGAGCCGTACTGGAGGCGGTCGGCGACCGCGCCCACGTCGTGGCCGGCGTCGGGACCAACGACACCCACCACAGCATCGCGCTGGCCCAGGCCGCCGAGAAGGTGGGCGCACACGGCCTGCTGATCGTGACGCCGTACTACAACAAGCCCCCGCAGGAGGGCCTGTACCGGCACTTCACGGCGGTCGCCGACGCCGCCGAGCTGCCGGTCATGCTCTACGACATCCCCGGGCGCAGCGGCGTCCCGATCAACACCGAGACGCTGGTCCGGCTCGCGGAGCACCCGCGCATCGTGGCCAACAAGGACGCCAAGGGCGACCTCGGCCGCGCGAGCTGGGCCATCGCGCGCTCCGGGCTCGCCTGGTACTCCGGCGACGACATGCTGAACCTGCCGCTGCTCTCCGTGGGCGCGGTCGGCTTCGTCTCGGTCGTGGGCCACGTGGTCACTCCGGACCTGCGCGCCCTCGTCGACGCGTTCGTCTCCGGCGACGTCCAGAAGGCCACCGAGATCCACCAGAAGCTGCTCCCGGTCTACACCGGCATGTTCCGCACCCAGGGCGTCATGACCACGAAGGCCGCCCTCGCCCTCCAGGGCCTGCCCGCGGGCCCTCTGCGCGCACCCATGGTGGAGTGCACGCCCGAAGAGGTCGCGCAGCTCAAGATCGATCTTGCTGCGGGCGGGGTACAGCTCTAACACCAGACTTGGCACCACCACAGACTTCACAACTGAATAGCGGGCCACCGGTGCCCGCACCCCACAACGACAACTGCTACACGCACGAACGTCACGCGCGCCACGTGCCCACCGGTACGTGGCGCGTGTGGTGAGGAGAGTCTTTTGAGTCATCCGCATCCTGAACTCGGCCCGCCCCCGCCGCTCCCCGAAGGCGGCCTACGGGTCACCCCGCTCGGCGGTCTCGGCGAGATCGGCCGAAACATGACGGTCTTCGAGTACGGCGGCCGTCTTCTGATCGTCGACTGCGGCGTGCTCTTCCCCGAGGAGGAGCAGCCCGGAATCGACCTGATCCTGCCGGACTTCTCGTCCGTACGGGACCGCCTCGACGACATCGAGGGCATCGTGCTCACGCACGGCCACGAGGACCACATCGGCGGCGTCCCCTACCTCCTGCGCGAGAAGCCGGACATCCCGCTGATCGGCTCCAAGCTGACCCTCGCCCTCATCGAGGCGAAGCTCCAGGAACACCGCATCCGCCCGTACACCCTCGAGGTGGCGGAGGGGAACCGCGAACGTGTCGGCCCCTTCGACTGCGAGTTCGTCGCGGTCAACCACTCCATCCCGGACGCCCTCGCCGTGGCCATCCGCACGCCCGCGGGCATGGTGGTCCACACCGGCGACTTCAAGATGGACCAGCTCCCGCTGGACGGCCGCCTGACGGACCTCCACGCTTTCGCACGACTGAGCGAGGAGGGCATCGATCTCCTCCTCGCCGACTCGACGAACGCGGAGGTCCCCGGCTTCGTCCCGCCCGAGCGTGACATCTCCAACGTCCTGCGCCAGGTCTTCGCGAGCGCCCGCAAGCGGATCATCGTGGCGAGCTTCGCCAGCCACGTCCACCGCATCCAGCAGATCCTGGACGCGGCTCATGAGTACGGCCGCCGGGTCGCCTTCGTCGGCCGCTCGATGGTCCGCAACATGGGCATCGCACGGGACCTGGGCTACCTGAAGGTTCCGCCGGGTCTGGTCGTCGACGTGAAGACACTCGACGACCTCCCCGACAGCGAGGTCGTGCTGGTCTGCACGGGCTCGCAGGGCGAGCCCATGGCGGCCCTGTCGCGCATGGCCAACCGCGACCACCAGATCCGCATCGTCGACGGCGACACGGTGATCCTGGCGTCGTCGTTGATCCCCGGCAACGAGAACGCGGTCTACCGCGTGATCAACGGCCTGACCCGCTGGGGCGCGAACGTGGTCCACAAGGGCAATGCGAAGGTCCATGTCTCGGGCCACGCGTCCGCGGGCGAGCTTCTGTACTTCTACAACATCTGCCGCCCGAAGAACCTGATGCCGGTCCACGGCGAATGGCGCCATCTGCGCGCCAACGCCGAGTTGGGCGCCCTGACCGGTGTCCCGCACGACCGCATCGTCATCGCGGAGGACGGCGTGGTCGTCGACCTCGTCGAGGGCAAGGCCAAGATCTCGGGCAAGGTCCAGGCGGGTTACGTCTACGTCGACGGGCTCTCGGTCGGCGATGTGGGCGAGCCGGCGCTGAAGGACCGCAAGATCCTTGGCGACGAGGGCATCATCTCGGTCTTCGTCGTCGTGGATTCCTCCACCGGCAAGATCACCGGCGGCCCGCACATCCAGGCCCGCGGCTCGGGCATCGAGGACTCGGCCTTCGGCGAGGTGACCCCCAAGATCACCGAGGTGCTCGAACGCTCGGCGCAGGACGGGGTGGTGGAGCCGCACCAGCTGCAGCAACTCATCCGCCGCACCCTCGGCAAGTGGGTCTCCGACACCTATCGGCGCAGGCCAATGATCCTGCCCGTCGTGGTGGAGGTCTGACGGGCGTACGACCCCTCGTACGTGTGAACCCGGAGCGGGGCGCCTCGATTTGCATCGGGGCGCCCCGCTCCAGTACGTTTACGGCTCCGCCAGAACGGGAACCCGGCTGCCTCGTGCGCCGGAACCAGTCCCCGATCGGGGCGGGAAATCCGACTCAGAATCTCTGATAAAGTCGGAACCGCCGGAAAGGGAAACGCGAAAGCGGGAACCTGGAAAGCACCGAGGAAATCGGATCGGGAAACGGTCTGATAGAGTCGGAAACGCAAGACCGAAGGGAAACTGCCCGGAGGAAAGCCCGAGAGGGTGAGTACAAAGGAAGCGTCCGTTCCTT
>NZ_JBIAWS010000020.1:32301-179919 GCF_042896045.1 Streptomyces sp. NPDC001351 | reverse complement strand
CCGCGATCCGCATGGTCGAGGTCGGCTCGCTCAAGGCCATGGTGAAGGCGACCCGGTCCGATGCGCTGATACTCGTCCTGACCGCCGTGGCGACCTTGGCCCTGGATCTCGTCTACGCCGTGATCATCGGCCTCGTCGTGGCAGGTGCCCTCGCCCTGCGCGCCGTCGCCAAGCAGGCCCGCTTCGACCAGGTGCCGCTCGACCGGGGCGACCACAGCGCCGAGGAGCACACGCTGCTGGCCGAGCACATCGTCGCCTACCGCATCGACGGACCGCTCTTCTTCGCCGCCGCCCACCGCTTCCTGCTGGAACTGACCGACGTCGCCGACGTCCGGGTGGTGATCCTGCGGATGTCCCGGGTGTCGACGATGGACGCCACCGGCGCCCTCGTGCTCAAGGACGCCGTGGAAAAGCTGCGCCGCCGTGGCATCGTCGTCCTCGCCTCCGGGATCCGCGCCGGCCAGCGCCAGGTCCTCGACTCGGTCGGCGCGCTGGAGCCGCTACGGCACGAGGGGCGAGAGTACGCCACCACCCCCGAGGCGATCCGCGCCGCCCGCGAGCATCTGGAGACGGTCGGCGTACTTCCTGCCGTCCCCGCACAGAAGACGCATACGACGAGTCCGAAGGCGACAGACGTCAGTGAGGAACCAGTCCGATGAGCACCACTCCCGCCCCCCTGCGCATGGTCGAGGTCTCCGGCGCGGAGGCGCTTTGGCTGGTGGAGAGCAGCAGCCTGGGACGGCTGGTGTTCGTCCAGCGGGAGCAGCCCGTCGTACGACCTGCTCGGCACATTTGGGAGTACGGCCGCCTGGTCGTGCGCACCCCGATGCAGGCGACCGCCGTGCCGGCGACGGCGACCTACCACGTGGACGAGATCGTCGCCGTGACCAGCACCGGATGGACGGTGGCCGTGACAGGCCCCGCCGACGTGATCGCAGACCGGGATGAGGCCGCTCACTACCGCCGTACGCTCACCGGCTGGACGCACGGCCCGCACGACACGATCCTCCGTATCCACCCGCAGACGGTCACCGGTTTCCGCCTCGCCCGCGCGGAGGCGTGAGTGATGTCCACGCGGCTCGATGCCCTGCCCTACCGGCATGTCCTCACCCTGCCCACGGAACCGGCGGCCGTACGGTTAGCCCGCCAGACGGCCGAGCAGGCGTTGATCGAGTGGGGGGTGAGCTTGCGCCACCCCACGGTGGACCCGGCCCTGTTGATCCTGAGCGAGCTGGTCACCAACAGCGTCCGGCATGCCGCCGTGCTCTCCCCGACGATGACCGTGATCTACGCGGCGGGTCCGGACTGCCTGGCCTTCGCCGTCCACGACCGTCACCCCTACCAGCCGTTGCTGCACGCGTCCGTCACGGAAACGGAAGCAGGCGGTCTGGCCACCGTCATGGAGCTCACCCTCGGATTGGGCGGCAACGCCAGGGTCCGAGGTGACGCCGACGGCAAGGGCAAGAGCATCTGGATCACCCTCCCGCTCTGACCGTGGAGCAGACCTCAACGGGCAACCCGGACAAGGAAGTTCACTTTCATGACCATCGACTGGCGTTACACGATCGAGCAGGACCTCGGCGTCCTCTCCGTTGCCGGCTACCTGGGTCCGGACGCGGCCCGTCGTTTCGCCGGTGCGATCGGCTGGGTCGTTGCCCGCGGCACCGGTCCGGTCGTCGTCGACCTCAGCGAACTGCGCAGCTGGTCGGCCGAGGGGCAGCTGGCAATTACGGAGGCGGCGCGTCGCCTCGCTGCGGAGGGTCGCAGGCTGGAGCTGGCTGCGATCCCCGCCGACGGCTCCCTTGTCCCCGTCGGCGACTGTCCGGACATCCCTGTGCATGCCGATCTGGCTGCGGCGCTCGCCGCGCATCGCACAGGCGAGGCCGCCGATGAAGGGCCCGCCGAGGAGCGTCACGAGTGGCGTACGACGGGGTGGCCCACCGGCCGTGACCAGGCCGGAGAGTAGCCCGCAGGTTTGCTCAGCCTGGGGCGAAGGCACCGTCGTGATCCCGTACGGGCACGACGGCGCAGGCGTCCTCCTCGGTGGCGATGGCGACGTCCTCGGCGAACCCCATCACGGCCAGCTCCCGCCCGGAGGCGCCGGCGGCGACCGCATGGACAAGGTCGGCCGTGCCTTCGTAACTCGCCCTCGCAGCGCCCGCATCAGCGGAGAGCGGACCCACACCCTGCGTGTGCAGGTCGGAGATGAGGGCGCCGGCACCGAGCAGGTCCTCCAGAGCGGGGCGCAGGCTGCCGTCCGGCCACGATTCGCCGGCGGCGATCACGGCGACGGGGTGTTCGGGGGTGCCGTAGCCGCGGGAGGTGAGCCAGCTGCTGACGGCGGTGATGTTGCGCAGGCAGGCGGCGACCACCCGTACCTCGGGCGGCGCGGCAGCGGCGATGGCGGCGCCGTTCGGGGAGGGCAGTACCAGGCGTGCGGCGAACGGTGCGGTCCGCAGGTGGGCAGGGGAGAGCGACCACGGGGTGGCGGGGGTGACGGCGCGACGCCCGACGGCGAGCCGCGCACCCGACTGCCGCGCGTAGACGGCGGCGGCCTTCTCGGCTGCGGCCCGCTCGGTCGTGGCGGCAGGCCCGTCCGGCGGCCAGAACGGAAGCACGCGGGTGCCCTGCCGGACCGCGACGCTCACCGCCGTGGTGAACGACAGCACGTCGACCACGACCAGGCAGGCGACCTTGGAGGCGAGTCGGCGCGCACCGGCAGGACCCCATTCGAAGCGGATTCCGCCGCCGGACTGGGCAGCCCAGTCTCCCATTGCTCTCCCTTTCCGGAACCGGCTGCGGTGCGGGGTCAGTCGCGAGGGCCATCCGGTGGCGGCTGAGCGGATCTGCCGCCGAAGGACAGCTTGAGCATGTGGGCATGGCCGCAACGCGGGCAGGAGCCGTCCGGGCCCACGGCAGTGGGGCGGCACTTGAGGCGGCAGGCGGGGCACTTGAGCCAGGGGACGCCGATGCCGCGCAGCGGTGTGATCCGCACGCAAACCTCCCTCACACGACCTCAGGAATTGCTAATGTTAGCAATTCCTGAGGTCGTCACCACTGGATTCGGCGGTTCTGTCCTCGGGTGCGGGTTCGGTCCGGCCGGTGCCACACGCGAGGATGAGCCGCATGTCCTTGACGAGCGAAGCGAGGTGGGGGTCTCCCCGCCCGAAGGGTGGGAGAGGGTGGATGCGATGCGCCGAGGCCCGGCCGGTGGGGCTGTGCTGCTGCATGAGCGAGGAGACGGCCAGGTGAGTACGCCGCTGTACCAGCTGAAGGCTGAGTTCTTCAAAACCCTCGGCCACCCCGCCCGCATCCGGGTCCTGGAGCTGCTGAGCGAACGCGAGCACGCAGTGGCGGAGATGCTGCCCGAGGTGGGTATCGAGCCTGCGCACCTCTCGCAACAGCTGGCCGTGCTGCGGCGGGCGAACCTGGTCAAGACCCGCAAGGAGGGCTCGACCGTGTACTACTCGCTGACCAGCCCGCACGTCGCCGAGCTGCTCCGGGTGGCCCGCACGATCCTGTCGGGCGTGCTGGCCGGGCAGGCCGAACTGCTCGCCGATCTGCAGGCCGCGCAGGTGGAAGGAAAGCCGCCGTCGTAGCGACGGCCCATGAGCGGCGGCCGTCTCCCCGGAGTTGACAGCGCTCTGTGGCAACGGGAGACGGCCGCCTCCCCGACCGGCACGGCTGTGGCGCCGAGGTAAAGCACCGGAAAACGGTCGTAACTCCAGCCGCAGGATGGCTCGTTGGTCACCTACGGAAAGTCCTCACCGCGTCAGGGAGGGTTGATGGGCCTGTTGCGCAAGATCCGCGACACGGGGCGGGTGGCCGAGCCCGCACCGCCGCGCCCCGAGGGCGACGTGCCGGAGAAGGCACGTGAGTTCGGCGGGTCGGTGCAGGTGCGGTGCGTGGACGCGGGCTCCTGCAACGGCTGCGAGATCGAGATCGCTGCGGCCTTCAACCCGGTCTACGACGCCGAGCGGTACGGGGCGCGGCTGGTGGCCTCGCCCCGGCACGCGGACGTCGCCCTGGTGACTGGGCCCGTGACCCGCAACATGGCCGAGCCGCTGCGGCGCACGGTCGCGGCGATGGGCGAGCCCCGGCTGGTGGTCGCGGTGGGGGACTGCGCGATCAACTGCGGTGAGTTCGCAGGCGGGTACGGCATCGAGGGCGCCGTCGCCGATGTCGTACCGGTGGATCTGGCCGTGCCCGGGTGCCCGCCGGAGCCGGACGAGATCGTGGCGGCGTTGCGGAGAGTGACCGGGCGGTGAGCACGATTCCGGTCGCCCTCGCGACGGCCACCACCCTGGGCGGCGCGGGCACGTTGGCCGGGTTCGGGTTGCCGTACCGGGTCCGTATCCCGGTCGTAGGGGTGCTGACGGCGGGCGTGGGCGTGGCGGGTGGCACCGCGGGTGTGGCCGCACTGGGAGGAAGCCGCTGGACAGACACCTTCCCGGGACTGCTGCCGCTGGCCGGGGCGCATGTGGCGGTGGATGCGCTGGCGGGTCTGTTCATGGCGGTGGCCGGGGCCGTCGTGGTCGCGGTCGCCGTGTACGGCATCGGCTACGTCGGCGGGCACGGCTCGCACGGGCTCGGCTCGCGCACCGCGCAGGCGGTATTGCCGCTGTTCGCGCTCACGCTGATCCTCGTACCGGTCGCCGCGTCGGTGTCCACCTTCTTGGCGCTGTGGGAGCTGATGGCGCTCGCCTCGCTGCTGCTGGTCCTCGCCGAGCACCGGGAACGCGCCTCGGTGCGGCAGGCCGGCGTCTGGTACGCCGTCATGACGCACCTCGGGCTGATGCTGCTGCTCGCCGGCCTGGCGTTGTTCGCCGCGCAGGCCGGAGGGGAGACCTTCGCAGCTCTGCGGGCGGGGGCCCAGGGAATCTCGCCGACGGTGCGTGGGCTGGTGTTCGTGCTGGTCGGGCTGGCGTTCATGTCGAAGGCGGGCGCGGTGCCGCTGCACGCCTGGCTGCCGCGGGCGCATCCCGAAGCGCCCAGTCCCGTCTCGGCGTTGATGAGTGCGGCCATGGTCAACCTCGGCGTCTACGGCCTGGTCCGCACCGGCCTCGACCTGCTCGGCGGCGGTCCGGCGTGGTGGTGGCTGGGTGTGATGGCGGTCGGTGGGGCCAGCGCGGTGTACGGGATCCTGCAGGCGGCGATGGCCTCCGACCTGAAGCGGCTGCTGGCGTATTCGACCAGCGAGAACATGGGCCTGGTCCTGATCGGAGTCGGGGCGTCCGGGCTGTTCACGTCCTACGGCAGCCGGCCGCTGGCCGCGCTGGCACTGGCCGCCGCTCTGCTGCACGTGGTCAACCACGCTGCCTTCAAGGCCCTGTTGTTCTGCGCGGCCGGATCCGTGCTGAGGGCGACCGGCCTGCGCGACCTCGACCGGCTGGGCGGCCTGCGCTCCCGGATGCCGGCCACCGCCGGACTGTTCGCGCTGGCCGCCCTCGGAGCGGTGGCGCTGCCTCCGGGCAACGGGTTCATCAGCGAGTGGCTGCTGCTGCAGTCCCTGATCCACGGCCTGCAGGTGCCGGGCGTCGCGGTGGCGGTCGTCCTGCCCCTGTCGGTGGCGCTGATCGCCCTGTCGGCGGGGATTGCCGCGGCCGCGTTCGTGAAGGCGCTCGGAGTGGGCTTCTTCGCCCGGCCGCGCGGCGACGAGGCGGCGTCGGCGCGGGAGGCGCCGCCTCTGATGATCGCCGGGATGGGGCTGCTGGCCGCCGCGTGTGTGACGCTTGCGCTGGTGCCGGGGTTGCTGGGCGACGGCCTGGACCGGGCCGTGAACGCGGTCGGGCTGCCGGGCGCCGGTGCGGTGTCGGGCGGAAGGGTGCGAGTGCGGCTCGCGGACATCTCCGCGTCCCTGTCGCCGGTGTGGGTGGTGGCCGCCCTCACCGCCGCGCTCATGCTGGCTGCCGGTCTGCCCCGGCTGTACGGGCGCCGTCGGCGCCGGCTGAACGCCCGGCTGTGGGACTGCGGGGGCGGCGCACCGACCCCGCGCATGGCCTACACGGCGACCTCGTTCGCCGAACCGTTGCAGCGTGTCTTCGACGACGTCCTCGCCCCCGAGCAGGACCTGAACGTCACGCCGGTGCGCGAGTCGGGGTACCTGGTGGAGCGAGTGCGCTTCCAGCGCCGGGTGCCCGACCGGATCGAACACCGGCTGTACGAACCGGTGCTGCGGGCTCTGGCCGGTGTGGGGCAGGCCACCCGCAGACTGGCGGGCGGCAGTGTCCACCTCTATCTCGGCTACGGCTTCGTCGGCCTGGTCGTCCTGCTGTTGGCGTTGGCGGTGGGCTGGTGAGAGCGAACAGATGAGTACTGCTGTCGGATACGCGGCCGTGGCCGGCCAGGTTGTCGTGGTCGGTGCCGGGGCGCCCGTGGTGACCGGGTGGATGCGACAGGTGCGGGCCCGCCTGGAGGGCCGGGCCGGCGCCGGAGTGCTCCAGCCCTGGCGGGACGCGCGCAAGCTGCTCCGCAAGGAGCCCATCACCCCGGTGGGGACCGGCCCGGCGTTCCGTGCGGCACCCGCGCTGCTGGTCGCCACCACCGTCGTGGCCGCCGCTCTCGTACCGCTGCTGTCCACCCACACCCCGGTCAGCTCGCACGCGGACCTCATTCTGGTGGTCGCCTTGATCGCGCTGGGCACCTTGGCCCTCGCCCTGGCCGGCCTGGACACCGGCACCGCGTTCGGCGGGATGGGCGCATCCCGGGAGATGACGGTCGCCGCACTCGTCGAGCCGACCATCCTGCTGTCGGTGTTCGCCCTGTCGATACCGGCCGGAACGACCAACATCCCGGCCATCGTCTCCGGCGCCGCCCACGAACCGTCCCGCCTCGCCTCCCCGGCCGGCCTGCTGGCCACCGCCGCCCTCGCGGTCGCGGTGCTCGCGGAAACCGGCCGGATCCCGGTGGACAATCCCTCCACCCACCTCGAACTGACCATGATCCACGAGGCGATGGTGCTGGAGTACGCAGGTCCCGACCTGGCGCTGGTCGAACTCGGCGCCCAGATGCGGCTCACCCTGCTGCTCGGCCTGCTGTCCTCGCTGTTCGTGCCGTGGGGCATCGCCACCAGCGCCTCCTGGGCGGCCCTCGTCGTGGCGCTGGTGCTGTTCGCGGCGAAGATCTGCCTGCTGGGCGCGGTGCTCGCGGCGGCCGAGGTGTTCTGGGCCAAGGTGCGGCTGTTCAGGGTGCCCGAACTGCTCGCCGGCTCCTTCCTGCTGGCCCTGCTCGCGGTGGCGGCCTCGTACTTCCTGAGCGGTGTGTCATGAGCGGCGGCCTCTATACCCAGCTCCTCGATCTGGCCTGCGGGGCCTTCCTGCTGGCCGCCGTGATCGTGCTGTGGATGCGCGAACTGGCCTCGATCGTCCGCGTCTTCGCCCTGCAGGGTGTCGCCCTCGCCGCGATCGCCGTCCTGCTCGGCGCGCACGAGGAACGCTGGGACCTGGTCGCCGTCGGGATCGGTATCGGAGCCCTCAGAGCCGGTGTCCTGCCGTATCTCATGCGCCGCGCCCTGGCCGCGCTCACCCAGGACCGGCAGCGCTACGCCGACGGGGGCGCGGAGACGCGGGAGACGCAGCCCCTCGTCAACGTCGCCGCCTCCCTGCTGACCGCGTCCCTGCTGACGCTGTTGGCCTACGCGGTGGCCCGCCCGCTGACCGCACTGCACCCGACGCCGGCCACCCGCGCCCTCCCGGTCGGCCTCGCCGTCGTCCTGATCGGCTTCTTCGTGCTGGTGACCCGCAGGCGGGCGCTCGCCCAGGTAGTCGGCTTCCTGCTGCTCGACAACGGCATCACCGCCACCGCGTTCCTGGCCACCTCCGGGGTACCACTGATCGTCGAACTCGGTGTCTCCTTCGACGTGTTGCTGGCGGTGCTGGTGCTGCAGATCCTCACCACCCGGATGCGGGAGGCGTTCGGCACCACCGACATCGACGACCTGCGGGAGCTGCACGACTGATGAGCCCGACCGCTTCCGCGTTCCTCCTCACCGCACCCGCCGCCGTGCCGCTGGCAGTGGCCGGCGCGTACGCACTGGCCGCACCGCGCACCCGCCCGACCGCCAAGGCTTTCGCCGCGGAGCTCATCGAGGCTCGGCAGCGAGTGTCCGCACAGGGACCGGTCCTGGTGGCGGAGATGCCCGAGCCCGACGAGGTCCCCAAGCAGCATGTGCGGGACTGGGCCGGGCTCGTCTCACCCGCCGTCATCCTCACGTGCGGGAGCCTGTTCGCGGCGGACGTCGACAGCGGCGGATCCCGGCGGGCGTACTCCGGCCTCCTGCGCGCGGACGCGCTGACCGCATGGATGCTGCTGGTGGTCGGCGCAGTCGCACTGATCGCCTGCGGCTCGGCACCCGCGTATCTGAGTGGAGAGCGGGATGCCGGGCGGGCGAGCGAGCGGACGGTGTGGCGCTACCACGTCCTCGTCCAGGCGTTCCTGGCCGCGATGTGCCTGGCGGTGGTGACCGCCAACCTCGGCGTGCTGTGGGTCGCCATCGAAGCCACCACCATCGTCACCGCCTTCCTGGTCGGCCACCGCCGCACCCGTACGTCGGTGGAGGCGGCCTGGAAGTACGTGGTGATCTGCTCGGCCGGCATCGCGCTCGCCTTCCTCGGCACCGTGCTCATCTACTACGCGGCCCGGCAGGCCGGGATCGCGGAGGCGTGGGCGCTGGACTGGCCCACCCTCGTCGCCCGCGCCGACCGCCTCGACCCGGCGGTCACCCGGCTCGGCATCACCCTGATCGTGCTCGGCTTCGGCGCCAAGGCCGGTCTGATCCCCCTGCACGCCTGGCTGCCGGACGCCCACAGCCAGGCCCCCGCACCGGTGTCCGCGCTGATGTCCGGAGTCCTGCTGTCGGTCGCCTTCGCCGCGATCCTGCGCTACCGGGTCATCGCCGACGCCGCCCTCGGCGTCGGCTTCACCCGCGTTCTGCTGGCAGGGATCGCCCTGCTCACCCTCGCCCTCGCGGCCGGGCTGCTACTCGCCCAGCGCGACTACAAGCGGATGCTGGCCTACTCGTCCATGGAGCACATGAGCCTGATCGCGCTGGCCGCGGCGATCGGCAGCCCCCTCGCGTTGTCCGCCGCGCTGTTGCACATCGCCGGGCACGGGCTGGCCAAGTCGGTCGCTTTCTGCGCTTCGGGCCGGATCCTGCAGATCACGGGTACGGCGCGGATCGGGCGAGTGCGCGGGCTGCTTGCCCAGGCGCCGCCGCTCGCGGGGGCGTTCGGGCTTGCGGTGGTGGCGCTGATGGCCTTCCCGCCCTTCAGCCTCTTCGCCTCCGAGCTGGGCATCGCCCGGGCCGGCTTCGCCGCCGGAGGGCGCTTGGGCTGGGTCCTGGCGGTGGCCCTGCTGCTCGTGCTGGTCGCCTTCGCCGCTCTCGCCGCGCGGACCGCCCGCATGCTGCTCGGACCGGGAACACCGGCCGGGGAAAGCCCGTCCGGTGTGTGGCCCTTGCTACTGGGCTTGGCCGCCTGCGCCGGCCTGGGCGTGGCCCTGGGCCCGCTCACCGACCTGTTGCACGCCGCCGCCCAGGCGATCGGAGGCTGAAGCGATGCGCACCACGCACGACATCGACGTCACCGAACTACCGCAGCGCGCCGAGGAGTTGCTGACGGGTGGCCACCGGCTCGCGCTGGTCGCCGCCCACCACGACGAGCACGGGCTCCGCGTGGTCTATCTGTTCGTCGCCGGCCCGCCCGACACCCGCACCGAACTCCACATCCGCCTCGCACCGAACCAGCCCGAGGTCGTTCCCACCCTCGCCCATCTCTCCTTCCCCGCAGGCCGATTCGAGCGCGAGATGCGCGACCTGTACGGCATCGTCCCCCAGGGCCACCCGCTCCCGCGCCGCCTCGTCCGGCACTTCCACTGGCCGCGCGGCTGGTACCCCATGCGTCCCAAGGCCGGACCACCGCCGGCCTTCGGCGAGCAGGAAGGGCCGTACCCCTTCCTGGAGGTCGAAGGCGACGGCATCTACGAGATCCCGGTCGGGCCGGTCCACGCCGGACTGATCGAGCCCGGCCACTTCCGCTTCTCCGTCCTCGGCGAGACCATCCTCAAGCTCAAAGCCCGCCTCTGGTTCGTCCACAGAGGGGTGGAGAAGCTGTTCCAGGGGCGCTCGGTGGCCGCCGGACTCCCTCTGGCCGAACGCATCAGCGGCGACACCGCCGTCGGCCACGCCCTCGCGTACTGCCTGGCCGTCGAGGAGGCCACCGGCACCGAAGTCCCGGACGAGGCCCAGCGGGCCCGCGCGATGCTCCTGGAACTGGAGCGGATCCACAACCACATCGCCGACCTCGGCATGCTCTGCAACGACCTCGGCATGCTCTGCAACGACGTCGGCCACGGCATCCTCAACGCACACGCCCAACGGGTGCGCGAACAACTCCTGCGCCTCAACAAAGAAGTCACCGGACACCGGCTGCTGCGCGGCGGCGTCGTCCCCGGCGGCGCGGCACTGCACGCCCTGCCCGACCTCGTGCGTCTGAAGGCGATCGGCGAGGACATCCACGAGATCGCCGACCTGGCCCTCGGTCATTCCACCGTCCACGACCGCTTCACCGGCACCGCGATCCTGAACACCGAGGCAGCCCGCACGATCGGCTGCCTCGGCTACGTCGCCCGCGCCAGCGGCCTCGGCGCCGACGCCCGGATCACCCACCCCTTCACGCCGTACGACGACACAAGGCTCACCGTGCCCGTCCACGAGAGCGGCGACGTCCTGGCCCGCTTCCTGGTCCGTGCCGAGGAGATCGACGTCTCGCTGGCCCTGATCGAGCACTTCTCCGAGGGGCTGTCGGCCCCCATGGCCATGCTCGCGCCTCCGTCGCCGTCCGGAGCGGCGCCACGTACCGGCGTGGGCATTGTGGAGGGCTGGCGCGGCACTATCACCACCCGCATCGAACTCGCCTCCGACGGCACCCTGGCCCGCGTCAAGCCGGTCGACCCGTCCTTCTTCAACTGGCCCGCCCTGCCAGTCGCGTTGGCCGACACAATCGTCCCGGACTTCCCGCTGACCAACAAGAGCTTCAACCTCTCCTACGCGGGCAACGACCTCTAGGTTCGATCAGTGAGTCTTCGTCATCTGCCAGGTACGTCGGCCGCACCGATGTCGGTGGGTTCAGGGGAGTGGAAGATGGACTTCGCGTCCCCTGACCCGGTGCCGGCGCCGGTGACCACCATTGCCTGGCGGCTGGCGCACATCATCGTCTCGTGCCTGGGCTATCGGGTCGGATGGTACTTCGGCGGCCAGGACGTCGACTCCGGGACCTTCCCCTACGCGGGGACCGCCGACATGGCGCTGAAACAGCTCGATGAGATGGACGGGCGATGGAACGCGGGGGTCCGCGAACTCTCGGACGCCGCCCTGGAGAATCCGCCCGCGGTGGGTCCCGAGCAGTTTCCCATGGAGAACAGGGTCCTGCACGTCAACCGGGAGCTGATCCATCACGGCGCCGAGATTTCCCTGCTGCGCGACCTCCACCGCCGGCAGAACAGAGCCGTACCGCACCGAATGTGACCTTCCGTAACCGGCGATCGAGCTTCGGAAACGACTGGACTCCGTGACGCTCCTTGGCTGCGATCTTCAGTCATGTGACGGCGATCATTTTTCGCGGATCGATCCGGTACACCCCCTTTGCCTCCCTCCCGCCTCAGCTCCTGCGGAGCAAGGGCGCCTTGTGCAACGGGCGCACGACGGCCCCGTTCTTTTCGAAACGGTTGTCGCGTGCCCAGTTGCACAGATCCTTGGTCGCCTGGTCCTGGTGGTCGAGCAACTGCCCCAGCAGGTCATAGGACGAGCCGTCGCCTGACTGGGCAGTGACGGTCACCATGTACGCGGCCGCGCGCGCCACCCGATGGACCGTCGGGTTCGTGCGAGACACGGCAAGAAGACTGCCGAGGGTGGGGGCGAGTTCAGCGCGGAGCCGGCGGGCAGGTGCGGCTGCTCCTTCCTCGGGCACTCCGAAGCAGTCACCGATGGCGAACAGCACGGCGTGCATCTCGGAGGCCGCGCCCCGGGATTTGTCGGCCATCAGGGCCTGGTAGGCCCGCTCGTAGGCTTCACGGAGTATGCGCTCGACACCGATGTCCCGTTCCTGCAGGAATCCCAGTGCGAACAGCGCGCGACAGCGCAGCCACGGCTCGGCTTCGGAGTGGATGAGGACCTGCTCCAGGGCGCGGGTGACGGGCAGGGTCCATCCGCCGGCCAGCAGGGCATCGATCGCGTGGCGGCGGTACACCCCGGCGTTCTGCAGGATCGCGTGTTCCAGGAGAGTCTTGCTGGCGTCCAGACTTCCCTTGGGGATGAGCATGCTGGCGTCGTCGGTGTCGTGGTCCAAAGACGCCACGGCGTCCCGGACCACGCGCAGGCACGGCTCGTCGCTCTCCGGCCAGCTGTTACACACCGCTTGGCCCGTGTCCAGCGTGTGTTCCAAGGTGTCGGCCACCCAGCGCAGGCCATGGGCTACGTCACCGGTCGCGCGGGCCTCCTCCCGGAAGTCGTCGGTCAGCTTCCGTAGATACGTTTCCGTTTGGCCCTGGTAGGGACCGTCGACGGCTCGCTCCCACAGGCCCAGGGCGGCCGTACCGCGCTCGCGGATCGTGGCGTGCGGGTCCTCGATCCTCGTTTTCAGCACGTCCGCCACCCAGTCGCCGCTGCCCGGTGGTGACCATTCCCGAGGTATGGCGATGGCGGCTTCCAGATCGAGCGAGCGGGCAGGGAACAGGCTCTTCGCCCGCAGCGCCGCAGACGCTCGCAGCTGAGCCCTGACCCATTCCTTCAGCTCGGCTGTGGCCCGCGCACCGTCCTGGTTCAGCACCAGGACCGCCGTCACGGCGCGCCACACCCGAAAACCCAGTGGCATTGACTCCAGGGCGTTCTGAAGCAGGTTCTTGACCACATCGAAGGCGTAGCCGGCGATGCTTCCCAGAAGGATGAGCGCATCGATGTTCCGTGGTGTGGGCGGCGAGGCGCCGATGACGATGAGGCGGGCCACCACCTCTTTCAGCTCACGGCTGTGCCGATCGCAGATGCGGCTGGCTTGACCGGGGATCTCCAGCATCGACAGCAGGGCGGAGCCCTGCATCAGGACGTCGAACTCGTCCTCCGCCGACCGGGACAGCAAGGCGGTGGTCCAGCTCGGCGGATGCTGGGCGGTCAGGTCCTTGGGCTGCCGCATACGTCGTAGCCGTACAGCGAGGGCCGAGACTCCACCGGTGCGGCCCACCGCGGGATCCAGCGTCGCGGTGATCTTGTCCAGTTCCCTCAGCAGCTCGATGTCCGGGCGATGCAGTTTGCGGGATAAGTTTCCCGGGTCTTTACCACCCATGATGTCCGCGAGGTCTTCCTGTGTGACCCTGTGCAGCGAAATACGTTCCACTGTGGCCACCGTCGCGTAACCGAGCAGCTCATCGGGCTTCTCGATATTCGTGATCTTGGTTTCTTTGCGCCGCCCCATTGTTTGAACTTAGCAGCGGAATTGCGGTGAGGGCCCCGATTGGTTGCAGGGAAGCCGCTTGCTAGTTGTACCCCGCGCAAGATGAGCCCACAAACAAGCCTCTGACCTGCGGAAAGGGCAGTTGCAGGCACTTGCGTATCCCGCTCCCCTGAAGGACGCTGAACGCCAGCGACCCCTCCCGTTGGGACCGGGAGGGGTCGGCAAGGTAAAGATCGACGACTTGCTGTGAACAAGCGTCGACCGCATATCAGAGCTGCAATGAGGTGGTCTGACATGCCCTCTAAAGGAAACCGTACGCTGGCGGAGACCTACGTGCTACCGCTGCGGAAGATCAAACTGGCAGGGCAGGAGGCCGAACTCGACCTCGCCCGCCCGTCATGGGACGGCTACGGGATCTTCTTCACCCTGGCCAACATTGCGCGCACACTCCTGGAGCACTACGGCATCTCGGACAGCACAACCTGTGCGCTGGTGTACGCCGGCGTCGGAGTCCTTGCCCTGGTCCTCGGAAACCGGCTCAACAAGATCGAGAGCCGACTGGCCGCAAAGATCACCAGCGGCACTCTGGGGGGCGTCGGCTTCGTTCTCGCCGTTTTCCTCAACGGCATGCCGCTCATGCCCGCGCTCCTCACTGCTGGAGGCGTGTGTGTACCCCACCTCTGGGGCGAGGTGCTCTTCCGGCGCTTCCGTTCGAAGGAGAGCGCCGAGACAGAGTGACGCCGCCTCGGACGCCGTCACACCCGTGTCCCCGAGCCGCCACCGGCTCGGGGACACGGGTGTGACGAGGCTGGTTCGATCCAAGGGCTGCTGGGCGCCCACTGGCTGGACTCTCCCGTGTTGCAGCACCACGGCTGTAGGTGCCTACAGCCCAACCAAGATCAGACTGATGGGCCTCGCTTCGCTGCCGGCCTCTGGTTCCGTGCGTCGATAGTGGCGGTTGCCTCCACCTTGATCTTGGTGACGGCCGTGGTGGCCGCGACGCCGTAAGCGCGATCGCGAATAAGGTCAGGTCGGCGTCGTCCCTGGCCGCTCAGGGTCAGGACCGGGGGTCAGTGGCCCAGTCGTTCCGGTGATCTCCAGTAGCCGCTGGACCGGTGGTGGGATGGCGACAACTCGCAGAACGAGGAGCGGCTTGGTGCCACGCTGCCGAAGGCCCTGGCCTACCGGCTGGTGTCGTTGGGCCGGCTCGCTGCCATCTGGCCCGGACCCGAGCTGTACCTGGTCATCGACCTCGGCCACCCGGATGTCCTCGTCCTGCCCGACCAGGCTGTCCGGACCCTGCTTGCCCGAGTCTGACGGTCTGCGGTGCCCCCGATGCCGGCGTGGTCCCGTCTGCACCGGACCCATCGCCACGGCGGCGACCCGCGGCGCTCCGGCTGATCGCCGGCACCGGCTTCGGTCCGAGTGCCCGAAGGAATGACCGGCCGTTACCCGTGCTGTCCGCCGTTCGTTGCACCGCCTGATGTTGGGTGTGCTCTGCCGCCAGATGTGCTTCCGTGACGGCGTCACCGTGCTCGCGCACCAGGTTCTCGTAGATCGGTAGTGGGACCTTTTCGGAGGGGCTGCCGAATTCCGAGCTCGCGAGATGTCGTGCCGGTGCAATCGCTGCGCATACCGAATTTGCAGGCGAGGGTGTTGCAGGGCCTTTTTTCTTCTGTGTATGGCTGCCTCAGCCGCGTTACACTCCGCCTGCAATGCCCTAAAATGTGATCGCCTATTTGGGTACCTGGCCAGATATTCTGTTGCAGGGCACATTTCCGATGACTCTTGTGGTCCCGAGTCCTGTTCGGGGAGGCGCACGACCGGTGGCGCGCATGCTCGTCAAGGGTGACGACCTGGTCGTACGGCTGGCCTGGTGGGAGAAGGCCGCCGTACGCCGCCGTGATGTGCGTGTGCCGCTGGCGGCGGTGCGCCGGGTGACCGTAGAACCGGACTGGTGGCGTGCCCTGCGCGCCACCCAGGAGCACGGCAGGTGCATCCCCGGTGCCCTGTGTCTCGACACCCGCCGTCACCAGGGCGGGAAGGACTTCGTCGCGGTACGGCCCGGCAGACCCGTGGTACGCGTCGAGCTGTGGCCGTCCGCCCCCTACCGCCTTCTCGCTGTCGCCGCCCGCTCCGACCACGCCGGCGGGGACCTGGCCGACAGCCTCCGGCGGAGCGCACCGGAGGCCGACGCGTCCACGCGGTGGCGGCAACCACTGCCCGTACCCGAGGAAACAGACCGGGGTTCTGCCCGGAACACTCCAGGTCGGACGTCAGCTGGATAGCGAGCAGCGGGCGGCCCTGACGATGGCCTCGCATGGCCTCGTGGTTTCACAGTTCCAGACACAGCCCGACCAGATGGCCGCCAGCCCGGCCCCGCACCGATGTCGCGGCGCAGGCTCCGTTGGCGGCGACCAGCACACTGCTGACGGCCGGCGCCGCGTGAGTCGATGGTGCCGAGCCCATGCGCTCCGCTCAGCGGGCCATGGGTTTTGCTGCTCGCCGCGCCCGCACCCCGTCGGGGGCGCCGGCGCGGCCTTGAATGTCAGCGGGAACGGACCTCGATGGGGGTGCTTTGGCTCGTCTCGCTTCCCACCTGGAACGTCAAAGACGTGCGGCCCGTGGTGTTCGGGTCGATGGCCTTGACGGCAACCCAGGCGGTGGACTTGGAGGACTTGCCCGCCAGTGCCAGGTTGACCTTGGAGAAGGTGACACTCTGGCCGTCCTGGGACAGTTGTCCGACGAAGTTCTTCAGTGCTCCGTCGGAGTCCAGCACGGTCAGCTGGTAGCCGGGGTTGCCTTCCTCCACGAACTGCAGTCCCATCCCTTCGGGCAGGCTGACCCGGACGGTCTGCACGGGGACCGGTCCTTCGTTGGTCTCGAGACGCACACCGGGGTAGCCGACGGGGCCGCCGGCGGTCAGCCTGACGTCCGGCGGTCCGCCCGGGGCGACGGAAAAGCTGGCGCTGCGGGTAGCGGTGTAGCGGAAGTAGACGCTGCCAAGCTGGAAGGCGTCTTCCGGCTTGTTCGGATTCCAGCTCAGGGTGCTTGTCTTGCCGTCGGCGGTACTGGTGGACTGCGGCCAGACCAGGAATCGGTAGTACCCCGGTTTGTCGCCCTCATCCTGCAGGTTGACGGCGTCGAGGATGCGCTTGTTGCCGGTTCCGGCGTCCGCGTGGCCCTTGACGTTGAACTTGACGGGGGTGGGCGTGAGGTGGGACGGCGTGCCGTCCTCATGCACCAGCTGGTAGTAGACGTGGTCGCTGTTGTTGCCGGGCACGTTCTCCTTGCCCTGCCGGGGGTTGACCAGGTCGATGATGAACTTGTCGGCGATGTAGCCGTTGTCCGACACGTAGCCGAAGCCGGCCTGGCTGTTGGGAGTTCCGCCCCAAGCCGTGTCGTAGGGCAGGCGGACGAAGGGGCGCCCGATCCGTCCGTTGTCCGGGTCGTAGAGGGGCCAGAGGACCTCCACCTCCACGTGCGTGGTGCGGGCCGTGCCGTCGCTGAGGCTGATCTTGACGCCGAGCTGGTATGTGCGGCTGTACTGACCCCGCTCCGGTGCGGAGTCGACGTTGAGGTCACCGCGCAGGGTGAAGGTGATGACGTCGGAGTCCTCGAGGAACGTCAGGTCGATCACCTCGTACTGCTGGTCGATGCCCATGCGGCCACGCGGCACCTCGACAGCAGTGATGTAGGACTTGTCGTCCTGGCCGAAGTAGGCGTACTCGACCTTTGTGATCTTGATGCCCATGGGGACGCGGATGCGGCCGTCGTACCGGAACTCGGAGTCCCACACCGAGAACCGGTTCGCATACCCGAGGGTTTTGATATTCGTCCATTCCGGGTCCGACGTCTGAGCGTCGACCGGCAGTGCTGCCAACACTGATGTGCTCATGCCATTCTCCTTTGAGTGGAAGACCCGGCTCACTTCCGGCTCGGGTCGTGAGGGAACGATGAAAGGCCGATGTCCGTCCGCACCAGGGCGATGCCCCCGTGGCCAAGCCGCCCTGCGCCCTAGGTTGGGTACCGCGCTCCCGGCGCCCCAGCCGCGGGCATTGATCGTCGTGACGCCCGCCGGAACGGTGAAGTTCTCCGCGTTGCCCTAGTAGTTGAAGCGCCGGATGTGTGCGCAGGGAGCGAGAGGTGGGCTTGTGTTCTGCGGAACGGCGGCAGGAGGCTGGACTGCGAGATCCGGATGGGGGAGGGGACGAGGGTTTCCTGGGCCATGGTCTGCCGTCCTTTCGCAGCGGACGGAATCAATCGTGGTTGGCCTGTATTGAGCAGCACCGTGACGCACAGGGACACGGATGCGGTTCTCCCTCGCAGGCTGCACCGCTGTCCCGCGTGCTGCGGCGCATTTCGGTGGCGTCGACGAGCGTGCCGATGGCACGCCGGCGGAGGCGGTTCGGGGTGTGCGCGGTTGTCAGTGATTCGATGGCGTCGCACCACAGGTCGAGGTCGGGAGTGGCGCTCAGTTCGATGGAGCGGGCTTTGGCCCGGTGGGAGGCGCGGGCCCAGTTTTCGGGGTCCTGGAGGGATACGAGGGCGTCGATCCAGGCGTTGAGGTCGTCGCGGTAGGCGAAGATGCCGGCTTCGCCCAACGATTCAACGAGTCCGGGGGTGGGGTGAGCGATGACCGGGATGCCCGAGGCGAACGCCTCCACCCCCACTCGGCCCCAGGACTCGTACAGGCTCGGCATGAGCATCACGCGGGAGCGGCTGTAGACGTGCTCGCGCATCTGCTGTCCGGGAACCGAGTCGAGGACCTCGCAGTTGGGCAGCCGGGGTGGCGGCATGATCTGCTGCCCGTAAGCCCCTTGGACGCCGAGGAACTTCCACTGCGGAGTCCAGGCGGCGATCTGCCAGAACAGCTCGCCGCCCTTGTCGGCGTTGAGATTGACCAGGGTGGCGCAGTCGCCGGGCTGCGTGCGGTACTCCTGCACCATCACCGGCGGGCGCACGATGATGCTCTGCCGGGGCAGGAACTCTTGTGGGTAGCGGGCGTAGAAGATCTCGCCGTCCCGCCGGATCCACTCACTGTTGTAGACGACGAGATCAGCACCCGCCGCATTGTGGAAGCTGGCGGCGAAGTTGTCGTGGCAGATCACGGCCAGCGGGATGAGACGGTCCCGGGCGAGGCCGGCCACCAGGGGCACGTTCTCGTAGTGGGAGACCAACACATCGGCTGTATGCGCCTGGGCGGCGAAGTCGATGCCTTCCTGGAAAGGGATGACCCGTACTCCGTCGATCTCATAGGTCTTCTCGCTCTTGCCGGGGTGGGACAGCCACACCTCCACCTTGTGACCGCGCTCGGCCAGGGGGCGCAGCATCGAGTGGAGCATCCACTCCGAGCCGGCGTTGTGGTCCGGTGGATACCCGTACACCCGGGCCACAATGGACACGCCCCGCGCGGTCGGTGCAACGGCCAGGCGGTACGGCCGTAATGCCAGCTGGTCCACCAAGAAGTCCCCCCGGATAGGGCGATGCGTCGAGAGCGCGCGAAGTCAGGCGGAACGCGTCGTCTGCCGGCTCCGGCCTCGCATCCATTCAGCCCCGACACACCTGAGCGGAACCAGTGCCTCCGTG
The DNA here is from genome assembly GCF_042896045.1 of Streptomyces sp. NPDC001351. Lineage (NCBI taxonomy): Bacteria > Bacillati > Actinomycetota > Actinomycetes > Kitasatosporales > Streptomycetaceae > Streptomyces > Streptomyces sp. NPDC001351. The sequence continues at coordinate 160,891 of NZ_JBIAWS010000020.1, read as the reverse complement.
CGAAACCACCACATCGTGGCCTGCCGAGGCACGGCATAAAACGCACAGCTCACAGGCACTCTGGCTCACGCCGGTCGGAAACCGGCCATCCGCCGCCCCTCGTCGGCCATACAGCGCCAGCAGCAGGGCACAGGTGCCGGTCAGCCTGTCGGCGTCGACTGAACTCGCGCATCCAAAAATTCCGTGAAGTCGATCACGCTCCCCGCCGCCGGTGACGGTCTGTCACCAGCGCACGGTACTTGTCGAGTGTGAGGTTCCGCTGACGGCGTGTCAGGCGCACTTGCCGCACCTGGACAGGGTGCTGATGGAGCAAGTGAGCCCGGAGGCCGGGGTGTTGCGCATCGTGGCCAGCACCTCGGAGTCGGTGGCTGTGTCGTGTCCGGAATCGTCGACCGGCTGACCTTCAACGACACCATCATCGAGACCGGCAGAGACTCCTACCGCCTCGCCCAGTCCCGGGCCAGGGCAGAACAAGCCGCCGTGACCTGAACAGTGCCGGGGAACTTGCAGTCAGTTCACCATCGCGCGATGGCGAGCTTCCCGGATGATGCGGTCGGCGGTCTCCTCGGGAGTGAGGGCGGCCGTGTCGAACCACCAGCCGACATCGCCGAGCTCACGCTTCATGTCGGCATCGAGATCTTCATAGCCGTCGAAGTCGAACCGCTCCCGTGGATCACGCAGAGTGTTGCGGTGTCGGCATGCCTCAATACCCGGTGCGAGGACGACGAACAGAACTTTCCTGGCCGGAAGGAGCGAGACGAAGAAGTCCAGCTGCCTGCGTTCGGGGATCACCCAGTCGATCACGGGCGCGAAGCCGGCGTCGGCAAAATTGTTCGCCAGCATGCATAGATTGCGGTTGCACAGCTCCACCTGCCGCGCTGCCTCGTCGGCCGGTTCACCAAGGGCCCAGACACGACCGCTGACGATCAGCCTGTTGATGAAGTCGCCGTCGAGCCGGGCGGAGCGCGGCAGACGCTCGGCGACGAGCCTGGTCACCGTCGACTTCCCGGCCCCGGGCATCCCCGTCACGATCAGGCAGTCCGGCGTCTCAGCAGTGATCACGCGTGAATCGTGCCAGCGTGCCTGGTGGCCAGCAATCGTATTTTCAAGGAGCGGTCCTCATGAGCAGTCCGCTCCGGCCCCGGGGCGAGAGAGCCCCCGCCCAGGTCTCTGGGGGTCTGCGAGCGGGAGCCCTCACACCGCATGGCCGACAGTCGCCTGACTATGCGGCGTTCCTAAAACTCGCCGACACTTCTGCAGCCGAGCCCCTCAAGCGTCGGCTCAGCTCGACCTTGCGCACGGGAGAGGCGCGGTCCTGTGGCGTCGGGGTCATGACGCTTCCTCGTCCGATGCCATGCGGCCGGCTCCCTCGGGCCACAGGACCTCGACATCTATGCCGCTGGTGCGGGCGAAGGCCACGAGATGGGCTGTGGAGTCCCGGCTGGTGGAGGGGGAGCCGTCCCACACGGCCAGGAGCCGGGCGCAGGAGCCCAGCACGCTTTCGTCCGCACCGACGCAGGCATCGCGGTCGGACGGGTCGTACTCCAGCAGCCGCACCTGTTCGGAGAGCAGCAACAGCTCGCCGGCCGCCCTGCGGTCGCACGACTCCAGCACCTCGGGCACGCCGTTCCTGGAGGGCAGCACGGTCACCAGCGCCACCCCCGCGGCGCGAGCGGCCCTGCCGAAGGCGACGGGCAGCCCCCGCCCGGCACGTACCAGCCCAGCTCTGCCCGCCCGGGCGAACTCGGACAGCCGCCAGTAGAGCTCTTCCTCCAGCATCGCCAGCGTGGGTGCGGTGAGGTCGGGATGTCCCACAACAGCGATCACTTCAGGCAGTCCTTTCTCCGCGCCGAACCCGCCCAGGTGCGGTTCCGCAGCCTCCGGCCGGTCGAGTGTGTATCGGTGGTGGCGGCTGTCCAATTGAAGAAGTCTTCAATCTGGCCCGGGCATGGTCCCCTGGCCGCCCTGTCCAGCCGCCCATAGGAGGGGCAGTCGATCTTCCCTGACTGCAAGGGAGACGGTCCATGGGCCGGCGGGGTCGACACCAGGGCTGATGGGCCCTTGGCCCAGACCGCGCACGCCGTCGCCGGGTCACCTGTGCGCGTGTTGACCCAAGTAGAAGAGCAGCCACACGAAGCCGGCGAACAGATGCGTGCCGAAGATGTAGAAGCCCGCCCGGATCGCGACGCCGCGCTCGATTCGCCACTCCCTGTCTTTGGTCTTCGGCTGTTTGCCCGTGGACTGCCCGGATGCCTGGTCGGTCACCGTGTCGTCTCCCTGCTCTTTTGTGATGTCCACTGCTGCCCGTGGCCCTGCGAGGGCACGCTGAACCGCACGAGGATGACCTTGCCGTCGTGGTCGACGCCGGGCTCCGCGCTGACGTCGCCGTTGTAGTCGGCGGCCAGCTCGGCCACCATCCGCAGCCCCGCGCCCATCCCCTCGGCGCTGAGATCCGGCAGCTGTGGCTCGGCGTCGGCGACTCTGACGACCAGATGCCCGGCCCCGACCGTGATCCCCACGTCCACCACCGGCGAGCGAGGGGCATGCCGCAGCACATTCACGACCAGCTCGCTGGTCACCAGCAGCACCGCATCCGCGAACGCGGAGCCCGGCGCGACGCCTGCGGCGGGAAGGTGTTCGGCGACCGACTCGCGGGCCCGCCGCACCGCCTGGGGCTCCAGCCTGAATGAGGCGATGTGCCGCTGCGCCGCGGGCCGCACATGTTCGTGAGCCGCAGCCGGTCTGCCGCCCCGCCACGGCATGCGAAATCCTCCGCTGCCGGTCAACGGGTCACTTCCGTCGCGCGCAGTTCGTCGAGCATGTCCTGGCGTCCGGTCAGCAGCGTGGCCAGGATCCGCCGCGCCGCGGCGAGGAGCTCGGCCACGTCACCCCCGGCCAGCTCGTACACCACCGTCGAACCGGTGCGCGTCGCCGTCACGATGCCCGAGCGGCGCAGCACGGCCAGTTGCTGCGACAGACTCGACGGCTCGACCTCGATGTCGGCGAGCAGCTCGCGCACCGGTTTCGGACCGTCCTGCAAGAGCTCCAGCACCCGTATGCGCACCGGGTGGCCGAGCATTCGGAAGAACTCGGCCTTTGCCTCATACAGCGGAATCGGCATCCCGATCACCCCTCGTCCACCCCGGTCGCCTCGACGTCCAGTCCGTGCCGTCGCGCCAGCCGCACCGCGTCGTCCAGTTCGTCCTCGGCCACCGCCACCTCGTATGCATCCCCGGCACTCACGGCAGCCGCCAGACCTGCCCGAGCCGCGCGTACCCGCGCCAGCAGCGCGTCGGCGACTTCGTTCACTGAGACCTCCGGGCAGCAGATCATGTAGAGACAACGGCAACTAACCAATTGAAGAACTCTTCAATTGTAGGGCCGGTGTCGCCCACGACAGACACTGCCAACGCTCTGGCTTTCGGCCGCCCGTCGCCGGAATTGTCACGGATGGGCCAGAAGCTGCGCACAGAGGCAGAACTCGCGCAGCTCCGTCGCGCTGGCGGAGGAAGTGGGGAACGTTTCCGTGCTGCAGCGACTGCTGATACAGATGGTCCGTCAGTTCCTAGGCCCGTAGCGCCACCGACCCCAGTCGGCTGACAGGCCCGGTCTCCGCCTCGTGAGGCAGCCGCGCAAGCTGAGTCGCTCAACTCTGGATCTTGCTGGCTGACCTCGATAACTCCTGGTCGCCGAGGGAGAGACCAGGGGCCTTCTGTCATGACAGTAGGTGACCGGCGCCAGGATGCGGCGCTCACCGGCGGCTGCGACCGTAAGGGGCATGGGGGTAGCCCATGCGGGCGAGACGGAAGGGGAAGCAACCATGATGACGGCGCACCCTCCGCTCCTGCGCGAGCTGGTCGAACGATGCGTCTAAGGGCACGCCGTCGGCTCGCAGGCGCGGGAAACGCCTCTCGGTGGCCGAGGGCGGTCGGCATTCGGAAGCGCACCTTGCTCGGGAATACGTCGTTGCAGGAGCACACAGAATCAGGGTTCGGTGGCGGCTGCACAGCGCCGATGTGGGTGGCGTCCGCGTGGTCCGGCAGTTGTGGTTGTGTGCGGGGCACTACAGATGGCCGGTGTGGTCACCGCCGGCTGGTGGCGATGTAGGTGCCGTGCCAGGTGTGGTCCCAGACCTGGCCGGTGGAGGCGTTGACCGACAGCATCCCGGTGATCTTCCCGGACTGCATGGTGTGCAGGGTGTAGTAGCCGGGGTCGGACTCCGGGGTGCCTGCGGTCAGCGTGGTGCCATGGTCGCGGAGCCACTGCCGGGCGATGTCCTGGGCCTGCGCGGCCGACACCCGGGCCTGGTTCCGGCCGCCGTAGTGCATGCCGTAGGCGGTGTTCCACATCATCGCGGGCCCGTACTCGATCTGTACGGCGCCGTCGGCCGGGTTGACCAGGACTTCGGTGGCCGTCCGGCCACTCGTGGTCTCCACCTCGGCGTAGAAGTCACGGGAGAACTGCATGACCTCGCCGACCCGCAGGCCGAGGCGGTCGGCGAACACCGTCGCCCGCTGGCGGGCCTGGCCGAGGGTCTGCACCCGGTGGTTGCCCGCCAGCCACCAGTCGCCCATCATGTTGCTGCCCATCATGCCGGGGCTCCATGACCCCGAGCTGCCGCCCATCATGCCGGAGTTCCGGCCGCTCCACATGTCCGGTCCCCATCCGCTGGTCGGGCCCGTGGTCGGGGCGCTGCTCGCCCCGGGGGCGGGAGTGGTGGGCGCGCGACTGGCCGACGCGGTGGGGGTGCGGCTGGCGGTTCTGGCGTTGCCGGAGGTGGTACCGGTCGTATCGCAGGCACCGATGGCCACGGTGCCCGCCAGGGCCAGAGCCGCGACAGCGGCGGCCCGTGCACGCCTACGGGTCATGATCCTCACCTCTGCGGCCGGTGATCCCGTCCGCGACCGCCGCAACGCGGTCGCCCGCTGGGCTGGTCTTGTGGCCAGCCTCCTGCCACGCGGACGGCCCGTCCCAGGGCCGTCCGGCCCCTGCCTGTCGGCGACCGGTCCCACCGAGGCGCTGATCACAGGCCCTGACAGGGGCCTGCCTCGGCCGTCGGCTTACACAGGACGGCTTCCGGTGCGGGGTGGCGGGGTGGGGCTGACCCGCCGAGGCTCTGCGGGGCGGCAGCCGTATTCCTCGCTGCGCCGCCCCTTGATGCCCTCACGGACGGCGAGGTCGGTGACGAGGAAGGGCCGAACCGAGTAGGCGCTCGGCACGGCCCTGCAGCGGCAGGGGGCCGGTGCCAGGCCCGGCCCCCGCACGGTCTGCTCAGCCCTTGCCGAGCATCTTGTTCATCTGCGTGATCTCGGCGTTCTGCGTGGTGATGATGCTGTCGGCCAGGGAGGTGGCGGCGCCGTACTTGCCCTTGTTCTTCTCGGTGGTGGCCATCTCGACGGCGCCCTTGTGGTGCTCGATCATCATGGTCAGGAACATGGTGTCGAACTCCTTGCCGGACAGCTTCTTCAGCCCGGCCATGTGGGCGCCGCTCATCATGCCGGGCATGCCGGACTGGCCCATGCCGGGCATGGAGGACATGGAGCTGCCGGACATCGGCATGTCCTTGCCCCAGGACTTCAGCCAGCCGGACATGGTCGTGATCTCCGGGTCCTGTGCCTTCTCGATCCGTGCGGCGAGCTCCTTGACCTGGGCGGATGAGGCCCGGTCGGCGGCGAGCCGCGCCATCTGAACGGCCTGCTGGTGGTGCGGGATCATGCCCTGGGCGAAGGCGACGTCCTCCGCGTTGTACGTGTCGGCGGTGGTGTCGGCACCCGTAGAGGACGACGCGGATGTGCCGGAAGACGCTGCGCTGCCGCTGTCGTTGCTGCCGCCGCAGGCGCTGAGGACGAGCGCGGCTGTCGCGGTGGCCGCGATCAGCGCGGCGCGGCGGGTGAGGGTGCGGGGGGTTGCGGACATGTTCGAACTCCTGCGGTGAGAAGAGGGATTCCGGGCGTGCGCGAGCACCGCGCCGGTGGACGGCGCGGTGTGCCGGCAGGCTCTAGATCCGCAGGAGTTGGAGTTCGGCCAGAGAAGGTGGCGCGCGGGTGCCGTCCGGAGCTGCGGCCGGGTGCGGGCACGCGACGTCGGCCTGCCCGGCGAAGGCGACCGGATCGGGTGCGGGCGTGGGCAGTTCCGGCCCGCCGCCGACGGCCGCCGACACACAGGTCGAGTCGGCGTGCTGGACGAGGCATCCGCCGCAACGGTCGCCGGAGCAGTCACCGTCGTCCATCGCAACGGGAGTTGCCAGGGGACGGTGGTGGACGCGATCCGGGGCGAGGCCGCCCGGTGCCAGGGCGTGCATGCCCAACAGCCCCGCGAGCAGCCCCAGTACGAGCAGCAACTGCCACCGCAGCACGGGCGGTCGCGCGAGGCGCTGCTCGGGACTGGTCACAGGGCTTGTCCTGGGTCGGGGGTGGCAAGTGGCTCGTGATGGATACGGGGGTGGCGTTGCTCGCGTTCATCACGGCCGCAACGGTTTCTGGGTTACGTCGTCATCGGCTGGGGTCGGCCCTGCACCGCCCTGGTCGGACCGAGCGGCGCGGGCAAGAGCACCCTCCTGCGCCTGCTCAACCGCCTCGAAGAACCCACGACCGGAACCGTCACCTTCCAGGGCCGCCCCCTCCCCGCCTGGAACGTCCTCACCCTGCGCCGCCACGTGACCCTCGTCGGCCAGCAGCCCGTCCTGCTCACCGACACCGTCCTGGACGACCTGCGCGTCGGCCGTCCCGACCTCGACCGCCACGAAGCAGCCGCTCTCCTCGACCGTGCCCACCTGCCCGCCGCCTACCTCGACCGCTCCACCACGAACCTCTCCGGAGGCGAGGCCCAACGCGTCTGCCTGGCCAGAGCCCTGGCCGTCACCCCCGGGGCGCTGCTTCTGGACGAACCCACCTCCGCCCTCGACGCCGTCAGCACCGCGGCCGTCGAGGATGCCGTACGCGAACTGGTCACCGACGGCCTGACCGTGGTCCTGGTCAGCCACAACATCGCCCAGGCCCGCCGCGTCTCCGACCACGTACTCGTCCTCGACGAGGGCCGCCTCGTCGACCAGGGCCAGGCCCACCGGGTCGCCTACCTGAAGGAGTCCGCGTGAACCCCGCCGTCCCCACGTGGGCGGGCGTCGCCGCCTCCGCCGCGCTCATCGCCCTCACCATCGCCGTGGCCTGGCACGGACGCCTCCACCTGGCCCGAGACGTCGCCGTCGCCGCCGCCCGCGCGGCACTTCAACTCGCCGCGGTCGGCGCCCTGTTGCTGCTGGCCTTCCGCCACACAGGGCTGGCGGGTGCCATCGGCTGGCTCGCCCTCATGGTCCTCATCGCAGGCCAGGTCGCCGCCCGTCGCACCCGGGACCTGCCCAAAGCCCTCCCCACCGCGACCGCCGCGATCACCGTCGGCACGGCGGCGACCATGGGCACCCTGCTCGCACTGGGCGTGATCGCCACCCAGGCCCGCGTGGTCATCCCCGTCGGCGGCATGGTCGTCTCCGGCGCCATGCAGGCCACCGCCCTCGCCCTCACCCGCCTCCACGACGAGGTCCGTGCCGCCCGCCCCGCCATCGAAGCCCGCCTCAGCCTCGGCCTCTCCGCCGCCGACGCCTTCGCCCCGCACCAGCGCACCATCGTCCGCACGGCCCTGATCCCAGCCCTAGACTCCACCAAAACCGTCGGCATCATCAGCCTGCCCGGCGCCATGACCGGCCTCATCCTCGCCGGAGTCGACCCCTTCACCGCGATCCGCTACCAGATCGTCGTGATGTACATGCTGCTCGCCGCCGCGGCACTGGCCGCGCTCCTCGCCGTACGCCTCGCCGAACGCGCCCTGTTCGACGAGGCGCACCGCCTGCGGCCGCTCGCCGAACGACCTGCGAGCCGACGGCGATGAACGGCCGCGGTGCAGTCCACCAACGCACCGGTGGTAGAGCTTGCAGAGCCGAGCCGTGGCCTCCCTCTCAAAGAAGCCCTGGTGTTGCACCTCATGGCCGAGCCCGAAGCCGGTCGCCCGCGGGGATGCACACGACGCCTCCGGCTGGCACGCCAGGCCTTGGCCGAACTCGACGAGGCCATCCTCGACTCACGTGCCCGGGTTTGCGGGTCAACTGGTCTTGTGGCCCCACTGCGGCCCGACCAGGGTCCATTCCCTGTCCCACTGCTGGATGCGCCGACGGTCGAGGCACCACCGCCCGGCGCTCCCGATCCCGAACACCACGCCGCTCAGGGCGAGGGCGGCGGAGGTTCCAAGGAGTCCGGCCTCGACGGCTGCCTTGGCGGGCGTCGGCGGCTGCGTACTCAGTTTCCCTTGCGTGTCGGTCCAGATCCTGACCGTGGAGCCGGCGTTCCTTCCGGTGGTCAAGAGCGTCATGCCGCTGTGCGTGGTGCCGTCCGAGGTTGTCCAGCGGACCCTTGCCAAGGCCAGGTCCCTGTCTGTCCCCGAGGCCGCGGTGCGCGGGACATCATCAAGGAGAACGGCGCGAGTGGGGATCTGTTCGGCCCGCTGCTGGGTGAAGACCTGGTTGGCTGCATGGGCCGTCACCAGACCGGCCACCGTGCCGCCCACAGCGAAGAGCACCCACATGGCCAGCACGAGCCATGCCTCGAGGACGTCGTCGCGTCGCCGAATGGGGTTGTTTCGCCACCGCCACAGCGGCGCCTTCGTCCGCCTGCGCTTGCTGTTTGCGGGCCTGTCCTCGCGCATCTCTCCGCACCTCCTCCGTCACACAGACGAAGGTGACAGCCGCAGCACTTTCATGACTTGGGCCGATCAGGCGGGAGGGGAGGGCCGATCGGGCCAAGTCCATGCTGGTGCACGACCGTTCGGCACAGAGCACGCAAGCGTCGTCGAGACGCCGTAGTTCTCTGCCCGTGCGCAGTGGTCGGGCGTGCCCTGAACGGGCCTGGCAAGGAGACCATCGGCCCCTCACCGTTCTGCTGTGGTGCTCTCACGCTCGTAGGACACGCGTAACTGTCCGACTTCGTACGGGAGGAGGCCATCATGCGAACCGTGCCGCTCGATGCTGCGATCCTGGAGTCCTGCATCTCGGCTGCCGTGGCCGCTCCCTCGATGTACAACACCCAGCCGTGGCGCTTCCTGCTCGACCCTGAGACCGTCGCGCTGGAGGTTCGCGCCGCGCCTGAGCGCGGCCTGCGCCATGCCGATCCTGTGGGTCGGGCGCTGCATCTGTCTGTCGGTGCCGCTGTCTTCAACCTCCGCGCCGCGACGGCCCACTTCGGCTGGGCACCCGTCGTACGCCTGCTGCCGGATCCCGAGGACCCGGGCGTGCCGGCCACCCTGCGACTGTCCGGATCGGCCCAGCGGCAGACCGCAGGGCACCGTCCCGATCTCCACCCGATGATCTGGCGCAGGCACAGCAGCAGGTTCCCCTTCACCGGCAGTCCGCTTCCGCACGGCATTCGAGTCGCTGCCTGTGGTAGCCCTGCTGACCACCGGGCACGACCGTCGCAGCGACTGGCTGCGCGCCGGGCAGGCGCTGGAGCACGTGCTGTTGGTGGCCACGGCGCACGGTGTGCGTTCCTCCCTGCTGCACCAGCCGATGGAGTGGCCCGGCCTGCGCCACGACCTGAGCCCCGTACCGGACCGCACCCGGCATGCGCAGATTTTGATCCGCCTCGGGTACGGACCTGAGGGCCCGACCACTCCGCGACGTGCATCAGATCAGGCGGGATGGCGCTGAATGGCCGGGCCGCCTGAGTGGCCGTGATCCTGGGGATACGGTCACCCCGACGGCCTGGCGCTGGGCCTTCATCTCCCTGTGGTCTGCGGACTGCTCGCCTACGGTCTTGTCAGCCTGTTGCGGCGGCGAGGATCCCGCCAGGCGCAGCAGTCAGAGCTTCGGGCAGACGGTCGTAGATCTCGAACACGCCCTTCAGCCCCGCACCGCTCAGTACGCGAAGGAACCGATTGCTGTCCGTGATGAGACGTAGCCGGCCGTGTTGTTCCATGGCTCTGTTCCGCGCCCGGCAGAGCACCCCCAGCCCGGCGCAGTCGATGAAGGACACGGCGCGAAGGTCCACCATGAGGTCGTGGAGGACGGCCGTCACATCGTCCAGGCGCGCCCCGAGGGACGGCGCCGTGAGGATGTCGATCTCACCGTGCAGCTCCACGACGGTCGTCCCGTCGACGGCATGCTCGGTGTGGCGGGGTGCGGACATGACGAGGGTTTCGACCATGGTCGGATGAAATCCGGGCCGACGGGCGTGCCGGAAGGGCCGTACGGCCCGCCTTCGGCGGCGTGTTTCCTCGGCCGCTCTCCGGTCCGCACGGGACCCGTGGCCCTCACCCGTAGCCGCCGGCGGGCTCAGCATGGACTGTGATCCCCTTCACCGGGCGAAAGGCGGGGCTGACTCATGTACGCGAACGATGGTGTCCGCGAACTCGGTCGTCACGAGTGCCTGCGCCTGCTGGCGACGGCTCCCATCGGCCGTATCGTCTACACGCGCCAGGCGCTGCCCGCAGTCGTGCCGGTCAACTTCGGCCTGGACGCGGACGGAGCGGTGCTACTGCGGACCTCGGCGACCTCCGAGCTGGTCCGCGCGGTCGACGGCGCGGTCGTCGCCTTCGAGGCGGACGCGGCCGACGTGGAGACGCACTGCGGTTGGAGCGTCGTCCTCACCGGCCGGGCCGAGATCGTGAGGGATCCGGCCGAGGCGGCCCGCCTGGAACTGATCGGCCCGCGCTCCTGGGCTCCCTCCCCCGAAGAGGTCTTCGTGCGCATCGAGTCTGAACTGGTCACCGGCCGTGAACTCGTCGCCGGCCGCACGATGTATGGCCTGTACCTCTCCGCCTGACCGCTGGGCATCACCGCCCGCGACCTGGACCGAAAGGCCCAACGGCGCGGGGCCGGACGGCGCGGCGACGGGTTCCCGCAGGCCCTGCCCCGAGCAGGGGCACACGAGGAGCATCGTCAGCGGAGCCGCCCACGGAACCGTTCGTGTGCGGTGTCGCGAAACGATGCGGAGGCAGTGATGACCGTGGCAACCCGTCCAGACGTGGACGCTCCCGCCGATGCCTGGCGTGGCTTCGGCGGCCGGCACTGGCGCGACCGGATCGACGTACGCGACTTCATCCAGGCCAACTACACGCCGTACGAAGGCGGCCCGGAGTTCCTTACCGGTCCGACCGAGCGCACGCTCGCCGTGTGGCACAAGGTCAGCGCGCTGTTCCCCGAGGAGCGGCGCAAGGGCATCCTCGACGTGGACACCGCCACCCCCTCGACGATCACCTCGCACGCCCCCGGCTACATCGACCGGGACCGTGAACTGATCGTCGGCCTGCAGACCGACGCCCCGCTCAAGCGCGCGATCATGCCGAACGGCGGTCTCCGGATGGTCGAGAACGGCCTCAGGGCGTACGGATACGAGCCCGACCCCTTCGTGACCAAGGTCTTCGGCACCTACCGCAAGACCCACAACGACGGCGTCTTCGACGTCTACACCCCGGAGATGCGCGCCGCCCGCAAGGCCGGCGTCATCACCGGACTGCCCGACGCCTACGGACGAGGCCGGATCATCGGCGACTACCGGCGCGTGGCGCTGTACGGCACAGACCGTCTGATCGAGGCCAAGCGGGAGGAGCGTGCCCTGCTCGACGCCTGCGCGTCCTCCACCGAGGTCATCCGTGACCGGGAGGAACTCGCCGAGCAGATGCGGGCGTTGGGTGAGCTGACGCGGATGGCGGCGGCATACGGCTGTGACGTCTCCCGTCCCGCCGCCACCGCCCATGAGGCCGTCCAGTGGCTCTACCTCGGCTATCTGGCCGCCGTGAAGGAACAGAACGGCGCCGCGATGTCCCTGGGCCGCACCTCCACCTTCCTCGACGTCTACCTCCAGCGGGACCTGACGGACGGGTCCATCGACGAGACCCGCGCCCAGGAACTCATCGACGACTTCGTGATCAAGCTGAGGATCGTGCGGTTCCTGCGCACCCCCGAGTACGACGCCCTCTTCTCCGGAGACCCGACCTGGGTGACGGAGTCCATCGGCGGCATGGGCGCCGACGGACGCACCCTGGTCACCCGCACCTCCTTCCGCTTCCTGCAGACCCTCTACAACCTCGGCCCCGCCCCCGAACCCAACCTGACCGTGCTCTGGTCGCCCCGGCTGCCCGACGCCTTCAAGGAGTTCTGCGCCCGGGTCTCCATCGACACCAGCGCCGTCCAGTACGAGTCCGACGACCTGCTGTGCCCCCGGACCGGAGACGACACCGCCATCGCCTGCTGCGTGTCCGCCATGGCGGTCGGGAAACAGATGCAGTTCTTCGGCGCACGGGTCAATCTCGCCAAGGCGCTGCTCTACGCGGTCAACGGCGGCCGCGACGAGATGACCGGCGAACAGGTCGCGCCCGCGGCGCCCCCGCTGACCGGTGAGCACCTGGACTACGACGAGCTGTCGGCGGCCTACGACCACGTCCTGGACTGGCTGGCCCGGACCTACGTCAACGCGCTCAACGTCATCCACTACATGCACGACAAGTACGCCTACGAACGCCTGGAGATGGCGCTGCACGACTACCCCGTGCACCGCTTCATGGCCTGTGGGATCGCCGGTCTGTCGGTGGCCGCGGACAGCCTGTCCGCCGTGAAGTACGCGCGGGTGAAGGTGTTCCGGGACGCCAGCGGACTCGCCGTCGACTTCCGAACCGAGGGCGACTTCCCGGCGTACGGCAACAACGACGACCGCGCCGACAGCATCGCCGTCGATCTGGTGGAGTCCTTCATGGCCAAGGTGCGCCAATATCCCACCTACCGCGGTGCCGAGCACACCCAGTCGGTCTTGACGATCACCTCGAACGTCGTCTACGGCAAGCACACAGGTAACACCCCCGACGGCCGACGTGCTGGACAGCCCTTCGCACCCGGCGCCAACCCCATGAACGGCCGGGACCGGCACGGAGTCGTCGCATCGGCCCTGTCGGTGGCGAAGCTGCCGTACGAGCAGGCATGCGACGGCATCTCTCTGACCACGACCATCACGCCCGAGGGGCTCGGCCACAATCCCACGGAGCGCGCCGTCAACCTGGTCGGCATCCTCGACGGGTACATGACCTTCGGTGGTTTCCACATGAACGTCAACGTCCTGAACCGGGCGACGCTCGAGGACGCCATGGAACACCCCGAGAAGTACCCCGAGCTGACGATCCGGGTCTCCGGGTACGCCGTCAACTTCGTCCGCCTCACGCGCGAGCAGCAGCTCGACGTGATCAGCCGCACCTTCCACGGGGCGCTGTGAACGTCACGACGGCACCGGCGGTGACCGGTCGGGTGCACTCCTGGGACCTGTCCACTGGTGTGGACGGCCCCGGGACCCGGTTCGTCCTGTTCGTCAGCGGCTGCCCGCTGCGCTGCCTGTACTGCGCCAACCCCGACACCTGGCACATGCGCGACGGCCGGGAGGCGACGGTCGACGAGGTGATGGCGGAGATCGAGAAGTACCGGGGGTTCGTCACCACGGCGGGCGGCGGGGTGACCGTCACCGGCGGGGAGCCGCTGCTCCAGGCCGCCTTCACCGGCGAAATCCTGCGCCGCTGCAAGGAGGCCGGACTGCACACGGCGCTGGACACCTCCGGCTTCCTGGGCGCGCGTGCCTCCGACGAACTCCTCGCCGACACCGACCTGGTGCTGCTGGACATCAAGTCGTTCGACGCCACCGCCCACCGCAAGCTCACGGGTGCCCGTCTGGCCCCCACGCTCGGCTTCGCCACTCGCTTGGACCGGCTGGGAGTCCCCGTGTACATCCGCTACGTCCTCGTCCCCGGCTGGACCGACGACCCGTCCGCTGTGGACGGCCTCGGCGCTTTTCTGGCCGGGCTGCGCAACGTCGACCGGGTCGACGTCCTGCCCTTCCACAAGCTCGGCGCCCACAAGTACGACGCGCTGGGTATCGACTTCCCGCTGCGCGACACGCCCGGGCCCGATCCGGAGCTGACGGAACGGGTGCGGGAACAGTTCCGGGAGCACGGACTGCGGGCGTTGTGAGCCGGCAGGCTTTCTTCGCATGTTCACCCCGGGGTGGGCCAGACGGCCTGCGCACAGGGACCTGAGACCTCTCCCTTCTCAAGTGCCCCGCCTCAAGACTGAGTTCGTGACCTTGAAGGAGGCCGAGATGCCTCGTCCACGCCCTTGGGCGGCAACCGTCCAGGTACGCGTCCCAGGGCGGAGTACCTCAGCCGCCCTTGAGCCCGGAGGAGGAGAGGGGTTTGGCGGACCGCATGCTTCGCGAGGCCGAGGCGACGATCGCGCTGCGCCACCCCGGCCTGCGGATCACCACCGACCGTCTCGTTGAGGAGCCCGTCCCCGCCCTGCTCGCTGCGGCCGAGGAAGCTGACCTGCTGGTGCTGGGCTCTCGCGGCCTGGGTGGCGTAGCGGGGTTCCTGGTCGGGTCGGTCGCCCAAGCGGTCGTGGCCGGCAGCCGACGGCCTGTCGTCCTCGTCCGGGGCGCCCTGCGCCCCGAGGACGAACACCAGCCCGGCCCCTCCGGGGCAGGGGCCGTACCGTTCCGCGACCTCCTGGGCCTCAACTCTCGGCTCCGAACGACACTGTGATCGGATTCGCCTTCGAAGCCGCCTCGCAGCGCGCGGCGACGCTGCGCGTGGTCCGCGGCCGGAGTCGGCGCGGCCGAGCCCTTTTCCGACTGGACCACCATCAGACGGGGTCGCACTCCTGGTCTGCCGTGAGCCGGACCGCGGTGATCAGATCGGGGTGGATACGCACTGCATAGTCCATAGTGTGATTGACCCAGGGAGTGAGCAGCTCCTGGTAGCGGGCCAGCTCGTCAGGGTCGGTCACCAGGTGGGCGTAGCCGGTGACCACGACGCTCCAGCCGAGGTGGGTGTCCGGGGCTATGGAGTCGGCCTCGTATGCCACCACGACGCCTCGGCCGTCGGCCTGCCCTGCGTGTGCGGTCAGGGCGGCGCCCTCGTGGGTGCGAATGATGATGTCACCGCGGTCCAGGACGTGATTGACCGGGCGGACGGTCGGCAGCGCGTGACGAGTGAAGACGATCCTGCCGAGGGAGACGCTGCCCAGCAGTCGCAGGGCTTCGTCACTGTCCAGCTCGGTACTCCGGCGCGGTCCGGCAGGGAGGGACTGAGCGGCGTTGATGGTCATGGGCGGCTTCCGTGCGGGTTCGTTGCTCACTGCTGTGTGCCTTCGGCAGAGGCGGCGGCGAGGCGACTGCACCGCCTGTCGCCGCGGTCGTGGCCGGTGCGCCGGTACCGCATGTGCGACGACCCTCCACGACATGAGTGACTGCCTGTCCGTGGAACCCGGTTGGGAACCACGGCCAGGCGTGATCAGATCATTGGAACGCCACCGGAACTCCTCACGCCAGGGCCGTTCGTCCCTTGTCCGCGTCGCGTCGGCCCTGCGCGCGCCAGGAGTAGGCAGTACGCATGATCTCCTGCATGTCGTCGAGCATCGGCATGCGCGGGTTCGCCGGCGCGCACTGGTCCTCATAGGCGTTCATCGCCTGTTGCGGCAGCGCGTCCAGGAACGCGCGCTCATCGACGCCGAGGGCCTGGAACGACGGCTCGATGCCCACGGCGTCGCGCAGCCGCTCCACCGCGTCGGCCAGCGACTCCACGCCCTCCTGAGCGGTGGACGCAGGAAGGCCGAGGCTTCGGGCGATGTCCTGGAAGCGTTCCGGGGCACGGTAGTTCTCGTACTTGGGCCAGCCTGTGAGCTTCGCCGGGACGGTGCCGTTGTAGCGGATCACGTGGGGCAGCAGGACCGCGTTGGTGCGGCCGTGTGCGATGTGGAAGGTGGCGCCCAGCGTGTGCGACATGGCGTGGACGATGCCGAGGAAGGCGTTGCCGAAGGCCATGCCGGCGATCGTGCCGGCGTTGTGCATCTTCTCCCGCGCCTCAGGACGACCGCTGCGGTCGTTCACCGCCGCCTCGATGTTGTCGAAGATCAGCCGGATCGCGTGGAGGGCCAAACCGTCGGTGAAGTCGTTGGCGTAGACGGACACATACGCCTCGATCGCGTGGGTGAGCGCGTCGAAGCCGCTGTCGGCCGCCAGCGCCGGGGGCAGGTCCGCGGTCAGCAGCGGGTCGACGATGGCCACGCTCGGGGTGAGCGCGTAGTCGGCGAGCGGATACTTCTTGCCGGTGGCCGGGTCGGAGATCACTGCGAAGGGCGTGACTTCCGCGCCGGTGCCGGACGTGGTGGGCACACACACCAGCCGGGCCCGCGTGCCGAGGACCGGGAAGCGGAAGGCGCGCTTGCGGATGTCGGAGAACTTCTGCCGCATGTCGGCGAAGTCGATGTCCGGGTGCTCGTACAGCAGCCACATCACCTTGGCCGCGTCCATGGGCGAGCCGCCGCCGAGCGCGATGATGGTGTCCGGCCGGAAGTCCCGCATGAGCTGGGCGCCGCGCTGCACGGAGTCGATGCTCGGCTCCGGCTCGACGTTGTCCATGATCTGGAGAGTGACCGGCTCATGGCGGCGCTGCAGGACACGGCTGACGCGGTCGACGAAGCCGAGGCGGGTCATGGTGGCGTCGGTGACAACAGTGACGCGGTGGACGTCCGGCATGGAGGACAGGTAGCGCAGGGACTGCGGCTCGAAGTAGATCTTCGGCGGGACCTTGAACCACTGCAGATTGTTGCGGCGCGCGCTGACCCGCTTGATGTTCAGCAGCTGGGCGGCGGAGACGTTGTTGGACACTGAGGTGTGGCCCCAGGAGCCGCAGCCCAGGGTGAGCGACGGCAGCAGGCTGTTGTAGATGCCGCCGATGGCACCCTGCGCCGAGGGGGCGTTGACGATGATCCGTACGGTCTTCATGCGCCGGCCGTACGCCTCCGCCAGCAACGGGTCCTCGGTGTGGATGACGGCGGTGTGGCCTCGGCCGTGGAAGGCGACCATGTCGGCGGCGAGGTCGAAGCCCTGCTGCTCGGAGCCGGCGCGCAGCACGGCGAGCACCGGGCAGAGCTTCTCGCGGGTCAGCGGTTCGTCCGGGCCCACCCCGTCGGCCTCGACCAGGATCAGTGAGGTGTCGACCGGGACGGTGAAGCCGGCCTGTTCGGCGATCCATGCCGGGCTCTGGCCGACGCCATCGGCGTTGACCTTGGGCTCGCAGCCCGCGGTGGCGCGGCCGGTCGGGAACAGGAAGGCTTCCAGCTTGGCCTTCTCCTCGGCGGTCGCCAGGTGGGCGTGCAGAGTGCGGAACTCGGCGAGGGCCGCGTCGTAGATCTCGTCGTCCAGGATGACGGCCTGTTCGGAGGCGCAGATCATGCCGTTGTCGAATGACTTGGACAGCACCAGGTCGTTGACGGCCCGGCGCAGTTTCGCGCTCTTGTGCACGTACGCCGGGACGTTGCCCGCACCGACCCCCAGTGCGGGCTTGCCCGCCGAGTAGGCGGCCCGGACCATCGCGTTGCCGCCGGTGGCGAGGATCAGCGAGATGCCCGGGTGGCGCATCAGGATGCCGGTCGCCTCCACCGACGGGGTCTCGATCCACTGCACGCAGTGCTCCGGAGCACCGGCGGCGACGGCCGCGTCCCGTATGATCCGGGCCGCCTCCGCGCTGCACCGCTGGGCCGAGGGATGGAAGGCGAACACGATCGGGTTGCGCGTCTTCAGCGCCATCAGGGCCTTGAAGACGGTGGTGGAGGTCGGGTTCGTGACGGGTGCGATCGCGCAGACCACGCCGACCGGCTCGGCCACCTCGATCATGTCCTCGATGTCGTCGCGGGCGATGACACCGACGGTCCTCATCGGACCCATACTGTGTGTGACGTGCTCGCAGGCGAACATGTTCTTGGCCGCCTTGTCCTCGAAGACCCCGCGCCCGGTCTCCTCCACGGCGAGACGGGCCAGCGTCGTGTGCTGGTCCAGGGCGGCGACCGACGCCTTCTTGACGATGTGATCGACCTGATCCTGGGTGAGGGAGTCGTAGTCGGCGAGTGCCTTGAGCCCGTTCGTGACCAGTCGATCCACGGCGATGGCGATGTCGGACGGCGCGTCGGCAGTTGCCGTTGCCTGGGTTCCGGCCTCATGACGGGTCATTGGGGAGCGCCTCCGTTGACGAGAGCCGTCGGGGGTGGCCGACGGTGTGCGGACGTGAGCGGCACCGCGGGGGATCGGTGCCGCTCACGCCTTCACTCTCGTCCTGACTGATCACCGCTCCCAGGTGCCGATGGTCCCTTCCGGGGGCTGACCGGCACCGGACCGGCCAGGCCGGAGTTCCCTCGCCGAGGTGCACGAATCACCTGTAGGCGAAGGAGATTGACCGCCTCGCGGCGGAGAATCACGAAAGGCTTTGTTCCCGGCCGTTGTCGGCGCGACCGCCGCGCCACGGAGGAGGAGTCGCCGACCTGCGAGCCTCCTCCTTGCGGTGGAGAACACGGTTCATCTGGCTGCGCAACCGGTCCTGAAGCCGGTCCGCGAGTTCGTGTGCCGTCGCCTCCTGAGCGTGCACGACCACGTGGGTGTTCCCCACGATGAACTCGGCGCCGGCGGTCCAGGGCCTTTCGGTGTGGTGCGCCACCGCCTTGGCGACCCTCACCGCACCGCTTGCGACTGAAAGCCCGGGCCGGCCGAGGACCGCGTTGACCTTCTCCCGGACGTATGCGACTGCTTCCTCACTCACGTCGCCCTCTACGCGCACCTCTACGGCGTCGGCGCCGGTCGCCTGGGTGCCGGTGTCCTTGGCAGTCATGTTCTCCGCTCCTTCTGATCGTTTCGCAGCGGCTCCAGACTTCAGCGAGTACGGGTCCTGGCCCAGGGCTCTCAGGCCTCTGTAGTGGGGCCACAGGACCTTCACCCTGTGGGATGGCGTGAAGAGGATTCGGGCAGCGCAGTCGCACCGTCCGGCTTCCGCCGCGCGCAGGGTTATGGGTCTTGAGCGCGGAGGAGTTCGGCCGTTTCACCCTTCGGCGGCAGCGGTAGGTCATGGCCGCGGGACACGGTGGGTGGACAACAGGGCCGACCGGCCCTGGCCCTTCGGCCCGGATACGAGAAAGGATCTCGGTACGGAGGGCCGATTCCGTCCACGAGCGGACATCGGTGCACAACGCAGAAACAGGGAGCAGATTGATGGCGGACAGCGAGCAGTCCGGCGCCGACAACCCGATCCGGGTCTTTCTGCTGGACGACCACGAGGTCGTACGGCGCGGGGTGCGCGACCTGCTGAACGACGAGCCGGACATCGACGTGATCGGCGAGGCCGGCACGATGGAGCAGGCGCTGGTGCGGGTTCCAGCGGTGCGCCCGCAGGTGGCGGTGCTCGACGTCCGCCTGCCCGACGGCGACGGCGTGACCGTGTGCCGGGAACTCCGCTCACGCATGCCCGAACTCGCCTGCCTCATGCTGACCTCCTTCGACGACGAGGAGGCCCTGCTCGACTCGATCATGGCGGGCGCATCCGGATACGTCCTGAAGCAGATCCAGGGCTCGGACCTGGTGTCCGCCGTACGCACCGTGGCAGCCGGCCAGTCCCTCCTCGACGCAAGTGCCACCACCCAGCTGATGGCCCGGTTGCGTGGTGGCCAGAAGGAGGAAGAGCAGCCGGACGGACTGCAAGGCCTGACGGAGCGGGAGCGGGAGATCCTGGCCCTGATCGGCGAAGGACTGACCAACCGACAGATCGGCCAGCGGCTCTACCTTGCCGAGAAGACGGTGAAGAACCACATCTCCCGTCTGCTGGCCAAGCTCGGCGTGGAGCGCCGCATCCAGGCCGCCGTCATCGCCACCCAGGCCCAAGACCGGAAGCGGCAGGAAGGGCACTGAACCGGGGACTGACGGGTTATGCGTACGAACGAATCGCCGGGCGCCTCCGGCACACTGCGTCGAGATTGGCCTGGAAGCCGGTGGCAGCCCGTCCACCAACCTCGAGATCGGTAGTTGGCGTCATCTCTCCATGTATGGGGCGGGTTGTAGAGTCGCGCCTTCGGCGCGCCAGCCGTACGACGGGGCCTCGCAGAGAGCTTGTTGGTGTTACCTGAACCGCCGCCTCCCTTACTGATCGTTTCAGAGTGAGTTGCGCTGCTGGTCCTGTGTTCGGAGATCTTGGTCGGCGGGGTATCCGGGATGCGTGCTCCCGACCTGGGGCTCCAGGGCTGGCGCCGACAGCGGCGGCCACAATGAGCACGGGACCGGTTTGACGGCTTGGGGGAATGGGATGCTGACTGGGATCGTGATCGACGCACTGGATGTCGTGCGTATGGACCGCTTCTGGTTGGATGCGACGCGGGGCCAGACGGGCGGCCTGCAACTGCGGGTCGTGCCGACCGCGAAGCCGAAGATGGCGCACAAGAACCGACTCCATCTCGACCTGGCCGGGGGGCCCGACTGGGAGGCCGAGGTGGCGCGCCTGCTCACACTCGGTGCGACGCAGGTCGACATTGGCCAGGGGGACGTCCCATGGGACGTGCTGGCCGACCCGGAGGGCAACGAGTTTTGCGTGCTGCGTCCTGGTCACCCCGGTGTGCTTGCCGACTCCGGCCTCGTCGCGATCTGCCTCGACGTGGCGGAGGAGGACCGCTACGCACAGTGGGCCTTCTGGCAGTACCAGGCCGACTGGCACGCGGTCGAGTCCCACGACTGGGGTGTCCGGTTGCGCCAGAGTCCCGCCAGTACGGTCTCGCTGGTGATGGGGCCGCCGGCGGCGCCGAAGGAAGCGCGGAACAGGCTGCGGTTGGAGGTCACCCAACGCGACTGGGAACCCGGCGAGTTCCTCGACGCCGGCGGGAACGAGTTCCACGTCACGGGGTAACCCTCCGCTTTCCAGGGCCTGTTGTACTGATCAATCAGAATGAGTTGCGCTGCTCGCCGCCGTCCGCAGGAGTGGCGGTTGACTGTGCCGCGGCTTCGGAGCGCGTCAGCTCGAACTCCACGTCGACCACGCCCTCGACGGCACGGACCAGACGGGCGGCTACCGGAACCAGGGATGTGTTCCGGGCGTGGCCGATGAGTTTCACGACGCCGTTGCCTACTTCCACTCGCACAGCTGACACCGGCTCAGGGAAGAGGTTCGCCACGACCTCTCGCCGTACCTCCTCAGCGATGTCCTCATCCTCCCGCAGGAAGACCTTGAGCAGGTCCGCGCGGCTGACGATGCCCTGCAGCATGCCAACGTCGTCGACGACGGGCAGGCGCTTGACCTTGGTGTGTGCCATGGTTCGTGCGGCCTGGGCGAGTGTGGCGTCCCCGCGGACGGTGAGGGCGGGGGAGGTCATGAGGTCCTCGGCGGTGAGGCCGCCGGCCTTGGCCAGGTCGTCCAGACGGTGCAGCTGTGTGTCCCGGTCGGGGTCGCTGTCGCGGAACTCCTCCTTGGGCAGCAGGTCGGCCTCGGAGACGACGCCGACCACGCGACCCTCACCTTCGAGGACGGGCAGGGCGCTGACCTTCCAGTCCTGCATGAGCTGCACGATCTCCTTGAAGGCGGCCCGGCGGCCGACGGCGGCGACCGTGTGGGACATGACGTCGCTGACGATGTGCGGGCTACTGGGCATGGTGACTCCTTCGTCGGGGGCCCGCTCACACGGCGCTGCCGGCGCCGTAGGGGGCGTAGAGGTCCAGCAGCCGGGTCCTCGTGGCGCGGAGGCGGTGGGCCAGTACGTCGCCGGCCCCACGGGGTGACGGCATGGCCGAGTGCCGGGTCGTCCTGGCAGAGGGAGCGCACGGCCGTGGCGTCGAACTCGTAGGCCCGTACCGGTGTCGCCGCTGTGGCGCCCAGGTGCCACACGTGTGGCGCGAACAGCCAGGACAGGCCGACGAGTTCGTTGTGGCCGAGGGTTTCGATGATGGCGCGGCGTCGGCCGGGTACGTGGGTGTCGAGTTCGATGGAGCCGGTGCGGATGATCCAGAACCGGTCCGCGTGCGCACCTTCGTTGAAGATGCGCGCCCCCTGCGGGAAGGACACCTCCCGTGCGAGACACATGAGCCGTTGCCGGTGCTGGGTGGGCAGCGCGCGCAGCATGCTCGGGGTGTTCATGGCCGGTCTCCCGGTCGCCGTGTACGGACGGATACCTCCAGCGTGTGGCGCCTGCTCGGCCCGGGCGAGGGGCCATCAGGTCTGGAGCAGGGCCATTCGGCCCCGATGCAGATCGCAGTGAAGACGGCCGCCGCCCCCGTGCCGACGGGGGCGGCGGCCGTGGCGCGAGGATCGTGCCTCCCCAACACGAGACTCGCGCGGAAGCCCTTGCGGCTCTTGGGGCGTGCGGGAGAACGACCCCGTCTCGAACGAGCCGTAGGGACATGGCACCGTCGACCGGTCGACACGCCGTGTCGCGGGCCCGGCCGCAGCTCCTGCCCTCGATTGTCGGGCCCGACACAGTGCTGACGATGGGGCTGGGTGGACCATTCCGTGGACCGAACGACCCGTGTCCTGTGCCCAAGCGCAACGGGAAGGGGACGAGTTGGGCTGGCCAGGTCCACAGCGGCGGGACCATCGGGGTCGCTCGTGGGCCGTGTGGCCACTGACTGCGTCCGGCCGAGGGGCAGAAAGATCAGTCGCGGATGGACTCACCCACACCGGTCGTAAGGAGCCTCAGTCATGCCCAGAACCACAGGAGGCGGAAAGGGGACGACGCCCACGACGTCGCTCGGTCTTCCCGCCGCCTCCGCGCTCGTGATCGGCAGCATCATCGGCACCGGAGTCTTCGCGCTGCCTTCCGCCCTCGCCCCATACGGGCCGATCTCCCTCGTCGCGTTCGTCGCCGTGACGCTCGGCGCGCTCGCGCTGGCGATGACCTTCGGTGCTCTGTCGAAGCGGGTTCCGGACAGTGGCGGCCCATATGTGTACGCCCGCGAGGCCTTCGGTGAGTTCGCCGGGTTCCTCAACGCGTGGTCGTACTGGATCACGGCCTGGGCCGGCAACGCGGCCATCGTGGTGGCCTGGGTCGGCTATGTCGAGGTGTTCGTGAACACGGGGCACCACAAGTGGGTCTCGGTGCTTCTCGCACTGGTCGGGCTGTGGATTCCGGCCGCGATCAACCTCACCGGTGTCCGGAACATGGGCGCGTTCCAGGTGATCACGACCGTGCTGAAGTTCGTCCCGCTGGTCTTCATGGCCACTGTCGGGTTGCTGTTCATCGACGCCCACAACTTCGGCCCGTTCAACGCCAGCGGCCAGTCGGCGCTGGGCGCGATCTCGGCCGCGGGCGCCATCGCCCTGTTCAGCTACCTCGGCCTGGAAGCGGCCTCGATCGTCGCCGGCCGGGTCCGCGAACCCGGGCGCAACGTCCCGCGCGCCACCGTCTACGGGACGCTCATCTGCGCCGTCATCTACATCCTCGGCACCCTCGCCGTCTTCGGCACCGTCTCCCACGGCAAGCTGGGCGCATCCACCGCGCCCTTCACCGACGCCGCGAACAACATCTTCGGCGGCAGCTGGGCCGGCGACACCGTCGCCGTCGCGGCGATCATCTCCGGCATCGGCGCCCTCAACGGCTGGACCATGCTGTGCGCGGAGATGCCGTACGCGGCCGCCCGCGACGGGCTCTTCCCGAGGGCCTTCGCGCGGCTGCGTGGCGAGGGCGGCGTTCCCGCCTTCGGCATCGTCGCCTCGACGGTGCTGGCCTCGCTGATCACCGCGTTCAGCTACACGCGCTTCGACGACGTCTTCACCAAGATCGTGCTGCTCAGCGTGCTGACCGCCGTGATCCCGTACCTCTTCTCCGCCGCCGCCCAGCTGTACTGGCTGCTGGTGCGCGGCCGGGACAGCCTCAGCCCTCGCAGGCTCGCCCGTGACATCGCCGTCGCCGGGCTCGCCCTTGCCTTCTCGTACTGGTCGATCCAGGGGAGCGGTTACCAGACCGTCTACTACGGCCTGTTCGTCCTGCTGCTCGGTGTGCCGGTGTACGTCTGGCTGAAGCGGGGCCAGGACACGTTCGGCGAGGCCGCGGCGCCCGAGACCGCGACGCTCCCGGTCCAGCAGGAGCGGGCACCTGAAACTCCCCCGCCGCCCCAGCGGCTCTCCCGGGGGCTCCGTACCAGCCGCATCGGCGGGTCCCGGAAGCGGAACGACCTCCGCAACCACGACTGACCGCCCGAGCCCAGAGGAACCTCCGCGATGAACACCTTCCACGTCGACTCCGAGGTAGGCCCGCTGCGCCAGGTGATCCTGCACCGCCCCGGCCTCGAACTCTCCCGCCTCACCCCGCGCAACGTCGACGCCCTGCTCTTCGACGACATCCTGTGGGCCAAGCGGGCCCGCGAGGAGCACGACGCCTTCGCCCAGGTCCTGCGCGACCACGGCGCCCGGGTCCACTACTTCGCCGGTCTGCTGGCGCAGACTCTGGACGTCCCGGAGGCGCGTGACTGGCTTCTGCATCGGGTCGTCACTCCCGGCACCGTGGGCCCGGCCCTCATGGACCCGGTGCGCGAGCTGTGCGCCGAGCTGGACGGTGAGACGCTCGCCGGCTATCTGATCGGCGGCCTCCTCAAGAGCGACCTGCCGCTCGCCAGCCCGCACAGCCTGGTGTGGAACGCGCTCGGCGCCGACGACTTCGCCCTCGCCCCGCTGCCCAACCACCTCTTCCCACGCGACAACTCCTGCTGGATGTACGACCGGTTGTCGGTCAACCCGATGGCCAAGCCCGCCCGGCGCCGCGAGTCCCTGCACGCCGAGGCCATCTACCGGTTCCACCCGATGTTCGCCGGCGTCGCGCCCGCACCCCTTCTGGACGGGGCCGTCGGCACTCTTGAGGGCGGGGACGTCCACATCCTCGGCAACGGCGCAGTCATGGTCGGCATGGGGGAGCGGACCACCGCCCAGGCCGTGGAGAACCTGGCCGCACGGCTTTTCGCAGCCGGTACGGCGAGCCAGCTCATCGCGGTCCAACTGCCCGCGGCCCGTGCGTACATGCACCTGGACACCGTGCTGACCATGGTCGACCGCGACACGTTCGTCATCTACCCCGGCCTCGCCGACTCCCTGCGCTCGTGGACCTTGCGGCCCAGTGACAGCCGCGAGACCGGGTTCGACGTCACCACGAACTCCGATCTCGCGACCGCGCTCGCCGATGCCCTCGACCTGGACAAGGTACGCATGCTCTCCGCACCCCAGGACATCCGCAACGCCGAGCGCGAGCAGTGGGACGACGGCAGCAACTTCCTCGCCGTCGCGCCGGGCGTGGTCGTCGGCTACGAGCGCAACGTCACCACCAACACCTATCTGCGCAAGCACGGCATCGAGATCGTCACCATCGCCGGGGCCGAACTCGGCCGAGGCCGAGGCGGGCCCCGTTGCATGAGCTGCCCCATCGAACGCGCCCCGATCGTCTGAGCCCACGAGGACAACACCATGACCATCGACCTGCGAGGCCGCTCCTACCTGAGCGAACTCGACTTCACCGCCCGCGAGATACACCACCTCCTCGATCTCGCCCACGACCTCAAGGCGGCCAAGCGCGCCGGCGGGGAACAGGCACGGCTGACCGGCAAGCACATCGCTTTGATCTTCGAGAAGACCTCCACCCGCACCCGCTGCGCCTTCGAGGTGGCCGCCGCCGACCAGGGCGCCCGCACCACTTACCTCGGCCCCGGAGACACCCACGTCGGCCACAAGGAGTCCGTCGCCGACACCGCCCGCGTGCTGGGCCGCATGTTCGACGGAATCGAGTACCGGGGCTCCGCCCAGTCGATCGTCACCGAACTCGCCGCCCAGGCCGGCGTCCCCGTATACAACGGCCTGACCGACAGCGCCCACCCCACCCAGAGCCTGTGCGACATGCTCACGATGCGGGAACACAGCGCCAAGCCGCTCACGGACGTCAGCTACTGCTACCTGGGAGACGCCCGCAACAACATGGGCAACTCGCTGCTGTCGATGGGCGCCCTGCTCGGCATGGACGTGCGCATCGCCGCGCCCAAGGCGCTGTGGCCGGAAGCCACGCTGGTCGCTGCATGCCACGACCTGGCCGACCGGAGCGGGGCGCGGATCACCCTCACCGAGGACGTCGAGACCGCCGTACGCGGCGCCGACTTCCTGCACACGGACGTCTGGGTCTCCATGGGAGAGCCCGCGGACACCTGGCGGGAGAGGATCGAGCTGCTGCTGCCGTACCAGGTCAACGACAAGACGCTCGCCTTCACCGGCAACCCGGACGTGAAGTTCATGCACTGCCTGCCGTCTCTCCACGACCATCGCACCCGGCTGGGCCAGGAGCTGTGCGAGGCCTACGGCCTGAACGGCCTCGAGGTCACCGACGAGGTCTTCTCCTCGCCCGCCTCGATCGTCTTCGACCAGGCGGAGAACCGGTTGCACACCATCAAGGCCGTGCTCGTCGCCACCCTGGAGGACTGAGCCATGCGCATCGTCGTCGCCCTGGGTGGCAACGCCCTCCTGCACCGCGGTGAACGCCCCGACGCGACCGTCCAGCAGACCAACGTCGACCGGGTCGCCACCGCCCTGGCCACCCTCGCCCATGAACACGAGCTGGTCATCACCCACGGCAACGGCCCGCAGATCGGCCTGCTCGCCATGGAGAGCGCGGCCGACCCCGCGCTCAGCGACCCCTACCCGCTGGATCTGCTCGGTGCCCAGACCGAGGGCATGATCGGCTCGCTGCTCGCCCGTGCCATGCACGACGCTCTGCCCGGGCATCGGATCGCCGCCCTCGTCACGCACACCCTGGTCCGGGTCGACGATCCCGCGTTCGACCGGCCGACGAAGTTCGTCGGTCAGGTGTACTCCCGCCAGTCGGCCGAGAAGCTGGCCCGCAAGCGGGGCTGGCGCATCGCCCGGGACACCACCGGCTGGCGGCGCGTCGTCGCCTCACCCGCACCCGAACGCATCCTGGAGACCGACACCATCCACGAACTGCTCAGCAGCGGGACGCTGGTGATCTGCGCCGGCGGGGGCGGGGTCCCCGTCACCGCCGACCGCGACACCGGCGCACTGACCGGCGTGGAAGCCGTCATCGACAAGGACCTCACCGCGGCCATGCTCGCCGAGGACATCAAAGCCGACTTCCTGCTCATCCTCACCGACGTCCCCTACGTCTACGAGGGCTACGGCACCTCCGACCAGCATCCGCTGCTCGACGCCACCCCCCAGGACCTGCGGCACGGCGGTTTCCCGGCCGGCTCGATGGGCCCCAAGACCGAGGCGGCTGCCCGCTTCGTCGAGCACACCGGCGGCCTGGCCGCGATCGGCGCCCTGGACGCGGCGTACGAGATCGTCCACGGCAGGTCTGGCACGCTGATCCGGCCGGACCTCACGGTCGGGTGACAGCGAAGCGGCTCGCCTCCGAGCCGCGCCTCCAGGACCGGTCCCTTGGTCCGCCGGGCCCATGACTGCGGCCGTCATCAGGGGGGTCAGCAGCCCGGCGACACCCGCGTACGCCATCACCTGCGGCACGAGGTACGCCGCCACAGTCACGCCGGCCAGCAGGTCGCCTTTCAGCCACGAACGCCGGTAACCGATCAGGACGTTGACGCCCGGCACGAGCCGGACGCCACCGCACCAGTCGTTCACCCGAGTCCTCAGCCATGTTCCGCCCCTCTCCGTCTGGGCCCAGCACCCCATGGCTGCACGATCATCCGCGAAACCCGCCCGGCGCTCCACCTGCCCGGTTCTGGCACCTCCAGCCCAACGCGCCTTGGAGGCAGGGACGTTCAGCCCAACTGATGGAGACCTTCGGCATCGGGTGTGGCGTCAGGCGCCGGACGAGGGTGAGAGACGTCAACGACACGACGGTTCACACATCCCCGAAGGGATCACCACCATGGCCGTGCACGAGCACTCTCATCGGCGCCCGGGCCTCCACCTGTCCGCCGTTCTCCGTTGGCCCCGGACCGGCTCTGGCTTCCAGTCCGCCGTGTCGGCACGTCTCGGCACGCACACCGCGCAGCTCTACGCCCTCGCCTCCCTGCGCATCCTGACCGGGTTCGTCTTCCTGTGGGCGTTCCTGGACAAGGCCTTCGGCCTGGGCTATGCGACCGCCTCCGGGAAGGGCTGGATCGACGGCGGGTCGCCGACGAAGGGCTTCCTCAGTTCCGTCGCTGCCGGACCGATGGAGTCGACGTTCCACTCCTGGGCCGGTGACGGGTGGGCGGACTGGCTGTTCATGCTGGGCCTTCTCGGCATCGGCGCGGCGGTCATGGCCGGCGTGGCGCTGCGTCCGGCTGCGGTGGCGGGCGCGGCGATGATGGCGTTGATGTGGCTCGCCGAGTGGCCGCCGGCCAGGCACCTGTCCAACGGCGCGCCGAGCATGTCGACCAACCCGTTCGCCGACTACCACGTGATCTACGCCGTCGCGCTGATCGCCGTGGCGGCAGCGGGCGCGGGCGCCACCTGGGGCCTTGGCCGGTGGTGGGCGGGGCTGTCGATCGTCCGCGACCACACCTGGCTGCGCTGACCCCGTCCGTGGTGGGACGGACCTCGCCCGGTCCGTCCCACTGGCCTGTGTTTCGAGGCCGATGGTCCCGGCTGAAGGACCAGCGGCCCTGCCCTGGAGAACCCCCGAACACGACGCTGGAATCGGGTCCCCTCGGGTTCCCGATTCAGGAGGTGGAGAACATGTCCCGCACCATCATCGTGGGCCTCGACGGCTCTTCCGAGAGCCGCGCTGCCGCGGAATGGGCGGCCCGCGAGGCGAAACTGCGCGGCCTGCCGGTGAAGCTCGTCCAGGTCTGGGAACCTGTGCCAGCGCCTATGGCCCAGGCCCCGCTCCTCGGTGCCGAAACGCACCAGCACTGGACCGAGAGGATCCCCCGCGAGTCCGCCGACGGTCTGAGGTTGCGCCACCCAGGCGTCGAGGTGAGCACGGATCAGCTCACCGGACGCCCCGCCGAAGCCCTGGTCGACGCGGCCAAGGACGCTGACATGCTCGTCCTCGGATCACGTGGCCTGGGCGGGATCGGCGGCTTCCTGGTCGGCTCGGTCGGTCTCGCGGTCGTGGCGCACACCGAGCGTCCCGTCGTCCTGGTCCGCGCCGGCGAGCAGGCCGCGGACGAACACGAGATGGACGAGGCAGGCATCCCCTCCGCGGCCACAGCGTTCCGTCCCGTCGTCCTCGGGCTCGACGTCGCCGGCCCCGACGAGACGCTGCTCGGGTTCGCCTTCGAGGCCGCCGCGCGCCGCTCGGTGCCGCTGCGGGTCGTACACGCCTGGAACCCGCCGCCCTACTACGCGTACGGCATGGCCCTGGAGCCCGCGGTCGAGCGGGAGATGGCGAAGGGGGACGCCGTGATGCTGACCGAGGTGCTGCGCCCCTGGCGGCAGAAGTACCCCGACGTCGAGGTCGTCGAGCAGTCGCACTACGGCAGCCCCTCGCTCCTGTTGATCGAGGCCTCCCGCGAGGCTTCCCTGGTCGTCGTCGGCCGCCGCGTCCGTCGCTCCTCCGCCGGCGCCCACATCGGCACCGTCACCCACGCCGTGCTGCACCACTCCACCGCCCCCGTCGCCGTCGTCGCCCACGACTGACGGCCCCCCTCCAGAAGAGAGAACAGATCATGAAGGCAGCGGTCGTACGAGCCTTCGGTGAGCCCCTGGTCATCGAGGAGCACCCCGACCCCGAGCCGGGCCCCGGCCAGGTCCGCGTCCGCGTCGAGGCCTCCGGGCTGTGCCACACCGACATCCACGCCGCCCACGGCGACTGGCCCGTCAGGCCCACCCCGCCGTTCGTGCCCGGCCACGAAGGCGTCGGCCTCGTCGAGAAGCTCGGCGACGGCGTCACCCACCTGAGCGTGGGGGACAGGGTCGCCGTGCCGTGGCTCGGCAAGGCCTGCGGACGGTGCGAACACTGCCTGTCCGGCTGGGAGACGCTGTGCGAGCAGCAGATCAACACCGGGTACGGCTGCGACGGCGGACACGCCGAGAAGATGCTGGCCTGGGCCGACTTCGCACAGCCGGTGCCGGAGGGCGTCAGCGCCTTCGAGGCCGCCCCGCTGACCTGCGCCGGCGTCACCACGTACAAGGCGCTCAAGGTCGCAGGCGTTCAGCCGGCCCAGCTCGTCGCGATCTCCGGCATCGGTGGCCTCGGCCACCTCGCCGTCCAGTACGCGAAGATCGCCGGCGCCACCGTCGCGGCCGTGGACGTCACCGACGAGAAGCTCGAACTGGCCGCGGAACTCGGCGCCGACCTCGTCATCGACGCCCGCAAGCAGGACGTCGGCAAAGAGCTGAAGAAGCACGGCGGCGCCCACGCCGCGATCGCCCTCGCGGTGGACCCGGCCGCGTTCGAGGCCGTGGGCTCCGGCCTGCGGCGCGGCGGAAAGCTCGTCATGGTGGCCCTGCCCGCGCACGGCACGATCCAGGTGCCGATCTTCGACACCGTCCTCAACGGCACATCCGTCATCGGCTCCATCGTCGGCACCCGGCAGGACCTCGCCGAGGTCCTCCAGCTCCACGCGGCCGGCCGCACCAAGGTCATCTACGAGACCCGCCCGCTCGCCTCCGTCAACGAGTCCATCGACGCCGTGCTGCGCGGCGACATCAAGGCCCGGATCGTCTTCGATCTGGACACGGGAAGGTGAGCACGATGGAACTGCCCCTGGTCGCCGACCTGCTCGTCGTCGGGGCCCGGCGACGTGAGGGCCACGACGGCCTCCAGCTCGGCCGCGTCGCCCACGCGGTGCTGCACCACGCCGTCTGCCCTGTCGCCGTCGTCCCTCAGAAGGCGTAAAGGCTGTCGCCGGCTCACAGGCTCGCCGCGTGATCGGGAACGTACGTCTGCAGATCACGCGGCGGGCGCTCGTATCCCGTCGACGGCGGCCGCTGGGGCAGTTCCAGAACCCAGGCGCCTTCCACCCGAACCCACGTCTACACCTTCACCAAGTCGGCCTGTGGGTCCGGCAGTTCTCTCCCGGGGACCTCGCGCGGCAGCTTTGCCACGTTCCTACCGGCCATGCCGCGCCTTCACCACCGACGACTCACTGTGTCACTCCCGCCCACGGTAGGCCCCCGACTGCAGGAGCTCCTCACCATGACCGTACGCGTCGGCATCAACGGCTTCGGCCGCATCGGCCGCACCTATCTCCGGGCAGCCCTCGACCGCGCCGAGGCGGGCACCCAGGACCTCCAAGTCGTTGCGATCAACGACATCGCCGCGCCCGCCACCCTCGCCCACCTCTTGGAGTACGACTCGACGTTCGGGCACATCGGCCGCCAGGTCGTCCACGACGACAGCTCCCTCACCGTCGACGGCCGCCGTATCGACATCACCGCCGAACGCGACCCCGCCGCCCTGCACTGGTCCGACTACGGAGCCGACATCGTCATCGAGTCCACCGGCCGCTTCCGCGACCGCGACACCGCGGCCCTGCACCTGAAGGCAGGCGCCCACACCGTGCTCCTGTCGGCGCCCGGCAAGGGCGTCGACGCCACCATCGTGATGGGCGTCAACGACCACACCTACGACCGGCACCGCGACCAGATCATCTCCGCCGCCTCCTGCACCACCAACTGCCTCGCACCGATGGTCAAGGTGCTCGACGACAACTTCGGCATCGACCGCGGCCTGCTGACCACCGTCCACGGCTACACCAACGACCAGTCCCTGCTCGACGGCCCGCACAGGGACCTGCGCCGGGCCCGCTCGGCGGCCTTGAGTATCATCCCGACCAGCACGGGCGCCGCCCGCGCTGTCGGCCTCGTACTTCCGGAGCTGGCCGGCGCGCTGGACGGGATCGCCGTCCGGGTGCCCGTGGAGGACGGATCGCTCACCGACCTCACGGTGGTGCTGAACCGCGAGGCCACAGCGGACGAGATCAACGCCGCTTTCGCCGCGGCGGCCGAGGGCCCGCTGAACGGCATCCTGCGTGTCTCGACCGCGCCCATCGTCTCCCGCGACGTCATCGGCGACCCGGCCTCCTGCGTCTTCGACGCCGCGCTCACCCAGGCCAACGGCACCCTCGCCAAGGTCTTCGGCTGGTACGACAACGAGTGGGGCTACACCAACCGACTGCTGGACCTCACCGCGCTGGTCGCCGAAGACTGATGGCCGGAGGGAGTACGGCAGGCCTCGGCCGGCGGCACGTGCTCATACCTTGAGGCTGAACCACGTCGTCTTGCCCTCGTCCGTGGGACGCACGCCCCAGTCGTCGGCGAGGGAACGGACGAGCAGCAGGCCACGCCCGGACTCCTCGTCCTCCGCCGCGAGACGCGGCTGGGGCAGGTGGGGGCTGCGGTCGCTGATCTCCACGGTGAGGTCGGTGTCCGTGCGGCACGCATGGACCCCGATGGGGCCCTGGGCGTGCTGCACCGCATTGGTGAGGATCTCGGAGAGCAGCAGGAGCGCGTCGTCCGCCGCGCCCGGGCAGTCCCAAGTGCTCAGCGCCTTGCTGAGGAAGTCGCGGCCCGCCGGGACCGACTCCGGCGTGCCGGGCAGATCCGTGGCCGCCGTGGCGAGCGGAGCTGCGGGCAGTTGCGTCAGCAGCAACGTGACGTCGTCGTGGCCGTCCGCGTCGGGCAGCAGCGTCGACAGGACATGGTCGGCCGCGGCCTCCAGGTCGGGCACCGTGGTCGGGAGCCCGTCCAGGGTGGCGACGAGCTGGGTGAGCTTGTCCTCGATGTCGGTGCCGGGAGTTTCGATCAGACCGTCGGTGTAGAGCACGAGGGTCGCGCCCGGCTCCATGGTGCTGCCGCGCTGCTCGTAGATCACGCCACCGACACCGAGAGGGGCGTTCACGGGCGCCGGAAGCGTACGGGTGGGTGCACCGGCGACGGCGACGAGAACCGGCAGATGGCCGGCGGAACACACGGTCACCTCGCCGGTGTCGGCGGCGAGGACCAGATAACAGCAGGTGACCAGCTGGTCGGGGACGTCGAGATCGGCGACGACGGTGTCCATCGCCTGCATCAACTGGCGCGGCTGCAAGCCCGTCTTGGCCAACGCGTGTGCTGCAGACCGTAGTTGGCCCATGACGGCAGCGGCCTCGAGACCTCGGCCCATCACATCGCCGATCAGCACGCCTACCCGGCCGGCACCCAGCGGGATCAGGTCGAACCAGTCGCCCCCGACTCCTGCTCCCTGTGTCGCGGGCCGGTAGCGGCTGGCGGTGGCGAGGCCGGGGATGGCGGGCGGCGTGCCCATCAGACTGCGCTGCAGGGTCAGGGCAATGTGCCGCTGCTGCTCGTACAGCTCCGTCAGCTCCGCCTCGGCGCGCTTGCGGTCGCTGATGTCGCGGACGATCGCGCACGCCCCGACGACCGCGCCGTCCGATGCCCGGGTCGGCCACAGGGTGACGTCGACGTCCAGCAGCTCTCCGGAGCGGGTGAGCCGTAACGTCTCGAAGTGCTCGACCTTCTCCCCGTCGCGCAGCCTCTCCAGGAGCGCGGTGATTTCGTGCCTCCTCGTGGACGGTGCCAGCACGGACACGTGCCGGCCCAGGACCTCGTCCGCCGTGAACCCGTACAGGCGCTGCGCCGCGGCATTCCAGTAGGTGATGCGGCCGTCGAGGGTCTTCGCGAGGATCGCGTCCTGTGAGGATTCCACGAGAGCGGCGAGCTCGTTGATGCGCTCTTCGGCGGCTTTGCGTTCACTGACGTCGCGTACGGCGGCGGAGACGAGGAGGCCGTCGGTGGTTTCGAGGGGGCTGAGGCTGATTTCGACGGGGAACTCGGTGCCGTCTTTGCGTAGTCCGTAGAGGTCGAGTCCGGCGCCCATGGGGCGTACTTGCTGGTTGTGGGCGTAGCCGTTGCGGTGTGCGGTGTGGTGGGTGCGGAAGCGGCCGGGGACGAGGAGTTCGACGGGGTGGCCGAGGAGTTCTTCGCGCTGGTAGCCGAAGAGGGCTTCGGTCTGGGCGTTGACGAGGCGGATGGTGCCGGTGTCGTCGACGATGACCATGGCGTCCGGCGCTGCTTCCAGCAGCCCCCTGAACCTCTCCTCGGCGGCTTTGCGTTCGCTGACGTCGCGTACGGCGGCGGAGACGAGGAGGCCGTCGGTGGTTTCGAGGGGGCTGAGGCTGATTTCGACGGGGAACTCGGTGCCGTCTTTGCGTAGTCCGTAGAGGTCGAGTCCGGCGCCCATGGGGCGTACTTGCTGGTTGTGGGCGTAGCCGTTGCGGTGTGCGGTGTGGTGGGTGCGGAAGCGGCCGGGGACGAGGAGTTCGACGGGGTGGCCGAGGAGTTCTTCGCGCTGGTAGCCGAAGAGGGCTTCGGTCTGGGCGTTGACGAGGCGGATGGTGCCGGTGTCGTCGACGATGACCATGGCGTCCGGCGCTGCTTCCAGCAGCCCCCTGAACCTCTCCTCGGCGGCGCCCGGAACTCCCACGTGGACCGCGGCGCTGCGTCGGCACGTGCCAGGTGCCGCCGTGCAGGCGGGATCAGGTGGTGCCGTTTCCATCAAGTCGTTCATTCTTGTCCTTGCGCCCCCGCTCATGTTGAGACAGGTCATCCGAACGCAAATCACGCCGCTCTGCCTCAACAAGTCGTGTAGTCGGTCCCCGGTGCCCGAACTTGTACGCACGCGACGGCCGCCGTGACCGTTCCGTGGCGATGTCCGTCCAATCACTTCAGTGCCAGTGCGGCGAGACACGGATACGGCCCCCGGGAAATAAGGGCCGACCGGCCCTCGAAGGACCTCCGCGCAGCCCATGGGATCGCCTCATGTTCCGGCTGATGCTCGAACCATCAAAAGGCCTGGAGGAGATCCCTGATGTCGCACCCCGTGCTCAACCGCCCCACGGTTCACGCCCTGCTTGCAGATGGCACCACCGTGTGCATCCGCCCCGTGACGCCGGCCGACCACGACCAGGTGCGAGGGCTCTACGAGGAGATGTCCCCGGAGAATCTCCGCCTTCGGTTCTTCTCGGTGAGCCCGCGGTCCGCAGCCCTGTCCGCCGACCGGGCCTGTGCTCCCGCGCACCCCGGCTACCGGGCCCTCTTGGCCGAGACGCATGGTCAGGTGATCGGGCTCGCCGAGTACGACACGGCGGGGGAGAAGGACGAAGCCGAAGTCTCCATCGCCGTCTGCGACGGCCTGCACCACCGCGGAGTGGGCACACTGCTCGTCGAGCATCTGGTGTCCGCGGCCCGGGCGGAGGGCATCACCACCTTCACCGCAGACGCGCTCAGCGAGAACCGGGAGATCCTGCGGCTCTTCGCCGACCTCGGCCTGCGTACGGCCCGCCGGTTCGAGGGCCTGAGGTGTGTTGCACCATACAACTGGACTCGGACGACGCCTATCTGTCGGCTGTGGAGGCTCGCGGCCGGTCGGCCGACGTGGCCAGCCTCGAGCCGCTGCTGTGCCCCAAGGTGGTCGCCGTCGTCGGCGCCGGACGCAAGCCGGGTTCGATCGGCCGGGCGATCCTGCATCACCTGAAGGGGGGCGGCTATACCCGTCGTCTGTTCGCCGTGAACCCGAGCGTGAACCACATCCTCGGCGTGCCGTCGTACCCGTCCGTGAGCGCGCTGCCCAAGACCCCCGACCTGGCAGTGGTGGCCGTCCCCGCCGCAGCGGTTCCGGCTACCGCCGAGGAGTGCGGCAAGGCTGGTACCCGGGCACTGCTCGTCGTCACTTCCGGTCTCGACGCCGACCAGGCGCAGGCACTGCTGGGCGCGTGCCGCACCTACGGCATGCGCCTGGTGGGACCCAACTGCCTCGGCATCTCCAACACCGACCCCGACCTGTGTCTGGACTCCACGTTCGCCGCCGACCACCCGCTTCCCGGTACTGCGGGCGTCGCCGTCCAGTCCGGCGGCGTCGGCATCGCCCTCCTCGACGGGCTCTCCCGGCTGGGCATCGGCGTCTCGTCCTTCGCCTCCCTCGGTGACAAGTACGACGTCAGCGGCAACGACATGCTGCAGTGGTGGGAGAGTGACGGCCGCACCAGCCTCGCCTTGCTGCACCTGGAGTCCTTCGGCAGTCCACGCGCCTTCTCCCGCACCGCCCGTCGCGTCACCCGGCGCATGCCGGTGCTGACCGTCGACGCGGGGCGCACCGCCGCCGGACGCCGGGCCGCCGCCTCCCACACCGCGGCTGCCGCCACCCCCACCATGACCCGGCAGGCACTGTTCACCCAGGCCGGCATCACCGCCACCGGCTCGGTCGGCGAACTCTTGGAGACCGCCGCCCTGTTGCACTCCCAGACGCTGCCCGCCGGCACCCGCATCGCGATCGTCACCAACGCGGGCGGTGCCGGGGTCCTCGCCGCCGACGCCTGCACGGAGGCTGGACTCGCCCTGCCGTCGCTCCCGCCGGAGGTGATCGACGACCTGCTCACCGTGCTCCCGCAGGGCGCCGCAGTCGGCAACCCCGTCGACGCCACCGCCGCCGTCACCGAGGAACAGCTCGCCGACTGCCTGGACCGGCTGATGCACCATCCTGGCATCGACGCAGTCCTTGTGGCCCTTGTGCCCACGGCAGTCGCCGCCGCAACCGGCGACGACCTGATCCGGGTCCTCACCAACGCCCCCGCACACCGGGCCAAGCCGATCGCCGCCGTACGCCTCGAACAGGACCTGCCGGTCAAGCTGCTGTCCGCCGCAGACGCCGGCACGATCCCCTCGTACGCCGAACCGCAGGCGGCGGCACGGGCGCTGGCCCACGCCGCACGCCGCGCGGCCTGGCTCGCCCGGCCCGTAGGCACCATTCCGGAGCTCGACGGCGTAGACACCGCCCGTGCCCAGGAGGTCACCGACACCTTCCTGGCCGCGCATCCGGACAGCGGCTGGCTCGACCCGGGTACCTGCGCCGACCTGCTGGCCTGCTACGGCATCCCGCAGATCCCGTGGGCGTGGGCGGAGACCGAGGACGAGGCCGTACTTGCGGCCCAGCGGCTGCGCGGTCCGGACGGCCGGGTGGTGATGAAGGCCCATTGGCCGGGTCTGGTGCACAAGAGCGAGCAGAATGCCGTGCACCTCGACCTCCAGGGCGATGCCCAAGTCCGGGCGGCTTTCCGGGACTTCGAGATCCGGTTCGCGGGGCTGCTGAACGGGGTGGTCGTACAGCCGCTCGCCGCACGCGGCACCGAACTCTTCGCAGGCGTCGTCCAGGACGAGGTCTTCGGCCCGCTCGTGCTCTTCGGGCTCGGCGGCACCGCCACCGAAGTCCTCGGCGACCACGCCGCACGACTTGCCCCACTCACCGACCACGACGTGCACGACCTGATCACCGCTCCGCGCTGCGCCCCGCTGCTGTTCGGCGCCCGAGGCAGCGGGGCGGCCGACCTCGAAGGCCTGGAGCAGCTGCTTTCGCGCCTGTCCCGCATGGCGGCCGACCTGCCCCAGCTCGCCGAGGTCGACTTCAACCCCGTGCTCGCGACCACGGCCGACGTCTCCGTGCTCGACGCTCGGGTGCGGCTGGTG
This sequence comes from Streptomyces sp. NPDC001351, assembly GCF_042896045.1. Classification (NCBI taxonomy): domain Bacteria; kingdom Bacillati; phylum Actinomycetota; class Actinomycetes; order Kitasatosporales; family Streptomycetaceae; genus Streptomyces; species Streptomyces sp. NPDC001351. The sequence continues at coordinate 123,682 of NZ_JBIAWS010000020.1, read as the reverse complement.
CCCCGCACGCCTCAGGACCCCTATCTGCGCCGGCTCCGCTGAGGAGGAACCAGGAATGAAGCACAACAAGGTCGGCTCCGTGATGACCACGGACGTCGTCCGCGCCTCGTACGGCAGCTCCTTCAAGGAAGTAGCACGGGCTGCTCGCTCACCACAGGATCAGCGGACTGCCGGTCGTTGACGAGGAAGAGAAGGTCATCGGCGTCATCTGCGAGACCGAGGGCGGCGCTGCGGCTCACAGGGGTCAGGCGTGGGTCGATATTCGGCGCGGTGGAGGTGCAACGGGGACCGCTGCGTCGAGGTCGTGAGAGGCGACGTGCTACGCGCTGCCGTCTGCCAGGCGGTAGCACAGGCCCACCATCGCGGCCTGGCCGGCGGCGACCTTCTCGGCGAGCAGGCGGGCCGACCATGATCAATATCGCCGCAGAGACGACGGGACGCACGCCAATACCAGCACCACGTTGTGGGCTTCGGTTGCATTTCGGGCCCAGAGCAACACATTCAGCCCCGCTGAATCACAGAACGACACCTCGGTCAGCTCCAAGATGACGAACCGGCCGGCGTCCGCGATCACTCCGTGCAGCCGTTCACGGAGCCAGGGCTGCGTGAGATAGTCCATCGCCCCGTCGACCCGCGCAACCGAAACCATCGCCGGCCACTGCCGCTTCGACACAGGGAACACCGTTCACGACGCTCACCCAACCGTCTCACCAGGGGCTGCAGAGCTCCGCGGAAGCCATCCGCCGCCATCGATCGTCCCGTCCGCGACCCGTCTGACACACCAGACCGGCACGTGGCCTTCACGGCGGACACCGCTTCGTACTGCAGGGTGCCGGCCGAGCCCGAGGGTCGGTTGGCGAGTGAACAGGGACATCCGGCCCCTGCTTGCACGGGTTCTCCACGAGTTGACTGACGGCTTCAGGCGTCGGCCACGTTCCGCCGGCGCTGTGCCGTGCGCACCCCGCTGCCGCCCAAGGCTCGGGCGTCGCGTCGCTGCACAGCTCTTGAACACAGTTGGCCGCCCGTGACGGTGGCGGCAGAAGGAGGGACGTCATGACCGACGCTCCGCAGCAGTCCCGGGCCTATCTCGTCGGTGGCGGCATTGCCTCGCTGGCAGCCGCCGCTTTCCTGATCCGCGACGGCGCCTTCCCTGGCGAGAACATCCACATCCTTGAAGAACTCCCGCTCGCAGGCGGCTCCATGGACGGCAGCGGTGAGCCCACCGGATACGTCACTCGGGGCGGCCGCATGTTGGAGGATGAGGCGTACACGTGCCTCTGGAACCTCCTGGAGACGATCCCCACCCTCACCGACGAGACCGTGTCGGTGCGCGAGGAGATCCGTGAGTTCAGCGCCAAATGGCCTACCGACGCCAAGGCCCGCCTGATCGGCAAGGGCGCAGAGACCCTCGACGCCTCCGACTACGGCCTCGACACTCGGGACCGCCTGGAGCTGACCCGGCTGCTTGTGCTCCCGGAGGCGGTGATCGGGGCGCGCCGGATCGAGGACTTCTTCTCCCCGCACTTCTTCGAGACCAACTTCTGGGCGATGTGGCGCACCACGTTCGCCTTCCAGAACTGGCACAGCGCCATCGAGCTCAGGCGCTACTTCCTGCGCTTCATGCAGGAGTTCCCGCGCATGCACACCTTGGCGGGCGTGCGGCGCACTCGGCTCAACCAGTACGACTCCATCATCCGCCCGCTGCAGACCTGGCTGGAGGAGCGCGGCGTGCGCTTCGAGCACGGCGTGCGGGTCACCGACGTCGACTTCACCACCGAGAAGGACGGGACTCGGCGGGTGCGACGCCTCCACCTCGACCGCGCCGGACAACTGGACGCGTACGACCTCGAGGACACCGACTACGCGTTCCTCACCCTTGGCTCGATGACCGCCGACGCCGCCTATGGCAGTGACGACACCGCTCCCGAGCTGATCCGGGACAAGCGCGACGGCGGCTGGCGGCTGTGGGAGACCGTCGCGGCCAAGGCGGACGACTTCGGGCGCCCGGCCGCCTTCTACGGCAACGTGGACGAGGCCAAGTGGGAGTCCTTCACCCTCACCATGCGCAGCCCGCTGCTTCTGCACCGCATCGAGGAGATGTCCGGCAACCTCCCCGGTACCGGCGCGCTCATGACGTTCAAGGACTCCAACTGGCTCATGTCCATCGTCGTACCGCACGCGCCACACTTCGAGGGACAGCCCGAGGACGTCTACACCCTTTGGGGCTACGGCCTCTTCGTCGACAACGAGGGCGACTTCGTCGGCAAGACGATGGCCGAAGCCACCGGCCGGGAGATCCTCACCGAACTGCTCAACCACCTCGGCCTGTGGGACATCGAGGAGCAGGTCGCGGCGACGACGACCGTGATCCCGGTCATGTTGCCGTACATCACCAGCCAGTTCGCTCCGCGTACGGTCCACGACCGGCCGCTGGTCATCCCACGCGGCGCGGCGAACTTCGCCTTCCTCGGCCAGTTCACGGAGATCCCCGAGGACGTCGTCTTCACGGTCGAGTACTCCGTCCGCGGCGCCATGCACGCCGTCTACGGCCTCCTCGGACTCGACCACGACATCCCCGGCATCTACCACGCCCTCGCCGACCCGAAGACGGCCATCGGCGTGCTCAAGGCCGCGCTGGCCTGACTTGTAGCCGGTCCCACCGCAGTTGAGGATGGGTAGGCGGTCCAGGTTTGCTCCTCCTGCCGCTGGTGACCCGTCCGAAAAACCAGGCTCGCCTCCCGCAGCGAACGATCCGCAGGCCCCGGCCCTCGTCCTTGCGGCGGTTTCGAGTCGGCACGAACTCCCGCACGTCCCAGGCCGTGAGGACGATCCCGCGCGGGGAAGTCGCACCAGGAGGAGAGTGCAGCCCCTCGCGTCCGGGAGGCCGTCGTCCATCGCCGACTACAGGCGGCGGCCGTCCGCAACTCTCCCAGTGTGTGCGCTGTTTGGCCCCCTCCAGGGCCCAAGCGTTTCGCCGTACTTTCACTCAGCGTCCGTTTCGTCGTCACCTTTCGGCCTCCTCCGGGGCAAGCGAGCATTTCTGCCTCAGTGGGGGCTTGATCGTCACGAAGGGCTCCAGCTGCAGGGGGTGGCCCGAACGGCCCTGTTGAGTATCAGGCAGCGCGGCAGAAGGTGGGGCATGTAGTCCGGCCCGCACGGAACCCGAACCCCTGCCCCGACTCGGAGAGGATCCCCGATGTCCGTCGACATGCAGCAGGCGCCCGCCCAGCTGGAGTAGGACGAGCTGGGGTCGTTGGACGCCCACCTGGCGCGCTGCGAACTATCCGTCCGTCGGCCAGATCTACCTCATGGCGAACCCGCTGCTGACCGAGCCGCTCCGCCCCGAGTACGTCAAACCGCGGCTGGCTGGGCCACTGGGGCACGTCGCCCGGCCTGAACCTGGTCCACACTCACCTCAACCGCGTCATCAAGGCCCGCAACCTGGACGCCTTGTGCATCTGGGGCCCTGGTCACGGCGGTCCGGCCGTGTTGGCCAACTCCTGGCTGGAGGGCTCGTACACCGAGACCTACCCGGACATCACGCGGGACGCGGCCGGTATGGAGCGGCTGTTCAGGCAGTTCTCCTTCCCCGGCGGGGTGCCGAGCCATGTCGCGCCTGAGACCCCCGGTTCCATCCACGAAGGCGGCGAGCTTGGCTACTCGCTTTCGCACGCCTACGGTGCCGCCCTCGACGACCCGAACCTGCTGGTGGCCTGTGTGATCGGCGACGGTGAAGCGGAGACCGGGCCGCTTGCCGCGTCCTGGCACTCCAACAAGTTCCTCGCCCCCGTCAACGACGGCGCGGTCCTGCCGATCCTGCACCTCAACGGCTACAAGATCGCCAACCCGACCGTGCTGTCCCGCCTGCCCGAGCACGAACTCGATGAACTGCTGCGCGGCTACGGACACGCCCCCATTCACGTCACCGGCGACGACCCGATGGCCGTGCACCGGGCGATGGCCGCCGCGATGGACGACGCGTTGGAGCGCATCGCGTTCATCCAGAGCAGCGCCCGTGAGGACGGTGTCGCGCAGCGGCCGCACTGGCCGGTGATCGTGCTGCGCACCCCCGAGGGCTGGACCGGCCCGGCGTCGGTCGACGGCCTGCCCGTGGAGGGCACATGGCGGGCCCACCAGGTTCCGCTGTCCGCCGTACGGGACAGTCCCGAGCATCTGCGCCAGCTGGAGCAGTGGATGCGCTCCTACCGGCCGGAGACGCTGTTCGACGAGTACGGCGCCCCGCGTGACGAGGTTCTCGCCTGCATCCCCGAGGGCGGGCGCCGATTGGGTGCCAACCCCCACGCCAATGGCGGCCTGCTGTCGCGTGAACTGCCTCTGCCACCCCTGGAGAAGCGCCGACTGGACCTGGGACGGCTGAGCGGACGCGTCTCCACCCTGCGCCCCGGCGACGTCCGACAAGCCGGCGGGCGTGCGGGCACTAAGTACTGGCAGTACTTGTGCGCCTCGCATCACATCACGAACAATGTCCGCTACCTCCCGTAGCGGGAACCGAGGAGAAGCCCCGATGATGACCACCATCTTCGTCGCCGCCCCCAAGCCCCGGACGTGGCCGCTGACGCTGGACCAGTTCGCTGCTCGGCTGACGGAGCGTTGGCCGCAGGCCGAGATCTCCGCGCACCACGCCCCGGTCTCCAACGAGGACTACCTCGACTTTCAGATGGACCTGGACGGCATGACCCGTACCGCCAGCTACTACGACCGCAGCAACCTGATCCTCAGCGATGGGGATCCGGAGTTCTGGGCTGAGACCATCGTCTGGTTCCTCGGCCTGCTCCCGGCCGACGCCGACGCCGTTGCCATGGTCGAGGTGAACCCGGAATACACCGCCCCGATCCCGCCAGGGGGCGATGCCGAAACCATCCGCACCCTGTTGGAGGGGCTTACCGAAGCCCAGTAGCCACAACTCCACTCGCGGCAGCGCCACCCGGTCCCTGGCGTTGCTGACCTTCGTGCTCGCGGCGCTGTGAGCCGACGGATGCGTTGCCGTACTTCGGCAGGTTCGCATGGATCCGCGATGGGCGCGGTTCTCCTGCCCTCCCCTGCCACTGATCAGGTCGGCGCGTCCAGTGCGGCCGCGACGCGACACTCGACCAGATACGGACGTCGGCCCGCCCCACGTACCCGCCCTACTGCGCCGTCTCGCCATGCCGCGGGCCCGCTCGTCATACGTCCCTCGCGAGAAGTCGCCCTGGCGGCGGGCCATGCCTCAGGCGCGCCGGAACACTCCAGTAATGCGATATGCGTATGCTTCATGAGGTCTGCGCGATAGAGTCTGCATCATGGGTATGAGCCTTGAAGATCGGGTGCGATCGGCGGTGGCGGCGCTTCTGCACGCGGCCGGTGAGTCGCAGACCGAGCTGGCCGCCGCGCTGGGCGTGAGTCAGGCCCAGGTGAGTCGGCGTCAGTCGGGCACCGCCGCCTGGAGTCTGACCGACTGCGAGGCGGTCGCCGCGCACTACGGCATCGACGTCCTCGAACTTCTGGCGGGACCCACCCGGGCCACGGAGGCACTGCCTGCCGCGCGCCGCCGCGTTCCCGGCCGCCCGGCCGGCACTCAACGTCCTGCAGCCGTCGAAGGAGGCGTGTGATGACGGACTTCGGCGCGATCGACGCGCTGCTCGCCGGTGCCAGGAAGGAAGTGGCGCTGCCTTCGGTCGAGGAGCGCCGTGGCCTGCGCGAGGAGCTGAACGTCTCGCGCGCCCAGCTCGCACAGGCACTGGGGGTGAGCCCGTCCACGGTGGGCGGCTGGGAGTCCGGACGGGATCCGAGCGGCGAAGTGCGCGAGAAGTACGCGTACTTCCTCGAGGGAGCGAGGACGAAACTGGCCGCCGAGGCAACCAGCGCGGCCGAGGAGGTCCCGCTCCAGGAGCCGGAGGACGAGGCTCGCGCGGATGCCGAGCAGGCAGCCGGCCAGGACGACGACGTCGATGTGCTCACCACCCCCCAGCCGTGTGTGCTGTGCGGACAGCCCGCCCGCCACCAGGTCGCGGGCTTCCCCCAGCACCTGGACCCCGCCGAGTGCCACGCCGCCGCGCCGCCGGAGACGAACGAGCCCGCGGCGGCGGGGATGCCTGCCGCGCGCATGGAATCCTCGCGTGCACAATCCCCGGGCCGGCAGGAGCACGCGGGACGCGGTGTCCGCGTCGTACCTGTCGGCCGCCGCATGCAGACCACCCACGCCCCGGACCTCATCGGCTCCGCGGTCACGGCCGCGCTCGCCGAGCACTCCGGTGACGTGGAAGCGGCGACCAAGGCGCTGGTGAAGCGGGCGATCCCGGACGCGATGGCGCTGCTGGACCACACCCGCAAGGGCGGCCGCTACGACATCGTGGCGCACCCGTGGCTGCCCGAGGTCCTGCGCAAGCAGTCCGCCCGCGGCGCGGACCAGATCTGGGAGGCCCGCCCCAAGTGGGCGCGGCCCGAACTGCCCCCGGGCGTCCACGAGGTCACCGCGCTCGACGTCAACGGCGCCTATCTGAGCGCGCTCAAGACCCATCTGCCGCTCGGCCAGCTGGAGCACTCCACCGGCAACCACCACCACCCGCGCCGCGCCGGCGTCCACCTGATCACTCCGCCCGACTGGGACCACGACGCCCACCTGCCCAACCCGATCGGCAGCCGGGACGAGCCGGGACCGCTGTGGGTGACCGAACCGACGCTGCGCCTCCTGCTGCGGATCTCGGGGCCGAAGTACGGGCTGTGCGACCCGCCGGAGATCCACGAATCGTGGACCTCCGGGGCCACCGAAGGCCTGCTGGAGAAGTTCCGTGTCGCCCTCAAGGACGCCCGGGACCGGGCGATCGCCGAAGCCGACGACGTGACGCTGGAGTACGTCAAGGCGATGTACTCGAAGTTCGTCTCGACGCTGGGGGAGTCGAACTACAACCGGGAGCTGTACCGCACCGACTGGATGCACCTCATCCGCTCGCAGGCCTTCGCGAACCTGTGGTGGAAAGCTCACCGCGCCTACGACCAGGGCCTGATGGTGGTCCGCGCGATGGGCACCGACGAGCTGCACGTCATCGGCGACTGGCGCGCGGTCTTCCCGGAGGGCCGCGGTGTCACCGAGGTGAAGGTCAAGGAGGTCTACGCCGTGGACACCAAGCCTGCATGACGGTGACGGCGCAACCGCCCGACACGGATGCGTTCGGACTCCGCGGGCCAAAGCACAGTCCGGGTGTACGCCGCTCCCGGCGGCGTGACCATCAGTGAACTCCTCCCTCAGAAAGTCCGGTTGGCCTCGTTGACATCCCATTAGCTCAAGCGTTTCACTCGACACTCGTGGATGGCAACGTTGTCAGGTCGCGCCGAAAGCGCCCGACAACGTTATCTGCCGTCGGCGCTGCCTCGTAATCGGAGCGCCGGGACCTGAAGTGCGAAGCACGAACTGCTGCGGAGGCAACCGATGGTGAGACCCCGACGTTCAGCTGCGCCACGCGATCGAAAGAGACGTCGTCAGCGCCTGGCGACGGTCTGCGTGCTGGGCATGGTCGCCCTGCCGCTCACGGCAGTGGGCAGCGCCGATGCCGCGAGCACCGCGACGCCGGCCTTCGTGAAGGATCCCGCGTCCCTGGTCAACCCCCTGATCGGCACCTCCGGTGCCGTGGACACCTTCCCTGGTCCCGACATGCCGGCCGGCATGGTGCAGTGGGGCCCCGACACGACGCCCCACCGCCCCGACGGGGGCGGCTACGAGTACAACGACACCAAGATCTCAGGCTTCAGTCTCACCCACGTCTCGGGCCCCGGCTGCCCCGTGGCGGGCGACCTGCCCATCCTGCCGGTGACCGGCGTGCTGTCGGGCAGCCTCGGCGATACGTCCGTCGGCTTCAGCCACAGCGACGAGCAGGCGGGCATCGGCTCCTACAAGGTCACCGACGCGAACGGCGTCAAGACGGAGTTGACCGACACCACCCGCGCGGGCCTCGGCCGCTTCACCTTCCCCGCGGGCCAACAGGCGAACCTCCTGTTCAAGCTCAGCGGCGGCGCCACGCAGGTGGACGGCACCCGGGTCCAGGTGGTGAACGACCGGGAGATCAGCGGCGCGATCGACAGCGGTCACTTCTGCGGCGCCAAGAACAGATACACGCTGCACTTCGACATCCAGTTCGACCAGCCGTTCACTGAGAGCGGCACCTGGGTCGGCTCCACCATCAACCCCGACGCGACATCGCTGAAGGCGGGCAAGGTCCGGCAGACCCCGCAGACCTCCCCGTCGGCCCCGCTGAAGGAGAGGCACTTCACCGTCCCGGCGAAGCCGGCCCCCACCATCCACGGGAGCAGCGCCAAGGCCTCCGGCACGCCGTCCCCGGCACCGAGCGCCGGTACCGCACCCCGGTCGTCGGCCTCGACCCGGGCGGCCCAGCCCCCCACGACCGGCGCGAACGGCATGTACCTGACATTCGACACCTCCATCGACCCCACGGTGAGCGCGAAAGTCGGCATCTCGTACACGAACGACGCCAACGCGGCGGACAACCTCGCCACCGAGATCGACACCTGGGACCTGGGCGCCGTCGAGCAGGCCAACCATCAGGCCTGGAACGCGGTGCTCAACAAGCTCCAGATCGGCGGCGGCACCACCGACCAGCAGACGCAGTTCTACACCGCGCTCTACCACGCGCTGCTGCACCCGAACGTCTTCTCCGACGCCAATGGCCAGTACATGGGCATGGACAACCAGGTCCACAGGCTGGCCAAGGGCCAGCGGGCCCAGTACGCCAACTACTCGGGCTGGGACACCTACCGCTCCCAGACCCAGCTGATGGCGATGGTCGAGCCCAAGGTCGCCAGTGACGTCGTCACCTCGATGCTCAACGGCTACGACCAGACCGGCCTGCTGCCCAAGTGGGCCTCGAACAACGGCGAGAGCTATGTGATGGTCGGCGACCCGGCCGCCGGCATCATCACCGACGCGTACGCCTTCGGCGCGACCAACTTCGACACCGACAAGGCGCTCGCCGCTCTCCAGCACGAGGCCACCGTCCCCAACAACGACCGCCCGGGCGAGGCCGTACGGGACGCGAAGGGCTATCTTCCGCTGGACGAGAACGACTACGGCTGCTGCAACTTCTACGGCCCGGTCTCCACACAGCTGGAGTACGACTCCGCCGACTACGCGCTGGCCGCGTTCGCGAAGTCCCTGGGCAAGACGGACGTCTACCAGAAGTTCGCCACCCGGGCCCAGGACTGGATGAACGTCTTCAACCCGCAGACCGGCTACCTGCAGGCCAAGAACAAGGACGGCCAGTTCGCGGGCGGTTTCACCCCCGGCACCTCCAACGGCTTCGTGGAGGGCACCTCCGCCCAGTACACCCCCATGGTCCCGTTCAACCTGCAGCAGCTCATCCAGGCTCGCGGCGGAGCCAAGGCCTACTCGTCGTTCCTGGACGGCCTCCTCGACAACATCACCGACCCCGGCAACACCAACGCCGACCTGAGCAACGAGCCCAGCGTGGAGATCCCCTGGGAGTACGACTACACGGGCCAGCCGTGGAAGACCCAGGCGGCTGTCCGCGAAGCCCAGCAGAAGCTGTACTTCAACGCTCCGGTGGGCTCGTTCGGCAACGACGACCTCGGCGCGATGAGCTCCTGGTACGTCTGGTCCGAACTCGGCATGTACCCCGAGACCCCGGGCACGGACACCCTGGCGCTCGGCAGCCCGGCGTTCCCCGTGGCCCAGGCGACCCTCGCCGGAGGCAGGACGGTGCGGATCAACGCACCGCAGGCCGCGCCCGACGCGCCGTACGTGCAGTCGCTCGACGTCAAGGGCAAGGAATGGAAGACCTCCTGGCTGACGTACGGGCAGTTCAAGGGTGCGGGGAGCATCGACTTCACGCTCGCCACCCAGCCCAACACCTCCTGGGCGTCCGACCCGTCGGCGGCACCGCCGTCGGACACCACGGGCGGCAGCCGGGTGCTGGCCGCGACCGGCCCCTCCAGCGACGGCCTGGTGCTCCAGCCCGGCGCGGCCGGTGACGGCACCCTCGACCTGACCAACCTCGGCAGCAAGGCCGTCACGGTCGACTGGACGGCCACGGCGCCCTCCGCCGTCACGTTGGACACGACGTCCGGATCGCTGACCGTGCCCGCCTCGGGCAGCGCCGAGGCGAAGATCCACGTGACGGCCGGGACGAGCGAGGGGACCTACCCGGTCACCTTTGCGCTGAGCGACCACAGCACCGGCGCGACGCTGAGCGGCGCAAGCCTCCGTGTGGCCGTGGCCAAGGCCGGTGCGCTGTGGCCGTACAACACCAACGAGGGCATCTATCCCGACGGCGCCACCTTCTCGGGCGGCTTCGACAACGACGGCTGGGCGTTCTCGCAGAACGCGCTGTCGGCGGCGGGTGCCACGAGCGGCTCGACCGTCACGGTCGACGGCATCTCCTACACCTGGCCGACGGTGACATCCGGTCAGCTGGACAACCTGGAGATGGCCGGCCAGACGATCCCGATGCCGGCCGGTACCTCGGGTGCGTCGCTGGGCCTGCTCGGCGCGGCGACCAACGCGCCGAGCGACGGCATCTCGGGAACGGTGACCGTCACCTACACCGACGGCACCACCTCGAAGGCGACGGTCGGCTTCTCGGACTGGACACTGAACGGCGGGGCCGGCAAGCCGATTGCGGGGGATACGACGGCCGTCACGACGTCGTACCGCAACACCGCGAGCGGAGGGCGGGACAGCGTCAAGACCTACGCCTTCGCCACGAAGGTCCCGCTTGATGCGTCCAAGCAGGTGGCGTCGATCACGCTGCCGGTGACGGGTGCGACGGGCGCCGACCACCTGTTCGCCTACGGCTTCGGCCAGTAAGGGCCCTGACGGCACTCATGATGCAGGGCCGCTTCCCGGGCATCCGCCCGGGAAGCGGCCCTTTACGCTAGCCGCACGTCAGTGTCGGCGTAGCCCAGTCGCCGTGGTCGTTGCCGTTTCCGTCACCGGCGTCACCGACCTGGAGGTCGATCACTTGGGCACCGCTGACGTCGACGTCGACGGGCACCGCGGCCTGTTTGCCGTGGATCGTCGGAGTGCTCACCAAGGTCTTGCCGTCGGCGATCACGGAGAACGTGACCGTTCCCGCACCTCCTGTCTCGTCGTCGACGCCGACGTCCGCCGTCAACCGCGAGCAGTGTCCGGCGAGATAGAGCTGGACATCGCTGACCGAGTTGGTGCCCAGGCCCTTGGCGTAGCGGACCCCGTCGACGGTGATCGGACGGCCGTCCCCGGCCGCCTGTTCGCCGACGCTGCTGTCGCGCTCCACCGGGCCCCAGCCGTTGGTGGACGACAGGAACGGCAGATCGCTCACCGCGCTCTTGCCGGCCGGCGGGGCGGGCGGGATTCCGCCAACGATGCGCTCGTCATCGCCCACGGCCTGCCGTCCGCTCTGCTGGTAGTGCACCGTCGCCGTGAGCGCCGAGGCGGACGGCAGCGTCCCGGCCGGCGGCTGGACCTTCCAGGTGAAGGTGGCCGATCCGCCGGGCGGTACGCGCTTGACCGAGGCCGGGCTCGGGGAGCTCACGCTCCAGCCGTCGGGTGCGGAGAGCGAGGCCGTCAGCTGGGAGGCGGACGGCCGGTCCTTCGGCACCCGCACCGTGGCCTCGGCCGTGAAGGCCTGGCCCGGCTGAGCGGTGTCCGGCACGTCCAGGGCGACATCCGCCCCCGGACGCTCGGGCATGGCGTACTTCTTGGGGTCGTAACGGGGGCTGTCGTTCTGCGCCACGCGCAGGGACGAGGCGTAGCTGCCGTAGTCGGTGAGCGAGACCTTGCCCAGCCCGCCGGTGCTGCCGTCCAGGTTCCACACGGCGATGGCGATGCTGTTGCGGCCGGTCGGGTTGAGGATCCCGTTGGGAACCGGGAAAGTGTGCTGCGGGCCGAGGTAGTTGACGTAGTTGCCGACCTGCCAGCCGTTCACGAAGATCGTGGCGCGGTACTTGCGGGACGGGTCGTCGGTGAACGTCAGCCCGAGCGAGGTGTCCTGCCCGCGCGGTAGGTCCAGTGTCGCGTCGGTCCGGTACCAGGAGACCCCGGGACGGGTGTCGGTCGTCGGCAGGGACACCCGGTTCCACTTGTCGTCCGGGTAGCCGGGCAGGGACCAGCCGGCGCGCTCGCCGTACAGGCCGCCCGTCGAGAGCGGGCCGCGCACGGTGTCCTGCAGGTCTTCGCCGCCTCGTACGCCCTGCAGCCGCCAGGTGACGGAGGTCAGCGGCGCCCCGACGAGGGAGGCGCTGGTCAGTCCGCGCGCGGTCTTGTTGCCGTTGGACGAGTTGTAGTCCTCCTCGTGTCCCATGTTCACGGTGAGCACGGAGATGACGTTGTCGCCCTTCGACTTCACCGAACCGGCGGGGAAGGTGAAGTCGGCGCTGCCTGTGGTGGAGCTGCTCAGGAAGGTGCCGTTCAGCCAGGCGGAGAAGGCCTGCGCGTCTCCGCCGGAGTCCGAGACCAGGTGGATGCCGGTCTCCTTGCCGGTCGCGTGGAAGCGGCCGCGGTACCAGGTGTTTCCGGTGTGGAAGCCGTAGTCGTCCGCGTAGAGCACCGGCAGCGAGTTGACGCCGGAGACGCTGTTGGTGGTGGTCTTGTCGGCCACCTGCCAACTGGTGTCGTCGAAGGCGGCGGCCGCTTCGGGGGACTCGTCGGCGTGCTTCCAGCTCGTCAGGGCCGGCAGGTGTACCGGTGCGGCCACGGGAATCGTCCCGGTGCGGCTGCCCGTGCCGGTGGCCTGGGTCTTCAGTGTCCCGCCGTTCCAGGTGACGTGGTCGGCAGCGGTGAACACCTCGATGTTCTTGTCGTCGGCGTTGTCGCCGGTGAGCGCCAGGGTGCGCCCGCCGTCCAGGCTGGTGGCCGTGCGCAGCAGGTGGGTGCCGCGGACGAGGACCGGGCCGGTCGCCGTGTCCTGACGCCAGAAGGTGTGGGCGGTGGCCTTGTCGCCGACGAGCAGCAGGAGCGGGGGCTGTCCGCCGCCGCTGATGCTGATGCGGAGCAGCCCTTTGTGCGTGTAGTTCAGCCGCAGGTCACCGGTGTCCTTGTCCCAGGTGGTGGTGGCCGTGCCGCCGCTGGTGGTCACGGTGGGCTCGGAGGAGTAGCGCAGCACGGTCTCTCCGTCGCTGCCCGGGTCGCCGTAGAGCACGGCGACATCCCGGTTCCCGATGGCCGCGCTGGTCATGATCTCCGAGGTCGAGTACTGCAACTGCGCGTCGCCGAGCCGGTAGTTGGCCGTGATCACATGGGAGTCGCGCCCGTCGAGGGTGATCGCGGTGCCCGGCTGCTGGGGCACGACCGGGTAGGTCGGTTCCGCGGCGGCGGTACCCGTCGGCACGTCGATGGCGTCGATGGCCACGTAGTTGTCCGTGGATCCCGAGCTGTGGTTCCCGGCGACGACGATCTTCAGCGTGTGCGACCCTGCGGTCAGGCCGGTCTTCTGGAAGATGACCGCCTGGCTCTCGCCGCCGGAGTCGTCGACCGTCGCCACCTTGGTGCCGTCGAGATAGACGTCGGCGTTGCCGTGGTTGTTGGTCTTCGAGCCGATCCAGCGGATCGCGGTGCCGTCGAAGGGGACGGTGAGCGAGTCGCCGGCCTTGTTGGAGAACGACTCCGTGTGCTTGTAGTCGCCCCCGGTATAGCTCTGGTTGGCCACGTGCGACCACGAACCGCTGTACTGCAGCGCGGAGTCGGGATCGTCCCAGGTGTAGGTGGTGTCCGCGGAGGGCTGGGCGTTGAAGTCCAGTGAGATGTGGGTCTTGTCGACCGCCGTGGACGTCGAGCTGCCGTGCCGCAGGACGTGGAACTGCGTCTTGGTGTCGGGGTTCATCCGGGCCGTGTCGACGACCGCGGAGTCGTCCGGGGGTGTGGCCCTGATCGCCTCGGTCTTGGTCAGCGGGGCGACCGACTGCGTGAAGTACCCGATGAGCTTGTCCTCGTAGTACTTCGGATCGAGCTGGCGGTTCTCGCGGATCGCGGCGCCGTAGTCGTAGGACGTGTAGTTCTCCGGCATGCCCAGCCAGCCCCAGTTGGTGCCGCCGTAGGTCATGTAGAAGCTCTGGGCGGTCGCGCCGACGGCTATGTTCTGCTTGTAGAACACGTTGGCGAACTGGTCGTTGATCAGCTGGGCGCACTTGTCGTAGCCCGGCCCGCCCCAGGGGTCGAAGGCGCCGCCCTGGAACTCGGGCGAGTACAGCGGCTTGCCGTCCGGATGGTCGTAACTGATGTCGGGGACGCCGTTCCACTTCGAGGGATTGGAGCAGTTGAATCCCTGCGGGTACGAGTCCGGGCCGTCGACGTCCAGGGCTCCCGCACCGGAGTTGAAGGTGCCGTTGTTGTTGCCGGTCAGCGGAACGGTGATGCCGTCGGCGCGGGCCTTGTCCTCCAGGTGCTGCATGTAGGAGCGGCCGGCGGCCGAGCCGTTGTAGTACTCGTTCTCGACCTGGTAGGCGATGACCGACCCGGTGCCGTTGGTGAGTTGATGCCGGGCGATGATCCGGTCGATCTGCGTCAGCCACTCGTCCGCGTACTTCAGGAACTGAGGGTCGTCACTGCGGTTGTGTCCGGCCTTGGTGGTCATCCAGCCGGGCAGCCCGCCGCTGTCGACCTCCGCGTTGATGTACGGCGCCGGGCGAGCGATCACGTAGAGCCCGGCATCCTGCGCCATGTCGAGCAGCTTGTCGACGTCACGCACCCCACTGAAGTCGTACACACCCGGCTTCGGGGAGTGGTATCCCCAGTCGAAGTACAGCGAGGTGGAATTGAATCCGGCGGCCTTCATCTTCTGGAAGATGTCGCGCCACAGATCCGGACTCGGGAGCCGGAAGTAGTGGAACTCGCCGGACCAGAGATAGGTGCGCTTGCCGTCGACCAGGAACGAATAGCCGTCGAGTTTCACCGTGTGCGTCGGTGGACTTGCGGCAGGTGCGGCGGCGGGGGCCCGGCCACCCCTGTCCTGCGCCGCCGCGGGGGCGGTCATGCCCGCTGCCAGGGCGATGGTCGCGGCCGTCGCAAGGACCGCCCTCCACCACCGACCGCGGCCGGGTCTCGCAGCCTCTGAACCGAACCGATCACTTCGCACTGCGGCCTCCATACCGCCTGAGCGATCAGCATCAAACAGACTCAGGCAAAGTCGAACAGTAGAGCCACGCAAGACGCAACACAATGGGGCGGGAGCACACGGTTGCGATGGCAGTGACGGCTGAAATTCGCAGCGCCTGACCGGTACTGACGACCCGTCATGGGATGCCACCAGGAAGCCGCCGGGACAGGGGCGAAGGGTGCGTACCTGTGGTGACGGCGAGGCGGACGCCCATGAACGACAGGGCGGCGCCTGGGACCGCCACGCGGGCGAAGGGGCCGCTCCCTTCGGCGGTGCCCTGTTGGACAGTCCGATCACTGGACTGACTCCCCGTCAGTCCGGCGCGCCCTCCGCCGCGTTGCGGCACAGGAGTGCCGGGGTCCCGGGTCTGCGTGAAACGCCGTTGTCAGTGCCTCCCCATAGAGTGAAAACATCAATCGGGGCAGCTCGGAGGGGGAGCAGAAGCATGTCCGCAAACAAGATCCAGCACAAGGTGAACCACGTCGCGCTGGTGGTGGACTGTTCGGGTTCCATGCGTCCGCACGAGAGTCAACTCATCCGCGTCGTGGACGAGTTCGTGGCGGGACTGAAAGCCGAATCGGACAGCCTCGGCCACGAGACCCGGATCAGCCTTTACTCCTTCGATCACAAGGTGGAGAACCTGGTCTGGGACATGGACGTGAAGCATCTGCCGTCCATGCGGGGGTTGTACCGCGTCAACAATGGCGCTACGGCTCTCATTGAGGCTTCGCTCAAGTCCCTGGACGACCTGGGTCATATCTGGGAGGAATACGGCGAACACAGCTTCCTCCAGATCGTGGTGACGGACGGCGAGGAGAACGCCTCCGGGGGCGACAGGCGGCACGACGGCGACATGACCATTCTCGGCCCCTGGCTCGACAAAATCACGGCGAAGATGGGCGGGCTCCCAGGCCACTGGACGTCCGCGATCCTCGTTCCGAACTCCCTGGCCAAGCGGACCGCCCAGAACTACGGTTTCCCGGCCGGGAACATCGCCATCTGGGACGCGGATTCCCAGAAGGGTGTCGAGGAGGCGATCGGAACCGTGCGCGCCGCCGCCACCAGTTTCCTTCGGGGGCGAGAGCAAGGTGTGCGCGGCACGAAGAACCTGTTCGCCGTGGGCCAGGACATATCACTGGACGAGGTCCGGGCGAACCTCGAACCGATTCCGGCGAACAAATACCGGCTCCTTAAGGTCGACCAGGAGGTCGAGATCCGCCCGTTCGTCAACTCGCATCCAGGTGTGTCGTACGAACGCGGTTCGTGTTACTACCAGTTGGGCGCCCGGGCTCAAGTTCAGCTGAACAAGGAAGTCATCGTGGTCGAGAAGGACACCGACCGCGCCTATACGGGCGAGGCGGCGCGCAGCCTGCTGTTCGGCACGGATATCCAGGGGACCGTGTCCGTGAAGGCGGGGAACAATCCCAAGCTGGAGGTGTATGTGCAGAGCCGTTCGGTGAACAGGAAGCTCAAGCCCAAGACACGTCTGCTCATCATGCTCTGAAGCCGCGCGGGTAGGAACCTGGGGTCCGAAGGCAAGTACGCCTTTGGACCCCGGGTTCGGAGGCTTCCGGGGCTGCTGCGTGATCCGCTGTCTTCCGGATGGCGGGGATCAGGTCTGCGAGCTGTTCCAGTTGGTCGCGCTGGGAGTGCAGGTCCAGCGCGCCGAGTCGGGCGACGATGTGCCGGACGCCGGCCGCGACGTATTGACCCAGGCGCTCGAGCACGTGGTGCGCGGAGCCGGTGACAACGGCCTGGATCCTCTCCAACTCGTTGAGCGGCATGCCGTATGTGGCTCGTGCGTAGGCGTCCAGTGCTCGACGGCCCTTCTCGGTGTGGTCATCCATCCATATGGAGACGAACAACGCGGGGGTGATGTCCCCGGCTGCGCGTCCGGCGTCGGCGGCTGCTTGGCGGACATGGCGAAGACCGGATGCATAGTCGGCGGGATCGGGCGGGTAGGGCAGCCAGCCGTCGTACATCCGTCCGGTGCGGGACAGTGCTGCGGGTGTCGCGCCGCCGAGCCAGAGGGGCGGGCCACCGGCCTGGGACGGTCTGGTCGTGGGTGGGATGTCATCGAACCGGAGGATCTCGCCGTGGAAGGAGTCGGCGCCGTCCCACAGGGCCCGCCACAGCGCGACAGTCTCGTCCAGGCGGGCGAAGCGCCTTTCCCACGGCAGTTCGGACAGCGTGTAGAGGGGCCGTCCGAAGCGGCCGGGGAAGCCTGCGCCGACGGTCACGGTAAGCCGGCCACCGGACAGTACGTCGATCGATCCAAGAGACTGCGCGGCCTGGATCGGCCGCCGCAGGAACGGCATCAGCGCAGCCGTACCCAGCGTCACGGTCTCGGTCGTGGGGGCGAGCGCGGCCAACATCGTGAGCGCCTCGATGCGCGGGCTGATCAGGGAGTCGTTGACGAAGAGCGAGGAGAAGCCCAGGCGTTCGGCCTGGCGGCCGAAGGCGATGAGCTCGCGAGGGTCGTCGGCCGGGCCCCACTGGGCGGTTCCGGTCGGAAGCAGTACGCCGATGTCCATGGCGGCGATGTTCGGCGACCGGGGTGAGAGGCGACAATTCCCTGCGGGGAATGGTCAGGGACCCGTCGTCGCCGTTACAACTGGCCCGTGGACTTCCCCCGTGCGCTTCGTGAATGTCGTACCCGCCGTCATCTCAGCCAACTCGACCTGGCGCTTCGGGCGGGCACCACGCAGCGTCATCTCAGTTTCATCGAATCGGGCAGGTCCGTCCCCGGCCGGAAAATGGTCGTACGTCTGGCCGAGTCGCTGGAACTGCCCCTGCGGGAGCGCAACGAGCTGTTGCTGGCCGCTGGGTACGCGCCCGCGTACCCGGAGAGCGCACTCGACGATCCGGTGCTGGCTCCGGTGCGCACGGCGATCGATCACATCCTGCGGGGGCATCTGCCGTATCCGGCGCTGGTGGTGGACCGCGGCGGTGACATGATCGCCGCGAACAGCGCATTCGATCGGATCACCGAGGGGGTTTGCCCCGAGCTGGTCGGCCCGGGCACGAACATCTACCGCCTCGCGCTGCACCCCGACGGCCTCGCTCCCCGCATCGGCAATCTCGCCGAGTGGGCGCGCCACATCCTTGCCCGCCTCGGCCACCTGGAGGAGCTGCGCGTCGAACTCGCCGCGTACGTTCCTGATCTGGATCCGTCCGCCGGGCTGCTGGGTTTCGCAGTTCCGCTCCATCTGCGGTCTTCGTACGGTGAGCTGCACCTGATCACGACCGTGACCACTTTTGCCACCGCCGTCGACGTCACCCTTGCCGAGCTGAAGCTCGAGGCGTTTCTGCCCGCCGACGCGGCGACGGCCGAGGCACTCTCGGCGGCCGCAGGGGGCGCCGCTGCTGCGGATCGGGCCCCCGGGAACAAGTGACAGCGCTCAGCGGCCCCGGGCCTTCCTCGTAGTCCAGGCTCGGCCGGTGGGACTCGGGGCTTCTTCGCCCAGCCGCGGCCAGGCTTCGTCCCGGTCAGGCTCCTGCCTGCCGGGCGTCGGGGCGTCGGTCGCGGCGGCCTTGTTCGGCACATCAGGTCTGATGCGCGGCTTGCCGACCGTCATGGCCGACTCGGGACCGGGTGTTCGGCGTCAGACGATCCGGGCCGCGGCGGCGTCGCGGAGGAGTTCGGCGAAGGTCAGGGCTGCGGGGGTGGGGGAGTGGTCGGCCATGCGGACCAGGAGGATGCGGCGGATGGGGGCCGGCGGCTGGAGGGGCAGGACGTGGACGCCGGGTCGGATGCCCTCCAGGGCCAGGGTGGGGGCGAGGGCGACGCCGATGCCCGCGGCCACCATGGCCTGGGCTTCCTGGTAGTCGTGGGCCTCGTAGGCGATGTGCGGCTCGAAGCCGACGGCGCGGCAGCCGCGGACGAGGGCTTCGGCCACCGGGTGATGGTCGGCGCGGGTGATCCAGGGGTCGTCGGAGAAGTCGGCGAGTGAGGCGGCGTCGCGGCCGGCGAGTGGATGGTCGTCGCTGACGAGAAGGGCCGGCGGGTCATCGAGGAGTGGGGTGACGACGATGTCCTCCCGGTCGATTCGGCTCCAGTCGTAGTCCCACATCAGCGACATCTCGATCTCCCGGTTCTCCAGCATCGTCCAGAGTCCGGCGATGCGGGCGCTGCGGACGGTCAGCCGTACGTCGGGGTGGGCGTCCCGGAAGGCGATCACGGCCTGCGGGAGGAGCGAGGCGCCGACGGTGGGGAAGGTGCCGATGCGCAGGGTGCCTGCGCGCAGGCCCGCATAGTCGGCGAGTTCGTTCTCCGCGGCTTGCAGTTCGCGTTCGATCCGTTGCCCTCTTTCGGCCAGCGCCCGTCCGGCGTCGGTGAGGGTGACACCTCGGGCGTGTCGTTCCAGCAGGGGCTGGCCTGCCTCCGTTTCCAGGCGGCTGATCTGCTGCGACACCGCTGACGGTGTGTAGTTGAGGGCGCGGGCCGTCGCGGTCACCGAGCCGCGCCGGGCGACCTCCGTGAACAGCAGGATGCGCCGGACATCGAGCATGTCGTCACCTCCAGCGTTCACTTCAGCTTAATAGCCATGCAGATTTCCGAGATTGTACTTCACGCTGGCGTAACCCACCGTGGAGGACACCACGCACGGCGAGGCCGTCGGTGGACTTCCCTTTCCACGTCTGTGAGGAGTCGGTTGTGCTGCGTCTGCAGGGCGAGATGATCCGCGGAGGAACCAGCAAGTGCTGGATCTTCGACCACCGCGACGTGGTCGCCACGGGCGTGGACGTCGATGCCGTGCTGCTCGCCGCCTTCAACGCCGCCGACCCCCGCCAGATCGACGGCGTGGGCGGCGCCTCCTCCACCACCTCCAAGGCCGCCGTCGTACAGGCGTCGAACCGGCCCGGCGTGGACGTCGAGTACGCCTTCGCACAGGTCGGGATCGGCGACGAGCGCGTGGAGTGGGCCAGCAACTGCGGCAACTGCGCCACCGCCGTGGCGCTGTACGCCGTCCACCACGATCTCGTGCCGATCGCGCCGGACAGCACCACCGTCCGCATGCTCAATGTCAACACCGGGGCCCGCCTCACGGGCACCATCCCGACCCCTGCGGGCGTGGCCCCGGAGCAGGGCACGGCCAGGGTGCCGGGTACCTCGGCACCGGGCGTACCGGTCCTGCTCGGTTTCCAGGACCCGGCGGGCTCGACGACCGGACGTGCCCTGCCGACCGGCCGGGCACTGGACGAACTGACCGGCCCGGACGGCCCCGTTGAGGCGTCCCTCGTGGACGCAGGCGCGCCGGCCGCGCTGTTCGAGGCCAAGGCGTTCGGCCTGGACGGCACCGAATCCCTCACCGCGTTCGCCACCGCCGTACCCGCTCTGACCCTGTTGCGCCGCCAGGCAGCGCTGGCCATGGGCCTGGCCCACGAGGGTGACCCGGTCAGTCATGCGGTGCCGAAGGTGGGCATCGTCGCCCGGCCCGCCCCCTACCGCACGACACAGGGAATACTCGTCAACCAGGACGAGTACGACCTGGCCGTGCGCATGGTCTCCATGCACGCGCCGCACCCGGCGATCGGCCTGACCTCCGCCGTGGCTCTGGCCACGGCCGCCGCCACCCCCGGCACCCTCGCCCACCGCGTCGCCCGGCAGACCGCCGACGGCACGCTGCGTCTGGGCACCCCCGCCGGCGTGGTCACCACCCGAGCCGTCCCCGCACCGGATGGCCTGTCCCCCACGGTGCTGCTGCACCGCGCCGCCCGCCGTATCGCCCGAGCCGAACTCCTCGTTCCCGTCCTGGAAGGACGCCCCGCATGAGCCGCAACGACGCTGCCCCGGGTACCGTCACCGCACCACCCGGCCGCATCCGCCGCATGCTGTCCCACCTCTACGTCCAGTGCCTGATCGGCGTCCTCCTCGGCGCCGCCGTGGGCGGGCTGTGGCCGTCGCTCGGCGCTGACCTCAAGCCGCTCGGTGACGGCTTCATCGCGCTGGTGAAGATGCTCATCGCGCCCATCATCTTCTGTACGGTCGTCCACGGCATCGCCTCCATGGGCAACGCCCGCGCGGTCGGCCGCGTGAGTCTGAAGGCTCTGGTCTACTTCGAGGTGCTGACCACCGTCGCCATGGTGACCGGCCTGGTCGTCGTCAACATCGTCAAGCCGGGCAGCGGTCTGCACATCGACCTCTCGACCCTGTCCGCCAAGGGGCTGCCACCCGAGGCGACCGCGGCCCACGAGGGCTTCGCCGAGTTCGTCCTCGCTATCATCCCTGCCACCCTGGTCGGCGCCCTGACCGGCAATGAGATCCTGCCGGTGCTGCTGGTGTCCGTACTGTTCGGCTTCGGGCTGCACGCCAGTGGCGAGGCCGGCCTGGGCATCGCCCGGGGCATCGAGAAGTTCTCCACGGTCCTGTTCACCCTCATCCGCTGGATCATGCGGCTCGCCCCCGTCGGCGCGTTCGGTTCCATGGCCTTCACCATCGGCAACTACGGTCTGGGCACCCTGCGCCATCTGGCCCTGCTGGTCGGCTCGTTCTGGCTGACCGCGCTCTTCTTCGTCCTGGTGGTCCTCGGGACGGTGATGCGCCTGAACGGACTGCGGCTCCTGCCCTTCCTGCGCTACATCAAGGAAGAGCTGCTGATCGTCCTGGGCACCTCCTCCACCGAGCCCGTCCTGCCGCGCATGATGGCCAAGCTCCAGCACGTGGGCGCCTCGAAACCGGTCGTCGGCATCACGCTGCCCGCCGGATACTCCTTCAACCTCGACGGCACCGCCATCTACCTGACCATGGGCTCGGTCTTCCTCGCCCAGGCCCTCGGCATCGACCTCAGCCTCACCCAGCAGCTGACCATGCTCGCCGTCATGCTGCTCATCTCCAAGGGCGCCGCGGGCGTCACCGGCTCCGGCTTCATCGCCCTGGCCGCCACCCTCAGCGCCGTCCCGCACGTCCCGGTAGCCGCCCTCGCGCTGATCTTCGGCATCGACCGGTTCATGTCCGAAGCCCGCGCCCTGACCAGCCTGGTCGGCAACGGCGTCGCCACCCTGGCCGTCGCCCGCTGGGAGGGCGAGCTCGACGAGGACCGCGCCAAGGCCGTCCTGCGCGGCGAGATCCCGTATACCCCTGCCCCCGCGCCTTCTGCGGTGCCCGCCGAGCCCGGGGCGAAGGAGACGCCCGCACCCACCCGCGACCCCGTCCCCGCCGCAAGCTGACGCCGCGTGGGAGGGCCGGTCCGGAACAGATGTTCCGGACCGGCCCTCCCACGTCTCCACCAGTGGAACCGGAACGGGCTGGGGCACCGGGCCTCGCCCGGGCGGGTTCTTACACCCACGGGAGTACGCGCGATGACGACTCCCGGTGGATGATCCCGGTTCCGGGCAGGGCGATGCTGTGGGGCAGGACGATGGGCCTTTGCCTGTTCGGCGTGTCCGCGTCGTCCGTGACCGTGCCGGCCGTCGGGGTTGCCGGCCTGAAAACAGAATGGGAACTCGAGTGGACGCCGACTCTCCGGCCGGGCGGACCGAGCCCGCGCCGCCGGATTCCGACGCCGCGCCGCGCACGCCCGCGGTGCGCCGTCCGCGGCTCAGGCGGTGGCTGAGACGTGTGGCGCTCGCCTGCGCCGTGTTGCTCGCAGTCGTCACCACGGCCTCGTTGGCCTACAACGCCTTCACCGCAGGACGTGCCGCGCCGCCAAGAGGGCTGCGATACGTTCAGGCGGCCGATGTCCGTACCCGTTACCAGACCTGGGGCACGACCGGTTCGCCTGTTGTGCTCGTCCATGGAGCCTTCGAGCAGGTGGACACCTGGTCACGACTGGCACCGCTCCTCGCGCGCGACCACCGGGTCTACGCACTGGACCTGACAGGAGACGGCTACAGCGAACGCCGGGGCCCGTACACCGTCAGCCACTTCACAGAGCAGCTGCTGGGCTTCCTCAGCGCCATGCACCTCGATGGGCCGGGGGAGCGCCCCCTGCTGGTGGGCCATTCCAGCGGAGCCGCAGTCGTCACGGAGGCCGCACTGCGCGCACCGGGCCGGATCGGGAGCGTGATGCTGCTCGACGGGGATGCCCTGAACACCGGCGCCGGCCCACCGCCGGCCTTCAGACACCTGCTGATCGATCCCTACCGCACCAGCCTGTTGCGCCTTGGTCTCGGGGCCGACTGGCTGATCCGCTCCTTCTACGACGCCCAGTGCGGACCGGCCTGCCCACCTCTCAACGCCGCCGGTCTGGATCAGTGGCGTCGGCCGCTGCGGGTGCGGGGCGCGGAGGCCGCCCTGTGGAGCATGCTCGGCGAGGGCGTGCCCGGCCTCCCCGCGGGCCAGGTGGCGCGACTCGCGGCCGTCGGCATCCCCAAGTCGGTCGTGTTCGGCGCCGAGGACGACGTATTCAGCAGGCAGACCCCGCAGCAGACCGCCCGGCGCATCGGCGCCCCGCCGCCCACCCTCATCCCTGGAGCCCGCCACCTGACCATGATCTCCAGCCCCCATGAGGTCGCGGCAGCCGTGGAAGCCCTGGCCGGCGCCAACCCTGCCGCAGGGCAAGGGGGAAGTCCCCAGTGAGACTTGGTCAGTCGGCCTCCGCTTCCGCGACCAGTGCATCAAGCACCGTGCACAGTGCGGCCAGTTCGGCCGGGGTGGGATCGGCCGGTTCGTGCGGCACCAGCGCGGCCGGGTTCACCACGGGGACGGTGCCCTCCGGACCGGGCGCAGCCGTGGCGCGGGCAAGGAGCGCGCCGTGGTCGGGCGGCGGGGTGCTGAGGCCGTTGCCTAGTCTGCGCAGCGCGGGCGCGAGTGGGGGCTGAGGGAAGGGGAAGTCGGCGGGGAGCAGCGCGGCTTGCTGGGTGTGGTCGTCGCCGCGGAAGTCCAGGACCCAGTCCTCCCAGCCCGGCAACGGCCAGTCGTGGATGCCGGCCACACTCTGCACGGCCCACAGCGAGACGGTCCGGGCCCGCGGGTCGAAATGGACGCCGCCGTACGGCATGTCGGTGAGCGCAGGTGAGGCCGGCGAAGGGACGAGCAGGTCGATCAGGCCGGGTCCGCCGGCGAGGTGCGCGAGGGGCTCCCAGTCGCTGCCCCAGGCGCGAACGCTTCCGTCGGGCAGGCGCAGGGAGGCGACGGCACAGGGCTCGGTGTATTCGGTGGCCGTGAACCCGGTCGGCTCGAAGGTCTCGAACCAGCCCGGTGCACGGGTCAGGTCTCTGCCGAGGCCCAGGTGGTGGGTGAGATCGCCCATGCCGTCATGTGCGAATCGGACGTCCCAGCCGGGCCATGTCCGGGCCAGTACGGCGCGGGCGGCGATGTGGTCGGCCCAGCTGTCGGCGAAGGCGAACCACAACAGGATCCGGCGGTCGTGGTCGACGAGTGCGGCGCCCTCGCACCACACGTCGTCGAGCCACTCGTCGATCTCCCGGTTGGCACGGAAGCAGCGTGTCGCCGCGACCGGACCGGGCAGCAGATCGTCGACCACCCGGCTGGCGGCCCAGTGCGAGTAGTACCGCTGCCAGGCGCCGTTCTCGACCACCACGTACTGCGCTCGTTCTCCCATGATCAGTGAGGCTAGCTCCGCCGGACGACGGGCGGCGAACGCTTTTCAGGCGGACCTGTTCACGTGGCGGCCCGCCGGGGACCACCGTCCGGCGTATGGCCTCAGAGCGCCGAACACGAGCGCGCGCGGCTGCCTGTCCCCGCTCGGGCTGCTGCCAACCGGCGGAGGCGCGTGCCTCCGCCCGCCGGTGGTCAGGGAGCGTCGACGAGGCCGTACTTCGGCACGGTCACCGTGCGAGCCCCCGGCGTGCCGCCGAGGATGACCTTGCGATACGTGACGTTGTTGGCCGTGCTCTGCTCCTTGAGCCGGTTGTCGGGGTTGGCGATGACCTGGATGTAGTACGTGCCGTTCGGCAGGTCCGAGACGTCGAAGGACTGACCGGGCCGGTACTGGCTGTAGGTGTCGCCGTTGCCGACGTCCAGCACCTCGCGCACCGAGACGGCGGTCTCCTCACCGCAGGCGGTGGCGAGGTCGGTGTTGTACGGGTGCCAGTTGGCGTTCTTCACCGTGTAGTCGATGGCGTCGGTGTTGGCCAGGCAGAACGCCTCCTTGCCGCTGCGCACGATCTCCCTCTTGTCCGCGCCGAGCAGCCGGTAGCTGGCGAAGTCGCTGAAGTGCCAGTGCTGGTGGCCCTCCCGCGGGTCCCACTCCATGGTGCCGGTGGGCGTGTACCCGACCTGCTTGCCCTTGGCGTCGTAGAAGTACTGGTACGCGTCCATCTTCTCCGCGCCCGGCTTGCGGAACCCGTCCACGACCAGCGGCGAGGGGCCACCGTTCCATACGGTGGCGCTGAAGGCGAGGTAGTCCTTGCCGGGGGCGGCGCCCGCTCCGCCCTCGCCACCGTCGGTGATGGCGATGCCGTACGCGGGGAGGGCGCGCAGGTCGGGTTTGGGCACGTCGGCGGGAACGGTCGCCCTGCCGGCCGGGCGTTGGGCGGCAGGCTTCAGGACCTTCGACGCGTCCTTCTGCCCGCGCCTGACGCCGGCCAGGCCCTGGCCCCCGCCGGAGTTCTGGCGGACCGTCACCTTGATGGTCTGGGTCGTGTCCGCCATTCCGAACAGGTCGCGGTACTTCTTCGCCACCGACACCTTCGCGGTGTAGACACCGGCCGACAGGTCGACGGTGTTGTTCCCGCGGAAGCCTGGCGACGTGGCCGCCGCCCAGCCCTTCTCGACACCCCATACCCCACCGAGCGTGAACGGGTTCTCGGAACAGCCGTCGGGATACTTCGAAGTGGCCGGGGCATCGGGCCGGATCCGGCCCGCCCGGGTGTTCGGGCAGAACGCCTGCGTGGTGTCGGCCACCTTCGCGCCCGATGCGTCGCTGATGCTGACGTTCAGGAAGTCCGGCAGGCCCGAGAAGTCCTTCAGCAGACCGGCCGGCAGGGTCCTGGTCACCGTCCGGCCGCCGGAGTGGATCACCTGTGTCGCGACGACGGGGTCGTTGTAGGACGTGCGCGTCACCCGCATCTCGAGCGGTCCCCCGTCGACCGTGATGTAGGTGCCGAGGTCCAGGTAGACCCCCGGCTCGCCTTCGTAGCGGTCGACGGTCACCGAGGGGGAGGCGGCGATCAGTTGGAGTTTCGGCGTGCCCGTCGGCGTCGCCGCTCCCGCGCCGGGCGCGGCGAGAGTTCCGGCGGCGCCGACGGTAAGGGCGGCGGCGGCGATGATCGCCGAACGCCGTAAGACGGTGGGGTGGTGTCTGTTCATGAAGTGCTCTTTCTGCGTCTGGTCGGGACGAGTCGTGCACGTCTTGCAGGCACGAAAGGAGGTTCTTGTGTGCCATCTGTGAAAAGGTTGAAAAGCGGACTCAGGTTGCCTGGCCGTCGAAAGTCCCCTGAGATTGACGCTCGTTGCCGCTGTCGGCTCGGCCGCTGCGACCGCTCGTACTGGGTGTGCCGGCAGGATCGCGGCATGGGCCTGCTGCTGACCGGCGACTCGCCGCTGGGCGAAGTCCTGGCCGCCCCCTCGGCACCGGAGGGCCACCGACGCCTGCTGCGGCTGGGCCGCCTGGCAGCGCTGGCCTGCCCGCGACCCGTGCTTCCGGCCTGACGTCATCCCGGTCACCTCACGCTCGCGTCCACGCGCCGTTCCGGCCGTCATCCGCCGAGGCGAGGCCGCGCGGCGGCCGTCGCCGAATTCGCCGACGGCGTCCCCGCAGGGCCATGACCGACCGTGTGTGGCCCGGCCTGGTGAGCTCGGGCGGGGCCGCGCGGCGCGACGAGTGGCGCCGGATCGTAGGCTGCCGTCATGACCGAGATCAAGACGCCGACACCCCGCGACGCCTTCGAGCTGCTCCTGGCCGGTAATCAGCGCTTCGTCGCCGGTGCCCCCGAGCACCCGAACCAGGACGCCACCCGCCGCGCCGAGATCGCCCCCTCCCAGCAGCCCTTCGCCGTGCTGTTCGGGTGTTCCGACTCCCGGCTGGCCGCCGAGATCATCTTCGACCGCGGCCTTGGCGACCTGTTCGTGGTGCGCACCGCGGGCCACGTCGTGGGTGCGGAGGTGCTGGGAAGCATCGAATACGGGGTGGACGTGCTTGGTTGCCCGCTGGTGGTGGTGCTCGGTCACGACTCGTGCGGCGCGGTGGGCGCGGCGTGTGCCGCCCTGGAGGACGGCATGACACCGGCCGGATACGTCCGTGATGTCGTGGAGCGGGTGACTCCCAGCGTGCTGGCGGCGCGGGCCGCCGGACGGGTGGAGCCGGAGGAGATCCTCGCGGAGCACATAAGGCACACCGTCGACCTGCTGCTGGACCGCTCCCGGTCGCTGGCCGAGAAGGTCGCCGCCGGCCGGGCCGCCGTGGTGGGCCTGTGCTACCGGCTGGCTGACGGCAGCGCGCAGATCGTCGCAGCCCGCGGACTGGAGAGCGCGCTTGCGTAGCCGGACAGCTACTGACCTGGGCGTATGCGCTCCGGGGCTGCGGTGGAGTCAAGGGCGCGCAAGGGCCCGCTGGTGACTTCGAGGCGCGGGAGGGGCCTTTGAGCGGTTGACGAGCAGGCGGCTTGGGCACGTGGGAGCGGGCCGGAAGGGTGCGACTGGGTTCGTCCTCAACGCTTCCGTCGGCGCCCGCCGCGGCCGCGGCCCGCAGCCGCTCCGCCAACCGCCACCGCGCCCGCTGCCGCCGTTTGCGCGCGCGTACCGGGACGGTCGGCCGCGACGACCAGTGCCGCGAGCAGCGTCGTGACCGGCACCGAGGCGACCAGGCCGATCGAGCCCACGAGTGTGCGTACGATCTCCTCCGCCACCAGTTCGCTGTTGGCGACCGTGCCCACGCCGCTCTGTGCGATGGAGAAGAGGAGCAGGAGCGGCAGCGCGGCGCCGGCGTAGGCGAGGACGAGGGTGTTGACGACGGATGCGATGTGGTCGCGGCCGATGCGGATGCCCGCCCGGTACAGCCCCCGCCAGCCCATGGTCGGGTTTGCGTCGTGCAGCTCCCAGACGGCCGAGGTCTGGGTCACTGTCACGTCGTCGAGCACGCCGAGGGAGCCGATGATGACGCCCGCGAGGAGCAGGCCGCTCATGTCGAGTTTCGGATACAGGCCATGGATCAGGCCGGTGCTGTCGTCCGTGTTGCCGGTCAATGCGGCCCAGCCGATGAACCCCGAGCCCAGGACGCCGATCAGCGCCAGCGAGACCAGGGTGCCGAGCACCGCCACGGAGGTCCGGGCCGACAGGCCGTGGCACATGTAGAGGGCGATCAGCATGATGGCGCTCGACCCGATCACCGCCACGATGAGCGGGTTCGAGCCCTGCAGGACCGCGGGCAGGATGAAGAAGTTCAGCACCAGGAAGCTGATGGCCAGCGCGACGAGTGCCATGACGCCGCGCAGCCTGCCGACCACCACGACGGCGAGCGCGAAGATGCCGGCCAGCAGGCCCATCGGGAAGCGGCGGTTGACGTCGGCGACCGAGTACTGCAGGTCCTTCGGCGCGGAGGGCTCGTAGGCGGCGACCACCTTCTCGCCCTCGTGCAGTTGGCGTGACTGGTCGGGCTGCACGATCTCGGTGAAGGTACGGCCCTTGTCCTTGCCTGTGTCGACCCGGATGGTTGCCTTGTGGCAGCTGCCGCTCGCCTCCTGCTGCGCCGAGTTGCCTTCGGCGGTGGAGGTGTCCCCGGTCGGGGTCTCGCCCGAGGCGTTCACCGACTTGCAGCTCACCGCGACGACCTGGGTGACCGTCGCCTGCTGTGTCTGCCGGTCGAATCCCACTCCGGTGCGCTTGTGCGGCGGGGCGCCGCCCGGCCACAGCACGACGAGCCCCACCACGACCGCGATGGTGAAGGGGATCAGGATGGCCGCGATGACCTTGCGCAGGTGACGGGAGACCGGCGCGGCGGGCCCATGGCTGTGGCTGTGCCCGTGGGCGTGGGGGTGTCCGTGACTGTCCGTGTCCACTCGGGGGCTGGGACCATGTCCGGAGCCATTGACTGTGGCGTGCCCGTCGCCCGTCGCGGAGGTGTGCCCGTGGCCTGCGGCCGGAGAGGGCATGTGGACCATGCCGGCGTCGGGGCCGTAGCCAGGGTGAGGAATCGACCCGGGAGGGTTCCCGTACTCGTAGTCACGGCCGTACTCGCTCGTACGATCGCCCCTGTGCCGGGGTTGGTCGCCGACCCGGTTCCAGTCCCCGGCGCTCTGCCGGTCAGCGGCTCCCATGCCGTCTCCCTCGCGGTTGTGCGTGCCCCCTCCGAAGCCGGTCATGAGCGACGGCTCTGAGGCAGGGTACGGGAACGGCCGTGCCGTGGACTCAGTCCTGTGAGCAGGCGCATGCTCCACTCGCTGCTCTCCAATGAAGTGACCAATCCAATCCTATGGAGAGGCAAAGAAATTTCTGCGGGCGCTCCCCGTCCGCGCATTTTGGGCGTACGTTCCTCCCCGCAACCTGTCATGTCACGCCCATTCACCATGTGGGCGTGAATGTCATGCTCATGACTGCGCGGTTGTCGCCGCTACGCGCAATCACGGGCCTGCCCATCCAGTGCGATACCCCACGTAAACCGGAGGCAGTAACCCATGCGTGAGTCACATCCCAGCGGGCGGAGACGGAGTCTGCGAAGACTCGTCGCCGTAGCCTTCCCCGCCTTCGCCCTGACCGTCGCCGGATTCACCGCCGCACCGACGGCCGGCGCCCAGCCTGCCGCGACCCACCCTCAGACCTCCAAGGTCACGCAGAACAACAAGGCGCTGACCGCCCCCGAGCGGCAGACCTACCACTCCACCGGCAAGGCGGGCCAGAAGGTGCCGACCCAGCACCTGTGCGCCACCGCCGCCCCCGGTCAGGCGTCCTGTTTCGCCCAGCGTCGCACGGACATCAAGCAGCGCCTCGCCTCGGCGCTCGCCGCCGCCGCTCCCTCCGGCCTCTCCCCGGCCAACCTGCACAGCGCCTACAACCTGCCCACCACGGCCGGTTCGGGCATGACCGTCGGCATCGTCGACGCCTACAACGACCCCAACGCCGAGTCGGACCTGGGCACTTACCGCTCGACGTACGGCCTGTCCTCCTGCACCAAGGCCAACGGCTGCTTCAAGCAGGTCAGCCAGACCGGCTCCACGACCTCGCTGCCCACCAACGACACCGGCTGGGCCGGCGAAGAGATGCTCGACATCGACATGGTCAGCGCGGTCTGCCCGAACTGCAGCATCATCCTCGTCGAGGCCAACTCCGCGAGCATGGCCGACCTCGGCACCGCCGAGAACGAGGCCGTGTCACTCGGCGCCAAGTTCGTCTCCAACAGCTGGGGCGGCTCCGAGTCCTCCTCCCAGACCAGCGACGACACCTCGTACTTCAAGCACCCGGGTGTCGCGATCACCGTCTCCTCCGGTGACTCCGCCTACGGCGCCGAATACCCGGCGACCTCGCAGTACGTGACCGCCGTCGGCGGCACCGCGCTCACCACCGCCTCCACTTCCCGCGGCTGGAGCGAGTCGGTGTGGCACACCAACTCCACCGAGGGCACCGGCTCCGGCTGCTCCGCCTACGACCCCAAGCCGAGCTGGCAGACCGACACCGGTTGCTCCAAGCGCATGGAGGCCGACGTCTCCGCCGTCGCCGACCCGGCCACCGGTGTGGCGGTCTACGACACCTACGGTGGCTCCGGCTGGGCGGTCTACGGCGGCACCAGCGCCAGCTCGCCGATCATCGCCTCCGTCTACGCCCTCGCGGGCACCCCGGGCGCGAGCGACTACCCGGCGAAGTACCCGTACTCCCACACCGGCAACCTGTACGACGTGACCAGCGGCAACAACGGCAGCTGCTCCCCGTCGTACTTCTGCACCGCGGGCACCGGCTACGACGGCCCGACCGGCTGGGGAACTCCGAACGGCACCGCCGCCTTCACCTCCGGCTCCAGCACCGGCAACACGGTGACCGTCACCAACCCGGGCAGCCAGTCCACCACCACCGGAAGCTCGGTCAGCCTGCAGATCAAGGCCACCGACAGCGGGGGCGCGGCTCTCACCTATAGCGCGAGCGGTCTGCCGACCGGCCTGTCCATCAGCAGCTCGACCGGCCTGATCTCCGGCACGGCGTCCACCGCCGGCACCTTCCAGGTCACCGTCACCGCGAAGGACTCCACCGGCGCCTCCGGCTCGACCTCCTTCACCTGGACCGTCGGCTCCGGCGGGGGCGGCGGCTGCACCTCGTCCCAGCTGCTGTCCAACCCCGGCTTCGAGTCGGGCAGTACGGGGTGGAGCGCCACCAGCGGTGTCATCACCAACGACTCAGGTGAGGCGGCCCACGGCGGCTCGTACTACGCCTGGCTGGACGGCTACGGCTCCTCCCACACCGACACACTGTCCCAGTCGGTGACGATCCCGGCCGGCTGCAAGGCCACGCTCACCTTCTACCTGCACATCGACACCTCGGAGACCACCACCAGCACCGCCTACGACAAGCTGACGGTGACCGCCGGTTCGACCACCCTGGCGACATACTCGAACCTCAACCACAACTCCGGCTACGCACAGAAGACCTTCGACCTGTCCTCGCTGGCGGGCCAGACGGTCACCCTGAAGTTCAACGGCGTGGAGGACTCCTCCCTCCAGACCAGCTTCGTCGTGGACGACACCGCCCTGACGACCAGCTGACCGCCCGCCCGGCGCGAGCTGAGCACTCGGTCCCGCACGCGGAAGCCGTCCGCGTGCGGGACGTGTCGTTTCCGGCCCGCGTGACTGCGGTCTCGTCGTCGCCGTCCCCGACGGCCGCCGCACCTGCTACGAGCTTGCCGACAAACGCCTCGGCCGCGCCCTGGACGACCTGCGCACCGCTGTGGCCGCCGTCGGCGGCGACCGGACCTGCGCCGACGCCGACGACAAGGGGTGCTGCTGCCCATGAGCGGAGAGATATCCCTGTCCCCCGGATCTGACCCGACCAGGCGCGGCGTGCTTGACAGACGGATACGGCTGCTGGTCGCCGCGACGATCAGCGACAGCGTCGTCGAGGCGGCCGTCGCCCTGACGGCCGGGGCCCTGACCTCGTTCACCGCGCTGATCGGCGTCGGCCTCGACTCCGCCATCGAGGTCTCCTCGGCCACCGCCGTCGCCCGGCAGTTCTCCGCACGCGAGCGCGCGGTGCGCGAGGCCAGGGAGAAGACCGAGTTGCGGATCATCGCGCTGCGGCGATGCGGCCCGCCCACTCCTCGACGACCTCGGAGTCCACCGGGCGGCTGCGGCCGCAGTCACGGCACATCAGGTAGTGACGATGGCCGTCGGCGGCGTGCAGCCGTAGAGCCGCCCGCCCGTCTCGTCCCGTAGGACGTCGGCGTCGCCGTCCGAGCAGCTGCTCGAGGTCCGCGGCCGTGAGCCGGATCAGGACCGTTCCCTCGGGCGGGCACTACCCATGCTCCATGGGCGCCGACGTCGTTGCCGGTCACTCGGTGGTCCGGGGTCCTGCGGCGCGGCGGAGCCGGTTGGCGATCGCCAGTCCCAGACCCTCCTCCACCGGCAAGGAGGCGACGATGAGGTCGCATCCCCGCTGGTCGAGTTCGCGCAGGAACCCGTACAGGCCGCGTGCGTAGGCGGCCATCGAGGCGGGCAGGGCTACCACGGCGTGCGCCTTCACCGGAGTATGGGCGATGGAGGGAGGGAGGAAGACCCCGACCTGGTGCCCCAGCTCCTGCGCCGTCTCCGCCTCGGCGACGACCTTCTCGGGCTCGACGAGGACGACCCGGGCACGCGGCGCGTAGTGGGACGGATGCTGGCCGGGCACCCGGACACGGCTCGTCGAGTGGACCGCCGGCGGGCGCCCCAGCACCGCTTCGAGGTCCTCGCGGGTCACCCCGCCGGGCCGCAGGATGCTCGGCATCTCGCCGGTGGCGTCCACGATGGTCGACTCGACGCCGACCTCGCAGGGGCCGCCGTCCAGCACGAAGTCGACGGCATCCCCGAGCTCCGCACGGACGTGGGACGCTGCGGTGGGGCTGACATGGCCGAAGCGGTTGGCGGACGGGGCCGTGACACCGCCGCCGAAGGCTGACAGCAGCGCGAGGGCGACGGGGTGGTCGGGCACGCGCACGGCCACCGTCTCCAGGCCACCGGTCGCTTCGAGGGGCACCCTGGGACCACGACGCAGAACCAGCGTGAGGGGCCCGGGCCAGAAGCGTTCGGCCAGCAGACGGGCCGTCGCGGGCACGTCCTGGACCCAGTCGTCCAGGTGCTGCGCGTCGCCGAGGTGGACGATCAGCGGGTGGGAGGGCGGGCGCCCCTTGACCTGGAAGATGCGCGCGACGGCGGCGGGGTCCTCGGCGTTGGCGCCCAGGCCGTAGACGGTCTCGGTCGGGAAGGCCACGAGCCCTCCGGCGCGCAGCACACCGGCCGCCTTCTCGATGTCACCGGTTTTCGCCGTCACCACGGCAATCCTTTCACTGTTCGGATCTTCCACATGTCACGGTCGCGTCCCCGCACGACGATGCTCTCGGGCGACGGCATCGCATGAGCTGGGGCGTACCAGGGCCGTCACGGCGGTACTGGGGAACACCGCCAAGACGGACCGGCTTCAGCGTAGAACCGACGCGGCCCTACCGGGTCGGCCGGGCCATGCCAGGCGTCACGAGACACAGGCAGACCGGGAACCGTGCTCAACGACTCGGCAGCGTCAACGTTCCGAGCGTCGGCACCCCGCATACTGCGTGTCTGCGGCGGTGAGTAAAGCCGGTGGCGTCTTGACGGCGGGCCTCGTAGGTTGTCCGCTCGTGACTGATGACCCGAAGACCCGTCCGGATCCGTACGGCCTCGGCCGGGTGTTCAACGAGGTGGCGGAGCTCTACGACCGGGTCCGGCCGGGGTACCCGGACGAGCTGTTCGCGGACCTCGTCGCCATCACTGGCATGAGCGACAGGTCGTCGGTGCTGGAGGTGGGCTGCGGTAGCGGTCAGGCCACGCGATCGCTGGCAGCACTGGGATGCTCGGTGACCGCCGTCGAGCCGGGCGCAGACTTGGCCGCACTCGCTCGCCGCCGGGTCGCCTCCTTCCCCAAGGCCGAGGTCGAGACATCGCGGTTCGAGGAGTGGGACGACCGTGGCCGACGCTTCGATGCCCTTGTCGCTGCGTCGTCGTGGCACTGGGTCGATCCGTCGGTCGGCTGGCAGCGGGCACACGAGGTTGTCTCGCCCGGAGGCTGGATGGCGCTGCTGGGCCACGTCGTGGTCCACCGACCGGGAGAGCCGGAGGTCTACGCCGAGAGCGCCGATCTGCACGAGCGGTTCTCTCCGGGAAACCCCGACTGGGGGCATCCGCCGCTGGAGGACGACGTGCGCACCACCGACGAAGGGTGGGGCCTGGTCGAGGATCCCGGAGGACTGTTCGGCCCGACTGTGGTGCGCTGGTATCCGACGGTTCAGTGGTTGACCGGAGACGGCTTCGCCGACCTCCTGCGCTCGCAGTCGCTGTATCTCAGGCTCGACCGGGAGGTCCGTGAGCCCCTGCTGGACGCTGTCGCCGAACGCATCCGCACGCGCATGGGGGACCGGGCACCACGCCGCTACCTGAGCGTCCTGCGTGTCGGACGGCGGGCCGGGTGAGGTCAGGATGCGATTTCTGGACCGCCGGCATCGGCCAGGCCTGTCCCACGACGACTGACCGCGGTGCCATGGCCTTCGTGTCGGGTGTGATCACGGAGACACGCTCGCCGAGGCACGTCGGCTGACCGTGCTGCTGGGGTGCGATGCCGCTCGGGCGACGCGTACCCGGTCAGTCGCAGAGACACCGCTGAGCTTCTGGCAGCGGGCGTGGAGTGGGGCTGCGCCGACTCGAGTACGGGCGTCACGGCACCGCCTCCCGCTTCGCCGCGCTCGCCGTGCACCGGCGACATCCCCTCGCAACGGTGGTGGTCTCCATCCAGTCCGGGCTGGTCCGTGAGAGCACCGGCGATTGAGAAGGCGGCCGCCGGGGGGACACATGGCTGCGTGGTTCTGGTGAGGTGAGGTGGTGATGTGCGGGTGGGTGGTGCCGTGCGCTGGTCGCGTCGGTATCCGGGTGGCGGTAGCGGCGCCCGTCGTGGCGGGGGGCGATTGCGGTTCGTGGTGCTCGGGAGCCGGCCGGCCCGGGGGGTGAGGTCGGTGGCGCGTGCCCGCAGGGCGCGGATGGCAGGGCAGGGGGCGGGCGAGGGTGTGGTGGTGGGGCGGGGACTCAGGGTGGGGGCTGCGTATGGGTGGCGGCTGTTGGTGGTGGGGGTGGTCGCGTATACGGCATTTGTGATGTTGGGGCGCTTGCAGCTGGTTGCCGTGGCGCTGTTTCTTGCTCTGGTGGGCACGTCCGTCCTGCGTCCGCTTGTGGATCTGCTGGCGCGGTGGCTGCCGAGGGTGTTGGCGGTGCTGGTGGGTGTCGCGGGCAGCCTGATGGCGCTCCTTGGGCTGCTGGCACTGGTGGGTGAGCTGGTGGCGAGCGAGTGGGGCCAGCTGCGGCGGGAGTTCAGCGGGGGAGTGGGACGCATCGAGAAGTGGCTGCAGAGGGCTCCTTTCCATGTGCGTCCCACGGCGATTTCGGATCTTCAGGGCAAGGTGAATTCCTTTTTGTCCGCGCATCACTCCGCTCTGGTCAGCGGCGCGGTGAGCGGAGCCGGGCGGCTGCTTGAAGTCCTGACGGTTGCGGCGCTTGCGCTGTTTTGTTCGGTGTTCTTCATCCATTCCGGTGACCGGATGTGGTCCTGGTTTCAGGAGGGACTGCCGCCGCGGGCCCGGGATGCGTTCGGCCGTGCGGGTGGCGCGGCGTGGCGGACCTTTGCCGGATACACGCGGGGCATCGTGATTGTGGCGGCCACCAATGCGGTGCTGGTGGGTGTCGCCCTGTTCGTGCTGCGGGTGCCGTTGGCGCTGCCGCTGACGTTGCTGGAGTTTTTTGCCGCGTTCGTCCCGCTGGTGGGGTCACCGATTGCGCTGGGGGTGGCCACGGTGGTGGCCCTGGCGTCGCGCGGTCCGGTCATCGCGATCGTGGTGCTGGCGCTGATCGTCGTCGTAGGCCAGATCGAGGGCCATGTCCTGCATCCGCTGGTGATGAGCTGGGCGGTGCGGCTGCATCCGGTGGTGGTGGCCGTCTCGGTGATTGCCGGCGGCGTCCTGGCGGGGGTGGTCGGAGCGGTCGTGGCGGTGCCGATGGTGTCGGTGGCGTGGGCGGTGGGCAGAGAACTGCGCGGCCCCTGGGCGGGGCAGAGACACGGTGCCTGAGGGCTCGTGAACCATCGGCATGTTGCTTCCCCCGAAGCGGTTCGCCGGCGTGATACGAGCGTCCCCGATGAGGTACCGCCACTGGATGAAGCAGCGGCCCGCACTGCACCTGACGTAGCGGTGCTGAGGCTCGATCCAAATTTCTCGGCGCCAGACGGTCTGCGGATGTCGAGAACGTGTCACCGGCTCCGTCCCAGGGACATCAGCGGCCACCACCGGCCGCACCAGGAAGAAGGAGAAAACGGCATGGGGATCCAGCGGATGGACAACGTCGGCATCGTCGTCGAGGACATGGATGCCGCCATCGCGTTCTTCGTGGAACTCGGTATGGAACTTGAGGGCAGGGCCGAGACGAAGGGTACGTTCGCCGACCAGTGCACCGGACTCGACGGCGTCCGCTGCGATATCGCGATGCTCCGGACCCCGGACGGTCACAGCCGGCTCGAGCTGGCGAAGTACCACAGCCCCGCAGCCATCAGCGCCGGGCCGCGCAATCGACCGCACAACGTTGTGGGCACGCACCGCGTCATGTTGGCCGTCGACGACATCGAGGACACCGTTACTGAGGACGACGGTTTGATGTCGTCTCGTGACAGGCGCGCCAGCCGGAGAGGGACCTGTTATCTCAGGGCCGCACCAGTATTCGTGTGACCCCGGCGACCAGCGTCGTGGCTAGTGTCCAACCACTGATGATCAGCGCATAGGCCAGCGCCTGGCTGGACCCGCTCGGATTCCACGCGCCCGATTGACCGAGGCTCACTACCGGCACCAACAGGTCGAGCGTGTAGGCGACCGGGTTGAAATGCGGGCCGCCCGTGCCCAGCGGTGCGGGGTGGTGGGAGGCGAAGTATGCCGATCCGGCGGCGAGCAGGCCCAACAACCACAGCCCGGCCAGCCACGGCCGATACCCGTACCCGACCGTTGCGTCCTGGAGAAGGCCCCATGCTTTCGCCGGCAGGCCCGCCGCCTCACGTCGCCGCCGCTGCTGGGCAAGCAGCACCCGCCGCGACTCGCCGTCACGCCCCACCGCGCGGTAGCGCGCGGCCAGCTGCTCGTAAGGCTGAGGGTGATACGCGTCGCGAGCCAGCCACGGCAGTCGCGTCCCGGCCGTCGGCAACGGCATCAGTTCGTCATAGACGAAGCCGTCCAGGCGCAGCTTGTCGGGCCAGGACGCGGCGTCGTCCTCGAACGTCGTAGTCCGTGCCCGCCGCAGGTCCAGGCTGTGCGCGGTGAATCCCTCATTGCAGAACATCGCCCCTTCGACGCGCGCGCCGGAGGCGTCGAGCGTGCCCAGTCGCGCACCGCTCAGTGTCAGCGGCCCGACGACACGGGCCGAGTTGAGCCGGACCGCGCCCGAAGCCGTGACGCCCGACAGGTCGACACCGCCCTCGACCGAGATGTGGTCTGCGCGCAGCGCCGTTTGGCCGTGGTCGTCCACCAGGTCGGCGTCGGGCAGCATGAGCCCGCCCTTGATCGTGGCGTCGCTGAGGTCGACGCCGCCGGTGACGGTGAAGGGGTTCTTCGCTCGGGTGTTGCCACGGCGGGCGAACATGCCGGTGTCGAC
Organism: Streptomyces sp. NPDC001351; assembly: GCF_042896045.1. Taxonomy (NCBI): domain Bacteria; kingdom Bacillati; phylum Actinomycetota; class Actinomycetes; order Kitasatosporales; family Streptomycetaceae; genus Streptomyces; species Streptomyces sp. NPDC001351. The sequence continues at coordinate 85,859 of NZ_JBIAWS010000020.1, read as the reverse complement.
GCGCAACCCCTGCGCCAGCAGGGCGGGCGTGGGTGGGCGGTTGGGCTCCTCGTGGGTGATCCGGGCGCCATCGAGATGCAGGTATCCGCCGATGCGCGCGCCAGGGAGCCGGAACTGTCCGTCGATGACAACGTCGTGGCAGTACATCGCGGTGTCGACGACGAGCAGGTCGCCGTTGATGGCGGTGCGCGGCGGCGTCCAGTCGGCGTCAGGGGCCGGTGGTTCGAGCGGGGGCGCGGTGATCGTGGTCCCGCTGATTTCGATCTCGAAGACGCGTGCCGCATAGAGGCTGAGCCGGCCGAGGCGGCAGCCCTCCATCTGGAACTCCCCGCGGATGTCGGCGCGGTTGGCTTCCAGCACGGTGAGGTAGCAGCCGCGCAGGCGCACGCTGCGCGTCTCGGCTTCGGCGAGGTCCAGGCCGTCGTCGAAGCAGCAGTGCTCGAAGTCGAGTGCGTAGGGGACTTGCGTATGGGCGAGCGTGAGTCGCCCAACGACACGAGCGCCGGCCAGTTTGACGCCAGCGCCGCCGTTCGCATCGGGGCCGCTGCCAGTCAGCAGCGCCGCGATCGCCTCGGCGCGAATGTCGCGGGTGCGCGGCCACGACGTCGCTTGGCCGGGGCCGTCGTCGGGGCGGGAGCGCAGGTCGACCAGGGCGCCGGTGGGAAAAGCGTGCCAGAGCCGCTCCTCGGTGGCCGTCAGGGTGCTGATCTGGAAGCCGCTCACGGCAGTCGAGCATCGCTGGACAGGGTCGGCAGCGCAAGGGGATTGCCTGCGCGGCGGACGATCGCGGCGGGCGAGTTTCCGACGACGGCGTTTCGCGACGTCATGGCGGTAGCGGGTGGAAGGTCAGGCCGGTCTCCGCGACGAAGCCGTCGAGGACGACGGGCCGGTACTGAAGGCGCTTGAGTCGGTTGCGGATCAGCGTCTCCAGCGCATCGACGGTGAGCGCGGCCAGGTTGGCCAGGCTGCGTTTGACGTGGGACCACACGCCCTCGACCGGGTTCAGGTCCGGGGCGTAGGCCGGGAGCAGCACGACGGTCAGCCACGCTCGTTCAGCGATCATCTGTTTCATGGTTGCCGACACGTGGGTGTTCAGCCGGTCCCAGACCAGGATGATCGGGGCTCTCAACTGCTGGTGGGCGGCGTCGATCAGCCCGATGTAGTCGCGTTCGGACAAGGAGCGTCGCTCGTTCTTGCGGCCGTGGTGGATGGGCAGCCGGTAGAACAGTCTCGTGCGCGTCCCGGGACGGACCGCGATCAGTCCGGCGATCGACACCCGCCCGGAGCTGCGCCCGGCCACCCTCACGATCGGGGTCTGGCCCCGACGTCCCCAGGTTCGGCCGCGCGGCGGTGTCAGATGCTGGCCTGCCTCGTCCTCGAAGCAAACGAAGGCGCCGAGCGCGGCCTGTGTCCTTTTACCGCAGGCCACGTTGTTTCCTTCCAGGCGGCGATCGCGAGCTCGTCGCGCTGGGCGGCCCGTCGCGCCGGTATCTGCGGGGTGAAGCCGAGCCGACGGATCAACCGGGCTGCCGCGTCGGCGCTGTAGGAGACATGGAGTTTGCGGCCGATCAGCTTGGCGACCCGAGCTCCGGTCCACACCTGGTCCTCATCCCAGCCGAACGCTGCCGGGCCCTCATTCAGCATCGCGGCCAGCTTGACCTGCGACTTCGTACTGAGCTTGCACCGCTGCCCCAGCGGGCCCCGGCTTGCCAGCGCCGCCGTCCCGCCGCGCTCGAAGTCAGCCCTCCACCGGTATACCGACCGCACCGTCGCCCGCAGCCGCTTGGCGATCTCCGAAGGCGTGACGTCCTCGACGAACATCGCGGCAGCCTGCATCCGCAACGCCTCGCGGCGTGCCCGCCCCGCGGCGTCCAGCCCGCCGCCTTGCGCATATCTCACTTCAACTACATAGCGCCGTCAGGGCTGTTCGTCAGCACGGTGAACCTCGGCGAGACGACATCAAAGCGCCGTCGTCAGTACCCGCCTGCGCCCTCATGGCGCCGAACTCGTCGGCGAGATCGCCCGGTTCGAGGACAGCTATCTGCTCTGCTACCTCCGCGGCCCAAAGGGCATCATCGTCGGACTGGCCGAGCAGCTGCGCTGAGCGGGCCCCCGATCAGCCAGGAGCTCGCCGGTCAGCCGCGTGCAGGTGTCGCTTGTCGGCGCAACCGCTTCAGGGTGCAGCGGACCCGGTGAGACTCGACTATTCAGCTCTGCCGCTCCCCGGCTCGGACCATGCCGGCTTCGTTGGCGACGACGAGCTGGGTGCGGTCGCGGGCGCCCTGTTTGGCCATGGCGCGGTTGACGTGGGTTTGGACGGTGACCGGGGTGACGCACCCACGTGCTCATCGACACCGAGGCCGAGTGGCCACCGGCCGGACCCACGTCTCACTCCAGCGGCTCCGTCTCCCAACTGGTCAGCGCGCCTACCGGCCAGAAAACCATCATGGGAACAGAGAGAGGCAATTCCTGTCGGCCTCAGGAGACTCCAAGCAGCTTCCTTCGAATGGTCAGGAACAGGCGTCAGCCGTACAGAAAAGTCTGTCCCCTGCCCGTCCTCCGGAGTCCCATGGCAGAGGCGCAGTCCGGCCGCTCGGCCCCTCACGGCCTGGTCAGATCACGGCCAGACGTGGGAAGAGCGCCTCGGCGCTGACGCGGTTGATGGCGTCCAGTTGGCCCGGCTGGAAGCCGTCGTAGTCGTCGAGGAGGGAGTCGAGGAGGGGGCCGGATTCTTCCGGGGCGAAGGGGTGGTCGCTGCCGTAGAGGATGTGCCCGGGTGCGGCGAAGGCCAGCAGGGAGGGCAGCGCGGCCGGGGTGGAGGACAGCGCGGTGTCGAAGTAGAAGCGCTGGAGGTCGGTCAGGATACCCAGGGGGGTGGTGCCGGGGTTGAACTGGGCGCCGGCGGTGAACCGCCAGGCGGCGTACGGCAGGAAGCCGCCGGCGTGGGAGAGGATCACCTTCATCCGGGTGTGCCGGCTCATCACGCCGTTCAGTGTCATGTGGACCGCGGTGCGGGTGGTGTCGTAGGGGAAGTCCAGCAGCGGGCCGGGCATGCCCTCCAGCAGGGGCAGCGGCGGTACGTCGGGGTGGACGAACACGACCGCCTCGCGGGCGTCGAGTTCCGCCCACAGCGGCTCGTACTCCTTGTCGCCGAGGTAGCGGCCGCGGACGTTGGAGAGCAGCACCACGCCGTCGGCGTGCAGTTCGTCCAGGGCGTACGTCGCCTCGGCGAGGGCTCCGTCGACGTCCGGGAGCGGGAGGCTCGCGAAGAAGCCGAAGCGGTCGGGGTGGTCCCTGGCCAGGTCGGCGGCGTACTCGTTGACCATGCGGGCGACCGCGCGGGCCTCGGTGTCGTCGCCGAAGTGGATGCCGGGCGAGCTGATCGAGAGGATGCCGGTGGCGATGGAGCGGCGGTCCATCATGGCGAGCGCGCTACCGGCGTCCCAGGCGGGTGTGGGCCAGCCCGCGGCCGTCTCGCCGTGGCGGTCCATCACTGCCCGGTAGGCCGGCGGGATGAGGTGCTGGTGGACGTCGATGCGGCACGGAGAGGTCATGAGTTCTCCCGCCTCCTAATATTTGGGCGGCCAATATTTAGGCAGCTAATCATTGCTCTGGTAAGTTACACCTCCATGAGCAAGGAGTACAGGGCCGACCAGGTCACCGCGGCCGGGGACGTCAGCGCGGAGGAGATGGCGCAGGCAGCCGACGCGCTCTTCGTCGCCATGCGCCGGGCCCGCTCGGCGGGCGCCGACCACTACGGCGGACTCTCCCTGGCCCAGGTCGCCCTGCTCGAACCGCTGACCGCGCAGCCGGACCTGCCGGTGGGCCGGCTGGCGAGCAGCGCGGACGTCAGCGTGCCGACGGCCACGCGGATGCTCCAGCAACTGGAGACCAAGGGCATCGTGGTGCGGCGCCGGTCGGCGCAGGACGAGCGGCGGGTCCTGGTCAGCCTGACCACACAGGGCACCGAGCTGCTCGCCACGCTCCGGGAGCGGTTGCGGGAGCGGCAGGCGCGCGCCTACGAGGCGTTCACGGCGGACGAACGCGTCCAGCTGGTCACGCTCCTGCGCCGGCTCACGGACCTGGTCTCCGACTCCGACTGACACGAACCCGCCGGACGGTGCAGTGGTGCCGCACGGCGCACGAGTCCCCGCCGGTCAGCCGGCCGGCAACGCACCACCGTCCAAGGGCCGTACCGACCCGGTACTTCGGGTCGGTACGGCCCCTTCGGCGATCAAGCGCCCGCCCTTCCGGCGGCCACGCCCAGGACCGGTCCTCTGGAGAGCACACGGTCTTCCTGCCGTCGGCGAGCAGGTACCTAGGTGGGTGGAGTGCAACACGAGGCCTGGCACGCGGACGAGACTGGCTATCTGATCCACCGTCATGTCGCCCAGGAGGAGCAGCTTCGTCGCAGCGCCATCCGCCGGTTGCCCGGACAGGCGAGCTGTGTCCGGTCGCCGACTCGCCGGCAAGTGTGAGCCGATCCGCCCTGTGACGACCGTCCTGAGCTTGGCCTGCCTCCGGCGGGAAGCGGCGACATCGAATACGGACTGTCCACCGCCGACTTCGGCCAGGACGCCGCCACGGCCCTGCAGATCGCGCAGCATCCGGTCCGGGATACGCCACATCGACCACCGTCAAAGAAGAACCCCGGATGCCGTTCGGCGGTGGGAGCCGGCGGATGGGGAGCGCTCCGGATCCCGCGCCGCTCTCGAGGAATCCGCCGGACTGCGCTGGATCACCGTCCAGTCCAGCGCCGGCCTACCCCGTCTGACCCCATGGACCAGGTACGTCGGCCACGTTGTCCTCCGCCACGAGTGATCAAGCAATGCCTCGTAGTTAACCCTCAGACAGATCTGTCAACGGCCCAGGGAGTGGTGGGTCGTGGTGGATCCATGAAGCGGCGAGCCTGCAGGTGCCGTGATCGGGTTTGTGAAGGAGTCCTTCTCTGGCCCACCGGCTCAACTGGGCACAAAGACTGTTGAAGTTGGGATATTGAAGCGCGTTCGCGATTTCGCTGGACGCGCCAGGTCCGGTGTGGGTCGGTGCGCAAGAGCTGAAGCGTGCGGTCTTTCGTGCCCGTCCTGGCCAGCGCGGTGGTGGGAGTCCGGGCAGCGGCCCCCGTGCCTGTTGATGGGAGGTGCGTGTCGGCGGGGCTGTGGATGCTGATCGCCAGGTGGGTGATGTTCTGGCTGGTCAACGGCCGACACTCGGTCGGGCTCAAGGGGTAGCGAGAGAGCGGGCACTTCATCCTGCGCGCACTCATGCGTGGGCGGCGCCGGGGAAGCAGGGCTGTCAGGACGGCGCTCCCCGGGGGCGAACACGTAGCGGGCGTCGAGATCGTCTTGGTAGTTGGCGGGGATCGCCAGGAGTTCCGCTCCGGCGGCTCGGATGCGGCGTACGGCGGGGGTGATGTCGTCGGTGGCGAGGGCGATGTGCTGGGCTCTGGTCCGGGTCTCCGCCGCCGGGCTTGGGGCCCAATTGAGGACGAGACGGAAGGCGCCGGTCTCGTCGGACAGAACGCGGCTGCGGAAGAGGCCGTAGGGGTCGGCGAGGTCGACGCTCTCGTGCGGGCGCAGCCCGAGGACGGTGCGGTGGAAGAGGACTGCCTCGTCGAAGTGGTGCCAGGGCTGGGTCAGGGCCACGTGGTCGACGCGGGTGACGATGCCGTCGGCCGAGCCGACGGTGGGAGTGAAATGGCTTGTCCAGTCGGGGTGTTCGGGACGGCGGGTGGCGCAGAAGAACAGTTCGGTTCCGTCGGGGGCGGCGACGGCGTCCAGGGAGATGTCCGCTTTGCCGCGGCGGTGGGGCAGCACTGGGGCGAGCACGGACTCGGCGCGGTCGGCGGCGGAGCGGGGGTCGGGGGTCTCGAGACCGATGGCGGCCAGCGCCGTGCCGTTGATGGGGGTTCCCCCGCTCGAGCGAAGCCGAGAGTGGGGGGTGCTGGTGCCGTGGTTCAGGAGGATGCGGGCGTCGCCCTGTTCCCACAGCTCCACCGGCTTTCCGGTGTGCCGTCCGGTCCGTCGGAATCCCAGGCCGGCCAGCAGTTCGGTCACCGGTTGCGGGTCGACGGTGGACAGTTCGGCGAAGGCGACGCCGGACGGGACGACGAGGGCGGGGAGGGGGCAATGCCCGCGCTCTCCTCCAGGGCGATCAGGGAGCGTAGCGCGTCGACGGCGGTGCTGCCCGCGTCCGCCTGGCGGAACACGTCGTTGAAGACCTCCAGTGAGAGCGGGCCGCGGTACCCGGCGTTCATGACATGGCGGACGAGGGAGGTCACGTCAAGGCCGCCCTGACCGGGGAAGCAGCGGTAGTGGCGGCTCCACTGCAAAACGTCCATGGCCATCAGCGGGGCGTCGGCGAGCTGGAGGAAGAAGATCTTCTCGCCGGGGATGTCCTCGACGCCTTGGAGATCCTTCGGTTCCGAGCAGCGGGAGAGGATGTGGAAGCTGTCCAGGCAGACACCGAGCGAGGGGTGGTCCGCCTGTTCGACGATGCGCCAGGCGTGGTCGTACGTGCTGACGTGCTGTCCCCAGGCGAGCGCCTCGTAGGCGACCCGGACGCCGAACTCCTGGGCCAGATCGGCCAGTCGGCCAAGCTGCTCGGCCGCCAGGGTGTCGTCGTCCAGAGCACGCGGGGAGACGGTGGAGCACACCAGGAGCGATTCGGTCCCGAGCCTGCGCATCACGTCGAACTTGCGCTCCGCGCGGCGCAGGTTCCGTACGAAGTCCTCCTCGGGGACGGCCTCCACGTCCCGCATCGGCTGGTAGAGGTCGATACCCAGTCCCAGGTCGCGGTGCGGGTGCGGACCTCCTCGGGGCTGAGCGGGCTCGCCAGCAGGTCGTTCTCGAAGATCTCGACGCCGTCGAAGCCCGCGCGGGCGGCCGCGGTCAGCTTCTCGGTCAGCGAACCGCTCAGGCAAACGGTCGCGATGGTCTTACGCATCCTGGTCGCCCCCGATCGTGATCCACGTCTTCCCGGCGCGCTCGACCGCGCCGGCGAACGCCTGCTGGGCCTCGTCGAGCGGGAAGCACGCCTCGACGACGGCTCCGGGGCGGGCCACGGACAGCTCGGCGATCGCGGTGGTGAAGTCGCCGGGGTGGTCGTAGATCATCGACCCCCGGATCACCAGCTGCCGGCGGACCACATCGTCGGTGGTCAGCGGCAGCTGCTGGGCATTGAGGCCGATCAGGACGACGGTGGCACCGGCGGCGGCGCGCTCCACCGCAGGGCCCAGCGCGGGTCCGTGGCCGGAGGTCTCGAAGACATAGGTGAACCCGGTGCGGCCGTCGTCGGGTGTCGCGCCCAACCGCTCGGCGCGGGCGAGCCGTTGCGGATGCGGTTCGGTGACGACCGGATCGATGCCCAGGCGGGACAGGATCAGACAGACCAGCAGCCCCTGGGCGCCGGCGCCGACGACCAGGCAGCGGTCCGCTGCCGTGACGCCGCTGCGCCGTACGGCGGCCCGTGCCACCGTGTACGGCTCGGTAGCGGCGAGGTCGGCGCCGGTCAGACCGTCGGGGACGGGATGGGAGAAGTGCGCGGGCAGGGCCACGCGTTCGGCGAGGACGCCCGGGGTGTTCAGTCCGACGATGGCCCGGTGCGGGCAGGCCGAGGTCAGGCCGGTGAGGCAGTCGGCGCACTTCAGACAGGCGTAGTTGGGTTCAATGACCACGCTCTGGCCCACCTGGCGGTCCCGCACCTCGGTGCCCACGGCGGCGATCCTGCCGAAGCCCTCGTGGCCCATGACCCATGACATCGCGGGCGGCCGCCGCCTGCCGTGGAAGACGGCGAGGTCGGTACCGCACAGCCCTACACCGTGCATGTCCACGACGACGTCGTACGGTCCGCAGTGGGGCTCCGGGTGGTCGTAGACGATCTCCATCCGGCCCGGTGCGGTGAGGACAGCTGCTTTCACCAGAACTCCAAGCGGTCCACTAGACGGTTCAATAATTCCACTGTGCGGTCAGCGTACGGCGTGAAAGGTGCCCCCAACAAGAGTTGGGGGCACCTCTGACGGTCAGGCGGTCGCGTCCGCCGCCGCGTGGTCACGTACGCCCTCCGTCGCCCCGGCCGTCACGTCGTCGCCCCGCATGCGCAGCGCGACGAGGAAGGAGACCGCGCAGCCCAGCGCCATGTAGGCGGCGACCAGCGTCCAGCCGCCACCCGCCCAGATGACCAGGGAGGCGGCGATGAGCGGGGTGAAGCCGCCCCCGATCGCGCTGGCGAGCTGGTAGCCGACGCCGGCGCCGCTGTAGCGGTACTCGGGGCCGAACATGTCGGTGAACAGGGACTGCTGGACGGACACGGCCATGTCGTGCGCGCCGTTCACGAGCAGGACCGCGCAGGGGATGATCAGCACGATCGAGCCGGACTCCATTGCCCAGAAGTACGGCAGCACGCTCACCGCGCCGATCAGCGCGCCCCAGCAGTACACCCGGCGGCGGCCGAAACGGTCGGCGAGGTAGGCGAAGGCCGGGATGGTGAGGACGGCCAGACCGCCGACGGCCAGGTTGACGTTGAGCAGACTGTCCCGGTTCAGGCCGAGTTCGCCGGCGCCGTACGCAAGGCCGAAGGTCGTCACGCCGTAGAAGGTGAACAGCTCCACGAGACGCAGCCCGATGATGGCGAAGAAGCCGGTCGGATTGGAGCGGACCGCGCTGAGCAGCGGGACGCGCGGTCGCGCGGTCTTCGCCATCGTGGCGACCCGCTCGGTGAAGACCGGGGACTCCTCGACCCTCGCCCGGACGATCAGTCCGACGATCACGAGGGCGGCACTGACCAGGAAGGGCACCCGCCAGCCCCAGGAGCGGAAGGCGGCGTCCGAGACAGTGCCCGACATGACCTTGGTGATCAGCGTGGCGAGCAGCAGGCCGACGGACGCGCCGACCTGGACTCCGCTGCTGTAGAGGGAGCGCCACTTGCGGGGCGCGTTCTCCACCGCCATGAGCGCGGCGCCGCCCCACTCGCCGCCGACCGCGAAGCCCTGCGTGGCGCGCAGCAGCACGAGCAGCGCGGGCGCCCAGACCCCGGCCTGGGCGTAGGTGGGCAGCACGCCGATCAGGGTGCTGGCCGTACCCATGATCAGCATGGTGAGGACCAGCATCCGCTTGCGGCCGAGCCGGTCCCCGAAGTGGCCGAAGACGATGCCGCCCAGCGGACGGAAGAGGAAGCCGACGCCGAAGGTGGCCCAGGCCGCCAGGGTGCCCACGGCCGGGGAGGAACCGGGGAAGAACAGGTCGGGGAAGAGGAGGCCCGCGACGATGCCGTAGAGGAAGAAGTCGTACCAGTCGACCACGGCTCCCATGAAGCTCGCGATCGCCGCCCTCTTCGCCAGGCCGGCGCCGCCGGCCTGGGTCGCCTGCTGGGTACTGCTCATCTCACACACTCCGTTGTATGGGCTGGACCGGTGGCCGCTGGCCACGTGAGAGTCACGCGGGGCGGGACCGCCGGGATGGCTGCGGTGGGGACAGACGCGACGCGACGGCGAGGGGCCCTGGGGTGCGAGCACACGTCTCGTGCGTACCGGGCCATCGCCACGGAGGTGCGGGCGGCGACCCTCGATCACTTGGTCCACAATGCGGATCAAAAAGTCCGATGGACGGCACCATAGGGGGGCGGATTAGCCGCATCAAGGGTTACTCCGAGATTGCTTCAGCATTACAGTTCCCTTGGTCCGCCTAGCGGACTATGGTCGAGGTGCCACAGACGGACAAGCGCGGCGGACAGGGCATGGCCGTCACGACGGGGAGGTAGCAGGTGAGCGACGGAGAGCCGCAAACGGAAGTCGAGCGGGAGCAGCACGGCACCGGCGTGCGCAGCGTGCGACGGGCGTTCGACATCCTCAACCTCCTCAGCGAGGACCGTCCCGTCATCACCCTGCGCGAAATCACCGAGGGCACCGGTCTGGCGAAGACCACCGTGCTGCGCCTGATGCAGACGCTGGAGGAGACCGGCCTGCTGCGGTCCCACCCCTCCGGATACGCAGCTGGACCCGGCCTGTGGCGCTGGGCCTACCTCGCCCGCAGCCAATGGGAGGTGCCGCAGGAGACCCGCAAGGTCATGCGCGACCTCGCCGACCGGCTCGGGGAGACCGTCAACCTCTTCGTCGCCCGGGACCTCTACCGGATCTGCGTCGCCCACGAAGAAAGCCCCCGTCCACTGCGCCACGTCGTCGATGTCGGCGACGAGCAGCCACTGTGGGCCGGCGCCTCCTCCAAGATCCTGCTGCGTGACGCCTCCGACGCGCTCCTTCGCCGAGTCGCTCTCGCCTCGCCCCACGGCGAGGCCCACGTCGAGCGCCTGCGGGCCTGGGCGGCGGAGGCGGCAGAGCGCGGCTACGCCGTCAGCAGCAGCGAGTTCGACGAGGGCCTGACCGCCGTGGCGGTACCCATCATCGGCCGCACTGGCAAGGCCGTCGCCTCCCTCTCCCTGAGCGGGCCCAGCCACCGTTTCCCGTACGAGGCCGTCGAGCACTTCGCCACCGACCTCGCCGAAGCTGCCGCCCTCCTCTCGGCCCAGGGCTTCGACCACCCCCTCAGCCAGGCCCACTGACCCGGGGCACCGGCCATCCCCGGCCCCCGATCGAGTGGGCGAGGCCGGCGTTGCTTCCCGTACCACCTGGCGCCGGGAGTGCGCGGGCGGACCTGCCCGGGCCCTTCTCCGGCCACAGCCCGCCCAGGTCCTCGCCGCCGGCCTTTTGACGACGTCGGCGACCCGGGCGAGCGGTTCCACCACGGACCGGCGGGCGGCGCAGTCGGGTTCCACGGCAGGGCGGACAGTGAGATCCACCGCCGCCGGGCGGCCCGGACGGCCGTGCACGTGCAGCTGCCGGCAGGCTCGCAGCACCTGCTCTGCGCCGGGCTCCATGTGGGTCGCGTCGCGGCGGGGCCGGGCAGGACCGGAACGGTGCGCACGCTGAGCGAACAATCTCCGGTCCACCCGCCGACCGGGCCTCAGATGCCGTCGGCGGCGAAGGCGATGAACTGGGTCACCTGCCGTGAAGCGAAGTTGTCGTCCGAGACGAGTACGACCGTGCGACGGCCGTCGGGCAGGCGCGGGCCGAGGGTGATGCCTTCGACGTTGTCCACCCTGGGCAGCCCGGGAACGTCGGACAGGTCGGACACGAGTGTCTTGTGGACCGGCCGGACGGGTCCGTCGGCCAGGGAGTCGCGGCCGAGCACGTTGGTGGCGCCGTGGAGGTCGACCAGGAAGAGGCGGGCCTTCCAGGTGTTGGTGCTGAAGAGGGAGGCGCGTTCGAGGACCAGGAAGCGGTCGTCGCCGAGGGCGACCAGGTCGCTGACGCCGTTGGTGTCCGTGCTGCCTGCGGGAGGTGTGGCGAAGAGCGGTTCCAGGGGGTACGCGTACTGCGCCACGGGCAGTCCGTTGCGTGCGTCGTGGACGGTGATCCGGGTGAGGGCGCCGTGGTCGGGGGTGGGGTCGTCGCCGTCCTGGTAGAGGGGGTCCTCCATGGCGGTGACGAGTTGGCGGCCGTCGGGGGTGAAGGTGACGCCTCCCAGGGTCTGGTTCCGGCGGGGGCCGATGGCCTGGGAGTTCATGTGCAGCTGTGGGGGCAGCGGGAGCTGTCCGCTGTACGCGCCGGTGGTGGTGGCACGCCGGATCCAGGGGTCACCGAGAACCGCGGGGCCGTCGGACGGCACGATGCGCTCGCCCTCGCTCGTCCAGACCAGACTGCCGTCGGACGGGTCGACGGCGATCCCCTCCGGATCCGGGGCCACCGTGGCGGTCTGCCCGGCGGGGGTGGAAGTGGGCGGGTAGGTGGTGCCGTCCGGCCGCAACCATGAGTGGGTGCCTATGAGTTCGGCGCCGGTGAGGTGGCCGCCGCCGAAGGTGACACGGGCGCTGTAGAAGCGGGCGGGGCCGGTCTGCGACCGGTCGTCGCTGATCAGGTAGTACAAGCCCGTCCGGATGTCGTAGCTGATGGCGGAGAGCCCGCCGACGGTGGTGCCCTGGAACGCCATGGCGTTCGGCAGTTCTTGCTCGCCGATGAAGTCCAGTCGTACGGCGCTGTCGTGCCCGGCAGCCGGTGAGGCGCCGGAGACGGCCGTCACGGACGCGAGGGCGATGGCGGAAGCGATGATCCGGGCTCGGGTGGCACGGATGCTCATGGATGCTCCTTGGCAGGGCATGCAGGACAGGGCATGCGGGAGGGAACAAGGGAGGGACGGCGCAGAAACAGGGGGCGAGGTTCAGTTGGTCGCCGGATCCGCGGCCACGCCGGAGACCGGGGAAGCCGGGCGGGCCGGGCGACGGCGGCGCCAGGCGAAGAACGCCAGGGCCAGCAGGGTGAGGGCGTACGGAATGGCGGAGACCAGCTGTGACGGGATGCTCAGGTTGCCGAGCTGCACCGCCAGGGCCTCGGCCGCGCCGAAGCCGAGCGCTGCCAGGAAGACGCCCCAGGGGCGCAGCGCGCCCAGGAAGACGGCGGCCAGGGCGATGTAGCCGCGGCCGGCCGTCATACCGGTGACGAAGAAGGAGACGGCGCCCATGCTGAGGAAGACCCCGGCTCCGCCGGCCAGCGCGCCGCTGAGTGCCAGGGTGGCGAACTGGACCCGGCGGACGGGGATGCCGACCGAGCGGGCCGCGTCGGGGAACTCGCCAACGGCGCGCAGGTGGAAGCCGAACCGGGTCCGGTGCAGCAGCCAGGCGACCGCTGGGGCCGCGGCGAGGGCGAGCCAGGTCATCAGGTTCTGCCCGCTCACCACTGTGCCGAGGCCCGGGATGTCCTCGATCAGCGGAAGGCGGACCTCGGGGAGGGCTCCGCTGTGCAGCCGGCTGGTGCCGCCCTTGTCGCCGAGCAGGGCGTACACGGCGTACGCGGTCACGCCGGACGCCAGCAGGTTGAGGCCGATGCCCGCGATGATCGCGTCGGCGCCCAGGTACAGGTGGAGTACGCCCAGCAGCAGGGTGAGCAGCGCGCCGGCGGCGATCCCGCAGACGGCCCCGGCCGCTACCGAGCCGCTGTATCCGGCGACCAGGGCCCCGGTGCACGCGGCGGCCAGCATCGAGCCCTCCAGGGCGATGTTCGGTACGCCGGCCCGTTCGGCGAGCAGTCCGCCGAGGGCGGCGAGGACATAGGGGGTCGACACCCGCAGGATCGCGGCGAGGAAGCCGGCGCTGAGCACGACGTCGAGGACGGGGCCCATCAGCGGGCCTCCCTTCGGGCAAGTCTTCTGGCGAGCTGGCGCTTGACGAGTTCGGGCAGCGTCCGGGCCGTCACCAGCAGCACGATGACCGCCTGGATGATGGTCACGGCCTCGGAACCGACGTCCGTCTGCTGCTCCATCACGTCACCGCCGACGCGCAGGTACGAGTAGAGGAGCGCGGCGGCGACCACGGCGACCGGGTTGTTGCGCGCCAGCAGGGCGACCACGATGCCCTCGAAGGCGAGGCCGCCGGCCATGTCGGGCTGGAGCCCGCCGTACACGCCGAGGGCGAGGTGAGCGCCGGCCAGTCCGGCCAGCGCGCCGCCGATGACGAAGCTCCACTCGATGGTGCGGGGCACGTCGATGCCGCCGTACCGGGCGAATTCGGGGTTGGAGCCGGTCATGCGGATGCGGTAGCCCAGGGGCGTCCTGGCGAGCAGGAACCACGCGGCGGCGGTCACCGCGAGCATGCCGAACAGTCCGATGTTGGCCTGGTCCAGGGGGACGCCGAAGAAGTCCGAGAGCAGCGGGAGCACCGAGTCGGGCCGGATGGGAGCCGACTGCACGGCGGCGCTGGCGGGGGCCTTGAGGTGGTCGGTGAGCAGCCAGTCGAAGACCCGTACGACGATGGCGTTGAGCATGAGCGTGGCGACGATCTCGTTGGCCCCGAGGCGGGCCTTCATCACCCCGGGCACCGCGCCCAGCGCGCCGCCCGCCAGAGCGGCTGCGCCCAGTGGTATGACCATGGCGGCGACCGGTGGCAGGGGGACGTTGATCGCCACCAGCGCGCCCGCCAGGGCACCCGCGTACACCTGGCCTTCCGCGCCGAGGCTGATCTGCCGGGCCCGGAAGGGGATGGCGACGGACAGGCCGAGCAGGGAGAGCGTCGTGGCGTCGGCGAGCCAGCGGCCGATGCGCGGGGTGCGGTCGAGCGGGCCGGTGAGGAGCGCGTTCAGTGCGCCGGGGGCGTCTTTGCCGGTCGCCAGGATCACCAGGAAGGCGATGAGGACGGCGACGGCGACGGTGAGCACGGTCATCGTCAGCTCGACGGCGGTGGACTGGCGCCTGGCGGCGAGGAACTCGCGGCGGCCTTCCAGCTCGACGGTGGTCGTCATCGTGCACCTGCCGTGATCCGCTGTTGTGAGTGCTGTTCGACTCCGAGCATGTACAACCCGGTCTCTTCCTCCGTGAGTCCGGCCGGATCGTCGAAGCGACCGACCAGCCGGCCGTCCTTGATCACCAGAAGCCGGTCGGAGAGCGCGAGCAGTTCGCCGAGGTCCGCGGAGACCAGAAGGATTGCCGCGCCCGCGTCGCGGGCTTCGACGAGTCGCTCGTACATGAAGTGCATGGCGCCGATGTCGACGCCCCGGGTGAGCTGGGCGGCCAGCAACAGGCGCGGCTCGGAGGACAGTTCGCGGGCGACGACGACCTTCTGCAGGTTGCCGCCGGACAGCGCTCCGGCCGGTACGGCGGGGTGGGGGGCCCGGATCGCGTAACGGCGGATCAGGTCCTCGGCCAGCTCCCGTATGCGGCGGATGTGCAGCGCGCCGCGCCGGGCGAGCGGGGGCCTGGAGAAGCGGTCGACGATCAGGTTGTCGGCGATGGACTGGTCCAGGGCGGCCCCGTTGGACAGCCGGTCCTCCGGGACGTGGGCGATACCGGCCGCGCGGTGCGCCGCCGCATCCAGGTGGGTGACATCGGTGCCGTCGACGGTGACGGAGCCGGCGGCCGGGCGGCGCAGCCCGGCGAGGAGCTCCACCAGTTCCGTCTGGCCGTTTCCTTCGATGCCCGCCAGGCCGACGATCTCCCCGGCGGCGATGTCGAGGGAGACACCGTGCAGGGGCTGTCCCACGTCCGCCCCGGAGGCCAGGTTCCGCACCTTGAGCACGGTCGCACCGGGGTGCGCGGGGGACCTCGGGACGTCCAAGGACATCTCCCGACCGACCATCATGGACGCCAGCTGCGCGGGGGACGCGTCCTCGGTGCGTACGGTGCCGACCACGGACCCGGCACGCATTACGGTGACGCGGTCGCTGATCGCCCGCACCTCTTTGAGCTTGTGGGAGATGAACAGCACGGTCATGCCCTGGTCGCGGAGTCCGCGTACGGCTTCGAAGAGGTCGGTGGCCTCCTGTGGGGTGAGGACGGCGGTGGGCTCGTCGAGGATGAGGATGCGGGCGCCCCGGTGCAGTGCCTTGAGGATCTCTGCTCGCTGCCGCATCCCCACGGAGACGTCGCTGACCCTGGCCCGGGGGTCGACGGCCAGGCCCGCCTCCTTTGCCAGCGCGGCGGTGCGCTCAACGGCGGCGGCCCGGTCGACCCGGGCGGCAGGGCCGGGTTCCACGCCGAGGACGACGTTCTCGGCGATGGTGAAGGACGGCACCAGCATGAGGTTCTGGTGGACCATGCCCACGCCGAGGGCGATGGCGTCCTGGGGTCCGGAGAGCCTGACCGTCTCGCCCTGGACACGGATCTGTCCGGCGGACGGCTGCTCCAGGCCGTACATCAGCTTCATCAGCGTCGACTTGCCGGCGCCGTTCTGTCCGACGATCGCCCGGATCTCGCCGCCGGGTACCTCGAGGTCGACGTCGCTGACGGCGCGGGTGCCGTTGGGGTACGTCTTCCCCAGGCCGGTGACCTGCAGGGCGAGGGCGGGGCGGGGTGGGGGATGCTGGTCCACGGGGGCTCCTTCCGTACCAGGGCCGCAGGTCAGAAGGCGGACGGGACCTGGACCTCACCGGACGCGATCTTCGCCGCCTGTGACTTGAGTTCGGCGCGTACGGCAGCAGGCACGAGCTTGTCGAAGTTGGCGTTGTCGACGTAGCCCACGCCGTCCTCGGCGAGGCCGACCGCGGAGGACTTGCCGTAGGCCAGGGTGCCGGCCTTGTTCTCCTTGGCTGCCAGATAGAGGGCGTTGCCGGCGTTCTTGAGGATGGAGGTGACCACGGTCTGCTGCTGGGCGGGGTCGCCCAGGGTCTTGTACTGGTCGGAGTCGACACCGAAGGCGTAGCGCTTGGCGGTGACGGCCGACTCGAACACGCCGAGGCCGGAGGAGCCCGCCACCGGCCACACCAGGGCCGCCCCCTGCGAGTACATGGACGAGGCGATCTCCTTGCCCTTCGCGGGGTCGCCGAAGGGGTTGTCGCCGCCCACGTACTGCACCAGGACACCGGACGACGGATTTCCGCCGGCCGCCTTGAATCCGGCCTTGAATCCGACGACGAAGTCCTCGATCACCGGGATCTTCACCCCGCCCATCAGGCCCACCTTCTTGCTGCCGGAGGCGCCGGGGAGGGAATTGGCTGCGACCAGTTTGTCGGCGAGGAATCCTGCCAGATAGGCGGCCTCGTTCTGCTTGAAGGTGACGGAGTACACATTGGTGCACTTGTTGGAACAGCCGCTCTTGCCCGTGTAGTCGACGGTGGAGTCGAAAAGCCAGAACTTCTTCTTCGGGTATTCGGGCGCCAGCTTGGAGATGAAGGCAGCGGTGTCCACGGTGCCCGCCGCGAGCACGTCGTAGTCGTCGCCCGAGGCCGCGTCCTCGAAGCCGGACTGCCACTTCGTGCGGTCGCCGCCCAGCTCGACGACCTTGAGGCTGTAGCCGAGGTCCTTCTCCGTCTTCTTCAGGCCCGCGTAGGCGGAGTCGAAGAACGAACGATCGCCGAGGTTTCCGTTGACCACGAACTTGATTCTCAGTTTTCCGGCCGAAGAGCCGGAAGAGCTTGAGGATCCGGAAGAGCCCGTTGCTGATCCACATCCGGCGAGGAGTGCGGAGAGTGCTGTTATGGCCCCGAGGGCCTTGATCTTGTCCATCGTTCTTTTCTCCTTCGCGTTGGCCGAAAGCTATGCAATGCAAAACGTTTTGGCCATACGTCTTCGTACGCCTTTGTGTTAGGAACTTGTTTCCAGTGTGGTGGCTGCGATGGTGACGGCTCGCTCGAAATCGGCCTCGCGCTCGGCCGGCGTGAGCGCCTGGGCCAGGCGTATGTGGTCGCTGACCGTCAGCACGGCCAGGGCCCGGCCGCCCTCGGCGGCGGCGGTGGCGTACAGGCCGGCGGCCTCCATCTCGACGGCCAGCGTGCCGTGGGCCTCCAGCTGCTCGAACAGGCCGGGGCGGGCGAGGTAGAAGTGGTCGCTGGTGAAGACCGGCCCGATGTGCACGCCCGGCCCGTCGCGCGCACCCGTCTCGGCGGCCTCTGCCGCTGCCTCCGCGGCAGCTTTGGCCAGGTCGAACGATGCGGCGTGACTCAGATGCACGCCATCGACGCGATGGTCGCTCATCGCCGAGTCGGTGTGGGCGGCGGTGGCCACCACGACGTCGCGCAGACCCACCGCCTGTGGTATCCCGCCGGCGGTGCCGACGCGGACGATGCTGCGTACTCCGTAGAAGCGGAAGAGCTCGGTGGCGTAGATGGTCACGGACGGCATGCCCATGCCGGAGGCCAGGACGGACAGCGGTCTGCCCCGGTAGGAGCCTGTCCAGCCCTCGATGCCGCGTACTTCGGTGACCAGGCGGGCGTCTTGGAGGAAGGTTTCAGCGATCCGTCGGGCCCGGCGTGGGTCGCCGGGCATCAGCACATCCGGGGCGAAGTCGCCGGGTGCGGCGGAAATGTGCGGAGTGACCATCAGGCTTCCTCCCCTGCCGGGTCGGTTGCCGCAGCAGTGTCGGCCGCCGCCAGCCAGCGGACCAGTCGGTCCCAGAGCTCCGGGTATCCCTTCCACGCGAGGAAGTCCGGCGGCGCCCAGTGCGGCGCGAGGTCGGAGGTGAAGGCCGCCGACCGCCCGGCGCCGTACCCGCCGACCACCAGCAGCGGGTGACCGCCGCACTCGGCGAGCAGCTCGGCCCCTTCCCGTACCCGCACCTCGTTGAGACCGAGCAGAGACGGCCAGGTCGTGCCCAGCCCGTCGACCACCCGGTGCCGGGCGACGACCCGGGGCGAGGCACCGGCGGGCAGCTCCACCCGGTCGTCGCGGTCATGCAGAGCGACCGGCAGTGCGGCGGCCAGCGGGGTGCGCCCCCAGCGGGCCTTGGCGTCGATGCCGGTGAAGGTGAGGTAGCCGCCCACCATCAGCAGGCCGCCGCCGCCCTCGACGTACGCCCGCAGCAGTTCGGGGCGATCCGGCGCGGGAACGGAGCGGGCGAAGGTCTCCGGCGGGAGCTGGAAGCTGTTGGCCCCGACGTCGCTGATCACCACCACGTCGTACGCGGCGAATCCCTCGACCGAGGAGGGCAGCCGGTGGGGTATCTCGTGCGCCGGTACGTACGTCACCTCGTGGCCGCGATCGCGCAGCGCGCCCAGGAAGGCGCCCGCCCCCTCGACGTACTCGGAGGTGTGGAAGGAGTCGAACCCCTTGTGGTGGATGGAGTGGGTGAACCAGGACTCACCCACGACGAGGACATGCGTCATCGCTGCGCCGTGCCTTTCAGTTCGGGTTATGGGGTTACGGGACTTCTGGGTTACGGGACTTCTGGGTTACGGGCGGTGTCAGCGCGGGGCGGCCGTGCTGGCGCGGGCTTTCAGCCGGACCGGGAGGATGTGACGGGAGGCGGGGGGTACCTCGCCCCGGTGGACGTACTGCAGCAACTGGGCGGCGGCCGTGCGGCCGATGTCGTACGCGGGCTGGTGGACGGTGGTGAGCGACGGGTGGACGCGGGCGGCGAGCATGATGTCGTCGAAGCCCGCCACCGACACGTCGTGCGGGACGCTCAGCCCCGCATCCTCCAGGGCGGCGACCGCGCCGAGCGCCATGAGGTCGTTGGCCGCGAACACCGCGGTGAAGCGGCGCGGGCCGCCCCCGTTGAGGGCCGCGGCCACCATGTCGTAACCGGACCGCTCGACGAAGGCGCCCTCGACCTCGGTGACGCCCTCGTCGCCGAACGCCTCCCGGAATCCCGCGATCCGCTCGACACTGCTGACCAGGTCCCCCGGGCCGCTCACCGCCAGCGCCCTGCGGTGGCCCAGCTCCCGCAGGTGCTGCCCGACCAGCCGGCCGCCCGCGCGGTGGTCGGCGGTGACGAGGATCGTCTGCTCCAGCAGCCCAGGGACCACCTCGTCGGCCAGGGCTATGGGGAAGCGGCCGAGCAGCGATGCCAGCCGGTCGCGGGAGGGTGGTGAACCCGACGCGTAGACCATCCCGTCGATGAACCGGCCCCGCAGCAGCTCCAGGTAGCGGTCCTCACGCTCGGGGTCGAACTCGGTGTTGCACAGGATGACCCCGTAACCCAGGTCGTGGGCGGCGTCCTCGACGCCCTTGGCCAGCTCCGCGAAGAACTGGTTGGTGATGTCGGGAACGAGCAGGCCGATGACGTTCGTGGAACCCGCCTGCAGGTTGCGGGCGGTCGAGGCCGGCACGAAGCCGAGCCTGGCGACCACCGCGCGCACCCGGTCCGCGGTCTCCTGGGCGACCGGCCGGTTGCCGCTCAGCACGTGCGAGACCGTAGTCGGGCTCACCCGGGCAGCGGCCGCGACGTCCTTGATCGACGCGGGCCGCCGCACCCGGCGTCTGCCCTCGTCGGCGTCTGTGTCAGGGGTCATAGCGCTGAACCGCCCTGCCGTGCGAGGTGTCCAGCAGCGCGGGCACCCGCGCCTCGATCTCGGCCAGCAGCCCAGGCACGTCCACGGTCAGCAGGCGCCCGTCGCGCACCACGACCCGCCCGTCCACGACCACCGTGCGCACATCACTCGCCCGGGTGCTGTAGACGAGAGCTGCCACCGGGTCGTGCAGCGGTCGGCAGTGGAGGCCGGACAGATCGACCAGCACGATGTCCGCCCGGCGGCCGGGTTCCAGGGCACCGATCCGGTCGCCCAGCCCCAGCGCCAGTGCCCCGCGGCGCGTGGCCAGCCGAATGGTGTCGGAGACCGTCATCCAGGTGGCGTCCCGCTCCGCCTGCTTCTGGGTCAGTGCCACCAGCCGCATGGCCTCCCACACGTCGAGTGTGTTGTGTCCGGCGGCTCCGTCCGTCCCCGCCGCGACGGTCACCCCGGCTCCGAGCAGGCCCCGTACCGGGGTGAGCGGGTGCAGGGCGTGCTTCAGGTACACCTTCGGGCAGCACGCCACTGCCGTCCGGTCGCGGTACCGCGACAGCACCTCGAGATCCGGTTCCGTGATCCCGCATCCGTGGGCGATCAGCGCCCCGGCGTCCAGAACGCCGGTCCGCTCCAGCACCCCGATGGGGGTGATGCCGCGCCGCGCGAGACTCGATTCCGTCTGCTCCAGGTGCTCGGCGGCGTGGATGTGGATCCGTACGCCCATGGCACGGGCCCGCTCCGCGATCCGGGCCAGGTCCTCGTCGTCCACGGTGTACGGCGCGTGCGGCCCGAGCGACGCGGTGACCCGCCCGCCGCCCGCGCCGTGCAGCGTTCCGGCGGTCTCGATGCTCTCCTCCAGCGCCCTGCCGCCACGGCTGCTGAAGTATGTGGGCGCGATGTCGGCGCGGATCCCGGTCCGTACCACGGTCTCGGCGATCCGTTCGGCGTGGAAGTAGTGGTCGGCGAACGCGGTCACCCCGCTGAGCAGCATCTCCGCACAGGCGAGTTCGGCACCGAGGCCGATGTCGGCGGGTGTCAGGTTGACCTCCATCGGCCACACCCGCTCGTTGAACCACGCCTCGACACTGACGTCCTCGGCGGCACCCCGCATCAACACCATCGGGCTGTGCGTATGGGAGTTCACCAACCCTGGCATGGCCAACAGCCCGGTCCCGTCGACCGTCTCAGCTCCGGAGAAGCTCGCGTCCCGGGCGGCCTCCGGCCGGGTACCCGCGGGACCCAGCCACACGATCACCCCGTCCTCGACCAGGATGTCCTGGTCCGTTTCCACCCGGCACGGGCCCTGCTCGGGCACCACAAGCACCGAGCAGGACGTCACGATCAGTCGCCGCATCCTGGAATCCTTCCGTTCAAACCGGACGCTAGGGATCCAAAACGTTTTGCACAACCCTCGTCCGAGTTGTGTTTCAAGCCCTGTCGACAGCCGGGGGCACGGCCCCTGCATCGCTGTTCGGTCGTGGCGAGCAGCGCGGGGACGGGCGCGCCTTGCAGACCGTCGCGTCGAGGCCGGGGCCGCTTCTGTCCGTCCAACGCGCTTCACACGGGCGCCCCGGACCTCGGGGTGTCCACCAGCGCGATCCGCGCGGCGACGCGCACCAGCGCGGAGACCGCAGTCGGCGACCAGCGTTCGGCCACATCACCTGGGAGTTGGGGGAACGCACGGTGTGAAGCCATCACCCGAACACCCGGACTCGTCGACCACTCCTCGCCGCGGGACGCCGGTCGCAGGCCCGTGATCGCAGTTGCCACCTCGGGCATCATCGCGGCAGACGTGGCGAACGAACCGGTGGGGATCAATTCGACGACTGCCCTTGCTGGCATCCCTGGAGAGGCGTAACTTCTGCGCAGCGGATCTATGGGTCCGCCACACGGACCATTGCCCGTGGTTGTCGGAACGCCTTGTCACCAAGTGGGCTCATCGGACCGCTGGACGCTCACGGAGCGCCAAAACGATCCATCACGCACTCACGGCCTGTGCTCGGGGCATTGCGTGCTCCCCAGACCGGGCAGCGCGCTGCCCGAGTTCTCCCATCATGACCCCACAGACGGCCTTCGGCCGTCCCCTCCTCATCAACACCTGGACGTTGAAATGAGCCGGACATCACCTCATGCAAAGCGCGCGGCTGTCGCCGGCTTGATGGGGGCGGTCGTCGACTGGTACGACTTCTTCCTTTACGGCATCGTGGCCGGGCTCCTGTTCAACGATCTCTTCTTCCCCGAAGTGAGTCCCACCGTCGGAACCCTCGCCGCATGGGCCACCTTCGGTGTCGGATTCCTCTTCAGACCCTTGGGCGGCATTGTCTTCGGCCACTTCGGCGACCGGGTGGGCCGCAAGAAGATGCTCGTCCTCACCCTGGTGATCATGGGGCTCGCCTCCACCCTGATCGGTGTCCTGCCCACCTACGGTGAAGTGGGCATCTGGGCCCCGGTCCTGCTCGTCGCTCTACGTGCCGTCCAGGGCTTCGCCGTCGGCGGTGAGTGGGGCGGCGCAGCTCTGATGGCGGTCGAGAGCGCTCCTCGAAAGTGGCGCAGCCTCTACGGCAGCGGCGTCCAGGTCGGTGCCTCGGTGGGGCTTTTGCTGGCTACCGCGGCCATCAAAATCGTTTCCGGACGCCTGCCCGAAGCGGACTTCCAGCAATGGGGCTGGCGCGTCCCGTTCGTCTTCAGCGCGGCCCTCGTCATCGTCGGGCTGATCGTGCGTATCACGGTCGAGGAATCCACCGTCTTCACCGAGCAGATCGCCGCCCGATCCAAAGACCAACCTCTGCGGCTGCCACTGCTCGCGGCCATCAAGGCCAACCCCGGCGGATTCCTCGCCATCATCGGCCTGCGGTTCGTCGAACTCTTCACCTTCTACGGTGTGACCACGTTCGGCGTGAGCTATGGCACCGCGGAATTCGGTCTGAACCGCGACAGCATGCTCACCATCAACCTCGTGGTGGGCGCAGCGGCCATCGTCACCATTCCCGTCTTCGCCTACCTCGCCGACCGCTACGGCCGCGGCACCATATACGCGTGGGGCGCCGGGCTGGGTGTTCTGGGCTCCCTCCCCTTCTTCGCGGCGCTGCAGTCCGGCTCCATGGTCCTGATCCTGGTGGCCTCGATTCTGCTGGTCAACGGTGCGCACGACATGGCCGTCTCGGTCCAGCAGTCCTTGTTCACCGACATGTTCGGCGCCGAATACCGCTACAGCGGTGCAGGCGTCGGCTATCAACTCGCCAGCGCCATCGGCGGGGGCCTCACTCCGCTCATCGCCGGCGTCCTCGTGCTGTGGGCCGACGGCGGCTGGTACCTGGTCGCTATGTACATGCTGATCGGCTGCGGGATCTCCTTCACAGTCGCCATCGGACTGAACGCCAACCGCACCATGGACGACGCGCCCGAGCCCACGAAACCGCCCGCACGCGCGACCTTCTGACCGGCTGTGCACCTGGTCGCCCTTACGTCCTGGGGAGCGATTGAGCTAGGGGTGCTCATCGAGAGTCGACCACGACGACGGCGTTCGGCAGGCCGGTGCGGATCGCGGCCCGGTAGGTGGTCGACATGTCGATGGCCACGTACCGTGGCCGACCAGAGCGCGGTCATCGACAAATAATCGAAGGAACCAGACCCGGTGCGGGGCGGAGCCCAGATCGCCCTGATGAACCCGGGCGGGGATGAGCGTGTCGGCCAGGGCTCGAATACCCACGTCCCCAGCCGTCACCTGCTCGGCCGGGGCGGCGGCCGACTGACCCGTGCCGGCCACTACCGGTTGAGATCCCGAAGCCCCTCCTTGATGTCTCAAGTCGAGGCGGCGCTCGGCTGGGGGTGCGGTTGCATGCCTGCGTGGTGTGCTTCGAGTACGTGCCGCGCACGCTCGGTGTGCGGATCGTTGGGGTAGCGGCTTTCGAGGTCGGGCAGGAGCTCCTCCCTGCTCGGTCTCAGATCTTGACGCGGACTTCCTTGCGCAACCTGGCGGTCTGCTCTGCCGCGTACTCCATGTTGACGGGCATGCCGAGCGTCGCTCTCGCCGTTTCGACGTGCATCACGACACCCAGAGTGCTGTTGTCGCCCCAGACGCACACCGGCACGCTGGCGTCTTTTGATTTACCTGACGAGTCCGCAGCCACAGAACCGCCCTTGATCCTGTTCTCCTGGCACTTGAGGACCGCGCCATCGAGCTCACTGGGTGTGTAGGCCTTCGGGCTGCCGACGAGGTCGATCCCGTCGTCCGCCGTGTCGCTTTTCTCGCCGTAGGCGCCCGAGAGCTGGAGAGTACGCAGGGTCCCCGGATGGTCCACGTCCCGGGCCTCGTAGCTGGCGTTCACGCCATGGGCGTTCTTGACGCCGTACTTCGCCACCTGCTGCTTGTTCTTCTTGTCGAAGACATCGCTTTGCACTTTCTTGTACTCGGAAAGCAGCGTCGCAGGCGTCGTCACCTTGTGCGGTCCGTCGTCCTCGATGTCCGAACCGCTGCCGCTGCCGCCTATGACCTGGCCGCCGGGCCCGCGATCGACACAGCGGCCGCCGTGGGGACGCCGGGGGTCACTCCCCATGCCCCGTGAGTTCTCGTCAGGGGTCATACTGAAATCGTGACCATCGACCATGCCGCCGCTGCGCGCTGGGCTCATGTGGCCGAGCGTCTGCCTGCGCACCTCGCCGAACTGTCCGGACCCACGTCCGGGACGGTGGAGCTGCCGTTGCATCTGGCGTGGTCGGGGCTCAGGCATTTCGACATCAGCGACGAGAAGCTGCTGCTGGGCCTGTACCGCATCGTGCTCACCAACGGCCTGCGCGAGGACCTCACCGGCTACCTCAACGCCGACCTGCTCGTCAGGCACTGGCCGCGCCTGCGGATCGCCCTGGGCAAACCGGTGCGCACCTGCTGGGAACAGCGTTTCCCCGAGCTAGCGGCCGCCGCTGCGGCATGAGACTTCCACAGCTGCACCGGCGCCTGCTCCGTGACGCCCTGGACAGCCGTCAGGCCTATCGGCTGGTGCTGGCCGGCGGCTAGGCCATCCAGGCCCATGAGCTGGTCAGCCGCGCCAGCCAGGACCTGGACCTGGCCACCGACGCACCGGCCGGCATGAACGAGATCACCGACGCCGTTGTGGCCGGCCTCGAAGAGAGGGGATGGGCGATCCGCACCGTCGAGGTCGCCCCGCGCATGTCCCGCCCGCTCGCCACCGACACGGCAACCGATCAGTCCTGCGAGCTGGACATCCTCAAGGAGATCTTCCACAAGCCTCCCGCCCAGACCGAATCCGGGCCCATGCTCTCCCGCGACGACGCCGTTGGACTGAAGGTCCGGGCCCTGCACGACCGCGGCTTCCCCCGCGACGTCATCGACGTCTTCAGCGCCCGCGAGCTGTACACCATCGCCGAACTCGAACGTCTGGGCGCCCAGCACGACGAGGAGTTCGACCTCGAGGAACTGCACGGCCGGCTCGAAGTGGTCGACTTCACCTCCGACCGTGAGTACGCCGCGTACGGCATACATCCCGCCGGCATCGCCGCCTTGCGCGCCTGGGTCCACAACTGGCTCGACGACCTCGGACTGCGGCTTGCCGAACCGTACACCGAAGACGAGGACGGCGACTGAAACGCCCGACTCGGCGGCCTTGCCCCCAGCGCCGTTGGGGAGGTACAGCGCCCCGGGCACGCACGTCGCCGATGGACGCTGATGCCGATGCAACAGCGTGCCTCACCTCACACCCGCACAGCGGCAACGGCGGAAGAAACCAGGGGCAGTTCGCCGTTCCTATGCACGTGGCTGCGCAGGGGGCAGTGTCCCCGGGCCTCACCTACAGTCCATGGGGACGATCGTCCGGCTGAAGCCCCATGGAGCATCCCGCCGAGAGGCGACCGCCCTGCGCACGCCACCGCCTACGGCCCCGGCTGGCCTCCCCCGTCCAGCCGGGGCTTGTTGCGCTATGCGCCACGACCCCCGTGGCGGCGCCTTTGCCGTACGCCGTGGCGCCCGCCTCTCATCCGGTCCTACCGCTCGAGGGCCACGGCGGCGGGACGGATCCTCTCCGCGCTGGCCGTGACCGGTCGTCGGCACCTCCGGCGCCGCTTGATCATGGTTCTGCTGCCCCTTGGTGTTGTCAGGCGTTTTGGCGCAGCGGCGGCAGGAGTCCGTCGCCCGGCCACAAGGGCTGCTCGGCGGTGAGGCCGGTGAGGAACACGCCGACCTTGGTGAGGACCCTGGCACGCTCGGCTGACCCGTGGACGGTGAACTGCCCGGCTGCCGCGTCGAAGGTACGCACCCGGCTTTCGGGTCCAGTACAGAACAAAGCCCGGGCGAGGTCGGGAAGTCCGAGACTGAGAGCGTCGAACCCCTGGGTCTGCACGAGGGTGAGCAGGTCGGATACGACGCGCTCGAAATCTGCGACCGCCGGCCAGCCGGCGCCACCGCCCAGTTCGTGGGTGAGGGTGGCCAGCGGGATGATCTCGCCCGGCGTGCGTCCCCGGGTGAGCAGGTCGTGGATGCGGGCGCCATCGGGCTGCACCACCCGCGGATGGCGCAGCGCGTCAGCAGCGACGACCGTGGTGTTGACCTCGCGGGTTCCCGGGCCCGGGTAATAGGGCTCGTGGGCGAAGAGAAGCTTCCCCTTGATCTTGCAATGCCGCGAAGTTAAGGGGCGTCGGATGATGACAAGTCCCCGTGAAGAAGCATCTTGTAGGCGCCGCGGGCAATGCGTTGCAGGAGGCCGAGGCGAGCCCAGGTTCCCAGCTGGGTACTGATTATCTTGATCGTTTTCGGATCGGTGGTACCGAGAAGTCGCTCCGGGTCACCAGTCCAACGCACCTTCGGTGCCTCAAGGCTGTCGCGTCGGTTGGCTACGAGGCGGTTTTTGTCCCGATGCCGTGGGCGAGGAGGCTCTCGGCGGTCTCCGCGATGGTGTCCTCGATGGGACGGGCCCGCCATCCGAGGAGCTTCTCCGCCTTGGAGCTTGTGGCGTCGAGATCCCGGCCGAGCTGGTGCTTGAGCAGGCGCAGTTCCGGGTTCACGATGCCCAGTGTGCGAGCGACCCACACGGGCAGTTCACGGGTCGGGGCCTTCGCGGCGCGCTCACCGAGGCGGTCGTGCAGGATGCGTGCGATGTCGATGACGCGCAGGCTGTGCCCGGCGATGGCCAGGAAGCGTTCGCCGGCGGCTGCCGGATCCGTCATCGCGCGCAGGTGCAGGTCCGCGACGTCGCGCACGTCGACGAAGCCCATCCCGAAGGGAGGGCACGCGGGAACCTGTCCTTCGAGCATTCTGCGGACCAGCCGCAGAGATGGCGGGTCGTCCAGGCCGAGCAGGGGTCCAAGGACCCCCACGGGATGAACCGCCGCCAGTTCCAGGCCACCGCCTTCGGCTTGGATGAACTGCCAGGCGGCGCGTTCGGCGAGTGTTTTGGACCGCTGGTAGGGCGGGATGTCGCTGTCGACGTCTGTCCAGTCCTCCTCGGTGAACGGGGTCGAGCGCGGGGGGTGCCCGATCCCGATGGCACCGAAGGCGCTGGTCAGGACGACCCGGCGCACACCGGCGTTGCGGGCTGCGCGCAGCACCCGCAGGACACCCTCGCGCGCGGGGACCACCAGGTTGTCGTCGTTCGCCGGCGTGTGGCGCAGGGTCGGCGAGGCGACGTGGAGGACGAAGTCGCAGTCGGCGACGGCAGCGTCCCAGCTCTCGGAGTGATCGAGGTCGGCGCGCACGACGGTGAGCCGGTCGTCGTCGAACGGTGTGGCCGCGTGCAGCCAGGAGCGCAGCGCCGACTCGCGCCGCAGGTCGCGGACCGTGGTGCGGACGGTGTGCCCGGCAGCCAGCAGGGCCTGGATGCACCAGCTCCCGATGAATCCGGTTCCTCCGGTGACCAGTACTCGTGTCATTTGTTTTTCCTTCAGCTGTTGGCTCGTGCGGTGAGGGGTGCCGGCGGATGCGTCGCACGGTGGCGCTGGGTGGCGGCCACGCTGCTTCCGAGGAGGGCGTGGCCGATCATGATCGGGTAGATGACGGCGCGCTCGAACAGGCCGATGTTCCACATCCAGCCGGTGAACACATCGGTCATGAGGAGGGGGAATGCGATCAGTCCGGCGGTGCCGAGCGCGGTGCTCGCGATCGAGCGGCGTTTGGTGAGACCGATGCGGGTTCCGCAGGTTCCGACGGCGATCGCCATGATGTTGCCGGCGAGCATGACGCCCTGCGCGCCGACGGTGTGGAAGGCGATCAGGCCGTTGTCGACGTTGGCGTTGGAGCCCTGGAAGATGCCGACGAGCGAGACTCCGACACCGGCGAGGACGGCGAGGCTCACGATGGCGATGGGGCGGGCGCCCTTGCGCGGGTCGAACAGGAGGAACGTGCCGACGATCAGGAGGGTGCCGTAGATCACCCAGCCGGTGTCCATGACGGCACCGAGGGGGGAGTGGGCGACCTGCCCGAACGCGGTCTGCGGTGGGCCGGTCAGGCCGAGGTGGCTGACCCAGTTGTACAGGGGCGAGTACGGCGGGTCCTGCCATGCGGCGGCGGTGATGAACTCGGCGCCCCAGGACACGAGCGGACCGAGAAGGATGAGGAGGGCTCCGGCGCGGGCAGCAGCGCCGGAGCGGACGATGGGGTTCACGCGAGCGCCATGCCGGGAACGCGCTGGCGGATGGCCTCCATCTCGGCTTCGTCGGATACGCCCTGCCAGTCGTGGCGGGGGGTGTAGGGGGCCTCCAGGGCGCGCACGTCGTTGTCGGTGAGCTCGATGTCCAGGGAGGCCACGGCCTCGTCGATCTGCCGGATCGAGCCGGCGCCGACCAGGGGTGCGGTGACGACCGGCTGGCGGCGCAGCCAGGCGAGCGCGACCTGTGAGCGGGTGACGCCGTGTGCGGCGGCGACCTTCCCGACGGCGTCGATGATCGCGTGGTTGGATGCCTCCTCGGCCGGCGAGTAGAGCAGGTCCGCGTAGGCGCCGTCCGTCTCGGAGCGCGCCGTCGAGCGGGCATCGTCCCACGCGCGGGCGAGACGGCCGCGCGCCAGCGGCGACCAGATGATCGTGCCGACACCCTCGTCCAGGCACAGCGGGATCATCTCCCGCTCCTCCTCACGGGCGAGCAGGTTGTAGTGGTCCTGCATCGACACGAACCGTGCCCAGCCGTGCTGCCTCTGCAGGTGCAGCGCCTTCGCGAACTCCCAGGCGTGCATGGACGAGGCGCCGAGGTAGCGGACCTTGCCGGCCTTCACGAGGTCGCTGAGTGCCTCCAGCGTCTCCTCCCACGGGGTGGCGTGGTCGTTGCGGTGGATCTGGTAGAGATCGATGTAGTCCGTGCCGAGGCGGCGCAGCGAGTGGTCGACCTCGGTCATGATCGCCTTGCGCGACAGGCCGCGGCCGTTCGGTCCCAGCCGCATCGGGTGGCGCAGCTTCGTGGCGATCACCACGGCATCACGGTCGGCGAAGTCCTTGAGCGCGCGACCGAGGATCTCCTCGCTGGAGCCGTTGGAGTACATGTTCGCGGTGTCGAAGAAGTTGATCCCCGCCTCCAATGCGTGCCTGATGAGCGGGCGCGCGTCCTGTTCCCCCTTCGACCAGACGGGATGTCCGCGGTCGGGTTCGCCGTAGGTCATCGCGCCGATCGCGATCGGGGACACGTCGAGGCCGGTCATGCCGAGCTTGATGTAATGCATGACGCTCCTTAAAGTATGCGGAGAGCTCTCCACATAACGTAGTGGAGAACTCTCCGCTTAGCAACGTGAGGTCCCGTGGTCCGTTCAGACGCCCGTGAGAACAGGGCACGCATCCTCGCCGCCGCACGCGAAGCGCTCACCGCGGACGGCAGCACGTCGATGAACCAGATCGCCCAGCGCGCCGGAGTCGGCGCGGGCACCCTTTACCGCAACTTCCCCACACGCGAGGCGCTCGTCCTGGCCGTCAACCAGGACGAGGTGGCACGCATCACCGGCACCGTGCCCGACCTACTGGCCCAGATGCCGCCACTGGAAGCCCTGCGACACTGGACGATGGACCTCGTCGAGGCCATGCGGCGAAAGCACGGCCTCGGCGACGCACTCACCCCGGGCGTGCACCAGGCGATCACCGAGCAGAGCTACGGGCCGGTCATCGCCGCGATCACAGCACTCCTCGACGCCGGCAAGAAGGACGGAAGCATCCGTGTGGACGCCGCACCTGGGGACTTCCTCCAGCTGACCGGCGCGTTGTGGCGTGCCGCGTCCAGCCCCGTGGACCGGGCCCCCCACATGCTCGCGCTCATCCTCGACGGACTCCGCACGCACCGGTAGTGGAGGGCCTCACGGCTGCAGGGGTGCGCTGCCGTGCCGGCCGGCGATGTCGGGGAAGGTCGGGATGCCGAGGTCCACGGCGGTGCTGCGGCGGGCTTGTTCGGCATCCAACTGGGCGAGCTTGTCCTGGGCTCCCGAAAGGCTGACTTCAAGTCCTTCCAGCTCGCCAAGCCGGCCCTCGCGTTCGGCCTCGATGATGCGGGCGAGGAGGCCGTCGCGGATCTCGACCAGGCGGCCGCGCTGGTCGGGCTCCGGACGCAGCAACGAGCAGCGGACGCAGGCGTGTTCGTGGATGCACGAGGTGCCGAACGCGCGAGCGCAGATGCCGATGGAGAGCTTGCGGCGCTCGAAGTGGCCGAGGAAGGCATCCCACTCCTCCGCGGTGGAGGTGCCTGCGTAGTCGGCGCGGGACGGTGAGGGCCTCGCCGCGCAGGCCGACGAGAACTACGGTGCTGGGGTGACTGATCTTGATGTAGTGGCACGTGGGCTGGTGGGCGGCGGACGCTCCTTTGAACAGCTGAGATGCCATCCGCGGCTTCCGCTGGTGGCCTGCTTGGACTCCGAGCGTCCGGCGGTCCATATCTGGGGATGCGGCGCGGGGCAGCTACGCGAACTCGGTTCCGTGGGCCTCACATCGAACGCCTACGGAGAGGCCTTTGGGTGGGAGCGGGCAGAGCGGAGGCCCGCTGTGGCGTGGCATCCGGAGCAGCCACTGCTTGTGGTGGCAGGGGAGGACGGGCTACGGCACTGGACTCCTGCCGGGGTTTCCGAACCGGAAGGTGCTTCGGCCGCGGACTCCTACCGCAGTCTGGCTTTCAGCCCGGACGGGCAGACCCTGTGGGGTTCACCGTCGTTCCGCGACGAAGGCGGCGGGTGGGAGAGCTCGGACGTCCTTGACCTTGCCTCCGGGACCGTCGGTGCCGGACCCGCGTGGGACACAGGGGTCGCGGAGCATCCCGGGGGCGGACTTGTTGCCACGCTCGCCAGCGACCAGGGGGCCACGTACTGCCTTTTCGTGCGCGTCGATCAGGGGACCGCGCCTGCCGTGATGCGACCGCTGCGCCGGGCGCTGATCCTGGACTGTGACGGCTACGAGACTCCGCTCTTCAGCGCGGACGGACGTCATATGGCGGTCCGTGGCAACGCGTACGACAACTCGGTAGAGGTATTCGTGTTTCCTTCGCTGCACCGGGTTCTGGCCACAACCCTCGGCGACCCCAGCCCTGGTTATCCGTACCCGCGAGAGTGGCTCGACCAGATGGAAGCCTGGTCGCGTCACAACATCGCCTTCGGACCGCAACCGGGCGTGCTGTGGATCGCAACGCCCACGGGGGCGCTGGTCGAGGTGGACGTCGAAACCCGGCAAGCGGTCGAGCACCATGTGCTGACCGGGTCCCGCCTGGCCGCGCTGGCTGCCACGGCGAGCGGCGAGCTTCTGGTCGCCGGCAGCGGGGGAGAACTGGTGCTCTTGTCCGCGCTGTTCGGCTCCACGCAGACCTGCACTACCAGCAGGGACATCGCCAGGGCGGCAGCCATGGCGTTCCGGGAGTCCACCGCCGAGGTCCCGGACGACGGCGACGACCTGGAGGCGCACCTTGTCCTGACCGACGGAACCCGCACCTGGGAAGCAGACGATCTGGCAACGGTGACAGCTGTCGACGCAACCGATCCCACCTGGCTTCAACTTCAAGCGGCCGTCAACAAGGCACAGTTGCAGAGCGAATAGGTGGTGGAACGTGATGCACCGCTTGGGACGACGGTGCATCGGTTGCATCTTCTGCAGCCCTCGTTCCCCACCACTGAGGAAGCAGCCGCGGGTTGTCGAAACATCCAATGTTTGGCGAAGCTGCCAGGGTGCAATTCGGACGCTCACCCCTGCGCTGCAAAGGAAGTTGTGTCACAGGCCTAGACACAGGCAACGTTCGTATCCGTTAATCCATCCCATGTCGCAGTGGAGACGAGCGAGGGAGCCGCACCCCTTGTGGATCCCGAACCTCCTTGCCGGGCCGCGCTGTTGCCGTGACGAAGGTGCCGAGTCCGGGCGGGGTTCCGGCGATCGAAGAGGGCGAACCGTGTTGCCGGATGAGTCTCGCGCGGATCACACGGCCGACGGTGGCCGTGCTCTGCAGTGGAACGACTCGGGCGCGGTCGACCGCTAGATCTGTGCCGTTACTCGTCCGTTCATCTTGCTCGACGCTTCGACCATCGTTCGGTATTACGAACATTCACTCGAGGGATGCGAGGTTCCCATGCGCACAAGACGTTTCAGCCGCAGACATCTGTCTGTGGTGCTCGCCGCCGCCGTTGCGGCCCTGGTCTCGTTGGCGGCGCTGCTCGTCGCCGGCCCGGCTCAGGCGGCCACCAGCGGCGCCTTGCGCGGCGTCGGTTCCGGCCGGTGTCTCGATGTGCCGAACGCCGGCCAGGCCGACGGTACCCTCCTGCAGATCTGGGACTGCACGGGCGGATCCAACCAGCAGTGGACGCTGACGGACAGCAGCCAGCTGACCGTTTACGGCAACAAGTGCCTGGACGTCCCGGGCCATGCCACCGCGGCCGGGACCCGAGTGGAGATCTGGTCCTGTAACGGCGGCACCAACCAGCAGTGGCGGGTGAACTCCGACGGCACGGTCGTCGGCGTGGAGTCCGGGCTGTGCCTGGACGTGTCGGGCGGGGCCACCGCCAACGGCACGGCGGTGCAGCTCTGGAACTGCACCGGCGCGGGCAACCAGAAGTGGACCGGCCTGTCCGGGGCGACCAACTCATGTTCTCTCCCGTCGACCTACCGCTGGAGCTCGACCGGCCCGTTGGCGCAGCCGTCGAACGGGTGGTACTCGCTGAAGGACTTCACCAACGTGACGTACAACGGCAAGCACCTGGTCTACGCGACGAACTCTTCGGGATCGGGATGGGGCTCGATGGCGTTCAGCCCCTTCACGAACTGGTCGGACATGGCCTCGGCCACTCAGACCGGCATGAGCCAGGGCGCTGTGGCGCCCACGCTGTTCTACTTCGCGCCCAAGAACATCTGGGTGCTGGCCTCACTGGGCTGGGGTACCGCCTGGCCCTTCACCTACCGCACGTCCAGCGACCCCACCAACGCCAACGGCTGGTCCGCGCCGCAGCCCCTGTTCACCGGCAGCCTGCCCACGGGAAGTCCGATAGACCCGACCCTGATTGCCGACGACCAGAACATGTACCTGTTCTTCGCCAATGACAACGGCAGCATCTACAAGTCGACCATGCCGATCGGGAACTTCCCTGGCAGCTTCGGCTCGTCGTACACGACGGTCATGAGCGACACGGTGAAGAACCTGTTCGAGGCGCCGCAGGTCTACAAGGTCCAGGGCCAGAACCAGTACCTCATGATCGTCGAGGCGCGCGGTGCGAGTGAACAGCGCTACTTCCGCTCGTTCACGGCCTCCAGCCTGAGCGGTTCGTGGACCCCGCAGGCCGCCACCGAGACCAGCCCCTTCGCGGGCAAGGCCAACAGCGGTGCCACCTGGACCAACGACATCAGCCACGGCGACCTGGTCCGCAACAACCCCGACCAGACCATGACCATCGACCCCTGCAACCTGCAGCTCCTCTACCAGGGAAGGTCCCCCAGCTCGGACGGCGCCCCCTACGAGCAGCTGCCGTACCGGCCGGGCGTGCTCACCCTGCAGCGCTGACCCGCCACCGCGGTCCCCAACCGTATGCAACGCCGAGTGCCGTAGCGGCCGTCTACGGCACTCAGTGGGGAACAGCCCTGGTGCTTTTTGGCAGCCGAGCAGCACCTGTGCGAGCCTGCTGCCACTCCTCCGAAAGGGCTCACCCGATGCTCGGCATGGTCGTCTGGGACGTCTGCTCTCGCGCTTCGACGCGAGAGCGGTAACGGCCACCTGCCTCAACGCACACGCCTGTCCGACGGACAGGCGTCGGCTCAGTCTGCTCCTCGTCGAAGTGCTCCTCGTCCCCCTGCATGTTCGACCACGAGGAGTACGTGGTGTCCACCATCCACTGGACCGAAAGCCACACCCACCAGTCCGCCCTCTGGCATTCCGAGAACGCCGCCCCTCTCCCTCGACGAACCGTCGTCGCCGACGACCGGATGAAAGCCGACGACGCCTACCGGCAGGCGTGCGAAGGAACAGCCCTGCTCTGGCAAGGCGACTTCCACAACGCCCGGCAACTCCTCCAGGCGATGGGCCGCCGCATCGACCGCAAGCCGCTCAAGTCCAGGCTGTCTCCGAGCGAGAACTTCCACCTGCACCGCCGCAGGAGTCGTCACCGCGCCCGTGTCCTCGGAAAGCTTCTTGTGCTGTTGGACGACGACTACATCCTGACGCTGCGCCGGGCCCCTGACGTCCGCCAGGCGTGTCTGGCAGCCTATGGCCCCTCGAAGGGGCCCATGGCGGTCTCTCTGCGTGAACTGCTGGGAGTGATCGGCGCTCATCAGTGGCGCCTGAAGGGGATCGAAGTGCCGGCGCTCGGGGCTCGAATCCACCCCCACTACGGCGTGTTCGCTCCCGTCAGAAGCGAGTACGTCGACCTGGTCGCCCGCACGTCACTGCCACCGGCAACCCGGCGCAACCTTGCCACCAGTACGGCATTCGACCTCGGGACGGGAACCGGCGTCCTCGCCGCGGTCCTGGTCCACCGCGGTGTCAAACGCGTCGTGGCCACCGACATCAGCCCACGCGCCCTTGCCTGCGCCAGGGAGAACGCCCACCGGCTCGCGCTGACCGGCCGTATCGAGGTGTCGGGCCCCGGCCTGTTCCCGCCGGGCCGCGCCGACCTCATCGTGTGCAACCCGCCCTGGCTCCCCGCCCGTCCGGCCGGTCCCATCGAGCAAGGCGTCTACGACCCGGACAGCACCATGCTCCACAGTTTCCTCGACGGACTGTCCGCCCACCTCCGGCCGGGCGGGGAGGGCTGGCTCGTCCTGTCCGACCTGGCAGAGCACCTCGGCCTCCGGACACGTCGGCAACTGCTCGGCGCCATCCAGAAAGCGCAGCTCCGCGTCATGGGCAAGATCGACACCAAGCCCCGGCACCCACGCTCCATGGACACCGCCGACGCACTCCATACAGCACGCAGCGCCGAAACCACATCCCTCTGGCGACTGACGGCATGACCGGTTCGGAGGATCAATGACCCATCCCGGGATCCGGGCCCGCACAGGGCCCGGATCCCGGGAGCGGAGGTCATCCGGCGGTCAGGGTGGTCCACTTCTGGTTGGAGCCGCCGTTGCAGTCCCACAGCTGGAGCTGCGTGCCGTCGGTGGTGGAGAAGCCCGGAACGTCGAGGCAGCGGCCCGAGGCGGGGTTGCGGTATCCGCCGTTGTAGGGCTGCCAGACCTGGTTGGCGCCGCCGTGGCAGGCCCAGAGCTGCACCTTGGTGCCGTTGGCGGTGGCCCCGCCGGCGGCGTCGAGGCACTTGCCCAGGGAACGCAGGGTGCCGTCGGTGTAGGCGGACCAGAGCTGGTTGGCACTGTCGCCACAGCTCCAGGTCTGGACGGCGGTCCCGTCAGCGGTGTTGGCGCCGTTGACGTCCATGCACTTGCCGGCGATGCCCGACTGCACGCGGGCAGGGGCGGGAGCGGGGTTCCTGAGCCACCCGGCGCCGTCCGCGGACTGGATGCCGCGGTGGAAGGCGTCGGCCATCTTCTGGTAGCCCGAGTCGTTGGGGTGCAGGGTGTCGGACAGGTCGGCCGTGGTCAGGCTGCTCATGTCCACGTAGGCGACCTTCTTGCCCGCCGCCTGGGCGTCGCTCACGATTTGGGGGACGGCCCGGTTGTACGCGGCCCGGTACTGCTCCTCCGAGCCGCTGGTGGACACGACCAGGGAGGCCACGAGGACGGTCGCGTCGGGGACGTCGGCGGTGATCTGGTTGACCAGCGACTTCAGCCGGTCGGTGGCCGTGGAGACCTGGTAGCTCTGGTTGAGGTCGTTGGTGCCGATCTCCAGCGTCACGACGTTGGGCCGGTACCGGGTCAGCGAGGCGTCGGCCAGTGCGGCGATCTGGTCGATGCGGTACCCGGAGTGGCCTTCGTTGTCGGGGTCGGACATCGAACCGTTGCGCCCCGTGCCCACGAAGTCGAGCGGATGGCCGTCCGCCGCGAGCTCGTTCCACAAAGGACCGCGGTAGCCGTTGCCCGTACTGCTGCCCACGCCCCAGGTGATCGAGTCGCCCAACGGCATGAGCCGCAAGGGCGTGTTGGAGGCGGCGGAGGCAGGGGCCACGCCTGCCGCCGTCATCCCAAGTGCGAGAGCGACAAGCGTGATCAGCGGTATTAACCAGGTTCTTCTCATGCAGCGTCCCTTCTGCGAGTGCAAAGCGCACCGGTATGGATACCACGACCCCAGGCGATACATCCCATGAATCGTCAGAAGTCTGGGGTCATTGGCGAAGAGGGGTCGCCTACTGTCTCATTTCCTCTGTTGACATCCCATGTCTTGCTGCCCGGGGTGCCGGGTGGAGCGACGAGGGATCATTGCGGGTGGGACGAGCCTGCGCCGGTCCACGCCGCTGCGGCCGTTGATGACAGCAATCAGCAGGTCGACTGCTTCGGCGCCCACCTGGTCCGGGCAGAGGCTGACGGTGGTGAGGGGTGGGCTGGTCGTCGCGTAGTCGGGATCCTCGCTGACGCAGGCGACCAGCAGGTCTCGCGGCACCCGAAGCCCGTGCTGCCGGGCGGCGGCGAGGATGTTGTGGCCGGAGTCGGAGTAGACGCCGATGACGGCGTCGGGTCGTGGATCGTGGCGCAGCAGGCGGCTGACCGCGTTCTGTTCGGTCGTGAAGTAGTCGGGCAGTGAGGCGTATTCCTCGACGAGGACGGGCGTGCTGTGTTCGTCGCACCAGGACCGGTAGGCGTCCGCGACAAGATGCGGGTACGCATCGTCGTGAAGGGGCAGGGAGAGCGCGATCCGCCGGGCGCCGGAGTCCGTGAGGTGGCCGAGCAGCAGACGCAGGGCCGCTCCGTGGTCGGCTTCCACCCATGCGTCGCGCCAGCTGCACTCGGGCGGGCGGCCTTCGCTGATCATCGGTATGCCGCGTTCGCGCAGGATGGCACGCACCGGGTCCTCGGCACGGGGTCCGACGTGGATGACGCCGTCCATCGGTGTGTTGAGCCACATCCACGGGGACATCGAACTCGGCATCACCGTGAGCAGATAGCCGCGTTCATGGGCCGCCGCCATGGCGCCCAGCGCCAGTTGTGCGTAGTACGGGATCTCGGTGTACGGGACGGGCAGGTCGCCGTACGTCGTCATGGTCAGGCCGAGGACTCCGGTGCTGCCGCGGGCCAGGGCACGGGCCGTGCTGGCCGGGGCGTATCCGAGTTCGCGGGCCGCGGTGAGCACGCGTTGTCTGGTCTGCTCGGACAGCCGCCCGGTGCCGTTGAGCGCGTTCGACACCGTGGCGGTGGAGACCCCGGCTCGTGCGGCCACGGCGCCGAGCGTGGGACGCCGCCAGACACGCGAGCTCGTCATGTGTACCTCAACTGCCCTGTGATGGCTTGTGGTTAAGCCCTTAATCACTCAACCTACCGAGCGACAGCGGCCGGGACGGTCGCCGGGTGAGGGCCTTGGGGTCCTCGAGACCTGTGTGCCGGGCGCGAGTGCGTCACATGGACAAGAGGGGAAGCGGTGGAGGCGACGATTTCGCAGGTGCGGCAGAGCACCATACCTCCGGTGGTGGCGGCGCGGCGGGCGCTGTGGACGTTTGTCATCGTCAACTTGGTGATCGTCGAGGTCTTGTTCCTCACCGCCGGGACCGGCCAGAACGGGGTGCTCACCGCCGCCAAGTTCTTCGGCCTGCATGCCGCCGTGCTGATGTTGTTCCAGCTGCTGCTGGTGGCCCGGTTGCCGTGGCTCGACCGCCGTATCGGCATGGACCGGTTGACGGTGTGGCACCGGTGGGTCGGCTTCACTTTGCTCTGGACCATCCTCACCCACGCTGTGCTGATTGTGCTGGGCTTCGCGAGGCTCGGTGCGACGTCGATGACGAAGACGTTCTTCTCGCTGGCCGGAGTGCCGGCCTCCCTGCTCGGAATGTGCGCCGCGGCGATCGTCGTCGTGGTCGCCGCGGTCTCCGCCCGGTATGTGAGGCAGCGGCTGCGGTACGAGGTCTGGCACGGTCTGCACCTGCTGCTGTACGTGGCGTTGGGGCTGGCGTTCGTCCACCAGCTGCAGGAGACCACGACCTTCACCTCTTCCGCGTTCGCGAAGATCTACTGGTGGCTCCTGTGGCTGTTCTCGTTCGGTGCCCTGATCGCTGGGCGGATCGTCATGCCCGTGTGGCGCAACGCCTATCACCGGTTCGAGGTCTCGGCGGTGGTGCTGGAATCGGACGACGTGGTGTCGGTGCATGTCACCGGCCGCCACCTCGACAAGCTCCCGGCCCGGGCCGGCCAGTTCTGCATCTGGCGGTTCCCCGGGCACAACCACTGGTGGCTGGCCAACCCGTTCTCGCTGTCGGCGGTACCCGACGGCCGTACGTTGCGCCTGACCGCCAAGGCGGTCGGCAGCGCCAGCGCCGGTCTGCGGCACCTCCCGGTCGGGAGCCGCGCGTTCGTGGAGGGGCCGTACGGGGCATTCACCTCGTTGCACCGAACGCGGCCCGGCGCGCTGCTGATCGCCGGGGGAGTGGGGATCACACCGGTTCGAGCCCTGCTGGAGGAGGAATCCTCCGGTGACGTCGTCGTGCTCCATCGGGTGCGCAGCGAGGACGAAGCCGTGCTGGCCGACGAGGTACAAGGCCTGGTCGCCGATCGGGGTGGGAAGCTGCATCTGGTCACCGGCCGTACGGCGGAGGGGAGTTCGCCGTTCGAGCCGGACAGTCTCCATGCCCTGGTTCCCGACATAGCCGAACGCGATGTGTACGTCTGCGGTCCGCCCGCGATGACCGCGGCCGTGCTCGGCTCACTGCGCGCCCTGCAGGTTCCCGAGCGGCAAGTCCACGCCGAGCGGTTCGGTCTGGCCTGAGCCCTTCCGCCGCGGTTTCGACTCCATACACCGAGGCTGCATGGAGGCGCCGAGCGCTTGCATGCAGCCTCGAGGTCGCCAGTTCCGGGACACGGCACTTCATGGATCATCCGCGAGGAGTTCAGCGTCCGCGCCTCGCGGCCGACCCGGACCAGCGCCATGATCGATCCGAATGAGACCGTACTCCCCGTACGACTTGGACGTGGGTGACGCACGGCCTCACGCCGGCCCGGGCATGCCCACAGCGGCAGACGAATCGACACAGGGAGAAGACGATGAGCGTTCTTGACGGGATCCTCGCGGGAGTTCGCGAGGACTTGGAGGAGCGTAGGCGTGCGACGCCGCTGGCGGAGCTGCGCTCCCGGGTGGCGGACGCGGTACCCGCGCTCGACCCGCTGCCCGCTTTCCGGGCGCCGGGGGTGTCCATCATCGCCGAGGTGAAGCGAAAGAGTCCCAGCAAGGGTGCGCTGGCGGACATCCCCGACCCTGCGTCCCTCGCGGCCCAGTACGCGGCCGGCGGTGCCGCCGCGATCAGCGTGCTGACCGAGGGCAGGCGTTTCGGCGGTTCCCTCGCCGATCTCGACGCCGTACGCGCCCGGGTCGACGTACCCGTGCTGCGCAAGGACTTCATCGTCGACCCCTACCAGCTGTGGGAAGCCCGCGCACACGGCGCCGACCTTGCACTGCTCATGGTCGTGTCACTCGACGACGGCCAACTCGCCGATCTGATGGGGCTGTGCAAGGAGTTGGGTCTCACGCCGCTCGTGGAGGCGCACACGGCCGACGAGGTGCGGCGTGCCGCTGCCGCAGGGGCCGAGCTTCTCGGCATCAACGCGAGGGATCTGACGACGCTCGACGTGGATCGCAAGGTGTTCGCCGACCTGGTGACGGCCATCCCGGAAGGCACGGTCAAGGTTGCGGAATCCGGCGTGACGGGTCCGGAGGACGTCGCGGAGTACCGCGGTTGGGGAGCCGACGTGGTGCTGGTCGGCGAGGCGCTGGTCCGCTCGGGGAACCCGCGCACCGCCGTGCGCGAGTTCATCGAGGCGGCCGGGGCGTAACGGCTTCCGGCTCGGTCAACGGCAGGCCGCAACTGCCGAACCGAGCCACCGGACTGATTCAGGTTCGGCTCCTGCTCCTGCTCCTGTTTCTGCTCGGGCTGGGGCACTGCGCCCGCAGCGGGAGCCGTGGCTGTCTCCAGCCGGTTTCGCGGGGGAGCCCGGCCGCGGGGCACGCCCGGGATCCTCGCCCCTGTCGGCTGAGGGTCGGCCGTCTCCCTTGCACTTCGCCCTGAACGCGGTGGTGCTGGGCACGGCCACGGCCCCTGCGGTGTCGCGCGCCTCGTGGTGCACAGCTCGGTTGGCGGCACGAACCGGATCAGTTCAGCGACGGCGGGACCCAGGCGTGATGACGAAGGATCATACGGGTGGCGACCCGGGACGGTGTCAGTCGCATCGCCGTATTCCGCAGGGGGACGGCCAGTGGGTGGGAAAGCTGCTGGCCCATTCTCCCGGCCTGCCGGGCAGCCCGGGCGACGGCCTGGCTGCGGGGCCGGCGCTCGGCGTCGTAGCGGGCGAGTGCGGCCTCGACGGTGGACTCGGTGCCGAGGACGGCGGTCAGGGTGACCGCGTCCTCCAGTGCCTGGCAGGCACCCTGTCCGAGGTTGGGGGTCATCGCATGGGCCGCGTCGCCGAGCAGCGCGATCCGGCCGACCGCGTATGAGGGGAGCGGCGTGCGGAGTTCGTACACGTCGTGATGCAACACGGCCTCGGGCCGGGTCGCGTCGAGCAGGGCGGGTATCGGGTCGTGCCAGGTGTGGAACCGTCGGCGCAGTCCGGCCAGCGGGTCGGCGAACCGTGTTCCGGCGGGGTGGCTGAGGACGGCGTGCCACTCGGCCCGCCCGTCCACGAAGGCGATGTGCCCGAACTCCGTGCCTCGGCCCCAGGTCAGTTCGAAGTCGGCGTGCAGATCAACCACGCGCTCGGTGACGGCGCGCAGCACCGTCGAGCCGCTGTAGACCGGGCCGGGATGGTCCGGGAAGAGTCGGCTGCGGACCTTGCTGCCGATGCCGTCGGCCGTCACCACCAGATCGGCGTTCAGGACCTCGGTGCCGCAGTCGACTTGAACCGTCCCGGGGCCGGTCTGTTCGACCCCGGCCACCTCCGTGCCGATCACCAGCGATCCGCCGGGCAGGGAGTCGCGGAGCAGCCGGTGCAAGGTGGAGCGGGGGATGCCCATGATCGGCGTACCCACCGCCTTCTCCAACGCCGAGCCGTCCATCCGAGCCAGCCAACGGCCCCGGGGCGTCCGGGTGCCGCCGCTGTACTGACCACGCGATGCAGCCCGCACCGCCTCGCCGACGCCGAGTTCGTCCAGGGCCCGCAGGCCATTGGCGGCCAGTGAAATGCCTGCCCCGGCGTCCTCAAGCATGGACGCCCGCTCGAGGACCCTCACGTCCCATCCGATGCGGTACAGACCGATCGCGGCGGCCAGCCCTCCGATGCCCCCTCCGATGACCACTGCCGTGTTCCCCATGCCGGAGCCCCCTTCTTCTACACCTGTAGAAGGCACCCTATCCCGAGTCTCTACGGGTGTAGAAAGAGGCCATGGCTTCGGACCGGCGCACCCTTCTTGCAGACGCGGCTCTCGACGTGCTCGCCGACGAAGGGATGCGCGGCCTGACCCACCGCGCGGTCGACCGCAAATCCGCCATGCCGCCCGGCACCACCTCGGCCTACTTCCGTACCCGTGCCGCACTGCTGACCGGACTCGTCACGCGCCTGGTCCAACTCGACCAGGCGGAACTTCAGACGTTGGCCGAAGAGCTCGCACCCCTGCACACCGTCGAGGAGCTGGTGGACGGCATGGTGCTGCTCACCCGGCAGCGGCTCACCGGCGAGGGCCGCCGCCGCTCACTCGCCCGCCATGCCTGCGCCGTCGAGAGCGTGCGCGACCCGGAGCTGCGGGAGATCCTCGTGCCCCGCGAGAACGTCGGCCGTGAGGCCGTCCGGCAGTTCCTCGTCACGCACGGCGTCACAGACGTCGACAACCGCACTCACACCCTGCTGACCTGCATCGACGGACTGGTCTTCGACCGGCTGGTGAACGGCGGCGAAGTCCAGCGTGAGGCTCTCGAAGGCCTGGTCGCCGCAGCGCTGCGTTAAGCCGCGCGCATCCACGCCCACACCGACTGCGGGTCCCCGACCGCCGCGCTCGCAGTCAGTGGACCGCAGCCGAAGGGTGGCTACTCCGCACGGAGTCCATACGGCTCACCTCTCCGACCTGCAAGGCGGTTGACCAGGGCAGATGGAGAACTGGAACGCGAGTATCTAGGGTCAGCACGTGGCTTTCATCATGGTGTGCGAAGACGACGCGGCGGTCCGCGGCATCCTCAGGCGCGCCCTGGAGCACGACGGCCACACGGTCTCCGTCGCCGCCACGGCCGACAGCCTGCTGCGGCAGCTGGCACCGGCGCCGCAGCTGGTCGTCCTGGATCTCGGCCTGCCCGACGCCGACGGCCGCGACGTCTGCCTGGCCCTGAGGGCCCGCGGCGTCGACGTACCCGTACTGATGCTCACCGCCTTGGACGGTCTGCAGCACAAGGTGGGCGGCTTCGAGGCCGGCGCCGACGACTACATGACCAAACCCTTCGACATCCCGGAACTGTTGGTCCGCGTCCGAGCGCTGCTGCGCCGGGCCACCGTGGCGCCGACACCGCACGAGGTCGTCCTCGATCCGGCGAAGCACGTGGTGACCTACGATTCGGTGAGCATGAGTCTGACCCCGACAGAGTTCCGGCTGCTGGGCCGCCTGATCGCCTCGCAGGGCGACGCGGTACGCCGCCACGCCCTCGTCGCCGCCGGATGGCCGCACGGAGCGCAGGTCAGCGACAACACCCTCGACTCCTACGTGCGCCGGCTGCGGGCCAAGCTCGGTCCGCTGGGTGTGGCCGAGCGTCTGGCGACCGTCCGCGGCGTGGGCTACCGATGGCAGTGACGGGATTCCGCAGAAGCGTCGTCGCGCTCACCGTGCTGATCGCCACCGCCGTGGTCGCGATCCTGGTCGTGGTCTCGCACGTGCTGCTCAGCCGGGTGACGGACGCCGACGCGCACGATCTGGCACATACGCGGGCCGAGGCGGTCGCGGCGAACGTCACCGCCAAAGGCGGCCGTGTCGTGCTCACGGAGAACAGCAGCGAGGCGCTCGACGAGGTCGCCTGGGTGTATGCCGACGGCCGCCTGATCGACGGGAACGTACCGCCGAGCGTGGTCGATCGCGTCGAGGAACTGGCGGACTCGACGCGATCGCAGACCGCGTCCGTCGGCAAATACCTCCTGTACGCACGACAGGTCCCGATCGACGGCCACCACGTCATGGTGATCGTCCGGGTGGACCTCACGCCGTACGAGACATCCGAGCAGCGCAGCCTGACCTTGTCGCTGATCCTGGGCGGCCTCACGATCCTCCTCGCCGGGGGTGTCGCACACCTCGTAGTGCACCGCGCGCTGCGGGTCGTGCACGAGATGGCCGCCCTCGCCGACGACTGGGGCCATCACGAACCCGGGCGCCGCTTCAACCTCGGAGTCCCCCGTGACGAGTTCGGGGAACTGGGACAGACCCTGGACCACCTTCTGGAGCGGGTCGACAACGCGTTGGCGGACGAGCGCCGGCTCACCGACGAGATCGCCCACGAGCTGCGGACACCGCTCACGGTCCTGCGGGGCGAGGCGCAGCTGGCCCAGCTGTCCGGCGAGCCGGTGGCGCCGGAGGCGGTACTGAGCGAGGTCGACCGCCTCGATACGGCGATCACGACGATTCTGCGCGCGGCGCGCGCCCGGACGGACGACGGGACCCGGTGCGATCTGCGCTCCGCGGCGCGGCAGGCGATCGGCAGCCGCCCGGTCGAGGTCGCCTTTCCCGCGAAGGTCGAGGTGGCGGTGGCGGCCGACGTCGCCGTGTCGCTGCTGTCGCCCCTGCTGGAGAACAGCCTGCGGCATGCGAAGTCCCGTGTGTGGGTCACCGCGCGCAACCAGGGCGAGGCCATCGTGGTCGACGTCCTGGACGACGGCCCCGGCTTCGATCCCGCGGACGTCGACCGGGTCTTCGAAGCGGGTGTGACCGGCGGCGATGGATATGGGCTGGGGCTGACCGTGGTCCGGCGCATCGCCGCCTCGGCCGGTGTGGAGGTCCGCGCGATCGCGGACGGCCGCGGCCACGTCGAGATGACACTCCCGGCCGCGCGTGCGGCCACGTAGTCAGGTTGCTTGCAGGTTCCCCGCGTAAACCTCCCTGCATGACAACGACAACGGAAGCACGCACGCGCAGCGGGCGCCTCATGCTCAACAAGGTCCCCGAGGTCACCATCTGGTTCTGGGTGATCAAGGTCCTGTGCACCACCGTGGGTGAGAGCTTCGCCGACTGGATCAACATGAAACTGGGCGTCGGCCTGGTGAACACGGCCTGGATCTTCACCGCGGTGTTCGTAGCGGTCCTGGCGGTCCAGCTGCGGCTGAAGCGGTACGTTCCGTTCCCCTACTGGCTGACCGTGGTCGTTGTCAGCGTCACGGGCACCCTGTACACCGACATCCTCACCGACCAGCTGAACGTGCCGCTGTGGATCAGCTCCGCCGTGTTCTCGGTGCTGCTCGCGGTGGTCTTCGGCGTGTGGTGGGTGCGTGAACGGACCCTCTCGATCCACTCGGTCACCACGCTGCCGCGAGAGTCGTTCTACTGGCTCGCCGTTCTCGTCACCTTCGCGCTCGGCACCGCGACCGGCGACTGGACCCTGGAGCTGACCGGCTGGAGCCCGGGCGCCTCGGTGCTGCTGCCGCTCGGCCTCATCGCGGCGATCACGCTGCTGTGG
Organism: Streptomyces sp. NPDC001351; assembly: GCF_042896045.1. Lineage (NCBI taxonomy): Bacteria > Bacillati > Actinomycetota > Actinomycetes > Kitasatosporales > Streptomycetaceae > Streptomyces > Streptomyces sp. NPDC001351. Next base: position 41,067 of record NZ_JBIAWS010000020.1, on the reverse strand, counting down.
AAGTTCGGCGCGAACCCGGTGCTGTCCTTCTGGCTCGCCTACATCCTGACCCGCCCGCTGGGCGCCAACATCGGTGACTGGCTCGCCTCCCCGAAGGTCGCTCAGCCGGGCGAGCCGACCGGCCTGGCGCTGGGCACCTTCACCACCAGCCTGATCTTCCTCGGCCTGATCCTGGCGACCGTGGTCTACCTGACGGTGACGCGCTCGGACGTGACCGAGACCTACGAGGCAGCCCATGCCGCACACGCCAGCGGCGGCCCGCGCAGGGAGCGCGTCGGGCTGGCCGGCTTCGGCCTGTTGGCCGTCGCGACCACGGGCCTGCTGGTGTGGGCCCACGGTCAGCCGCACACTGGTCCGGCGCCGGAAGCCGACAACACCTCCGCCGTCCAGATGGCTCCCGGCCAGGCGGTGAAGAAGTTCCCGCCCGCCAAGGTCGCCGCCCTGAAGAGCCTCGCCTCCACCTCGCTCAAGGACGCACGCTCGGGGAACGCGAAGGGCGCGCACGCGGCCGCACAGTCGCTGCGTGACCTGTGGGATGCCGACCAGGCTTCGCTGCAGCCGCTGGACCAGACCGGCTGGACCTCCATCGACGCCCAGATGGACAAGGTGCTGGGGACCTTCGGAATCGACCACTCGAACCCGCCGATGCCGCCTGCGCAGCAGGAAAAGGAACTGAACGCCCTCCTGACGGACATGGGCTGACCGACCGCACAGCGCCCGGCTGCGGGTCGAATGTGCCGAGAAGCCCCCTTGGGGCGGTTCGAAGCCGGCGCCAACGGCTTCGAACCGCCCCACTGTCACCCCAGGCTCATCGACGGCGTCGGTGGACCAGCGATGGGCGGCCGGGCCGGAACAGCACGCACCGGTGTTCGGCGCGCTGGAGACATCCCGGGCCGACCAGGGCCACCGGCATTGTCGCTGTCCGGTGTCTGGTACAGGAGGAACGCGTGGGTCCGGCGCAGCCACAGCCCGGGGCCCGGAAGGAGTCACGGCGGCCCGTAGGACAGGACCGCCGCCCGGCCGAGTCGATGCCGCAGCCAGGCAATCGCGCGGTCAGCGGATGGGTGGGCGGCGGGTCGTAGCTCGTGTGCGACGGGCGGGGCAGGCGGTGCCGCGCGGCAGTCAGGATGCGTTCAGGTACCCCGTGGCACGGTCGTGCACCATGACCTATGAAACGCCTGAGGCAACCGCGATTCCGGCGGCGGGTGGGTCTGTTGCGCCGTCGTCTGGCCGCCGACTGGGCTGGAACAAAGTCCCCGAGGTCACCGTCTACTTCTGGATCATCAAGGTCCTGTGCACGACGGTCGGAGAGACCGCCGCCGGCCTGCTGAACGAGCAGGCCGACCTGGGTCTGGCCGGGGTGTCGGTGCTGATGAGCGTGCTGCTGGCGGTTGTGCTGGCCCTCCAGTTCCACACCACGGCGTACCGGGCCGGCGTGTACTGGCCGGCCGTCGCCCTGGTCAGCGTCGTCGGCACTCTGATCAGCGACAACCTCACCGACAACATGGGCGTCCCGCTGGAGACGAGCACCACGGTGTTCGCGATTGCCCTCGCGATCGTGTTCGTGGTCTGGTACCGCCGCGAGCGAACGCTGTCGATCCACCGCATCGACACCACCGGCCGCGAGTCCTGCTACTGGCTGGCCGTGCTGTTCACCTTCGCCCTCGGCACCGCCACGGGCGACCTGGTCTCGGAGCGCATAGGCCTGGGCCACTGGCTGTCCGCGGTGCTGTTCGGCCTGGCCATCGCGGCGGTGGGACTCGCCCACTTCCAGCTGGGCCTGGACGCGGTGTGGAGCTTCTGGATCGCCTACGTCCTCACCCGCCCGCTCGGGGCTTCCCTCGGCGACTACCTCTCCCGGCCGAACGGTGACGGCGGCATGGGTCTTGGCGCGGTTGTGACCAGCACGCTCTTCCTGACGGTCATCCTCGGACTGGTCGCGTACCTGGCCGTGACCCGCAGGGACGTCACCGAGCAGGCGCGGAGTGCCCGGCACGCGGCCTGACCTGCCTTGACGGGCATTGAGGAAACGTTCAGACGGTGTCTGCCAGGGGCGAACGCACGGTTGCCGATGGCGGCCGATTCGTCGCCCAGTGCTCCCGTCCCGTTCCGGGGGCGGGCGCCCAGCTCGGCTACTTCCTCACCAAGATCGCGCTGTCCTGGTGTTCGTGGTGGCGCTGGTGGTCCAGCTCAGGCCCAGCCACTACAACCCGTTTCTCTGCTGGGCCCTGATGTCGTCGACCAGCGTGGCGGGGCAGGCGATGCGCCCCAGGGGATGGCCTGCTGCCTGCTCGACGCGTAAGAACGGACGCGTAGCAGTCGGGCCTGCCTGTGTGCGCCCCCTCACATCCTGGATCTCAGCACGTCGACCTCACAGCCCTGCGCGAAGGGGTCGAAGCCGTGCTCGATCAGCCAGCGAACTATCAGCAGGCTGCGCAACGACCACCACGCGTGGATCACATCGAGGTCGATGCCGCTGCCATAGCCGGCGATGACGTCGTCGAGGTGTTCCTCATGTCCGAGCGTGAAGGTGGCGAGGTCGTACAGGGCATCACCCTGGCCCGCCTCGGACCAGTCGATGATGCCCGTGACCTCGTCGCCGTCGACGAAGACGTGATTGATCTGCAGGTCGCCGTGGGTGAAGGCCGGAGTCCAGGGCCGGAGCGCGGCCTCGGCGACCTGGCGGTTGCGGGTGACCAGGTCGGCGGGCAGGACGCCGTTCGTCACGAGCCACTCGCACTCGTCGTCCAGTTCCGCCGCCAGCTCGACGATGCTCCGCCCGGCCCGGCCTGTCCGGGGCGGCAGCGGCGCCTCGTGCAGCTTCCGGATGGCGGCGCCCGCCGCGGCCCACGCCGCCGGCGACCCGGTCGACGGCCCGCCGAGGCGCCCAAGCGTCGTCCCCGGGAGCGCGGCGATCGCGAGCACGGGCGGCTTGCACCACAGGACCTCAGGGGTCGGGACCGGCACGAGGGACATCGCCTCGACCTCGTCGTCGATGCGCGCCTGATCGGCGTCCACCTTCAGGAACACGTCGCCGACGCGGAGAGTCACGCGCTCGGAATGGGCGACGACGACTTGGACCTCATCCATGGGCGACCAGTATCCCGAGGGGCAGCGCCGATGTCGCCGCGTTTATCGCCTGCGATGACGCGGCTGACGGTCCGGTGGGCGGCGGCTGCGGTTGCGTGGATGCCGAGGGGGGCGATGACGGCCGACTCCCTGGCGCGGTTGCGGATCTGACTGGGGCTCAGGGACGGGTCGGTGATCTTTCCGTCGGTGTCGGCCCAGACGCGGATGGTGGTGCCCTTGGGCAGTGCGGGCGAGCAGATGGACTCCAAAAGGCGGGCATCGCCCGGCCGCCATCCACCTGGGCCGAGACCGAGGCCGAGTTCCACATCCGGGCGATGAACAACGGCGGCGGATGGACCGACACCTCGGGCAAGCGGGCGATCGACCAGCAGGACAATCAGGAGAATCTAGACACGCTCACCTATGTGCGCACGCTGACGATGGAGAGGTCACCGGGGTCGCGCCCCCGCCGAGCAAGGGCGGCAGCACGCACAAGACAACCCCGCCTGGGCAGCGGTCGACGGCGCCGTGAAACAGCGCATCGGCACGGCTGTGGCGGCCGGCGACCCGGGGAAGGTCCTGCAGACCGCGCAGAAGGGCGAGTGACGTCGGTGGCCGTACACCCGCGTCGCGAAGCGGAAGCAGGTCATGGCGCGCGCTGGAGCCGTTGCTGTGGCTGGGGCCCGCGATGATCCTGACCATGGTCGTCCGGCCGGGCGCGGGTGAGCTCCACCGGACTGTCCCAAGGGTTCGCCGGCCTCCGCAACTACGCCGACCTGTTCGCCGAGGGCGATCTGCCCGGGGTGCTGCTGTGCATCCTCGTGTGGGTCATCCGCGTCGTCACGGTCGTGGTCTTGCTCGGCCGGTCCCACTGCTCAACTCCCGGTTTTCGGGCGCCGGTTGGTGCGGTGGGCGCTGATGGTGCCGTGGGCCTCGTCCGTGCTGATGGGCGTGGCGGTGTTCGTCTCGCGCCGTTCACCTCGTTCGTCCTGCTGGCCGGAGTGCGGAGCATCCCCGCCGTAGGGGACGACGAGGCGCGGATGGACGGCGCCGGACCGGTCCGCGGCTACCTGGCCATCGCCCTGCCGCTGCTGCGTCCCTCGTTGGTGGTCGCCGCGATCATCAACGTCATCAACGGGTTCAACTCGTTCCCCGTCATCTGGGCCATGACGCGCGGCGGCCCCGGCTTCGCCATCGACACGACCACCACCTACCTGTACAAACTCGCCTTCGACAACCAGTCGGTGGGGGAGTCGGCCACCATGGCCGTCGTCAACTTCGGGCTGGTCCTGGCCGTGGTGCTGGTCTACCTGAACTGCGCACCGTTCTGCTCACCGCCGTCGGATGGCTGGTGGCCCTGGTGTTTCTCGCGCCCCTGCGCCGCGAGATGCTGTTGACGGCGCGGCGGGGAGCCCGACGGCCAGGGTGAGCGGCGTCGCCGCCCCGGCGACGTACAGCGAGAACAGCAGAGCGTTCCCCCACGTCAGGGTCTGTGAGCGACCAGATGTGGCCTGCCGCACCGCCCGGCACCGGGTCCGCGGGCGCGGCGCCTCACCCGCGTCGCCCTGTCGCTCGCGATGCCCGGTGTGTTGACCGCGCTCGTCTACACCTTCACTGGCGCGTGGAACGAGTACGTGGTCGCGCTCACCGTCACCTCGGCCGGCAACCGGATGACCCTGACCAGGGCGATTCCCGGCTTCGTCACCTCGTGCCACGAGCAGTGGCAGTACCTGTTCGCCAGTTCGCTTGATCGCGATCGTGCCGGTGGTGTTCTTGTTCGTCTTCGTGGATCGCCACCTCGTGGCCGGGCTGACGGCGGGTGGTGTCCGGGGACGACGCCGGGATCCGCGCCGGTGCCGTCGGGAGCGGTGTGCGCCGTCAGGCGCGGATGACCTCGACCCCGGCCGCCGTGAACGACTCGGTCAGCTGGTCCGAGGCGGTCTTGTCGGTCACCAGGACGTCGATGTTCTCCACCGGGCAGATACGGGCGAAGGCCCGTCGGTTCAGCTTGGAGGCGTCGGCGACCGCGACGACCTGCTGCGCGCGGCGGGCCAGCGCCCGGTTGATGCTGGCCTCGCCCTCGTGGTGGGCGGTCGCGCCGTGGGCCACGTCGATGGCATCGACCCCGAGGAAGACCTGGTCCAGCGCGATCTCGGCGAGCAGTTCGGTGGCCAGCGGCCCGATCAGCTCATAGGACGCCGGCCGGGCCACCCCGCCGGTCACCACGAGCTTCACATGGCGCCGTACGACCAACTCGTTCGCGATGTTCAGGGCGTTGGTCACCACGGTGACCGCCGTCTCCGCACCGCCGGAACTCAGGTCGGCCCGGGTGGCCAGCGCCCGCGCCACTTCGGTGGTCGTGGTGCCGCCGTTCAGTCCCACCACGGCGCCGGCCTTCACCAGCGCGGCAGCCGCGTGCGCGATCCGCTCCTTCTCCGGAGCGTTGCGCGCGGCCTTGTAGCGCAACGGCAGGTCGTAGGCGATGGCATTGATCACCGCCCCGCCGTGTGTGCGGGTGACCATCTGCTGGCGGGCCAGCTCGTCGAGGTCGCGCCGGATGGTCGCGGTGGAGACCCCCAACTCCTCGGCAGCCGCCTCGACTTCGATCCGCCCGTCGCGCGTCAGCATCTCGAGCAGCGCGCTCCACCGGGCCTGTGGTGCCGCCATGTCTCACAACTCCCTGTCGGTGGTGTACGCCACAATGTGCGCACCTCCATGAAACCACGGCGCATGAATGGGTGTTTTATCGTCCCCAAACGAGCAAAAGACTGCACCTTTCCCAAGCTTTTCTTGCTCCTTCGCTGCTCGCCGACCGCAATCGCAGTCGGCAGTGCCGCTGGCGCCCACCGCTGCCGCGGTGAGCCGCCTGCCGCGACGGGCGGCCACGCGGCTTCTTGTCCGCCACCGGGGGGTGACACGCGGCTCGCGGCCGACAAGGTCCCCCACTGGGCCGACCGGCCTGCATGAGGTTGAACCTCTTCGGCCTCGGCAAGCAGGGCCGGAAACACTTCGACTTCTCGCGACGGACGTCGCACGCCTCTCCGTAGAGCAGACAAAGGCCCCGCCCGTACCGCCGCACACGATCGCCCTTTGTCCGACTCGGAACCCTTGAGGTGCTTGTGGCTCTCCTCTCCGCACTCTGTCGTCAGCGTCACCCGCGGTCGCGGGGGCGTGTCGTCCTCGGGCTGCTGGCGCTCCTCGTCGGCACTCTGCCGAGCGTGTCGGCAGACGCCGCCACACCGCGCTCCGGAACGGTCAGCGACACAGCACCCACGATCACGTGGAGCGCCGGTCCCTTCGCCGTCCCCAACGTCTCCGGCACCACCGGGACGGTGAGCTGCGGCAGCCCGCAACTCTGCGACGACTACACCCTGAAGGTGTCGGTGCCGGTGGGCTACGACGCCGGTCACAGCCTGCGCGTCGAGGCCAAGTGGCCCGACCCTGCTGCCGACTTCGACCTGTACGTCCTCGACGCTGACGGCCACGAAGTGGCCGCGGCGGCCTCCACCAGCGACCCCGAGCGCCTGCTGCTGCCGGCGGTGGCGGCGTCGTACACGGTGCGCGTGGTGCCGTACGCGCCGCTCGGCGACAGCTTCACCGGCACCGCGAGCCTGGTCGCCAACCCGGTCGATCCGCCGCCGAGTACAGCAGTTCCCCCCACGTATGCGAACTCCTCGGCACCCGACAGCCTCACGCACGCACACGACGCCGGTGAACCCTCGATCGGTGTCGACCGCGCCACCGGCGCCGCGATGTTCCAGGCGTACACCTCGACGCTCAAGGTCACCTATGACAGCGCCGGTGCCGCCACCTGGCGGGACAAGAGCGCGAGTGCGGCCAATGGATGCCCCCAGGGCAGCACCACCAGCCTCGACCCGATCTTGTTCACCGATCCGGCCACCCACCGCACCTTCGAGTCGCAGCTGGCCGGAAAGACGGCCCTGACCTGCTACACCGACGACGACGGCGAAACGTGGACGCCGACGGGCGGCTCCGGCATCAACTCCGGTGTCGACCACCAGAGCATCGGCGGCGGCCCGTTCGCCCCAGGGAGCCCGGGCCCGGTCACGTCGTATCCGAACGCCGTCTACTACTGCTCCCAGGACATAGCCGACGCCTCCTGCGCGGTCAGCCGGGACGGCGGTCTGACGTACGGGCCGGCCGTTCCGATGTACTCGCTGCTGAACTGCGGCGGCCTGCACGGGCATGTGAAGGCCGCACCGGACGGCACGGTGTACGTGCCGAACAAGGGCTGCGGCGGCAACCAGGCCGTGGCCGTCTCCGAGGACAACGGACTTACTTGGAGCGTCCGCAAGAACCCCTCCAGCACCCCCGGTGACTCCGACCCGAGCGTCGGGATCGGGGCCGGCGGAACCGTCTACATGGGCTACCAGAACAGCGACGGCACCGCACGCATCGCCGTCAGCCACGACAAGGGCAGGACGTGGCTGTACGACCAGAACGTCAGCGCGTCCCTCGGCATCAAGAACGTCGTCTTCCCGGCCGTGACCGCAGGCGATGACAACCGCGCCGCCTTCGCCTTCCTGGGCACCACCACCGGCGGCAACTACCAGGACGCGGACAACTTCAAGGGCGTCTGGCACCTGTACGTGGCCACGACCTACGACGGCGGACAGTCCTGGGTCACCGCGGACGCCACCCCCACCGACCCGGTCCAGAAGGGGTCGATCTGCACGGGTGGCACCACCTGTGGCAAGGACCGCAATCTCCTGGACTTCAACGACATCACCATCGACGCCCGGGGCCGTGTGCTCGCCGCCTACGCCGACGGCTGCACCGGCGCCTGCGCCACCGGCGGCGCGCAGAACTATGACGCACTGGCCTCCATCGCCCGCCAGGCCTCCGGCAACACGCTGTACGGCGCTTACGACGCCATGGTCGCCGGCAAGCGCAGGAACCCGACAGGAGGTCAGTAGGTGAAGTCCTGGCCTCTGGCTGCCGTACTGGCCGCCGCCGTCCTCGGCCTGCCGGCCGTCACCGGGTGCTCGGCGCCGACAAGGAATGCCAAACCCTTGGCCGCAACGCCGATCGTCACCACACCCGGCGGCTGTCCCACTGCCGCCTCGCTGCCGCTGCCCAAGGAATTCCCGGCGGACCTTCCGGTGCCCGATGGCGCGCTCGTGACCTCGGTGGAGCGCCGCTCGGGTGAGCGACTCGTCGTCGCCACGGTCGTCACAAGCGGCTTCGACCGCACGCTGGCCTTCCTGCAGAAGCAGCTCCCCGAGGCCGGATACACCCTGCAGGAGGGAGAGGTGGAGGAGGACGACGCCGAGTCGAATTTCTCCTCCCCGACCTTCGACGGCCGCTGGACCCTACGGAAGATGCCCGACTGCGGGGGAGGGGTGTACCTGACGTACCTGACGGCTCCGGCCAGCTGAGCTGCGGCACCCGTTGTCGCCGTAAGCCTCACTGCTGGCGGCGGCTCTGGCGCGAGTGACCGTACTGGGAGAGCGGACAGTCGGGGCGACGAAGGCGAAGGCGGCGAAGGCCCCGATGAGGAGGTGAGGAAGAGCGCGCACGGGCGCGGAAGCCGGGCCTCTTCGCCTCGCGGCGGCGCGGGGGGGGGGGGGGCCCCCCCCGGGGGGGGGGGGGCCCCCCCCACCCCCCCCCGCCGGCCGCCCCCCCCCCCCCCGGCCCTCCCCCGGGGGACGCGGGCCACACGCAGGCGCCCCCGGG